>NZ_JBLWGB010000001.1:0-1761396 GCF_048320955.1 Faecalibacterium sp. 9
TTTAAGTGACCGAACGGTCTTGCGCCAGCAAGATGGAGGGGCCTCGCCCCGACAAGTTCGCACAATGCGAACTTGATTGCTCCGTACGCATCCGAAAAAATCGCGTACGGAGTTCAAATAACCTGTACGGTTCGTACGGTGTACGGAAACCCGAAATATAAACGATAACACGCCTTAATTTATCTCGATTTGCCGTACGGGTGCGTACAAGTACAGACCGTACAGGTTGTACGAACTTCTTCCGTAAAAAATGCACTTTTTACGGGCAGGGGTGGACAAGCGGCTCGATGCCTACAAAACCCCGCACCCTGCGGCCACCGGGCAGATAGATGTTGTTGGTGGCTTCAAGGTTATAGCGGCGGTCGTTCTGGCGCAGCTCTGCGCTGAAACGGATCGCCGATACGCTGTGGCAGGCGTTGTCCTCACACCACTGCTTATAAATGTCATAGAACTCCTTGGAGCTGATGGAGTAGTCCGCCTTGAAGCGGAAATAACCCTCGGATTCCATAAAGTCGATGACATTGTTGCTGCTGCGCTTGATGGTGTCCACGTTGGCAGCGGCTCGTTCGCTGACCGTGAAGCGGAAATCGTTCTGCACCAGCCGGTGCAGCCCTTTCAGACACCAGAGCAGGATGCCTTCCAACTCGGCGCACATCTTCTCCACAAGGAAAGGGTCGTCTGTGCGGTCGGCAGGCTTGTCCTTAGTGGTCAGGATAAGTTGGCGGCGAAAGAAACCGTCCGAATGGTCGTACAGCGAGGTCAGCGCACCGTTGCCGAAGCAGAGGAACCGGGCGTAAATGTCCCGCTGGTAGCTCTGGACACCTTTTCGTTCCAAGTCCAGCTTGGCTTCGGCGGTCACGATGGTCTTAATATAATTCGTCTTGGGCAGGGCGTTCATATCCATATCATCGTCGATCATCAGCAGGCGGCGTTCCAGATCGGCACGGGCAAAGCGGTTGTTCTCCACTTTCTGGACGCTGCCGTTGCTGGCGGCATCTCCCATGAGCCGCTTGAGCACCAGCCCGATGCGGGATTTGCCCTCGCCGCCCTTGCCGACAATGAGCATCATCTTCTGCCCCTTGGTGCTGGGGATCAGGCAGTAGCCCAGATATTCCTGCAAGGTGGGGATGTCGGCATCGTCCAGCAGCTCGTGCAGGAAGGTCAGCCAACGGTCAGGGGTGGCGGCTTTGGGGTCATACCTCACAGGCAGGCGGTTCTGGCAGAACAGGCGGCTCTCCTGAAAAGAGCCGTCCGGCAGATGGTACACGCCGTTCTGGAGGTGGATGCAGTCCTGTTCGATGGGAAAGGGGTCGGAAAAAGCCAGCAGCTTGATGGTCTCCAGAATGTTGGTGACTTTTTTGGACAGGCCGGAGGTGACATATTCCTCGATGTTCTCCAAGATGCACTGCTTGATCTCGCTTTCGTCCTCCACCGGTCCGTCCAGCGTGTACAGTGTTTCGTTGACGCATTTCAGCGGCCACTGCTCCAGAAAGGCACGGCCAAACTGGACTTCATCGATCTTCTTGCCGTTGTACCAGTCCGGCCATAAGGGGTTGCGGGAAATGTTTTTCTTCATAGGGTGGCTCTCCTTTAGAAAAGTGAAGTGGTGGGTCTCACGGTGAGACCCACCACTTTGGGTGAATAAATTATTAGGCGCACTTTGCCAGAGCAAGGCGGTCGGTGCGCTCCTCCAGCATCAGCAGGTACGACCCGGACAGCAGCTGTGCGGCGGCATCGGCCTTCTGCTGGGGCGTTCCAAATGCAACGCAGTCCGTCAGGTGTTCGATGGTCTCGGTCGTGTGGAGGGCTTCTTCAAACCGTGGGTCATGCGGCTCCTCCGGGGCGGCGGGCTTGTAGCGCTCCTGCCAGTCGTGCAGCAGGTCGAGATAGTCGGTCAGCACCCGCAGGCAGTAGGCGATGTCTGCCCACTGCTCGTCTGTCAGGCCACGCTTGGGCGGCGGCAGGGCGATGGCATTGGCGGGAGGCTTATCCGGGTCAAGCCCGAAGTCTTGTATCAGCTTCTCGGTGGCTTGCCGTGGGTTCAGGTCGAACAGTTTGGCGGTGAGGTCGATGGCATCGCCGTTGGCTCGGCAAGCGAAGCAGTAATAATAGGTGTCGTTCAGCTTCATGCTGGGGTCGCTGTCAGAATGGAACGGACAGCACACCATGCCATGGCGGTCGGGCTTCATGCCGTACATTTCTCCCACCTGCCGAACGGTGATGGCGGACTTGATCTTTTGATACAGGCTCAAGGGCATTCCTCCTTTGTTTCGTGCGTTGCACCAGAGTCCCTAGCGTGGGAACTCTGGTGTTTTTTGCTTTCTGCCTGAATATACGGGGAATTTTGCAGAAAGAGCAAAAAAGCGGCAAAACTGCAACGGAAAAAGAAAAAAGCCCTCACTGGTTGCAGGGCTGCAACAGCAAGGGCGGAGGGGTAACCGTATATTGAACAAAACGGCAGAGCGTATTATAATGAGGAAAAAGCTCAAAAAGGAGGGCCGACCACATGGCACAGGAATACCTGCCCGCACCGTCCAACATCCGTCTTGCGGACTTGATGAAAGAGCACAACATCAGCCAACCAGAACTCGCCAAGGAGATCGGCTGCTCCAAGAGCACCATCAGCCGTTTTATTAGTGGTGCGAAAGGAACCCTGACCCATGAGCAGGTGCTAAAAATTGCAAGGCTGTTCAAAGTGTCCACGGATTTCCTGCTGGGAGAAACCAACATCCCTGACCGCAAGAACTACGACGTTGCCGAGTTAGGCTTGTCCGTAGAAGCTGCAAAGAACCTCTACACAGGGCGTGTCAATACAGAGGTGGTCAATCTGCTGCTGGAAAACGCCCGCTTTGCAGAGCTTACTTACCGCATAGCGCAGTATTTTGATGATACTTTTGCGTCTGGCATCGCGGCACAGAATGCCATGCTCACGACATTGAGCACCTTGCTGCGCACAAAGGTCAAGACCCCGGAAGCAGCCAAAGCCGCAAAGGACATCAGCCTTCGGAGAAAGCCGGTGTACCAGGGCGACCTTGATGATATTGAAATGTACTTCATGGCGGCAATCAAGGAAATCAAAAAGGGGATCGGGAGCCATTACGCCGAACAGGAAGCCATGAGCAAGAAAGTGGCAGAGAAGATGTTCACTGAATTGACCAAAGGGCAGGATGTGCAGCACCCAACGATTACGGCAGAGCAGTTGACAGATGCAATGTTGGACAGTGTTTCGGGCATGGAAGGAGCCACGCCAGAAGCACTGGAACAGCTGCGGAACGGTCTGCTGGGAATCTTGCAGTCTGCCGCAGAGCAGGAAAACGCCCATGAAGCAGACGAATGAACGGCTTTGTGCGCTGGCACAGAAAGGCGATGCTGCCGCGCTGGACAGCCTGATCGACAACAACAAGTCCTTTATTGGCAAGGTGGCGAATGACCTTTTTCGCAGCATGAATCTGGCACAGTCCGGCCTGAACCTTGACACGGACGATTTGAAACAGGCAGGCAATCTGGGCTTATGGAAAGCTGTGCCGAAGTTCGATGCAGCGCGCGGCATGAAGTTCCTGACCTATGCGGCTCCTGCCATCCGCAACGCCATGATGGACATGGTACGGGATGCCTTTGCCGCTTTTGAGCAGCGGATGGTAACGGAGGACAAGGACGGCGTCTGCTACCAGCGCGTTTCGCTGGACGATGTTCTGCCGGGAGAGGAACAACTGCGGCGCATTGAAGCCATAGCCGACCCCTACGCCATGCAGCCGCAGAGTATTATGGAAGAGCAGGAATCGCGCCGGGAACTGTACGATGGCCTGAAACGGCTGACCCAACGGGAGCAGACCTATCTGCTGTACCGCTATGGCTTCACCGATGGCGAGGAACATCCGCTGATCGGCACGGCGATATACTTTCACCTGACAAAAGGCCGCGCAAAAAAGACGGAGGAACAGGCCATGGATAACCTTTGGCTGGAACTGCCGTGGTGGTTTATCTGAATGAAAAGAAAAAATCGTGATTGTGCTACAAGCTTTATGGGAATTTATGTGCAACTATACGATTTTGAGAAATTTTGTAGACGGATGAAACAAAATAGGATTAAATCTAAGTATCTAAGGAACGTTGATTTCACGGAGCCGCTGATTACCGACTGTAGGATTTGAGGAGGATGCCGTTTTATGAAAATTACACGAGATAAAATGTTTTTTTCAAAAGATCTTATTCATACAATGGCATATGTCGGAATGTTCGTGGCAGCAATTATATCGGTTGGAGCGTGTAAGTCTGGTATTTGGGTGGCTGCGATATTAGCATGGATTGTAGCAGGTATAATTATCGGATTGGCGATTATTTCCGACTAAAAAAAGGCAGAACTTTTGAAAAATGGAACAAGAATCATCGGAAAGGTTACAGCAACAAAACGAGTACATATAAAATTTCATATGAGTACCTACCACCTTGCCGATGAAGATGTAATCTATCCATATGTGGTACATTATCAGTATAAAGTTAAAGGTGAAACCTATAATGGAAAGTCGCAGTGGTTTTGGTTCAATCCATGTATTCCGAAAGGGGCACCAATAAAAATTCTAGTAGACCCAAAGAATCCGGCCCGAAGTACAGTTCTCAAACCAGAAAGCTAAAGATGGCTTTCAATCGAGGTAAAACAAAAAGTTTATCCTTATAGCGTGTTTATTTAAAAGAAGATTGCGATTGTGCTACAAATTTTCAGGAAGTTTATGTGCATCTATACGATTTTGAAAAATTTTGTGGACAAACGAAATAAATCAGGCTTAAATTTCGTTATCTAAACAAAAAAGCAAGGCGGGAAGGTTTGATGATTTGTAAAAAATGAGGGCATAAAAATAAAGTAGGCGTTTGATATTTCCAGCAATGTGGGCAGTAGTGAAAGAAGGTATAGAAAATGAAGAAAACTTTATATACATTTTTGGTTTGGAATTTTCTGTTGTTTGTAGCTGGTTTAAGTGATATTGTTTTTTATAGAAATCTTACATCGGTAGAAGGTATGACAATAAGCTGGACCCAGCCAGCGCTTGTAAGTATTACTTCATTTTTAATATTGCTTTCAATATATTATGGGATGCACCAGCTCCTTTTCGGGAAAAATTTTTATTTGAAACTGGAAATCAAGCAGGAAGACATAGATAAATTGCGAAATTCAATTTATGATTTTCTGAAAAAAGGCGAAATTGACCCCGAAAAATTGCAGCAACACTTGAAGTGTTTGATAATTGCTGAAGTTGTTTTGTGGGGTGGATTCATCGTTTACTTATTTATATCAAAGGGCTACTAATTTTCAATTCTAATAATGGGGTAAAGTGGTACGAATGAAAAAGATACAGAACTTTTTCTCGACGATTTTGCAAAAGCTGTGGAAAAGTTCGATAACTATCGTTTAGCATTAAAAACTACGGAAGCTTTACGCTGAAAGCTGTAACTTTAAGCAGACCGGAAAGCTTATAATGAGGGTAGAACAGAAATATGACCAACGAAGATACCACTGATTTTGACGAGCACTTCGCTAAAATTTCGTCCTATATTGTGGACACATTGCACGGCGTTCCACTTGAGATGACCGAGGATGAAAAAGAACAATTTCGCATACAGGTTATTTCAAATCAGTATGCAGAACGGTTGCTAAGTGAAGCCGAAAAGACAGAAACGTATAGAGGTTTATCAAAAATTGATATTCTCCATACAGTTTCTATCCCTCAACTGGCTAGAACAATCCCACTTAAAGGTTTGAATCTCAGTTTAGAAAAATACAGAATGCCGGATGGTGTAATAATAGAGGTTGAGAGTTCGTCACATTATTTGGGGTCATTTAGTGAGAAAAATGATTCTTCCACAAATTGGATAGAAAAGATCATGGAGGGTGTCGGCATTCACTAGATGGATTCTCTAGAAGCATAAACAGCCCGCTATTTGCAGAGAATTCTGGGAGAAAGATGGCATTTCGCATACGATTATTGGAAAGATATCGCATGATGAGCTTCTAAGAATTGCGGAAAGCATTTCCTGATTTGTCAAGACCTTGCCGACACACTTGTGATTGTTTACAAATGTGTCGGCATTTTTTGTACAAATATACAAAGTTGATAAAATCTCGAAAATTTTTCAAAAAAGCTGTCACAAACGCAGTGTGAGCAACGTTGACTAAGCAAAAGCTCCTGTGGGAGTGTACAAAATGGAGGTTATTAATCAAAATGACGAAAGAAGAAATCATTTCCATGCTATCAAAGGAATTGAACAGTGAATGGACGAATGGAGTCACATGTTTGATGGTGGAAAATTCCGATAGCTATATTCCAGTAATAGTTCATCACAATAAAAATGAACTTATTGTTGAAGTAGGAGAACAAGACAAGAAGATTTACCGCATCGGACGAAATGAGCTAAATAAAACATCTTAGTCATCACCAAAAAATCATTGAAATCAGTCACAATTTGACGCATGGACAAAGTGAAACCATCACTTCAATATCCGCTAAGGCCTACATATGGATGCGTTCGCGTCACCAATAGTGATCAATTAGCGATTCAGAACGTTCTCAATAATCAAAGTCAAAAAACGGGAGTGCTTGAAATTATCGAGAGAGATACCTAAGATATGATGCTGGAGGAGCGAGATGAAAAGGTTTCAAATTCTAATCCTCACAATCATGCTGGCCAGTTTATCCGCCTGCGCAACAAATTCGTTACCGTCATCCTCCACCGAATCCTCTGTTTCCATATCGGTATCAAATCCACAAGATTTTTTATCAGAACTTGAGGATATGGAAACGAGTCAAATATTAGAAGAACTTAAAATTTCAGATGGCGGATATACCGAAGATTGTTTTTCGGTATTGTCTAAGCGGCTTGTTGAATTTCCAGAAGATACGCTTTGTATACTGAATCATAACAAACTGATGGCTGATACGGATTTTGAAGCGCTTGTCATAACTGGAATTGGAGCAGAACTTCCTTATATTGGGGCGGCAGAAGAAAAAGATACTCTTTACAAATATTTGAAATCTATTTCTACAGATGAAGAATATGCTGAAATAGCATCAAGAATCCTAGACGAATGGCTGTCGGAAAGTGATGGCTCCTAATTTTATCAAAAAAGTGGTGATTCCAATGCAGAGTTCCGTCTTATAAGGAAAATGCTTGAAAGAAGGATAAAAAATGAAATTCCAAACAAAACTCACATTATGCAAAGCTGTATTCATCTTCATAGCAATAGTCGTATGCGCACTATGGGCATTTGAGTTTCGTATAGCAGCTGTTGTTGTACTTTTGATAGACTATATTTTTGATTTTATAACACGTCGTTGTCCTTTTTGTGGGAAGCACTTTTCAATTGTACTAACAGTGAAAGATCGTTGTCCATTTTGCGGAAAATTATTCGAGTAAATATTTTATGGAAGCAGTGGGTATTCCATGCAGAAATAAATGTGTGTGCTATAAAATGTCAGCCAATTATAGGAAGAGACCTATATTCTCTGTAATGGACAATGGTCAATTATGAAAACTATTGCAAAATGAAAATACGATAGCAATCGTACAAAAACAGAAATCCGGAAACTTTTTTGAGTTATTATGGTTCAAAAAAGTTTCCGGATTTTCTGTAATGCTTTTTGAAGAGCCATTCTGTAACAGCCAATCACATTTCTATGAAAAAAGGTCAATCTTCCAGTCTGCCATGGTCGCAGCCAAGAGAGATAATATTCAAACATACTACTCAGCAAAAGCTAGGCACACTCCAAGAATTTATTATAGAGGATGAATATCCCGCGCTTTGAACAATTTAACGATGAATATATTGTGCGATATGGAGAATTTCATTTGCGCGTTCACCTCGAATTGACTTGCAACGCAAAATACGTTACAATGAGACTGAGGTGATAACCATGGAAAAAACGATGACGCTCAATCTTCGTGTCAACCCTACCGTCAAGCAGCAAGCCGAGGATGTGTTGAAGCAGCTTGGCATCCCGATGGCAACAGCTATTGATATGTACCTGCGCCAGATCACTCTGACGGGCGGCATCCCCTTCTCGCTGTCTTTGCCGAAAGCTCCTGCGGCTCTGAACGCTGACACCATGACCGATGACCAGCTCCATGCAGCCTTGCAGGTGGGCATCAAGGAAATACAGAACGGTGACACCGTGGATGCCGCAAGCGCATTCGCACAGTTCAGGGAACAGCACAGATGAAGCAGTATGACGTGAAAATTTCCTATGCAGCCCTCAGCGATATGGAGCAGATTTACAGCTACATTGCTGACCGTCTGTTGGAGCCTGATACGGCCATGGGGCAGTATAACCGCATTGCTGAAGCCATCCAATCGCTGAACATCCTGCCGGAACGCTGTGCGCTGGTGGAAAGCGAGCCGGAACGCACCCAAGGGCTGCGGCAGATGCTGGTGGACAACTACTCGGTGTTCTACATTGTGGGCGAGGATACCGTGTCGGTGGCTCGTGTGCTGTATAGTGCATCCGACCTTGTCCGCCGCCTACGGAGAATGAAGTGAAAGAGGTGTTTGCATGACCGCTGTGATCTATGCTCGCTATTCCAGCGATAACCAGCGTGAAGAATCCATCGAAGGTCAGATTCGCGAGTGTACGGCCTACGCCGAAAAGAACGGCATTACCGTGGTCAAGCACTACATTGACCGCGCCCTTTCCGCCAAAACCGATAACCGCCCGGACTTCCAGCAGATGATCAAGGACAGCGAGAAACGGTTGTTTGACATTGTGCTGGTCTGGAAGCTTGACCGTTTTGCCCGAAACCGCTATGATTCGGCCCACTATGAGTACCAGTTGGAACGAAATCATGTCAAGCTGGTATCTGCCACGGAGCCTATCTCTGACAGCCCTGCGGGTATCATGGTCAAGAGTATGCTCACCGGCATGGCTGAATACTACTCGGCAGAACTTTCTGAAAAAGTTGTGCGCGGCATGACCGAGAATGTTCTGAAGGGAAAGTACAACGGCGGCACGATTCCCATTGGCTTCAAGGTGGACGAGGAGAAATTCTTTCAAGTCGACCCGCTGAAAGCTCCCTTTGTGGTAGAAGCCTTTCAGCGGTACAACGATGGCGCAACTATGAAAGAACTGATGAACTGGCTGAACGACAGTGGCGTGACCACCAACCGCAATCAGAAGTTTACCTACAACAGTGTTCAGAAGCTGTTGACGAACAAACGGTACATCGGAGAAAACCACTTCAAGGACATTGTGATGCCCGACAGCATCCCGGCCATCGTGGACAAGGACTTGTTTGAAGAAGTGCAGCAAAAAATCAAGAAGAACAGCCGCGCTCCTGCCCGTCACAAGGCCGAGGACGATTACTTGCTCACCACCAAGCTGTTCTGCGGAATGTGCGGTGCCATGATGTTCGGCGAGTGCGGCACGGGTCGGAACAAAGTCGTTCATCATTATTATAAGTGCGCCACCGCGAAGCGTTTCAAGACCTGCAAGAAAAAGACCGTCCGTAAAGAGTGGCTGGAAGATTTGGTCATAGCTAAAACCATGAAGCTGATTCAGGACGATGCCGTGATTGATGCCATCGTTGCGGAAGTGATGGAGTTGCAGGATCAGGAAAACACCACTCTCCCTTTGCTGGAAAAGCAGATGCGCGAGGTAGAGAACGGCATTGAGAATATGCTGAATGCCATTCAAGCAGGTGTGCTGACCAACTCCACCAAATTACGTTTGGAAAAGCTGGAAGCCCAGCAGAAAGAACTTGAGGTTCGGATCGCCGAAGAAAAAATCGCTCGGCCTCGGTTGAGTGAAAATCAGGTTCGGTTCTGGCTGACCCGGTTCCGCAAGCTCGACCCGAACGTGAAAAGCCACCGTGAGACGCTTATCAATACATTCGTGAACGCTGTTTATCTCTATGATGAAAAAGTTTTGATTACATTCAACTACAAAGACGGCACAAAAACCATCACTTTCGATGAAATTGCCGCCAAGAATGCCCCAGGGGGCAATGGTTCGGATTTGGGTTGCTTCGCTCCACCAAAAAACCTCAACGTATGAAAGTACGCTGAGGTTTTTGTTTTATCCGGTATCTTAAGTTTCACCCTCAAGGGTGGATTCGAACAGCTGCGGCGACGTCGCTGAAGACGGCGCAAAAACAGCCCAGTGGGCTGTTTTTAGCAGCGCGGCTCGCGTAATCCACCCGCGCCCACCAAAAAACCTCAACGTATGAAAGTACGCTGAGGTTTTTGTTTTGCTGCAAAGCCAGACTCACTGGGCGGGTGGATTCGAACAACAGCGGAGCCGACCGCCGCCTGCGGCGGAAACAGGGAGGCGAGGCTGGGGCAGCGCTCCGCTTTTTCAAAGCCCTGCCAAGGGGCTGCAGAAAAAGCGGCAAGCGCAACTCGTAAGGCCCGCCGAATAGTCCGGCGGGCAAAAAAGCCCCTGTGCAACAGCGACGACCGCTGCCAGCGGCAGAAGCAGGGAGGAGCTGTTGGGGCTGCGGCCAGCAGGATGCGCGTGCCGCCCAAGGCACGACGCAGCCGCTGGGAGCCGCGACCCGGGTTCCTTTTTATTTTGCGCGGCTCGCGACATCCACCCGCGCCCACCAAAAAACCTCAACGTATCACGTTGCATTCCCCTTTTCCTGTTTCATCTCTCCCTCAAGGCCGCCTTGCCTTGCAGGGTAACAAAAAAAGACGCTTTGCGATCTCTCACGAAGCGTCTTTGCCTTTGATGCTTAAAGTATAGCGTTTTCTGTTATTTCTTTCAATCTGAAAGTTGCAACAACTTTGCCATCACATTTTTCATGTTTTGTAAAGTTACACAAAATCTCGCCTTATTTTTTGTTGATTCATGCAGGGGCAGGTTTCATACCAGCGGCATGATGCCTTCCGGCGCAGCGGCAAAGCACTGCGGCGCGGCGGGTGCAACAGCCCCCAGCGTTGCCTTGCTCACCTTCCACCACAGGCGGGTCGTGCCGTCAGGTGCCAGGAAGATCAGATTCCAGTCAAACGGATTTTCACTGCTGGAAACCGCCTTTACCGGCAGCGCGTTCTGCGCTCCCGGTGCGCAGGGCGCAAGGTCGTGGGCGCGGATTCCCACGGCGGTGCAGTGTTCCGGCACCTCGGCTGCAAGGCGCAGCGGGGCGTCCCAGCCGGTCAGCCGCACCGTGTGCGCATCCACGCGGGTGCAGGGCAGAATATTTTTGCAGCCGGTCAGCCGTGCGGCGGTAATGCTCTGCGGGTCGGCAAACACCTCTTTGGTGGTTCCGGTGCGCAGCACCCGCCCGCCGTCCATCACTGCCATCTCCCGGCACAGGCGGTAGGCCTCGTCCCGGTTGTGGGTCACCAGCAGAGCCGTTCCGTCAAATCCCGCCAGCAGGCTGCCCACTTCGCTCTCCACCTCTTCCCGCAGGTAGCTGTCCAGCGCGCTGAAGGGCTCGTCCAGCATCAGGATGCGGGGCCTGCCCACCAGAATGCGGGCCAGTGCCGTGCGCTGCTGCTGCCCGCCGGAAAGCTGGGCCGGGCAGCGCTTCGCCAGTGCTTCCAGCCGCATGGCACGCAGCATTTCCGCGCAGCGTTCCCTGCGGACGGCCTTGTCTTTTTCCGCTTTCAGCCCGCAGAGGATGTTCTGCTCCACGGTCATGTTGGGGAACAGCGCATAGTTCTGGAACAGAAGGCCCACGCCCCGCTGCTGCGGCGGCAGGTCGATGTGCTGTTCGCTGTCAAACAGCACCCGGCCATCCAGCACGATGCGGCCCGCATCCGGCTTTACGATGCCCGCGATGCAGCGCAATGTCATGCTTTTGCCGCAGCCGGAGGCCCCCAGCAGAGCGGTGGCCGTACTGCCTGCGGTAAATTCGGCCCGAAGGGTGAAGCCATCCAGCTTTTTGGTAATGTTCACTTCCAGACTCATTTCCGGCCACCCGCTTTCTGTTTTTTCTCCAGCAGGTTCACCGCCAGCAGCACCACCGCAGAGATAGCGATATCCACCAGCACCCAGCGCATGGCACCCGCCTCATCGTTGGTGCGCCACAGCTGATAGACCGTGGTAGCGATGGTGGCGGTCTTGCCGGGGGTGTAGCCTGCGATCATGCTGGTGGCACCGTACTCGCCCAGCGCCCGGGCAAAGGCCAGCACAGTTCCGGCCAGAATGCCCTGACGGCAGTACGGCATCCGCACCCGCCAGAAGATCCAACTGTTGGACTGGCCCAGCGTCTGGGCCGACCATGCCAGCGTCTCGTCAAAGCTTTCAAAGGCACCGCGGGCGGTGCGGTACATCAGCGGGAAGGCCACCACGATGGAGGCAAAGATGGCGCTGTACCAGTTCATGACCAGCTTGACCCCGAACTGCTCCATGAAGAAGATGCCCACCGGCCGCTTTGCGCCAAAGAGCAGCAGCAGAAAGTAGCCCACCACCGTGGGCGGCAGCACCATGGGCAGGGTGAGCACCACGTCCAGCACGCTCTTGACGGTGCGCGGCAGTTTTGCGATATAGTAGGCGGCAAAAATGCCGAGAAAGAACACTGCCGCGCAGCTGATAAGGGCGATGCGCAGGCTGTTCCACAACGGATACCAGTCCATGCCTGCTCCTTTATACGGCGCTGAAACCCACGCCCTCGAACACGGTGGCGGCGCGGTCGGTCTGCAGATAGGCCAGAAACTCCTTGGCGGCCTCGGCGTTGGGGGCAGCCTTCAGCACGGCGGCAGGATAGATGACCTGACCGCACATCTCCTTGGTGGCCTCATCCACGGGGGTCAGACCGGCGCTGAAAGCATCGGTGCAGTAGACGACACCGGCATCCACGCTGGCCTCGGTGATCTGGGTGGTGACCTCCTTGACGTTGGAGCCGTAGGTGATGACACCGGCAGCGGCAAGTGCCTCCTCGTCCAGATCGTAGTAGGCAAGGATCTTCTGGGTGTACTGGCCCACAGGCACATCGCTGTTGCCCATGCAGAACAGGATGTCCTGTGCCTTCAGGTGCTCGGCCAGAGCGTCAAAGCTGTCGATGCCCTTGTCGCTGCCCTCCGGCACGCAGAGCACCACCTTGTTTTCCAGCAGGTCCACGCGGGTGTCGCTGTCCACAAAGTCCAGCCTGTCCTTGTTCACATCGGCCGAAGCCATGATGTCCAGCTGGTCCATCTGCTTCTGACCGGCAGAGATGAACAGGTCGCAGTCCGCGCCCTCCTGGATCTGGGTCTTGAGGGTGCCGGAGGAATCGAAGTTGAAGCGGAAGGTCACGCCCGGATTCTCTGCCGAGTAGGTCTCACCAATGGCGGTGAGGGTCTCGGTGAGGGATGCGGCGGCAAACACGATCAGCTCCACGCTCTGGGCTGCTTGTGAAGAAGCGGCGGCAGAGGATGCCACGGAAGCAGCTGTGCTGGAAGCAGCGCCGCCGCAGGCAGTGAGGGCAGCGGCTGCACCGGCGATGCCGGCAGCAGCCAGAAAGCTCCGGCGGGAAATGCGATGGTCGTTCATATCTGTTTTTCTCCTTCAAGTAAAACAACATTCTATTTCTACGCCCCGCAAAGGAAAACAGGGCGGGAAAACCTTATTTGCGGGCGCACTCGCCGTCCAGACCGGCGGCAATGCGCACACCGTGTTCCAGACTGGGCAGGATGTACTCCAGATTTTCCTGCACGGCTTTGGGGCTGCCCGGCAGGTTGACGATGAGCGTTTTGCCCCGCAGCACGCTGACGCCGCGGCTGAGCATCCCCCGCGGGGTGATGCTCAGGCTGTGATAGCGCATGGCCTCGGCAATGCCGGGGGCGTTGCGGTCTGCCACCGCACAGGTGGCTTCCGGGGTGATATCCCGGGGCGAGAAGCCGGTGCCGCCGGTGGTGAGGATCAGATTCACCTGACGGCCGTCGGCCAGACGGATGAGCTGTGCCTTCAGGGCCTTTGCTTCGTCCGGCAGGATCATGGTCTCCTCCACCACATAGCCTGCGGCGGTAAGCATCTCCACAATGAGCGGGCCGCTCTTATCCTCCCGCTCCCCGCGGCTGCCCTTGTCCGAAAGAGTAATGACCGCAGCCCGCAGGAGCGGGTTTTCCAGCGGGGGCAACAGGGTCACCTCATCCCCCACATGGATCTCGCCGCCGGTGAGCACCCGGGCAAACACGCCCTCCCGGGGCATGATGCACTCGCCGGTCTGCTGCTTGATAACGCAGTCGTTGTGGCACTCCTTGCCGATCTGGGTCATTTCCAGCACCACGTCCCCGATGGCGAACCGGCTGGTGACCGGCAGATTGCGGAAATCGAAGCCCTCAATGACCAGATTTTCGCCAAAGGCACCGTAGTCCACCCAGATCTTCCTGCGGAAAGCCTCGATCTTTTCCGCGCTCAGCAGGCTGACCTGCCGGTGCCAGCTGCCGCCGTGGGCATCGCTCACGATGCCCCACTCCGGGGTCAGCACGGCGCTGGGCACCTCGGTCTTAACGGTGCCGCGCTTGGGGCTTGTGCAGATGGCCAGAATTTTTCCCATAAAAATTTATCCTCCGATGCGATACATGCCGCGGGTAGCGGGCATGGAACTGTCTTCAAAATGGTGTTCCCGGGGTTTGGCCCAGATGGTCTCCCGGATGGCGGCCAGCAGCTGCGTATCGTCCGCGCCGCTGCGCAGCAGGGCACGCAGGTCGCACCCGGCTTCGCTGGCAAGGCAGGGACGCAGAAAGCCCTGACTGGTCAGCCGCACCCGGTTGCAGCTGGCGCAGAACTTGCCGTGCACCGCCGCAATAAAGCCGATGCTGCCCTGCCAGCTGGGCACGGTGTAGTATACCGCCGGGCCGTCCCCGAAGGCTGCTTCTGTCAGCGGCTGCATCTCCGGCCAGCGGCGGGCAAACCGCTGCCGCAGCTCCGGGCCGGAGATGCAGGGCATGGCCGCGCCGTAGCCAATGGGCATCATTTCAATGAAGCGCACCTGCAGCGGGCGGTTCTCGGCAAGGGCCGCAAGGTCTTCCAGCTCGCCCTCATTCACCCCCGCCTGCGGCACGCAGTTCAACTTGACCGGGATGCCGCTTTCCAGCGCCGCCTGCAAGCCTGCCTGCACGGCCGCAAAATCGTCCCGGGCGGTGATCTGCCGGAACACCTCCGGGCGCAGGGTGTCCAGACTGATGTTCACGCTGTCCAGCCCGGCTGCCAGCAAAGCGGGCAGCTGCTGCGCCAGCAGGATGCCGTTGGTGGTCATGGTAACTTTGCGGATGCCGGGGATGGCCTTGAGCCCGGCCACCAGCTGTGCCACGTTTTTGCGCACCAGCGGCTCGCCGCCGGTGACCCGCACGGTGTCGATGCCGCACTGGGCGAACAGCGCCGCCAGACGCAGGAACTCCTCGTAGGTGAGCACGGCTTCGCGCTCCAGTTTTTCCACGCCGTCCGGCATACAATAGCGGCAGCGCAGGTTGCACAGGTCGGTAACGGAAAGGCGCAGATAGTGGATATCGCGCCGGGTGGAATCAAACATAGCCGCCCTCCGCCCGGATGTAATGGCCGCTCTTGCCGCCGGTCTTTTCCACTAAATGGATCTCGCCCAGCTCCATGCCCTTGTCCACCGCCTTGCACATATCGTAGATGGTCAGCAGTGCGGTGGAAACGCCGGTCAGCGCCTCCATCTCCACACCGGTGACACCGGCGGTCTTGACGGTACACAGGGCTTCCACCGCCTGCTGCTTGGGAAGCAGGCGGAACTCGATGCTCACCTTGGTCAGGGGCAGCGGATGGCACAGGGGAATCAGCTCGCTGGTGCGCTTGGTGGCCATGATGCCCGCAATGCGGGCCACGCCCAGCACATCGCCCTTTTTCACAGTGCCGCTCTGCACGGCGGCAAAGGCTTCGGCGTTCATGGTGATGATGCCGTGGGCAGTGGCTTCCCGGGTGGTGACGGGCTTTGCGCTCACATCCACCATCACGGCGTTTCCGGCAGCATCAAAATGGGTCAGATTATTTTCGTTCATATTTTTTCACCTTAGTAAAGCTCCCCCTTCGGGGGAGTTGGCAAAGCCGAAAGGCTTTGCCTGAGAGGGTTTTCAGCAGTGCCCAAAGCCGCAGTTGGGCCAGTGGCACACTTCGCAGTTCAGGCACAGACCGCCCTCGCCCAGACGGGCGATGTCCTCGGCGGTGATGGGGTCGTCCGCCAGCAGACGGGGCAGCAGCAGGTCAAAAATGGTGCGCTTGGCGTACATCACGCAGCCGGGCAGGCCGCACACCGGCACACCGTCCAGATAGCTCACAAGGAACATGGCACCCGGCAGCACCGGGGCACCGTAGGTGATGATCTCGGCCCCGGTGTTCTTGATGGCCAGCGGGGTGCGGTCGTCAGGGTCCACGCTCATGCCGCCGGTGGTAAAGATCAGCTCACACTCTGCGGCCTTGGCTTCCAGAATGGCGGCGGTGATGCCGGCGGGGTCGTCGTCGCAGACCTTGTGGAAGATCAGCTCACAGCCGTAGACAGCCAGCTTGCTTTGCAGGATGGGGGTGAATTTATCCTCAATGCGGCCCTTGAACACCTCGCTGCCGGTGGTGATGATGCCCACCTTTTTGGCCTGCATGGGCAGCACATTCAGGATGGGCTCTGCCCCGGCAGCAGCCTGCATGGCGTCCATTTTTTCCTGCTCGATCACCAGCGGGATGATGCGGGTGCCTGCCAGCTTCTGGCCTTTTTTCACGGGAAGGTCGCCGTGGATGGTGGCGATCATCATCTGCGGGAGGCTGTTCACCGCCAGCAGCGCCTTGCGGTGGATCTTCAGCAGGCCGTCGCAGTCCGCGATCAGCTCGATCTTGCCCTCCTTCGGCTCGGTGCCGTGGATGTTTTTGCCCGCAGCGGCCTTGTACAGCAGGGCGGCTGCCTCATCCTCGTGGAGGATGCCGGGGTGCTTTTCCCAGACGTAGAGGTTCTCCTTGCCGATGGAGAGCAGCACCGGGATGTCCTCCGGCTGGATGACGTGCCCCTTGCGGAAGCGGGCACCCTTGAACTCGCCGGGAATGATCTGGGTGATATCGTGGCAGAGCACCTGCCCTGCCGCGTCTTCGGTACGAATCAGTTTCATCTTATCTTCTCCTTACAGAGTCGGCATCTGGGCAATGATCCAATCGGCCAGCGGCTGGATGTCCTCCAGCCCGAAGTCTGCACCCGGGATGTCGCCCACCACGGCCAGCGGCTGGAACGACACCGGCGCGTCTGCGATCTCCCTGCGCACCACTTCGATCTTGGGCCAGCCGCTGGATTTGAAGCCTTCCAGCAGCACAAGATCATAGCCGTGCCGCTCGAACAGGGCCAGCAGATCCTGCTCGGTCAGGCGGAATTCTTCGGTCAGCAGATAGCGGGTGCCGGAGTAGACCGCCACGCCTTCGGCCCCTGCTTCCCGCAGACGGAAGCTGTCGGTGCCGGGCACATCCGGGGTAAAATCGTGGCCGTCGTGCTTGATGATACCCACCTTCAGCCCACGGCTGCGCAGGACGGGCAGCAGCTTTTCCAGCAGGGTGGTCTTGCCGCTGTTGTGTGTGCCGCTGACGGCCAGCACCGCCGGGCGCTTGAGCTCCAGTTCTTCTGCCAGAGCCTGTTTGGATTCAATATACAAAGTAAAGCACCTCCACTTCTTCGCCCGGAGCCACCGGGCCGCTGCCTGCGGGCAGCTTTACCAGACAATTGCAGCCGATCATGGCAGAAAGGCTGCCGGACGAATGCGCTTCGGCGCTGCCCTCGCCGGGGATGGTCACGCTGCCGCCTGCCGCTTTCGCCCGCAGGTAGCGGTCGCCCTTGCTGGATTTGGAAAAGCCGGTGGTCAGGGTGCAGGTGGTGCGGGGAAGAATGCAGCTTTCCTCCCGGCGCCCTGCCGCCCGCAGCAGGGCCGGGACGGCGTACTGTTCCAGGGTTGCCGCTGCGGCAAAGGGGTTGCCGGACAGGCAGAACACCAGTTTGCCGGCGATCTCTGCCGCCAGCATGGGGCTGCCGGGCTTCTGTGCCACGCCCGCAAAGAGCATCTGTGCCCCCAGCCGTTCCAGCACGGCGGGCAGATAGTCCTTCTGCCCTACCGAAACGCCGCCGCTGGTAATGACGGCATCGCAGCCGGTCAAAAGCTCCCGCAGCTGGCAGGCGATGACCTCCGGGTCGTCCGAGCAGTGCCGCCGCTGCACGGCAAAGCCCAGCTGCCCCAGCCGGGCGGCGTTCTGGATGCCGTTGGCATCGTAGATTTTGCCGGGAGCCCACGGTTCACCGGGAGCCAGCAGCTCACTGCCGGTGGAAAGAATGCCCACGGTCAATGTGCGGTACACCGGCACCTCAGCATAGCCCTGCCCCGCCAGCACACCCAGATGGGCGGGGGTCAGCGGTGTGCCCTCGGCGGCAATGATGGCTCCGGCGGCGATATCCCCGCCCCGGAGCACCACGTTCTGCTGCGGTTTCAGAGCTGAATAAAGCTGCACCGTTTCTTCGCCGCTGTCGGTCAGCTCCTGCATCAGCACACAGTCCGCGCCTTCCGGCAGAGGGGCACCGGTCATGATGCGGGCCGCGCAGCCCACAGGCAGGGCGGCGGCGGGGGCATCCCCGGCGTAGAGCTTCATGGTCACAGGCAGCGTGACCGGCGTTTCGCGGCTGGCCCCGGCGGTATCGGCGCTGTGCAGGGCGTAGCCGTCCAGCGGGCTGCGGTCAAAAGGGGGCTGGTCCATCCGGGCGCACAGCGCCTTTGCGGCAATGCGGCCGCAGGCTTTTTCCAGCGGCAGGATCTCCACCGCCGGGCGCGGCAGTGCCGCCGCTGCATCCAGCACGCGGCGCAGCGCAGCGGCAGGTGCGCAGAAAGGCTGTTTCATAAAAAATCCTCCAAATTCCCGGCTGCACCCGGTCTGCTATGGCTCAGACGGGGCGTGCCGGGGATATTCTTTTTTCCGGGGTGTATCTGAAAAGTCGAAAATTTAGTCTATTTCTACAAACACAGCTGGATTTTGCGTGAAACAGCCTTGAAATCCACAAAGGATTTCTGCGGCTCTTTGCCTTAAATCCCGCTTGTGCTTGCGAAATATTCGTCATTTTCTTTGTTTTCAGGTACACCTTAAAAGGCAGGTGAAAAAGAAGCGGAGACGTCTTGACCGAAAATCAAAACGCCTCCGCAGAATATCCGCACATACCGGCCAGCGGCAGCTTGCAGTCTGCCCTGCCGACGGCATCCCCGGCCTGTGCCGTCCTTGCAGTGACGGTACGGCCCGGGAAGTGCCCTGTGTGGATGGGAGGAGTTCTTTTTTTCAAATTGCAGCGTTTCTTCTGCGGGAAGGCGGCAGGGTTTCCCCCTCCACCCTTGAATGCCGGCCGATCTATTTTGATCCAAGCCCTTAGCATTGCGGCGCGGTGTCCTGCTCTTTGTGGGAGTTTAGACACCTTTGCTCAAAGAAGCTCTTATACCCTGTTCAGTTGTGTGGGAATGCTTTTAGTCGCAGAAATCGTCCACGTCGCTGATGGCTTTTGCATAGCGGCGGGTGAGGTGCTTGGTGGAAAAGAGGAACCGCTCATTCTGATTGTTGGTCAGCTCCTCAATGTCGGCATACTCCGGCTTGCCCTGCATGGACTCCCATGTCTGCTCGATGACTTCCGGCGCAAGGCCGTAGGGAGAGCGCTGGAAGTACTTCAGCGGGGTGGCGCTGGGATAGATGCGGGCATTGAACCGCACCATCTCGGCGAACATCACACACAGATCCTTGTCCTCAATGAGCTGCGCGATCATGGCGTAGTTGTCGCTCATGTTGGCGTTGGAATAGTAGTAGGTATCCTTTGCGCCCTTGCGGGTGGTGATGTCCTCGCACTGGGGGTCTGCGGGCATCTGCGCCAGCAGCTCGTCTGCATTTTCCACCTCGGTCAGCAGCAGGGCGTGGGGGGTCAGCAGCGCAGCCGCAGAGCGGGAGCGAATGTAACCGGCCAGTTCCTGTGCCGGGGTAAGCTCCGGCAGCTCCGGAGCGGTCTTGGTGGGCTGATCCGCAAAGGGATCATTTTCTGCCTCCGGCTCGGCGGCCAGAAAATCCAGCAGCTCCGGCTTTGTAGCATCAGGCTGTGCAGCCTCAGTGGCTTCGGGTGCGGCCCCGGCGGCCTGCTTTGCAGCAAGCTCGGCGGTCTCCCGCTCCACCACGGCCATCACATCCTCGCCGGCCTTGGCGGCACTGCCGTCAAAGGTGCTGCCGGTCTCCTTCAGGCGGCGGGCCGTCTCGCTGGCGGCATCGATGTCGAACACCTCTGCCTTGGGCTTTTTCTTTGCGGCCAGCTCTGCCTTCTGCAGTTCCAGAACGGCCTGCTCCGGGTCCACGCTGCCGTCTACGGTGGTGGTGTAGCCGGGTTTACGTCTGCCAAACAACATGACGATCGTTCCTCTTTCTATGGGATTTATTCAGCTGCTGCGGTGTTCTGGGCGTAGATGCCGCGCTTTTCCAGATCATCGGCCATGTCTGCCAGATCATACTTTTCCAGCGTCTCGCGGGTGGGCACACCGGTGGTGCGATCCCAGCCGAAGATGTCGTAGAACAGATCCTTTGCCTTTTCCATGTCGGCGCGGTCCAGCTTGGTGGTGCCTTCCTCGAATGCCTTGAAGTCGGGGTCCTTATCGAACACCCAATCGCAGATGGCATCGTGCTCCTGACGCAGGTTTGCGCTGCCGCAGTTCTGCTGGAAGCTGATGGCGGTCATCGCGCGCAGCATCTGGGTGATGCGGGCGCCGTCCTCCTGCAGACCGGCCTGGGTATAGGTCTCGCCGGTGACAGCGGTCATAAAGTCTGCCTGCAGGTCCAGGTCGCCGTGGTACTCACGCTCCTTGGAGGGAGACTGGGTCATGGGCCACATCCAGTTGCACAGGGTGGCAGAGTCGTGGAAGTTCTTGTCGTTGACGCAGTATGCAGCCAGCTTTGCCTTGTTCTCGTTGATGGGAGTGTAGGCCTTGGCCTTATCGTAGCAGCCCTCGCCGAAGAAGTCTTCCATGACCTTCTTGGTCACCTCATAGGGAGCACCGGAACCGGTCTCGCAGACGATCTCGTGGATCATGCAGTCACGGTTGTAAACGAGGTTGTACAGCATACCAACCTGCCATGCCTCAGCAGGGCCGTGGTGGTTGGGGAAGCCGTTGTAGATCAGGTTGGAGTTGGTAGCACCATCGTCGCGGTCCAGCCAGCTCTTGGGCAGGCCGAACTTTTCCATCATAGCCAGGGTGCCCTTGGCGATGACGGACAGGTCGCCCTCACCGTAAGCCATGCGGCGGATCAGCTCAACCTCCCAGCGGGGATCGCCGGCCTTCTCCCACTCCCAGGGCAGGGAATCGTACTCAGCCTCGCTGATGTACTTGGTGGCCTCCTCACGGGGCATCCGCAGGATCCACAGCAGGTCGCGGTTCAGGTTGCCGTAGTTGTCCCACAGACCCATGTCGTCCACTGCATGAGACCATGCCAGATTGATGACCATGGTGCCGTCGCCTTCGTACTTGAAGTCGTGCACGCCGTCCGGGTAGACGCGGGTGCCGTACAACACGGGCATACAGGTGTTGGAGTTGTGGGTGGGCAGATCGTAATCTGCCAGCGGGTCCACATCATACTCGGTGTAGCAGCGGATGGGGCAGGAAGAGCAGCCGCCGTTCTTCACGGTGTACTCGGCAGCGGGAGCGCCGAAGTCGAAGTAGCCCTTGAAGCAGCGCAGAGCTACCTTGTTGATATCGTTGTAGGGCTGCTCGCCGGTATCCACGGGGCCGCCGGGAGCCTTTTTCCACATACGGCCGGGAGCGCCGGACCAGCGGTTCTTGCCGGAGGTGGCGCTGTACTCTGCCCAGCTCTGGGGCTGTGCGGGCACATTGTGGTTGTTGTTGCCGCCGATCAGGTTGCCCATCATGTAGTTGGACAGCTCCAGCACCTTCTTGGGGTCAGCCACCTTGACGCTGCCGGTGCCGCGGATGGCAAGGCCCTTCAGCTTCTTGTTGCCCAGCGCAGCGCCCAGACCGGCGCCGCCGGAGTTGCCAAAGCTGGTGTTCAGGGTGGAGTAGTCCACCAGATTCTCACCGGCAGGGCCGATGGAAGCGGTCTCGAACTCGCGGCCGTTCTGCTCCACCATCCACTTGTTGGCAGCAAAGGTGCCCTTGCCCCAGATCTCGCTTGCGTCCTCCAGAGAGACCTTGTCGTCCTCGATGCGCAGGTAGACGGGCTTTTCGGAGATGCCGCTGAACACGATGCCATCGTAGCCGGCATACTTCAGCATGGAGCCGATGTGGCCGCCCATGTGAGCGTCGATGATGGAGTGGCCCTTGGACCAGGTAGAGCGGAAGGTCACGTTCATGCGGCCGGAGCAGGGCACGCCGGCACCGGTCAGAGGGCCGACGCCAAAGATGACCAGAGCCTTCTCGTCATAGGGGTCCAGCTCCATGGGAGCTTCCTCGTACATGATGCGGTAGGCCATGCCCATGCCGCCGATATATTTATGGTACTTTTCATCGTCCTGAGTGGTGATCTCACCGGTGGTCAGGTTGACGCGCAGGATCTTGCCTGCCCAGCCATAAGTTTCAGCCATTGTTGTTCCTCCTTACAGGTCCATGTAGGCAGCCTGTGCTGCGCTGGTGACGGCATCCCAGTCCACGATGGACAGAGCGCCGGACGGGCAGCCTGCCACGCAGGCACCGCAGGCGATGCACTTGGAGGACTTGCCGGTCTCGGGGTTGACGGTGGGCATGTGCCACGGGCAGGCCTCATGGCAGGCACCGCAGCCGATGCACTTGTCGGTATCCACTACGCGGATACCGCGGTCATCGGTGGTGATAGCCTTCTGCGGGCAGGCATTGCCGCAGGCGGGGTCCTCACACTGACGGCAGGTGTCCGGGAAGTAGACAAAGCAGTTGTCGGTGCCGGACAGCAGGCCATTGCCGTCGCCGTCCAGATTCAGGCGGCGCTGGATCTTGACACGGCTGATGTAAGAGGAGCACACACCGTCGTTGGTCAGCGTGCAGTTGATCTCGCAGCGCTGGCAGCCGGTGCACAGATCCGCATTGACCACCAGCAGGCCCTGCGGCAATGCCCAGGTAGCCACTGCGCCGCTGTCCACCTGCTGCTGGGAGCAGCCGAACAGGGACAGCATGGATGCGGAGAGGGTGAGCCCTGCAAGGCTCCTGCCCGAAATTTTCATGAACTGGCGGCGGGTCATGTCAGCCGTCAGAAAATCGGTTTTTGCCATAGTTTCCATTCCTCCGTTGAGGTCACTCTGCGCAGAGCACCTCGGTCACATAGAAATACGAGTTGTTGACGATGTTCGTTACCGCCGTCGAGGTGATGGTCGCGCCGGAAAGGGCGTCCACCTCGGTCAGGTCGGCACTCACCGCACCGGTCTGGGCCTGCTCCGTGGTCAGGTCGGCCTGTGCCAGACGCGCCTTGGACTGCTCTTCTGCCGAGAGATCCGCAAAGGGGATCGCCATAGGCTCGCCGTCCAGTGCGCTCTTGCTCAGCTCAGCTGCGTACAGCCTGCGGCGTGCCACGGCCTCTGCGCTGGAATCCAGCGGCGGGGCCAGCTCATCGCTCAGGGGCTGACCGTTCAGTGCCGAGAGGGTCAGGCCTGCCGCATACATCCTGCGGGTGGCCTCGGCCTCGGGAGAGGTGTCGGACACGTTCCACTGTGTGGGATCGAACTCCTCAGCGGCAGTGGTGTCCTCCGCCACTGCACCGGCAGAGGCGTAGGCTGCGCCGGTGGCCGGATCGGTCACAGTGTAGCTCTTGCCTGCCAGCGTAAAGGGAGCCGCGCCCTGGTACTGGGACGTGAACTCCGGGTTGACGCACTGGCCGCCAAGGTTGTCGGTCTCCGCCTGCGAAAGGATCTCCACAGCGGAAACATTGCCCTCGGCGTCAAGGGTCACAGCAGCCTGCACATCGCTCTGGAAGCCCTTCTGAGTGCCCTCCACGCGGTAGCTGCCGTCGTCGAGCTGGTACACTGCGCTGATGCCGTAGGCGGCTGCATCCGCCTCCGACACCGGCAGCAGGGTACCGGCAACCGTGGTGCGCGCGTGCTGCACAGCGATCAGACCGACCGCCATGGCAACCGTGGCAGCGCCCATGGCTGCATAGCCCGGCAGCCGCTTACGCCACAGCGGAACGGGCGCAAACGGGTTGGTTGCCTGCTTCATGTTATCACCTGCCTGTTTTTGTTTGTGCGGGAAAGTTTCCCGGACATGAAAATAGCCGCTCCTGCTGCTGCAACAGCGAAGCGGTTTCTTCGTTATCATTTTATCATCCGTACCGGAGGTAAGTCAACGCAAACAGCCGTGCTTTCTCTGTTTTGTCACCATCATTTTACACATTCTGCTAAAGTTAGCGGATGTTTCCTGCCGCACACCAGCTGCAGGCCGTATTCCTGCGCCAGTTCCAGCGATTGGATCGTGGGCATGCTCTTGCTCACCAGTGCCGGAACGCCCGCCCGGATGGCCTTGCGCACCATGTCCACGGGCACCCGGCCGCTGGTATAAAGCACGCATTCTGCCAGCGGGACGCCCTGCAGCAGCATCTCGCCCACAGCCTTATCCAGTGCGTTGTGCCTGCCAATGTCCTCGCAGGCAAAGAGGATGGTTCCCTGCCGCAGCACAAAGCAGCTGTGCACAGCGCGGGTGGCGCGGTACAGCGGCAGGCCGGCGCTCATGGCGGCGGCAAGCGTATCCAGCCATTCCGGCTGCAGCTCCAGCTGCGGCACCGTGCGCAGCGGCGGCAGTTCCACCGGGCTGCTCAGCGTGACATTATCCGTGCAGCAGCTGGACACCGCCTGCGCCGCTGCACCGCGGGCCGTCAGCCGATGATTCAGGTAGACGTTCACCTTCAGCCCCTCAGCACAGACTGCGGCCTGCTCTACCTCCTGTGCCGAAGTGATCCAGCCTTCGGTCAGCAGCCGCCCCAGTGCCAGCTGCGGCAGCAGCTCCGGCGTGCACACCACCCGGAAGGCCGGCTGTTCATTGACATAAAGCGCGGCGGCATGCTCTGCCGGAAGCACCGCCGCGGTGCCGTCCGGCAGACGCGCCGTTTCAAAGGCAGCTGCCCTGCCAAAAAGGTCGTTGATCTGCATAAGTCCATTCCTTCCCTGTGTGCCGGGTCTCAGAAGCATTTGGTCCCCGCACCAATACAATATAAGTATAGCAGAGGATCCCGCACGAGAAAAGACTGTCCGCTGCATTTCGGGGTAAAAAGGTTATTTCGGGACCCTTTTGGGCAGAGCAGGCGTCCCCTTCTGTTTGCACGAAAAAGCACCCGCCGCCGGGCATTTTCAGACCGGGCAGCGGGTGCTTTCCTTTATATCATGGAGAACGATGCAGATGATTTACTTTGCGGCAACATTCTTGGTGACCATCACGTCACTGTCCAGTCCGCAGACGTTGTGCAGAACGATGGTGCCCGCCTTGACGGGGGCAGTCAGCACCACCTTGCGGATCTCGTCCATCACCGGGAAGATCATATCCTTGGGGATAGCCCGGGTCAGGCGGACGCTGGTGACAGGCAGCTCGCCGCCCTTGACCAGCACCGAGCTGGCGATGGTGCGGCGGGGCGCAGTCAGCTCCTGACGGACATACTGTTCGCCGCGGGGGCAGGTGTGGCCGGTGACTGAGATCACCTGACCATTTTCAACTTCGGCTTCGATCTCGCAGCCGTTGGGGCAGACGATACAGGTAAATTGCTTTTTCATTCCACCGACACCTCCAGTGCGCCCGTTTCCTGCAGCTTGGCAGCAGAGACCTTGAACTGGATCATCTCCGCAGGAATGGCTTTCTTCATCTTCTTGGCAGCAACTTCCACACCGTTCTGGCGCACCACGATGCGGCAGTCACGGTAGTGGTTCCGCACGCGCAGCGACAGGCTAAAGTCGTTCTTGCCGCTGACCTTCTGCGGAATGGTGTGGCCCACGCCCTCGCCGCACTTCACGTCCAGCGTGCAGGGATCGATGCCCTTGCCCTCAACGTAGGCGGCAGCGTGGCGTGCCAGTGCCTCGGACTCCATGGAAACAAAGTCCACCAGATCATGCACATGCAGCACATTGCCGGCAGAGAACACGCCGGGCACGTTGGTCTGCAGGTTCTCGTCCACCACAGCGCCGTTGGTGTGGGGGTCAATGGCGATGCCGGCATCCTCCAGCAGCTTGTTCTCCGGGATCAGGCCCACGGAGAGGATCAGCGTATCACACTTGTACTCCTTCTCGGTGCCGGGGATGGGCCGACGGTTCGCGTCCACCTCGGAGATGGTCACGCCGGTCAGACGGTCACGGCCATGGATCTCGGTGACGGTGTGGCTGAGATAGAGCGGGATATTGTAGTCATCCAGACACTGCACGATGTTGCGCGGCAGGCCGGAGGGGTAGGGCATCAGCTCGAACACTGCCTGCACATGAGCGCCTTCCAGCGTCATGCGGCGGGCCATGATCATGCCGATATCGCCGGAGCCGAGGATGATGACCTCCTTGCCGGGCATCCGGTTGTAGAGGTTCATGTAAGCCTGCGCGGTGCCTGCGGTGAACACGCCCGCCGGACGCTCGCCGGGAATGCCCAGTGCGCCGCGGCTGCGCTCCTTGCAGCCCATGGCAAGCACCACAGCCTTTGCCTGATACTGGCGCAGGCCGCTGCGGGTGGAGGCGGTGACGACACGATCCGCCGTCAGGCTCAGCACCGTAGCGCTGGTCTCGTAGGGGATCTCACGCTTGTTCACCTCATCAATGAAAGCCTGTGCATACTCGGGGCCGGACAGGCTCTCGCCGAAGCGGCCCAGACCAAAGCCATCATGGATGCACTGGCGCAGGATGCCGCCCAGCATCGCCTCGCGCTCCAGAATGATCATGTTGCGGATGCCCTGCTTGTGCAGCTCCACCGCTGCGGCAAGACCTGCGGGGCCGCCGCCGATAATCACAACGTCCTTCTGTTCCATCGCTCAGTTCTCCTCCTTCCGCATGGTTCCGGTCAGGACCCAGGAGCCCTGACGGCTGTAACGAACATCCTCCGGCTCGGTGCCCAGCTCCTGCTCGATGAAGTTCTCGATCTTCATCTGGCAGAAGCCGCCCTGACAGCCGCCCATCATGGCGCGGGTACGGTACTTGATGCCGGTCATGGTGGAGACGCCCAGCGGGTTATGGATGGCCTGCAGGATCTCCGCCTTGGTCACTTCCTCACAGCTGCAGATCATCTCGCCGTAATCAGGATCCTGCGCGATGAGCTCTGCCTGCTGCTCCGGAGTGCACTCTGCAAACTTGACGATGCCCTTGTGGTGCGGGTCGAAGCCGGGGTTTGCCTCGAACTTCTCGTGCTCCAGCATCAGGCCGATGACGTAGCGGGCCAGCGGCACGCTGCCGGTCAGGCCCGGGGACTCGATGCCCACGAGGTTGACGGCATTGGGGGCCACGTCGTCCCGGATCTCCACCTTCCAGTCCTGAATGGCGCCGTTCTCATCCACCCACTTGGGCTGGATGCCGGCGAAGGTGCGGATCTGATCCTTTTTAAAGATGTGGGGCCACAGCTTTGCGCCCTCCACGGCCAGACTGTCCATGTTGGCCTGCGGCACGCTGTAATCGTCCAGCACATCGGTGTTCTCGGCATCCGGGCCCACGGTGACGTTGCCGTCCACGGTGGGGGTGATGTGGATGCCCATATAGGTGTTGCTGGGCACCGGGTACACCGGCATGGGCAGCAGCTTGCCCATGCGCTTGTGCAGGATGATGTAGTTGCTGCGGGAGCCGATGACACGGTAGCCGGTCAGGCCCAGCAGGTCGGAGATCTGCTTTGCACCCAGACCTGCGGCGTTGACCACCCAGCGGGTGCAGACATCGCCGTGCTCGGTGTGCAGGTAGTACAGCTCGTTTTCGCGGGTGATGGCCGTGACCTTGTGGTCAAAGAAGAAATCCACGCCGTTGGCGTGTGCGTTCTCGGCCAGAGCCACCGTATACAGGAACGGGTCCATGATGCCGCTGTTTTTGGACCACATGGCAAACTTGCCCACCACGGCGGGCACCAGCTCATGCAGCTTTGCCTCGTCGATCATCTCCAGACCGGTGCAGCCGTTGACGGCACCCTGCTTCATGGTGCGCTCCAGCTGTTCCATGTCCTCGGGGGTGTTGCCCACCAGCACCTTGCCGCAGCGCTTGAACGGGAAGTTCAGCTCCTCGGCCAGCTGATCCATGATCTTGTTGCCTTCCACGCAGCATTTTGCCTTCAGGCTGCCGGTGGGGTTGGCAAAACCGCCGTGCACCACCGCAGAGTTACGGCCGCTGGTCTCGTTGCAGACGTCCAGATTCTTCTCCAGCACTGCAATGCTCAGCTTGTAGCGGGACAGCTCGCGCGCAATGGCACTGCCCACGACGCCCGCGCCGATGATGACCACATCGTATTGTTTTTTCATGGTATCCACCTTTCTCCTTTTTCTGGTATGGGAAACCGGCGTTGTGTTATATGTTTCATCGCTTCAAATATATAACATCCTATAGCTTCTGTCAAGCACTTTCCGCAAAAAACATAAACAAAAAGAAGCTCTGCCCTTTGGTAAAAACGACAGAGCTTCTGGAAAATTCGGCGGGAACCGCTTGAAATGCCAAGGGAAAAGGGGTTCCCGGATGCAGGCAGGGCCTCCGCATCGTTCCATTCACGGAAGCGGCCCTGCTCACAAAAACAGCTTCTCAGATGAAGAAATCCGGGAAGCGGTCCAGCAGGCTCTGGAAGTGTTCCCGGTAGGCGCCCAGATGATGCTCAAAGAATGCGTCCACATCCACATCCTTGGGCAGGCCCACCATCAGATATTTATACAGCTGCTCATGCTCCACGCGGAAGGTCTCCATATCCATCTGGCACAGGGCGGTGTCCAGATAGCGCACACGATCCATATGGGTAGTAACGTTGTGCATGGCCTGCCAGATGCGGTCATAGCCGGCATAGGTATACAGGCGCTTATGGAACTCGTTGTCCAGCGTGATGAAGTAATCGCCCAGCACATCGTGGCTGATGCAGGCGGAGCCATCCTGCTGTTCCAGCAGACCGTGCAGCTCACTGAGCTGCGCCTGATTCAGGTGGCCGGACAGGCTGCGCAGCAAAGCGGGTTCCAGCATCTTGCGCATGGCATAGCCCTCGTTGATGTACTGGATCGATATCTTGGAGACGATGCTGCCGCGCTGAGGCAGTACATCCACCAGCCATTCGCCCTTGAGCATCATCAGTGCTTCGTGGATGGGCGTGCGGCTCATGACCAGATGCTCGCTCAGCTCCGCCTCGCTCAGCTGACAGCCGGGCTGCAGCTGGATGTTCATGATATTCTTGCGCAGGATGCGGTAGGCGTAGGCCCGGTTGTTCTCGTCCGGCTGGCGAGGGTCCATCAGCAGCGGCAGGATGCGGGACTTGTCATCTTTCATTGGTAATTTCCCCTTACAATAGTTTGCTCTCCGGCAGGAAAGCGCTGGGTCAAGGTTTGTTGCTTTTAAAGATATTGTTTTCTCTATTATAAGGCATAACATATCACTTGTCAAAAGCCTTTTTGCTAAAAAGCAACTAAAATCCTGAAATTGCGGATAAAAAACTGTAAAACAAGTTGCATTTCCGCCCCAAAGGCGTTATAATATGCTCAACAAGTAACATATCAGTTGGCTATAGGAGGTCAATCACATGTCTGAAATCAATGCGATCCGCTTTGCAGAACCCTGGCAGGTCTCCTGCGTCAAGATCCCCATGCCGGAACCCAAGCCCGGTGAGGCCCTCATCAAGATCATGGCAGCCGGTATCTGCGGCAGCGACATCGGCGCGTTCCGCGGCACCAATGGTCTGGTGAGCTATCCCCGCGTCATCGGCCACGAGCTGGCCGGTGTGGTCGTCTCCATCCCGGAGAACAACAAGAATGGCATCAAGGTGGGCGACCGCGTGGTCGTGGACCCGTACCTGTACTGCGGTCATTGCTATCCCTGCTCCATCGGCCGCACCAACTGCTGCGACGATCTGCACGTTCTGGGTGTGCACGTTGAGGGCGGCATGGCCGAGTACTTCTGCCACCCGGCTGATATGCTCGTCAAGATCCCCGATGGCATGAGCTGGGTGCAGGCCGCCATGGCCGAGCCCCTGACCATCAGCCTGCACGGCATCCACCGCGGCGGCCTGAAGGCAGGCGAATACTGCGCCATCATCGGTGCAGGCCCCATCGGTCTGGCTGCTGCCATGGTGGCACAGGCCTACGGCGCACACGCCATCCTGCTGGATCTGGTGCAGGAGCGTCTGGACTTTGCAAAGTCTCTGGGCGTAGAGTACACCATCAACTCCGGCAAGGAAGATGCCAACGCCCGTGTCCACGAGATCACCGGCGGCGAGGGCGCACAGCAGGTCATGGAGTGCTCCGGCGCAAACCCCGCCATCCGCAGCACGCTGGACCTTGTGAGCCATGCAGGCCGCATCACCTTCACCGGCTGGCCCAAGAAGGAGACCAGCCTGCCCACCGACACCATCACCCGCAAGGAGATCGACCTGCGCGGTGCCCGCACCAGCGCCGGCGAGTTCCCCGAGGCTCTGGAGCTGATCGCCACCAAGAAGGTGGATATGCTCAAGCTGCTCACCAAGACCGTCAAGCTGGAAGAGGTGCCTGAGACCATCATCGACATCGAGAAGAACCCCGGCAGCTACATGAAGGTCGTTGTCACGATGGAGTAAACGGCTCCCCACTACATTGAAGTTATAAGGAGAGTACTGTTTTGGACGCATGGAATATTCTTGTTGTGGTCGTTCTGGCCCTGATCCTTCTGCTGATCCTGCCTATGGTGGCTGCGCGCAACGGCACCAAAAGCTTTACGCAGGCCCTGATGGCCCCGCTGCACCGCAAAAAAAAGCGCGGCCCGCTGGGGCTTGAGGTCGAGCCGGAAAAAAAGCCGGAACGGCATGTGAACAACAGTATGCAGGGCGAGCTGACCGCGATCGTCTCGCAGCTCATCACCTTTACCAAGCGCCAGCACTATACGCTGGTGTACCCCGGCACCATTCAGGAAGACGGCCAGCTGACCACCACGCTGGCGCTGGTGGTCACCCCGGGCGGCGTGGTGGGCCTGAACTGCTTCGGCTTTGCCGGCGAGATCCGTCCCGGCGACCAGCCGAACGACCAGTGGCGTCAGCACATCAACCACACGGACAACCGCATCCCGAACCCTGTCACCACCAGCGAAAAGCAGCAGATGCTGCTGCGCCGCGCCATGGACAGGGCCGGGCTGAGCGGCATCCCGGTGGAGGTGATCGCCGTGTTCACCAGCAAGGAAGCCCGGCTGACCGGCGTCTCTGCCCAGAAGTGCTTTGACCGCGACGGCATGATCGCCTATCTGGAGCAGGAGCGCTTCCATTCCGGCCCGGTGGAGGACACCCACGAGACCGGCGTGAAGCTGAAGAGCCTTGTAACGGTATACAAGTCCGAAAAAAACAAGAAGAAAAAGAAATGATCTGCGTCTGAAATGTTACCAGCAGCCTTCCGGCACAGCGGAACGCTGCAGATGCATTCTCTGGGATTTTTAAACAGACAGCCCGGTACAGTCCTCCTGTACCGGGCTGTCTGTTTTTGTTTTTTCTGGTTTTTATGCTCCATTTCTCCATTTTTTCAGGCTAGTATACAACATAAAGCACAGCTCCCCTTTTGGGAACGGCTGGTAAAGATTCAGATAAGAAGCGCCGTTTTGTATTGTTCCTGTCAATCTGATATGTTAGTATATCGTCAAGGGAAACATGCCGCAGACGGAACGCGGCGTCCGGCTGCATGAACTGGCGCAGCGGCGTTCCACCCTGACCGCAGGCATGAAAACAAATGAAAAGGAGAGATTTTCTTATGCGTATCCACAAGATCACTCGTCGTAACTTCATGAAGGTTGCAGGTGTCTCTGCACTGGCCATGGGTCTGGCAGCCTGCGGCGGCAGCTCCTCCAGCACTGCTGCTTCCACCTCTACCGCTGCATCTGCTTCCACTGCTGCAGGCGGCGAGGTCACCGGCGATAAGGTCGTGATCAACATCGGCCACATCAACGACCAGAGCGACTCCTGGCATCAGGGCGCTCTGAAGTTCAAGGAGTACTGCGAAGCCAACTCCAACGGCACCATCGAAGTGGACGTGTTCCCCAACAGCCAGCTGGGTCCCGAGGTCGATATGATCCAGGGCATCCTGTCCGACAGCGGCACGGTGGACATCACCTTTACCGGCGAGTCCATGCAGACCTATCAGCCCGATCTGGGCATGATCGGCATGCCGTACCTGATCCAGAGCGACGAACAGATGGAGAAGGTTCTGACCGGTGAAGTCGGTCAGGAGTTCGAGGGCCTGATGGAGGCCTGCGGCATGAAGTGCCTGGGCTACTTCACCCGTGGTCCCCGCTACATCACCTCCACCAAGAAGATCACCAGCGTTGCCGACTGCAACAACCTGGTCATCCGCACCCCCCAGTCCGCTATGACCGTGGCCGCCTTCCAGGCTCTGGGCGCAAAGCCCACCCCTATGGCACTGTCTGAGGTCTTCACCTCTCTGCAGCAGGGCACCATCGAGGCACAGGAGAACCCGCTGGCCATGATCGAGACCCAGAGCTTCTATGAGGTCTGCCCCTACCTGATCCTGACCGCTCACCTGCGTGCATGGGTCTACATTGCAATGGGTCTGGCCCAGTACAACCGTCTGTCTGACAGCCAGAAGGCCGTTGTGGATCAGGCCGGTGCCGAGTGCCAGGCATACGAGCACGAGCTGTTCCTGGACAACGAGGAAAAGTACTACAACCAGCTGCAGGAGCAGGGCATGGAGTTCATCGAGGTCGATACCGATGCGTTCGCCAAGGCAATGATCGACGGCGTGCTGCCCATCCTGACCGACAGCCAGAAGAAGATCTACGACGCTATCGAAGCTCTGGCCTGATGCGGCTGTAAATCCTGAAATGAGGTTGAGATCATGAAGAAAGGCTTGGATAAATTCATCAAGGTCTACATGGAGATCTTGTACGCTTTGAGTTCCGTCTTCTATGCAGGCTTCTGCTTCTGCGTTCTGGTGCAGGTCATCAGCCGCAACTTCCTGCCCAATGCCCCCTCCTGGACCGAGGAGCTGGCCCGTTATTCCTTTATTTATATGGTGGCCTTCGGCGTTGGTCTGGCGGCCCTGAAGCACGAGTTCGTCAATGTTGAGTTCCTCGGCGATTTCCTCAAGTCAAAGAATCAGAAGGCACTGGATGTGCTGAACCTTGTCATCGAGGTCATCATCCTTGCCATGTGCCTGATTATTCTGGTGATGGCCGAGCCGAAGTACTGCTTCCCCACCTTTGCGATGAACTCCACCGCCACCAACATCTCCATGAAGTATATCTACTTCTCCCAGTTCCTCACCTTCATCATCCTGCCCGTCAGCTATGTGCTGGACATCGTCCGCACTCTGGTCGGCTGGACCGAGAAGCCTGCTGCATAAAGGAGGTCGAAACGCAATGGTTGCAGTTCTGTTTATTGTTTTCCTCGTCGCACTGGCCATCGGCGTGCCCGTGGCGTTCAGTCTGGGCCTCGCATCCGTGGCCTACATGCTGGGTGCTCACATCCAGATGATCAACTTTGCACAGTATTTCTTCAAGGGTCTGGACTCCTTCACCCTGCTGTGCATCCCCGGCTTCACCTTTGCCGGCAACCTGATGAATCAGGGCGGCATCTCGGATAAGCTGCTGGACTTTGCAGACGCACTGGTCGGCCACGTCACCGGCGGTCTGGCTTATGCAAACGTTCTGGCCTCCATGGTCTTTGCCGGCATCTCCGGCACGGCTCTGTCTGATACCGTCGCACTGGGCGGCGTTGAGATCCCCATGATGGTCAATCAGGGCTATGACGTGCCCTTCTCGGTCGCCATCACTGCCGCTTCCTCCTGCCTTGGCCCCATCATTCCCCCGTCCGTTCCCATGATCATGGCTGCTACCATGACCGGCCTGTCCGTCTCCAAGATGTTCATGGCCGGCATCGTCCCCGGCCTGCTGCTGGGCTTCGGCATGTGCGCTACCTGCTACATCCTGTCGGTCAAGCGCCACTACCCCAAGCGTAACACCCCGCCTACTTGGAGCCATATCTGGCATGCGACCAAGGAGGCCATCTGGGCACTGATCATGGTGGGCATCATCCTGTTCGGCATCATGGGCGGCATCGTCACCCCCACCGAGGCTTCCATCATCTGCGTGGTCTACGGTCTGTTCGTGTCGGTGTTCATCTACCGCAAGATGGGCCCCAAGGAGATGTACTCCTGCCTGAAGGATACCGTTTCCTCCGCTTCCGCTATCATGGCTCTGGTGGCCTTTGCAAACGTGTTTGCCTTCATCCTGACCAAGGAGCACATCCCCAGCATGATCGCTGACGCAATGCTGCATCTGACCACCAACAAGTACCTGATCCTGCTGCTCATCAACCTCTTCCTGATCTTCGTCGGCATGTTCATGGAGACCATCGCCGCCATCCTGATCCTGTTCCCGACCCTGCTGGCCGTGGCTACCGCTGTGGGCGTCGATCCCATCCATTTCGGCATCATCGTGGTCATGAACCTGGTTCTGGGCCTGTGCACTCCTCCCGTTGGTGTCTGCCTGTTCGCTGCTACCAACATCGGTGCCCGCTACGGCAAGTGCACCCTGTCCGACAGCGTGAAGGCTCTGGTCCCGCTGCTGATCGTCAACTTCGGCGTTCTGTTCCTGGTCACCTATGTGCCCTTCCTCACCGTCGGCGTGGCAAATCTGGTCATGGGCTGATAAGCTTTCCTTCTTCTCTTTCTTCTTACGGCTCCTTCCGCTTTTGCGGAGGGAGCCATTTTTTGTCGCTGCGCTTTCCGCACCCGGTTTTGCAGTCCTTTCCATACGCTGGTATTGCCAGAAAATCATGTAACATATCATCAGGTGTTTTCCAACCCTTGTCGGTCACCGCACAGGATCGTTGCGAAAGAAAGGATTTTTATTGTAATTTATTTGTAATTTTCACCTCTGCCGGAGAAAAGTTTCGTCTGTTGTATCCAACAAGCTTCAAATTTTTTACATTTCGCACAAAGATTTGGCTAAGAATTTGGCAAAAAAACTTTGCTTTTTTACTGGACATTCCTCAGCTGATATGTTAGTATATTTGCAGGAAAACCGAACCGCAGAAGCACGAACCTGCTGTTCGGACGTGATAACCGGAAAAGGTCATACGAAGTAAAAGGAGAGAATTTTATGCGTATCCACAAGATTACTCGTCGTAACTTTATGAAGGCTGCAGGTGTCTCTGCACTGGCCATGGGTCTGGCAGCCTGCGGCGGCAGCTCCTCCAGCACTGCTGCTTCCACCTCCACCGCTGCATCTGCTTCCACTGCTGCAGGCGGCGAGGTCACCGGCGATAAGGTCGTGATCAACATCGGCCACATCAACGACGAGAGCGACTCCTGGCATCAGGGCGCTCTGAAGTTCAAGGAGTACTGCGAAGCCAACTCCAACGGCACCATCGAAGTGGACGTGTTCCCCAACAGCCAGCTGGGCCCCGAGGTGGATATGATCCAGGGCATCCTGTCCGACAGCGGCACGGTGGATATCACCTTTACTGGCGAGTCCATGCAGACCTACCAGCCCGATCTGGGCATGATTGGCATGCCGTACCTGATCCAGAGCGACGAGCAGATGGAGAAGGTTCTGACCGGTGAAGTCGGTCAGGAATTCGAGGGCCTGATGGAGGCCTGCGGCATGAAGTGCCTGGGCTACTTCACCCGTGGTCCCCGCTACATCACCTCCACCAAGAAGATCACCAGCGTTGCCGACTGCAACAATCTGGTCATCCGTACTCCCCAGTCCGCTATGACCGTGGCCGCCTTCCAGGCTCTGGGCGCAAAGCCCACCCCCATGGCACTGTCTGAGGTCTTTACCTCTCTGCAGCAGGGCACCATCGAGGCTCAGGAGAACCCGCTGGCCATGATCGAGACCCAGAGCTTCTACGAGGTCTGCCCCTACCTGATCCTGACCGCTCACCTGCGTGCATGGGTCTACATCGCAATGGGTCTGGCCCAGTACAATCGTCTGTCCGACAGCCAGAAGGCCGTTGTGGATCAGGCCGGTGCCGAGTGCCAGGCATACGAGCACGAGCTGTTCCTGGACAACGAGGAAAAGTACTACAACCAGCTGCAGGAGCAGGGCATGGAGTTCATCGAGGTCGATACTCAGGAGTTTGCTGATGCAATGGTCAGCGGCGTGCTGCCCATCCTGACCGACAGCCAGAAGAAGATCTACGACGCTATCGAAGCTCTGGCCTGATCGACTGACGATATAAGTTAAGTTGTTCCAACGGGGCAGGCTGACAAAACTTGCAGTCTGCCCCTTCTTTATCGTCCATACCACCCTCAAGGAAAGAGAGGTCGAATCTTTTATGAAAAAAAGCCTGAATAAGTTCATCAAGGGCTACATGGAAGTGCTGTATGCGCTGAGCTCCGTTTTCTACATCGGTTTCTGCTTCTGCGTTCTGGTGCAGGTCATCAGCCGCAACTTCCTGCCCAATGCTCCCTCCTGGACCGAGGAGCTGGCCCGTTATTCCTTTATTTATATGGTGGCCTTCGGCGTTGGTCTGGCGGCCCTGAAGCATGAGTTCGTCAACGTTGAGTTCATGGGCGACTTTTTGAAAAAGAAGAGTCCCAAGGCGCTGAAGGTGCTGAACCTTGTCATCGAGTTCGCCATTCTGGCCATGTGTCTGGTCATTCTGGTGATGGCCGAGCCGAAGTACTGCTTCCCCGCCTTTGCGATGAACTCCACCGCCACCAACATCTCCATGAAGTATATCTACTTCTCCCAGTTCCTCACCTTCATCATCCTGCCTGTCAGCTACCTGCTGGACATCGTCCGCACTGCGCTGAGCTGGAACGATACCGCTGAAAAGGAGGACTAAGCAATGGTTGCAGTTCTGTTTATCGTTTTCCTCGTCGCGCTGGCCATCGGCGTGCCCGTGGCGTTCAGTCTGGGTCTCGCATCCGTAGCCTACATGCTGGGTTCCCACATCCAGATGATCAACTTTGCACAGTATTTCTTCAAGGGTCTGGACTCCTTCACCCTGCTGTGCATCCCCGGCTTCACCTTTGCCGGCAACCTGATGAATCAGGGCGGCATTTCTGAGAAGCTGCTGGACTTTGCAGATGCACTGGTCGGCCACATCACCGGCGGTCTGGCTTATGCAAACGTTCTGGCCTCCATGGTCTTTGCCGGCATCTCCGGCACGGCTCTGTCCGATACCGTCGCTCTGGGCGGCGTTGAGATCCCCATGATGGTCAATCAGGGCTATGACGTGCCCTTCTCGGTCGCCATCACTGCCGCTTCCTCCTGCCTTGGCCCCATCATTCCCCCGTCCGTTCCCATGATCATGGCTGCTACCATGACCGGCCTGTCCGTCTCCAAGATGTTCATGGCCGGCATCGTCCCCGGCCTGCTGCTGGGCCTCGGCATGTGCGCTACCTGCTACGTGCTGTCGGTCAAGCGTCACTACCCCAAGCGCGATAAGCGCGCAAGCCTGGCTCACGTCCTGCATGCAACTAAGGAAGCTATCTGGGCGCTGATCATGGTGGCCATCATCCTGTTCGGCATCATGGGCGGCATCGTTACCCCCACCGAAGCTTCCATCATCTGCGTGGTCTACGGCCTGTTCGTGGCAGTGTTCATCTACCGCAAGATGGGCCCCAAGGAGATGTACTCCTGCCTGAAGGATACCGTTTCCTCCGCTTCCGCTATCATGGCTCTGGTGGCCTTTGCAAACGTGTTTGCCTTCATCCTGACCAAGGAGCACATCCCCAGTATGATCGCTGACGCAATGCTGCGCCTGACCTCCAACAAGTACCTGATCCTGCTGCTCATCAACCTCTTCCTGATCTTCGTCGGCATGTTCATGGAGACCATCGCCGCTATCCTGATCCTGTTCCCGACCCTGCTGGCTGTGGCTACCGCCGTGGGCGTCGATCCCATCCAGTTCGGTATCATCGTGGTCATGAACCTGGTTCTGGGCCTGTGCACTCCTCCCGTCGGTGTCTGCCTGTTCGCTGCTACCAACATCGGCTCCCGCTACGGCAAGTGCACCCTGTCCGACAGCGTGAAGGCTCTGGTCCCGCTGCTGATCGTCAACTTCGGCGTTCTGTTCCTGGTCACCTATGTGCCCTTCCTCACCGTCGGCGTGGCAAATCTGGTCATGGGCTGATCCTTTCCCAGTCTTTCCAAGAAACTCTTTTACTTCGTCAAAAAAGGGCTGCTGCAAACAGCCCCAAAAAGAGATAGGCGTTCCCGAAAGGGGCCGCCTATCTCTTTTTTTGCACCTACAGCCTTCGTGCCGCCCCGCTGGGATGGGAACGGTCATTCCGCCCCATGCCGGCCTGTCATAGATCGGCTGTCCCCGCTCCGGCCTCTTCTCCGGTCGGCATCCGGAGCAGCAGGAGCTCTTCTGCGCAAAGATCATAGAAGCCTGCTGCTCTCAGGACTGTCGGCTGAGCCAGCGGTCTGAGAAAGTCCTGAACATCATGCGGAATGCCCCCGCAAAGCCCCTGTGCAAGGGGCCGCGAGCAGTCTTCCTTCCGCTGCATTGCCTGCCCCGCCGCTCTAACGCGCTGTGCCATAAAGTGCATTTTCGCAATGGCAAGTTCTTTGTCATTCCGCAATGCCCGCCATCTCCGAACAAAAAACGGCCAGACAAAAGCAGGGTGCGCCCCGAAGGACACACCCTGCCAGTTTTATTTATATCTTACAATGTGCGCTGAGACCGGCGCAAAGCGCCCTCAGAGCGCGGAAACGGCCCGGTGAAGGGTTCTTACTTCTTGAAGGTCAGAACGCCCTTGCGGTAGGAAGGATCTCGGCTGTCCACGAAGTCGAAGGCTGCCTGTGCATCCTCGAAGTTCCAAGTGTGGGAGATGCTGCCGCGCAGATCCACCTTGCCCTCGTTGACCAGATCGATGACATCCTGGAACTTGCGGTTCTGCAGGCGGCTGCCGCGAACGTCCAGCTCCTTGGAAGTAATGACGAACTGGTTGACCTCGGTGGGAGCCACGGAGAAGCCCATGGTGATGACGCGGCCGGCGTTGCCGGTGGCCTGCAGAGCGGTCAGCAGGCTGCCTTTGACGCAGGCGGCATCGATGGTCACGGTGGGGCCGTAGCCCTCGGTCAGCTCGTGAGCCTTGGCGGGAACATCCTCCTTCAGGCTGTTGATGGTGTAGGTTGCGCCGTTCTTCTTGGCCTCTTCCAGCTTGGCGTCGTCGATATCGGTGACGATGATGGCCTTGGGGTTGTACAGCTTGACGATGCGCAGGATGGAGCTGCCCAGAGCGCCGCTGCCGATGATCATGACGGTGTCCTCGCTCTCCAGCTGAGCACGGCTGCAGCACTGCACAGCAATGGTGGTGGGCTCGATCATGACCGCCTCTTCGTCGCTCAGGATCTCAGGCACCAGATAGCAGTCGCGGTCCGGCACAGCCATGTACTCGCGGTAGCCGCCGTCGATGTGCACACCGCGCACCTTCAGGTTGCCGCAGACGTTGGGACGGCCCTTGCGGCAGGCGTAGCAGTGGCCGCAGGCGGTGACCTGATCGATGATGACGCGGTCGCCCACCTTCACGCGGGTCACACCCTCGCCGATCTCCTCAACGATGCCCACGTTCTCGTGGCCGATGATGCGGGGATAGGTGGCAGCGGCATTGGTGCCATGGTAGATGCCCACGTCGGAGCCGCAGATACCGGCAGCGACCATGCGGACCAGAACATTGTTTTCCTTGTCGATCTGAGGCTTCTCGAGATCAACGATCTGCAGTTTATTCGGTTCAACGATCTGAACGCCCTTCATAAAATCTTCCTCCTAAAATCTGATAACGGTCTTAAAGATTTTGATGATCTTTCTGCACGGTGGGCGGATGGCTCCGGGCCGTGCCGATACTAACATATTACCACAGATGGATCAAAAAGTAAATTGCTTTTTGAAAAAAGAAAGTATTTTTCCTTTTTCGCAAAAAAAGACCTGTACAGCGGCTTTATTTCATGTTTTCATGAAACCCCGGCAAAAACATGTAACATATCACAACGGTTAAAATTCAGTAAAAAATGAAACGGGCCATTGCACAGGGGGCGAGCCCCGGAGCAACAGCCCGTTTTTTGTTCTCCACAGCAGGAAGATATTAAAAAGGATACAGCCAAACCGGATGCGGCAGCCCGTTCCGGTCGTTATGCAAACACGGCCACGACCACCTGCATCGCCACGCCCAGAAAGGCACCTGCGCCCCAGGTCAGGCCGGTGATGAAGAGGTTCTGTTTCCAGGAAGGGTTGGTACGCCACAGCACCGCCAGACCCACGCCTGCACCGGTGCACAGGCCCGCCACCAGACTGGAAAAGCGCAGGGCGCCCTCCACATACAGCTGGGTCAGCAGCACGCTGGCGGCGCAGTTGGGGATCAGGCCCACCAGCGCAGCCACTACCGGCTGGAAGAAGCCCATGCTGCCCAGAACGCTGGCAAAGACGTCCTCGCCCACGCCCTCAACGATCAGGCCGAACACCAGACTGAACGCAAAAATGAACACGAAGATCTCCAGCGTGTGGCGCAGGGCTGCCTTCCAGATGGGCTGTGCGTTTCCGGCTTCATCGTTGTGCTCCTCGTGGCAGTCCACTTCATCCGCGTGGCCAGTGTAGCCGCCGCGCAGGCCTTTGGGCAGCACACCGCGCAGGACAAAGTCCAGCGCAAAGCCCACCGCAATGGCGTACACCACCTTGATGACCATGAGCACCGCCAGCTTGTCCCAATAAGCCGGCATGGATACCAGCAGCGGAATGGCTTCGTCACTGGTAGCAAGGTAAACCGCCATCAGGGTGCCCAGCGTGATGACGCGGGAGGAATAGAAGTTGGACGCAATGGCCGAAAAGCCGCACTGCGGCACACAGCCCAGCACCGCGCCCGGAATCGCGCCCCAGCGGCCGCCTCCGGCCAGCAGCGCTTCGATGCGCTCACCATGGCGGGTCTCAATATATTCGATCAGAAGATAAGCCAGAAACAGGAAGGGCAGCATCTTGGCGGTATCCACCAGAGATTCGCCCAGAACATCCAGAAACAGTTCCATATACACTCCAAACGCAGCAGTAAATTGCTTTATTATAGCAAATTGCAACCAATTTGCATTTTCGAACAGGGATGATTATACACGATATTCTCTCCAATTGCAATACCAAATTGCAAATTGATTGCAAATTTATATTATAGAACACTGCAGCGCGTAAAAAACACGATTTTAAATGGTCTTCGCTGACGCTCTGACCATTTTCAGCGGAATTATTATTTTATTTCGCAATTCTGGAAAATCTGCGGATTTTCCAGAATTGCCTTTTCACGGGAGGAGTCATAACCGAAAGCGGAAGCTGCCGCGCTGGTTTCCTGCGGAAACATTCGCGCGGCAGAGTTAACGTTCTGCCTGTTTTCAGCGGGCTGAACCCTCTCAGGAGCTGGCACGCCGTAGGCGTGACCGAGAGGGTTCTGCCAGCAAGCACAAGCCTTTCCTCCACGACCCCCGCCCATGAAAATGGGGTCCAGAAACGCCCGCAGGCGTTTCTGGACCCCAAAATCAAAAATATAATTTCCTTAGCTTATGCGCAAAGCAACGCGGAGCGCATTCAAAATCGTCCCACACAGCAGGAGTCCGCGGTCTGTTTTACCCCTTCATCGGCACAAAGCCCACAAGGTCTTTTACCACCTCGCCGCCGATGATCAGGCCGGCCACCGAGGGTACAAAGGCATTGGAGCCCGGCACCGAGCGGCGCTGGGTGCACTTGCGCTGGGTGCCCGGAGGGCAGATGCAGTGATCCTTGCAGCTGATGTCGTCATCCTCGATGGGGGTCATGGCAGGCTCCTTGGAGTAGACCACCTTCAGGTGCTTGATCCTGCGCTTGCGGCACTCGGTGCGCATCACCTTGGCCAGCGGGCAGACCGAGGTCTTATAGATATCGGTCACTTCAAAGCGGGTCGGGTCCATCTTGTTGCCTGCGCCCATGGAGCAGATGATGGGAGTGCCCGCCTCCTTGCACTTCATCACCAGGGCCAGTTTGCCGGTGACGGTGTCGATGGCGTCCACCACATAGTCGTACTGGGCAAAGTCGAACTGATCCTGTGTTTCCGGGCCAAAGAAGCACCGGTGGGTGGTCACCTTGATGTCCGGGTCAATGTCGTGGATGCGTTGCGCAGCCACATCTACCTTATATTGCCCTACCGTGCTGCGGGTGGCGATGATCTGGCGGTTGAGGTTGGTCAGGCAGACCTTATCGTCATCGATCAGATCCAGTGCCCCCACACCGCTGCGCGCCAGCGCTTCCACCGTGTAGCCGCCCACGCCGCCGATGCCGAACACCGCCACGCGGGAATTGTGCAGTTTTTCCATGGCTTCCGCGCCCAGCAGCAGCTGCGTGCGGGAATACTGATTTTGCATTTCGTTCTCCTTACTTTTCTACGCGGGTGATGGTGCCGCCGCCCAGCACCGTGTCGCCCTGATACAGCACCACGGCCTGACCGGGCGTAGGGGCGCGCTGGGGCTGGTCAAATTCCAGCCGGAAGCCGCACTCCGCCGGGTAGACGGTGGCGGCCTGCTCCACCTGATGGTACCGGGTGCGGGCTGTAACCCGCAGCGGCCCGGTCAGCTCCGGAATGGCGATCCAGTTCACCTCGTCCGCATACACGATGCGGTCGAACAGCATCTCCTCCGGCCCTACCGTGACGGTGTTTGCCTGCATATCCTTGCCGCAGACGTACACAGGTGCCCCCATGGCAAGGCCCAGCCCCTTGCGCTGGCCGATGGTGTACCGCACCGCGCCGTTGTGGGTGCCCACCACCCTGCCGTTTTCGTCCAGAAAATCACCTGCCGGGTAGCGTTTGCCGGTGAAGTCCTCCATAAAGCGGGCATAGTCGCCATCCGGCACAAAGCAGATGTCCTGACTGTCGTGCTTGCGGGCATTGACGAATTTGTGCTGCTCCGCGATCTCGCGCACCTCGGTCTTGTGCAGGCCGCCCAGCGGCAGGCGAATGTGCGCCAGCTGCTCCTGGGTGAGGTTGTAGAGCACGTAGCTCTGGTCCTTGCCCTCGTCCAGCCCCTTTTTGAGCAGGAAACGGCCGGTGGCCTCGTCCTGCTCCACCCGGGCATAGTGGCCCGTGACCACATACTCCATGCCGTGTGCCCGGGCCCAGTCCAGCAGATGGCGGAACTTCATATATTTATTGCAGTCGATGCAGGGGTTCGGCGTGCCGCCCGCCTCATACACGCGGACGAATTTTTCAATGATCTGTTCCCGGAAGTCGGCCGTGAAATCCAACACCTCGTACGGGATATCCATGGCATACGCCACCTCTGCCGCGTCCTCGATGTCCTTTTCCGAACAGCAGGTGTGAAAGCCGGACTGTCCCAGCGTTTCGTTGCGGGTGAGCCGCATGGTGATGCCGGTGCAGTCATAGCCTGCCTGCTGCATGAGCCATGCCGCCACCGAGCTGTCCACGCCGCCGCTCATGGCAATGAGGGCACGCGGCTTTGAATCAGGGATCTGTGTGGTCATAAGTTCTCCTTTGGTGCATTCAACACACTAAAACAGTAGTATAATAGTAACTCTGAAAAAAGCGCTTGTCAAGACGCAGCAAGCTGCTGCACTGCGGCCAGCAGGGCTTGCCGCTCGTTGGGGTATTCTTCCCGGATCACACCGTCCAGCAGCGCTTCCAGCACTTTGCGGATGCCCGGCCCCGCCGGGACGCCTGCCGCCATCAGGTCGCGGCCATTCACAGCCAGTTGGCTGACGCGGCAGCACACGCCGTCCGCATCCAATTGTTCGGCCAATTCGGAAAGTGCAGCAAAATCAGCCGCGTGTTCCGGCTGCAGGGCTGTGCCCAGTGCCGCCAGCCGCTGCACGGTACACAAGTTATATTTGCCCAGTAGTCGGCGGGCGTAGATATTCAGGGATACCGGCACACCCGGCACGGCTTCCCGTACCAGCACCGCTGTTTCCTCAATACAGGTATTGGAGCAGCGCAGGCGCCTGAGAGTGCGGCGGGTGCCGTCCTCGCCAAGACTCAGCAGCAGCGCCGCCAGACGGACGGGCAGAGCCTGCTCCCCTGCCGGGCAGGCATCCACCACCGGCTTTGCCGCCGCCAGTGCCTCCGGTGAAAGCTCGGACAAAACAACGCTGAGTATTTTTTCGTCAAGATATGCCGCAGGGGCGGGTGCGCTCAGCAGCTTTGCAAGCTCTTCCTCGATGCGCTCCACCGATACGCAGTCCAGATGGGCGCACAGCTCCTGTGCCGCCTGCGCCGTGGGCGGATCGATGGCAAAGCCAAACCGCGCTGCGAACCGGTACAGCCGCAGGATGCGCAGCGCGTCCTCGGTGAACCGCTGGTGCGGCACGCCCACGGCCCGCAGGACGCCGCTTTGCAGATCGGCCTGCCCGCCAAAGGGGTCCACAAGACCCTCTTTTTCATTGTAGGCCATGGCGTTGATGGTAAAATCCCGCCGGGCCAGATCTTCCCGCACATCCGGTACAAAATGCACCTCGTCCGGGTGGCGGCCATCGGTGTAGGCCCCCTCGGTGCGGAAGGTGGTGATCTCGTACAGCCCACCGCCCTGCTTGATAGTCACGGTGCCGTGCTGCAGGCCGGTGGGGATGCATTTTTCTGCGCCGAACAGCTCCATTCCCTGCTGCGGCAGGGCGCTGGTGCAAAGATCCCAGTCATGGGGGGTAAGGCCCAGCAGGCTGTCCCGCACGCAGCCGCCCACCACGTAGGCCGCATAGCCCGCCCTGTGCAGGGTGTCCAGCAGCTCCGCCGCGCCCTCGTCCATCCGGATGGTCATGGCTGCACCTCCTCGTACTGCAGGGTGATGCTTTTGCCGTCAAAGCCGCATTCTGCCGCCGGAAAGATGCCCTGTGCCTGTTCGGCATACTCCTCCGGGTCTGTGATCATGGGGGAGTAATGGGTCAGCCACAGCCGTTTTGCGCCCGCCTGTGCAGCAAGGGCTGCGCTCTGCCCAAAGGTGCTGTGGCCCCACTGCCGGGCCTGCGCTTCCTGCTCCGGCAGCGCATAGGTGGCGTCGCAGAGCAGCAGGTCTGCATCCTGTGCCGCCTGCAAAAGGCCCGGGCAGGCGGCGGTGTCGCCGGAGAACACCACGCTCAGCCCCCTGCGCGGGGCGCCCAGCACCTGCGCAGGCTGCACCGTTCTGCCCTCCACGGCAACGCTCTGCCCTTTCTGCAGCAGCTTCCATTGCTGCACCGGCACCCCCAGCGCCCGGGCCTGCTCCGGCGAAAATTTGCCCGCACGGGGCAGCTCCAGCCGGTAGCCAAGGCTTTTTACCCGGTGCTTTGTGGCAAACGGCACCAGCCGCGCACCGGCAGGCCAGCCCTCGCCCAGCGTATCCAGCGCCAGCGGCTGGCCCGGCATAAGCACCTGCAGCTTCACCGGATAGGGCAGCGGGCCGGTCAGTGCCCGCACAGCCGCCCAGATATCCGGCAGGCCCTCCGGACCCAGCAGCGCAAGCGGCCTTGTGCGGCCCTGCGCCCCCAGCGTCTGCAAAAGGCCCGGCAGACCAAAGATGTGGTCGCCATGGTAGTGGGTCAGGCAGATGGCATCCGCCCGCATCAGGTTCACGCCTGCCCGGTGTGCCGCTGCCTGAGTTCCCTCGCCGCAGTCCCAGAGCAGGCCGTGACCGCCGCAGGCTGCAAACGCAGCCGAAAGCGCCCGGTCCGGCAGCGGCATGGTAGCAGCGGTGCCCAGCAGTGTGATGGTAAGCATAAAGATCGTTCTCCCTGTACAATGTATCTCTTAAGGTTTTATTGTACCACAGCCGGGCCGGTTGCACAATCGGTGCCTGCGGCGCATAGGATGGCCCAGCACAGCAAAAAGGGGGCAGCGGGATGAGACGCAAAAAAGGGGAGCCTTTTTCCGGCAGGCCGCACAGCGGCCTTGGATGGGTGCTGCTGCTCGCCGCACTGGCCCTGTTTCTGCTGGCCGGTGCGCCCGGCTGCATGGCCCAGCGGATGGCGTGGTCTGCCCGGGGAACGATGATTTTTCTGCCCGCTGGTTCCTGAAAAAAGGGAGCGTCCTGCCGCACAGAACGCTCCCCTTTTCATTTTCCATCCGAATACGGCAGCTGTCCGGAGACGGTCAACTCCTCGGCCAGCTCCTCCTCGGAGCGGTAGCGCCACGCCGCCGTTCCCGCCGCCACGTAGCAGGCATCGGCACGGCCCTCCGGCGAGACTGCAAGGATCACGGTCTCACCATCGCCCACAGCGGTCACTGTGCCGTCTGTGCTCACCTGTGCCACATCCGGGTTGCTGCTGAGCCATGTCATTGCCGTGTTTTTGCCGCCTGCAGCCTGTGCGGTCAGCTTCTGGCTGGCCCCCACTGCCTGCAGCAGCATGGCGTTTTTGCTGATCTGCACACGGCCTATTTCAGAGGTGACTGTCACCGTGCAGCGCAGCACCTGCCCGGCTGTCGTCAGTGCGCTGATGACGGCCCTGCCGGAGCTTTGGCCCGTCACGGTTCCGCTGCTGCTCACCTGTGCCACGGAAGGGTTGCTGCTCACCCACTGCCGCACATAGATGAACCCTCTGTCGTTCTGTTCCAGCTTCAGCTGAGCCGAAGGCGCAGGCTCCCGCTCCGTAATGGTCAGCGCCAGTTCGGTGGCGTTCAGCACCGGGCGGGCCACTGTGCTTTTGCGCACGGTCACAAGGCAGGCCGTTTTTTCGCCCCGCTCGTTGCAGGCTGTGATGGAAGCCGTGCCCTCGGAATGGCCGGTCACCTTTCCGGTGCCGTCCACCGACGCCACCGACGGTGCACTGGATGTCCAGATCAGGAAAAAGTAATCGTTGGGTGCCTGCACCGTCAGATAGGCCACCGGGGCAGGGTCCTCACTGGTCAGCTCCAGCAGCAGCTCCGAGGTGTCCAGCGTCATACCGCTGTCCGGGACCGGGTGGGCCTTGACCGCACAGACCGGCAGAGCCCCGGCCAAAAGCAGCGCCACACACAGCACGAATGCGCCAACGCCGGTCTTGAATCTTTGCTTCATGGGCTTTGCCCTCCCTGCCTGTTTCCGGAAACGTTCAAATACTCTTATCTTCGTATTATTTTACACGCAGAGCAAAACATGGTCAAGTTTTTGGGCCCTTCTGCCGCACCGCAGGGCCGCATTTTGTGGGGAGTGCTAAAATCCGGTTTTCAATTTTGTACAAAACGCCGCCGTACCCGGGACCGGATACGGCGGCGTCTGCCTGTTTTTATCAGTAGTTGATCTTTTTCAGCTCAAAATAGCTCTGGGGGTGTGCGCACACCGGGCACTTGAGCGGTGCGGACTTGCCGATATAGGTATATCCGCAGTTCCGGCACTGCCACACCTGCTGTTCCTCGCGGGCAAACACCCTGCTGTTCTTCAGGTTGTCGGCCAGAGCGCGGTAGCGCTCCTCGTGCTCCTTCTCGATCTGTGCCACCATGGTGAACAGGGCTGCGATCTGGGGGAAGCCCTCTTCTTTGGCCTCTCTGGCCATACGGGGGTACATTTCCGTCCACTCGTCGTGTTCGCCGCCTGCAGCCATGTCCAGACAGGTCAGGGTATCGGGGATCGCGCCGCCGCACAGCAGCTTGAACCAGATCTTTGCGTGTTCCTTCTCGTTGCCGGCGGTCTCTTCAAAGATCGCGGCCAGCTGCTCGTAGCCTTCCTTTTTGGCCATGCTGGCAAAGAAGGTGTACTTATTGCGTGCCTCGCTCTCACCGGCAAATGCTTCCATCAGGTTTTTCTCGGTTTTGGTGCCCTTCAGTTCCATGGTGCTCTCCTTTCAAAAACGGCTCTTCTGTCAGGATCGACCGATCCCGGCTCTATCATTCAGCCAGGCGGAAATTTTTCCGCCTGCGGCTCAGGTTCTGAACAGAGTATACCATATTCCCAATGCAAAATCAAGAATAATTCCTATTTATTTTAAGAATAATTCTCACTTTCAATTGTGCTGCTTCAGGGCGCACACTGCAATGCTCAGTGCACTCCACGCGGCCTGATACATCAGCACCGTTGCCACCGACAGCTCCCAGATGCTGCCCGCGCTGGTCAGCAGAGCCGCGATGACGATGGAGAACAGCACCGAGACCATCTGCACCGTAGTGGCACTGTTCTCAGCATTCTGGGCCTGATCTGCCGCCTGCAGGCCGCCGGTCAGGCTGGCAAAGCCCTTGAGATGGATCATGCAGCAGACGTCCGCCGGGTCGGCAGGTGCGGCCTTGATGGCATCGCACTGCTCCTGATCCAGCACCGTGACCATGCCCTCCGGTAGGCGGTACACCTCGGTGATATGCTTTGCGGTCAGGCTGGGGTCCTGACAGGTGACCATCAGCCGGATATTTTCCTTCTGCAGCACGGCAAGGCCCCGGGCCACATTGCGCCCGCCCACATACTTCAGCACGAACATTGCGTGCAGATTGCCGGAGACTGCCAGATACAGGATCTGCAGTTCCCCGTTTTTGGAGTGCTGCGCCTCGTACTCTTCATCCGGCAGCGAGACGCCCTCCTTCTCCAGATAGCGACGGGTGCCGATGAGGATGCGGTTATTATCGCACCAGCCCGAGAAGCCCAGTCCCCGATGCTGTTCCAGATCCTTGACCGGGAACAGGATGTCGGTACGGTCCTCGATGATCTGACGGAACAGGCCCCGCAGAGCACCGTGGGTCTCGTTGAGCACGCTGGCCGCGTACAGGATCGCGCGGTCGATGCGGCCGCCCTTGAAGATGCGGATGTCCTCCAGCTGTGCGCTGTCGGTTGTGAACAGGTCGTCGGCGTCGATCTGCAGTGTATCGATACCGCCCAGCTGCTCAATGGCCTGCCAGCCGGGCACCACCGCACCCACAGCCGCAGCGGCGCGCTGCAACCGCAGCGATGCAATGCCCGCGATGAGGGTGGAAGACAGCGGTGCACCCATGCACAGCACTGCGACCATGGCTGCAACGGCCTTGTTCCACCCGGCTCCTGCCAGCAGGAACAGCACACCGCTGAGCAGGGCAACGCCCAGCAGAATGTACGAGACCTTGCGGGCACGGCGCTCGCTGGCACGCTCGCACAGGCTCTGTTCCACAAAGCCTTCGGCATCCTGCATCGGGCGGCTCAGCAGCACCCATGGATCCTTCTGTTCCAGATCCCGTGCCAGCGCACGCAGCAGGTCCTTATCTCTGGCGCGGAAAGCGCCCTGATGCTCCACGCCATTGGTCACCAGCTCATACCCGCCCTTGACCGCTGCCAGCATCACCCGGCTGCCCAGCAGGGCAAGGAACAGGCCCAGCGCCGCCATACCGCTGAGCAGAGAAATGCCCGTGGTGCCGCGGTAGACATTGGCGTTCAGCATTGCCGTCACGGCCTGCAGCAGCGCCGCCGCTGCAGCCAGAGCCGGCATCGTATCGGCCGAGTGACGCCCGCGCAGGCCGGTCAGGCCGTCCCGCAGGACCGGGAAGCCCACGCACAGGCTTGCCGCCAGCAGCAGCAGGTTTGCGCCGTAGAATGCCGCCGGAGCTGCATCCAGGTCCAGCGCGGCCATCGCGGGCAGCAGCCCGTCCGACACCAGACCAAAGTGCAGCAGCACCACGGCCAGAATGCCGCCCAGTACGCAGCGCAGCGTCAGCTCGGCGCTCATGCGGTGCAGCTTTTCCGCTGTCGCCTCCGGGCCCTGCAGCTCGCTCTCCGGCTCCTCAGCCAGCGGCGCAGGCTCCCCGGCTTCCGGCTTCTGTTCCGGCTGAGGCGCTGCCTCTGCCTTTGCCTGCGGCTCTGCTGCCGGGGCTTCGCCGTCCAGCGGCAGCAGCGGCAGGCTCATGGTGTCCTCTTTTGCAGCGGGCGCATCTGCCGGGGCCGAGGGGGCCTGCGGCTTTTCTTCGTCCTCTGCACGGCCAAAGAAATCGATCACCGGCTTTTTGCGTTCCGGTCTCTTTTTTTCCTTCGGCTGCAGGTCGGCATCCGCTTCCTTCACCGACGCAAACACAGCAGCGGGCAGCGGCGTGCCGCTTTCTTCTTTTTTACGTTCAGGGGCAGTTTCCGGCTGCGCTGCCGGGGTTGTTTCCTCTGCCTGTACCGTCCGGGTCGGCGCGGCTGCGCCGGGAGCGGGCTTTTTCTCGCTCAGGCCATTGATCATGGCCTTGAGCTGAGCCATTTCCTGCTGCTCCTGTTCCTCCTGCGGCAGCAGCACCTCCGGTGCATTCTTGGGGTTGCAGGAGGTTTTTGCCGCACTGCGCTGCCCGGCAGGCTCTGCCACCGGGACTGTGCTCTGTCTGGGCGGCTCCGGTTTCTTTGCAGGAGCAGGGGCCGGGAGATCCACCCTGAGCGGCTCTGCATCCTCCGCTTCCGTCTCCAGAAGGGGCCACGGGGCCAGCTCCCGCTCCGGGTCTGCCGCAGGCTTCAGCATCAGTTCCAGATCTGCTTCCTGCTCCGGCTGGGCATCCCCGCCCAGCACCACCTCACCGGTGGGCATTTCCTGCGGCTCTGCTGCCTGGGCTTCCTCCTGATCTGCCTTGCCGCGGGCAAACAGGCCAAACCGCTTTTGCGGCTTTTCCTCCGGCAGTTCCTCATCCCGCCGGGTCATTTCTTCCGGGATGTTCACCGCCGTGGTACTGAAAAAAGAGCGGAACTTTTCATCCTTGGTCATTGCCTGATTGTTATTTTTATCCTTCGGCATTCTTGTCCCTCCTGTAAATATCGTTGAGGTTCCGGCCTTTGTACCGGTTTATGCCTGCTGTGCTGCGCGCTGGGACTGGATCTCGTACAGGATGATGCCCGCAGCCACCGACACATTGTAGCTGTCCACACCGGTGCCGGATGCCGCCATATCCAGACGCACCACACCGTCGCACAGCTTCTTGACCAGCTGGGAAACGCCGCTGCCTTCACTGCCCAGCACCAGTGCGATGGGGCCGGTGAGGTTGTTCCTGCGCAGGGACACGCCGTCCATATCCGCGCAATAGACGAACACACCCTGATCCTTCAGGCGGCGGATGGTCTCGCCGATGTTGGCCACACGGGCCACCGGCAGACGCTCTGCTGCGCCCGCGCTGGACTTGATAACGGTGGGCGTCACCGATGCACCGCCGCGCTTGGGGATCACGATTCCGTGGGCACCGCACAGCAGAGCGCTGCGCATCACTGCGCCCAGATTGTGCGGGTCCTCGATGCCATCGCTCAGCACCAGAAAAGGTGCCTCGCCCTTGGCCTTGGCCGCTGCCATCAGGTCATCCACCGTCACGTACTCGATCTCGCTGGCAAATGCAGCCACACCCTGATGGCTCTCGGTGCCGGTCATCAGGCGCAGCTTGTTGGGATGCACCCGCTTGACCGTGGCACCCGCCTCCTTGGCCAGCGCCGTATAGTAAGCCGCCACCGCCGGAGCCAGACCCTCGGCAATGAGCACGGTATCCACGCCGGAGCCGCTCTTGAGCAGCTCGGTCACAGGATTTTTGCCGTAAACAAGGCTCTCGTTTTTCTGCGTGTTCTCCTCCGGGCTGCGGCGCGGACGGCGCGGCTGATTCTTTTCTTCCATTGTATTTTCTCCCTTTCTTTGTATTGCCGGAACGTGCTGCATGCACCCTCCAAAAGGTGCGTGGCATCCTGCACTGCGCACCCATCGCGTTTCCATATGATAACTCATTTTGAAGTATAACATATGCCGCCTTTGTTTGCCAGTAAATCACCATTTTTTGTCCCTGTCCGGCAAAAGTTTTCACACCCTGTTCACGGTCTGCCGCATTTTCCGCTTTGGCAGGCCGCGCTCATTTTTGCAGAAATGTTTTGCCGCACAGGTGCATCTTCACTCTGTTGTTGCACAAGCGTCCTCTGTTTTGCCGATGAGAAAAGTTTTCCACAAAAATGTGGTATACAATCCGTAAAGGGCCGATCACTTTTTCCACATGTTGAAAACCCGGTGGAGAAAGTTCAAAAGTCCTGTTTTAAAGCCTGTTTTACGGGTGGAATTCCACACTTTCCACCGTGTTTTCCACATTCCGGTTCGACCCGTTTGTTTTTCTTGCGTACAGTTTGTAAAATACAAGTCGAAAATATGACAATTTTTTGAACTGCATTCTGTCCGGTTTTGCCAGATCTTCCAATATCATTTTGACGAATGTGGATCTATGTTGAAAATTCGTCCTTTTGCTGCTTTCCCGCCGCGCGGCTTCATGTTGCAGATTTTATGGAATATTGTTGTTTTTTGTTCTGTGCTGACCCTTTCTGACGGAAAGTCTCCTTCCCCGCAGGGATCGATTTTCCGCATTGTTGCAGGAAAAAAGCCCGTTTGGATTGATTTTAGGCGCTGTTTGGGGTATACTAACCCTGTAAGTTCGTTAAGACGTGCACAAAGCAGGCACGAAACGAGCAAGGCCCCAATGATTTTGTGGAGGTAATGAATAATGTTGGTAAATGCAACCGAAATGCTGATCAAAGCACGTGATGGCCACTATGGTGTGCCTCAGTTCAACATCAACAATCTGGAGTGGACCAAGTCTGTCCTGACCGCCTGCGAGGAAATGAAGAGCCCCGTGATCCTGGGCGTTTCCGAGGGTGCTGGCAAGTACATGACCGGTTTCAAGACCGTCGCTGCCATGGTCAGCGCTATGGTCGATTCCATGGGCATCACCGTTCCCGTTGCCCTGCATCTGGATCACGGCACCTATGAGGGCTGCAAGGCCTGCATCGAGGCCGGCTTCTCTTCCATCATGTTCGATGGCAGCCACTACTCCATCGAGGAGAATGTGGAAAAGACCAAGGAGCTGGTGGCTCTGGCACACGCTAAGGGCCTGAGCATCGAGGCAGAGGTCGGTTCCATCGGCGGCGTCGAGGACGGCGTCGTGGGTGCCGGCGAGATTGCAGACCCCGAGGAGTGCGCAAAGATCACTGCTCTGGGCATCGACTTCCTGGCTGCCGGCATCGGCAACATCCACGGTGTCTACCCGGCAAACTGGAAGGGTCTGGACTTCGAGGCTCTGGACCGCATCCACAAGGCCACCAATAACATTCCTCTGGTCCTGCACGGCGGCACCGGCATCCCCGATGAGATGATCGCTAAGGCCATCAGCCTGGGCGTTTCCAAGATCAACATCAACACCGAGTGCCAGCTGGTGTTTGCTGAGGCCACCCGCAAGTACATCGAAGAGGGCAAGGATCAGCAGGGCAAGGGCTTCGATCCCCGCAAGCTGCTGGCTCCCGGCGCAAAGGCCATCGAGGCCAAGTGCAAGGAGAAGATCGAGCTGTTCGGCTGCGCAGGCAAGGGCTAAGCAGAAGCTCGTATCGTAACCGGTACACCACCCAATAAAGTATGCGGCCCCGTCACGTTGAATGCTCAACGCGGCGGGGCCGCTTTTTGCTTTATATGCGAGCATTCAGACGCGAATCTTTTCCATATCTCCAGAAATGTACCGCATACAGCCCCGCACCCAGAAGCAGGCAAAAGACCGAATAGCGAAGATTCGGAAGCCGCAGCAACACGAGATTGCCCGCAATTTGGTTAAAGAACCAGCCTGTCCCATACAGCACTACGATATATAGCGCCATCCAGGCGATGTATTTGAGCCAGTGTTTCCGTGGAGGAAAGCCCGCCTGCTCCATCATCCGGCGGAACAGTATGCAAAACGCGGTCAATGCAACAGCTAACTGCATCAGATAGCCTACCGAAAGCTCAAAGACCCAATTTCCAATTACCGGATAGAGCAACAAGCCTTCCACGCCCCACCCAAAAAAGAAATACAGAGGTGCAGCATACCAGAAGTAATCCCCGGCTCTCAGTGTTTTCAAGCTGGGCTTGACCTCTTCCACAAAGGTCTTTGCGTCCGAAATCGAATGAAACAGTTCCTGATTTTCCTTGTTGGCTTGGATTGCAATATCAAGCAAATCGCTGCGCACAAGTTCGATACCACAGAAGTCCCAGCTGACCCGGCGAAGATAACGAATCACTTCTTTAAGCTGCTCCTGACTTTTTTCAGTCAGCAACTCGGTACGCATCCGGTTTGTTTTTCGCAATGCAAAATACTTATTCATCTGGCTCCTCCTTAAAAATTTTTTCCACCAGCTGGCAGAGCTGACTCCAATCCTGCCGGAACTCAAGAAGCGCCTGCTGCCCTTCTTCCGTTACAATGTAGTATTTTCGGCTCGGCCCCTTGGGAGAAGGTCTGCGTTCTACCGTAACCTTTCCCTGCTGCTCCAAGCGCAATAGCAGCGGATAGAGTGTACTTTCACTCAAGTCAGAAAATCCGACCTGTTTCAGATGCATCACGATCTCATAGCCATAGGTCGGCTCTTGCGCAATCAATTTCAGGACACAATATTCCAGAACACCCTTTAAAAGTTGTGCATTGTTTTCCATAAATCCTCCTCTCCGCTAGTATGTAATGCGTAGTAGCTTATCTACATTGTATTACATAGTAGTTCTTCTGTCAAGTCCTGGCCTATTGGCATTACAACCAAAAATCATGCCATATTTTTATGCAACAAAAAAGCCCTAAGACTTTCATCTCAGAGCTTTTTGTTCAAGTCGGCGACTACCTATTTTCACGCGCCGTTTCCAGCGAACTATCTTCGGCACAAGTGAGCTTAACTTCTGTGTTCGGAATGGGAACAGGTGGAACCTCACCGTCATCGACACCGACCGATCTGACTGGTTCAGTATACCATAACTGGTCTACTTTGTCCAGTGTTTCTTAGAAGGACGTGCCTTCAAAACTGAATAATCACTGCTGACATTTTTTCGTTGACTCTCAGAGTCTCAAGCGAATTGTGGTCAAGCCCTCGACCTATTAGTACACGCTTGCTGAATGGATCGCTCCACTTACACATCGTGCCTATCAACCTTGTAGTCTTCAAGGGGTCTTACTTGTTTGAAACAATGGGATATCTTATCTTTGGGTCGGCTTCACGCTTAGATGCTTTCAGCGTTTATCCGATCCGTACATAGTTGCCCAGCTATGCTCTTGGCAGAACAACTGGTGCGCCAGAGGTACGTCCGCTCCGGTCCTCTCGTACTAGGAACAGCTCCCATCAAATATCCTGCGCCCACGACAGATAGGGACCGAACTGTCTCACGACGTTCTGAACCCAGCTCGCGTACCGCTTTAATTGGCGAACAGCCAAACCCTTGGGACCGAATACAGCCCCAGGATGCGATGAGCCGACATCGAGGTGCCAAACCTCCCCGTCGATGTGGACTCTTGGGGGAGATCAGCCTGTTATCCCCAGGGTAACTTTTATCCGTTGAGCGATGGCATTTCCACTCACATACCACCGGATCACTAACTCCAACTTTCGTTACTGCTCGACCCGTCAGTCTCGCAGTTAGGCTCGCTTCTGCGTTTGCACTCTTTTGCTTGATTTCCGTTCAAGCTGAGCGAACCTTTGAACGCCTCCGTTACTCTTTAGGAGGCGACCGCCCCAGTCAAACTGCCCACCTAACAATGTCCCCCGCCTTGATTCAAAGGCGCAGGTTAGAATTCCAATATCGCAAGGATGGTATCCCAACGGCCACTCCACAAGCGCCAAAGCACCTGCTTCCCAGTGTCCCATCTATCCTGTGCATGCAACATCGAAACCCAATATTAGGCTACAGTAAAGCTCCATGGGGTCTTTCCGTCTTGTCGCGGGTAACCGGCATCTTCACCGGTACTACAATTTCGCCGGGCGGGCTGTTGAGACAGTGCCCAAATCATTACGCCTTTCATGCGGGTCAGAACTTACCTGACAAGGAATTTCGCTACCTTAGGACCGTTATAGTTACGGCCGCCGTTCACTGGGGCTTCGATTCAATGCTTGCACATCTCCTCTTAACCTTCCAGCACCGGGCAGGCGTCAGCTCGTATACGTCATCTTTCGATTTAGCACAAACCTGTGTTTTTGGTAAACAGTTGCTTGGGCCGATTCTCTGCGGCTGCATTGCTGCAGCACCCCTTCTCCCGAAGTTACGGGGTCAATTTGCCGAGTTCCTTAACAACCCTTCTCCCGTTGGCCTTAGAATCTTCTTCCTACCTACCTGTGTCGGTTTGCGGTACGGGCACCGCAGAAATACACACAGCTTTTCTCGCCATCTTCCATCCCGGACTTCGGTACTAATTTCCCTCGATCGCTACCGGAACCAACACCCGGCTCCGAGACTTCATATGTGTCCCTGTGTTTAACTCTTTTGGTGGTGACGGAATCTCTACCGTCTGTGCATCGGCTACGCCGTTAGGCCTCACCTTAGCTCCCGACTAACCTGGAGCGGACGAACCTTCCTCCAGAAACCTGAGGCTTTCGGCCATGCAGATTCTCACTGCATTCGCGCTACTCATTCCGGCATTCTCACTTCTATACACTCCACAGCCGCTTACGCTACTGTTTCACCGCGTATACAACGCTCCCCTACCCAGCATGTAAACATGCTGCCTAAGCTTCGGTGTCAGGTTTAGCCCCGTTAAATTCTCCGCGCAAAGACGCTCGACCAGTGAGCTATTACGCACTCTTTGAATGAGTGGCTGCTTCTGAGCCAACATCCTGGTTGTCTGCGTATCTTCACATCGTTTTCCACTTAACCTGACTTTGGGACCTTAGCTGTAGATCTGGGCTGTTTCCCTTTTGACAATGACATTTATCTGACACTGTCTGACTCCCAAGCATCAATACTCTGGCATTCTGAGTTTGATAAGCTTCGCTAACCTCTCGGCCGCTAGGCTATTCAGTGCTTTACCTCCAGGTATCTAACTTGAGGCTAGTCCTAAAACTATTTCGGGGAGAACCAGCTATCTCCGGGTTCGATTGGAATTTCTCCGCTACCCACAGTTCATCCGCCGCCTTTTCAACGGAGGTCGGTTCGGTCCTCCATGGAATTTTACTTCCACTTCAACCTGACCATGGGTAGGTCACCCGGTTTCGGGCCCATTATATGCAACTTAACGCCCTTTTCAAACTCGCTTTCGCTTCGGCTCCAGACCTTAAGTCCTTAACCTTGCTGCATACAATCGCTCGCCGGACCGTTCTACAAAAAGTACCCTATCACGCATTGACGCGCTCTAGGTGCTTGTAGGCACAGGGTTTCAGGTTCTTTTTCACTCCCCTCCCGGGGTGCTTTTCACCTTTCCTTCACAGTACTATACGCTATCGGTCACTGGGTAGTATTTAGGGTTGGAGGGTGGTCCCCCCATATTCCGACCAGGTTTCACGTGTCTGGCCGTACTCTGGAATTCGCTCGGCTCTTGTCGTTTTCACCTACGTGGTTCTCACACTCTCTGACCGGCCTTCCCATGCCGTTCGGTTAACAACTTAAGTCCTAAATGCGCTCCGTACCCCGAAAGTATTTCTACTCTCGGTTTGCCCTCTTCCGCGTTCGCTCGCCACTACTTACGGAATCTCGTTTGATGTCTCTTCCTCGCCCTACTTAGATGTTTCAGTTCAGGCGGTTCCCTCGATATACCTATTTTGAAGTTCAGTATAACGTACCTGAGTATGAACCCAGGTGAGTTTCCTCATTCAGAAATCTCCGGATCAATGCTTATTTGCAGCTCCCCGAAGCTTATCGCAGCTTATCACGTCTTTCATCGGCTCCCAGTGCCAAGGCATTCGCCCTGCGCCCTTGTTCGCTTGACCTTTCAAACGTTCTCTTGGAACATTTGGTATCCTCTTGATTCTCTCTTGCCAACGAAGATTATTGTTACCCTTCCTTTTGAAATTGCAATATTTCTTAAAAAAGAACTTACTATAATCTTTGTTTCGCAGTTATTATTCAGTTTTCAAGGTACGTCTTTGAAGGTTCTTTCGAGCTTTCGCTCTTCAGGGCCCTCAAAATCGAACAATATCTACTCTACTTGTTTAAACCTGTCCAAGGACTGTCCATCTTTTGATGTCCTGTCCTTGCCTGACTCCTTAGAAAGGAGGTGATCCAGCCGCAGGTTCTCCTACGGCTACCTTGTTACGACTTCACCCCAATCACCAGTTTTACCTTCGGCGGCGTCCTCCTTGCGGTTAGACTACCGACTTCGGGTCCCCCCGGCTCTCATGGTGTGACGGGCGGTGTGTACAAGGCCCGGGAACGTATTCACCGTGGCATGCTGATCCACGATTACTAGCAATTCCGACTTCGTGCAGGCGAGTTGCAGCCTGCAGTCCGAACTGGGACGTTGTTTCTGAGTTTTGCTCCACCTCGCGGTCTTGCTTCTCTTTGTTTAACGCCATTGTAGTACGTGTGTAGCCCAAGTCATAAAGGGCATGATGATTTGACGTCATCCCCACCTTCCTCCGTTTTGTCAACGGCAGTCTGGCCAGAGTCCTCTTGCGTAGTAACTGACCATAAGGGTTGCGCTCGTTGCGGGACTTAACCCAACATCTCACGACACGAGCTGACGACAACCATGCACCACCTGTCTCCTTGCTCCGAAGAGAAATACTGTTTCCAGCATCGTCAAGGGATGTCAAGACTTGGTAAGGTTCTTCGCGTTGCGTCGAATTAAACCACATACTCCACTGCTTGTGCGGGCCCCCGTCAATTCCTTTGAGTTTCAACCTTGCGGTCGTACTCCCCAGGTGGATTACTTATTGTGTTAACTGCGGCACTGAAGGGGTCAATCCTCCAACACCTAGTAATCATCGTTTACGGTGTGGACTACCAGGGTATCTAATCCTGTTTGCTACCCACACTTTCGAGCCTCAGCGTCAGTTGGTGCCCAGTAGGCCGCCTTCGCCACTGGTGTTCCTCCCGATATCTACGCATTCCACCGCTACACCGGGAATTCCGCCTACCTCTGCACTACTCAAGAAAAACAGTTTTGAAAGCAGTTTATGGGTTGAGCCCATAGATTTCACTTCCAACTTGTCTTCCCGCCTGCGCTCCCTTTACACCCAGTAATTCCGGACAACGCTTGTGACCTACGTTTTACCGCGGCTGCTGGCACGTAGTTAGCCGTCACTTCCTTGTTGGGTACCGTCATTATCTTCCCCAACAACAGGAGTTTACAATCCGAAGACCTTCTTCCTCCACGCGGCGTCGCTGCATCAGGGTTTCCCCCATTGTGCAATATTCCCCACTGCTGCCTCCCGTAGGAGTCTGGGCCGTGTCTCAGTCCCAATGTGGCCGTTCAACCTCTCAGTCCGGCTACCGATCGTCGCCTTGGTGGGCCGTTACCTCACCAACTAGCTAATCGGACGCGAGGCCATCTCAAAGCGGATTGCTCCTTTTCCCTCTGGTCGATGCCGACCCGTGGGCTTATGCGGTATTAGCAGTCGTTTCCAACTGTTGTCCCCCTCTTTGAGGCAGGTTCCTCACGCGTTACTCACCCGTTCGCCACTCGCTCGAGAAAGCAAGCTCTCTCTCGCTCGTTCGACTTGCATGTGTTAGGCGCGCCGCCAGCGTTCGTCCTGAGCCAGGATCAAACTCTTTATAAATGATATTTATCACTTAAAAGTGTTAAATCTTGTTCGCTCAGCACGCAATCGCTTGCGTCCTGTGTGAATTACTTTTGGAATTGTTTTAAGTGTTTTTCCAAACACATAAAGGTTCCTTACAAGTTTTTCGATATTGTTCAATTTTCAAGGTCCTGTAGCGCCTCAGCCTTGCGGCTGACGACCTGTTCATTGTACCACCGAAGTGGTTTTTTGTCAAGCCTTATTTTTCAGAAGCTTTTGAACTTTCTGAACTTGGAGCGCTTCAAACATCTCAGTGTCAACTGGTGTTTTCTGCGTCTATTGGTTCTTTTCAAGGGCTTCCCGCTGTGGCTCCGGAAGTCATTCTTTTGCCTCAGCGCTTGGCGCTCAAGTATAATACCACACCCCCGCCTCCTTGTCAACACTTTTTGACAGATTTTTTCATCTTTTTTCGTGTCCACCCCAAAACAGCAGCAAACCGCAGCTGCAACGCAGCTGCGGCGGCAAAAGCGGAAGAGTCCTCTCCCGGAATATTCAGGTTTTCAGGATCTTTGCAGGGTCAACCAGACTGCAGCAGCCAGCATGGGCAGCATTCCGATCAGGCCAATGGGTGCCGGACCCAATACATTGTAATAGCTGTCTGCCGGGTTCGTCAGAACCACAAACAGCGCTGCCACCGCGTTGAACGCGCCGTGTGCAATGGACGGCACCCAGATGCACCCAGTCTTTTCATAGAGCCAGTCCAACAGGGTATTAAGCGCAAAACAGACTATGCACCACACGAAAAGGCCCAGCACCGGCGCGCCCAAATAGTTGGTGCCGTATTCGTAGCCCACCAGCAGCATCAGCGGCCAGTGCCAGACACCCCAGATCACGCCGCCCAGCAGGCGGCCGTTGAGCAGGCCGAGCTGCTCCTTCAGGCGAGGCATCATATACCCGCGCCAGCCAGCTTCCTCACCCAAAGCTGCGAACATATTGATGACCGGTGCCAGTGTGACCGCGAACAGACCTGTTTCCAGCATGTAGCTGAGGTTGGATACGCCCAGCTCCCTGCGCAGGGTCTGAGCGTCCATCTCGCCGCCGTAGGCCGCTGTCAGCCAGCTGCCGGAGAGGTCCAGCCGATGCGGGAACACCGCAAAATAGAGCACTGCAGCCAGCACCGTGAACACCGCCGGGCCGAACCACGCCGCCAGCCAGTAGCGGCGCTTGCCCTGCACCTTCCAGCCGATGCCGGTGGGCTGGCGCAGAAAGACCTTTTGCACCAGCAGCACCGCCAGAAGCGGGCAGAGCATGGTGGCGACCAGCGCCAGCTGATACAGCACGGCATTCTGCTTTTGCAGCAGCGCCATGCAGCCACCGACCTGACACAGCCATGCCAGACCAAACGCTAACAGGAAATAAAGGCCGAAGCCCTGCTTTTCTTTTGTGGTCATACGAACTTCACCGCCGTTCCATAAGCAATGACCTCTGCCGCGCCCTGCATGACGCTGGCAGAAGCGTAGCGCATCCCTACAACTGCATCCGCCCCAAGGGCCTCTGCATCCTTGACCATGCGTCCTGTGGCGATCTGCCGGGCTTCGGTGAGCATATCCGCATAGTCGGTCACTTCACCGCCCACCAGCGTGCGGAACCCCGCCATCAGATCGTGGCCCAGATTGCGGCTCTGCACCGTGCTGCCGCGCACCACACCCAGCGCTTCCAGCTTTTTGCCGGGCACCTCGTTAATAGTTACGATAAGCATCTTCTTCTCCCTTTCCGATCTCTTCAATGCGTTCCAGCAGCACCTTCAGCGTGCCCACGATGCACCCCACCGGGATGCCGAACAATACGATGAGCAGCGGCAGCGGCGGCGCTTCCTGCGGGTCGCTGTAAAAGGCCCACGCCATCGTTGCGATCACAAAAGCCATCAGCGCCACAAAAAGGGCCGCGCCGACGCAGGCACCGCGGATGCGCTCGCCTTTTCGGTCTGTGCGTTCAATGTTCACAAAGGTCACCCCCTGTTCTTCCCGTGCAGCAAGGCGCGCAAGCGTCTGTTCCACATCCAGTTCTTCAAGGTTTCCGGAAGCCTTTTCCAATACGGTGCAGAAGTCGATGGCTTCGTCCAGATCCTTGCGGCGGGCGTTCAGCCGTTCCAGCTGCTGACCCATTCCCTCGGCCAGCGTCTTTCGCCCTTCCAGCATTTCCCGGATCTCGGCCAACGGAACATCCAGCTTGCGCAGCAGCTTGATGCGGCGCAGACGCTCCACGTCTGCCTGCGAGTAGCTGCGGTAACCGTTGCCCGGTTCGCGGCCGGGGGTAATGAGTCCCTCTTCCTCGTAAAAGCGGATGTTCTTTTTGGTCACGCCTACAGCGGCTTCCACCTCGTTGATCTTCATGGCTCCGGTGCCTCCTTACGTGCCTATGTTACACCTTCCAGAAAGGGGAAGGTCAAGTCTTTTTTACAAAAAGAACTCCCTTCGTCTCGCATTCGCTCGACACCTCCCTCAGAGAGGGAGGCTTACCGTACGGGCAGGCTCCCTCCTTGAGGGGGCTGTCTGCGGAGCAAACTGAGGGAGTTTCTTCCTTTAAAAGTAACACTTGATCTGGAACCGGTCGGCGTTGTCCTTTTTTTCCTCCACCACGATGTGCTCATGGTTGAAGTCAAAATGCACCGGGGTACACAGGTCGGTATTGCGGGTCAGGCGCAGCAGCTCCTGCACCCGCTTTTTCTCCTCCGGCACATAGAACAGGTAGCTCACGCCCTCCTTTTTGGCACGACCGGTGCGGCCGATGCGGTGGGTGTAATGTTCGTTCTCGCTGGGCACATCGTAGTTGATGACAGCGTCCACGTCCGAAACATCGATGCCGCGGGCGGCAACGTCGGTGGCTACCAGAATGGCCAGCTTGCCGTCCCGGAAGTTCTGCATGATCTGGTTGCGCTCCTTCTGGGAGAGGTCGCCGTGCAGACAATCCACCGAGAAGCCCAGCCGTGCCAGCTGGTTGGCCAGAGTGGCCGTGTTGAACTTGGTATCGCAGAACACCATCACCCGCTTGTAGCTCTCACCAATGATGATCTGTGCAAGGTCGGAAAGCTTGTTGCGGCCGGAGGTCTCCAGCATATACTGGGTGATCTTGGGCTGGCTCTCCTCACGAGGCTGGACGGTGATCTCCTCAGCGTTGTGCTGGTACAGCCAGCCAATGTCCATCACCTCGCGGCTGATGGTGGCCGAGAACATGGAAAGGGACTTGCGGGCCTTCATCATTTCAATGATATGCCGCACATCCTTATAGAACCCCATGTTCAGCATCTCGTCGGCCTCGTCCAGCACGATCTGGGTCACATGGGAGATGTCGATGGTGCGGTGCTTGTAGTGGTCCATCAGACGGCCCGGCGTGGCCACCACGATCTGGCAGCCCTCGGCAAGGCGCTTTGCCTGCTTTTCCATATTGGCACCGCCATACACGCAGGCCACCTGCACTTCCGGCATAAAATAGGTAAGCTGGGTCAGCTCTTCCGCGATCTGCTGGGCCAGCTCCCGGGTGGGGGCCATGATGACAGCCTGCGGGTACTTGTTTTCCGGGAGGATATGCTCCGCCACCGGGATGCCGAAGGCACAGGTCTTGCCGGTGCCGGTGGGGGCTTTTGCGATCACGTCATGACCCGCCATCATGACGGGGATGGTCTTTTCCTGGATCTCGGTCATTTCGGCAAAGCCCATGCGTTCCACTGCCTGATGGATGGCCGGGCTGCACTGCAGTTCACTGTAAAGCATCTGAATCTCCGTTCCTTTGTCCTTTTATATTCTGCACTCAGTATAGCATGAAATGCCGCACTTGTCAGCAGAGAAACAAAAAGATGCCGTGCGCCGGGCACAGAGCGGGACGATTTAGAATGCCCTCCGCTTTGCTCTGGGCATTCCAAATCGTTCTCTCGCCCGCATATCCAGCAAACAAAAAGGACCGCCCCCGGGGTCACGGGTACGGTCCTCAATGCACATCGATCAGGCGGTCTCTTCCACGTTCTTCTTGCCTGCTTCCAGCTTCTGCTTGAAGCGGCCGCTGGCCTTGAAGCCGGGGATGGAGGTGGACTCCAGACGGCTGGAAACCTTGGTCTTGGGGTTGGTGTAGGCCTTGGGCTTGCGGGGACGCATCTCAAAACGGCCAAAGCCTGCGATGGTCACCTTCTCGTCTGCGCGCAGGCAGTCGGCGATCTGGTCAAACATCGCATCCATCGTGGTCTCGACCTGAGCTTCGGTAAAGCCGGTCTTGCGTGCAACAGTCTCGATCATCTGGGAACGGGTCATGTATCTATATCCTCCTGGAATGTCCAAAAGTAACGGTCTTTTGGCAAATTTTGCGTTGTTGAGTATAACATAATTTGCGCACTGTTTGCGACAGATTGCGCACAAAACGTCATTTATTGCGCACGAACTTTTATATTCTCTGTCTGCCTTTCACAAATACAGCGCCCGCCGTTTTGGCGGGCGCTGTATAAAGTCTGTCTTTATCCGTTTCCGGGGGTAATTACAGCGGTAATTACTTGCGGTGATACAGGGTGGCAATATCCACCAGCGGGATATTTTCCAGACTGTGGTCGCTGCGCAGGCAGTCCACCAGAGCGTTGGCGGTATCCACGGCGGTGATGCAGGGAATGCTCAGCTCCACGGCCTTGCGGCGCAGGCGGACGGAATCGCGCTTGGGGTCACGGCCCTTGGCGCTGGTGGAGAACACGTAGTCCACCAGACCGCTCTGCAGCAGGTCCACGATGTTGGGCGACTCGCCGGACATATTGCGCACCTCGTTGCAGGGCACCATGTGCTTGTTGAGCCATGCGCAGGTGCCGGAGGTGCCGTACAGCTTGTAGCCCATGCTCTTGAGCTTCCATGCAATATCCACGAACTCCGGCTTGTCGCTGTCCTTCACGGTGAAGATGCAGCAGCTTGCAGGGCCGGGGGTCTTGAAGGTGTAGCCCGCGCCGATGAGGCCCTTGAGCAGGGCGTCGTGGTAGTTGGGGGCAATGCCCAGCACTTCGCCGGTAGACTTCATCTCGGGGCCGAACTGGGTGTCCACACCGTGCAGCTTTTCAAAGCTGAACACAGGCACCTTGACGGCCACATAGGGTGCGTTGGGATGCAGGCCGGTGCCGTAGCCCATATCTGCCAGCTTCTCGCCCAAGCAGCAGCGCACTGCCAGATCCACCATGGGCACGCCGGTGACCTTGGAGATATACGGCACAGTACGGGAGGAACGGGGGTTCACCTCAATGACGTACACTCTGCCGTTGGAGACAGCGTACTGCACATTCACCAGACCGGTGACATGCAGCTCGCGGGCAAAGCGGCCGGTGTAGTCCACCATGGTATCGATCTCGGCCTGGGTCAGGTGCTGTGCCGGATAGACACAGATGGAGTCGCCGGAGTGCACGCCGGTGCGCTCCACCTGCTCCATGATGCCGGGGATCAGGAAGTTCTCGCCGTCGCAGATGGCATCCACTTCGCACTCGGTGCCCAGAATGTACTTATCCAGCAGCACAGGGTGATCCATGTCCACATGCTCGGTGATGACGCCCATGTACTCAATGACGTCTGCCTTGGTGTAAGCCACGATCATGTTCTGACCGCCCAGCACGTAGGAGGGGCGCATCAGCACCGGCAGGCCGATCTCATCGGCAGCGGCCAGCGCCTCGTCCAGATTGAACACGGTGCGGCCCGGTGCGCGGGGATCTTGCAGCGCTCCAGCAGCTCGTCGAAGCGCTCACGGTCCTCGGCTTCATCGATGGCATCTGCCGGGGTGCCCAGAATGGGCAGGCCGATCTCGTCCATGTGCTTTGCCAGCTTGATGGCGGTCTGGCCGCCGAACTGCACCACGCAGGCGTCCGGCTTTTCGGTGGCGATGATGTTGTCCACACTCTCCGGGTTCAGCGGGTCAAAGTACAGACGGTCGCCGGTGTCAAAGTCGGTGGAGACGGTCTCGGGGTTGTTGTTGACCAGAATGGCTTCGCAGCCGTGCTTCTTCAGGGTCCACACGCAGTGTACCGAGCAGTAGTCGAACTCGATGCCCTGACCGATGCGGATGGGGCCGGAGCCAAAGACCAGCACCTTCTTTTTCCTGGGCTCGCCCTTGGCGGATGCTTCGGCTTCCTTCTCGGCAATGAACTCAGCGGCTTCGTTGTCGCCGTCGTAGGTGGAGTAGAAGTAAGGGGTGTTGGCCGAGAACTCGGCCGCACAGGTATCCACCATCTTGAAACCGGCGCGGTAGTTTTCCACAGGGAGCTTGTCCACCTGTGCCAGACGCTTGATGGTCTTATCCTGGAAGCCGTACTTCTTGGCAGTCTTGTACTGCTCTTCGGTCAGCACGCCGTTGCACTTGGCAAGACCGTTTTCCAGATCTGCCAGATGCTGCATCTTGTCCAGGAACCACCAGTCGATCTTGGTGATCTTGTAAATGGTCTCGTGGTCGATGCCGCGCTTGAGAGCCTCGTACACGCAGAACACGCGCTCGGCGTCCTGAACATGCATGTGAGCCACGATCTCGTCATCGGTCAGCTCCTCAAAGGGCTTGTGGGTCAGGGTGTCCATGCCCAGCTCGATGGAGGAGACCGCCTTCATCATGGCAGCCTCGAAGCTGTTGCCAATGCTCATCACCTCGCCGGTGGCCATCATCTGGGTGCCCAGAGACTTGTCGGCGTAGACGAACTTATCAAAGGGCCACTTCGGGTACTTGACCACGATGTAGTCCAGCGCAGGCTCAAAGCAGGCGCAGGTCTTGCCGGTGACGTCGTTGGTGATCTCGTCCAGCGTGTAGCCAATGGCGATCTTGGTGGCCACCTTGGCAATGGGGTAGCCGGTAGCCTTGGAAGCCAGTGCGGAAGAGCGGGACACACGGGGGTTGACCTCGATGACCGCATAATCAAAGCTGTCCGGCTTCAGAGCAAACTGGCAGTTGCAGCCGCCCTCGATGCCCAGCTCGGTGATGATGTCCAGCGCAGCGGTGCGCAGCATCTGGTACTCGTGGTCGGTCAGGGTCTGGGAGGGAGCCACGACCACCGAGTCGCCGGTGTGGATGCCCACAGGGTCGAGGTTCTCCATGTTACACACGGTGATCACGTTGCCCTTGTGGTCGCGCATGACCTCGTACTCGATCTCTTTCCAGCCGGCGATGCACTTTTCCACAAGGATCTGATGGATGGGGGAAAGGCGCAGGCCGTTGGTGCCGATCTCGATGAGCTTTGCCTTGTTCTCGCAGATGCCGCCGCCGGTGCCGCCCATGGTGAAGGCCGGGCGCACGATGACCGGGTAGCCGATGCGGTCTGCACAGGCCAGTGCGTCCTGCAGGGTCTCCACCACCTCAGAGGGGATGATGGGCTGGTGCAGCTTTTCCATGGTCTCCTTGAACAGCTCGCGGTCCTCGGCACGGTCGATGGTCTCGGGCTTGCAGGCCAGCAGACGGATGCCGGTGCGGTCCAGATAGCCGGAGCGGGCCAGCTCCATGGACAGGTTCAGGCCCATCTGGCCGCCGAGGTTCGGCAGAACGGAGTCCGGCTTTTCGATGTCCAGAATGCGCTCCACGACTTCCAGCGTCATGGGCTCGATATACACATGGTCGGCCACATCCGGGTCGGTCATGATGGTTGCGGGGTTGGAGTTCAGCAGAACGGTCTCGATGCCCTCTGCCTTCAGGGCGCGGCAGGCCTGCGTGCCGGAGTAGTCGAACTCCGCAGCCTGACCAATGATGATGGGGCCGGAGCCAATGACCAGCACCTTCTTGATTCTAGGGTCCTTCGGCATTTCAGCGTGCCTCCTTTTTTGCTGCTTTGACGTTGTTCAGGAAGCGGTCGAACAGAAACTCGGTATCCTTGGGGCCGCCGTTTGCTTCCGGGTGGAACTGCACGGTAAAGCAGTTCCACTTCTTGTACTTGATGCCCTCACAGGTGCCGTCGTTGGCGTTCACCTGTGCCACCTCGCCCATCTCGGCGGGCAGCTCGTCGCCCACCACAGCGTAGCCGTGGTTCTGGCTGGTGATGAAGGTGCGGCCGGACTCAAAGTCTGTCACGGGCTGGTTGGCACCGCGGTGGCCGTACTTCAGCTTCATGGTCTTGGCACCGGCTGCCAGCGCGGACAGCTGGTGGCCCAGACAGATGCCGAAGGTGGGGATGTTCAGTGCAAAGATCTGCTTGAGGTTCTCGATGACCTCCACCGGCTCGGCGGGGTCGCCGGGGCCGTTGGACAGCATGATGCCGTCCGGGTTCAGAGCTTTGATCTGGTCTGCCGTTGCAAAGGCGGGCATGACGGTCACCTTGCAGCCGCGCTTGACAAGGCAGCGCACGATGTTCCGCTTGCAGCCGTAGTGCATCAGCACGATATGGGTCTCGCCCTGCGGGTTGAACACCTCGGGCTTTTCACAGGTAACATTCTTCACCGCATCGGTGACGGCGTAGGCGCGGATCTGGGCCAGCAGGGCCTCGGTCTCGGCCTTGTTGGCCGGGTCGGCGGGGTCAAAGGTGGTCAGGATGGCGCCGTTCATCACGCCGCTTTCCCGGATGATGCGGGTCAGGTGGCGGGTATCGATGCCCTCGATGCCGATGGTGTTGTTCTTTTTCAAAAAGCTGTCCAGCGTCTCCTCGCAGCGCCAGTTGGAGGGGGTGGTGCAGGCCTCGCGCACGATGTAGCCCTTTGCCCAGATGCGGTCGGACTCCATGTCGTCCTTATTCATGCCGTAGTTGCCGATAAGGGGGTAGGTCTGGGTGATGATCTGGCCGTAGTAGCTGGGGTCGGTCAGAGTCTCCTGAAAGCCCACCATACCGGTGGCAAAGACCACCTCGCCCACGGTGACGCCCTCGGCACCCACCGACTGGCCGGCAAAGACCATGCCATTTGCCAAAAGAAGATATGCGTTCATAGTTTTCCTCGTTTCAACACATTACAGGGTCTGCTTTGCTTCCTGCTTCATCTTGCGGCTGCCCAGATGCACCAGCGGCAGCTTGCCCTCCTTGCAGATGGGGCACTCTTCCGGTGCGTAGTTGGGCAGGTCCAGCTTGAGGGCGCTTGCCACGATGGGAATGGGAGACGGAGCCTCGGGCTTGGTGCGGTCCACCACGCAGGTGATGCCCACACAGATACCGCCGTTCTCCTCAATGACCCGCTTGGTCTCCAGAGAGGAGATGCCGGTGGTGACCACATCCTCAGCGATGAGGCACTTCTCACCCGGGTGGATGGCGAAGCGCTTCAGGGTCATCACATTGTCCACGCGCTCGGTGAAGATGGCGCGCTTGCCGGTCTGGCGGGCCAGCTCGTAGGCATAGACGATGCCGCCCATGGCAGGTCCCACGATCACATCCACGTCCATTTCCTTGACCTTATCTGCCACGCTCTTCATGACCTCGGCGCAGCGGTCGGGGTACTGCTGCAGATAAGCCATCTGGCAGTATGCGCTGGAATGGCGGCCGGAGGACAGCAGGAAGTGACCTTCCAGGAACGCGTCACAGCTCTTCAGGATCTCAAGTGCTTCACTCATTGTACTTCTCCCTCTCTTTTATAAAAATGTCTTTTGAACGGTATTGTACCACGCTTTTGCGTGATTTGCAAATTTATGCAGCAACTTTGTTTTTATGCGTATAAATCAGGATTTATGCTGGTATATCAATTGGATTATTCAGCATTCCGGGCACATCCGCGGATCTCGTCCAGCGTTTTCACGCCGTTCTTGTCCATCCATGCGGCCATCTCGTCCGCAATGGTCTCCATAGCGCGGGGGTTGGCAAAGTTTGCGGCACCCACCTGCACCGCCGCAGCACCGGCCATGATGAACTCCAGTGCGTCACGGCCCGTGGCGATGCCGCCCAGACCCACCACCGGGATGTTCACAGCGCCCACGGCCTGCCATACCATGCGCAGGGCGATGGGCCGCACCGCCGGGCCGGACAGGCCCGCAAAGATGTTGTTGAACACCGGGCGGCGCTTTTCCAGATCGATGGCGCAGGCCTGGAAGGTGTTGGTCAGGCTGATGGCATCCGCACCGGCGGCTTCCACAGCCTTGCACATCTCGGGAATGTTCTCGGCCTGCGGGCTCAGCTTGACCATCAGGGGCTTTTTGCAGGCAGCGCGCACCATGCGCACCACCTCACCGGCAGCCTCGGCCTTGACGCCGTAGGCCATGCCGCCCACCTTGACGTTGGGGCAGGAGATGTTCAGCTCCACGATGTCCACTGCGCTGTCGCTCAGCATCGCGGCACCTTCCACGTACTCTTCCTCGCTGTGGCCGCCAAGGTTGGCGATGGCCACCGTGCCGTACTTCTGCTTCAGTTCCAGCATCTCGGGCAGCTCCACGTCAATGAAGTGCTGCACGCCGGGGTTCTGCAGGCCGATGCTGTTGATGAGGCCGGAGGGGGTCTCCCACAGGCGCTCGCCCTTGTTGCCGTACTGGCCGTGCAGGGTCAGACCCTTGCCGGAGATGCCGCCGATCTTGGCAAAGTCTGCCAGCTCTTCGTACTCCACGCCGTAGCCCACGGTGCCGGATGCACCGATGACCGGGCTGTTCATCACAAAACCCAGCAGGTTGGTTTTCAGGTCAGCCATCAGAAGAACACCTCCGTTGCATCAAATACCGGGCCGTTCTTGCACACGCTCTTGCCCTCGCCGCTCTTGGTCTCGCAGGTGCAGCCAAGGCAGGCACCGATGCCGCAGGCCATCTTCTTTTCCATGCTCACAAAGCAGGGGGTGCCCTTTTCGGCACACAGGCGGGCGGCGTTCTTCATCATGACCGTGGGGCCGCACACCAGCACCACATCGTAGTCGGCGGGGTCGTACAGCTGGGTGACAAAGCCGTGGAAGCCCACCGCGCCGGTGTCGGTGGACACCTTGACGAGGTTTGCGATCTCGCGGTACTCCTCCATGCAGTAGGGGGCATCCCGGAAGCCGAAGAACACATCCGGCTTCACGCCTGCTGCTGCCAGTTCGCGGGTGAGCTGGAACATGGGCGCAGTGCCGATGCCGCCGCCCACCACAGCGATCTTTTTGTACTTGCTCAGGATGTCCGGCACGTCAAAGCCGTTGCCCATAGGGCCGGTGAGCTGGAAGGTATCCTTCATTTTGAGCTGCGCGATCTTTTCCGTGCCCTCGCCCACCACCTGATACAGAAACTCGATGGTGCTGCTGTCCGGGTTCCAGCGGTGCACGCTGATGGGCCGGGACAGGAAGGGGGCTTCATCTGCGCCCCATGCACGCAGGGTAAAGAACTGGCCTGCGTGGGGTGCGTGGTCGCGATCCGGCCAGACCACCGTCAGCAGACGGATGTCCGGGGCAATGACCTCATTGCGCAGAACAGTGGCTTCACAGCAGGCTGCACGCATGAGCAATGGCCTCCTTCATATTCACGCATTCGTTGTAAGCGGCTTCGTCAAAGGCAGTGCCCGGCTGCTTTTTGTAGGCCAGCAGGATGCCGCGGCTGGAGTTGACCACGCCGCCGTTGCCCTTGGTAAGATACTGGGCAATATCCTCGGCCTTGCCGCCCTGTGCACCGTAGCCGGGGATCAGGAAGAAGCTGTCCTGATACTTTGCACGGATCTCGGTGGCCTCCTCGATGTGGGTGCCGCCGATGACCAGACCAATGGAGGAGTAGCCGTGCTCGCCCATGTAGTCCTTGCCCAGAGCGTTCAGCTTGTCGCCCACCAGATCGTAGACGTGACGGCCGTCGGCCAGCTTCTCATACTCAAAGTCCTTGGCACCGCCGTTGGAGGTGCGGCAGAGCACGAACATGCCCTTGCCCTGCTTTTCGGCGTAGGGCAGGTAGGGGCTGATGGAGTCCAGACCCATATAGGGTGCCAGCGTGACGAAATCGCTCTCGAAATCACCGGTAAAGTGACCCATGGCGTACATCTCGGCGGTCTTGGCAATGTCGCCGCGCTTGATGTCGGCGATCACCGGCACACCTGCCTCGCGCACCGCCTTCAGGGTGTCGGCGTAGGCCTTCATGCCCTCAAGACCCAGAGACTCGTAGTAAGCGATCTGCACCTTGTAGCAGCCTGCCACGGCCTTGGTGGCGTCAATGAGCTTCTTGTTGAAGCGCACGATGTTTTCGCCGCGGGACAGGGTGCTGTCCACAAAATCGGCGGGCAGGTAGCTGAAGTCGGTGTCCAGACCCACGCACACCGGGCCGCGGGCTTCCACAGCTTCGTACAGTTTGTCCATGTTCGTCATTTGGGTGTTCCTCCTGTTTGCTTTCTTATCTATTTTATATCATATTATTTTGTGAAACATTTTCTCAGTTCTCTGCCTGATAGGTCAGCTTGCCGCCCTTGATGGTGGCGCAGACCTTGCCAAACAGCTGGGCACCGTCGAACGGGGTGTTGTGAGATTTGGAGTGCAGCTTGTCCTTGTCCACGGTGTAGGGGGTATCCAGATCCACCAGCACAAAGTCCGCGTCGTAGCCCGGTTCCAGCTGACCCTTGGCAAGGCCCAGGATCTCGGCGGGGCGAGTGCTCATCAGATGCACCAGCACTTCCAGCGGCAGGCCTTCCTGCTTGCAGAGCTTGGTGTAGCAGACGCCGAAAGCGGTCTCGCTGCCCACCATACCGGCCATGCCCTTCAGCTTGTCCTCTTCGGAGTGGGGCGCGTGGTCGGTGGCAATGGCATCCACGATGCCGGTGCGGATGCCGTCCACCAGCGCCTGCACATCGTCGGCCGTGCGGATGGGCGGGTTCACACGGTAATCGCAGGTATCATTGGTGAACCACAGGTGGTGCGGGGTCACCTCGCAGGTGACGGGTGCACCCCGCAGCTTTGCCATCTGGATGGCATCCAGCGCACCGCGGGTGGACACGTGGCACATGTGCAGCTTGGTCTGGTAGTATTCGCTCAGCCAGCAGTTGCGCACCGTCTCGATGTCCTCAGCCAGACGGTAGTCCCACGGGCTGATCTCCATATCCTCGGCGTGGCTCATCACGGTGATATCCTTCTGGGTGCAGATGGCGAAAGCCTTTGCCATGGTGGCATTGTCCTGCACGCCGTGGCCGTCCTCGGTGATGAACTTCACACCGGCAGGCAGGGTCTTGAGGTGGTCGATGCTCACACCGTCAAAATTCTCGGTGATGGAGACGGTCTGGTTCACATCGCACAGGCCCATCTCGGCGGCTTTCTGCTCCACCATCATGGCCTGTGCCGCAGAAGAGCAGACCGGCTTTGTGTTGGGCATCAGGTTCACGAAGGTGTAACCGCCGGCGGCTGCGGCGCGGCTGCCGGTCTCGATGTCCTCCTTGTACTCAAAGCCCGGGGTGCGCCAGTGGCAGTGCAGGTCCACAAAGGCGGGCAGCACGGTCAGCCCGCCGGCATCAATGACCGTTTCGTTCTCCCCGGCCAGCGCCTCCAGCTCCTGACCCACAGCAGCGATTCTGCCGTCCTTTACAAAAATCTCAAGCGGTCTTCCTTCGGTGTTCACAGCATTTACAAGCAGCATCGCAGTTCCCTCCTGATTTGCGTTTGTCTGGTTCGGCTTTCCGGCTTACGGGCAAAAAAAAACTTTTCCCCGCAAAGGGAAAAGCTCATTCTACAAAAAAAGGAAACAACGAACCCACGGCAAAACCGGATGCGAACTGCTTGTTCAGTTTGGTGCACATCGCGCTTTTCTGCATGGTGCTGTCTCCTTTTATAAGTCTGGAATCTTTTCATAATATTTTAGCATAGAAGCGCGAAATGTGTCAATGCTTCCGCATATATTTTGTTGCAAAAAGGTTTGCCGCTTCCCTCCCGGAATTTTAGCTACTCTACCCAAAAGCAGTTTTTCCCTGCCAGATTCCGGGTTAGTCGCATCAATTCCTAGCATATTGCTGTACATTCCCGTCCGGGTGTGCTATTATAATATGGTCAAAAGAGTCAGAGGCTGTTTTCATGGCAGAGGCGTGATTTTTTCAGAGCAGCTTCATCGGAATCAGGAAAGAGAGGGTTTTCCCATGGGTTTGTTGGAGGACGCGCGGAACATCCAGCGCAAGGACCCCGCTGCACGCAACGTGCTGGAGGTCATTTTGCTGTATCCGGGCTTTCACATTCTGGTGTATCACCGCATTGCGCACTGGCTGTACCGGCACAAGCGCTTTTTCCTTGCCCGCTGGGTCAGCCAGCACGGACGCCGCCGCACCGGCATCGAGATCCACCCCGGTGCCACCATCGGCAGATGCCTGTTCATCGATCACGGCATGGGCATCGTGTTCGGTGAGACCTGTGAGATCGGGGACAACTGCACCATCTACCACGGTGTCACTCTGGGCGGCACCGGCAAGGACACCGGCAAGCGCCACCCCACTCTGGGCAACAACGTGCTGATCGGTGCAGGCACCAAGGTCCTTGGCCCGGTGTATATCGGGGACAACTCCCGCATCGGCGCAGGCAGCGTGGTGCTGCGCAATCTGCCCGCCAACTGCACCGCCGTGGGCGTGCCCGCCGAAGTGGTGCGCATCAACAACAAGGCCGTGAACCCGGCGGACGATCTGGACCAGCAGGATCTGCCGGATATCGTAGCCCAGCGCCTGACCGATCTGGACCGCCGCCTCGGCGCACTGGAAAACGCTGCGCAGGGCGATACCCCGCCCACGGCAGCGCAGATCGCCGCACGGCAGAAGTCATAACGATTCAGAATGCCCTCCGCTTGCGCTCTGGGCATCTTCAGCGGAAAAATATCTTATAGCAACAGCGGACAGCCTGCGGGCTGTCCGCTGTTGCATTTTCACGGAAAGGGTCCAAGAGGGAAACTTGATCTGTCTGTGCTCGTTTCCTGCGGAAACAGCCGCACAGCCGGGAAACAGGCCACTTCTTCATTGCGCCCGCTCCGGTGAAAAAGCAAGTCGGAAAATCCCGCAGGATTTTCCGACTTGCAACTAAAAAATATAAATTCCTTGAATCATGCCCAGAGCGAGAGCGGAGGGCATTTTCAATAAACCCTTTTTCCGCAGCCTTCCCCGGCACAGAGGGCTTTCACCTTCTGCACCGCAGCGGCCACCAGATCGCTGATGGGCTGCTCCGGCACACCCACGATATAGTTTTCGCAGTGGTTCACCGGGATGAGCACCCGCGTCGCATGGCTCTGGCACACGGCCGTGGCCATGGCGGGGGTGATCTCGCCCAGCAGTGCGTCCGAAATGACGATGCCGATGGGCCCCACGATGATATCCGCGCTGCGGCAGTTCACCGCCACTGCATTTTCACCGGTGGCGGCACGCGGGGCACCGGCCTTGCGCATGGCGTTTGCCGCCAGACTGTTGGTGCCCACCGCAGTGAGCCGGATCTCCGGGCACTGCGTGCTCAGGGCTGCCACCAGCTGTTTGCCAAGGCCCCCGCCCTGCCCATCGATGACGAGCACATTCATCGGCTGCATCAGAAGTCGATTTCCTCAAGGCGCAGCAGCGCGATGATATAGATCTTTACGGCTTCCAGCAGCTTGTCAATGGGTGCAGCTTCGTTTGCACCGTGCATCGGGCCGCCGAACTCCGGCAGCGGCAGGTCCACATGCTCGGGGCCGAAGCTGACAGCATAGGGGAAGTGGCGGGCATAGGTGCCGCCGCCCATGGTGAAGGGCTTGGCGTTCTCGCCGGTCACTTCGTTGTAGGTGTTGATGCAGGCCAGGATGGCGGGGCTGTCGGCTTCAATATAGAAGGGCTCGGCAGCGGTCACATCGCGCAGCTCAGCGCCGTCGCCCAGTGCGGCACGGATCTGCTCGGTCATCTTTTTGCCGTTGGTGCAGGTGGGGAAGCGGCTGTCCATAGTCTGGAAAATGCGGCCATCTTCCATGTAGATGCGGCCGCCGATCACGGTCAGCGGGCCAAAGGGGCCGTCGGCGCAGTTGATGCCCAGACCCTCACCGGCGGTGGAAGCGTGCAGCTTGCGCACAGCCTCCAGATAGGTGCGCTCGGTCTCATTGCACAGGCCGTTGTCCAGCAGGTAGTTCACCACCAGACCAATGGCGTTCACGGTGCCCTGCGGCATGGCTGCGTGGCCGGACTTGCCCCAGCCGCGGATGCGCACGCCGTCGCCTTCCGGTTCCAGCGTGATGTTGGGGGCATTCTTCAGCTTGGAGATGTCGGTCTTGACCAGTGCACTTGCACGGTCGGGCACGGCGTTGTTTGCCACGCCGCCCTCGATCTCCACGATGACGCCGTTGCACACCGGGCTGACGATCTTGGCACCGAACAGGCCCTTCTCGCCGTTGCACACCGGGAACTCGGCATCCGGGGTGAAGCAGAAGGCCGGAGCCGGGTAGTTTTTGAGGTAGTAGTCCACATCCTGCATGTGGGTCTCCTCGTTGGTGCCTGCCAGTGCGCGGATGGGGTAGCGCAGCTCATAGCCCTGCTCCTTGAGGAACTTCAGGGCATACAGGGTAGCCACCATGGGGCCCTTATCGTCGGCAACGCCGCGGCCCAGCAGCCAGCCGTCCTGAATGCGCATGGTGAAGGGGTCGGCCGTCCAGCCGTTGCCCACGGGCACCACGTCCACATGGCAGATGGTCGCCAGATACTTTTCAGGGTCCTTGCCGGCCAGCTCTGCATAGCCGATGTAGTTCTCGCAGTTGCGGGTGGCAAGGCCCATGCCTGCAGCCAGCTCCAGCGTCTTGTCCAGTGCGGCGCGGGGGCCTGCGCCATAGGGTGCGCCCTCTTCCGGGGTGCCCTCCACGCTGTTGACAGCCACCAGTGCGGCGATATCCTTCAGCAGCTGTTCCTTGTTTTGCGCAATATATGCGTCGATTTTCTGATTCAGTGCCTGATCCATGATCTTATCGTTCCTTTCCGTCCGGCAGCTTTGCGCCGCCGGTTCCAAAACACTTTTTTATTTTAGCATACTCGGCGGCAAAATACCATTGTCAATTGTTGTTCTTTGCCGGAACGCAGTCTTTTTTCCTCAGCCCACCGAGAACAGGGTGCTCAGCGCACCCAGCAGGCCCGCGCTGGCCAGACCCATGATGATGCCCGCCAGCAGCACGCCGCCCATGCAGGCCTTGACCACGTCCTTGAACTTCATATCCAGGATCGAGCCCGCCAGCGTCCCGGTCCACGCGCCGGTGCCCGGCAGCGGGATACCCACGAACAGCAGCAGCGCCACCACAAGGCCGCGGCCCGCCTTGGCTTCCAGTGCGCGGCCGCCTTTTTCGCCTTTGACGATGCAGAACTTGCAGATGGGCCCGATGAGGGGCTTATGGTAGCCCCAGATCAGGAATTTGCGTGCAAACAGATAGATGAACGGCACCGGGATCATGTTGCCCACCACGCACACCAGATAGGTGGGCAGGATGGGCAGGCCCATGCCAAGCCCGATGGGGATGGCACCGCGCAGTTCAATGAGCGGCACCATGGAAACGAAAAATACCAGCAGATAGCCTTTGAGCATAGAATCTCCTTTTCCCTGCTCTTTCCGGGAGAGCAGGCGTTTTTTACAGGTTACAGGTCAATGTCCAGCTCCACCGGGCAGTGGTCCGAGCCGAAGATCTCGTTGTGGATCTCTGCCGCCCGGATCCTGTCGGCGATGCGGCGGGATACGATAAAGTAGTCGATGCGCCAGCCCGCGTTCTTTTCCCGGGCATGGAAGCGGTAGCTCCACCAGCTGTACTTCACCTCGTCCGGGTGCAGCACACGGAAGCTGTCGGCAAAGCCGGCATCCAGCAGCTCGGTCATTTTTCCGCGTTCCTGATCGGTGAAACCTGCGCTCATGCGGTTGGTCTTTGCATTTTTGATGTCGATCTCCGTATGGGCCACGTTCAGGTCCCCGCACAGGATCACCGGTTTTTTCGCATCCAGCGCCAGCAGGTAGGCGCGGAAGGCGTTCTCCCATTCCATGCGGTAGTCCAGACGCTTCAGCCCGTCCTGACTGTTGGGGGTGTAGCAGTTCACCAGCCAGAACGCCGGGTATTCCAGCGTCAGCACCCGGCCCTCGTGGTCGTGCTCCTCGATGCCGATGCCGGTGGTCACGGCCAGCGGCTGCTCACGGCACCAGCAGGCCGTGCCGGAGTAGCCCTTTTTCTCTGCGGAATAGGTGTACTCCGTGTAGCCCTCCGGGGCAAAATCTGCCTGTCCCGGCTGCATCTTGGTCTCCTGCACCGAAAAGATATCGGCATCCAGCTGCGCAAAGCTCTCGGCAAAGCCGTGGGTCAGGCAGGCGCGCAGACCGTTGACATTCCAGCTGATCAGTTTCATGCTGTACTCCTTTATGTTATGCGTGATATTTGTTCTTCCATACACCGCTGCGGAAGCGGATGACAAAGCAGGTGACACGGCACATCCAGTCGATGATCATGGCGATCCACACGCCCACGGCACCCCAGCCCATCCGCACGCAGAGCAGATAGCTGAAGCCAAGCCGCCACACGGCCATGCTCAGAATGGACACGAGCATGGTGAATTTCACATCATTGGCGGCGCGCAGTGCGTTGGGCAGCACAAAGGACAGGGTCCACAGCAGGATGGCAAAGCCCGCGTGGATGCGCACCAGCGTCTCGGAAAGCACCATCGTCTCCCCGGACAGCGCATAGATGCCGATGAGCTTATGCAAAAACAGCAGGATGGCACCGTTGGAAAGGCCCATTGCAATGTAGGACCACAGGGAGAGCTTGCGGGTGTAGTAGACCGCCTGCTCGCTGTCTCCCGCGCCCACACAGCGGCCCACCACCGTGATCATGGCAAGGCTGAGGGCCTTGCCGGGGATGACGCCCATGCCGTCCAGATTGTTTGCCACCGCGTTGGCCGCGATCTGCACCGTACCGAAGGTGGAGATCATGCTCACCACCAGAATGCGTCCGGCCTCGAACAGGCTGTTCTCGAATGCAGAGGGGATGCCGATGCCCAGAATGCGCCGGGTCATCCTTGCGTCCAGACGGGTGGTCTTGGGCACCGTGAGGGCGTTGCCCTTCTGGTAGCATCTGCGCAGGATGAGGAACGCCGCCACCACGCGGGACACCACGCTGGGCCATGCAACGCCGTCCACGCCCATTTTCAGGCCGAAGATGCACACTGCATTGCCCACGATATTGATAACGTTCATCAAAAGGCTGATCTGCATGGAGATTTTAGAGTTGCCCATGCTGCGGAACAGTGCCGCGCCGCCGTTATACAGTGCCAGAAACGGATAGCTGATGGCGATGATGCGCAGGTACAGCACGCTGGCGTCCAGCACATCGGCATCAATGGCACCGTAAAACAGCCGGATCATGGGCCGGGCCAGAACAAAGCAGAATGCGCCCACCAGCAGCCCGAACAGACCGCTGAGCAGGATCAGCTGGCCGGAGCTCTCGTTGGCGCCCTTCTGCTCCCGTGCGCCCAGAAACTGGCTCACCACCACCGCGCCGCCGGTGGCCAGTGCCGCAAACAGCACGATGATAAGGTTGTTGATCATGTCCACAAGGCTGACGCCCGAAATAGCCGCCTCGCCGCAGCGGGACACCATCATGGTATCGGCCATGCCGACGGTCACTTCCAGCAGCTGCTCCACCAGCAGCGGGCCGGTCAGCAGCAGCAGTTCCTTTTGTGTGAACAGCGGCTTCCGCCCTCCGAAGAGCGGCTTTTTTGTTCCGCTCACCGTCTGATTTTCCATTGATATGCTCCTTTCCCCCGTGCCGGGCCTCTTTTCCCCCGCACGCCGTCTGCCGCACACAGGGCAGACTCCCCATTGAATGTATCCATCATAACACACAGGCCGACGCTTGTAAAGAACTGTCGTATCCTGTGTGTTTTTTGCGCGGCATCCGGGGTGTTTCTGCTGCTTTTGGGCTTGTTCGTCAGTTTGCCGGGAACTCTTCGTCAAATTTGTGCGTTCCTCCAAAAATGAGTTTTTTCGGACGTCTTTTGGTGAAAAATCAAAAAAAGGGCTTGTATTTTTATTTGAAAAGTGGTATGTTGTATCCAACAAAGCTGCAGTGTTGGATACATGAACTTCTCAGAGCGGTTTTTCGCTCATTATCGCGCTTTGTTCCTTATTTTTGCTATTTTCTTCATTTACCTTCTTATCATTTACCCTGCCTGCCCCGCAAGGGGCAAGAAAAGCGATGACTCAACCTGCACGAGTCACCGCTTTTTCTTTTTGTCTGTGCTATCGCAGGCCTAACCATTTAAATGCCCTCCGTTTCACTCTGGGCATTTTCAGCGGAAAAATATTTTTATATTTGCAAATCAGGAATGACTGCGGTCATTCCTGATTTGCTTTTTCACGGGAAGGGGCCGCGGCGAGTAGCTGCATCTGCTGGCGCTCGCTCCCCTGCGGGGAGCTGTCGCGCAGCGACTGAGGGGCCTTGAAATCGGCGCAACACAAAAAATCCTTTAGCGGAGCGACTTGGATTTTTTGTATGGAGCCCAACAGCTTTGGGGTCTGAAAGGGGCGTGCAGCCCCTTTCTCGTTGCGGGGTGGGTGGAGTCCAGAGGCAGGGAGGGGGGACTCGAAACACCCCTCCCTGCCTCTGGCCCAGCGGAGCGTCACCGACGGAGAAGAATTTTATAAAAGCCCTTAAGCCTGTCCCACGCGACCGCTCTCTGCACAAGAAGCAACTTTTTCCGTGAAAAAGCAACTCCGGAAGATCCGCAGATCTTCCGGAGTTGCAAATATTAAAAATAATTTTTCCGCTGATGATGGCGCAGCGCACGCGGAGCCATTTTAAATCGTCAGTCCTTCACAAGTTCCGCAAATGCGTTCCGCACATCACCGGAGAAGTACAGCGTTCCCAGCGCGCACACCGGGCCTTCACCGCCCAGCTCCACCGCCCGGGCCACGCCTGCTTCGATGGAGTCGGCCGCTTCTGCCCTGCAGCCATAGGCCCGGATGTGTTCTGCCAGCACCTCGGCGGGCATTGCCCGGGGCGTGTGTGCCGTCACCGTGACGAACCGCACAGCCAGCGGAGCCAGCAGGCTCAGCATCTGGTCCACATCCTTGTCTGCCATAATGCTGACCAGAAAAACAAACTTCTGCCCCGGGAAACGGTCTTTCAGGCTCTGCACCGTGGCCCGCATTCCATGGGCATTGTGGCTGCCGTCCAGCAGGAAGGCGGGCGCGTACCGCAGCAGCTCGAACCGGCCCGGCCAGCTGACCGTTTCCAGACCTGTGCGGATGGCGCTTTCCGGAATGTTCCAGCCATGGGCGCGCATCACCCGCAGAGCCGTGACCGCCAGCGCCGCATTCCGGGGCTGGTAGCTGCCGATCAGGGGCAGGTGCACATCGGTCAGGCCGTCAAAGTCGAACTCCACAGCGTCAAGGCTGCCGCCCTCGTATTTCAGCCTGCTGAAATCCACCTCGGTCAGCTCGGCGTGCTTTTCCGCTGCCACGCGGCGGATCACGGCGTCCGCTTCCGGCACACCGCCATAGCTCACCACCGGACAACCTTCCTTGATGATCCCCGCCTTGGCGGCAGCGATGTCCCCAAGGGTGGGGCCAAGCTCCTTCACATGATCCATGCCCAGTGCCGTGATGACTGCGCATTCCGGGGCATCAATGACGTTGGTGGAATCCAGCGTGCCGCCAAGGCCCACCTCCAGCACCACGATCTCACATTTCTGCTGGGCAAAATAGAGCATCCCCAGCGCCGTGATGATCTCAAACTCGGTGGGTACATCCTCCATGGTGTCGGCGGCAGGCTTTACCTGCTCCACCAGTCTCACCAGCTCTTCATCCGGGATCTGCACTCCGTTGACCTGAATGCGCTCGTTGAAGCGGTTGATGAAGGGCGAGGTGTACAGGCCCACCCGATAGCCTGCGGCCTGCAGGCAGGACGCCATCATGGCGGCGGTGCTCCCCTTGCCGTTGGTGCCTGCAACATGCACGAATCTGAGCTGTTTGTGCGGGTCGCCCAGTGCGGCCAGCAGGGTGCGGGTACGTGTCAGGCCGGGCTTGTGGCCGGCCCACTGGACGGCGTGGATGTATTCCATTGCCTGTTCGTAATTCATTGTAATGCCTCTTTTCGAGATCACTATTTTAGACGAATTTTTATTTTTGCGGATACGGAAAGCTTTTATTTCTTCACCATCTTCATCAGGGCACGGTTTTCCAGCAGGATGCGCAGCAGCACGGTGTTCACCGCAGCCAGGATCAGTGCATTGGGGATGCGCACGGCCAGCGTTGCCCACGGGTAGCCGTAGAAGATGCGCAGTGCCAGCGAGGTGATGACCATGGAACCCACAAAGTGTCCCAGCAGCACGCTGATCTGCAGCCGCAGGCCGGTGCGCAGCCCGGGCAGCTTCTGCCATGCAAGCCCCGCCACCAGACCAACGGCACCTGCGCCCAGCGTGATGAGCGGGTTGATGGCGTAGCCTGCCAGCACGCCGCCGATCATATCGGCCACAGCGCCCACGGCAAAGCCTGCTCCCGGGCCGAACAGCAGCGCTGCCAGCAGCACCGGCAGGCTGCCCAGATTGAACCGCACAAAGCCGGTGGAGATGCTCAGCACCCGGCTGAACACGATGCTCATTGCCACCAGCAGGGCCAGCATGGTGAGCGTACGGACGGAATTTTTCGAGTTGTTCATATCAACTGTCCTCCTTGCAAAAGGAATACCGGGTGGGCGGTCTGCACAAACAAAAACGCCCTCCCTGTGACAAACCGCACAAAGGAGGGCGTGAATCCAACAACTTTCACTTCCGGGCGGGACGCAAGCCGTCTCGCCTGCACCCAAGTCCATGCAGCAGCGGGATGCAGACCATGCACCGCGGGTACACCTTCGTCCACAGCACAACTCCCCGTTGATGCGGCACTTAACGCACATGGTCTTACTCTGTTGATGGCTTTATTATAGTCTTTTTTCTGCGGCCTTGCAACCATATCAATGGATAACTTTGCTAAAACACAGCACCAATTTTTAGCAGTTGTGCATAGCATCTGCCGGGTTTTGGCCTGTATCCTCTTTTCATTTGCCGCATAACGTGGTAAGATGAGTTTAACCTTAAATATGGAGTTTTCTCCCGGAAAGGAATGTTTCCCGATGAAATTCAACGAAATGACCTATACCCGCCCGGACATCGATGCCCTGCTGGCCCGGTGCAGGGAGCTGGCCGCAAAGGCCGCTGCCGCACCGGACGGCGATGCCCTTGTCCGGCTCTACTATGAGCAGAGCGAAGCCTTTGCAGAGTACAACACCGCCGCGAACCTCGCCAACATCCACTACACCTGCGACACCCGCGACGCTTACTGGAAGGCCGAGCAGGACTTCTTTGATGCCAACGGCCCCGCCGTGACCAACGCCAGCGTGGAGATCAGCCGGGCATTTCTGGCAAATCCCCATGTGGATGCCCTGACCGAAAAATTCGGCACCACCTGCGTGGCCGGCATGAAGAACGCCGTCCTCAGCATGGACGACCGTACCGTGGAGCTGCAGCAGCAGTTCAATGCTCTGGTGAGCCGCTACCAGCAGATCTACGGCGGCGCACTGGTGGAGCTGGACGGCAAACAGCTCACCATCCCCCAGCTGGGCCCCTACAAAGAAGATCTGGACCCCGCTGTGCGCCGTGCCGCCTACGAAGCCGAGGCCGGTTACTTTGACGCCCACCGTGCCGAGCTGGACGAGCTGTACGGTCAGATCGTCCAGAACCTGAATGCACAGGCCCGGGTGATGGGCTATCACGACTACAGCGAGCTCTCCTACGTCCGCATGAACCGCATCGGCTACGGCCCGGAGGAGATCCGGAAATTCCGCGATCAGGTCGCAAACGATGTGGTGCCTCAGCTGCAGAAGGTGATGGCCCTGCGCGCAAAGCGCACCGGCATCGCCCATCCCGCCTTTACCGACCTGCCCATTCTGTTCCGGGACGGCAACCCCAAGCCCATCCCCGGCTACAAGGCCCGCATGGATGCCGCCCGCACCATGTACCACGAGCTGAGCCCCGAGACCTCCGAGTTCATCGACTTTATGCAGGACAACGAGCTGTTCGATGTGGAGAGCCGCCCCGGCAAGATGTCCGGCGGCTATATGACCAGCCTGCCCAGCTACAAGGCCCCCTTCATCTTTGCCAACTGGAACGATACCTCCGGCGATGTGGACGTGCTGACCCACGAATGCGGCCATGCCTTTGAGGGCTATGTAGCCGAGCGTGACCCCGCCATCCCCGCCGATCTGGAATGCCCCGGCATGGAGAGTGCAGAGATCCACTCCATGGCCATGGAGTTCCTCACTGCGCCGTGGCATCATCTGCTCTTCGGCCGGGATACCGACAAATACGCCCTGCTGCACGCCGAGGACAGCTTCGTGTTCCTTGCCTACGGCTGCGAGGTGGACGAGTTCCAGCACATCATGTACCAGAATCCGGACCTGACCCCCGATGAACGCAATGCCGAGTGGCTCAAGCTGGAAAAGAAATACCGCCCGTGGATCGATTTTGACAATCTGCCCTTCTATGGCCGGGGCGCAGGCTGGCAGCGCCAGCTGCACATTTATGAGTGCCCCTTCTATTATATCGACTACTGCCTGTCCACCATGGCCGCGCTGCAGTTCTTCCTGCTGAGCCTGACCGACCACAAGGATGCATGGGCGCGCTATCTGCGCCTTGTGCGCCGCGCCGGTACGGCCAGCTATACCGAGCTGCTGGAGACTGCCGGGCTGAAAGTTCCCTTTGAGGAGGGCAGCATCAAGGGCATCGCCCAGCAGATGACCGACTGGCTGGAAAACCATCAGGTGTAAGAAGCCGTTTTCATCCGCACTGCACACCATCTGAACGGTCGTTCTGATGCATCTGAAGGGCGATTCATGCCGTTTTGCTGTCAGAGGCCGTAAAATCTGGTATGCTCTGGACAGAGAAAAAGCATTTCTGTGAAGCGAAAGGAGATCCTTATGAAACTGACCGGACTGTTCAAGCGCGGTGCCGCCTGCCTGTGCACCGCCGCCATCCTGATGGGCGGCGTCTCTGCCTTTGCCCTGAGCCCTGCTCTTCCGGACGAGCCTGCCCCGGCAGAGCTTTCAGTGACCAATGCGGTGTCGGAGGCGCAGCTGCGCTCTGCCCTGTCCAAGTTCACTGTCACCTATGACAGCGAGGCCGAGGGCTGGCAGATCGATTCTCCCTACGAGGAGGCCAGCATGGAAAAGGCCTCCTGCGGTCTGTACCCCTACCTGTTCGTTACCAACGATGATCCCACCGTGTATCTCAGTCTGGGCATGACCTACTTCGGCGATAAAAAGCTGGACATGAAATCTGTTCGGGTAGAGACCGAGGATAACTACTACGACTTTACCTGTGGTGAAGAGTTCATCGGCGGCTACGACAACGACCTCAAGGCATGGTTCGCCTATGAGCTGTTCGATATGGACGACGAGACCGGCTGGCTGAACGAGTGGCTTGCCGCCAAGAGCGTCACCGCCACCTTTACCGGCAGGGACGGCTCCACCAAGACCTACACCCTGACCAAGGACAACCTGCAGGCCATCCGGGACGTGCTGAACGTCTACGACACCCTGCTCGGTTCCGATGTTTCCACTGCGCGTGTCGTGCTGCGCAGCCTTGTAAAGTAAAGCTCTTCTGTTTACGCAAAAGCCCCCGGAACGGATCACCGTTCCGGGGGCTTTGTGTTATACCTTATTCAGGTTCAGGCACTTCTCTTACAGGTTGAAGTAGCGCTTTGCATTGTCAAAGCAGATGCCCTTGACGATCTTCTCCAGAGCCTTCTCGTCGTTGGGATACTCGCCATCCTCGACCCACTGGCCGATGATGTTGCACAGGATGCGGCGGAAGTAGTCATGACGGGTGTAGCTCAGGAAGCTGCGGCTGTCGGTCAGCATGCCAACGAAGTTGCCCAGCAGGCCCAGGCTTGCCAGACGGGTCATCTGCTCTTCCATGCCGATCTTGTGGTCGTTGAACCACCATGCGGAGCCGTGCTGGATCTTGCCCGGCACCTCGCTGTTCTGGAAGCAGCCCAGAATGGTGCCGATCTGTGCGTCGTCGGCGGGGTTCAGGCTGTAGATGATGGTCTTGGGGCACTCGTCGGTGTCGTTCAGGGCGCTCAGCAGGCTTGCAATCTCGCCGCCGCAGGTAGCGGTGTTGATCATATCATAGCCGGTGTCGGGTCCCAGCAGAGCGTTCATCTTGCGGTTCACACCGCGCAGGCAGTTGTAGTGGATCTGCATGGCAATGCCCAGACGGTGATACTGCTTGCCCAGATGGATCAGGATGTAGGTCTGGTACTTCTCAGCCTCTTCGGTGGTGCAGCTCTCGCCCTTCATCACCTTCTGGTAAATGGCGTTGACCTCTTCCTTAGTAGCCTCACGGTAGGGGATGTAATCCAGGCCGTGGTCGGAAGCGCGGCAGCCCATCTCGGCAAAGAACTCGATGCGCTTGGTCAGGGCATCGGTCACGCAGTCGATGCAGGCCAGCTTCTCCTTGCCCACAACAGCGGCCAGCTTGCCCATGTACTCTGCAAAGCCGGGCTTGTTGATGTTGATGGCCTTATCGGGACGGAAGGAAGGAGCCACGGTGAACTTGATGGTGGGATCTTCCTTGATCTTCTTGTGCCAGTACAGATCATCGATGGGGTCATCGGTGGTGCCGATGAAGGCAACGTTGGACTGCTCGATCAGGCCGCGGACGGTCAGCTTGGGATCATGCTGCAGCTTGTCGTTGCACAGGTTCCAGACTTCCTCAGCGGTATCGCCGTTCAGCACGCCCTCGTAGCCGAAGAACACATGCAGCTCCAGATTGGTCCAGTGGTACATCGGGTTGCCGATGGCCATGGGCAGAGCCTCTGCAAACTTCTGGAAGCGCTCGCGGTCAGGCTTATCACCGGTGATGTACTCTTCGGGCACACCGTTGGAACGCATCACGCGCCACTTATAATGGTCGCCGAAGTAGCTGCCGTCCGGGTTGCGGCCGCCCAGCCACACCTGAGCGATGTTCTCAAAGCGGCGGTTCTCGTAGATCTCACGGGGAGGGATGTGGCAGTGGTAGTCGCAGATAGGCATATCCGCAGCGTAGTCGTGGTACAGATGCTGCGCAGTGGCAGACTGGAGCATGAAGTCCTTATCCATAAATGCTTTCATGGGTCGATAACTCCTTTTTCTGATCGATGTTTGTTAGAAAATAGTCAAACGTTGTGTACAACGGGACACCCGCCTGCACGGGCAAACTCGTCTTACTTTTAGTATAGCGGAAAATTTGCATGTATACAACTGAAAAAGTGACAAATTTTCTAGCACACAATTGTGCTTTTCGCTGGAAATGCCCCAAAATGGCACCTTTGGGCTAAAAATATTGCACAAAGCCCTTGACTTATTTGTATACAACAGCATAAAATAGGGTAAGGAGCAGAGAGCAGATAAAGAGGCTCTCTGATAAGCAAAGCAAGTTTATAAAGGAGATCAACAAGATGGAAACTTTGAACTACAAGGTTCTGGAAGGCACCGGCTACAACGGCTACATCCTGAAGGATGCACCCGTCAAGGTCATGCAGTTTGGCGAGGGCAACTTCCTGCGTGCTTTCGTGGATTACTTCTATGACATCGCAAACGAGAAGGCCGGCTACAACGGCAAGGTCAAGCTGGTGCAGCCCATCAGCAACTTCCCCCAGATGGCAGACTGGATCAACGAGCAGGAGGGCCTGTACACCCTGTACCTGCGCGGCAGCGAGAAGGGCCAGAAGGTCGATGCAAAGCGCGTGATCTCCTGCGTGTCCGACTGTGTGTGCCCCTACATCGATGGCAAGTGGGACGAAGTGCTGGCTCTGGCACGTTCTGCCGACCTGGAGACCATTGTTTCCAACACCACTGAGGCCGGCATCGCCTACACGCAGGGCGACAGCCAGTTCGATCAGGTTCCTCCCAACAGCTTCCCCGCAAAGCTGACCCGCGTGCTGTTCGAGCGCTACAAGGCATTCAACGGTGCTGCTGACAAGGGTCTGACCATCCTGTCCTGCGAGCTGATCGACAACAACGGCAAAGAGCTGAAGAAGTGCTGCAACAACTACGCAAAGGACTGGAATCTGGAGCCTGCTTTCATCGACTGGATGAACAACGCCAACACCTTCTGCTCCACTCTGGTGGACCGCATCGTTCCGGGCCGCATCCGCGATCCCAAGGAACTGGCTGCCATGGAAGAGGCCAACGGCTACCATGATGCCGCTCTGGACGTGGGCGAAGTGTTCGGCGTGTGGGTCATCGAGGGTCCCGCAGAGCTGGAGAACAAGCTGCCGTTCAAGAAGGCCGGCGTCAACGTCATGGTCGTGCCTGACGTCACCCCCTACAAGAAGCGCAAGGTCCGCATCCTGAACGGTGCCCACACCGGCTTCGTTCTGGGCGCATATCTGGCAGGCTTTGACATCGTCCGTGACTGCATGCACAACGACACCATCCGCGGCTTCATGAACAAGATGCTGCACGAGGAGATCATCCCCACCCTGCCGCTGGACAAGAAGGATCTGGAAGAGTTTGCCTCCGCTGTTGAGGACCGCTTCAACAACCCCTTCGTCAACCATGAGCTGATGAGCATCTCCCTGAACTCCACCTCCAAGTGGAAGGCCCGCAACATGCCTTCCTTCCTGGCTTACATCGAGGAGCAGAAGCAGCTGCCCAAGTGCCTGACCATGTCTCTGGCAGCCTACATTGCCTTCTATTCCAGCGACATTCAGGAGCGTACCGCTGACGGCCTGATCTGCAAGCGCCCCGCCGGCAACACCTACAAGATCCAGGATGACGCATGGGCTCTGGACTTCTACTATGCACACAAGGACGACACCGCAGCCCAGCTGGTGCATGCTGTGCTGACCAACACCCAGATGTGGGATCAGGATCTGACCAAGATCGAGGGTCTGGAGGCCGCTGTTCTGGCAGACCTCGAGAAGATCCGCACCGAGGGTGCCGAGGCTGCTTACAAGAGCTGCCTGTAAGCCTGATCGTTTAAAAGAAACATTGCTTTGAGGTGTGAACCCTCTCAGTCCGCTTCGCGTCCAGCTCCCCCGAGGGGGGAGCTTTTGCGGAAACGTAAAGTTTTCATCGCAAAGACCTCGCCCTTCGGGAGAGGTGGCATCGCATGGCGATGACGGAGAGGGTTCATTCCCTTTTGTGCTTTTAATTGTCAACAAGGAGAACAACTATGCCGCAGGCAATTCATATCAGCCCCATCGACAACGTGGTCGTTGCTCTGCACCCCATTGCCAAGGGCACGCTGGTGGAAGTGGACGGTCTTTCCGTGACTGCTCTGGAGGACATTCCGCAGGGCCACAAGATGGCGGTCAAGCCCATCAAGAACGGCGAGAACGTCATCAAGTACGGCTTCCCCATCGGCCACGCCACCGCCGACGCCGCTCCCGGCAGCTGGATGCACACCCATAACGTGCACACCAACCTGTCCGGCGAGGTGGAGTACAGCTACAACCCCGCCCCGGATCTGGCTCCCCTGCCCAAGGTCGAGCCGGAGACCTTTATGGGCTTCCGCCGCAAGGACGGCCGCGCCGCCATCCGCAATGAGATCTGGATCATCCCCACCGTGGGCTGCGTCAACGACATCGCCAAGAAGATCGTTGCCGACAATCAGGATCTGGTCACCGGCTCCATCGAGGGCCTGTACACCTTCACCCATCCCTTCGGCTGCAGCCAGACCGGCCACGACCATGCACAGACCCGCAAGCTGCTGGCTGCGCTGGTGCGCCACCCCAATGCTGCCGCCGTTCTGGTGCTGCATCTGGGCTGCGAGAACCTGCAGCACGATCAGTTCGTGGAAGAGCTGGGCGAGTACGACCACGACCGTGTGAAGTTCCTCACCTGTCAGGAGGTGGACGACGAGTTCACCGCCGCCCGCGATATCCTCAAGGAGCTGGCCGCTTACGCCGGTCAGTTCAAGCGTGAGCCCATCCCCGTGTCCGATCTGGTGGTGGGCATGAAGTGCGGCGGCTCGGACGGCCTGTCCGGCATCACCGCCAACCCCACCATCGGCCGCTTCTCCGACATGATGGGCCAGCGCGGCGGTTCCACCGTGCTGACCGAGGTGCCCGAGATGTTCGGTGCCGAGGGCTTCCTGATGGATCGCTGCATCAACCATGACGTCTTTGTCAAGGCTGAGCACATGATCAACGGCTTCAAGGATTACTTCATCAGCCACAACGAGGTGGTCTACGATAACCCCTCTCCGGGCAACAAGCAGGGCGGCATCACCACGCTGGAGGACAAGAGCTGCGGCTGCGTCCAGAAGGGCGGCACTGCTCCCATCATGGATGTCATCGGCTACGGTGATCCCGTTGTCACCAAGGGCCTGAACATGCTGTACGGCCCCGGCAATGATCTGGTCTCCGCCACCGCCATGACCGCCGCAGGCGCACACCTGATCCTGTTCTCCACCGGCCGCGGCACTCCGTTCTCGGCCCCGGCTCCCACCCTGAAGATCTCCACCAACACTCCGCTGGCCCAGAAGAAATCCGGCTGGATCGACTTCAACACCGGCGTGATCGCAGATGGCGAAAAGACCATCGACGAGGCCGCAAAGGACCTGCTGGATCTGGTCATCCGCGTTGCAAGCGGTGAGCAGACCAAGGCCGAGAAGCACGGCTTCCGCGAGATCTCCATCTTCAAGGACGGTGTCGTTCTGTAATCGTTTCGAGGCTGCTGTATGGCACTTTGGCTGTACGGCAGCCTCTTTGTGCATGAAAACGGAAGGGATGTGTTTTTATGGCTATGACCACCCGTATGATGATCTATGCGTTCCTGCTTTACGGCGGCATTTTTGCCGCTATCGTGGCCGTTATTGCAAGGGTCATAAAATATCTCATCCGCTATGGCATTGATTATTATTTTGAAAAACTGGCACAGAGCCAGAAACATAAGGAGGACTGAACCATGAATCAGATCACCACCCGTTACGTCACCGAAAACGGTGCCTGCTACGAGCAGTATGTCATCACCGATGCCGAGGCAAAGACCGAGCTGGTCATCACCCCGGAGCGCGGCGGCATGATCACCGGCTTCTCGCTGAACGGCGAGGAATACATCTGGACCCGCCACCCCAATTTTTCCGAGTGCAACCGTCCCCGCTTCGGCGTGCCGGTGCTGTTCCCCAACTGCGGCCTGCCCGATAACGGCGTGCATATCTTCGACGGCAAGGCATACCCCATGGAGAACCACGGCTTTGCCGACCTGTGCGCATGGGATGTGGAGAGCGTCGGCCCGGACGGCGTGACCCTGATCCTGGAGTCCACCCCGCTGACCAAGTTCCTCTATCCCTTCGATTTCACCGTGCTGATGAATTATAACCTTGAGGGCAATACTGCCGCCATCAACATGACCGTGATCAACGAGGGCGATACCAACATGCCCTTCAGCTTCGGCTTCCACCCCTACTTCAAGGCTTCCAAGCTGGAAAACGTGGACTTTGACATCCATTGCGCCACCTGTTCCGAGAGCGCCAAGGGCGAACAGCCCGCTGCCCCGGAAAAGATCACCCTCACCCGCAAGGAAGGTGCCGACAACAGCGTGCGCCTGCTGACCGGCGTGCAGTTCCCCATGACCCTCACCGACAGCGGCAACGGCCACAAGGTGACTGTGGATGCCGACGACAGCTTCGACCACGCCGTGCTGTGGCAGCAGGATGCCGAGAGCTTCGTGTGCATGGAGCCCTGGAACGGCTGGGCCAACAGCGTCAACGAGGAAGGCCGGCACGAGGTGCTGGAGCCGGACGAGGCCATGACCGCCGATTGGAGCATCACCATCGAGAAGGTCTAAATTTTTACATTCCATGGCAAAACAGCCAGGCCCACGGGCCTGGCTGTTTTTGCTTTTTCATAATAGTCTTTCGCGTAAAAAGTGTCATCCTTTCGCCGGAATGACAAAGCTTTTGTTCTCCGCCGGGTCCCAGTAGAGCAATTCCACCCTGCCGCCCTGTGCCAGCAGTTTTTCCTTCGGCTCCTGCTTTTGCCAGCAGCGTTCCAGCAGCTTTTCCATATCAGCATCGGCAGACACCTTCTCCGGGCAGAGGGTACTGCCCTGCCATCTGCCATCGGCATACAGGCTCAGCACACCGGCATTGCCCGCCAGAATCGCGGCAACGTCCTTCTTCATGCGGTCGTAGTCATACTCCACCGCCTTGTACTGCCCATGCCACAGGCCGAAGAACACCGAAAACTCTCCGCCCAGTTCAACGAGCAGATTCTCTTCGTTGTGCGGATTCTTGACCACAAAGGCCACATCTTCGTTTTCCATGTAGTCGAAGTCCGGCTCCTCATTCGTGTGCACGGTCACATGCTGGCTGCTCAGCGCCGCAAGCAGGTCCTCCTGCACGGCACTGGTATCCGGGATCTCATCATAATTGATATTTGCGTTCATGGGATGCTCCTTTTCTCTGTGCTATTTGTGTTGTTATTTTTCACCAGACCGCACAGGCCTACTTATTTTCCTTCATATTGCCGGATCATTTTTATACGCTGTGTAACAGAATACATAAAACGGTTTACCCTACTTCACATTAGATCAATGCTTTTTGACTCTAACCATCGAACACACAACCTCGACACGATCCTTATTGTCCAAACTCAATTCAAGGTCATGGTCGATGATGGGCAGCTTGAACCGGACGGACTTCAGCCACTGTCCGTTAGGCTGGCGTTCCGGGTAGATCTGCACCTCATCGATCAAAATCTCCACTAGTCTGCGGCGTTCCGCCTCGGTCATGGTGGCATAGAGCTTGTCGAAGCAAATCAGGATCTTATAGATGTTGTCGCCTGTGATTTTATCGGCTTCAATGGTCTGCTTCTTTGCCCGGGCATCCATCAGTCCATTTTCCGCCTCTTCGATTTTATCGTACATCTTATAAAGGCGGTCGTCAAGGTCGGATTTTCGGGCGATAAAGTGCCGGTCGTCCGGGTCAAAGCTGTCGATTTCCTCCATAAGCCGGGATTTTGTGGAGTAGTGCTGCCGTAGCTGCTTCTCATAGGCGGCGATTTCCTGCTCAATGGCAGTGGTATCCACCTTCATATTGATCTTCTCTTGCATCATAGCGGCAAAGCGGGGATTGCTGACCAGCCTGGACACCACTTCAGCAACTGCCGCATCCAGCACTTCCTCCTGGATCTGCTTGCGGTAATCACACTTGTAGCCCCGCTGCATATTGCGGTGCTTGCAGCCGTAATAATAGAAGTCCTTGTACTTTGTCCCGTCCGGTCGCTTCTTGATGGACTTATTGCCATACATTTCCGCACCGCAGACCGGGCATTTCAGGATGTTGGACAGCAGATGCACCCGGTCTGTTTTGGGACGAGCTGCCAGCTCATACTTCTGTGCATTGGCTTTCATCTTGACCTGTGCAGTCTGCCATACTTCTTCCGACACCAGACCTTCATGCAGACCATGCCCATCCGCGCATCCTTCTGCCGCAGAACAGGTGCTTGCCGGAGCCTCTCGCAGCCCCTTTTCCGCATCAGCCGGAACCAAGGTGTAACACACTAGACTTTGCAAGCAAAGTCGTGTGCCAAAGGGCGCTGCTCTCGCCTGGCGACCCGCGCCCCTTTGGATTCTCCGTTCACATTGTCCTACGGACGATGTGATTTTATTGTTGTAGCGATTCGCTTCATCCCGGTTTCGTCCCGGTTTGCAGAATGCCCTTGCAATCCGAAAGGAGCCGTGCTATAATGCCGCTGTAATTGAATCAGAAATCTTCAGGGCAGGGTGCGATTCCCTACCGGTGGTACAGCCCACGAGCCGTAAGGCATGATTCGGTGAAACTCCGAAGCCGACAGTACAGTCTGGATGAAAGAAGATACCAAGCGCAGAGCCCGCACGGTTCGGCGCTTGTGGAGGCTGCTCTGGGATGCGTTTGCATTCTGGAGCTTTCTTTTTTGCACAAGGGTCCCTTGTGTCTTTTCGGCTTGCCCTGAACGTTTTTGTTCAGGGCTTTTTCTTTTGGAGGCGACACGATGAACGACAAAGACTATATGCGTCTGGCTTTGCAGCTTGCAAAAAAGGGTTGCGGATGGACATCGCCCAACCCGATGGTGGGTGCCGTGGTCGTAAAAGAGGGCAGGATCATCGGACAGGGCTGGCACCAGAGATACGGTCAGGCTCATGCGGAGCGCAATGCGCTGGCATCCTGCACCGAAGATCCGCAGGGAGCGACCCTGTATGTGACATTGGAGCCGTGCTGCCATTACGGAAAGCAGCCGCCCTGCGTGGATGCGATTCTGGACGCGGGCATTCACCGGGTGGTCGTGGGTTCTGCTGACCCGAATCCGCTGGTGGCTGGAAAAGGAATTGCAATCCTGCGCGCACACGGCATAGATGTGACCGAAAATGTTCTGCAAGAGGAATGCGATGCGCTGAACAAGGTGTTCTTCCACTATATCACCACAAAACGCCCCTTCGTTTCCATGAAATACGCCATGACGATGGACGGAAAAATCGCCACATACACAGGCGCTTCCAAATGGATCACCGGGGAAATTGCCCGGAATCATGTTCAACGGCAGCGACACCGATTCCGCGGCATTATGGTGGGAGTCGGAACCATTCTGGCAGATGACCCGCTGCTGACCTGCCGGATAGAGGGTGGCCGTGATCCCGTCCGGATCATCTGTGATACACATTTGCGGACACCGCTGCAATCACAGGTGGTCATGACCGCCAAACAGGTTCCGACCATTCTTGCGACCTGCTGCGGCGACCCGGAGAAGCAGGCGGCATATCAACAGGCCGGGTGCCGGGTCCTTTGTCTGGAAGCGCATTGCGGTCATGTGAATCTTCTGCAACTGATGGAACAGCTGGGGCAGGAGCAGATCGACAGCATTCTGCTGGAAGGCGGCGGAACCTTGAACTGGTCTGCACTGGAAAGCGGCATCGTGCAGCAGGTACAGGCTTACATTGCCCCGAAGCTGTTCGGAGGAAGGGATGCCAAAGCACCCATTGAGGGTGCAGGTGTCCCGCTTCCGGATGCTGCATTCCGCCTGAAAAACAGCCGATTGGAACAGCTTGGCAAAGATTTTCTGATCGAAAGTGAGGTGGAGTACCCGTGTTTACCGGAATCGTGGAAGAAGTCGGAACAATAAAATCCATCAATCGGGGACAGCATTCCGCCGTACTGACTGTTCGTGCAAAAACGGTTCTGGAAGGAACCAGGATCGGCGACAGCATCGCCGTCAACGGCATCTGTCTGACCGTCAGGCAGCTCTTCCCGGATAGCTTTGCTGCGGATGTCATGCACGAGACCTTGAACCGCTCTGCGCTTGCACAGCTCACCGTTGGAAGTTCTGTCAATCTGGAACGTGCCATGCCGGCCAACGGACGTTTTGGCGGACACATCGTAGCAGGCCATGTGGATGGCGTCGGACGCATTGCTAATATCCGAAAAGACGATACGGCTATCTGGTACACCATTCATGCAGATCCTGCGATCCTTCGCTATGTCGTTGAAAAAGGCTCTATCACAATAGACGGTATCAGCCTGACCGTGGCTGCGGTGGAACCTACGGGCTTTTCCGTGTCCACGATACCGCACACCGTCCGTCAGACGAACCTGAACCAACGGCACAAAGGGGATTTTGTCAATTTGGAAACCGATGTTGTTGGAAAATATATCGAGAGGCTGCTTCCATCAGAAACACCGAAGCAAAACACGCTCACAAAAGAAATGCTGCTGCGCTGCGGCTTTTAAGGAGAGTTTACGATGAACTTCAATACCATTCCCGAAGCTTTGCAAGACCTGAAGCAAGGAAAAATCATTCTGGTAACGGATGACCCCGACCGTGAAAACGAGGGGGACTTCATCTGTGCTGCCGAATTTGCCACCACCGAAAACGTCAACTTTATGGCGACCCACGGCAAAGGTCTGATCTGTATGCCGATGTCCGAGGCTTTCGTCCAGAAGCTGCAATTTCCGCAGATGGTGCAGTATAACACCGACAACCATGAAACGGCATTTACGGTGTCCATCGACCACGTTTCTACTTCTACGGGCATTTCTGCCGCAGAGCGTTCCATTACGGCGATGGCTTGTGTGGACGATCACGCAAAAGCAGAAGATTTCCGCAGACCGGGCCATATGTTCCCCCTTCTGGCAAAAAAGAACGGTGTGTTGGAGCGCAACGGTCACACGGAAGCAACCGTTGACCTGTGCCGTCTGGCAGGGCTGAAAGAATGCGGCCTGTGCTGCGAGATCATGCGGGAGGATGGCACGATGATGCGCACCGCTGAACTGGCAAAGCTGGCAGAGCGTTTCCAGATCAAATTCATCACCATCCGTGATTTACAGGAGTACCGCAAGTGTCACGATAAACTGGTCGATCAGGTAACGGCAGTGAACCTGCCCACCAAGTATGGCACCTTCAGAGCTTATGGTTTCGTGAGCCGCCTGAACGGAGAGCATCACATTGCACTGGTAAAAGGTGAGATTGGCGATGGAAAGGATATTCTGTGCCGCGTCCACTCGGAATGCCTGACAGGAGATACATTTGGCTCTTTGCGTTGTGACTGCGGCCAGCAGCTGGCCGCTGCCATGACGCAGATCGAAAAAGAAGACCGGGGTATCCTGCTCTATATGCGGCAGGAAGGCCGGGGCATCGGTCTGATCAATAAACTGCGTGCCTATGAACTTCAGGAGCAGGGCATGGATACGCTGGAAGCCAATCTCGCTCTGGGGTTCCATGGAGATGAACGGGAGTATTATCTCGGCGCGCAGATCCTCCGGGAACTTGGCGTAAAAAGTCTGCGCCTGCTTACCAATAACCCGGACAAAGTATATCAGCTCTCCGAGTTTGGGCTGGAGATCTCCGAGCGCGTACCCATTCAGATGACGGCGACCCCGTATGACCTGTTTTACCTGAAAACGAAGCAGGCACGGATGGGGCATCTTCTGGAATATTAACAACGAAAGAGGTATTTAAAAATGAAAACATTTGAAGGTAAGCTGGTTTCTCAGAACATCAAGGTCGGTATCGTAGCTGCCCGCTTCAACGAATTTATCACGTCCAAACTTCTGAGCGGAGCAATGGATGGTCTGCTCCGGCACGATGTGCAAGACGCTGATGTTCATGTTGCATGGGTTCCGGGTGCTTTTGAGATCCCACTGGTTGCCTCTAAAATGGCAAAAAGCGGAAAGTATGATGCTGTGATCTGCCTTGGTGCCGTGATTCGCGGTTCTACCAGCCATTACGACTATGTGTGCAATGAGGTTTCCAAAGGCATTGCCACGGTCTCACTGGAAAGCGGGGTTCCCGTCCTCTTTGGTGTTCTGACCACCGAAAACATCGAACAGGCCATCGAGCGGGCAGGCACCAAAGCAGGGAATAAAGGCTATGACTGTGCAGTCAGTGCCATCGAGATGGTAAACCTGCTCCGGGAAATGGATACCGCCGCAGAATAAAATACACGCAGGAGTTTGCCATGATCGTTATAAAAACCCGACAGCCTGACCCGGAATTAGAGCAGAAGATCCGGATGCTTCTGGAACGAGAGCACATCGAGGCAGAGCAAATATCCATTGATTCATGGGAGAAGTTGGTTCTTCCGGGGCTTACACTGGACGGAATGACCCACGAAGTGTCGTGCAACGGCAGAAAAGTCTCCCTTACACGACTGGAGTTCGATTTGCTGCTGATGCTTGCCTCCCACGAAGGACAAATCTTCTCAAAAGAAGAGCTTTTCCGTGCTGTGTGGGGACAAAACTGTGACGACACCTTAAAGGTCGTGGCAAATACCGTTTCCAATCTGCGAAAGAAGCTGGCCGGCTGCGGTAGCTTTATCCGCACTACCCACGGCGGCTATGCTTTTGTAAGCCAAAAGGAGAACGACCCGGCATGACCAGGATCTTATTTATTTGTCTCGGAAATATCTGCCGAAGCCCGATGGCGGAGTATGTGATGAAAGACCTTACGTCCAGGGCAGGACTTTCCGAGCAATTTGAAATCGCATCAGCCGCCACCAGTGCATGGGAAATCGGAAATCCGGTCTATCCTCCTGCGCGGCAGAAGCTGGCAGAACATGGCATCGACTGCAACAGCAAGACCGCCCGGCAGATGACCCGGCTGGATTATGCACGGTATGATCATCTGATTGGCATGGATGAAAGTAATCTGTGCGACATCCTGCGGCTTGTCGGCGGTGACCCACAGCATAAAGTCTCGCTGCTGATGGCGCATACGGATCATCCCCGTGAAGTGGCAGACCCATGGTTCACGGGAGATTTTGAAACCACATGGCAGGATATACTGGAAGGCTGCACGGCATTGCTTGAGGAACTGCGATCATAACAGATTATCATAAAAACGGACGGATGTCTGCCAGTTGACAGACATCCGTCTATTTTTTTATTTCAAATCATCTTAAAATACTTCAGTGCCTCCCGGATGGCTTTTTCCTTCTCCGGCGGGCACTTGAGCCGCTTGGGGTTCTCAGCCTTAGGCTTGTTGTAGTTCTGCCGCTCCTTGATGCCGCATTTCTGCTTGACCTGTGCAATATAGAGGTTGCTCACGTTCAGACCGGTATGCCCCTTGACGTACTCCCGGATCTCTTCATAGGTAGCCTTGGTCTCCGCAGCAGTCACGTCCAACTCATCCATCTTCAGGTCTACCGTGATCTTCTGGTAGACATCCAGTTTGGACAATGCGCATACCGTTTCGATATGCTCACTGTGGGGGAACATATCTACCGGCGTACTGCTCTCCACTTTGTATCCCTTCCGGGTCAGCAGCTCAAGATCCCGGGCCAGCGTGACCGGGTTGCAGCTGACGTACACCACACGCTTCGGGGCCATGCGGGCCACGCTTTCGATAAACTGCGGCGTAGAGCCCTCCCGCGGCGGGTCCATAAAGATCACGTCTGCCCGCTCGCCTGCGGCGGCAGCCTCGCCGATCCACTGGGTGGCATCGGCGGCAAAGAAGCAGGCATTCTTCACGCCGTTGTGCTTTGCATTGCCAATGGCGTCGTGCACGGCGTCGCGGTTCAGCTCCACACCCACCACCTGCTTTGCGTGGTCGGCGGCGGTCAGGCCGATGGTCCCGATGCCGCAGTAGGCATCCAGCACTACCTCTTTGCCGGTCAGCTTTGCGGCATCCACCGCAAGGCCGTACAGTACTTCGGTCTGGGCGTGGTTGATCTGGTAAAAGCTGCGGGGGCTGATGGCATAGGTCTTGCCGCAGAGGGTATCCAGAATGAAGCCCTTGCCGTACAGCACCTTTTCCGCTTCACCCAGCACTACGCTGGTCCTGCGGCTGTTCACATTCTGCACGATGGTGGTGATGGTCACGCCCTGCTTTCCGGCTTCGGTCAGCAGTGCTTTGACAAAGTTTTTGGCTCCCGGCAGCACCGGCTGGGCTGTTACCAGCACCACCATCACCTGCCCGGTCATGACGCCCCGCCGCAGCAGGCAATGACGCAGAAGGCCGGTGCCCTTATCCTCATTGAAAGGCTGGTAATGGCAGGCGCCCGCCGCTGCGCGCACTGCCAGCATGGTCTTGTCCAGCACTTCGTCCTGCAAAAGGCAGCTTTCCACCGGCAGCACCTTATGGCTGTTTGCCGCGTAAATGCCGGAAGTAAGTTTTCCACCCCAGCCGGTGGTAAAGGTGGATATCACCTTGTTCCGATAGTGGTACGGCGTTTCCATGCCCCGGATGTGCTCCACCGGGCCGAATCTGCCCAGCAGCTTTTTCACGGTCTCTTCTTTCTGCTTCAGCTGTGCGGCGTAGTCCATGCCCAGCATCGGGCAGCCGCCGCAGTTTTTGGCACGCAGTTTGCAATCCATCTTCCGCTCTCCTTTTTACCCATAAGGGTCATACAGATCATATTCTTCCGCTTCCAGATGCTTTTCCTCCAGCACCTTCATGGCCTGTTCCAGCTCGCTCTGGCCGCAGCCGCTCTCACTCACCAGCGCGTGCACCGCCGCCGCAAGATCGCCGCCAAAGAGGGTGTCCAGCCGTTCGCGCATGCTCCACACATGATAGGCGCGCCGGGTGATGGCCGGGGTATAGGTGTTGTGGTTGCCGTCCTTGCCGCTTTTCACCCAGCCTTTCTCCTCCAGCCGGTAAAGAAAGTTGAGCACGGTCGCCGGGGCCCAGCCCTTTGCGCGCAGCTTTTCGTCGATGTCCCGCCGGGTCGCGGGCGCACGGCAGGCCCACACCGCCAGCATCACCTGCTCCTCTGCCGCCGAAAGCGGCTTTACACTGTCCGGGATGCCATACATCCTGCTGTTCTCCCTCCTTTCCGCATCTTTTTTGCTTTTACATTTGTCTTTGTTTCTTCATTATACCTGTTTTCCCGTAAAAGTGCAAGAGCCGGAAATGCCGATGGAATCAGGCTTTTCCGGCTATATTTTACATTTGTCTTTGCTTTTGTTTTTCCATCAAGGACATTTGTGTGCTTTGTGCCTGTGCAGTGGCTTTTGCGCCGTATCTTTGTGCAAAGATGCTCTTGTTTTCGCCCCCGCAAAACCGGTATACTACGGCTACGGCAATCAACAGAACGCACCGCAGAAAACCGCGGTGCTGTGCGATACAGGAAAGGGAGAGTTCATTATGGCACGAGTTTACAACTTCAGCGCAGGCCCCAGCATGCTGCCCGAGAAGGTGCTCAAGCAGGCACAGGCAGAGCTGCTCGAGTATGGCGACAGCGGTCAGAGCGTGATGGAGATGAGCCACCGCAGCAAGTGGTTCGATGCCATCATCAAGGACACCGAGGCCACCCTGCGCCGGGTAATGAACATTCCCGACAACTACAAGGTCGGTTTCTTTCAGGGCGGTGCCACCCAGCAGTTTGCCATGGTCCCGCTGAATTTTATGACCACCGGCAAGGCGGATTACCTTGTCACCGGCAACTTCTCGAACCTTGCCGCCAAGGAAGCCGCCAAGTTCGGCGAGGTGAACATCGTTGCTTCCAGCAAGGACAAAAACTTCACCTACATCCCGGACGTGAACGCCATCAACTATGATAAGGATGCCAGCTACATCCACATCTGCCAAAACAACACCATCTTCGGCACCCAGTTCGTGGAGGTGCCGCAGGTGGAGGGTGTGCCTCTGGTGGCAGACATGAGCTCCATGATCCTCTCCAAGCCGGTGGATGTGACCAAGTACGGCTGCATCTACTTCGGCGTGCAGAAGAATGTGGCCCCCGCCGGTATGGCCATTGCCATCGTCCGCGATGACCTGCTGGGCCATGCCGCCGACAATGTGCCCACCATGATGAACTACACCACCCTGCTGGGCAAGGACAGCATGTACAACACGCCCCCCTGCTGGTGCATCTATATGACCGGTCTGGTGCTCAAGTATCTGGAAAACGACATCGGCGGTCTTGCCAACATGCAGAAGATCAACGAAGCCAAGGCCAAGGTGCTGTACGACTATCTGGACGGTCAGGACTTCTTTACGAATCCTGTGGAGCACCGCTACCGCAGCACCATGAACGTCACCTTCACCAGCCCCAATGCAGATATGGACAAGAAGTTCTGCGCCGAAGCTGCAGAAGCAGGCTTCGTGAACCTGAAGGGGCACCGTCTGGTGGGCGGCATGCGCGCTTCCATCTACAACGCCATGCCTGCCGAGGGTGTGGATAAGCTGGTGGACTTCATGGAGAAGTTCCGCAAGGAAAATGCATAAAACCCTCTCAGCCTCACTTCGTTCGGCAGATTCCCCCTTTTGTCGCTGCGCGACATCTTCCCCCGGCCGGGGGAAGTCTTTCCTCTCAGGGGGGAGCTTTTTATCAGAAGGACAACTTGATCGAACCCGCTTTCTAAGCTCGCCCTTTGGGAGAGCTGGCACGGTGCAAGCCGTGACTGAGAGGGTTCCTGTATAATAGAAGGGAAATCTGGACTATGTACACCATCAAAACTTTGAACGCCATCAGCCCGGTGGGTCTGGCAAAGCTGAACAACAAGCAGTTTGACGTGGCTGTGGACACCGATGCCCCGGACGGCATCCTCGTGCGCAGCGCCGACATGCTGAATACCGCCTTCAACGACAATCTTCTGGCCATCGCCCGCGCTGGTGCCGGCGTGAACAACATCCCGCTGGAGCGCTGCAGCGAGCAGGGCATCGTGGTGTTCAACACCCCCGGTGCCAACGCCAACGCTGTGGCCGAGCTGGTGGTCGGTATGCTGATCGCCGGCAGCCGCAATGTGGCTGCTGCTGCCCAGTGGTGTCAGGGCCTGACCGGCGACCCCGCCATGGCAAAGACCGTGGAAAAGGGCAAGAAGCAGTTCGTGGGCAACGAGATCAAGGGCAAGACGCTGGGTGTCATCGGTCTGGGTGCCATCGGCTCCCGCGTGGCCAACTGCGCCATTGAGCTGGGCATGGAGGTCTACGGCTACGACCCCTACATCTCCATTGACGCCGCCTGGAACCTGAGCAGTCAGGTACACCATTGCGTGAACCTGAACGACATGCTGCCCCTGTGCGACTACATCACCATCCATGTGCCCTATCTGCCCACCACCAAGGACACCATCAACGCCCAGACCCTTGCCCTGTGCAAGGACGGCGTGAAGATCCTGAACTACGCCCGCGGCGAACTGGTGAACACCGAAGCCCTGCTGGAAGCCATGGAGACCGGCAAGGTGTCCGGCTATATGACCGACTTCCCGTCTGAGGCCATTCTGGGCAAGCCCGGCATCGTGTGCACCCCGCATCTGGGCGCTTCCACTCCGGAAGCCGAGGACAACTGCGCTGTCATGGCTGCAAAGGAGCTGAGCGACTACCTGAAGAACGGCAACATCATCCACTCGGTGAACATGCCGGAGGTCAATCAGCCCCGCGCAGGCGGCAAGCGCATCTGCATCATCCACAAAAACGAGCCCGGCATGATCAGCCAGATCACCGCCCTGACCACTGAAGCCGGCCTGAACATCGAGAACATGGTGAACAAGAGCAAAAAGAACATGGCCTACACCATGCTGGATGCTACCGGTGCTGTGGACAAGAAGCTGGCCGAAAAGCTGGCTGCCATCCCCGCGGTGATCCGGGTGCGCATCCTGTAAAGCAAAACGATTTTTATTTTAGCAACCCGGAAAAATCTGCGGATTTTTCCGGGTTGCTTTTTCACAGAGAAGGGCCGTGGCGGCAAACTGCATTTCCAAACCAGGACTTTTTACAAGCTGGAAATTCTTTCTCGTCTCATCTGCCGGTTAGTTTTCATTTACAAACTGTAGTTTGTCTCAAAAAACACGTTAGAGATAGCTTTTTCTAACTACACATCGTAAAAAGTTTACATGTATTAACATTCAAGAAAAAGCTTGAAAATGGGAAATTCTGTGCTACAATAGGCTCGACAGAAGGGAAATGTCCACCCTGTTCTCCGGCTTTTGGGCCGGTATATTCATCTTACAGGTCCTGCGGTGCAGGGCCTCTGACAGGAAATAGAAAAGGTAGGGAAGTTACTATGGATATCAAGAAGATTGCACTGTTCGCCGCCGGCACTCTGTTCGGTTCTGCCGGTTTCAAGCTGCTGTCCAGCAAGGACGCCAAGAAGGTCTACACCCAGACCACTGCTGCCGTGCTGCGCATGAAGGACTCCACCATGGAGACCGTCAGCAAGGTGCAGGAGCAGGCCGGTGACATTCTGGCCGATGCAAAGGCCATCAACGAGGCTCGTGCTGTTGAAGCCGAGGCTGCTGTGATCGAGGATGCCGCCGAGGAGACCACCGAAGAGACCGCTGAGTAATTTTCGGTTCGTAAAACACTGAAAGCCCCAACGTGGCTTTCGAGCCGCCTTCGGGCGGCTCTTTTTTGTGAGAGTGGGGCCGCAGGCGTGCAGGGTATAGCAGCCTGACGCTGCGGCAAAAAGATAGAGAAGGATATTTGATATATGAAATGTACCATTCTGCATGAAGGCAAGGGCCGGATGCGCGTGCATGTGGAAAAAGTCCGCATGACCCTGCACCGTGCCGATGTGCTGGAAGCATATCTGAACCACAATGATGCCATCGTCCATGCCGCCGTTTACGAGCGCACCGGCGATGTGGTCATCACCTATACCGGCAGACGTTCCGCTGCCATCGCTGTTCTGGCCGGCTACAAGTTCGATGTGGCCGAGTATGACGCTCTGGTCACCTCTACCGACAGCCGCAGACTGAACCGGGAATATCAGGATAAAATGTTCGATCTGGTGGCAGGACGCTGCCTGCGCAAGCTGTTCCTGCCCGCACCCCTTGACGCTGCCTACACCGTCTTCCGCTCCATCCACTTTCTCTGGAAGGGTGTGCGCTGCGTGCTGAGCCGCAGGCTGGAAGTGGAGGTGCTGGACGCTTTGTCCATCGGCGTCTCGCTGCTGCGCGGCGACTTTGGCACCGCCGGTTCTGTCATGTTCCTGCTGAATCTGGGCTCTCTGCTGGAAGAGTGGACCCGCAAGAAGAGTCTGGACGATCTGGCCCGCAGCATGGCCCTGAACGTGGACAAGGTGTGGGTGCGCAGTCAGGGCACCGAAGTGCTGGTGCCTCTGACCAAAGTACGCTCCGGCGATGAGGTGGTCGTGCGCAGCGGCAACATGATCCCGCTGGACGGCACCGTGCTGGAAGGCGAAGCCATGGTGAATCAGGCTGCCCTGACCGGCGAAGCCATGCCGGTGCGCAAGGCAGAGGGCTCCACCCTCTATGCCGGCACCGTTGTGGAGGAGGGCGAGTGCATCTTTATCGCCAAGGCCGAGGGCGGTTCCAACCGCTACGACAAAATCGTGGCCATGATCGAGGAATCCGAAAAGCTCAAGTCCAGCACCGAGAACCGTGCGCTGGTGCTGGCCGACAAGCTGGTGCCATGGTGTCTGGGCGCAACGGTGGTCACCTATCTGCTCACCCGCAACGCCACCCGCGCCATCTCCTGCCTGATGGTGGATTTTTCCTGTGCGCTCAAGCTCTCCATGCCGCTGGCCGTGCTTTCTGCCATGCGTGAGTGCGGCAGCTACCACATCACCGTCAAGGGCGGCAAGTATCTGGAAGCCCTGTCCAAGGCAGACACCATCGTGTTCGACAAGACCGGCACCCTCACCCGTGCCACCCCGCAGGTAGTGGAGGTCGTGCCCTTCTCCGGCTGTAACGAGCGCGAAGTTCTGCAGCTGGCCGCCTGTCTGGAAGAGCACTTCCCCCATTCCATGGCCAACGCCGTGGTGCGTGCCGCCAAAGAGCGCGGCATTTCCCATGAGGAGATGCACTCTGAGGTGGAGTACATCGTGGCCCACGGCATTGCAAGCCGCGTGGGCGGCCAGCGCGTGGTCATCGGCAGCCACCACTTCGTCTTTGAGGATGAAAAGTGCACCATCCCCGCAGCCGAACAGCAGAAGTTCGATGCCCTCAAGCCCGCGTATTCGCACCTGTACATGGCTGCCAGCGGGCAGCTGGTGGGTGTCATCTGCATCTCCGACCCGCTGCGCCCGGAAGCCGCCGCTGTGCTGAACGGTCTGCGTGCGCTGGGCATCCGGAACACCGTCATGATGACCGGCGACAGCGAGCGCACCGCTGCCGCCATTGCAAAGCAGGTGGGCGTGGACCGCTTCTTTGCCGAGGTGCTGCCCGAGGACAAGGCAAACTTTGTCCAGCAGGCCAAGGCCGAGGGCCACACCGTGGTGATGATCGGTGACGGCATCAACGACTCGCCTGCCCTTTCCGCTGCCGATATCGGCATCGCCATCAACTCCGGCGCTGCCATCGCCCGCGAGATTGCCGATGTGACCATCAAGGCCGACAGTCTGGAGGAGCTGGTGGCGCTCAAGGCCATCGCCAACTCCCTGCAGAAGCGCGTGCACGCAAACTACCGCTTCGTGCTCACCTTCAACTCCGCCCTCATCGCGCTGGGTGCTCTGGGCATCCTGCAGCCGGCCTCCTCTGCCATGCTGCATAACCTGTCTACCATTGGCATCAGCCTGAAGAGCATGACCAATCTCCTGCCGGAGAACAAGGCTTCGCAGCTGAAAGCATAATTACCGCAAAAAATAACGCCGTGTCTGAACATTCGACACGGCGTTGTTTTTTGTATTCTTATTCCAGCCCGATCTGCTGTGCGTACTCTTCCAGCAGCTCCCGCTCCAGGAACGGCGTCTTGACGCCCTCGCGGTCACGGTAGGTCTCATGGCCCTTGCCGATGACGGCGATCAGGTCGCCCTCCTGCGCGTGATCCACTGCGTAGTGCAGCGCATCCAGACGGTCGGGGATCTCCACGAACTTTGCGTCCGGGTTGCCCTTGTTCATACCCACGCGGATATCAGCAAGGATGTCCTCCACCTTTTCAAAGCGGTTGTTGTCCTCGGTGAGGATGGAGAAATCGGCCATTTTGGCGCAGATCTCGCCCATGCCGTAGCGGCGCAGCTTGGAGCGGTTGCCGCCGCAGCCGAACACCACCACCAGACGGTGGGGCTTGTAGGCCCGCAGAGTGGTGAGCAGGCTTTCTGTGGACACCTCGTTGTGGGCGTAATCCAGCAGGATGGTGAACTTTTTGCTGATGGGCACCAGCTCCACCCGGCCCTTGACCACGCATTTGCCAAGGCCGTCGTGGATCGCCTGATCCGGCAGGCCCAGCACCTTGCCCACCGCCAGAGCTGCCAGCGCGTTGTACACGCTGAACTCGCCGGGCATGTTCACCTTGACGTCCATCTCGTCCTTGCCGGTCACATTGAATTTAACGCCCAGAAAATCATGGGTGCGCAGCAGCTCATAGCCAGTCTCGCGGTAGTCGGCCTTTTCATCACGGCCATAGGTGACCAATTTACAGGTATGGCCTTCCAGCAGAGCTTCGGTGTTCTCATCGTCAATGTTCACCACGCCCACGTCGCAGCGCTTGAACAGCTGGCCCTTCCAGCTGCGGTACTCCTCAAAGGTCTTGTGCTCACCGGGGCCGATGTGATCCGGCGAAAGGTTGGTGAACACACCCACATCGTAGTGCACGCCCGCCACGCGGTCCATCATCAGGCCCTGACTGGACACCTCCATCAGCGCAGTATCACAGCCTGCGTCCAGAAACTCCCGAAAGGTCTTCTGCAGCTCGTAGCTTTCGGGGGTGGTATTGGCGGTCTCCTTGTGGCAGCCCATGTAGTAGATGCCATTGGTGCCGATCATGCCCACCTTGCGGCCCGCTGCTTCCAGCACGCTCTTGATCATGTGGGTGGTGGTGGTCTTGCCCTTGGTGCCGGTAACGCCGATCATGGTCATCTGGCGGGACGGGTTGCCGAAGAGGTTTGCACTCATCAGCGCCATGGCATAGCGGCTGCTCTCCACCCTGACCACGGTCACATCCGGCAGGGCGGAAAGGTCGATGTCGTGCTGGATGACCAGCGCGCTGACTCCCTTTGCGGCACAGTCGGCGGCGAACTCGTGGCTGTCGCGCTGAGTGCCCACGATGCACACAAATGCAAGCCCCGGGGCTGCCTTGCGGCTGTCATAGATGATATCCGAAATTTCCGTATTCAGGCTGCCCTGCACCAGAGTAAAGGGCACACCTTCCAGTAACTGTTCCAGTTTCATTGCTGCTCACTCCTCAAATGGTCGTATTCTCACATGGGGTCCTGGGTCTCGTTGGCGGTCATGCGGGCGGGGTCGATCAGCGGCGTTTCCTCCGCTGCAGCCGTATCGCCCGCAGGCTGGGCTGCGGCATCCTCTGCACCATCTGCCGTGGTATCATCGGCAGACGGTTCCTCGGTCTGGGCCGGTTCCTCCGGTTCCGGCACCACATAGCCGGAGGGCAGGGTCGGCTCTCCCTGTGCAAAATAAATTTTGCGGGTGCTGCCTGCGCTCACATGGCTGAAATCCAGCCTGCCGGTGTCGGTAGGGGCGCAGCCCTTACCGTCGGCATTGGTCAGCACATAGCGTGCGCGGTCCAGCTTATAATCCAGATCGTTCAGGGTGCCAAGCAGCACGCTGACCCGATCCTGATACAAAAATGCTACCTGATCGGTGTCCGCAAATTCCATGCGGGTCACATCATCCAGCAGTTCATATTCCTCCAGCTTTGCCTGCAGAGCCGTCAGGGTCTCCATCTTTTTGTCCGCTTCCTCCGGGCTGCTGGCTGCTGCGCTGTCCGACGCTGCCGTGCTGTCGGCGGCATCCTCTGCCGCAAAGCTCAGCTGTTCGCCGGGGGCAGTCGTTTTCGCCTCACCGCCGTACAGGGTCTTGAGTCCCTCCGGCTGGGCCGACCCGCAGGCCAGGATCTTGAACTGATCCGAGAGGGTCAGCCATCCGCTTTGGGTCTGCATGGCGTAGGCAGGCACCGCTTCCGTCACCTGCACCACCACCGTGTTGGGATAATCCCGCACCACCCTGATGGATTCCAGCAGAGGGAATTGGCGTTCCAGCGCCGCCTCCTTTTCGCCGGGGTCAAAGCTGAAGATATTTTCCTCCGGCGCTACACCCAGCGCCTGAATGATCTCGCTGCTGGAATAGCCGCCCGCCTCCTGCACCACAGTGCCGTCCTCCGTCTGCACCTGAATGGTGCCGATCTTGAACAGCATGGTCATGGTCAGGTAAACACCGGCGGCGATCACGGCCAGCAGAGTCACAAAGGCCATCAGACGCCGCATCATCCGCCGCCGTTTCAGCGCGGCGCGGGTCAGGCGGCGTTTCTTGCGTTTTTCCCGCCGCACCGGGTCCCGGACCTGCTGTTGCTGCGCCGGGCGCAGGCGCTGATTTTTGTAGCGCTGGCGGGCGGCTCTGTCTGCCGTCTGCCCGGTCTGCTGGCTCTGGGGCCTGCGCTGCTGGGGCCTGCGGGCCGTGCCGGAGCTGTTCCGGCCTGCAGACGCAGGGCGGGAACGCGGTGCGCTGCGGTTCTGGCCCTGACTGCGGGTGCGCGGGGCACTGCTCTGGGCTGTGCGGCGCGGCTGGGTGGGAAACTCGATGCTGTTGTCCGTCCGGGTCCGCCGGACGGCGCCGTTGGACGTCCGGTCCGGCGCAAAGCTCAGCGGCTCACCATTAAAGCCATAGCGGCTGTCGGTGCTGCCGGAGGTTTCCTTTTTCTGTGAAGGTGCCTGAGGACGCTGCAGATCCTTCCGCAGGTCGTAGATATTGCCGTTGTTTCCACCGGATCGCTGCATGGCGTGCACCTCCTTTCCGTTTTTTCCTCGTCAGTGCTTCTGCACCAGTTTCATCAGGGCAGCGGCAATGCGGTCCAGACTGTCGTCTACCGACAGGCTGCGCGCATTTCTGCCCATTTCAGCCAGCTTACCGGGCTGTGCCAGCAGATCGGCAACAGTGCCCACCAGCTTTTCGCCCGTCAGGTCTTTTTCCTCAATGACCACGGCGGCACCGGCCTTCTGCAGCTCCATCGCGTTGAAATACTGATGGTTCTCTGCCACATTGGGGCTGGGGATGAGCACCGCAGCGCGGCCCACGGCCTCCAGCTCGGCCAGCGTCAGCGCACCGGCACGGCTGATGACAAGGTCTGCCGCTGCCAGCAGCTCCGGCATGTTGTTGATGTATTCCTTCACCACAAGGCTGCTGCCCTCGGCAAAGTTCTTTTCCTTTTCCAGATCCTTGAACAGCTGTACGCCGTACTGACCGGTGGCATGCAGATGCAGCACCGGCTTGTGCTCCTGCTGCTCCCATGCGCACAGGTCGGCCACCACCTCATTGACGCGGCGTGCGCCCAGACTGCCGCCGAAGGAAAGCACCACGGTGCGGTCGCCTGCGCCAAGCTCGGCACGGATGGCATCCCGCTCCTTTGCCTTTGTGAACACCTCCGGGCGCACCGGGTTGCCCACCACGATGGTCTTATCGGGTGCTCCCAGCTTTTCCACAGCGGCGGGCACAGCGGCGAACACGATGTCCACATCCGGTGCCAGCAGCTTATTGGTCACGCCCGGAAAGGCGTTCTGTTCATGGATGGCGGTATGGATGCCCATTTTGGCAGCGCAGCGCACCACCGGGCCGGACACATAGCCGCCGCAGCCGATCACGAGATCGGGCCGGACTTCCCTCATGATCTTCTTTGCCTTGGGGCCGGAAAGGGCCAGATTCCACAGGGTGACGATGTTGCGCCTGATGTTGTTCAGCGACAACCTGCGCTGGAAACCGGTGATCTCGATGTGGTGGAACGGATAGCCCGCCTGACCCACCAGACGGTACTCCATGCCCTCCCTGCGGCCGGCAAAGTGGATCTCGGCAGAAGGATCTGCCTTTTTGATGGCACCTGCAATGGCAAGTGCCGGGTTGATATGGCCGGCAGTGCCGCCGGCAGCGATAAGAACTCGCATACTGATTTCCTCCTATATGTGTCCGGCCTTTGCCCGGAGCCTCTCATTTCCCGTTCTGTGCACGGCGGGCATCTTCCAGATTGATGGTCCTGCTGGCCCGTTCGGCCTCCTGCGCCGCACGTTCTGCCTCCCGCCGGGCGTGGTCTGCGGCACGCTGCTGGGCCGCTCGTTCTCCGTTGCGCCCAATGTTCACCATCACGCCCATTTCTGCCAGCAGCAGGATCAGGCTGGTGCCGCCGGACGAAAAGAAGGGCAGGCTGATGCCGGTGTTCGGGATGGTATTGGTGACAACGGCGATGTTGCAGAACACCTGCCATGCGATCTGTGCCATAATGCCGATGCCCACCATGGTGCAGAACTGATTCTCGGCCTTGTAGGCGATCAGCAGGCCCTGCACGATGAACAGGATAAACAGCACGATGATGAGCGTGGCCCCGATGAAGCCCAGCTCCTCACATACCACGCTGAAGATAAAGTCGTTGGTGCTCTCCGGCAGCCAGAGCTGCTTTTCCACGCTGTTGCCAAGGCCAAGGCCCTTCAGGCCGCCGGAGCCAATGGCATACAGGCTCTGCTTGGTCTGGGGATTCAGTTTTTCCAGATCGTCCGACCATGTTTTCAGGCGTTTTTGCAGGTACTCAATCGAGTTCACATGGGTCAGCAGCGTTTCCAGCAGCAGCGCCGCGGTGCCTGCTCCTGCCCATGTAATGATGCCGCCGCTGCCGCTCATCATCAGGATGGTGCCCACGATGGCGGTGGTCAGCAGGATGCCGGACATGTGCGGTTCCATGATCAGCAGCACCAGCACCGGTACCAGCGGCAGCACCGGCAGGATGATCTGCCGCACGATGCGGATGAACAGCCAGTCCTTCAGCCGGACCTTTTCTTTCAGGGATGGACGGAACCGTCCGATCTGCGGCGCACTGGACGCCAGATGCGCCGTGAGCAGGATCATCTCAAACTTAGCTACCTCAGAGGTCTGCAGGGTCAGTCCTCCCAGACGGATCCAGCGGCGGCAGCCGTTCAGCGGCGGAAAGGCCAGCGTAGCTGCCAGCATAAGCAGCACGATCCAGTAACACGGCTTGCATGCCCAGCGCAGAAAGCGGTGATCCACATAGCTCATGGCTGCCATGCATCCGATGCCAATGGCCATGCAGAGGATCTGCTGCTTGATGTAGTGCAGGCTGTCGCCCATGCGCAGGTAGCCGGTGGTGTAGCTTGCGCTGTACAGCATCACAAGGCCAAACGCCATAATGACCGCCAGTGTTGCCATCCAGTTGATCACCAGCCGGCTCCACGGCCCCGGGTCCCGCTGCAGCGGCGGGGCCCATGTCGTCTCTTTTTGTCTGTATTGTCTGCGGGCGGCTTCCATTGCCCTTCCCCCTCGTTTTTTCAGAATAAAGCGCTCAGGCCCAGCGTGCCAGACGCACGGCCAGCGCCAGCCCGCACACGCTCAGGGCGCACAGGCTGTAAAAAACATTCACCGCGCTCAGGCCGCGCTTTTCCAGCCAGCGATGCAGCGGCGCAGCCGCGAACAGTAGCCTGCCCCGGCGGCGGTAAAACAGGATCTGCAGCGCCACCATGCCGCCTTCCAGCCAGAAGGGCAGCGCCAGCGGGACGCTGAGCTCTGCATAGCCGATGCACAGCGGGATGCAGCCGATGGCTCCCGCCGCAAACAGACACCCGCATTTGCCGGGGTGCAGCTTTGCCGGCGGGAAATCCCACAGCAGAAAGGCCATCAGTGCTCCGGCCAGCGCTGCCGGGAACACCGCCAGCGGGAACCATCCCAGCTGCGTTTCCAGCATCATCAGGCCCAGCATAGCTACAAAGGCCGCGCCGCACACCGTGCCGTCGGCACCGTCGGCCACGCGGGCCGCCTCGGCCATCGCCACCAGCAGCACAGCCCACAGCAGCGGTGCCAGCGCACATTCCACATAGCCTGCTCCCGGCAGGATCAGCCCTGTGGGCAGGCACCCGTTCAGTGCCAGCAGGCCCAGCACCAGCGCTGCAGCAGTGCATTCCAGTGCAAGGCGCTGTGTGCGGCGCAGGCCAAGGCCCAAACCGTTCGGGTAGCGGCTGCGGATGCGGGCCAGATCATCGGCCAGCCCCACTGCGCCAAAGGCCAGCGACCCCAGCAGTGCAATGAGCAGGCGGGAGGTCATCTGCCGGTCGCTGCCAAGCAGGGAAGGCTGTGCAGCACATGCGGCCAGCCAGCCCACGCCCACAGCGGCAAGGGTGCCCACCATCAGGCACAGCCCGCCCATGGTAGGCACCGGGCTGTCCGGGGCATCGCTGTCCGGCTGTGTACCGCGTGCCGTACGCTGCAACTCCCGCAGCAGCGGCACCATCATATTGCCGAGCGCCGCAGTCAGCACAAAACCCAGCACCGACGCGACGACCAAGGCGAAACGAATCATTTTTCAATCTCCAAATTCATGCCAAAGGGTTATTCTTCGGCATCTTTCTGCTCTGCGTAGAAAATTTCCAGTACTTTTTCCAGCGCCATGCCGCGGCTTGCCTTCACCAGCAGGGCATCGCCCGGCTCTATCCGGTTCAGCAGAGCATCCGCTGCCTCGCGGTAGTTGTTTGCATGGAGGGTCTTGACCCCCTTGGCCGCAGCCACCACAGCCGTGCGCTTTGCGTTTTCGCCGTAGGTCACAAGGCAGTACAGATCACTCTCCGCAGCCAGACGGCCCAGCTCCTCGTGGGCTTCGCGGGACAGCTCGCCCAGCTCCAGCATATCGCCCAGCAGGGCAAAGCGGCGCTTGCAGGGGAATTCCTTGAACATGGCAAGCGCGGCCTTCATGCTGTCGGGGTTTGCATTGTAGCAATCCTCAATGACGGTAACGCCCTTGCTGTGCACCACCTTCTGGCGGCGGCCGGTCTGCTCAAAATTGGAAAGCCCCTTGATGACACCGCGCGGGTCGCAGCCCAAGCGGGTGGCGGCGCAGTAGGCAGCCAGAGCGTTTGCCACATTGTGCTTGCCCATGGCCGGGATCTTGACCACAAAGGTGCCCTCTTCCTGATCTTCCAGCACAAAGCTCATGCCGTCCTCTTCCTGCCGGATGGACAGTGCACACACATCCGCGTTCTCATCTGCCAGACTGAACCATACCGGCTTCACGTGGGCGGGCAGCTTTGCGGCGCGCAGGAACTTATCATCATAGTTCAGCACCAGCGGTGCACCCTCCGGCAGGCCGTTGCAGATCTCCAGCTTTGCCTTGCAGATGTTCTCCTGACTCCCCAGATTGCCGATGTGGGACACACCGATGCAGGTAATGATGCCCACATCCGGGCGTGCGGCCCGGGCCAGACGGTCGATCTCGCCCGCATGGCTCATGCCCATCTCGATCACGGCATACTCAGTGCTGCTTTCCAGCCGCATCAGGGTGCGGGGCATGCCCAGTTCATTGTTCTGGTTGCCCTCGGTCTTGATGGTCTCGCCAAAGCCTGCAAGGGCGGCGTAGGTCATCTGCTTGGTGGTGGTCTTGCCCACGCTGCCGGTCACACCCACCATCTTGGGGTGATACTGGCTGCGGTAGTTCGCGCCCATCACCATCATGGCGTGGTAGCTGTCCGGGCAGAGGATGGCCTTTTCCGCAGGCACGCCCTCCACCGGGTGGTTCACCACCACATAAACAGCACCGTTCTCCAGTGCTTTGGCCGCAAAATCGTGGCCGTCAAATTTTTCACCCGGGAACGCTACAAAAATGCAGCCGGGCCGCACCTCGCGGCTGTCGGTGGTCACCAGTTCCACCTGCACCTCTTCCCGGATGAAGTCTGCGGGCACCAGCCCTGCCAGAAGCTTGCTTGCAGAAATTTTTTCCATTGGTTCTTTCCCCTCTCTTTTATCTTGTAAAACCCTCTCAGTCAATGCCTGCGGCATTGCCAGCTCCCCCGAAAGGGGAGCTCTTTTGCATCTTACGATAAAGTGCAGTTCTTCAGAAGATTCACTTTACCGTGCCCACTCATAAAGCTCGCCCTTCGGGAGAGCTGGCGCGCAAGCGCCTGAGAGGGTTCTTGTTACCCACAGGTAATGGTCACGACGGTGCCGCGCTGCACACTGGAACCGGGGTCTGCACTCTGGGCCTGCACGGTGGCGTTCGCATTGCCCTCCACCACACAGTTCAATCCGGCGGCAGACAGCATCTGGCGAGCAAAGTCCGCGCTCTTGCCGGTCACATCCGGCACATCGGTATGGCTGCCCTCATAGGTATCGGTATACAGGTACACGGTGGTGCCGTAGGCCACCTTTGCACCCGCGTGCGGATACTGGTAGGTGACAGCTGCTGCCGCCTGACTGGTGGTGCTTTCGGCCAGCTGATGCCTGAGGCCCTTGATGTTCAGCTGCACCTGCGCACTGCTCCACTCGGTGCCCACCAGATTCGGCACAGTGACCACAGTCTGGCTGCGATCCTCGCCGTCGGCGGCAATGCCAAGGTAGGGTGCGATCTCGCTGATGATGTTGCCCACAACGGGCGCTGCCAGCAAGGACGAGTAGTCCGTTCTGGCGTTGTTGGGGTCATCCAGCATCACATAGACGATGATCTCCGGGTCGTCGGCGGGCAGGACAGCGGCAAAGGATGCCACCTTCTTGTAGTCACCGTCGGCACGGCGATCCATGTTCAACTGTTCGGAAGTGCCGGACTTGCCGCCGATACGGTAGCCGGACACATAGGCATACTTGCCGCCGCCGGTACCGGCGCCCACCTCATATTCCATGATCTGGCGGATCACATTGCTGGTGCTCTCGCTGATGACCTGACGGCGCACATTGGCACCGATTTCCTCGATCACGTTGCCATTTGCATCGGTGATCTTATCCACCACATGGGGCGTGACCAGATAGCCGCCGTTGACGGCTGCGGCCACAGCGGTGCACATCTGCAGCGGGGTGATGGCCATTGCCTGGCCAAAGGCCGAAGAAGCCAGCTGCACTTCGCCCAGCTGGTTGGCCTTATAATACTGCATGAAGCCCGTCTCACTGGGCAGGTCCACGCCGGTGCGGCTGGTAAAGCCAAAGGCATCGAAGTAGTTATAGAAGGTCTGGGAGCCAACGCGCTGGCCCAGCTGGATATAGTAGATATTGCAGCTCTGACGCAGAGCTTCGGCCAGTGTGATGGTGCCGTGGGCTTTGTGGCCTGCGCAGTGGTAGGTCTCCTTTGCCACGCCGTAAGCACCGGCGCAGGTAAAGGTGGTGTTGATGTTTGCAAGGCCGGAGTCCACGCCCATGGCCGAGGTGATCACCTTGAACACACTGCCGGGGTAGTACAACTCGGTGATGGCCTTGTTTTTCCACTGGATATCGCGGAAGTAGCCGGAGTAATCGGCCTCCTCGTCCAGAATGCGGTTGCCGTTTGCATCCTTCAGCTCGTTGCCGTTCTCATCCTTTTTGTAGATGCCGTACAGCTCCGGCTCAGCGCGCACCAGCTCGTTGAGGTAATCCAGATTTGCGCTGTAGTCCAGCGGGTCGTTGGGGTCAAAATCCGGCTTGGAAGCCATGGCAAGGATGGCACCGGTCTTGACATTCATCACGATGGCGCAGCCGCGGTTCTCCACCGTGTTGGCTGCAATGGCTTCGTTCAGATACCGTTCCACGATCTCCTGCACATTCACATCCAGCGAAAGCACCAGATTGGAGCCATCCTTGGCTGCAAAGGTGGTGGCATTCTCGTCCGCAATGGCGTTGCCGTAGGCATTGCGCTGGGTAATGGTGCGGCCATCCACACCGGCCAGCGTGGACTGATAGGATTTTTCCAGACCGTAAGTACCAATGCCGTCCGCATCGGTAAAGCCCAGCACTGCCGCTGCAAACGCTCCGTAGGGGTAATTGCGCTGGAAGCTCTTCTCGCTGCCGACCGAGATGTTGCCCTTGCGGGAGGTCTCAGTGGCACGCTTGTGTGCCTTGTTGAACTGGGAAACGTAGGATTCGATGGACAGCTTGACAGCGTTGTTCACCTTGGTGGCCAGCACCTGATACTTGGTGTCCGTCTTGGAAAGTGCATCGTAAACCTTCTGGTACTGGGTCTGGTACGCTTCCGAGGAAGTGTCCACCGCGTCCAGACTTTCGCCGTCGCCGGAAAGCAGGCGCAGGGTCAGTTCCCGGCTGACCTCGGCGCACATGGCCGTGTCCAGCGTGCGCACCGCCTCCTCATCCTTGCCGGTGGTGGTATATAAGATTTTGCTATTGTCCGGGTCGGCCCAGATGGTCCACACCACGCTGGTGGAGGCCAGCGTGATGCCGGAGGTATCGTAGATCTCGCCGCGGGTGGCCTTGATGGTGGTATCCAGCAGCTGCTGCTTTGCGGCCAGCTGGCGATAAGTCTCGCCGTTCCGGATCTGGATGTTATACAGGCTGTAGGTCACACGGATGGCCGCAAGCCCCATGATCGCAAGGGCCAGACTGCCGCAGAGCAGGCTGATCTTGGGGTTCATGCGGGCACCGGCACCGGTATCCGGCCATGGCCCTTTTATTTTTTTGGTGATCTTTCGGAAAAATTTTGGCATGGTATGCTCCTGCGGCAAAAGGCAGTTTCTGCTTCCCGCCGCACTTTTATTGGATTTGAAGTTTTTTGCAAAGGGGGCATAAAACCGAAAAAGCGTGCGCTGCCGCACGCTTTCCCGTACCTGATTCACCTTATGGTGCCAAGAATGTTCACTGCTCCGTTATAGATAAAGTCGGTCCACTGCCGCACAGCGGACTGGGTGCGCTCCAGCGTATCGCTCTCGCCCAGACGGATGTAGGTGATCTGGCTCTGGTCGATCTTCATCAGGCCCAGACGCCCGGCGGTTTCCTCCACGCTGGTGATATTGGTCTTGCTGTTCAGGGTGCTGTTGTAATAAGTATACTGGCTCTGCTCGCTCACCAGCTGTGCCTTTGCATCCTGGATCTGATCGTTCAGCTCCACCAGCTGGGATTCGCTCCATAGCAGGCTGATGGCAAAGCCCACCAGCAGCGCAGCTGCCACCAGATTCATGGCATTGTGCACCGCTGCCTGCAGCGGCGTAAGACGGCGCTTGCCGCCCTTTGCAACACGCAGGTTCGCCTTGCGCTGTGTCTGCGGGGCTTTTCTGCGCCGCACTGCGTTATAATCATATGCTGCCTGACCCATGGCTTGCTCTCCTCCTCACAAAACAGGTATTCTGTTCAGCATTTTTCCAAAACTCTCAGGTGGGCAGAACGGCTGCGCCGGTTCTCCTCCAGTTCCTGACTGTTTGCCTCAATGGGCTTGCGGGTGACAAGCTTTGCTTTTGCCTTGCCCCCGCACACGCACACCGGAAACTCCGGCGGGCAGGTACAGGCTGTGGACCAGCGGCGGAATTTGTTCTTCACCAGCCTGTCCTCCAGCGAGTGGAAGGTGATCACACACAGCCGGCCGCCCGGCGCAAGGTGATCAAAAATGGTATCCAGCCCTTCCTCCAGCGCATCCAGTTCATGGTTCACTGCAATGCGCAGCGCCTGAAAGGTGCGGCGGGAAGGGTTCTTGTTCTTGCGGCGTTCTGCCGGCGGCATGGCGCTGGCCACGATGTCTGCCAGCTGCAGGGTCGTTTCAATGGGAGCGTTTTCTCTCGCTTCCACGATCCTGCCTGCGATCTGCCATGCAAATGGCTCCTCGCCGTAATCCCGCAGGATGCGCGCCAGCTCTTCGCGGCTCTCGGTGTTCACAATGTCTGCCGCCGTCTCGCCCTGCTGGCTCATCCGCATGTCCAGCGGTGCATCTGCCCGGTAGGAAAATCCCCGGGCTGCATCGTCCAGCTGATGGCTGGAAACGCCAAGATCCAGCAGTGCACCGTTGATCTTGTCGATGCCTAGGCTTTCCAGAGCTTGTCCCGCATAGCGGAAGTTGATCTGCACCACCGTAGCGGGCAGGCCCGCCAGACGGGAACGTGCGGTCTGCACGGCATCCGGGTCCTGATCCAGCGAGATCAGGCGACCGCCCTTTGCCGCATCCAATCGCAGGGCGATCTGGCGGGAATGTCCCGCGCCGCCCGCCGTTCCGTCAAGGTAAGTGCCAGCCGGGTCGATGGCAAGACCCTCCAGACACTCGTTCAGCAGGACCGGGATATGCTCAAACGAGGCCGGGTCAAAGGCTGCTTGTGTTTCAAGTTCCATCGGTACGGCCTCCTTTCTTCGTTCATGGCTTTGTGCATCAGAGGGCTGTGCGCGCAGTGCACGCTTTCGTCCGATGACACAGTTTTATTGTAGCAAATCAAGCCCTTGAATGCAAGGGTTTCCGTTTCCGTTTTTCCCGCAAAATGTAACAAAAAAAGCCCCTGTCAGCCGTCATTTTTGCCTGTAGGGACTTTGTTATTCCGGGGATGTGTAATTTGTGTGTGAGCTTGTGGGCGCAGAGCCTCTCTGCCCGGCTGTCCGGCGCTTTTGCTGCGGTGTCGCATCATGCAGCCGCAGTTTATCCGTTTTTCTTGGCATTCTGGCGCAGATTTGCCCGCACATTTTTCACCTGTGCCGCATTTTCCACCATGGTCTCCTCGGTGTTGCGGAGCATATTGTCGCAGTAGTCCGTCACGGTCTGGCGCAGGGTGCGCACCTCATTCTGGGCTGCGGTGGTGATCTCCGCGGCACGCTGCTGCGCCGCCTTCACGATCTCTGCCTCGCTGGTCAGGATGCGGGCTCTTTCCTCCGCCTTTTTCACGATGACCTGTGCCTGCGCGTTGGCCGTTTCCACGATCTGGGCGCGGTCGTTCACGATCTGCTGGGCCTGCCGCAGCTCACCGGGCAGGTTTGCGCGGATCTCGTCCAGCAGATCACGGATCTGCTCCACGTCCACGATCTTCTTGCCGCCGGACAGAGGGACATTTGCGCCTTCCTCCAGTGCATCCTCAATGGTATCCAAAAGTTCGTTCACGTTCATAGTGCTTCTCCCTTCTGCTCATCACCGGCCGGCTGCATGGGCTTTGTGTACTTCCACAGCAGCACTCTGCCGTACTTGTACTGCTTGCGCAGAGTCAGGCCGCCTGCCTCGGCCGGCAGCACGATGCCCGTCTCGCTCTCGCACAGCACGATGCCGCCGGGTGCGGTGCATTTGTCCACCGCCGGCAGGATCTTTTCCAGCGTACCATTGCGGAAGGGCGGGTCCAGCAGTACGATGTCGAACTGCTCCCGGCAGGCGGAAAGATACCGCGCAGCCTCGCCGATATTGACGCGGCTGCGGTCGAACACGCCGCAGGCCTTGCAGTTGCGCATGATGATATTCACTGCCTCGCGGTTCTCGTCCAGAAACACGCAGCGCGCCGCGCCGCGGCTCAGTGCTTCAATGCCAAGCTGGCCGCTGCCCGCATACAGGTCCAGCACCCGTGCGCCGGGCAGGTCGAACTGGACGATGCTGAACATCGCCTCTTTTACCTGCGAAAGGGTGGGCCGGGTCACATCTGTTCCCGGCAGGGCCTCCAGACTGCGGCCCCGGGCTTCTCCTGCGATCACGTGCATGTTCTCTCTCCTCCTCCTTGCAGCCGGAAGATGCAGCTGCAAACACATTTTTGTATCACTTTATTATCACCCAACTGCATATTCTTGTCAAGGGCCGCGCGTTGCGCCGTCTGTCGGTTTGTGCTACAATAAAACCGGCAGCGCCGGGCTTTTGCGGCGCATTCTGGACACCAAAAGGAGAGTATCTGCATGAAAGTTCTGCTCATCAACGGCAGCCCCCACGAAAAGGGCTGCACCTATACCGCCCTTTCCCTCATCGCAAAGGAACTGAACGACGCCGGTGTGGACACCGAGATCCTGCATGTCGGCGGCAAGCCCGTAGGCGGCTGCATCGGCTGCGGCGGCTGCGCCGCAGGCAATGGCTGCGTGTTCGGCGGCGTGGTCAACGAAGCCATCGAGAAGGCCAAGACCGCCGACGGCTTTGTGTTCGGCAGCCCGGTGCACTATGCATCCGCTACCGGCAACATGACCAGCTTCATGGACCGCCTTGCCTACGCAGGCGGCAGATATCTGGCCTACAAGCCTGCCGCCATCTGCTGCTCGGCACGCCGCGCCGGTACCACCACCACGCTGGACCAGCTGGTGAAGTACCCGCAGTTCTTCCACATGCCGCTGGTGAACGGCTCCTACTGGGCCATGGTGCATGGCTCCAACGCCGAGCAGGTTCTGCAGGACGCCGAGGGCTGTGCCGTGATGCAGGAGCTGGGCCGCAACATGGCCTGGCTGCTGCACTGCATCGAAGCCGGAAAAGCCGCCGGTATTGAGCACCCGCAGAACCCCAAGCGGCCCATGACCAACTTTATCCGGTAAGAAAACGTTTTTCCGCAGTTTGCACATCGGGAAGTTCCGCAGAGCTTCCCGGTGTGCTTTTTTATGCAGAAAAGACAGCAGGGCCTGCACGGAACGCAGTTTTTGTTTGCACTCTTCTGCTTTTCGTGCCAAAAACAGCAAAAAACCTTTTCCAAAGCGCCTTCCGTATCTTTTTTCGTTCATATCTTTATGTTACTATAAGATGTAAAGTGATTTTATCAGATGGAGCGCTGCTATGGAACACTACGATTGGAATGAAGGCTGGCTGTTCACGCCCCGGTTCGACCCGGCACTGGTGCGGCCGGAATGCGGGCTGGAACTGGAGCCGGTGCGCATCCCCCATACCGTGCGGGTGCTGCCCTACAACTATTGCAGTGAAAACGAATACCAGTGTCTGTGCGGCTACCGGCGGGAATTTTTTGCGCCCAGAGAGTGGGAGGGCCGTACCGTGCTGCTCACCTTCGGTGCCATTGCCCACGACGCCACTGTGTTCTGCAACGGGCGGCGGCTGTTCCACCACGGCTGCGGCTACACCTCCTTTACGGTGGACCTGACCGGCGCACTGCACTTCGGCCAGAAAAACGTGGTGGCCGTGCGCTGCGACAGCCGCGAGGATCTGAACATTCCCCCCTTCGGCGGGCAGATCGATTATCTGACCTACGGCGGCATCTACCGTGCTGTCAGTCTGGACATCAAGGAGCCCGCTTACCTGCGGGATGTGTTCATTGAGGCAAAGGCCGAAGGCGATTTCCGCATCTACACCTCCACCGTGGGCGAGACCGTGGGCTGCACCCTGCAGGCCGAGATCCGCAGCCCCTCCGGCAGCCGCGCCGCCTACAGCGGCGAGCTTTCACTGCCCATCACCGGCGTGCTGAACGGCGTGCATCCGTGGAGCATCGAGCATCCCACCCTGTACACCCTCACGGTGCAGCTGATCCGTCCCGGCTCTGCCGGTCTGCCGGACCGCGTGCTGGACGAAAAGACGGTGCGGTTCGGCTTCCGCACCGTGCAGTTCGTGGCAGGCGGGCTGTATCTGAACGGCCAGCGGGTGGAGCTGCGCGGTCTGAACCGCCACCAGAGCTTTGCCTATCAGGGCTACGCCATGCCGGACAGCATCCAGCGGCTGGACGCTCAGATCCTGAAAAAAGATCTGGGCTGCAACGCAGTGCGTACCAGCCACTACCCCCAGAGCCCTGCATTTCTGGACGCCTGCGATGAGCTTGGCCTGCTGGTGTTTACCGAAATGCCCGGCTGGCGGTACATCGGCGATGAGAGCTGGAAGGCGCAGGCCCTGCAGAACTGCCGCGAAATGGTGTGCCAGTGCCGCAACCACCCCAGCATTTTTCTGTGGGGTGCCCGGGTGAACGGCAGCAGCGACGACGAAGCTTTCTATAAGCGCACCAATGAGGCCATCCACCGGCTGGACCCCACCCGCCCCACAGCAGGTGCACGGAACCACCGCAAAAGCCAGCTTCTGGAGGATGTGTACGCCTACAACGACTACTCCTGCCGGGGCCGCGGTGCCGCCTGTGAAGCCCGCGCCGCAGTGACCCCCGACACCCGCAAGGGCTACCTGATCAGCGAATTCGGCGGGCAGCAGATGCCTACCAAACCCTTTGACGACGAGACCCATCGGCTGGTGCAGGCGCTGCGCACCGCCGCCGTGCTGAACGATTCCATCGCGCAGCAGGGCGTGGCCGGCAGCTTTGGCTGGTGCATGGCCGATTACAACACCCACCGGGAATTTGGCAGCGGCGACCGCATCTGCTACCACGGCATGCTGGACATGTTCCGCAACCCAAAGCTTTCCGCAGCCGTGTACGCCAGCCAGAAAACGCCGCGTTCCCCTTCGGACATCGTGCTGGAGGTCTCTTCCGGCATGGCGCTGGGCGACCTGCCCGGCGGCGCGCCTACGGCCTGCTGGGTGTTCACCAATGCCGAAAGCGTGCGGCTGTACCGCGGCAACGATTACATTGCCGCGTTCTCGCCCGACCGGCACGGCCGCTTTGCCGCCATGCCGCACCCGCCCATTGAGATCAACGATTTTGTAGGCTCTCTGCTGGAAAAGTACGAGGGCATGGACCCGCCTTCCGCTCAGGCCGCTGCGGCCATCCTGAATGATATGCGCCGGTGCGCCATGGAGCTTTCGCCGCTTTCCAAGGCGCGGATGCTCTCGCTGCGGCTGAGCTGGAACGAAGTGGCCCGCATGTACTGCAAATACATCGGCATTCTGGGCAGCCCCAGCCCCGTGTACCGCTTTGAGGCGGTCTGGCACGGCCGGGTCGTGGGCACAGTGGTGCGGGAGCCGGTGCAGAGCGTCCGGCTGGAATGCACCGTGCACAATCCCATCCTGACCGACGGCCCCACATGGGACTGCGCGGCTGTCAGCCTGCGTGCCATCGACCAGAACGGCAACCTGCTGTCCTACTGCGGCGAGGCTGTCCAGCTGCGTGTGGACGGCCCGCTGAAGATCGATCGGCCCCAGTGTGGTGCCGCTGCGCGGCGGCATGGCGGGCACCTACCTTGCCACCACCGGCGAGGCGGGCCGCGCCGTGCTGCACTGCCGCATGGAGGGTGCGCTGGACACCGACGCCGTCCTGACCATCCGCAGCCGGGAGAACGGTTAATCTCCGTCCCTTCATGATAGATTTGCACTCTGTTCAAAATTTCATCATGGTTGGCTGGTATCCTAAGAAATGTAAAATAACAGCGGGCACATCCCGCTTTCCGCTTTGATTCCAAAACAAAAGGATGCAGGACTTATGAAAGAAAAATTCCGTCAGTTTATGATCGGCCGCTACGGCACCGATGGCCTGAACCAGTTTCTGAGCATGGCCTCCATCGTGCTGCTGCTGCTCTCGCTGCTCACCCGCTTCAGCCTGTTCACCTGGCTGGGTCTGGCGCTGCTGATCCTGTGCTACTACCGTTCCCTCAGCCGCAATATTTCCAAGCGCACCGAGGAAAATTACCAGTACTACACCCTGAAGGACCGCATCGACCGCAAATTCCACTCCCTGAAAGATCAGTGGGCCAACCGTAAGATCTACCACTACTACCGCTGCCCTAAGTGCCGCCAGAAGCTGCGCGTGCCCCGGGGCCGGGGCCGTATCCAGATCTCCTGCCCCCGCTGCGGCACCCAGTTCATCAAAAAGAGCTGACCGGATATGTTTGGTTATGTTGTTCCCAATCAGGCTGCGCTTTCGGACGAGGCGCAGAAGCGCTACCGCACCGCCTACTGCGGGCTGTGCCGCCGCATCGATGCACTGCATGGCCTGCGGGGCCGCTTTACCCTGAGCTATGATCTCACCTTTCTGAATCTGCTGCTGTGCAGCCTGTACGAGGGCGAGACCGAAGCTTCTTCCGGGCACGACCGGTGCCCCATCCATCCCCTGGGCGGTGTGGAATGGCGGGCGGCCTCCCCCACCGATTACTGTGCAGATCTGAGCGTAGCTTTGCACTACTACAACGCTGAGGATAAATGGAAGGATGACCGCAGCCTGCTGGGCCTCGGTTACGAAAAGCTGCTTACCGGCTGCAGGCAGGACGCCGAGAGCCGCTGGCCCCGTCAGTGCAGCGCCATCCGCACCTGCCTTGACCGGCTGGCCGAATATGAAGCCGCCGGCAGCGAGGATCTGGACGCAGTGTCCGGCTGCTTTGGCACGCTGATGGCTGAGTTGTTCGACTACCGGCAGGATCACTGGTCGCCGGAGCTGCGCAGCATCGGCTTCCATCTGGGCAAATTCATCTACCTGCTGGATGCCTACGACGATCTGAAGCGCGATCAGCGCAAAGGTGCCTACAATCCACTGAAAAGCCTGAGCACCCAGCCCGGCTATGAAGAGGAAATGAAGGAGATCTTTGAGCTGCTGCTGGCGCAATGCGCCCACAGCTTTGAGCGTCTGCCCTGTGTAGAGGATGCAGACCTGCTGCGCAACATCCTGTATTCCGGCGTATGGCTCAAATACAACTGCAAGACCGCAAAGGATGCCCGCAGACGTGGCATCTGAGCGGTTTTGCTTGATTTTTGCACGGCAATACGGTAGACTATAAACGTTATGCCGCAATGGCGGCTGCATGAAATGAGACGTGAGGAAGTATATCCATGAGAGATCCCTATGAGGTGCTGGGCGTTTCGCGCGGCGCAAGCGATGACGAGATCAAAAAAGCATACCGCGCCAAATGCAAGCGCTGGCACCCGGACCTGAACCCCAACGACCCCACCGCCGAAGAGCACTTCAAAGAGGTGCAGGCGGCTTATGATGCCATCACCAAAGGCGAGACCGGCCCTCAGGGCGGCAATCCCTACGGCAGCTACCAGCAGGGCTACGGCCAGCAGAGCTATCAGCAGCAGGGCTACCAGAACGGTTACGGCGGTTTTGGCGGCTTTGATGGTTTTGACGGCTTCGACCCGTTCGGCTTCGGGTTCGGCTTCGGCGGGCAGCAGGGCTACGGCCAGCAGGGCGCCAGCTACTCCGGCTCCGACAGCCCGGAAATGCAGGCCGCCCGCAACTTTGTGGTCAATGGCCGCTACGCGGAGGCCCGCCGGGTGCTGGACGGCATGACCGGACGCAATGCACGGTGGTATTATCTTTCCTCCCTTGCCAATCAGGGACTGGGCAACCGCATCGATGCGCTGCAGGATGCCCGCCGCGCCGTGCAGCTGGACCCCAATAACACTGAATACCAGATGCACCTGCGCCGGATGCAGAACCCCGGCCAGACCTACCGCACCACCCAGACCACCTACGCACGCCCCGGCGGCCTGATGCAGTGGTGCTGGAGCATGATCCTGCTGAACCTGTTGTGCAACTGCTGCTGCGGCGGCTGGGCCTTCCGGTTCCGCATGTGATCCATTTTTTCCGCAGGATACAACAAGGCCCCGCACCTAAAAGGTGCAGGGCCTTGTTTTTGTTACAGCATTACTTTACGATGATATTGCGGCTGATCTTGCTGCAGTTGTAGTTGCCGCCGATCTCTGCCGTCTGCGTATAGGTGCCCGGGTTGGTGGGCAGCTCGCTGGTGCTCTCGGTGAACCAGCCCTGTTTTTTATAGGTATAGCGGATCTTATCGGTGGGCACCACCTGACCATCCACCTCCAGCACGGCTGCTTCGTTGAAGGCTTCCAGCTCTTCGGCGGTCATTGCCTGTTCTGCCTGCTGGGCCCAGTACATGCGCACGCCGTCGCGCTTGGGCTTGATGCGGAACATGGCAAAGCCTGCTGTGTTCATATCGCTGCTTTCCAGCGCCAGCGCACCCGCCACATAGTTGCCGGAATCCACCGGCTGCTCGTCCAGATAAATGCGGCTGAATGCCCCCTCCGGCAGATACTTGCGGATCAGGTTCAGCGCAAGGCGCAGGCCGTTGGACACCTGATCGATGGTGGGCACATAGAAGTGCAGCACATCCATCACCGAGACGACCTCATCGGCCACCCGCAGCAGCACGCCGACGTCGTTGCCGTCAATCAGCTGCTTGAGGTAATTGTACACATTGAACTCTTCCACCTGATCCGGCGTCTTGGACATCACCCGCGGCAGGGGGATCATTTTGAGCAGGGTGCGGATCTTATCCGAGAGCATCAGCGTCACATAGCCGTTTGCCTCGCCGCCAATCCCCACAACGACACCGATATACTGGGTATCGGCAGGGGTGGTCTGCACTTCCAGTTTATAATCCGAACCATAGACAAGGTCGCCCGTAGCCTTGATCCGGATGGACACTATTCCGTTTTCCTGTTCCACTGCTGCGGTCTGCTGCGGCAGTGCGGCGGCGGCGAACACCGGTGTTGCTGCTGCGCTGAGCATGAATGCCGCTGCCAGCACAAGGGATATCAATCGTTTGGCCTTCATCGTATAAGACCTCCTGTCTTTCAAAGGATCACGCAGCCGTACCCACCGGCACGCTGCATCGGGAACCGGCATGATGCCATGCCCTGTTGTACTCCGATTTTACCGCAAAACGCTGTTTCGGTCAATAACTGGATTCAAGTGATTCAAATGTTTTATATTTTCGCACAAAAGAGGGCCTGCCTTCGCAGCAGGCCCTCCCGGCTTGTCATCCATCGATAAAGTATTCCGGATGGATGCTGCGTGCCTGCGCCACCGACTGCTTGTACCGGCTCAGGTGGCTTTCCAGTGCTTCACTCACATCGTCCGGGCTGCCGTGCAGCAGCGCTTCCAGGATCGCCGTGTGGGTGGCGCACACCGACTTGTTCTCCTCGGTCTGCAGGCTGAACTTGCGGATGCGCTCCACATGCTGCAGACTGGCAAGCATGTAGTCATAGTGCGCCTCCATCCCGATCAGCTCAAAGGATCTGCGGTGGAACGCATTGTCCAGCTCCAGCAGCCGGGTGGGACGGTCAGGCTGGGTCAGATCTGCTTCCAGCACGCGGTAGTCCTCGATGTTCCTGCGGTATTCAGCTTCCTGCTGGGGCGTCACATGGCCGCGCAGCCGGTTCAGGATCTCCTTTTCCAGCGTAAAGCGGGCAAACTGCTCCATTTCCATCAGCCGCAGATTGATGGGTGCCACATGGGTCCCGCTCTGAGGCTTGATGTCCACCATGCGGGCCAGATTGAGCATCAGCAGTGCCTCCCGCATGGGGGTGCGGCTGATGCCAAGCTCCTCTGCCAGTTCACGGTCATTCAGCGGGTCGCCGGGCTTGAGCTCCATGGTGATGATCCGGCTGCGGAGGGTCTGGTAGGCCATTTCGCGCGCACTCAGTGATGCCATACGGTCTCTCTCCCTTCAGGGTGAAGAATTGATATACTAGTATTGAAGTTATAAGACCATATTACCCAACCTGCTGGCGGCTGTCAAGTGTAACGGCAACTAAAAATCGCCCATTTTTTTCTCTGTTTTGTCCATTTGTCCGCGCCCGTGCGCAAGAAAAGCCCCCGGCCGGGGGCTTTTGGTCATTTTCCTGCAGGGCGGTACACCACCGGCACCCACACGAAGGCCACGGCCAGACCGCACACCACATCTATGATGGAGTGCTGTTTGGTGAACACCGTGGAAGCGCAGATCAGCGCCGCCCACACCCATGCCAGCACTTTCAGGGCCGGGCGGTCCTTTGCCAGACGGCTGTTGGTGAAGGCCAGCGCCATGCAGGCCGAGCTCTGGCAGTGGATGGACGGGCACACGTTCACCGATGCATCCGCCTTCCAGATCAGCTGCAGGATGCTCATGGCAATGTTGCTGCGCCCTGCTGCCTCTGCCGTCGGGCGCAGTTTCAGACCGTTGGGCAGCAGCATATAGAGGATCAGGCAGAAGGTCATGCCCGAGAACATGGTCAGGCAGAGCTTATCATAGCTTTGGGTGTCGCACCACCACAGCAGCGCCGTCACCCCGGCCAACAGCAGAAACCAGCTGCAATACGGAAAGATGAACCACTCATTGAAGGGGATCCGGTCGTCGATCCTGCTGTGGATGATGTATTGGGGATCTGTGATGGTAAGGTCCAGCCAGAAGAACCAGATGAGGTACACCACCCAGTACAGCTGAAACCACAAATGCGGGCGGCACTGGGCCCGCAGCTGCTTGCGATTCATGGTATTTCTCCTATAATTTCAATGTGTTGACGTACGATTATACCACATCCCGCCATCTTGCGCAAACCCCTGCGGTGCGATAAAATAGACAGAGAGCTTTTTCCTGTGGAAATTGTACTGATTATAAAAGGAGCCTTTATGTTGCAAAGCTTTCCCTCTGTCCGCCTTGTTGCGCTGGATCTGGACGGCACTCTGCTGAGCCGGAACAACGAAGTCACCCCTGCCACCCGCGAAGCCATCGCCCGCGCTGTGGCGCACGGCGTGGCCGTGGTGCCTGCCACCGGCCGTCCGCTGGCCAGCCTGCCGCCTGTGGTGGCAAAGCTGCCCGGCATCCGGTATGCCATCACCTCCAACGGTGCGGCCGTGTGGGATCTGGGCGACGACCCCATGGGTGCCGTGTACAGCCGCTACTCCAATGCCGCCCAGCGCCATACCAGTGAGCCCGCCTGCCTGCTGCACCGTCTGATGCCGACGGAGACTGCGCGGGAGGTCTTTGCCCTGTTCCAGCAGTACGATGGTGAACTGAGCGTGTTCTGCGATGGTCTTGCCATCAAAACGCCGGAGGGCATCGCAAAGCTTGCCTCCCGCACCACCCACTTTCTCTCCTCCGAGGCCCGGCAGGACCTGACCGACGGCCGCTTTACCGTCATCCCCGGCATCGAGAGCTGGATGTCCCGCCACGCCCACGAGATCGAGAAGCTGTGCATGTTCTTTGACAGCATCGAAAAGACCGCCGCCGCTCTGCCGGGATTTCAGGCCATCCCGGGCGTGGAGGTGGTGCAGGGCTCGCCGGACAACATCGAAGTGACCGCTGCCGGTGTGGACAAGGGCAGCGCCCTGCTGGCTCTGGCCGACCTGCTGGGCATCCCCCACGAGAATACTCTGGCGGTGGGTGACAGCGAGAACGACCGCGCCATGCTGGAAAAGGCGGGCATTGCCGCCGTGATGGCAAACGGCATGCCCCAGATCAAGGCGCTGGGCGACCTTGTGAGCGAGGCCGACTGCGATCACGACGGCGTTGCAGAGCTGTTCCGGAAGCTCGGCATCTGAGTAAACAGGGGCAAACCGGGGCAAAACAGCCCTGCTTTTCAGGTCATTCGTCATTTTTGTGCAATGTATACAAGCTATTATGCAAAACATTGTGCTTGTTGAGCATTACCAAACTTGTTTCCGTCGTTTATACTAATATTACAAGCGCACGATGGGTGTACCATGCCCAAACGGCAGCCCACGCGCACCGAGAAAGTCAAATTCAAAAAGGAGAAATGCATTTATGAATCCCATCGTAGAAAAGGTCTATCAGATCGGCATTATCCCTGTTATCGCTTTCAACAGCGTTGATGAAGCCCTGCCCCTGTGCAAGGCTCTGGCTGACGGCGGTCTGCCCGCAGCTGAGGTCACCTTCCGCACCGCATGTGCTGAGGATTGCATCCGCAAGATCCACGAGGAGATGCCCGAGATGCTGCTGGGCGCAGGCACTGTCCTGACCACCGAGCAGGCTGACCGTGCAATGGCAGCAGGCGCATCCTTCATCGTTGCTCCCGGCTTTGACCCCGAGGTCTGCAAGCACGTCATCGACAAGGGCGGCATCATGATGCCCGGCACCTGCTCCGCAGGCGAGATGCAGCAGGCTATGAACATGGGCTGCGAGGCCCTGAAGTTCTTCCCCGCTGAGGCAAACGGCGGTGTCGGCATGCTGAAGAACATCGGCGCAGCCCTGAAGAGCGCACGCTGGATGTGCACCGGCGGCGTCAATGCAAAGAACGTCAACGACTATCTGGGCTACGACCAGATCTTTGCTGTCGGCGGCACCTGGATGTGCAAGAGCGACGTGATCAAGGCTCACGACTGGGCTAAGATCACCGCTCAGAGCAAGGAAGCGGTTGACACCATGCTGGGTCTGAAGCTGATGCACGTCGGCATCAACACCGAGAACGAGGAAGAGGCCATGAAGATGGCAAACCTCATCGGCAGCCTGCTGAACATGAAGGTCGCTCCCGGCAATTCCAGCATCTTTGTGGGCAACAAGGAGTTTGAGATCATGAAGAAGCCCGGCCGCGGCACCAATGGCCACATCGCCATCGGCTGCAACAACGTCGACCGTGCCATCTACCACCTGTCTCAGCGCGGCGTGAAGTTCGATCTGGACAGCAAGAACGTGAAGAACGGCAAGACCATCGCCTGCTACTTTGCAGACGAGATCGGCGGCTTCGCATTCCATCTGGTCCAGGCCTGAGCTCCGGCTCCCCTATCCGTGAAAGCCCTGCTGCGCCGGGGATGCCCCGCAGCAGAAGGTCATAAACACCTGTAAATAAAAGGAGAATACCCAATGAAAGTTGTTACTTTTGGCGAACTGATGGTCCGTCTGCAGCCGTTCAACTACGAGCGTTTCGTTCAGGCTAACAGCCTGGAGTTCACCTTCGGCGGCGGCGAGGCAAACGTTGCTGTTTCTCTGGCCAACTACGGTCTGGACGCAGCCTTCGTCACCAAGCTCCCCGCACACGCAATCGGTCAGGCCGCTGTCAACAGCCTGCGCCGTTACGGCGTTGACACCAGCATGATCACCCGCGGCGGCGATCGCGTTGGCATCTACTACAACGAGAAGGGCGCTTCTCAGCGTGGTTCCGTCTGCATCTACGACCGCGCCAACAGCGCCATCCAGCTGGCTCAGCCCTCCGACTTTGATTGGGATAAGATCTTCGAGGGCGTGGACTGGTTCCACTTCACCGGCATCACCCCGGCTCTGGGCGAGAACGTCGTCGAGATCTGCCGCGAGGCCTGCAAGGCTGCTAAGGCACACGGCGTGAAGATCAGCTGCGACCTGAACTACCGCGGCAAGCTGTGGACCCGTGAGCAGGCCCGCGCTGCCATGACTGACCTGTGCCAGTATGTTGACGTCTGCATCTCCAACGAGGAGGACGCAAAGGACGTGTTCGGCATCGAGGCCGAGGCTACCGATATCTACGGCGGCAAGCTGAATGCTGAGGGCTACAAGAGCGTTGCCAAGCAGCTGGCTGACAAGTTCCACTTCGAGAAGGTCGCTATCACTCTGCGTGAGAGCCACAGCGCCTTCGACAACGGCTGGAGCGCTATGCTGTACGATGTTGCTTCCAATGAGTACTGCTTCTCCAAGAAGTACGACCTGCACATCATCGACCGCGTTGGCGGCGGTGACTCCTTCGGCGGCGGCCTGATCTACAGCTTGCTGACCGGCAAGACCACTCAGGAAGCTGTTGAGTTCGCTGTTGCTGCTTCTGCTCTGAAGCACTCCATCGAGGGCGACTACAACATGATGACCGTGTCCGAGGTCGAGAAGCTGGCCGGCGGCGACGGTTCCGGCCGTATCCAGCGCTAATTGCAGGAAGGAGTCCACAATGGATATCCGCTACTCCTGCAACCAGAAGGATTTCAACCGCTATACCACTGAGGAAATGCGGGACGAAATGCTCATCACCGGCCTGTACAAGGCCGATGAGGTCGTTGCTGTGTACAGCCATGTGGACCGTATGGTCACGCTGGGCTGCATGCCGGTGCACGAGACCGTGTCCATCGACAAGGGCATCGACGTGTGGGCAAACTTCGGCACCCACTACTTTCTGGAGCGCCGCGAGATCGGCATGTTCAACATCGGCAAGGATTCCACCGGCATCGTGGTGGCCGACGGTGTGAAGTACGAGCTGGGCTACAAGGACTGCCTGTACATCACCAAAGGCACCAAGGAAGTCACCTTTGCTTCCGCCGACCCGGAGCATCCCGCCAAATTCTACATGGTGTCCGCTCCCGCACATTGCTCTTACGAGACCCGCCTGATCAAGATGGCTGATGCAAATCACCGTCCTCTGGGCAGCGTCGAGACCTGCAACAAGCGCACCATCAACCAGTTCATCCACCCGGATGTGCTGAAGACCTGCCAGCTGAGCATGGGTATGACTGAACTGGATGCCGGTTCCAACTGGAACACGATGCCCAGCCACACCCACGAGCGGCGCATGGAGATTTATACCTACTTTGAACTGCCCGAGGGGCAGGTGGTGTTCCACATGTGCGGCGAGCCTACCCAGACCCGCCACATCGTGATGCACAACGAGGATGCTGTCATCAGCCCCTCCTGGAGCATTCACAGCGGCGTAGGCACCTCGAACTATACGTTTATCTGGGCAATGGGCGGCGAGAACATGGAGTTTGACGACATGGACAACATCGCTACCACTGACCTGCGCTAAAAAGCACCATTCAAAAGCCCCGTACCGGGTAACCGGTACGGGGCTTTTTGCTAAAAATTTAACTTGAATCCTCTCCGTCATTGCTGCGCGATGCCACCTCTCCCGAAGGGCGAGGTTTTTATCCATCTTTCCTCAACGTATCTAAAAGCTCCCCCTTCGGGGGAGCTGGCTGCGAAGCAGCCTGAGAGGGTTATTTAACTTGAGAAGGAGAAAATCATGGATCTTTCCGCTTTCAACCTGCAGGGCAAGGTTGCTCTGATCACCGGCGGTGCCCACGGCATCGGCTTCTCCATCGCCGAGGGCATGGCCCAGTGCGGTGCAACCGTCTGCTTCAACTGCTCTTCCGAGGCAAGTCTGGAGAAAGGTCTTGCCGCCTACAAGGCCGCCGGCATCGACGCCCACGGCTATGTTGCCGACGTGTCCGACGAGGACGCTGTGAACACCATGGTGGCAAAGATCAAGGCCGAGGTGGGCCCTGTGGACATTCTGGTGAACAACGCTGGTCTGATGAAGCGGGTGCCCATGATCGAGATGAGCCACGCCGACTTCATGCGGGTCATCGACGTGCATGTAGGCGGTGCCTTCAACTGCTCCAAGGCCGTTCTGCCGGACATGATGGAAAAGCGCGAGGGCAAGATCATCAACATCTGCTCCATGATGAGCGAGCTGGGCCGCGAGACCGTCTCTGCCTACGCCGCCGCCAAGGGTGCACTGAAGATGCTCACCAAGAACATCGCTTCCGAGTACGGCGAGTACAACATCCAGTGCAACGGCATGGGCCCCGGCTACATCGCCACTGCCCAGACCGCACCCCTGCGGGAGGTGCAGCCGGACGGCAGCCGCCACCCCTTCGACCAGTTCATCACCGCCAAGACCCCCGCAGGCCGCTGGGGTGAGCCGGACGACATGGTGGGCCCCTGCGTGTTCCTTGCAAGCCACGCTTCCGACTTTGTGAACGGCCAGATCCTGTACGCCGACGGCGGCATTCTGGCTTACATCGGCCGCCAGCCCAAGTAAAGCCATTTGGGCACTGCGCCTTCTTTAACCTTCCGACCAGACAGCTCTGTGCAGGCCAAAGTCTGCATGGGGCTGTCTTTTACGAAGCGGCAAGCGGCCTTTCCTACAAAACTTTGCTTCATGTTAACTCATGTTAAAATGTTCCAATTTCATGTCAAATTGGTAACAGTTCCTGTTTCATCGTCGAAAATGCACACAGGCGTCTTGATTTTTTGTCGAAATTCCCGTATAATCGTCTTCATCATCCATCACACCCTGTTGGTTGATCTGAATACGAAGAAATTTCAAAGGAGTATATTTCACATGAAACTCAAGAACATTGCGATCGTTGCTGCCGCTGCAGCACTGGCTGTTGGCATGACCGCCTGCGGTTCTTCTGCATCCTCCACCGCCGCTTCCTCTTCTGTGGCTTCTTCTGCTGCCGCTTCTTCCGAGGCTGCAAGCTCTGAGGCTGCTTCCAGCGAAGCAGCTGAGCCCACCACCGCTGAGTACACCGTGTACAACACCACCGGTTCTACCGTCACCGAGCTGCACCTGTACGATGCAGGCAGCGACGAGAAGGGCGACAATCTGGCCGGCGAGAACGGTCTGGCTGACGGCGAGAACATCGTCATCACCCGCGACGTGGAGGCCGACAAGCAGTCCGACGTGACCTACATTCTGGAGTTCACCACCGAGGACGGCCAGACCCAGAGCTTTGAGACCCTGCACTACGAGGTCGCTCCCATCTCCCTGCTGAGTGTGGATGCCGCTGCAGGTGCTACCCCCATCGCTTTTACTGCACCGGAAAAGTAAGAACTGTTTCATCCTTGCATAACGGGAAAGTCTGCGGGCCTTCCCGTTTTATTTTTTGTCAAAAGCGGGCTGAGGCTGTCATTTTCCCTTGTAATCATGCCAAAAATCCGCTATCATAGAAGCAAATATGTTCCCTTGCGGCATAAAGGGAGTAAAGGAGTGGATTTTCTTATGGCAGAAAAAGAAGTCAAGGGCATCAAAAAGTTTTTTGAAGAGTTCAAGGCCTTTGCCATGCGCGGCAATGTGCTGGATATGGCAGTCGGCGTTGTCATCGGCGGTGCCTTTACCGCCATCGTCAACTCACTGGTGAACGACATCATCAACCCCGCCATCGGCCTGTTTTTCAACGCCGATTTCTCGGACGTCGGCATCCATGTGGGCGATGTGATGATCGGCATCGGTTCCTTTATCAATGCCGTCATCAACTTCCTGATCGTGGCATTCGTGCTGTTCGTGGTCATCAAGTTCGTCAACTCCCTGCACAAGAAGCCTGCTGAGCCGGAAGCTCCCGCAGAGCCCACCACCAAGGTGTGCCCCTACTGCCAGAGCGAGATCTCCATCAAGGCGGTGCGCTGCCCCCACTGCACCAGCAAGCTGGAGGGCTTCCCGGAGATCAACAATTAAATTTTGAATGGCCTCCGCTTTGCTCTGGCCATATTCAGCGGAATCATTTTCTAAATTACAAATCGGGAAAGTCTGCGGACTTTCCCGATTTGTTTTTTCACCGGCGGAGCCGCAAAGGCAAACAGCATAATCAACGCAAAACCTCCCTGCCCGGCCGCAGTCGCTGCGGTTCCAGAGCAGGGAGGTTTTACTTTATCCGGGAAAAATGTGGAAGATCAGTCTGGTGAAGCTTTACTTGACCTTGGTCAGGTCGGCCAGCTTGTGGAAGATCTCGGTGTTGTCGAACACGCCGCCGAACTTCTCCGCACCCACGCCGTTGGCGTAGACGTTCACCATGGCACCGGTGTGAGCGTAGGTGGTGTGGTCCATGCCGGATTTATGGTTGATGGTGTGGCAGATGGTCATGCTGAAGGGGATGTAGGTGCCGTACAGCTCGTAGTCCTGCTGAGACATTTCCTTCTGGCTGGCAGAGCCGACCTTCAGGGTGCGCTCGTAGGCGGTGCGCAGGTTCTGCACCTCGTAGTCGGTCAGCAGCAGCTTGCCGGCATTGGCGGCATCCGGGTCGGTGGGCAGGGTCAGACCGAAGTTCGCCTTCACATCCTGCATGGCAGCTTCAAAGGGGGTCTTGTTGGCGATGTAGTTCTGCACATAGGTAGAATCAAACTTTGCGTAAGACATCTTCTGGTGGGCCAGATTGGTCAGGAAGGTGTCATAGTTGGTGGTCTTGTAGCCGATGGCCATACCGCCGGTCTCGTGGTCAGCGGTGACAAGGATCAGGGTCTCGTTGGGGTGCTTGTTCTGGAACTCCACAGCTGCCTGCACGGCGTTGCTCAGCTCCAGCACATCGTGGATGGAAGCAGCGGCATCGTTGGCGTGGCAGGCCCAGTCGATCTTGCCGGACTCGGTCATCAGGAAGAAACCCTTGGGGTTATCCAGCAGCTCGATGCCCTTCTTGACGTAATCGGTCAGCTGCCACTCGCCTGCAGCGGCGTCCATGGCGTAGTTCATGGCCTTGCCGTCTGCCAGATTCTCGGCAATGATCAGGGTCTTGCCTGCGCCTGCGGTCAGGGCGGCAGCGCCTGCCTGCGTGGTGACCACATTGTATCCGGCCTGAGCAGCCACCTCGTGGTTGTTGGGGCCGGTGCCGTCGCCGTTCACCTTCTGGAACTCGCCGCCGGCAAAGTATTCAAAGCCGGAGTTTGCCAGCTCCACGCCGATCTGATAGTAGTTCTTGCGGGTCTTCTGGTGGGCGTAGAAGGCGGCGGGAGTGGCGTGGTCGATGTTGACCGAGGAGATGACGCCCACCTTGTAGCCCTTCTGGGCGTGCAGCTTTTCGGCAATGGTCTCATAGGGCATATCGCGGGTCCAGGGGCACATGTTGATGACGCCGCTCTCCGTCTTGTGGCCGGTAGCAATGGAGGTTGCGGTGGAAGCGGAGTCCGGGCAGAAGGAGGTGCTGTCGTAGGTGGTCACGCTGCCCACGGTGGGAAAGCCGGTGAAGCTCAGGTCGGCCTCGGTCACAGCGCCGTTGTTGTCCACGGTGCCCTTGTAGAAGCGGGCAGACTGGATCTGGGCGGTGCCCATGCCGTCACCGATGAACAGGAAGATGTACTTGGGTTTCTTGAACAGGTCCAGCAGGCCGTTCTCCTCATCCTCGGCAGCAGCGGCGTCCGGCTGGGCTGCACTTGCAGCCACGGGTGCTGCGGCCATCATGCCGGCAGCGGAAGCGGCTGCACCAAACTTCAGAAAACTGCGGCGGGAGATCTTATTTTCTTTCATAACGCGATCCTCTCTTTTTATCCAATCAAATGCGGCGGGCCTGCCTCAGGCACCGTTTTTTGTCTTTCGGGAACGTCTTTATTGTAGCGCACTGCCGCCCGCAGAAAAACCATGCCGCCGCAAAGCTTTGGTAAAACCGGTGCGTGCGCTGCACCTTCAACGTAAAAACCCGGAAAATGATGTAAAATCCTGTGCAGGCGGCGCTCTTTTTCCACAAACCGCACCGGAAGGGTTGAAAATCGGACGCATTTCATTGTACAATAAAAGGGTAAGTGCTTTTTTACCTTTATATAGATGGAGAGGAATGTATTTTTATGGCAGAGATCAAAGTTCTGGCGCTGGATCTGGACGGCACCCTGACCAACAGCCAAAAGGAAGTCACGCCCCGCACCCGGGCTGCACTGGATGCCGCAATTGCAAAGGGTGTCACCATCGTGCTGGCATCCGGCCGTCCTACCGCGGGCGTGCTGCCGCTGGCAAAGGAACTGGGGCTGGATAAAAAGGGCGGCTGCATCCTTTCTTACAACGGCGGCAAGATCATCGACTGCCGCACCGGCGAGACTTTGTACCAGAAACAGCTGGATGCCCAGTACATACCCGAGCTGTGCGCCTTTGCCGCCGCACAGAACGTGACCATTATCACCTATAATAAAGAGGGCGTTGTCACCGAGCACCCGGACGACAAGTGGGCCCTGCGCGAATGCTTTACCTGCAAGCTGCCCATGACCAGCGTGGACGATCTGGCAAAGTATGTGGATTACCCCATCTGCAAAATGCTCATCACACTGGAACCTGCCCGCCGGGACGAGGTGTGGGCCGCCGGCAAAAAGCAGTTTGACGGCCGCATCGACCTGTACCCCTCCAGCCCGTTCTTCATTGAAGCCGTGCCGCTGGGCGTGGCCAAGGACGGCAGCCTTGCCGCCCTTTTGGAGCGTATGGGCCTTGACCGCGAAAACCTGATGGCCTGCGGCGACGGCCTGAACGACCGCTCCATGATCGCCTACGCCGGTGTGGGCGTGGCGATGCAGAACGCCGAAGACCCGGTAAAGGACTGCGCCGATTATGTGACCGCTGCCGACAACGATCACGACGGCGTGGCTGAGGCCGTGGAGAAGTTTATTTTAAAGTAACGAGAGGAACACAAAACAATGCCGCGCAATCTGGTTTTATTTGATCTGGAATGGAACATCGGCTACCAGCCGTATACCTTTAATTATCACGGCGTGCAGCAGACCTTCCGGGGCGAGATCGTAGAGATCGGCGCCGTAAAGATCGACGAGGACGCCAACGTGCTGGATACCTTTTCCATCCATCTGCGCCCCCGCATCTTCCGCAAGCTGCAGCACCACATCGCGAAAGTCACCGGCCTGACGCAGGCCGATCTGGACAAGGGGGAGCCCATCGTGCAGGGCCTGCGCCGCTTTATGCAGTGGTGCGGCCCGGACGCCGAGTTTGCTGAGTGGGGCATGGACGATGTGCCTGTGCTCAAGCAGAACCTTTACCTGTGCAATATTGACGAGTCCAGGCCCACCGTCTGGTACGACCTGCAACAGGTGTTCCTGCGGGAGCACCCCCGCAAGGAGGGCGAGGGTATGACGCTGGAAAGCGTCGTCACCCGCATGGGTATCCCCATGGAGCGGCAGTTCCACGATGCACTTTCCGATACGCTGTACACCGCCGATGTCTGCCGTCTGCTGGACCTGCGGGCCGGGCTTGCCGCCTACCCCACCGAGGACGAAGCCCTGCGGGCCAGCCTGTGCCCGGCCCCCGGCGACTACCGGGATTTTGAGGTGTTCCACGGCTATGTGGAGCAGTACACCTGGCGCACCGACCCCAAAATTTACACCATGAACTGCCCGGAGTGCGGTGCACCACTGACTCCGGACGATGTGTGGCTGAAAAAGGGCAGCAACAGCTGGTACACTCTGAGCCAGTGCCCCCGGTGCGCCGGCAGCGGCAGCGCTGCAGGCAAAGGCGTATTCCAGCGGTACAAGCTTGCCCGCCGCGACGGCCTGCACTGGAGCTATGCCCGCTGTCTCCAGATGCCGGACGACGCCTCCCTTGACCGCTGGGAGAAGCAGCGCACCGCCCAGCTGGAGCGGATGAAGGCCCGCGCAGAAAAGCAGGCTGCGGAGTAAAAGCGGCACCGGCTGCTCCGTCCCGCCTGCACTCGCCAGTCCACCAGCGTGAGAAGCCTTTGCACTTCCCATTAAGGCTGTCTGGTCGATTTTATAGCAATTCAACTTTTTAATGCAACAGCGGTGAATTGCATATCGCAAAGATGCCGTTTGAATGCTGCACTAACTTCTTGACTTGCGATAAAATTTGCGATAAACGATTTTGGGAAGGAATAGAATCATGTCGAAAGATGAATATTTGATCACAGATCCACCCCTTAAAGCGCTGACTGTTTTTGCGATGCCGATGATCCTTGGCAGCTTTTTTCAACAAGTATACAATATGGCCGATTCCATAATCGTTGGTCAATTTGTTGGCTCCTCGGCACTTGCGGCTGTTGGTGCTTGTGCTGCACTGACCAATGTTTTTATTTGTGTGGCGCTTGGTGCTGGTGTGGGCGCAGGTGTGCTTGTAAGCCGCTATTTTGGTGCAAAAAATTATGGTAAAATGAAAACCATTGTGTCAACGTCCCTGATCAGCTTTTTGATCTTGAGCGTTGTCCTTGGTGTCTTTGGCTTTTGCTTTTCCCATTTCATGATGAGCGGATTACAGACCCCTGCCGATATATTGGAAGAAGCAGTATTGTATCTGCGTGTCTACTTTGTGGGTTTCCCGTTTCTATTCATGTACAACATTCTTTCCACCATGTTCACTTCCATCGGTGAATCCAAAATTCCGTTGGGACTGCTGATATTCTCATCTCTCCTGAATATTTTTATGGATCTCTGGATGGTGGCCGGTCTTGGTCTGGGGGTGTTTGGTGCAGCCCTTGCGACCTTGATCGCACAAGGAATTTCTGCCGTGTTTTCGTTTTTGATCTTTCTGTCTCGGATGCGGCAATACAAGAGCTCCTTTAGCAGGTTCGACCGGCAGGAGCTGTATTCCACGCTTCGCATTGCGGTACCATCGGTTTTGCAGCAGTCCACAGTGTCTATCGGTATGATGATCGTGCAGGCAGTGGTAAATCCCTTCGGCACACAGGCACTTGCCGGGTATGCGGCAACGATGCGGGTAGAAAATGTTTTTTCGCTGATCTTCGTATCCATCGGCAATGCAGTTTCGCCGTTTGTATCCCAGAATCTTGGCGCAAAGAAAATTGATCGTATCAAAAAAGGTTATCATGCTGCACTGGTGTTGGATCTATGCTTTGCAGTTCTTGCTTTCGTGGTCATTGAAACACTGCACACACAGATTTCCTCGTTGTTCTTGGGAAAAGACGGAACTGCGTTGGCCTATCAGGTGTCCGGTGATTATATGAGATGGCTTGGTTACTTTTTCATCTTCATGGGCATCAAGATGGCAACTGATGGCGTTCTTCGCGGACTTGGAATCATGCGGCCGTTTCTTATTGCAAATATGGTAAACCTTGCAATCCGCTTGTCTGTTGCCTTGATTTGTGCACCGCGTTTTGGCATTGCTTTTGTTTGGCTTGCAGTCCCGGCAGGTTGGCTTGCAAACTTCCTTATTTCCTATGCGGCGCTCAGAAGATCGTGGCCAGAGGATAAAGCAGCGGTATCTCAATGATTTCATGCAGTGGAGAGGTGCTTTGTTCTGACGGGTTTCCCTTACAGAGAATGTGACGCGAAAAAAATTCGCCGGTGTTCCGTGTGATGATAAAAATAGACCCCGGCAGGAGATTGCCGTCGTAAAAAAAGAGATTGCCTTAAGTGCAGCCTACATGCCAGACATGGCTTCGCACGGCTTGCCGGAGCAGCCGGTGTCGTTTCTCACCTGTTTTGCAGGAAATCACCTCTCTGCTTCGTAGTATCCCAAGGAAGCTGTGTGCAGGGCAAAAAAAGTCGTTTTCTGTTCACGGCTCTGTCATACAATGTGGATATACTACGGATAGACGGCCCGCGCTTTGGGAAAGGGCGCAGGCAGAAGGGATGGAATACGCACGATGAACGTTTGGCTGCGTCAGCTTGGAACGCTGGGATTCTGGGAAGCATTACTGGACAGTTTTGGCGGCCTTGGCCCCATTGCCCCCATCGTGCTGGCCATGGTGGAGTCTTTTTTCCCGCCGCTGCCGCTGATCGCCATTGTGGCGCTGAATGTGGCGGCCCACGGCGGCCTGCTGGGCTTTCTGTACAGCTGGGCCGGTGTGGCACTGGGCGGCTGCATCATGTTCCTGCTCTGGCGGCGGGTAGTCAAGCGCTTCTTCTGGAAGTTTGCCTCCCGCTCGCCCAAGCTGGAAAAGGCTCAGCAGTGGGTGAACCGCTTTGACACCTCGTCGCTGTTCATGCTCACGCTTCTGCCCTTCACACCAAGCTCCTTTATGCATCTGGCCTTTGGCATCTCGGACTTTGACGAAAAGCGGTACCTCATCACCATGCTGCTGGGCAAAGGCGTCATGGTGGCCCTGATCGCGCTGTTCGGGCAGTCGCTTGTCAGTTCCATGAAGAACCCGGTCTATCTGGTGCTGGCCATTCTTTTATGGGCAGGCATGTACTGGGTGAGCAAAAAGTTCTGCAAAAAGCACAATCTGGAATAATAATTTAGAATGCCCTCCGCTTCGCTCTGGGCATATTTAGCGGAACAATATTTTTATAATAGAGCAACAGCAGACAGCCTGCGGGCTGTCTGCTGTTGCATTTTCACAGTAATGGCCCAAAAGGTAAACTCCATCTGTTGCGCTTATTTCCTTCTGAAATGACCGCGCAACCGGAAAATATGCCGCTTGCAGCTACGGCCCCTTCCGTGAAAAAGCAAACCAGCCAAGCCCGCAGGCTTTGCCGGTTTGCAATATAAAAAATAATACTTCATTTAAAATCGTTCACTTTCCCTTGACATTCACTTTGTCTGCCGTATAATATGTATGTTATCAAACAGTTTTATTCAAAACTGTCCAGCTTCAAACAAATCAAAGGAACCGATCATTATGTGTGACGAAATCAAAATCGAGTGCTGCAAACGCACGGACCCGCCCTGGGAAAGCCCGCAGGTCATCCCGGCACAGATCCGCCGGGTGGACAACCTGATCTTCCGCAAGATCAACCAGTTTGCCCGCGAAAACGGCGTGGAGCAGGCCACCCCCATGCACGGGTGGATCATTGAGTATCTTTACCGCCACCGGGACGCAGCCGTGTTCCAGCGGGACATCGAGCGGGAGTTCTCCATCACCCGCTCCACCGTGACCAACATCCTGCAATTGATGGAGCGCAAGGGGTATATCGAGCGGCGCAGTGTCCCGCAGGACGCCCGGCTCAAGCAGCTGGTGCTCACCGAAGAGGGCATCCGCTTCCACGAGAACACGATTCGTTCCTTCCATCAGACCGACGATTATGTGGCAGGGTTGCTGACGGAAGAGGAGAATACCGAGCTGCTGCGGCTGCTGAACAAGCTGCGGGATGCACTGAAATGAACCCTCTCAGGCTCGCTTTGCTTGCCAGCTCCCCCGAAGGGGGAGCTATGTGCACCATAATACAAAGGGTGATGCGTCCAATTCAAAGCAGGTCGTATTGTTCAGAGCAAGAAAAGCTCCCCCTTTGGGGGAGCTGGCAAAGCCGACAGGCTTTGACTGAGAGGGTTTGTCAATCTGCCGAAAAAGTGTCCGTTAAATTAGTAATTATGAACATTTTTTGAAACGTCTTGACAATTAAAATGTTTTGTATAAAATTGTTCTGTACCAAACAAATAAAAGCAACAGGAGGTAACTCAGATGATCAAAAAGTTAGTGTCGCATCTGGGCGAGTATAAACGCGCCGCAGTCCTGACACCGCTCTTTGCCGCTCTGGAAGCCGTGATGGATGTGCTTTTGCCCACCATCATGGCCTTCATCATCGATCAGGGCATTGAAAAGGGCGATATGAACGCCATCCTCAAGTACGGCCTGCTCACCTTTCTGGTGGCTGTGGTCGCGCTGGCGCTGGGCGTTCTGGCCGGCAAATACGCCGCCGAGGCATCCACCGGCTTTGCCGGAAATCTGCGCGATGCCATGTATGAGAACATCCAGCATTATTCTTTTTCCAACATTGATAAATTCTCCACCGCAGGCCTTGTCACCCGTATGACCACCGACGTGACCAACGTACAGAACGCCTTCCAGATGATCGAGCGCATGTGCGTGCGCGCCCCGGTGCATCTGGTGTTCGCCCTGTTCATGGCCGTGATGATCGGCGGCCCGCTGTCGCTGATCTTCGTGGTGGCTGTGGTCTTTCTGGTGGCGGTGCTGGCAGGCATCATGGTGCCCACCTTCCACATCTTTGACCGGGTGTTCAAAAACTACGACGCCCTGAATGCGTCCGTGCAGGAGAACGTCTCCGCCATCCGCGTGGTGAAGAGCTTCGTGCGCGAGGGCTTTGAGAATGAAAAGTACACCAAAGCCTGCCAGAGCCTGTATGACCAGTTCGTCAACGCCGAAAGCCGCCTGAGCTTCAACAACCCCGCCATGCTGGTCGCTGTCTACGGCTGCAACCTTGCGCTGAGCTGGCTGGGCGCAAAATATGTGCTGCACGGTGCCATTACCACCGGCCAGCTGAACGCTCTGTTCGGCTACATCATGAACATCCTCATGGCCCTGATGATGCTCAGCATGGCCTTTGTCATGATCTCCATGTCTGCCGCTTCCGCCAAGCGTATCGTGGAAGTGCTGGACGAGACCACCGACCTGCCCCCCGCAAAGCAGCCTGTGCAGCAGGTGGCCGACGGCAGCATCCAGTTCGAGCATGTCACCTTCAAGTATAAGCACGGCAGCGGTCAGCCGGTGCTGAACGACATCAGCTTTACCATCCGGCCCGGCGAGACGCTGGGCATCATCGGCGGCACCGGCAGCGCAAAATCCAGTCTGGTGCAGCTGATCCCCCGCCTGTACGATGCCGAGAGCGGCACCGTGCGCGTGGGCGGCGTGGATGTGCGGGACTACAACCTCGACGTGCTGCGCCGCGAGGTATCCATGGTGCTGCAGAAGAACGTGCTGTTCAGCGGCACCATTCTGGACAACCTGCGCTGGGGCGACGAGAACGCCAGCGAGGAAGAGTGCATCCGTGTGGCAAAGCTTGCCTGCGCGGATGAGTTCATCGAGCGCTTCCCGGACAAATACAATACATGGATCGAGCAGGGCGGCTCCAATGTGTCCGGCGGCCAGAAGCAGCGCCTGACCATCGCCCGCGCCCTGCTGCGCAAGCCCAAGGTGCTGATTTTGGACGACTCCACCAGCGCCGTGGATACCGCTACCGATGCCAAGATCCGCAAGGCGTTCCGCGAAGAAATTCCCGGCACCACCAAGATCATCATTGCACAGCGTATTTCCTCGGTGCAGGACGCTGACCGCATCCTTGTGCTGGACAACGGCCGCATCGATGGTCTGGGCACCCATGAGGAGCTTTTGAAGACCAACGCCATCTATCAGGAAGTCTACAGCAGTCAGACACAGGGCGGCGGCGACTTTGACAAACAGGGAGGTGAACAGTAATGGCTCAGGCAAAAGAAGTTCGCGGCCCCGGCCCCCGCATGGGCGGCCCGCGCCCCAAGGTGGAAAACCCGGGCAAGCTGCTGAAGCGCATCATGGATGAGGTATTCCGGCACTATCTGCCCCACTGCATCCTTGTGCTTGTCTGCATCGTGGTCAGTGCACTGGCAAACGTACAGGCCAGTCTGTTCTTAAAGGCCCTGATGGACGATTACATCGTACCCATGACCCAGCAGCAGGACCCGGATTTTGCCCCGCTGGCTGCGGCTCTGCTGCGGGTAGGCATCATCTACGTCATTGGCATTCTGGCAGCGTGGGGCAACGCCCGCATCATGGTCAACGTGACGCAGGGCACCCTGCGCAACCTGCGCACCCAGCTGTTCACCCACATGGAGAGCCTGCCCATCAAGTATTTTGACCAGCATCCCCACGGCGACATCATGTCCGTGTACACCAACGACGTGGATACCCTGCGCCAGATGCTCAGTCAGAGCATCCCGCAGCTGGTGTCCAGCGCCATTACCATTGTTTCGGTGTTCTTCAGCATGTGCATGCTCAGCTGGCAGCTGACGATCGTCACCATGCTGATGGTGGCGCTGATGATGTTCTGCTCCAAAAAGATCACCCAGCAGTCCGGCAAATACTTCATCCAGCAGCAGCGGGATCTGGGCAAATTGAACGGCTACATCGAAGAGATGATGGAAGGCCAGAAGGTCGTCAAGGTGTTCACCCACGAGCAGAAGGCGCTGGACGGTTTCCGCCAGCTGAACGACCAGCTGAAAGACAGCGCCAACAAAGCCAACAGCTTTGCCAACATCATGATGCCGGTCAACGCCCAGCTGGGCAACATCAGCTATGCCGTCTGCGCGCTGGCAGGCGCAGCCATGGCCGTGAGCGGCATGGGCGGCACGACCCTTGGCACGGTGATGGCTTTCCTGAGCCTGAACAAGGGCTTCAACATGCCCATCAGTCAGGTGTCCATGCAGGCCAACAGCGTCATCATGGCACTGGCCGGTGCTGAGCGCATCTTCAAGATGATGGATGAACCCAGCGAGACCGACGAAGGCTATGTGACCCTTGTCAACGCAAAGTACGACCGCAACGACCAGCTGGTGGAGACGGACGAGCGCACCGGCCTGTGGGCATGGAAGCACCCCCACCACGATGGCACCACTACCTACCACAAGCTGGCGGGCGACATCACCTTTACGGACGTGGACTTCGGCTATGTGCCGGAGAAGACCGTCCTGCACGGCATCAACCTCTATGGCCGCCCCGGCCAGAAGATCGCCTTTGTCGGCTCCACCGGTGCGGGCAAGACCACAATCACCAACCTCATCAACCGGTTCTACGACATTCAGGAGGGCAAGATCCGCTACGACGGCATCAACATCCACAAGATCAAAAAGGCCGACCTGCGCCGTTCGCTGGGCATCGTGCTGCAGGACACCCACCTGTTCACCGGCACGGTGATGGAGAACATCCGCTACGGCCGACTGGAGGCTACCGATGAAGAGTGCATCGCCGCCGCCCGCCTTGCCAACGCCGACAGCTTCATCAAGCGCCTGCCGGAGGGCTACAACACCATGCTTACCGGCGATGGTGCCAACCTCTCGCAGGGACAGCGGCAGCTGCTGGCCATCGCCCGCGCTGCCGTGGCAGATCCCCCGGTGCTGATCCTGGACGAGGCCACTTCCTCCATCGATACCCGCACCGAAGCGCTGGTGCAGCGCGGCATGGACGGCCTGATGTACGGCCGCACCAGCTTCGTCATTGCACACCGCCTGTCCACCGTCCGCAATGCAGACTGCATCGTGGTGCTGGAGCAAGGCCGCATCATCGAGCGCGGCAGCCACGACGAGCTGATCGCCAAAAAGGGCAGGTATTACCAGCTGTACACCGGCAACCTTGCCGAAAACTAAGCTTTTTCTGCCTCCTCAATGAAAAAGCGGCAGCGTGCATCAAATTGCGCGCTGCCGCTTTTTGTGTTATACTGGCTCTGCGGCCCTTCTCCGATCCCCCTGTCGCGGAAAGGAGGTGGTAAACATGCCTAGCTTTATCGCGTTTTTTCAGACTGTCGCAGCAGAGGTAGTAGCCTACTATTTATGCAAGTGGCTTGACAGCCTGTTCTTCAAGGGCAGCAAGCACTAATGAAAAGAAGCACCCCGGTAGAACCAGTACCGGGGTGCTTCGATTTTTTTACGTGGTAAACACGTTCGGCTTTATCGCGTTGCCTACCCTTATTATACGCACTTTCATGCAAAAGTCAAGAGGTTTCCAATCTGTTTTTCTACCATGTTACGTCAGAATTTTTTATACTTTACAAGGCTTTGCCGTTGGTTTATACTGAAAGCTGAATGATTCTATCATATTAAGGGGTTTTGCACTGTGGTTTCGGAAAGCAAGTTGACATTAGACATCCTGCCCCTTTCGGCAGACACGGCCCGGCTGGTGCGGGTGTACGGCACTGCACCCTGCGTGGTGCTGCCTGCCGTCCTGCCTGCGCCGGAGGGCGGCAGTTTTGCCGTCACCGAGCTGGGCGGCTACTGCTTCTCGGAAAAGCCCCGCAGCCTGCCTGCGGCAGACAAGACCTGCCGCTATACGGTGGAGCCGGACGGCACGGCGCGGCTGACCCGGGCATTCGGGCAGGCGGTGGGCGGCACCTGCCGTCGGTATGACTTCGACTTTGACGCCCCGGCTTCCGATGCGGACACGCTGCACCCGGTGTGCGGCAATTTTTTGGAAGAGGTCACCCTGCCGGACAGTTTGCAGGTGATCGGCAGCTGCGCCTTTTACAACTGCCGCAGCCTGCGCCTGCTCACGGTGGGCAGCGGCAGCCTGACCGTAGGCAGCGATGTGTTTTTGAACTGCTTCGCGCTGGAGACCATCCGGGTGCAGGCCGCGCCCGGGGACTCCACCGGTCTGTTTGCCCTTGTGAACAACATCACCGAGGCCGTGCGGGCGGAGTTCCGGCCTGCCGGTGCCGCCGCGCCGCTGGCGGCGCTGTGGTATCCCGCCTACTGGGAGGACATCGAGGAGACCCCCGCCCACATCCTGCTGCATACCTTTTCCGGGCAGGGATACCATTACCGGCAGTGTTTTCTCAATAATATATTCCTCCCGGCAGAATATGACAGCATCTTCCCGCAGGGCCACGATGCCGACGATGCCAATGTGATGGCAATGCTCTGCTTTGACCGCCTGCGGTATCCGTGGCAGCTGACCGAGGCCGCCGCCGGGCATTACCGGGCGTTTCTGGCGGCAAACACCGACCGGGTGCTGGCCCGCCTTTTAAAGGCGCAGGACCTTGACGGCATCCGCGCCCTGCTGGCGCTGGATGTGCTGGACAAAGCCGGTTTTGCGTCCGCCGCCGCCCTTGCCGCCAAGGCAGAGAGTGCCGCTGCCGCCGCCCTGCTGGCAGATGCAGAGCACAAAAAATATGCCCCTCAGCCCAAAAAGCAGCGGTACGATTTTGATTTTTAAGCAGTAAAAACCTCCTTCCGTCGTACTTCGTGCGCCAGCTCCCTCTAAGAGGGCTGGCATCGCGCAGCGATGACTGGGGGGAGTTTGCTGCGAGGCTGAGAGGGTTCTAAGTGAGGTGACACCTTTGCCCCAAACCATCCAAAAAGAAAAATTTTTCGACCCCCGCAAGCCCTTCCAGTCCCAGCGGCCTGAGACCCATGAGGAATGGCAGGCACGCATGGGCGGCGAGGTTCTGGCGGTGGTGCGCAGCGGGCTGTATCTGGACTTCCGCTTTCTGGATATGGCACTCAGCGCCCTGTCCCCCGCCCCGGACGAGCGCTGCCGGGTGCTGGCTACGGACGGTCAGTCCCTGTTTTATCAGCCCAGCCACCTGCTGCGGCTCTATCGGGACAACCCCAAATATCTCAATCGGTTGTATCTGCACACCATATTCCACTGCGTATTCCGCCATCTCTGGCTGAAAGGCCGCCGGGAGCCGCAGCTGTGGAGCCTTGCCTGTGATATCGCGGTGGAGAATGTCATCGACAGCCTGAACCGCACCAGCGTCAAGCGGCCGCTGACCTATGTGCGGCAGAACGCCTATCGGCAGATCACCGCAGAGGAAACCGTGGTGGCAGCCGCGCCGGTGTACCGGTGGCTCACCCGGCAGACCCCCGGCGTGCTGCGGCAGCTGGAGCGGGAGTTCGTGACCGACGACCACCGCCTGTGGCCGAAGGATGCGCCTGACCAGCCCCAGCAGATGCCCACGCCGCTGCCCCAGAAAACGTGGCAGAAGATCGGGGAGCGGATGCAGACAGAGCTGGACCTGCGGGATAAGGAAGCCGGGGACGGTGCCGATGCCCTGAAGCAGCAGGTAAAAGCCGCCAACCGCAGCCGCCGCAGCTACCGGGATTTTCTGCGCCGGTTCTGCGTGCTGCGGGAGGAAGTAAAGCTGGACCCGGACGAGTTCGACCTGAACTTCTACACCTACGGCCTTTCGGTGTACGGAAACCTGCCCCTCATCGAGCCTCTGGAAAGCCGGGAGAGCAAAAAGATCGAGGAGCTGGCCCTTGTCATCGACACCAGCTACTCCACCTCCGGTGAACTGGTGCGGGCGTTCCTTGCGGAGACCTACACTCTGCTGAAAGGACAGGAGAACTTTTTTCATCGGATGAACCTGCACCTGATCCAGGCCGATAACGCCATCCGGCAGGATATCCTGATCCACAATGAGGACGAGCTGATCCACGCCATGAACCACTTTGAGCTGCGGGGCGGCGGAGGAACGGACTTCCGCCCGGCCTTTGAATACGTAAACCAGCTGTGCGCCGAGAAGAAGTTTGCAAATCTGCGGGGTCTCTTATACTTCACCGATGGCATGGGCACCTACCCCGCCAGGCGCCCGGCCTACGACACCGCCTTTCTGTTTTTGGGGGAGCGGTTCGATGACGCCAACGTGCCGCCGTGGGCCATGAAGGTGGTTCTGGACGAAGAAGAATTTACCGGTGCAGCAGCCCGCCCGGCCAGTGCTCTTGCAGACGCGCTGGCCGAAGAGGACGACCTGTACCGTGACCTGAACAACTCCTGATAAAGAGGGGAACATCTGTTATGAACATCAAACGTGCCAAAGAAGAGATCGAACACACCGTAAAAGCCTACCTTGCCAAGGATGCCTTGGGCGAATACGCCATCCCGGCCATCCGGCAGCGCCCCATCCTGCTGATGGGGCCTCCGGGCATTGGCAAGACACAGGTGATGGAGCAGGTGGCCCGGGAATGCGGGGTAGCGCTGGTGGCCTACACCATCACCCACCACACCCGCCAGAGCGCTGTGGGCCTGCCCTTCATCCGCCAGCGCAACTACGGCGGTAAGGACGTCTCAGTGACCGAATACACCATGAGTGAGATCATCGCCAGCATCTACGCCAAAATGGAGGCCACCGGCCTTGCGGAGGGCATCCTGTTCATCGACGAGATCAACTGCGTGTCCGAAACGCTGGCCCCCACCATGCTGCAGTTTTTGCAGTGCAAGACCTTCGGCAATCAGGCTGTGCCTGCAGGCTGGGTCATTGTGGCGGCAGGCAACCCGCCGGAGTACAACAAGTCGGTGCGGGATTTTGACATCGTGACGCTGGACCGTGTGCGCCGCATGGACATTGAGCCGGATTTGCCGGTGTGGAAGGACTACGCCCGCGCGGCCCACATCCACAGCGCCATCCTGAGCTATCTGGAGCTGCACCCCCAGAACTTCTACCAGATCAACGCAGACGTGGACGGCACCCAGTTCGTCACCGCCCGCGGCTGGGAGGACCTGTCCAATCTGCTGGACACCTACGAAGCGCTGGGTCTGCAGGCAGACGAGGAGCTGATCCGGGAATACATCCAGCACCCGAAGATCGCCGAGGATTTCTCGGCGTACCTCGACCTCTACTATAAGTACCGCGACGACTACGGCGTGGAGGAGATCCTTGCCGGGCAGACGAAGCCCGCCGTGTTCGCACGGCTGCTGCAGGCCCCCTTTGACGAGCGGCTCAGCCTTGTCAGCCTGCTGCTGGCCGGGCTTGGCACCCGGTTCACCGCATCCCGGCAGGCGGACGCTGTGGCCGACAGCTGCTACGCCCTTCTGCGGGAGATCAAAAAAGCCCTTGCCACCCTGCCGGAGGATATCCCGGACGGCTCCGCGGAGCTGTTCCACCAGCAGCTCGTGGACTACGATGCCGAGACCCAGCAAAAGCGTGCCGCCGGGCTGCTGAGCAAAGATGCTCTGACCACCCGCCTGCAAGTGCTGGCCGTACTGCGTCAGTGGGAGGGCGAACTGCGCCGCGCCAGCGCTGCCGGGACACAGGAAGCCTTCGACCTGCTGCGCGGGCAGTTCCAGTCTCTGGCCGATGCGCGCGAAAAGGCCCAGCAGGCCGCCAGCGCCGCGCTGGAAGCCGCCTTTGACTTTATGGAGCAGGCCTTTGCCGAAAGTCAGGAGATGGTGGTGTTCGTCACCGAGCTTACCGTGGACCCTGCGTCCCACGCTTTCCTCACTGAGAACGGCTGTGAGCGCTACTTCCAGTACAACAAGGATCTGCTGCTGGACCACCGCAAAGCTGCCCTGCAGCAGGAGCTGGCGGCAGAGCAGCGCCGCCACGGCGGGGTGTGAGCCATGCTGGAAAACCTTCTGTTCAGTCTGAACAGCACCCTGCCGCTGTTCTTCCTCATGCTGCTGGGCTATGTGCTGCACCGCACCGGCTTTCTGAGCGACGCATTCGTGGCAGGGGCCAACAAATTCGTTTTTTATGCTGCATTGCCGGTGCAGCTCTTCCGCGACCTTGGCAAAAACGACGTCCGCACCACCTTTGACGGCCGGTACGTCCTGTTCTGCTTTGTGGTCACACTGGTGAGCATCCTTGTGATCTGGGCGCTGGCAAAGGTATTTTTAAAGGGCACCGGCCTTGTGGGCGAGTTCGTGCAGGCGTGCTACCGCTCCTCTGCCGCCATTCTGGGTTCGGCCTTTCTGCAGAGCATCTACGGCGACGCCAGCATGTCCAGCCTGATGATCTTAGGCAGCGTGCCGCTTTACAACATTATGGCCGTGGTCATCCTGACGCTGGAAAGCCCGGCCGCCGCCCAGACCGGCAGCATGTCCGCAAAGCTGAAAAAAAGCGCCAAAGGCGTCCTGACCAACCCCATCCTGCTGGGCATTGCGGCAGGCTTTGCATGGAGCATGCTGCACATTTCCATGCCTGCCGTGCTGGATAAGACCCTCTCCAATGTGGCCGGGCTGACCAGCCCTCTGGCCCTGCTTGCCATCGGTGCGGGCTTCAAGGGCCGCAAGGCGCTGGGCTATCTCAAGCCCACCACCATCGCCACCGTGGTCAAATTGATGATCCTGCCCGCACTGTTCCTGCCGCTGGCGGTGCACCTTGGCTTTACAGACGAAAAGCTGGTGGCACTGCTGGTGATGCTGGGCAGCATCACCACCCCGGCGTGCTACGTCATGGCAAAACAGATGGGGCACGAAGGCGTCCTTACCGGCAGCGTGTGCGTCACCACCACCTTGTTCAGTGCCTTCAGCCTGACCTTCTGGCTGTTCGTGCTGCGGAGCCTTGGGTATATTTTATAACCTCTTTTGCATAGCAAAACAGCGGACAGCCTGCAGGCTGTCCGCTGTTTGCTTTTCAGGAGCTATTGGGGGAAGCAGGGTGCACCGAACGGATGCAGCTTCTGCCTTTTATTCGGTCATTTCCAGTTCAGCGATCCATTCCCGCACGCGGTCGGGACGGTTGGTCACGATGGCATCCGGCTGCAGCGGCCAGAGGTCTTTTACCGTCTTTTCCTCGTCCACCGTCCAGTATGCCGTCTTGATGCCCAGATCATGCAGCTTCTGCACCATGCTGGGCTGCTGATAGGCGGTGTGGTACTCACAGCTCACCCAGTCCGGCTTGAAATCCAGCGTCTGGACATACTTCACCGGGTCCCGCTGATCCAGCAGGTGCTGGATCACTTCTATCAGGCTCTCGTTCGGAAACTCCACCTGCAGCATACTGACCTGACTGCCTATCTGGCGCAGCAGCCAGCTGCAGTTTTCATCGTCCACATTTTCCACCGAGAACATGGGCAGCTGTGGAAAATCGTCCTCTTCCAGACTGTTCTGCAAACCAAGGATCTCCCACATGGCGGTGGGCAGAGCCATGGTCTCCATGGCACCGTAGACCAGCACGCCCACCTTCAGCTCCGGCATCAGCTGCTTTGCCTGCCGCAGCAGGTCGTGGTTGAACGAGATCACCACCAGCCGATCGGTGATATCCGCCGCACGGATCTCTTCGATCACCCGGGGCACAAAGTCCGGGTCGTTATCAATGGTGGCCTTCAATTCCAGCTGGACAACAGTGCCTTCCATTTCCCTGCACAGTGCCAGTGCCTCCTGCAGGGTGGCGATCCGCTCATCCTTGTAGCTCACATCCTTCCAGCTGCCAAAGTCCAGCGCCTTCAACTCCTCCATGGTCATGTCGTAGATCTGGCCCCGCATATCGGTGTGCCAGTCAATGAGAAAATCGTGGTGGATGACCAGCTTTTTGTCTCCGGTCTGCTGTACGTCCATCTCCACGCCGTCCGCGCCGATCTCCATCGCCTTGCGGAATGCTGTAAGGGTATTTTCCGGTGCAAGGTAGGACGCACCACGGTGTGCAATGATCTCAGGCATCATTCTTTTCTGATTCCTCTCTCGTTTGTTTTTGTATTTTATGCAAGGTCAGAGCCGTTTGAAGCAATGACCTTTTTGTACCAGTAAAAGCTGTCCTTGCGGCTGCGAGCCAGAGTGCCCCTGCCGTCGTTGTCCTTATCCACATAGATAAAGCCGTAGCGCTTTTTCATTTCGCCGGTAGAGGCGCTCACCAGATCGATGGGTCCCCATGTGGTGTAGCCCATCAGCGGCAGGCCATCCTCGTTGATGGCCTTTTCCATCTGTTCAATGTGGGCCCGCAGATAATCGATCCGGTAGCTGTCGTGGATGGAGCCATCCGGCTCCACGGTATCCACCGCGCCAAGGCCGTTTTCCACAATGAACATGGGCTTTTCGTACCGGTCATAGATGGTGTTCAACGTCACGCGCAGGCCCACCGGGTCGATGGCCCAGCCCCACTCGCTGGCCTTGAGGTACGGGTTCTTTACAGCTTCCATCACCGCATTGCCGTCGGCCTTTTCTTCTGCCAGGATCTCCTTGTCCGTGGTGATGCAGCGGCTGGAATAGTAGCTGAAGGAAACAAAGTCCACAGTACCCTCCCGCAGGGTCTTTTCGTCCTCCGGCTCGGTCTGCAGCACGATGCCTGCCCGCTCCATCCGTTTTTCGGCCCACACCGGGTAGGCCCCACGGGCCTGCACATCGGTAAAGAAGTAGTTGTCGCGGTCCGCTTCCTGTGCGGCGCGGATATCCTCCGGTGCACAGGTGCGCGGGTAATACTGGCCCGCTGCCAGCATACAGCCCACCATGGCACCGGGCATCTTTTCGTGGGCCAGCTTCACGGCCTTTGCGCTGGCCACCAGCTCATGATGTGCCGCCTGATACTGTACCTGCTTTACGTTTTCGCCCGGATGGAACACCAGCCCTGCGCCGGTGAAGGGCAGATGCAGCAGCATGTTGATCTCGTTGAAGGTCAGCCAGTATTTCACCTTGCCCCTGTACCGGTCGAACAGCACCTCACAGTAGTGCACATAGGCATCCACCATGCGGCGGTCCTTCCAGCCGCCGTATTTTTTGATGAGGGCAATGGGCGTATCAAAGTGGCAGATGGTAACAAGTGGCTCGATCCCATATTTATGGCACTCATCGAACACGGCATCGTAGAAGGCAAGGCCCTCTTCGCTCGGCTGGGCATCATCGCCGTTTGGCAGGATGCGGGTCCATGCGATGGACAGCCGGAAACACCGGAAGCCCATCTCGGCAAAGAGGGCGATATCCTCTTTGTAGTGGTGATACATGTCAATGGCCTCGTGGCTGGGGTAATAGTGCCTGTCGTCGCATTCCAGCATCTCCAGCCGACCCAGCGCCACCGGAAAGCGGTCAGCGCCAAACGGGGTCACATCCACGGTGGCAAGGCCCTTGCCGCCCGCCTGCCATGCGCCTTCGCACTGATTGGCAGCGGTGGCACCGCCCCACAGAAAATCTTTCGGGAAACTGCCCATACGTAAAACCTCCCTGTTTTCTATCTTTCCGGCACCGGACAGGCCGGAGCTCCACTTTACCTAGTATAAAATACCGCACAATCCGCTCTGTGTCTATGCCCGCATTTTACAAAAAACTGCTTCATTGTTGTGAAAGTACGACTTTTATCGTCAAATCGCCGAATTTCACTTTTATTTTTCGTACATTTTTCACGAGAAAAATGCAAAAACAGCCCTATTTTCCTTTCATTCTGTTTCTTTCAAACTGTCCGCAGACATGGTACAATAATCAGGTAAGATACACCGCCGCTTTTTCGGCATTGGAAAATGGAGTGTTTGATTATGACTGAGTTCAAGCCCATTAAAGAAGGCAAGGTCCGTGAGATCTATGATAACGGTGACAGCCTCATCATGGTTGCTACCGACCGCATTTCCGCGTTTGACGTCATCCTGAAAAACAAGGTCACCAAAAAGGGCACTGTTCTGACCCAGATGAGCAAGTTCTGGTTCGATTACACCCGCGATCTGCTGCCCAACCACATGCTGAGCGTGGACGTGAAGGACATGCCGGAGTTCTTCCAGCAGCCCCAGTTCGACGGCAACAGCATGATGTGCCGTAAGCTGACCATGCTGCCCATCGAGTGCATCGTGCGCGGCTACATCACCGGCAGCGGCTGGGCCAGCTACCAGAAGACCGGCAAGGTGTGCGGCATCCAGCTGCCCGAGGGCCTGAAGGAATCCGACAAGCTGCCCGAGCCTATCTACACTCCCTCCACCAAGGCCGAGATCGGCGACCACGACGAGAACATCTCCTACGAAAAGAGCATTGAGGTGCTGGAAAAGCAGTTCCCCGGCCACGGCGAGGAGTATGCCACCAAGCTGCGCGACTACACCATTGCCCTGTACAAGAAGTGCGCTGAGTATGCGCTCTCCCGCGGCATCATCATTGCCGACACCAAGTTTGAGTTTGGTCTGGATGAGAACGGCAACGTGGTGCTGGGCGACGAGATGCTCACCCCGGATTCCTCCCGCTTCTGGCCGCTGGAGGGCTATGAGCCGGGCCACAGCCAGCCTTCCTTCGACAAGCAGTTCGTTCGCGACTGGCTCAAGGCCAACCCCGACAGCAACTACGACCTGCCGCAGGACGTGATTGACAAGACCATTGCCAAGTATCTGGAGGCCTACGAGCTGCTCACCGGCAAAAAGCTGTAAATTTTACGATAAAACGAATCCCGGCAGATGCTTGACAGCTCTGCCGGGATTCGCTATAATGTCTATAGAAAGGGCACTGCGACAAGCGGTTGGCCCCAGTTCAAGGTTTACAGTTTTTGAGAACCGTCACCGTGCCGGGTGGCGGTTCTTACTTTTTCACGCGAATGGTGAATGTCAATCCAAACAAGTGGAATGTCAAAGTAATTGGCATGTACTCACCTCCTTTCGGAAGTGAGGGCCGAACCGCCTGCCGTTGTTTGCAGTGCCCCGCCGCCTTTCAGCAGCAGAGATAGCATAACATAGTTTTCGGCTGATTTCAACAAAAAAATGCTTCCGTGCGGCGCACGGAAGCATTTTTTGTTTCACTCACTCAGCTCCGCGCTTTCCTCGGAAGCATCATCGGCATTGTCCTGTTCCTCGTTTTCTTCGTCCAGCAGGTACTGCACCTCGGTCTGCTTTGCCATCTGCTCCGCTGTCCAGTCCAGCTGCGCAATGCCCACCAGCTTCAGCGTGTACCGCTCCACCTGCTGCAGTGTTCCCGTGCCAAGGCTCTCTTCCGGGTCGTTGTCCGGCGACCATGCAAAGATCAGCGTATCGGGTTGCGGGCGGCACTGCTGCACCGCATCCGTCATGCTGCGGCAGGCCTGTGCAAACTGCTCTGCACTGCCGTAGCTGCCGGACAGCTCCACATCGAGGGTCACATAGCCGCTGCCGCCATCTATGTCCTCCAGCGTTTTCACCGCTCCGGTATAGAGATACACGTTCCCGCTGATGTCCTTTACCGGGGCATCCGGGTCAGATTTCCGGATCTGCGCATAGGCATCGGCGGTGTACTGCTGGCTGAGCTTCATGCTTGCCTGATTCCGCTCCGGGCCGAGTTCATCCCACACCACCGGCAGCAGCGAAAGGCCAAAGCACCCGGCCATGAGCACAAGGCAGATCAGCACCGACCAGAAATCGTATTTCCAGCGGCCCGGTCGGGCGGCAAAAAAGAGCACCTCGCCGCCCAGCATCACAAGGCCTGCTGCCGGGACGATCCGGAGCACCGGCTGTGTGGGAAAGTCCGGCACAAAATAGGTGAGCAGAAAGAAGATGCCTGCTGCGATCAGGCATACACCCAGCGTAAAGCTGCCCACCCGGCGCAGCGGCGGCTGTTTCCCGGGCATTTCCGGGGCAGCAGAGCCGGTCTCATTCTTCTCGTCCATCCTCGTCCTCCGTCTCGTCCTCCGTCTCGTCCTCCGTCTCGTCCTCCGGGGTCACAGGCTTGCCCAGCAGGGCCGAGAGCTTGGGCATTGCAAAGCCCTTTTTCTCCGGCCCGGCCGGTGTTTCCTGCGCGGCATACTCGGTAAAATCGGCGTCCGCGGCCTTCTGCTTCGGCTTTCTGCCCTTGGGGCCGCGCACCAGCCACGCACCGCAGATGATCAGGGCCACGCACACAACGATCTCCGGCAGCTGATCCATCATCAGATAAAGTGCGCGGAAGAAGGGGCTGCTCTGGCCCCAGCGCCACACGATATCCCCCAGCGTGTTCATAAGGATGTTCTGGTAGGCCACCAGTGCGCCCAGCACGATCAGGCCCCAGCCCAGCAGTTTGTGGCTGTCCATCATAAACTCCTGCATCCGCTGGTCCTTCCAGTTGATATGCACCAGATAATCGTCCTCCGGGGCGGTGCCTGCGCCGATCTGCGCCCGGAGATTGAAGGTGTCAAAAAAGCTGTACATCCACACGATGACACAGCCGACGGTCAGCACTTCAAGCGTAGATACGCCAATTACAACGAACAGGCAGAACATCGTGATCAGCGAAAGGCCGCGCTTCATATAGCCCTGATACATCTGGCCTGCGCCCGGGCAGAAGGCAAAGATAAAGGTCAAAATCCCGTTTTTCATCATGATCGATTCCCTCATTTCGTTTGATCGGTAAGCGGCAGATCTCTGTTGTTCTCTGCCGCCGGGCTGTGGGCCCCGAACAGCAGGTCATTGACCGCCTTTGAAAAAGACGCCTGCGGCTTCGGCTCTTCGTCCTCCACCGGTCGGCCCAGTGTTTTCGGCTCGGCAGGCCGACGGCCATCCTCCACCGGTCGGCCCAGCTGTGCAGGTTCTTCGGTCTGGCTCTGGCTGGCTTCCTGTGTCCAGCTGCGCAGCTCCTGCCGGAAGTCCAGCAGCTGCTCCACGGTACCGGAGCGCCACATGGTGAACGCCAGCACTGCTGCCACACCGGCCACTGCAGCGCGGCCCCATGTGTTCTGCATCAGCCGCACCCAGACGGCGGCCATCACAGCCTTGTGCGCGGAGTGCGGCGGCGTTTCCAGCGCATCTGCCGTCAGCAGGGCCGTGTAACGATCCATGCATTTATCGCAGTAGGCAAGGTGCTCGGCTGTTTCCAGCCGCCCCAGCTCATCCAGCCCGCCTGCCTGCAGGGCCTGCAGGCCTTCGTCGGTCAGACAGCCGTTTTTGTCAAACAGTTCCATGTACACACTCCCCTCCGCAGCGCTCACGCTGTAATATCTGCTGTGCCAGCATCTTTTTGGCCCGGTAGATCTGCGCCTCCACCGTCTTGGGCGGGCGGCCGCACAGCTGTGCCGCCTCGGCCATGGTGTGCTGTTCCAGCAGCACCAGACGGCAGGGCGTTTTGTAGGGCTCCCGCAAAGCAAGGATCATGCCGGTCAGTTCTTCCTCGCCCAGAGCATCCAGCACCTGCTGTTCCGGCTGGGTGCCGGGCGGCGCGCCTTCCAGCGCCAGCACCTCATCGCCGGGGGTGTTCACCCGGCGCACCCATGCGCTGCGCAGATAGTCTTTTGCCTTGTTGGAAGCAATGCGCGCCAGCCACTGTTTTTCAAACCCGGGCGGGCAGCGGTCAATGGCCCGCCATGCCGCCAGAAAGGTCTCCTGCGTCAGGTCCTGCGCATCGCCGGCATCCGGCACCAGCTGGTGGCAGACCGTATACACGAGCGACTGGTATTTTTGCACCATCGCGCTGAATTCCAAGGTCGTCAACGATCCACCCACCTCCTTTCGGTTTCGTCCCGGTCCGACGAAGTGCAGCCCCTGCATTGCCCTTCTGCACATTCATACGAAACAGCCGTTCAAAATCCTGCAAAAAATTTTATTTTTATGATACAATAGAAATAGTATAGCACAAAAGGAGGCATTCGGCCATGGCTGTCAGTACCCGTCAGGCACTTTTGCAGGCACTTTCCTCTGCCGGAGGCAGCTACGTTTCCGGCCAGCAGCTGGCCGAGACCCTCGGCGTGAGCCGCGCTGCCGTGCACAAGGCCGCTGCGGCCCTCACGGCCCAAGGGTACGCGCTGGAAGCTGCGCCCCGCCGGGGCTACCGGCTGGCGGGCGGTGACCCGTTCTGCACCGAAGCCATCGGGGACTACCCTGCACCCATCTATTTATATGACACGCTGGAAAGCTCCAACCGCACGGCAAAGCTGCTGGCGCTGGATGGTGCACCCCATGGCACACTGGTGCTCACCGCCCACCAGAGCGCCGGACGCGGCAGGCTGGGCCGGAGATTTGAAAGCCCGGCAGGCAAGGGCGTTTACTGCTCTGTGCTGCTGCGCCCGGAAATGCCCGCCGCCAATGCCCAGACCGCTACCATCAGCGCAGCTGTGGCGGTCTGCCGTGCCGTGAAAAAGCTCTGTGGGCTGGAGCTTGCCATCAAGTGGGTCAACGACCTGTACTATCAGGGCAGAAAGGTCTGCGGCATCCTGACCGAAGCGGGGACCGACCTGGAGAGCGGACAGCTGGAATGGCTGGTGGTGGGCATCGGGCTGAACCTTACTTCCACCGCCGCCGACTGGCCGGATGAGCTGGCCCGCAGGGCCGGGAGCCTGTACCCCGGCGGGCCTGCTCCGGTGAGCCGGGCCGCACTGGCCGGGGCCATTGCCCGGGAGCTGCTGGCCCTCTGCCCCGGCTTTGACTGTCTGGATGAGTACCGCGCCCGGTGCTTTGTGCCCGGCCACTGGGTGACGGTGTGTGCTGAGACCGAAACCTACGCCGCAAAGGCCCTTGCCATCGACGAGGAAGGGCGGCTGGTCATCCAGCGGGAGAACGGCCGACAGGAGGCTCTGCGCTGCGGCGAGGTGACCACACGGCCTGCACGGACCGAATAAGACGCAAAAAAGCACCCTTTCCTGCCCGGAAAGAGTGCTTTTTATGTTCTGCACTTATGTATCCAGATCCACGGCTTCCAGCACCGTGATGTCCTCTTTTTCAAAGGCGGTGCGGATCATCCCGGCAAGGCCGGGCATTTCGGCCTTGTTCTCGATGCACAGGGTGATAATGCCGTTCAGGCTGGAGGCTTCCACGCCCATGGAGCCGCCATCCGGCGGAACCCAGACGTTGAAGTCTTTGGTGTACTTCTGAAGCTCCGGCGTGGCCGGCAGCAGCGGATTGCCCAGATAGCTGAGCCAGAAATCCGCCGAGACACCACTGATGTACTCGCCCATCTGGAACACCCTCTGCTTGATGCGCAGGGGTGCTTTCTGCTGGTCTACCTTGTACACCCAGCTCATTTGCTGGGCCATCTGGCGCAGCTTTGCCTCCGGCTGCAGGGTGCGGAGCACCTCGGCATCCATCTCCGGCACGATATCCGCAAGGCGGGTATCATCGTTCAGCTTCACGCTGCTCTGGAAGGAGCACACGCAGTTGTAAAGGGCATCCGGCACGCCCGCTTCCCTGCGGGTATCTGCCGAGTAGGAATACTGGATCTCGTCCTTGCCCAGATAGCTGCGCAGTGCAAGGCTCAGCAGACCTGCCAGCGCCGTAAAGGGCTTGACGCCGTTCTCCACTGCCCGGTCCACAAGGCTCTGCTTGGTCAGCCGCACCCGGGTGCGGCGCATCCTGCCCTCGTGGGTCTGCACCACATCCCTCTGCATCGTACTCTCGGTGGCTGCGGGGGATGGATATTTTTCCATCATGGCCTCGATGTCATAGGCCGGGCTGCACAGGATGGGCGTGTTTGCAAACGCCGTGCCATAGCGCAGGTTGCAGTACTGTTCCAGAATGCGGGTGAGGAAGGGCGACACCCCGTGGCCGTCCATGAGGAAATGATACCAGTCAAAATAGACGGTGTCCCCTTCGCAGCTCACGCTGAAAAGATAGCCGTTCGTTTCCTCCGGGATATCGCGCTGTGCACTGCCCTGATACACAAGGCAGGGGTTCGGGTTCGGCTCCAGAAAAAAGCTCCGCTTTTCCTGCACCAGCTGTACCTGATAGTACGGTGCGGCCGAAAGCGCCGTATCCAGTGCACGCTGCAAAAGAGCGGGTTCCACCGCGTCCTGCAGCGCAAACTGGTACCGGCACAGGATCTTCTCCCGACGGAAGAAATACATCGTTCCCTGAAAGATGTACTCCGTCGAGCGCTGCGACTCATTCATGAACTGTTACCCCGCGTTTGCCGCCAGATAATCCACCAGATCCCCTATAGTCACAAAGTTGCGCAGCTCCTTTTCGGGGATGCGCAGGCCGAAGGTCTCCTCCAGGTCTGCCACAATGGTCAGGATCTCCATTGAGGACAGATCCAGATCGTCCATCAGGACGCTGTTCTCATTCACATCTTCGGGAGAGACCTCGGCAACATCCTCCAGGATGGCCAGGATCTGGGAAATGATCTCTGCTCGTTCCATAGAAATTTTCTTCCTTTCCGTGACGGATAATAGGCACAATCTCCTGTGCCTTTCCATAATAATACCCTGATTCTCTCCTGTGCGCAAGGGTTCCGGCAACAAAGCCTTGTTTTTTGTCGGAACTCCTGTCATCAGTCTTCCGGTCTGCCGGCCCATTTATGCATGTGGGCATTCTACCGCATCCGTATCACTGGCGCAGCAGTTTTCCCATGGCGTTGCGGGGCAGCGGCTGTGCGCTGAGCTCCGGCACCATGCGCTTGTACAGCGGCAGGCCGCGGTTGACCCCGGTGACGAACTCCTTCACAGTCTCCTGCTTTGCAGGGTCACAGTAGATGAGGGCACAGATCTTCTTGTCCTTTTCCTTCACGATGCACTCCCGAATGTCCGCACAGGGCGCCAGCAGCTTTTCCAGCTCCTCGGGGCTCACGTTCTCGCCGCTGTCCAGAATGATCACGTTCTTCTTGCGGCCGGTCAGGTACATGTAGCCGTCCTCTTCCACCCGGGCAATGTCGCCGGTGTGGAACCAGCCGTCTGCATCGATGACTTCCGCAGTGCCTTCCGGGTCCTTGTAGTAGCCCAGCATGATGGGGCCGCCCCGCATGCACAGCTCGCCGTCGTCCAGCTTGTATTCACAGCTGAGGTCCACATGGCCCACGCTGGTCAGGTACTTTGCCTCCTGCGAGGAGTTCCATGCACCGTCACCGCAGGTCTCGGTCAGGCCGTACATCTGGGCCACAAAGAAGCCCTTCTCCATCATATCACTCAGCATCCTGGGGTCGAACATGGCAGCACCGCAGGTCAGCATGCACAGGCCGTTCAGGCGGTCGCGGCGGCCCCTCATCACATCGCTGTAGATGCTCTTCAGCAGCACCGGCACCACCGCCATCACCTCGCTGTGCATGGCACCCAGATCACGGTAGAAATACTTCAGGTTGTTGCACAGGTTGATGGAGTGGCCGGTGATGCTCCACGAAACAAGGCTGGTCATGGCGGAGATGTGGAACATGGGCAGGGCGGACAGGGACGAGAACTCGTCGGTGTTCCAGCCCGTGTACTTCTTCACATCATCAAAGGGGTCCAGGAAAGCCGGCATGGCGCTGAACAGGTTCTTCTGGCTCAGCATGACGCCCTTGCTGCGGCCGGTGGTGCCGGAGGTGAACATGATAAAGGCCAGAGCAGAGAGGTCCTCCACCTCGGTCACGTCCTCAGCAGGCTCATAGGCAGAAAAAGCGTCCATGGGCTTCAGGATGCTGCCGTAGGTCTCGGTGAGGGCAGGCTCCCGCTCCGCGAACTCGCCATCCTGCAGGATGCACACCGGCTCGGTGAGGCCCAGCTCGTAGGAGATGGCATCCCAGTCCTTGCCAAGGTTCAGCGGCACAGCCACGCCGCCTGCGATCACGGTGCCGTACATGCAGATGACATACTGGTAGCTGTTGCGGGCCAGGATCGCCACTCGCTTGCCGCGCACGTCGCCATACTCTGCACGCAGGAACGCCACGAACCGGCGCAGATCCTGGGCATACTGTGCGTAGTGCACCTCGGCAACGCCCTGCTTTTCTTCATCATACCAGCGCAGAGCCACACGGTCTGCAATGTTGGTTTCCATATTGCAAAGGGACTGATACAGCGATGTAATCATTTTTTCCTCCATTTTTATCATCCGATCCGGTGCACCGGTGTAAGCCCACACAGATCCTTCCAGACATTTCCAACTGTGCCCAGTATACAATAAGACCCGTGTCAATGCAAGAGTTTTGCAACATTTAATTTCCAACATTGACAACAAAGCCTTGCACATCATACCGTTTCCAGATGTAAATTCTGCCTTTCGTTGCGAAGCCGCCCTGCCTGTGCTATGCTTTTATTGCAGGCGGCAATGTGTCCCCGCCCGCCGGACCGCAATTCAAAATTGACAGTCTGTGCAAAAAGCATTATACTGGGTTCATATCCATACAAAATTTTATCTTTTTCATTCAAAATCTACGCATTGTGCGGCGTCCGGCTCTGAGGGAATGTCCCGCGCAAGGAAGGAACCTCCATGGAAGGAACCAAACCCCGCACCGTCAGCTCCATCGGCATGTTCGACATGCTCAAGGGTGCCGGTATGCTGATCATCGTTTTTGCGCATACCGCCGAGCTTTATCCCATGCAGGCGGTCAGCGGCCTGTCCCTGACCGCGTTTTTCCCGTTCATCTACCGCGAAGCGCTGATGGCCGCTTTCTTTATTGCCAGCGGCTACGGCTTCCGCAAGCGCTCCATCGGCAAATGCATCCACCAGCAGCTGAAAAGTCTGCTCAAGCCTTACCTCTATACTGCGCTGTTCACCTGCGTGCTGCACTTTATCATCCACTATAAAACGTTCCAGTACCTGCCCGGCACCATTGGCGAGTCGGTCAAGGTCACCGGCGGTTTTCTTCTGGGCCTGCCCCACACGGCAGAGTATTTCGGGCAGGAATTTTTCTCCTGCGGGCCCATGTGGTATCTGCTGGCCCTCATGGTGGGCTGGATCCTGCTGGATGTGATCCTGAACATCTTCCCGGAGCAGTACGTTCCCTGGGCTGTGGCCGGGTGTGCGCTGCTGGGCTGGGGCGTCAGCCTTGTGTGGGAGCCGCCCTTCTGCCTGATCCAGGGCGCAGTGATCGTCCCCTATCTCTATATCGGCTTCCTTGCCAAAAAGAAGCATCTGCTGGACGAGCCCCTGCCGCCCAAAGTCTTTGCCGGACTGCTGGGGGCCTCAGCACTCATTGCCGTAGGCGCTCTTGCCACCCGCACCACCGACTGCATCTCACTGGCCGAGTGGTCGCTGGGCCCCCTGAGCATCTTTCTGGACGGTGCTGCCGGTCTTTTATTCATCCGGCTGTTCATGCGGCTCAGCCATTTCCACGGCCGCATCGTGCGCTTTCTGGAGGCGGTGGGCCGACGCTCGCTCCACATTTTCTGCATACATACCGTGGAGATCATCGCCATCCCGTGGTATCTGATGGTAGCCAGATTTTCGGACCGGCCGGTGCTGGGCATGTGGCTGCAATACGCCATCGCTCTGGGCTCCATCTGGCTGGTGTGTGAGCTGCTGCGTGCACGCCGTGCACTCATCATCCGGTTTTTCCCTGCACGGCGCAAGAGCCCTGCCGTGCACTATACCGCCCGGCATTAAGGTGTTTTTCCGGCTGCTGCGGTGCAGCCTATCATAAATGTAAGAGGAGAATCCCGTTATGAACAACGATGCCCCCGAGACCCTTGCTGCGGCCCGCAGCCGCGCTGCCGACCTTGAGCAGCAGCTCAAGCTCTCTGACGAAGGCGTATCCCGGCTGGCACAGCGGTGTCTGGAGCTGGAACAGCAGGTGCTGAACTATCAGGCCGCACTGGCAAGGCACGGCAGCGACAACGAGCCTGCCGCCCTCACCCTGCCGCAGCTATTCTACGATTCCGGCTCCGGCTATTCCCCGCGGGAATGCCTGACCGTTGCCGAGGACGCCTACGACGAGCTGACCCACGAGGTCTCTGCGGTGTTCACCCTGCCCACGGATGCCCGTGCGCTGCGGCTGGACCCCGGTGAGCTGGCCTGCTGCGTGACTGACCTGAGCATCTCGGACGAGCGGCTGGAATGCCGCGCCATGAACGGCATCCAGCTGCAGGAAGACTGCCTGCTGTTTCTGGATGTGGACCCCAACCTGACCGTGCAGAGCACAGTGCCTTTTGCGGCCGGGATGAAGTTTGCCGTGACCTATCATTACTATCCGCTGGGCCGCTTCCAGCATGAACAGCCCGGCAAGGCCCTGCTGCAGGCCCTGAGTGCCATCAAGCTGCGGGCCGAAGCGGAGCAGAACGATCTCCGCGGGCAGCTGCAGGCCGCTCTTGCCGAGAATACCCGGCTGAACAATCAACTGACCGAGCTGCAGAACAGCCGCGCCGCCTACGAAAACTCGCTGGAAAACCTGTACGAAAGCAGCAGCTGGCGGCTCACCGCCCCGCTGCGTGCACTGCACCGGCTGTTCCGTCATTGATACGATTTGCAGAGGAGTGTCATTATGTACACAAGTTACAGCACCCTGCAGCGTAAACAGCTGACGAAGCAGGTGTATACCGATACCCAGAGCACCTATCTGCTGGTGTATGCGCCCGGCCGCCATCAGGCGCTGGAGCACGCACTGGAAAACCAGCTGCACCGCAAGTTCCGGCTGGTGACGGAGCTGGCCCCCGCCCTGACCGACTCGGTGGAGGGCGTGCTGCTGGTCAGCGAAGATCTGGAGTGCACCTCCACTGCCCTGACCTATTTTGCCGGTGCCCTGCGCACCGGTGCAGACCTTGTGGTGTGCGACGCCGCCTTTGGCTTTGACGGTTCCACCGCCCTGTACCTGAGCACCCAGCACATCCCCTGCAGCCGCTGTGCCATGGTATCGCGGAAGCTTCTGGACCGCATCCGCGCCGCTGCCCGCGGCAGGGACAGCGTGACCGAGCTGCTGCGCCTTGCCACCGCCATGGCAGAAAACTGCCGCCGCATCCCGGAGTCCCTGCTGCATTTCCGGCGGGAGCTGTGTGCCGATGATGTGTTCTCTGCCTCCGGAAAGCGTGCTCTGATCCTGAGCCATGAGCTCACCATGACCGGTGCCCCCATCGTGCTGGTGAGCGCCGTGCCGGTGCTGCGCAGCATGGGCTTCGAGGTCGTGGTTCTGGGCCCTGCGGACGATGGCTCTCTGCCGCTGTTTCTGGATGCCGGCGCTGCCGTTGTCACCCGCAGCGACTGCGTGATGAGCTCCTCCCTGTGGGGGCTTGCCACCAGTGCGGATTTTGTGCTGGCCAATACTGTGGTGGAGGCCGCCGCCGTGAGCACCCTGAACGGCTCCTTTGTGCCGGTGCTGTGGTGGCTGCACGATGCCTTTGCAGGCTATCCGTTCATTGCGCACAAGATCCCCAAAACGCTGGACTCCAATGTGCATGTGTGCGCCGTAGGCTCCCACGCCACTGCCGCCATGCATTCGGTGCGGCCGGATTTTAACATCGAACAGCTGATCTACGGCCTGCCGGACTACGCGCAGGAGAGCTTCCCGGTCTATGATATCAGCTACGCGGGCGGACGCCCTCTGTTCGTGACCGTGGGCTCCTTTGAGCCCCGCAAGGGTCAGGATATCTTCTGCAATGCCATCCGTCTGCTCAAGCCCGAAGTGCGCCAGAAAGCCGCTTTCCTGTTCGTGGGCAAGGCCGCAGACAAGAGCCTGAAGAGTGCCGTGGATGCGCTGGTGGAGGATTACCCGGACACCGTGTTCTACCGCAAGCGGCTGGAACGCCCGGAGATCAAGTCCCTGATGGATCAGTGCACCTGTGTGGTGTGCGCCTCCCGCGACGACCCCATGCCCACCTTTGTCACCGAGGGCCTGATCTTCGGCAAGCCCTCCATCGTGTCGGAGCACACCGGCACTGCCGGGCTGATCACCGAGGGCGTGGACGGCTTTGTGTACCGGGACGACGACCCCGACCAGCTGGCAAAGGTGCTGGAACATGCCATCCTGCACCCCGATCAGCTGGCCGCCATGAAGGCCGACTGCCGGAAAATGTACGAGAAATATTACTCCAACGAAGCTTACGTTGCCACCCTGACGCGGCTGGTGAACGAACTGACCACCTGAGTGTTCGCTGTTTTGGTGCAGCATGAAAAAAAGAGGAAGATCCGGCGGGATCTTCCTCTTTTTTCGCAGAAGGAGCAGGGCAGAAGCGGATTCAGTCCATCCTGCCCACCGTGTGCAGACAGGCATACAGCGCGCCCACCTGATTGGCTTCACTGCTGAAATGGCAGGGCACGATCTCGGTGCGCGGCAGACCGATCATGTAGGGCGAATCCCCCCGGGAAGCGAACAGCCCGGCATATACCCGGCGCAGACTGTCCAGCAGCAGCGGCTGTTTGCTGATGCCGCCGCCAATGGCCACCTTTTCCACATCCAGCAGGACGGTCAGGTTGTAGATCTGCACCGCCACCGCTTTGCAGAACCGTTCCAGCACTTCCAGCGCTTCCGGTTCTCCGGCGTTGGCGGCATCAAAAAACTGTCTGCCATTCATGGGCGCATCGGCGGGCAGGCCCCTGCGGGCGCGGTACCACTGCAACAGATTGGTGGTGCTGCACTGACAGGCCATGGTTTTTCCGGTGTTCTCCCACTCGTCGGCGTTGGTGTTCACAAAGCTGTATTCCCCGGCGGTAAAGTGGATGCCCCGCACCAGCTGGCCGTTGGCGATGATGCCGCCGCCCACACCGGTGCCGATGATAAACACCGCCGCGTTGCAGCAGCCCTGCAGCGCACCGGCCTGCAGCTCTGCAAGGGCAGCGGCCTTGCCGTCATTTTCCAGCGTGACCGGACAGCCGCATCTTTCGCGCACCAGCTGCCCCACCTGCGTACCGGTGTTATACAGAAGTGCCCCGCCATTGGAGACAAAGCCGGTGCGGGTGTCCACAAAGCCGGGCAGGGCCATGGCGATGCCGCTTACTTCATCCCGGTGCGTCGAATACAGAGCGTATAATGTGTCTAGAAAATGCTCCTGCGTATCCTGCGGCGTGGGCACAGACCCGGCATCGGTGCGGTTCAATCCTTCGTCCATCACCGAATACTTGATCTCAGTGCCGCCCACATCAAAAACCATGACCTTCATTGTGCCTGCCTCCGCTCATGTTATTTCTGGTTTTATTATGGCAAATTGCGTTTGGAATGTAAAGAGAAAAGCGGCAAAAACAGCCCGGAAAGATCCGCAGATCTTTCCGGGCTGTAAATTTAAAATACCAATTCCGCTAAAGATGCCCAGAGTGAAACGGAGGGCATTTCAGAACGTGTTACAGTTTGCTCAGCTGCGGGCCCTGTGCGGTGTCCTTGACCGCCCAGCCCAGCTCGGTCAGCTGTGCGCGGATGGCGTCGGCGGTGGCCCAGTCCTTGGCCTTCTTGGCGGCGGCACGCTTCTCAACCAGCTCAGTCACCTCGGCGGGCACCTCGTCCTTTTTGCGGTTGTACAGCAGGCCCAGCACGCCGGTGATCTCGTCAAAGGCGGCGGCAGCGGTCTGCAGGGCGTCCTTGGAGGAAACAGCCGACAGTGTATTGATCTCCTTGACCAGATCGAACACGGCAGCCAGTGCATCCGGGGTGTTCAGGTCATCGTCCATGGCGGTGCAGAACTTGGTGCGGGCCTCGGCAGCCTTTTCCTTCAGGGTCTCGTCGGTGCCAAAGGTGTCCTTGGTCAGGGCAAAATCCAGATTCTCGCGGCAGGTGTACAGGCGCTCCAGGCTGTTCTTGCAGCTTTCAATGAGGTCCACGGTGTAGTTCAGGGGCATCCGGTAGCCTGCGGTCAGCATGAAATAGCGGATGGGTTCGTAGCCGTAGACGTCCGCCACGTCCCGCACGGTGAAGAAGTTGTGCAGGCTCTTGGACATCTTCTGATTGTCCACGTTGATGAAGCCGTTGTGCATCCAGTAGCGGGCGAACTCGCAGCCGTTGGCGCACTCGCTCTGGGCGATCTCGTTCTCGTGGTGAGGGAAGATCAGATCCTGACCGCCGCAGTGCAGGTCGATGGTCTTGCCCAGATGGGTGCGGCTCATGGCGCTGCACTCGATGTGCCAGCCCGGGCGGCCCATGCCGTAGGGGCTTTCCCATGCAGGCTCACCGGGCTTTGCGGCCTTCCACACGGCAAAGTCGGCGGGGTCCTCCTTCAGGTCGTCGTCCATGCGGCTGCGCAGTTCGCGGTTGCCGCTTTCCAGATCGTCCAGCTTCAGGTGGCTCAGCTTGCCGTAGCCGGGGTCGCTCTTCACCCGGAAATACACGTCGCCGTTCTTTGCAACGTAGGCATGGCCGGAGTCGATCAGGTCCTTCACAATGTCCAAAATCTGCTGGATATGCTCGGTAGCCCGGGGCTGGACGGTGGGCTTTTTGCAGTTCAGACCGGCGGCATCCTTGAGGTACTCGGCCTCAAAGCGCTGAGCGACCTCCTTCATGGAGGTGCCCTCCTCCTGACCCTTCTTGATGAGCTTATCGTCGATGTCGGTGATGTTGGAAACATAGATCACCTTGTTGCCGCGGTACTCAAGGTAGCGGCGCAGGGTGTCGAATACGATCAGCGGGCGTGCGTTGCCGATGTGGATATAGTTATAAACGGTAGGGCCGCAGACATAGATGCGGTACTCACCGGGCACCTGCGGCACGAATTCTTCCTTCTGGCGGGTCAGGGTGTTGAAGATCTGCATGGTCAATTCTCCTTTTTGTGGCAGACAGAAGCCGCAAAACAAAACGCCCCCGGAGCGGTGCACAAAGCACAGCTCCGAAGGCGGTTTTTCATCAAAATCGCGGTTCCACTTCTGTTTGTCGCTCAAAGCCGGTAACGGCGGCGCACCGCACGGCGATACTTCCCGTAGGGGTTCCCGCCGCGTGCTGTCCGGGCGCACTTTGCGCGGCAGTCTGCAAACAGGCTTCCAGCCAGTGGCCTGTTCTCTCTGCGCAGACGGTATGCGGCGCTACTCTGCCCGGATAAACGCATTTATCCTTTTACTTCTTTATTATAGCGGTGCCGCACAGGGAAGTCAAGGTGGAACAAAAACGATTCAGAATGCCCGCCGCTAACGGGTTGCGGCACCCAGCATCCGCATCGTGCCTTGGGCGGCACGCGCGTCTTGCTGGCCGCTGCCCCAACAACTCCTCCCTGTTTCCGCCACTGGCGGCGGTCGTCGTCGTTGCTTTGGGCATATTCAGCGGAAGAATTATTCTAAATTTCGGGATATCGGAACGCCTGCGGGCGCTCCGATATCCCATTTTCACAGGAGGGGCTGTAAGGAAAAATGCAGCTTACCACTGCGACTCTTCCCATGAAAAGGGAACCCCGGAGCGTCCGCAGACGCTCCGGGGTTCCGAAATCATAAATTTTCTTTCCGCTGAAATAGCGCAGAGCGAAGCGGAGCTCAATTAAAATCGTCTTGCCTTACCCGGGATACCGGCTCACTTCCAGCAGTTCTTCTGCACGCTTCACCTGCTCCGCTGTGGGCGGCACGGCGTCCGGCAGCGGATAAGGGATGCCCAGCTTCTGCCACTTGAACAGGCCCAGTGTGTGGTAGGGCAGCACCTCCACCCGCTGCACCGTTTTCAGGCTGCGGATAAAGTCTGCGGTCCTGCGCAGGCCCTCCTCGTCGTCGGTCAGGCCGGGCACCAGCACATGCCGGATCCACAGCGGCACCCCGAGGTCCGAGATGTGCCGCGCCATCGCAAGGATGTTGGCATTGTCTTTGCCGGTGAGCTGCCGGTGGCGTTCCGGGTCGATCTCCTTCAGGTCGAGGATGACCAGACTGGTGGACTTCATCAGCCGGTCGAAACCGGCCAGATAATCCGGGTCATCGGGCCGGAAGGGCTGACCGGCAGTATCCAGAGCCGTGTGCACGCCTTTGGAGCGGGCCAGCTCGAAGAATGCCGTCAGGAACTCCATCTGGCGCAGCGGCTCGCCGCCGCTGACCGTGATGCCGCCCTTTTTGCCCCAGTAGTTGCGGTAGCGGTAGACCCGCTGGAACAGCTTTTCCACCGTCCATTCCTCGCCGCCCTCCGCAGCCCACGTTTCCGGGTTGTGGCAGTATTTGCACCGCAGGGCACACCCCTGCAAAAACACCACAAAGCGCACACCGGGGCCGTCCACAGAGCCGAAGGATTCCAGCGAGTGGACATAGCCGATGGGGTTACAGGGCTGCATGGCAGGTGCGGGAGATAACGTCCATCTGCTGCTCGCGGGTCAGGTCGATGAACTTGACGGCGTAGCCGGAGACGCGGATGGTAAAGTTGGCGTACTCTTCCTTCTCGGGGTGCTCCATGGCGTCCAGCAGCTTTTCCTTGCCAAAGACGTTCACGTTCAGGTGGTGTGCACCCTGATCGAAGTAGCCGTCCATGACCTGTACCAGATTCTCCACCCGCTCGCCTTCGCTGTGGCCCAGAGCGTCCGGGTTGATGGTCTGGGTGTTGGAGATACCGTCCAGTGCCCAGTGGTAGGGCAGCTTTGCCACCGAGTTCAGGGAAGCCAGCAGGCCGTTCTGCTCTGCGCCGTAGCTGGGGTTTGCACCGGGAGCAAACGGAGTGAAGGCGGCACGGCCATCGGGCAGAGCGCCGGTGTACTTGCCGTACACCACGTTGGAGGTGATGGTCAGGATGGAGGTGGTCGCCTCGGAGTTGCGGTAGGTGTGGCGCTTCTTAATCATCTCCAGGAAGGTGCGCAGCAGCCACACGCCGATCTCGTCGGCGCGGTCGTCGTCGTTGCCGTACTTGGGGAAGTCGCCCTCGATCTCAAAGCCGGTGGCAAGGCCGCTCTCGTCACGCACCACCTTGACCTTGGCGTACTTGATGGCGCTCAGGGAGTCGATGACGTGGGAGAAGCCTGCAATGCCGGTGGCAAAGGTGCGGCGCACATCGGTGTCGATGAGGGCCATCTCGGCTTCCTCGTAGTAGTATTTGTCGTGCATATACTGGATCAGGTTCAGCACATTGACGTACAGGCCAGCCAGCCAGTCCAGCATCTGGACATACTTGGGCAGCACCTCGTCGTAGTTCAGGTACTCGCTGGTGATGGGGGCATAGTTGGGGCCGCACTGCTCATGGCTCTTCTCGTCCACACCGCCGTTGATGGCGTACAGCAGGCACTTGGCAAGGTTGGCGCGGGCACCGAAGAACTGCATCTCCTTGCCGGTCTGGGTGGCAGACACGCAGCAGCAGATGGAGTAATCGTCGCCCCAGACGGGCTTCATCACGTCGTCATTCTCGTACTGGACAGAGCTGGTATCGATGGACACCTTGGCGGCATATTTTTTGAAGCTCTCCGGCAGAGCGGAGGAGTACAGAACGGTCAGGTTCGGCTCCGGTGCGGGGCCCATGTTTTCCAGCGTGTGCAGGAAGCGGTAGCAGTTCTTGGTGACCATGCTGCGGCCATCCATGCCGATGCCGCCCACTTCCAGCGTTGCCCACACGGGGTCGCCGGAGAACAGCTGGTTGTAGCTGGGGATACGGGCAAACTTGACCATGCGGAACTTCATAACCATGTGGTCGATCAGCTCCTGTGCCTGGGTCTCGGTCAGGGTGCCGTTGTCCAGATCGCGCTGGATGTAGATATCCAGGAAGGTGGAGATGCGGCCCACGCTCATGGCGGCACCGTTCTGGGTCTTGATGGCGGCCAGATAGCCGAAGTACAGCCACTGGCAGGCCTCCTTGGCGTTCTTTGCGGGCTGAGAGATATCATAGCCGTAGGCCTCGGCCATCTTCTTCATGCCCTTCAGGGCGCTGATCTGGCGTGCGATCTCCTCGCGCAGGCGGATGACCTCATCGGTCATGGTGCCGTCGCCGCAGTTGGCGAAGTCCTCCTGCTTGAACTTGATCAGTGCATCGATGCCGTACAGGGCCACGCGGCGGTAGTCGCCCACGATGCGGCCGCGGCCATAGGTATCCGGCAGGCCGGTGATGATATGGGTGTGGCGGGCTGCCTTCATTTCAGGAGTGTAGGCATCGAACACTGCCTGATTGTGGGTGCGGGTGTAGTCGGTAAAGATCTTGTGCAGCTCCTCGCTGGGCTGGTAGCCGTAAGTGGTGCAGGCCTGCTCTGCCATCTTGATGCCGCCGTAGGGCATAAAGGCGCGCTTGAGGGGCTTGTCGGTCTGCAGACCCACGATCTGCTCCAGATCCTTCAGGCTTTCGTCGATATAGCCGGGGCCGTAAGCGGTCAGACTGCTGACCACCTCAGTCTCCATATCCAGCACGCCGCCCTTGGCGCGCTCGGCCTTCTGCAGCTTCTGCAGGGCACCCCACAGCTTGTCGGTCGCCTCGGTGGGGCCGGCCAGAAAGCTTTCGTCGCCGTCATACGGGGTGTAGTTCTTCTGGATGAAGTCGCGCACATTGACTTCTTCTTTCCAGATGCGGCCCTCAAAGCCTTCCCACTGTTCAAAATTGATCATTGGAACCTCCTTGCTCCATTACGCAGTTAGCGTTTTCTAACTAATGAGCCTTTGAAAAGCCGCTCTGTATGGCGGCTTTCTGGGGGCAAAACGGTCTTGAACTGCCGACTGCGGCAGCCCCGACTACAAGGTGTAGACAAAAATGAAAACCTGCCCACAAAATCTTGCGTTATTATAATAGCAAGAACCGCTTTAAAATGCAATAGAAAACAAGTGGGTTTTCTGCCAAAGCAAGGGGCTTTCTTTGGGCAGAATGTAGAAAAAGCGCCGAAATCCCGGCGGCACACCCATTTTGCGAAAAAAATCGCAAAATAAGGGTTGACAAGACTAACCGGCTATGGTATTCTGTTCTCGCAACGAGGTTAGACGAATCTAACCACGTTGCACCAGAAAAGCAGATACTTCTGCAAAAGTGTCTGTGAAAAACCGGATCCGCCATGGCAGAGCTGCGGAGCTGTGTCAGGTGATCCCCAAGTTTGTCGTGGCGAGGCCACTCCATCTTGCTTACGCAAGACCGCTTTGTGGCTTAAAAGCCCCACTGGGGCTTTCATTGCTGCGCAAACGCCAATTCCTCCATTCCATTCTCTTTTTTCAGGTGAGCTGTGGTTTTAGTTTGCTCCCACGGCTCGATGCGCGGCATCCGGTGTGATTGGTACCGCACCGTGTGCAAAAGAAAAACAAAAACGGGACATGCAGCTTGACCACCTGCGTGCCCCGATTTTTGTTTTTAACTCCTTCAGTCATGGCTGATGCCATGCCAGCTCCCTCAAAGAGGGAGCCCTTGGCAGTGCGGAAAACTTTACGGTTTTGCCAAAGCCTCCCTCATTGAGGGAGGTGGATGCGAGTGCAGCGAGCAGACGGAAGGAGTTTTACTTCACGATCTCCGCCAGCTGACGGTACACTTCTTCCGCGCCGCCTTTGATCTTCACGAACTGGCTGTTCACGATGGCGGTGCCGTCGGAGTAGACCGTGACCAGCAGGCGGTTGTTTTCATCCGCATCGTAATAGCTCACGGTGACGGAGTCCACCGGGTATTCGTGGCTGTAGGAGGAATACTGCTGGTTGAATCGCTTGACGCAGGTAAGGCCGGAGAGCACGTTTGCGATCTGCTGATAGGCGGGGTCGTCGGCAGAGAGCAGCTGAACGTCCATCTCTGCGGAGCGGGCAAAGTTCTGAATGTGCTCCACCCGGACACTGGCCTGTGTGCTGGCCTTGATCCCGGATGCGAGATCGATCCGGGCAGAGGGAAGGATGAGCACCAGCGCCAGCAGGATGAGCAAAACGATGCCGAACCGGGACAGAATGCCTTTTTCCTTCATAAAAGTCATGCCTCCTTTGGCAGCTCCGCCCCCATTTGGCCCAGATGCCGCTGGGCAAAGAAGAAGCCCACGGCGCTGGCGGCGAACACCACATAATAGCTGGCGATGCGGTAGAGCATCATCACGCTCATCACCTCGCCCCGCTCCAGAAAGCTGCCGAACACCAGCAGGAATGCCGTCTCGATGGAGCCCATACCGGCCACATTGGGCAGGGCGTTGGACAAAAACAGCATCAGGCTGGTGAGCAGCTGCACCTGCCAGAACCCCAGCGGGGAAAGCCCCATGAACCGGATGCACAGGTAGGGCAGGCAGAACAGCCCGAACAGCTTGACCGCCTGCAATGCCAGAATTTTAGCGCAGCGGGGCTTATCCTTCAGCAGGCGGCGGCTCTCCTCGCCCAGAACATCCAGCTGCTGCTGCCAGTCGGCGCGGCGCTGCTGCCATTTTTCCGTTTTGGGCAGCAGACGCATCAGCCAGCGGGCAAGGTCCTGCACCAGCGGCGATACGCACACCAGCACCAGCACCACAATGATGGCCGCCACTACAGCGTATGCCATGGGCAGATAATTCATCACACCGGTGGTGTTGGCGGCAAGCCACCTGTGCTGCAACAGCAGCATCACCGTGGCATACAGCAGCACGGTGGTTTTGTGGAACACGTACTGCAGGGTCATCAGTCCCACACCCGGGCCCACCGGCAGGCCGCAGCGGTGGAGATACCAGGTCTGCACCGGCACGGCGCCTGCGCCCAGTGTGACCACATTGCCAAAGGTGCCGCACCACGCGGTATCGATGCCCTGCCGGAGCCTGAAACCCGGAATGCGGCTGCGCACGATGACCCACGCCACGCACCCTTCCAGCAGCGGATAGCTGAGGCCGATGGCCAGCACCACCAGCACCTGCCATGCGGACAGCTGCGAAAGTGCTGCGGTGATCTCGGCCCAGTGGTCCTTGAACAGCAGCACGATGATGCCGGTGAGTGCGGCGAGCACCAGCAGCGAAAATGTCGTCTTTTTGCGGGAAGGTGCGTCAGAGGTGGGTTGGCTCATAAAGAGAACAGGCTCCTTTCAGAAGGAATGATCTGGTAAAAGTATAGCACTGTGCAGCCGTCTCTTTGTGAACGGAACCGGAATTTTCTTGTGCAATTTCAGCGGAATGATAAAAAACGCTCTGCCCAGCCTGCGTCAGGGGCCGACCCGCAAAGGATCTGCAGCCGACAAAAAAGCATCCGCAGCGGCACTGCCCGTGACTCCTTCTCGCAAACCCCGCACATGCGGGGAAAAGCTCCTGAACCTTCTCAAGACCCTTATCAACCACGGATCACCCCCGCATGTGCGGGGAAAAGAAGCCCACAACGCCGGTGACGGTGCGGTGCATAGGATCACCCCCGCGTATGCAGGGAAAAGTTGTATACGCCCTGTGTGATTGCGCCCAGTGTGGGATCACCCCCGCATGTGCGGGGAAAAGCCATTCATGGTCTGGCTCTGGGTGTCCATGCTGGGATCACCCCCGCATGTGCGGGGAAAAGCGCAAAGCGACTTTGTGGCGGCTGCCAGCTCTGGGATCACCCCCGCGTATGCGGGGAAAAGAAGATAATGGCATGTTATAAACCACTTATCAGGGGATCACCCCCGCATGTGCGGGGAAAAGCGCGGCGCGTGTGTGTAGACACGGCTGGTTCGAGGATCACCCCCGCATGTGCGAGGAAAAGCGGCTATTGCAGCACGGCGGGTTCCAGCGGCTAGGATCACCCCCGCATGTGCGGGGAAAAGGGCTGCTGCAAATTTTCATCCCGGAACCATTCAGGATCACCCCCGCGTATGCGGGGAAAAGTTCTGGGCACTGGTAAGGGCTGTGATGGCGTTGGGATCACCCCCGCACATGCGGGGAAAAGGATTCGCTCCCGTCTGCCTGACCCGGTAGGCGGGGATCACCCCCGCATGTGCGGGGAAAAGATCCGGTCCTTCACCTGCGGCAGTGCCTGCAGGTCCGGCCGGATCATGCCCGGCATCTCGTCCATCTCAGTTTCCTCCGCGCATGACGGTCATCAGGCCAAGGCCGTAGGCCTTGCCGCGTCCCATGCCCTGACACAGCAGTGCCCGGAACTGCTCTGGGTCGGTCACCTGCAAAACGCCCTCGTAGGTCACTGCCAGCAGGGTCACAGGTCGGGTGCCATGCTTGGCAAAGTGCTGCCACTGCACCCGGGTCACGGTAAATTCCTCTTCCCGCAAAGCAAAGCCATGCTTTGCGGCGCGGTCCAGCAGCCACTGCTTCTGATACTTTGTCGAGCAGTGCGCCGCCACAGTTCCCCGCTCTGCGGGTGCCTTGGGGTCTTTGCAGCATTTGGTGGGGTTTGCGGTCAGCCGGAACTGCCAGCTGCTGCCCGGCTCCACCCGCTGCAAAAGCGGGTCGTAGCTGCGGGTCTCCGCAGCCGCTCCGGTGCCGAACTGATCCACCACGCCGGACAGCTCCGGCACATCCTCGCTGAGCAGCAGCAGATACAGCCGCTCTCCCAGACGATCCAGCCGCCACAGCCTGCGGCGGCGCTCCCCCGTAAAGGCGCTTTCCACTGCGCCGTGCAATTTCTGCGGTGCCGCCAGTGCTGCCATGGTGCTGCGGCGGGTGGGATCGAGCTCTACCCGTGATAAATACATTCTCTCGCCCCCTTTACAATTCCCGGAACGGGTCATGCTCCGTCTTTTCCGGGCTGTCCGGCATGGTCTGCCAGAGCTCCCGCGCCGAGCGGTAGCCGTACTGCCGATGGCGCGGATCAAAGCTGACCGGCACATCCCGCTGCACAGCCGTGCCCGGCTCCAGCGGGTCGGCGTCCAGCACCAGCCGCCAATGCCGCCCCGGACACAGAGGCGGTTCTGTCTGCAGTGCTTCCTGCAAAGAACATTGCCGCAGTCCCAGACAAAGCGGCAGAGTGGGCGGGCAGGACCGGCGGCCCAGATACAGCGGAAAGGCCGGGTGCAGCAGCACCTGCTGCAGCTGCTGCAAAAGGGCGGTGTCTTCGCTTTCGATCCCAGCCAGAAACACGGCATCCTGCAGATAGTGGCGGTAGGTCACATAAGAGGTCTTTTGGTCCTGCGTCTTTGCGATGTGGTAGTCCACCAGCAGCTGCCCTTCCCGCTCCACGCGGACGCCGAACCGCAGACCGGTCAGCCGGGCCAGCGCTTCACTCTCGTCCCGCCGCAGCCCCAGAGCCGCCGCCAAAAGGCCGATGACGCCGCTCTTGGTAGGTTCCCGATTGGTCTTGCGGGTCTCAAATTTGGAGTCCGCACCCCACGCCTGCAAAGGCGCTGCCAGCCGAAGCAACAGCGTTGCCATTACCCCACCTCATTTCCGGCAAGCGCATCCCGGACAGCCTTTTCCAGCGCGTCCAGCATGGCCTTTGCCGTCTGCGCCGGAGCCAGTGCCTCCAGACCGCTGCCCACGGTAAAGCTCTGGGCCGGGGCCTCGGCAAAGCTGCTGTACATCTGCTGCGCGTACTGTGCCAGCGCCGCCTTGGAAGGTTCGGCATACCCCTGCGTACTGCGGGGCACGGCACGCTCGAATGCACCGCACAGGTTCACCGGCTGATCTTCCCGGATGGTCACATAGACTGCATCCGGCAGAGTGCGGTTTGCAAAGCTGTTCTGTTTGCCGGTGGGCATGGAGAACAAAAACGCCTCGCCAAAGGCCCGCACCGTTTCCGCTGCCTGCTCTGCGCTCAGCTTCCCGTCCAGCTCCATCACGTTCACCGTGGCATAGCGGTACAGAGTGGAGGAGTTGTACTCCACCGTGCCCAGATGGCCTGCACCTGCGTTGTCCTCTGCCTGACAGTCGTCCACTGCGGTAAAGTAATCGTACTCGTTCTGCACGGCATGGGTGGAGATGCTGTGGGCCACCTGCGCAGCGGCATCATAGTTCAGGGAAGGGTCATCTGCCACCATGCGGCCAAACAGTGCCATATCCATTGAAGGGGCTGCTTTCAGGGCCTTCTGGTATTCTTTTTTGTCGGTGCTGCCCGCCACAGCCAGCTCTGCCAATGCCTTTGCCTGCGCAGTGCTCATGAAAAACAGGGCTTTGGTACCTTTATCATCGCTCTTGATGCCCGCATTCTCCAGCGCTTTCTTTGCCAGCTTGTCCGCATCCGCAGCCGGAGCCAGTGGAAGGATCTGCTCCTTCACCAGATCGGCAACCTTTTTGGTGCGCTTGCCCACGTCCAGCCGGGCGTTCTCCGCAAAGGCAGCGCGCATGGCGTGCTTCCACGCCTGCGAGGATACCCGGGCACGGGTCACACCGCCGTACACGGCCGTTTTAGGGCTGCCGGTGTCGTCCCGGTTGATGCAGCTGGGCGGTACGGTCTGCAAAATGTGGAAATCAACATACAGGCGCTTGTTCATGGTCAATTCTCCTTTTCGTTCTCTTCCGGTGCAGGCTTCGAGTCACGGTACAGATCCTGTCCCCACCGCAGACGGACGTTGGCGGGGATCTGCGCATACCGCGGGTCGGTGCATTGCAATTCATACAGGTCTGCTGCAAGCTGCGGATAGTCCAGCGGGATGCCGCCATCCTTTGCGGCGCTCAGCAGCTGGATCATACCCCGCAGATGGTGGCTGATCTCGGTGATCTCTTCTGCGGTGGCCAGCGCATTGAACCGCCGCAGCACGCTGGCTTCGGTCCAGTCCTGTCCGGCAGGGGTGTTCCGCTCTGCCAGCTGGCGCACCGCCCGGCCCAGCGTATTGCCCGGGCGGTTCATGGGCTGGTCGTTTCCCTGCTGATGCATAGCGTATAAAGTCAGTGCAAGGTAGACCGCCCACTCTGCCGCCGAGGGAGCACTGCGGCCCTGAAAGCTTTCCGGCATTCCCCTCAGAAAACTCCCCCACAGCTCCGGCAGATCGCCGGGTGCGTGTCCAACGCCCCGCCGCAGCTTTGCCAACTCAGCCCGCCGCTGGTTGTCCCGCAGGGCCCAAAGCCAGTCCAGCCGCTGTGCCGTATAGATTCTGACGTCCTGTGTTTTCATCCAATTCCCCCTTTATGATTCTGTTTTGGGATAGATCTCCCAAAGCTTTGCGCGAAAAATGTTATAGGCCCTTGGCGAGGTATACAGGATGGTGCGCTCTGTTTTTTTGCCCTTGTCCACCACAATGCGATGCCCTTTCAGGGCGGCATTTCCGGCCTCCATCACCATCTGTTTTCCCAGCTTTTCCGCGATGCTGTGCGCCTGTGCCTGCCAGCACAGTTCCATTTCATCATAGTTCTTTTGATTTGCATCGATCTTTTGCAGCCACAGCCGGAAGGGCTGGTCCACCGCAAAGTAGAACTGTGCACGGACAGAGCCGCCGACATTTTCATTTTTGTTCCCGGCCGCAATGGCGATATCCTGCGCCAGATACCCCACACACTGTGCTGCTTTTTCGCAGTTATTGATCTCTCTTACGATGCGCTCCTGCCATTTGCAGCTCAGTTCGTCCAACAGCCCTGCCTGAAAGGTCAGGCTGTCGCTGAAGGAGTCGTTCACAAAGAAATCTTTATCACCGTACTGCATCCCGGAAATGCGGAAGTGGATCCTGCGGTTTGGGTCAAGAATGTGCAGTTCCCCGCGCTGCAGTGTTTTGACCCAGCACACAACGCCCGGCTGGCGAACATTTTTTTCTTTGCAGAACACTGACGGGAACTCCCGCCAAAACTGCTTGGCCGGGTCGTGGCGGATCGGAGCAAAAACAGCTGCCTCGTTTTTCTTGGCAGTATTGCGCCAGATGGTCATTTGCTCTGCAGTTGCAGTTTCCCGCTGGAAAAAATCCCCGCCCAGCAGATAAAAGCGGTCTACCATGTCATTTTCCCGGTGCAGCAGCAGCCTGCGTGACTGCAGTGTGAGCAGTTGGGCCGGGTTATCGGGGCAGAGGATCTGCGTCCGCTCCGCACTGCGGGGGACATCCAGCTCCCAGCAGGGAAGATTTTCACCCCACATGCTCTGGCCATCCTGCAGCAATGTGAGGTTCAGCATCAATGTCTCAAACAGGTTTTCGCCCTGTGCCTGAATAAATCCGATCTTGCCCAGCCAGCCCGCGCCCACAGAGGGAAGTCCTTTCTCTTTGGGCTTTGCCGAAGTATCGTCGTAGCCGTTCACGCACAGCAGCCACCGGGCCGCCTGCGCATAGGTCAGCTGGCTTTTGCCAGCCCCGGTGTAAAGAGGGAACAGCCGCAGCTTATTGCTGCTTTCAGACATTTCGCCATTGAGTTTTGCTGCGTTGTACTCGGTGCCAATGGCCGCCCCCGGCACCTGCCAGAAGGGATGTGTCGGGTGGAACAGCCAGAAGCGGTCTTTCCACTGTTCCAGATAGTCCCGCAGCGGCTGCTCCGGGAAATGCCCCAGCTGCCACAGATCTCCCCAGCGAGCCAGAGCATCATCCTCTTCTTCAAACGGTTCTGGCTCACCTTCCACATTCACGCGGGAAAACACGGTAAACAGCACCGCCAGCAGCAGCCGCAGCATGGCGGCGTCCTGCGTGGGCATTTCGCCTGCCAGATCCACATAATCCTGCGCATGGAGCAGTGCGTCCGTCAGAGAAACTTCCTGCACCGTATTGTCTGGCCGACGAACCCGGACCCATGGCTCCGTCAACAGGTTAAATTCGATCTCCTTCATCCGTTTCCTCCTTTTGGTAGGTCAGGCCGTTTTCACGGTCATAACAAAGCTCCATGCCCGCAAGATGGGCGGTCAGGTTTTCGTCCAGCAGCAACACCAGCTCTCCGTGCAGCAGCGGAGACAGCTGCCACGCCGCAAGGCCGCTGCGGTTATCCGCTTCCAGTTCCCGGATGACCTCGTCCACCTTCCACGCTTTGCCGAACACCGCCGGGAGCCGCAGCTTCTGCCGGGCGATCTGCAAAGCGTCTTCGGGCTGCGGCGGCTGGTCGGATGCGACCGCTCTGCCGTTTTCCTGCCACGGCAGGAAGTGGATGCTTCCGTCTGCCCGGCGCTGCATCACCAGCACCTCCACCGATGGGTCGCCGTCCCGCACTGCCGCCCGGGCAGCTGCATCAGAATGTGCACTCACATTCTGCATCCAGCCATCCAAGGTATTGAGTTGTTTGAATCTTTTGTGCACTTTGGGCTGCGGCACAAGATACACCTGTGCCCGCTCTTTGCGCTGGGCCTGCGCAAACTCGTAGGCTTTGCACATACCCTCACTCCGTTCCGTTTCAGGCAGGGCATCGGCCTGTTCCCAGCCGTAGACTTTCTGCACCAGCGGCGAGATATCTTCGGGCAGGCAGATGCTCTCCGGAAGGCATGCCCGGGTGCGCCAGAGCAGCCACTGACCGTACACTGCCTCGCTGCCCCTGTCAAATTCCTCTGTGCCCGTGTCCAGCACAGCACAGACCGCTGTTTGCAGCGGCTGCGGACGAGACCGATTTGGGTGGCGCTGCAGACGGCCGATGCGCTGTAAGAGCAGATCCATCGGGCAAAGCTCTGTAACCATCACATCGAAATCCACATCCAACGACTGCTCTAATACCTGCGTACCTACCACGATCAGCCCATCACGCTCTGCAGCGGTGGAGCGCTTACCGATGCGCCGCATCAGCTCCTGTTCCCGCGCGGCGCGGTCTGGCATCAGGAACTGTGCATGGAACACCTGCACTTCCTTTTCGGGCAGCACCTGACGCAGCCGCTGCGCCACCTCCTGCGCTTTGCGCACCGTATTGACGATGACGCCTGCGCAGCCGCCAGCCTGCATTTTCTGGGACAGGAAATCGGGCAGTTCTTCCGTTGTCAGGCGCACCGTCTGCACATTCCGGGCGGCCGTATCCAGCGGGATGGTCTTTTGCTGCACCTGTGCACCGTCCGTCCATGTCAGCAGCGGATAGCCGCAGCTGGTTTTCCACGGCGCATCCGGGCCGGGGCGGCGCTTTTGCTGGTAAGCCTCGATCAGCTCTGCACGCCGCCGGGCGGGCAGCGTGGCCGACAGCAGGATCACCGGTACCTTGTACCAGCCCAGCCATTCCAGCGCACGGTCCAGATAGCGGTTCATGTACGCATCATAAGCGTGGCATTCGTCCACGATCACCACCTTGCCCGCAAGGCCCAGATGCCGCAGCATCACATGCTTCTGGCACAGAGCCGCCATCAACAGCTGGTCTACCGTGCCGATGACAAAGTTTGCCAGCAGCGCCTGCTTGCTGCCCCGGAACCACTGATGCACCTGCACCCGCTGCTCTTCTGCTTCCGGGTCGTCCCAGTCGTCCTGCACCTGCACCGGCCGTTGCTGCAGGCGGATATACTCTTCGTTCAGTTCCGCCATGCCGTGCGCAAGCCGGATCGATCTGGGCAGATCATCAGGCTGGTTCTCTGCCCATTGCAGCAGACGCGGAAAAAGCCCGTTTGCCGTTGCCTGCGTGGGCAGGCCAAAGAAGATGCCGCCCTCTCCAAAGCGTGCCGCCAGAATTTCCGCTGCCGCCAGCGCCGCCTCGGTCTTGCCCACGCCCATCTGTGCTTCCAAGATCAAAATGCCCGGTACATCCATGGTGTTGGCGGCTTCCATGGCCGCCTGCTGCACCGCATTTGGAGCAAAGCCAAATCGCTTTGCAAATTCCTCCGGCTCTGCAATGGTGGTCTGCGCCGCCCAGGGTGAAGCAGTCTCCTGTTTATCCCATTCGCGCCACGCCCGATCCGCACGTTCCGGATAAACCTCCTCACTGCCCGGCTCTTCCACAGGGATCAGCGGGAAATAATCCGTGTTGCTGGCGATCCAGTCCGCCATGATCAAAAGCCCCGTCAGCAGAATCTCTTCGGGCTGGTTGAGCACCGGCAGCGCGTCCACCCCGGAATAGCCGCTGTCCTGCAGTGCCGCCTGAAGCAATTCGTTCCAAAAGCCCTCCCAGATGCCCTTTTGCTCTTCCGGGTAGTAGTTGACTTCCCAGCATGTAAACTGTTTGTCAACTTCTGTGCCGTCCTGCGGCTTGCCATGATGGGCACCCGCGACCGAAGCGATCCCGTCAGGGCACCCCAGTTTTCTCAAAATTGCTTCACTCGCCCGGGCATGGGGCGTTTCGCACCGGTTCAGTTTCTGGCAGCTCAGCGGTGTCAGGCGTTCCAGCCGTTGTTTCGCCTCGGGCAAGCACTGCATGATCGTGCTCTGGAAGATTAAAATTGCCTTACCCAGATCGTGCCCCCAGCCCAAAAAGCGAGCCAGCTGCACCAATTCTTCCTCTTCCAATCCGGATGCCTTTTTTACGCTGTCGGGCAGCCATTTCCGCACCAGAAGCTCCATGATCTCTGCCGTATCCCGCAGGTGCATCCAGAGCGGCAGCCACAGATTGCTATTTTCCGGATCCGTTTTGCCGGCCAGAAGCCGTGATCGATCCAGCATCCGTCTCATTTTTGCTCCTTTCCTGATGGGTCGTGTATCCCATGTAGTAAGCATAGCAGACGACATGTCCCATAATCCGTACTTTCATGGCTTTATCTCCGGAAATGAAAAACAGCCCGTCCGTTTCATTCTCATCCGGTCGGCATTTTGATCCTGCCATACTCTGATTTCCGTTTCAAAGATACGCCTCTGCCTTTCTGCTGTCAACGGCACCGCTCAAATTCATCAAAGTTCTGAAAAAGAGCTTTCTTCTTTGTGCAAAAAACCGCCCCGGCTTCCTGCTTCGGAAACCGGGGCGGTTCATTTGCTTTATTTGTGCTTTTTCAAGCGCTCACGCAATTACTTGCGGGGGTTCTTGATAGCAGCCTGGGCGGGTGCCAAAATTACAGAGCGTTCGGATTTACGATAATACGTCATTTGAAAATTTTCAGTTGATTCCAAGCTCTTTCATCAACTCCGCACGGCTCTTTTCATCTTCAGAAGCCCTCTTTACATCGTCAATGCGATTCTGGTCAAGAAGCGTCTTTACCAGTAGAGCCATTTTGTTTTCACCACGGCTCTCACCTTTCACGATGCCTTTTTCGATGCCTCTGTTTTCCACTTTATCAAGCACATCACACATATTGCGTGGGCCTCCTTTCCAGCATCAAAGTCACTGCGTGTCCAAAAGATAAGGTCTCAACATCTCAACCAGTTCGTAAACTTTCGTTCCGGGTGCTGACTCAGAGGGCTTCCGTCCTTCATTTTGTTTGTCCAATCGCTTTGCATTAGCAATCGCAATGTCCATGTAAGGCCGCAGCACTTCATACATATCCGGGCGGTTCTTCTCGTAGCCACCTGCACCAATGTTTTTCAGCCAATCGCTCAGCTTCGGCCAGTAACGAGATCTATCAATATCAGTATCCATATACATAAAATGCAGCAAATACCACAGTTCTACGCACTGGTTCGACCATACAGCATGGTAAATCGTCTCACCTTGTGCATTGTATTCTTCGCACAGCTGTGCTACCATGTCGATATTTTCTGCCGGAAAATCATCTGTGTCATAGACAATCCAGACGTGCTTAAACACAATGCCGTTATTCTGAACGTATTGACGAGCTTTCATCAACAGATTCACCGTATTGTCGCCAATGCCCTCTACCTTTAGCTGGATTCTATCACGGTACTTAGCATTGATGATTTTCTGAATTGCGCCAAAATACTGCGGCTCGGTTTCTGTACCTTCAGATGCAATCAAGTGGTATTCCGGCTGAATCATCCTCGCCTTATCACGGCGATTCTTCATCCAGCTTTTTCCAAGGTCACTCTTTTTCGGAGGTTTCAGACTCATGCCCAATCCCTCCCTGTCAGCATATTAGAAAGGTAGGGGTCTGCACCATATCGGCCTTCCAGATACTGCTTGTCAAAGGCCGCTGTGCTCTTGACGCGAGTATTGTCCTCCTGCCGGAATTCGTAAAGCGAATAAATCTCGCTCTCATGATTGTCATTCATTGCGGCAAACCAAATTTCATCGCGGCGGAAAACAGTATTCTTCATCGTAGTCAGGTCGTGAGAACTGAACAGCAACTGTGCGCCCTTCTTGTTCAGTTCCGGGTTCTTGAACATCTGAATCACATACCGGAGCAGCTTTGGATGCAGCTTGGCGTCCAGCTCGTCCACAACGACTGTGCGGCCTTCCTGCAATGCTACCATCAGAACCGGCAAAGCTGCTATCATCTTCTTGGTTCCATCCGACTCCGCTTCAAATGGAAGTTCATAGACCTTGCCATTGATCGTTCTTTGCGTGAACAGGTGCTTGCTATCCTCATCATAACGATAGCCGGACAAATCAATGCCTACATCATTCAGCGCATGAATCAGGCTTTCCTTAGTCGTCTCACTCTTGGACACCAGCACAATGTTTTCCGCTCTGGGGTTTGCGTAGCTCTGTGTAATACAGGATTCAAACCAATTCTGCACTTCTGCAATCACAGGGATATTGTAGTTGATTGCCAAAAAAGAAAGATACGGCATCTTCGGGTTGACGTCCAGATTGATGCTCGCCTTACTGATGCTTGCACCCAATTCAATTTTCTGACCATCTCGCTCAAAAATCAAACCTGTCTTCTTGCCGCCCAGTGTGCGCCACAAGAGGGACTCAAAGACAATTTCTTCCTTGAGCGAAATGTAATACTGGTATTCCTTCTCGCCTACACGGAAGAACACCTGAAAAATCGTAGGCTCATTTGCAGAGCTTTCATCCAGCATAAAGGGAGCCACACTGCTGCCCTGCTGGAAAATCATTGGCTGCCGATTCTTCTCCAATGCATGAATCGGCTTCACAACAAGGTTAATCAGGCAAAAGAATGCCTGAAGCAGATTCGTCTTACCGCCACCATTGGGGCCGTAGACTGCACTGACCGGAAGCAAATCTTCCGCTTTCTCCTGCCGAATCAAGGCATCCTGAAACTCCGGAATTGCCATTGCACGGAAATCAAATGTCGTTTCATCCTTATAAGACTTAAAATTCTGAAAAGAAAATTGGCAAAGCATTCTTTCAACTCCTTCCTGTTATTAGTATACCTCATTTTCAATTTTTATTCCATCATTTTAGAAAATTTCATTCTTATAATTAATTTATAGGCATTTTTCTGAAAGTAAAAGACCTCCGCTCTCTATCGCAAACGAAAGCGGAGGTCTTTTTACAGCTTACTGTGCTACCCGAATTATCCTGCTCTTCTTTGTATCTCCAAGCCTCTTCCAATGTAAATTATTGGAATTGCTCAAAAAATGCAGCGATTTCTGCGGTTGTCAGTTTTTTCTTATGATGGCAGTCATAAATCTGCATTTCCCAATCCGCATAGCAGCCTTTCTTGCCACAGGGAGATGTGTAAATCGGAATAAGTCCGCTGCTCTTAGTCCACCCCTTGTTTCTTACAAGATAGTCAAGATACTGTCTAATGCTGTGCTCATTCGTGATTTCAGCCCCTGCTTTCTTAAAATCATGAACTACCCAAACGATGAAAAGAATCGCAATAATAACTATAAGCATCGTATGTATTACCTGGCTGATAATAACCATTCGGAGCATTCACACGGACATTGTACGCTGTACCATCACTTGCTAAAATATACCCATCATACACGCTATTAACGCCATTATTCTCTATGACATTCCCAAGGCGAATCGTCATAGCCCCAGTATTGTAGTAATCAGACTTGTACGCGTGCTGTGCTCCAAACCTACGCACCGCTTGGAAGTGCTTTCTTTCATTTAAAAATGTCTTATTTCCCCCAGCAACTCCTTGGAAGATAACATAGTCATATCCTCTTTGGATGTCATAATTCGACCCATCATACCCAAGTCGACGGTAAACATCGTTAATATAGTGCAACCACAAATCATCAAAACCCGCACAAACTGCACAGTGAGGCGGATTATCAGGATTTATCCTTGCAGCATAATCTTCTATTAAGGTCTTGGAAATCCCCTGCATAATTTCATACTCAGAGTAGTGATTATTGATTTCTGCAATTTGACTTTCTGTCAATGTGTCAGCGTCTGCAATCTCACGTACCTTTGCGGTCGTCAAATCAGAGTTTCCAAACCAATCTGTTTGAGCTGAAGCAGGCAAAGCTATTACGCTAAGCAGCAGCACCGTTGCTGCCAGCATTGACGCAATTCTCTTTTTCATTTGACTTTTCCTTTCATCTTTTCTTTACGACCTTAAATCGCATGAAGCTTTTCATTGGTTTCAATTATCAATCAAGACAAATGAACCGCCTCGTATTACGATTTATCTTGTTAAAATTATACGATTTATAGAATTACCTGTCAAGGCATCCACACTTAAAATCGTAAGTAGCACTACGATTTATCCAAGGAGGGCAATGACATGGAACGCGAGAAGCCAAACTTTGACATTCTGGGAAGAATTGACCGGGAGCGGTTAGCTCGTGGATGGTCTGAATACACCCTTGCCGAGAACTCTGGTCTGACGCAATCGACCTTATCAACATGGCGCAGAAGAAACCTTCAGCCCAACGTAACCTCGATTGAAAAAATTTGTCATGGCCTTGGTATCACTCTCTCACAGTTTTTTGAAGAGGATGCTGCTGTTCACCATTTGACAGAGGAGCAGAAATCCCTCTTAACCACTTGGGATAGGCTTTCTCCTTCACAAAGAACTGCTATCTTGGATTTGATCCAAGCATTTTTACCCGAATGATATGCACATTTACAAAAAAGAAGGATGCCGAGCGGTCATTGTGTCACTCGGCATCCTTCTTCATTAAGTAAAGGACTTCAGAACTTTTTTCAGTGCTTCACGCTGTTCCGGGGTTATGCGACCCAGCAAATTCAAAAATTCTTCTTGTTCCTCTTTTGTAAATTCGCTACAAGATTCATCTTTTACACATTTTTCGTTATTCATAACAACTTTTCCTTCTTAAGTTTTTCCCTCGTCAGCCAATCCAGCCCGAATCTGCCGCTTATACTTATAATAGGTATTCCGGGCAAGCCCTGTCAGCTTCATGCACTCCACATCGTCCAATGTACCACCAAAAGCCTTACAATGGATGCGGATTTTCTCTTTGGCCGCTTTAGACTTCTTGGTTTCAAATCCAGTGCCTTTTTTACGTCCAACCTGTTTTCCATTCAGCTTTGCTGTTACAAGACCCTCACGAGTACGCTGGTGTAAATCGGCCACTTCTTTTTCAGACTGCTCAAAGGCCAGCTTGATCTGCTCCTTAGCCAAGGCCATCAGATACTCGTTGATGCCCTTCAAGATGAAGTCCACATTCGTCCCTGTCATGGCAATGCTGCCGGACAGGGCTTTTTTGTAAGTTTCAGTATCAATGTGATGCTCTTTCAGAAATATCAGCCGGATGCCCTTATGGTAGAGATCCTCATACAATGAAAATCCCTCTTCTGCGTTTCTGGACATTCGGGAGACGGAATCGAACACCACAGTATCTCCTTCTTTCAGAATCCGATACAGCTTGCTCCATTCTGGCCGAAGGATGGAAGTTCCCGTATAGGCTTCCTGTACAATGTGAACTGTCGGGTATTCCGCCCTGATATTACGCACCTGACGGTCAATGCTCTGTTTTGCAGTGGAAATTCTGCAATAACCATAAATACTCATAACTTTTTCTTTCTGTATCAAAAATGCCGAACGTCATTTTAGCGTCACCGATTTGCTAAGACAAATCGGCTTCATCACACTATGATTGATACTTTTCTGTACCCACGGCAATTTTAATACTTTTTCCTGCGAGCCTTAGTCATCCCTCATAAACTTCAAAAGATTATCTCCGTTGACGAACGGTTCGCACCGTTCGTCCCCTGCGATGACTTTTAAACTTTATAAGGAACGACACGGCTCGCTCTTATCAACGGTTCAGATACTGATTCATAAACTCTTCCACCGTCACGCAGGGCTTTTGATTTTTCTCTGCTCCTCCAAACGGATCATAGTTCCAGTCCGTCTCTTCATCAATGTACCGCCGTCCGTCATTGGGCAGCTCCAACGGCTCTGCAAGAATAATCGTTCCCCAGTGATTGACCATGATAAATGGTGCAATCTCACAGGGAATCCCCCGGCAGTCATCATCATGCCGCACATCGTAGGCATACAGACCAGCAGGAACAGAATCCCGCTTAATGCGGACACTGGTGAACAGCGCAGGTTTGTCGCAGACGGTGATTTCCTCATAGCGTTGGGTCGTTGCATCAAAAGTCACAGAAAAGCCTCCTTAAAGTGCAATCAAAAATGCATGAAATTTTTTAGCGTAATAGTTCATTTCCTGCGGCGGCAGCGAAGCCAAATTCCCTTCACCATCAGTTCCTGCAATGAAACCGGGGCCAGCAAGATAATCCGCTCCATTCCAGAGCAGCCGGTTGGGAGTCAGGTTCAGCAGCTTACCTTCATCGTTGCAGACCAAGGTGACTTCAGAGTCGGTGTCGGTCAGCGGAATGCATTCGATCAGCCCACCAACAAAGTTCTGCATGGCTTCGAGCGTGTTGTCCAGTTCGATTTCCTTTGGCAGTTCCATCGGCAGGAGAGCAAGAACTTTGATCTTTGCTTCTTTCACTTTGAAATCTCCTTATGCTACGTTCAATCTGGTGGCTTTGTAGCAGTCAGCGCACATTCCCTCATGGGTGGCTGCAAATTCTGCCGCCTGCATGATGGAGCCATCTTTCAGCTTGACCCTCTTGATGGGCTGGTTGCAGCGAGCGCAGATGCAGGGCATCGGCGGCTGTTCCTGCTTTTGGCTGGTGGGTCTCGGCTTCGGCTGCTTTTGCGGTTCTGCCTCCGGCTGCGGTGCAGCATCTTCCGGCAAATCCTCTCCGGCATAAACGTACAGGCCCAGACCAAACATAGCAAGGTTCTTCACTAAGCACCGCATGATAGCTTTATTCACATCGAACATAGAGGCTGCTTCTACGGTACGTTCTTCCATGCCGATTTTTTCACGGCGGCGGGTCTGCGGATTGTAGTCCCATTTCGGGGTGGTGTAGGTATAAGGCGTGGCTTTCATCGCTTTATTTGCGCCATCCAGTACAGGCAGCCACATTTCATGCGAAACGCCCTCAATCGTGACCGAGGTATACACCATAAAGCCGGTGATGGGGTCATAAACATAGGGCAGACCGTTGAATTTCTTGACCTCATAGCTGGCAGCGGGATACAGCTTTTTCACCTCTGCCCAGGCATACGCCCAGCTTACATATTTTAACTCGGTATTGCCAGACTTCTTGACTTCCAGATGATCTTTGAAGTCGATAGCGAATAATTTTACGAATGGATTTTCCGTAGCCATAATAACCCTCCAAGAAAAAAGGCGGCAGAGAAGTCACTCCCTGCCGCCATATACAAAGTTTTATGCCGCATGAACGATGGTAAACCTGCGGCTGCTTACATTTTTGCTGTACTGGTTGAAAATGTCTGGTTGCTCTTTCCGCAGGCGTTGGGAATCCACACGCTTGCTTTCGGAGGACACCCACGATACCTTATAGCCCGGTGCTGTGCCATAGGCAGCATCCTGCATTTGCAGCTTGACCTGCTGCTCGATGGCCGTTTTCTCCTGTTCCATCTGCTCGATTTGGTCGGAAAGCTCCTGCCGCTTATCCAGAAGTCCATGCAAGGCACTCAGGTCAGCGGTCTTATCCCGGTTGTCTACCTCATAAAGCTGGTTGATCTGCTGGGTGTCACAATCGCAACCGTTGGGTGCAGGGGGAATCTGGGGCACAACATGGTTCGTCCAGAAACGTTCTTCCTTATCAATGAGACCAGAAAGCACCTGCTTATCTGTCACGATCTTGTGGATCACCAGCTCTCTGCCGAAAATCAGAGCCGCCACATACCAGCAGTCGAAACCGCTGACGGCTAAGTAATGGTCAACCTGCGCCAGATAGTGAGCCGGGATTTTCCCATCAGCCCACTTGTCCGCAGAGAAGGGCGAAACCGTCTTGCACTCCAATCCAGCTTTCTGCCCAACGATTAGACGGTCAAAGTCTGCCAGAAGCAGCGGATGTACCTCACTCTGGTAGATGGCATTTGCACGGCGCACCTTAAACCCTGTTTCTTCGGAGAACCGCTGTGCTACATAATCCTCCAAGTCACGACCCTGACGCATGGCTTCGTTGTCCATATTCTCAATGGTGTCGCTGATTTTGTCGTGGTACACCTGAAATGCGGAGCGATAGGGATTCAGGCCAAGTATAGCCCCGGCATCCGTGCCGGTAATACCGCATTTGCGATAACGGAGCCAATCCTCTTTGGATAAATTTAATGTAGATACAAGTCTTTTCATGCAATGTTCAACCTCACTTTCATCTGTTCTTCTGCAATGGAGAAATCATATTCCACCAAGTCTTTGATAATGGTGGAAAACTCATCCACCAAGGTACGGTCATCATCCAGCCACAGGGTATACAGGAAATCCAGAATGTTCCGCTGCACCCGGAGATGGTTCCAGAAACGCTCGTCCATCTGCTTTTCGGTGTCCAGCGTAATTAAAGCACTGACGATGGTGCTTTTCATCGTGATCTCGTATGCCGTGGTACAAGTTGGCTTTGGAAAATCGGCTTCAATGCTGTTCAGGAACTCAGAAAACTCCCGGACAGCCCGGTTGCTCACATCGTTCATACGTCCTCCTTTATGCTGCTGACAGCACCATCTTGTAGGCTTTGTCAATCATGGGATTGCCCTCTGCGGTACGCAGGAACAGATTTTCGTTGTAGTTGCGAGTTTTACGGATAGGGTCTGCATGGGTAGCAAAATCCGAAACAGCGTTCACGAACCGCCAGCCGTTCTTGCCAACCCATTCCAGATCAGGTGCATTGTAGTAGCGAGCCTTCAAGTCTTCCTGCAAGCGCAGGTTGTTCTTCCGCTGGCCATCGGTCAGATCTTCGGTGACAGGAAAGAACTCATTGATGAACTCCTGCACCTTGCGGTCAGACAGCTTGATGGTGGTCAGCTCATGGATACCTTTGCCCAGCTCCCCCATGTAGCTGTTGGCAAGCTGTAAGGTCTCACGGGCATCCTGCACCCGGAGCAGAACATTTTCGGTGTGGCGAGCAGTCCAGATGCGCTTTGCCGTGCCCAGAGCCAGATTCAGGGTGTTCTGGCAGACAACACGAACAGGGGTCATAGCGACCTTGACACCAGAACTGCCATCGTGACTGTTGAAGAACACAAGATATGGGGTCACTTCGTCTCCGGCGATGATGTATTTCTCCGGCAGCTTCGCCAGCATCCAGACTTTCTTGCCGCCCTGCAAGGAACCGGCAGTTTCGTAAGTAACACCCTCACCCAGCAGGTCATCCGTGAACTGGAACGCTTCTTCGTTCTGCACAATGCGGTAGCGGTCAGACACCACGCCCAGAACAGCTTCATCCGTGCTGCGGACATTGGCACGATAGCCGGGGATCATAGCACCCGTGCCGGAATAGATGTTGCGGCTTTCCACCTGCCAATCCAGACCAGCCAGCTCCAAGGCTTCACGGCTTGCAGGGGCATCCATCACGATGCGGCCAAGACCGTGCCAAGGGGTTTCACGGACAGAGAACATGGTTTCAACATTTGCAGACATAACTACTACCTCCTAAAATTTTAATGTGATTACTTGTTTTCGAGTTTATGGGCGATCCAAATAATGAGTATTACAGCAGTTTTCCCGATTGCTTTTGCACCCTTCATCAGAATCTTTACCATAATATCAGCCATTGTTTTTCCTCCATTTTTCAAGCAAAAAGTAAAGACCTGTGGACAGAATCAAACTGCTCACAGGTCTTTCTACAAAGATAATATATAACTGTAATTTTTTCAGATACGCTTTGTCTTGTGTCAGGTGTGTCAAATGTGTCAGGTTTTTATGAAACTCTCTATATATTTCTTTATTTTTATCCCTTCTACTCTATTTTCTCTCTTAGATAAAGCGATAGGGATAATAGATAATAGATAATATATAATAAAGGTTTCTCAAAAATTCTGACACATCCGGCACAGCTGGCACAGTACTTTACGGTCAAGTTTTTGTGCGGATACCCACGGCTACCGTGAGGTCATGCCACTCATTTTTACGAATTCCCTGATTCCGGGAAGCCTTAAAAGCCTTAGCTTCTTCAAAAGAAATCCTAAAACGAGCCATCTCCATAAAGCCATCCAACGTACAAGTAGCACTATTTCGACTCTGCACTTCTGTCAGTTGGAAATCAAGCACCCAGCGATACTCCTCGTTCGTCAGCGGCGTGATCTGCGCCACACAGCTATTGATAAGCTCCCGGTTAACATCATTTCTAGATGCCTTCTGCCACTCATCCAACTTCTGCGCAATTAAATTCATATCAAGGGTTCCACTGCGCTCATCCTCCTGTTCCACATTCTCATATTGAGATTGCAATTCTGCAATCTGCGCATCCAATCCCTTCCGCCGCTCTGCCAATTCCTGTTTTGTGATGATTCCGTCTGCACACAGGTCTATGTACTTATCCAGACGCTCCCTCTGTCTGGCGATGCTGTTTTCCAGCATCGCCTTTCTGGAAATGCGGACAGTCTTTTCTTCTGCCATGCAGCGGTTCAAAATTTTATAGACCTCTTTGACTGTTTTGCCCTTGTCAAAGGTGAGATGTTCAAATACCTTTGCTGCCATCAAGTCCAGCTTCCACTCACAGATTGCTCTGATTTGGCAGCTAATTCCCAAGTCCAAGCCATGCTCCTGCAAATAGCTGATGCTTGGCCTACGGGTACGGCGATAACACTGAAATCCATGAACTACTGCACCATCCCGATTTACACGCCACTTGAACTGGATAAATCCTGCGCCACAGCTGCACCGCAGTTTTGCCGTCCAGACTGACTTTGGTGTATTTCTCATATACTTGTGCTTTTTTCCATTTTCATCTATTACCCGTGTTGATTTCGATGCCAAAATTTGCTGACATCTATCCCACATTTCTTCTGATACCAAAGGCTCAAAGTCGCCTTTCACATAGATGTAGCTGCTCTCGTCCAGATTTTTAACACGTTTCTGCGTCAAATATCCGTCGCTGTGGGATTTATTGTAACAGATGCACCCTTTATAGGTTGCATTATGTAGAACTCTGCTCACCTTGGAAGCGTCCCACGAAACATGGCCGCCTGCATCCAATCGGCCAAGGCGGTATAATTCGTTTACGATTTTAACCAACCCATTTTCCCCGGTAGAATACATTTGGAAAATCAGTCTTACCGTTTCAGCTTGGTCAGGGTCAGGAACATAGGTTCCGTTCTCCCTGCGGTATCCTAAGATGTTTCCGCTGCCATATAAAACGTGCTTCTCCCGGCTGATTTTCTGCCCAGCCTTCACGCGCTCTGAAATTTTGCGACTCTCATCTTGTGCCATAGAAGACATGATCGTCAGCCGAAGTTCGCCATCGTTGGTCGCCGTGTTGATACCATCGTTGATGAAAAATACGTCCACCCCACGTGCTTTCAACTCCCGTGTGTAGGACAGCGTATCAACTGTATTTCGTGCAAAGCGACTCACTTCGCGAGTAATGATTAGGTCAAATTTGCCCTTCTGAGCATATCCAACTCAAGATTGATTACCGCATTAAGGAAAGACATTGATGAAAACGTTCCTTTCATTTCTTGAAGTCGCAGATTACCGACACTTTCCTTCGGATATAACCGTTGGATAAAGTTACCCAGTACGCTCTTGCCGCTGTCTCTGGCATAACCCATAACAATGAAGAACTTGCCTCGTGCCGGATAAATCATCAGGTATCCAATCGCCATCCAAAAACGCTCCTCCAGTTGAGGATTTCCATGCGTAATCTGCTTTAAGAAGCTATTGAATACCGGACATTCTGCCGATTCATCGTAGCTCGCCTTGATATAGGTAAAAATCAACCGTCTTGGGTCATGCGGCTTCAGCTCTTTCTTCATCAGATCATAGACGCCATTTTCTAAAGGTGCATGGATAGATTGGTTCTCTGGCTCACTACGTTCCAATTCCGGATCAGTGGTGCAACACTGATACAAGTCTTTGTACGCATATAGACTCGGCTCGTTGTTAAGGTCATAGTCCACGTATTTTCGGTAGAGTTTTATCAGCTTCTCAAGGCCGATTGCTTCATAGTAGTAACCGTTGTAATAGTACAACACATCTCCACAGACAACGATGGGAACATATTTTTTGAGCTTTTGAACCATCTCCACAATCGATCGCCGTTTTGAGGTTTTCAGCCCAGCTGATTTTGTCGATTGGGCATCGGCGTGTTTTCTCGTTGTGTTTAATGTGTCCTCATTTTTCGGAGACTCTATAGCGGCTGCATTAGAATCTTCAAACGGATTAGGAGTCCACTTTTCGCTGTCCGTGCTTGTTGTCTTGTATCGTTCAGCATCTCGTCTTGCCTTGATTTTGTTGCGTATCGCCTCCTTTGCAGAAAAAGTGGTCTGTTGTTCAACTCGCTCTCCCATTGCACAAAGCTCGTCAAGCGATGGAATGGCTTCCTCGCTCTTCAAGCTCCCCTCTCGTAATTCGCCAGCTTCGTCCTCGATTTTTAGAGCAAGCTTCCGCTGCTTCTCCTCTTGCTTTCGACGAAATTCATTCTTTCTGTTACCGTTCAGATTATTCATGGTTCGTACCCTCCGAAGTAGCATTCTGGAAATACATCTGGTCAATCAGCTTTTCAATAGGATTCCGATTAAGGTTTCCAGAGAGGAGATAATCCATTCTGGTCAAGCCCTCATTCTTTCCATCTCCGACCCAGAGATACCCCATCTCTTCATCGCAAGCGTGTACCATCAGCTCGTAAAAGCCATCCAGTTCGAATTCGTCTGAACTGTCAATCACAATAGGCGATTTCATTTGTCCTCGAACAAAAACGCTCCCAGAGATTTGGCCAGATTTTGAAGTTTTTGCGCTGAACTGAAGCGGAAAATTGCTTGTTCCGTCATCACTTTTCCAGCCGCATTTTACAAACGGTTCTCCGTTCTTTTTGATAATCACCTGAATTTCATTGAGCGGATAAGCTTCCTTGTTTTCGCGGACAACAGGTGCATATTTTTCCGGCATTACGGCAATACCGGCATAGTTGTCCTTGCCCTTAAAAACTTTATTCAGCCTGTCGATGTGTTCATCCAACATTTCCTGTTGGTCCCGGCTCAGCTCTCGAATCTCGTTTTCGCAATTCTTCTGTAGCATAATAAATACCTCGCAAATCAACTATTTTTGTGATTCAACGTTGGTCACGTCGTCATCACGCCAATTATTATAGTTTCTCATCACACATTCAAAAAGCCCCACGCACCCCCCTTTTTTCGGATTTCTCGCGCTTTTTTATTAACACTTTATTCACATTTCAAAAAAAGACTAACAGAACCATTGCGTATCGCTTTTAATACTACGCAATGGTTCTGTTAGTCTTTTTGAGAACTAGCTTAGTAGTTCTTTTTGCTTATAGACAATCTTCTATATTGGTTCCATTCATTTTACAATCTATCTCGCATAACTCGCTCACACAGTCAATCACCTTTTCGTTACACTCTACGAGTGCTTCTAAAATCTTATCATATGTTTCTCTATTTACTAAATTTGCTCGTGGAAAGTGCTTCTCACATAACCGCAACTCTAAGTCTAGCTCATTGAATACTATCCATCCTCCACATTCGGTCAAATATGAATCTTCTTCTACTTCATCTGGCGTTTCGGGTGGATATAATGAATCCAGTCTACTCTGTGCAGTTCTTTTAAGGCTGGTTTTAATCCATTCATTTTTTTCTAGTGAACGAAGCCCACGAACTATCATTTCCTTATAGTAATCGTCCAATTCTATTTCTTGTTTTTTTCTTTTATTGTGCTCCTCGTATTCTATATGTACGTGCTTTTTTTGTGCACCCGTTATATTACCGATCTCTCTGTCATCTATGATCGTTTTAAGATCGCCCACATCAGTTTTTAATAGCTCATCAAAGAAAACGACATTTGACGCACTGAGCAAATCATTTTTTCCAAGTTTGATTTTCTGATCTTCTTCTGGTTTGGTCGTCCCAAATAAAATAATATTTAATCTTCGTTTTAATTGATCTAATATGTTATTTTCAGCGTTTCCTTCACCGCCTTCAAAATCTGTTTTCATTTCAGTTTGAGCCTTTGTAACTGCCTGTTTAAACTCATCCGTTGTAATTTCTTTGTCGCCATACGGCGATAAGTCCACCCCGTGAAGTTGTGCCCAGTATCTTAAAACGTATTGTCCCAATTTAATACAACACTTATTTTTTTCCGCTTCATCATACTTTATTGAAACTGCAAACCAAGGACTATTTAACATTTCTCCAAGGCCACCTAAATTTTCCTCCCATCTCTTCTTGAACTCTTCCAATTCTTTTCGTTTCATAACTTTCCTCCTAATATACAAAAACCTCCCCGGCAAAACCATTCAGTTTCACCGGGGAGGGTTTTATCATACGCTTATCTTCCCATGTTTTGCAGGATTAGTACATCTTCATGCAACAATCTTACTTTCTGGGATTTTTGATAGCAGCCTGAGCGGCAGCCAGACGTGCGATAGGCACACGGAAGGGAGAGCAGCTGACGTAGTCCAGACCGACATTGTGGCAGAACTCCACGCTCGTGGGGTCGCCGCCGTGCTCGCCGCAGATGCCCAGACCCAGATCGGGACGGGTCTCGCGGCCGTCGTGGGCAGCCATCTTGACCAGCTTGCCAACGCCGATCTGATCCAGATGCTGGAACGGATCGCTCTCGTAGATCTTGTTCTCGTAGTATGCGCCCAGGAACTTGGCGGCATCATCACGGCTGAAGCCGAAGGTCATCTGGGTCAGGTCGTTGGTGCCGAAGCTGAAGAACTCAGCCTCCTTGGCGATCTCGCCGGCAGTCAGGGCTGCGCGGGGGATCTCGATCATGGTACCGACCTGATACTTCATCTCAACGCCGGCAGCAGCGATCAGCTCGTCTGCGACCTTGACCACAACGTCCTTGACGAACTTCAGCTCCTTGACCTCGCCGACCAGCGGGATCATGATGTGCGGGGTGATCATATAACCGGTCTCAGCAGAGACGTTCAGAGCAGCCTTGATCACAGCGCGGGTCTGCATAGCTGCGATCTCGGGGTAGGTGACAGCCAGACGGCAGCCGCGGTGACCCATCATGGGGTTGAACTCGTGCAGGGAAGCAACCACGTTCTTCAGGTCATCGAAGGTCATGCCCATATCGGCAGCCAGCTCCTTGATGTCCTCGTCCTTGGTGGGCAGGAACTCGTGCAGAGGCGGATCCAGATAACGAATGGTCATCGGGCGCTCACCCATGATGCGGTACATGGCCTCGAAGTCACCCTGCTGGAACGGCTCGACCTTGGCCAGAGCAGCTTCGCGCTCTTCCACGGTACGTGCGCAGATCATCTCACGGACAGCCTTGATGCGATCCTCTGCGAAGAACATGTGCTCGGTACGGCACAGGCCGATGCCCTCAGCACCCAAATCCACTGCCTGCTGTGCGTCGCGCGGGTTGTCGGCGTTGGTCATGACCAGCAGCTGACGAGCTGCGTCTGCCCAACCCATGAAGCGGTTGAAGTTCTTGTTGCCGGTAGCGGCCACGGTAGCGACCTGCTCGCCGTAGATGTTGCCGGTGGAACCATCAATGGAGATCCAGTCGCCCTCGACGAACTTGTGGCCGTTGATCTCGAAGGTCTTTGCCTCCTCGTCGATCTTGACCTCGTTGTCATTGCCGCAGCCGGAGACACAGCAGGTGCCCATACCACGGGCAACAACGGCTGCGTGGCTGGTCATGCCGCCGCGGACGGTCAGGATGCCCTGAGAGACCTGCATGCCCACGATGTCCTCGGGGCTGGTCTCCAGACGCACCAGAACGACCTTCTTCATCTTGCCGGACTTGACCATCTCCTCTGCTTCCTCAGCAGTAAAGACGATCTGGCCGCAGGCAGAACCGGGAGAAGCTGCCAGACCCTTGCCGACGACCTCGGCGGCCTTCAGGGCAGCGGCGTCGAACTGGGGATGCAGCAGGGTATCCAGCTGCTTGGGCTCCACGCGCAGGACAGCTTCCTGCTCGGTGATCATGCCCTCGTCCACCAGATCACATGCGATCTGCAGAGCGGCCTGAGCGGTACGCTTGCCGTTACGGGTCTGCAGCATGTACAGGTGGCCGTCCTCGATGGTGAACTCCATATCCTGCATATCGCGGAAGTAGTTCTCCAGACGGGTTGCGATCTCAACGAACTGATCGTACACCTCAGGCATCTGATCCTTCAGGTGGCTGATGGGAGAAGGAGTGCGCACGCCTGCGACGACGTCCTCGCCCTGTGCATTGATCAGGTACTCGCCCATCAGCTTCTTTGCGCCGGTGGCGGGGTCACGGGTGAATGCAACGCCGGTGCCGGAGCGGTCGCCGGAGTTGCCGAATGCCATCTGCTGAACGTTGACTGCGGTGCCCCACTCGTAGGGGATCTCGTTCATCTTACGATAGACATTTGCACGGGGGTTGTCCCAGCTGCGGAACACGGCCTTGACAGCCTCGATCAGCTGATCACGGGGATCCTGCGGGAAGGGACGGCCTTCGTTCTCCTCGTAGATCTTCTTGAAGGTGCCGACCAGTTCCTTCAGGTCGTCAGCAGTCAGGTCCACGTCGTTCTTGACGCCCTTGGCTTCCTTCATCTTGTCGATCTCGACCTCGAACAGGCTCTTCGGGACCATCATAACGACGTCCGCGAACATCTGCACAAAGCGGCGGTAGCAGTCGTATGCAAAACGGGCGTTGCCGGTCTTCTTTGCCAGACCTTCAACAGCCTCATCGTTCAGGCCCAGGTTCAGGATGGTGTCCATCATGCCGGGCATGGACTGACGTGCGCCGGAACGGACGGAGACCAGCAGGGGGTTCTGGTTATCGCCGAACTTCTTGCCGGTGATCTCTTCCAGACCCTTGAGGTGCTCAAAGATATCAGCAGTGATCTCGTCATTGATCTGACGGCCGTCTGCATAATACTGGGTGCAGGCGTCGGTGGTGATGGTGAAACCCTGCGGCACCGGCATACCGGCTGCGGTCATTTCTGCCAGACCGGCACCCTTGCCGCCCAGAGTATTCTTCATGGTGACTTTGTCGCCGCCGAAAGCATCATTGCCTTCGCTGAAGTAGTACAGATACTTTTTGCTCATGCGTTGTTTACCTCCCATTTTTGACTGCGGAGCATCCGCGCCGCAGCCTCATCGCTTGCCTTGTCTCACTTGATCGATGAACATTGTTTTGTGAATGCTAAATTATTATACCAGAAAATCCATCCGTTTCCACCGTGCAAAACACCGAATTTGTTTGATATTTTTTATGCAAATCACTTGAATTTTGCCGAGTTTTCCGGTAATATAAAATGGGAGAAAGTTCGAGAGGTTTTTCGTTTTCTGACGCAGATTCCCCGCCTGTTGGATACAACTTTCTATCCCTGTAATTTCAGCTTTTCTTTTTTGTCGGCACATATCTCCTGTTGTATCCATCTTTGGATATGGATGCAACATTTCTCCGGGCAGAAAAAGCTAATCTGCCCGCCGGGAGAGCACCGTGCCGGAAGGGAGATCTATCGTATGGAAAATTCTGTATCTTCTGCTGCGCTGAATGCAGCGCGTGAGCAGCTGGATGCCGCCGAAGCCGCCCGTGAGGTCATTCTGCTGCAGCACATCGCAAACGGCGTGATCATCGACAGCCGCACCGTGCAGATCGCACCGGACGTGGTCATCGCCCCGGGTGCCGTCATTCTGGCCGGTACCATCCTGCGCGGCAGAACGGTCATCGGTGCGGGCTGCATCATCGGCCCCAACACCCTCATTGAGGACAGCATCGTAGACGAGGGCAGCACCGTCAACGCCAGTCAGGTGTACAGCAGCCACATCGGTCCTCACAACAACATCGGCCCCTTCACCCATGTGCGGGTGAACACCGTCACCGACTACGGCGTGCATCTGGGTGCATACGTGGAGACCAAGAACTCCAACTTTGCCCGGGGCAACACGGTGAGCCACCTGACCTACATCGGCGACAGCGATGTGGGCAAGTACTGCAACTTCGGCTGCGGCACCGTCACCTGCAACTACGACGGCAAGGATAAGTTCCGCACCCAGATCGGCGATTACTGCTTTATCGGCTGCAACACCAACCTTGTGGCCCCGGTCAAGGTGGGCGATGGCGCTTATACTGCCGCCGGCAGCACCATCACCAAGGATGTGCCCGCACAGGCACTGGGCATCGCCCGGGAGCGCCAGACCAATCTGGACGGCTGGGCAGAGCCCAAGATGGAAGCCTACATTGCCAAAAAGCAGAAGCTGGAAAACGAGCAGAACAAGTAACGCTCTGCCCTCACGCTGAAGCTGTAACAAGCCCTTTTGCCCTCCGGCCGCACGGCACGGGGGCATTTTTTGCTTATAATGTATATCTTTTTGCGCGCGCGTATGTTATACTTAGATGTTGTATCACACTATTATCAGGAAAAGGTATTATCATATCATGAATGAAACCGATATCTGGCTCATTGCAGGGCTGGGCAACCCCGAAGCAAAATATGACGGCACCCGCCACAACACCGGTTTTGCCGCGCTGGACGCGCTGGCCGACAAGTGGAACATCTCTGTTGGCAAGACCAAATTTCAGGGCCTGTGGGGACAGGGCGAAGTGGACGGCCACAAGGTGGTGCTGCTGAAGCCCCTGACCTACATGAACCTCTCCGGCGATTCCATCGCCCCCATGGCGGGCTTTTTCAAGATCCCTGCCGACCATGTGCTGGTGCTGTGCGATGATATCACGCAGGCGCCCGGCAAGCTGCGCATCCGCCCCTCCGGTTCTGCCGGCGGGCACAACGGCCTGAAGAGCATCATCGCCCGGCTGGGCGGGGAGAACTTCCCCCGCATCCGCATCGGCATCGGCGCAAAGCCCCACCCGGACTACGACCTTGCCGCATGGGTGCTGGGCAAGTTCCCGCCGGAGGACGCCAAAGCCATCGCAGACCGCTACCCCGACCTTGAGGCCGCTGCAAAGCTCATCATGGACGGCAAGCTGAGTCTGGCCCAGAGCAAATATAACGGGTAAGAACCCCATTTAAAACGCCCTCCGCTTGCGCTCTGGGCATTTTCAGCGGAATTTTATTTTTATTGTTTGTGTTTGTCGCGGCCTGCGGGCCGCTCCAAACACATTTTCACCGAGTGGGGCAGCACTGGCAAGCTGCATTTATGTTCTTTGATGCATTTTGAGGTCACGCCCCCTCTCGTGAAAAAGCAGCAGAGAAAAGCCCGCAGGCTTTTCTCTGCTGCAAATAAAAAATAATCATTCCTCTGCCATTGCCAAAGCGAATGCGGCGGCAATTTCAAATCGTCATCCCAGCAGGAAAGGAGGTTTTTCCATGTACGAAGCCTTGCTCAAGGCTACACCGGAATACCAGAAGATCGCCGCCAGCTTTGCAAAGCCCGGTCCTGCCGCGCTGTTCGGTCTGCCGCCTGCAGGCCGTGCCCTGCTGTACGCCGCGTTGCAAAAAGACCTTGGCCGGGTGCTCTGCATCGTGACCCCCGGCGAGGCCGAGGCCACCCACTTTGCGGACGACCTCAAGGCATTGGGCCTTTCTGCCGCCGTGTTCCCGCCCCGGGACTTTATGCTGCGCCCGGTGGAGGGCGCGGGCCGCGAGTACGAGTACCGCCGCCTTTCGGTGCTGGGCTCCCTTGCAGGCGGGCGGCTGAACGCGGTCTGCGTGCCTGCCGAAGCGCTGTTGCAGTACACCGTGCCCCGGGATGAATTTTTAAAGAACACTCTTACCCTCAAACCCGGCATGGTGTACAACCGCGAGGGTCTTGTGGCCCGGCTGTTCGCCGCCGGGTATGTGCGGCGCAGTCAGGTGGACGGCCCGGGACAGTTCAGCGTGCGCGGCGATATCGTGGATATCTATGCGCCGGATATGCGCCAGCCCGCCCGCGTGGAATACTGGGACGATGAGATCGATTCCATTTCCTCCTTTGACCTGCTCACCCAGCGGCGGGACAGCGCACTGGACAAAATTTATCTTTCCCCTGCCCGCGAGGTGCTGTTCGGCGACACAGCCGAGACCGCCGAGGCCCTGCGTGCCGCCATCAAGAAGGCGCGCGGCCGGCACCGCACCGCACTGGAAAAGGCCACGGAAGCCGACCTTGCTCAGCTGGACTCCGGCCTGATGCCGGAAGCCATGGATAAATACTACGGCCTGCGCTATCCGAGCCCGGCCACCCTGCTGGATCATCTGGACACACCGCTGTTCATTCTGGACGAGGTGGGCGGCATCCGGGACGCCCAGAAGGCCACCGAGTTCCGCCGCAGCGAGGAGCTGACCGGCCTGCTGGAGGAGGGTGTGCTCTGCCCCGGGCTGGATGTTCTCTACCAGACCATGGACGACCTTGCCGCTTCCGCCCAGAAGCAGAGCACCCTGCTGTGTGAGAACTTCCTGCGCGGCATGAACGAGTTCAAGCTGAAAGATCTCATCAACGCCGAAGCCTTTGCCGCACCCAACTGGAACGGCAACCTTGCTTCCCTGCGGGAAGACCTTGACCCCCTCATTGCGCAGGGCTATGCCGTTACCCTGTTCTCCGGCACGCCCAAGGGTGCCGCCGCCCTCACCCGTGACCTTGCCGACAAGGGCTACTCCGTGAGCATGAGCCGGGATGTGCGGCCCACAAAAGGCATCGTGCAGGTGCTGCCGGGTCATCTGACCGCCGGGTGCACCTTCCCGTTTGCCCATGCGGCGGTGCTGTCCAGCCGTCGGCACGGTCTGGAGGAAGAGACCGCTGCCGAGACCAAAAAGCGCAAAAAGAACAAGAATGCCCTTTCCAGCCTTTCGGACATCAAGCCCGGGGACTATGTGGTGCACCAGAGCCACGGCATCGGCATGTATGCGGGCATCCAGCGGTTGGAAGTGCAGGGCGCCACGAAAGATTACCTCAAAGTGCAGTATTCCGGCTCGGACGTGCTGTACGTACCGGTGACCCAGCTGGACCTGCTGAGCCGCTACACCGCCCCCGGCGACGAGGAAAAGGTAAAGCTGGCAAAGCTGGGCGGCGCCGAGTGGCAGCGCACCCGCGCCAAGGTGAAAAAAGCCACCGAGGAGATGGCGCAGGAGCTCATTGAGCTCTACGCCCGCCGCCGTCAGGCCACGGGTTACGCTTTCCCGCCGGACGGCGACTGGCAGCGGGACTTTGAGACCCGCTTTGACTACGACGAGACCGACGACCAGCTGAACGCCACCGCCGAGATCAAGCAGGACATGGAAAAGGGTTATCCCATGGACCGCCTGCTGTGCGGCGACGTGGGCGTGGGCAAGACCGAAGTGGCCCTGCGCGCCGCCTTCAAGTGCGTGATGGGCGGCAAGCAGTGCGCCATCCTTGCCCCCACCACCCTGCTGGCATGGCAGCACTACAACACCATTCTTTCCCGCATGGAAGCCTTCCCGGTGAAGGTGGAGATGATGTCCCGCTTCCGCACCGCAAAACAGCAGAAGGAGACCCTCCGGGGCCTGCAGTCGGGCAGTGTGGATATCGTGGTGGGCACCCACCGGCTGCTGTCCAAGGACGTGAAGTTCCATGACCTCGGCCTTGTCATCATCGATGAGGAGCAGCGCTTCGGCGTCAAGCACAAGGAAAAGCTCAAGGAGAACTTCATCGGGGTGGACATGCTCACCCTGTCGGCCACTCCCATTCCCCGTACCCTGAACATGGCCATGAGCGGCATCCGGGACCTTTCCACCATCGAACAGCCGCCCATCGAGCGGCAGCCCGTGGAGACCTTTGTGCTGGAATACAACGACGTCATCCTTGCCGAGGCCATGAAGAAGGAGCTTGCCCGGGGCGGGCAGGTGTACTACCTGCACAACCGGGTGGACAACATCGAAGCCTGCGCCGCCCATGTGAGCAAGCTGGTGCCCGGCGCACGCATCGGCATTGCCCACGGCAAGATGACCGAGGAAGAGCTGAACCCCGTATGGCAGCATCTGCTGAACGGTGAGATCGATATTCTGGTGTGCACCACCCTCATTGAGACCGGCATCGATGTGCGCAACTGCAACACCCTCATCATCGAGGACGCCGACCGCATGGGCCTTGCCCAGCTGTACCAGATCAGAGGCCGGGTGGGCCGCTCCGGCCGCAAAGCCTATGCCTACTTCACCTTCCGGCGGGACAAGACCCTGACCGACATCGCCCAGAAGCGGCTCTCCGCTATCCGGGAGTTCACGGCCTTCGGTTCCGGCTTCCGCATCGCCATGCGGGATCTGCAAATTCGCGGTGCGGGCAGTCTTCTGGGCCACAGCCAGCACGGCCACATGGAGGCCGTGGGCTACGACCTCTACGTGAAGATGCTGGGGCAGGCCATCGCCCGGGCCAAGGGCGAACCTGTCCGGCGGGACAAGAGTGAATGCCTTGTGGACCTGCGGGTGGATGCCTTCATCCCGGAGAAATATATCGCAGACGGCCCGGGCCGCATTGAAGCTTATAAGCGCATTGCCGCCATCCAGACGGCAGAGGATGCCGCCGATGTGCTGGACGAGCTCATCGACCGCTACGGCGACCCGCCGCCCTCGGTGAGCGATCTGGTGAACGTGTCACTGGTGCGCGTGCAGGCCAGCGCTGTGGGCGTGACCGAAGTGACCCAGAAAAAGGACACCCTCACCCTGCAGCTGGAAAGTCTGGATCTGCCCATGATCCGGGGCCTGCTGGTAGCCTTCAACGGCCGCGTCACCGCCGGTGCAGGCAACCGGCCCTATCTTTCTGTCACCCTGCAGCCCGACGAAAAGCCGCTGGAGCTGCTGCAGAGCATCCTCAAGGCGATGGCGGAGATCCTGAATGGCGGAGAAAAAGCAAAAGACAGCAAATGATCTGCAGCGTCCTCGCCTATCAATCATCAAATACTAGGAGCATTACCATGAAAAAGAAACTTCTTGCACTGGTCTGCGCGCTGGCACTCACCTTCAGCTTTGCAGGCTGCACCATTTCCACCCCGGACACCGTGGGCAGCATCGGTGATTTTGAGATCACCTCCGGTATGTATCTGCTGGCCCAGTACGGAGCCTATCAGCAGGCGGCACAGCTGGCCGGCAGCGATCAGGATGCCTCGGATGTAAAAGCCTTTCTGAAGGAGACGATCACCACTGACTCTGACAGCGGCGAGACCGCCGTGGTCAGCGACTATGTGGCCCAGCAGACCCAGCAGACGCTGGAAACGCTGGCTGCTGTGGATGCCCGCTTCAAGGCACTGGGCGGTGAGCTGACCGACGAGCAGATCGCCACTGCCGACCGTTATGCCCAGCAGATGATGGACCAGTACGGCGACACCTACACCGCCAACGGCATCGGTCTGGAGACCATCAAGGCCTACGAGCGCCTGCAGGTGGAGCACACCGCTCTGCTGGATATGGTCTACGGCCCGGACGGCGAGACCCCGGTGGCGGACGACGAGCTGACCAGCCATCTGGACGACAGCATGTACGAGATCTGCTACATCAGCATCCCGCTGTACAACACCAGCACCTATGCCTTTGCCAACGACGACCAGAAGGCCGAGATGCTCAAGCTGGCCCAGACTGCTGCCGACAGCGTCAACGCTGCAGGCGGCGAGACGGTCTCGGATCAGGTGAGTGCCCTGCATGAGGCCGCACAGAATGCCCTGCCGGACATCTACGCTGTGCTGGACGGCGAAACTTCCGACGACAGCGCCAGCGTCCAGACCGAGCTGCTGACCGAAAGCGATGTTGCTTCGTCCTTTACGCAGGACGGTGCTGCCGATGCTCTGCGCAGCCTTTCCTACGGCGAAGCCGCTGCCGTGCAGATCAACGGCTACACCCTGCTCCTGCTGGTGCGTGTGGACCCGCTGAGCGTATCCTCTCTGGATGATCTGCGGGAGCAGGTCCTGAGCGATATGAAGGGCAGCGAGCTGGACGATGCACTGGCTTCCAGCGGTGCAGAACTGGCCCACAGCCTGAACAGCTCCGCCATGAACAAGCTGCCCGCCAAAAAGATCGTGAACAGCAGCGCCAACAGCTGAGAACAAAGACCCTCTCAGGCAAACCCTTACGGGTTTGCCAGCTCCCCCGAAAGGGGGAGCTCTTTTTATTTTCCGACAAGCACAAAAAAGCTCCCCCTTTGGGGGAGCTGGCACGGCGTCAGCCGTGACTGAGAGGGTTCACTACTTTCGCGAACTCTGCGGCAAGGGCAGCGTTCACCGAACGGACGGCATTCGCGTCCGGCTTGATCTCGGCCCGGTCATAGGTGAACAGCCCATTCACCTCATCCTCCACATCCGTCAGCTGGGTGTACACCAGCGCCGAGAGTCCTTTTTTCAGCTGGGGCAGCACTGTACCCAACTGCAGCTTTTTGCAGCGGGCCGTCAGGTCTGCGCGGCTCTTTGCCGTACCGTAGCCGTAGGTCCTGCCCGGAGCTTCGTGCCCCGGCATGGGCCATGCAATGCCGCCGTATTCACTCAGGGCCACAGTGCGCTTTCCGGGCTTTACATGCAGCGGATAGAAATAGTTGTGGATGGAGCACACATCTCCGCCGCCCTGATCATACCAGCCGCTGGCCTCGTCCACAAGGCGGGTATCGTCCAGCGTGCGGATGGCCTGCACTGCCCCGGCCGCGTCAAACTGGCCCCAGCCTTCGTTGAAGGGCACCCAGCAGCCGACACAGGGATGGCCGGAAAGCGCCTGTACCGTGGCTTCCAGCTCCCGGCGGTATTCTTCCCGGCTGCTTTCCTTTCCACGGCTCAGCAGGCCCCAGAGGGGTTTTGCATCGGGCAGGCAGCGCAGCAGCGGCTGCAGCACATTGGTCAGGTAGGTGACGAACCACAGCTTGTAGGCGCTGCCGCCGTTCACCATGTCCTGCCAGACCACAAGGCCCAGCCTGTCGCAGTGGTAATACCAGCGCTCCGGCTCGATTTTTGCGTGCTTGCGCAGCAGGTTGAAGCCCAGCGCTTTCACCTCGCTCAGCTCCCGCTCCACCGCCGCATCGGAAGGCGGGGTATACAGGCCCTGCGGCCAGTAGCCCTGATCCAGCAGGCCGTTGAGCAGGATGGGCTTTCCGTTCAGGCAGAAGCGCAGCACGCCCCGCGCGTCCGGCTCACAGCTCCACTTGCGCAGGGCAAAGTAGCTATGCACGGTGTCGAACTGTTCCTCCTCTCCCTGCGTGGTGCCCACGGTCAGGTCATACAAAAACGGGGTATCCGGGCTCCACGGAAAGAAATGTTCCTCCGGGATGTTCAGCGTCACCTCGCCATCCCGGTCCGCTTCGTCACTGCCCCAGTCCTCGGCAATGGTCACGCCCCCGGCCCGCACCACGGCCCACAGGTTCACCGCACCGCCGGGCATGGAAGTATGGGCTTTCACGGTCACGGTGCGGGCATCGTAGTCCGGCGTGACCGTGAGCGACTGGATGTAGTTTTCCGGCACACGCTCCAGCCAGACCGTCTGCCAGATGCCGCTCTGGGCCGGGTAGAACATGCCGCCGGGCTTCAGGGTCTGCTTGCCCCGGGCCTGCGTGCCGCTGTCCGTGGGGTCCTGCACGGCCACCCACAGGCTGTTGCGGCCCGTATCGTTGAGCTGGGCGGTGACATCCAGTGTGAAGGGCCAGTAGCCGCCCCGATGGCCGCCCACCAGATGGCCGTTCACCTGCACCGCACAGGCATAGTCCACCGCGCCGAAGTGCAGCAGCACCCGGCCCCCTTCTCCCGGAGGGGGAGCAAAGGTGCAGTGGTAGTGCAGCCACTGGCCGGGCTGCAGGGTGCGGCCCACGCCGGAGGCCTTTGTTTCCGGCGAGTAGGGCACCAGAATGCTGCCGTCCCACGCAGCGGGGTATTCAGCTGTCTGGGTAATGGCGTACTTCCACAGGCCGTTCAGGTTCTCATAGCTGTCCCGGCGCATGGCCGGGCGAGGATATTCCGGGAGTGGGTGCATGGTTTCACCGCCTTTGATTTGTTGGTTTCATTCTAGCACAAGGCAGATGGCTTGTATAGACTGAGCAGCAACGATTTGGAATTGCCGCCGCGTTCGCTTTGGCTATAATAGCGGAAAAATTATTTTTATATTTGCAAATCAGGAAAATCTGCGGATTTTCCTGATTTGCTTTTTCACGGGGAGGGGTCGTGGCAGTAAACGGCATATTGCTGCTGTCAGCCTGCGGCTGCCGCGTCGCAGATAATGCAAGCATTAAACGCAAACCCGCTCCCACGCGATTACGCTCTGCACCGAAAACATTTTCCACATACAAAAAGGCTGCTGCACCAAATGGCGCAGCAGCCTTTGCTTTTGCAATGATAAAACAGAAAACCTGAAGTCAGAGCTTACTCTTCGTCCTCGCCCTCATCCTCGTCATCCTCTTCGTCGTCATCGTCCTTTTTCGGCTTATAGAAGATGCCGCTCAGGAAGATGCTGATGAAGTACAGCAGCACCATGGGGCCGGCCACCATGCACTGAGACACGATATCCGGCGGGGTGACAACGGCCGCGATGAAGAAGATGATCACGATGGCAATGCCGCGCACCTGCTTGAGCAGCTGCGGGTTGATAATGCCCATCTTGGACAGGATGATGGTGATCAGAGGCATCTCAAACACGCAGCCAAAAATGATGAACATGGTCAAGCAGAGGTTGACATAGCTCTCGATACTGGTGGTGGTCTGGATGTACTCTGCACCCTCGATGCCGGTGCTGAGGAAACGCAGCATGAAGGGCATCATGAGCTTGTAGGCGAACAGCACGCCCACGCAGAACAGGATCAGGCCCAGCAGCATGACCATCTTGAAGAAGAAGCTCTCGCTCTTTTTCAGGCCGGGCTTTGCAAATGCATAAATGTGGTAGAACGCCACCGGAACGGTGACCACCACGCCTGCCAGAATGGAGACGCGGAAATACTGCATCAGCTTTTCCTGCGGGGCAATGGAAACAAACTCGTAATAGTCGCGGCCCATGGCAGTGAGCAGATCGATCAGACGGTCGGCGTATGCCAGCGAGACCACAACACCCACCACGAACACCACCGCGCAGATGATCAGCCTGTTCCGCAGTTCTTTCAGATGGCCGGTCAGCGTCATGCTGCCGTCCTCTGCCATTACTTCGGCTTTTTTCTTTTTGCGCTTAACGTTCGTAGCCACAATTACTCCTCGTCTTCGTCCTTCTTGGAAACCTTCTTCTCGGTCTTCTCCTCGGAATCATCGGAGGAGCCTTCCTCGTCCTCCATGCCCTTCTTGAAGCCGTTGATGGTCTTGCCGAACATCTTGCCCAGCTTCGGCAGGTTCTTGGGTCCAAAGATCAGCAGAGCGACGACCAGGATGATCAGCAGTTCGTTAGTACCAATACGCATAATAAAAATCTCCTTTTTACTTTGCCGCGCCGCGTGGCGGGCTTATTGCATGTATCAGGCAACCGCGGGCGCGGGTGCATCCAGTAAGTAATCAGTCCTTCGGCAGAACATCATTCTGACGAGGGTCTTCCTCCACCGGTTCGGCCGCAGGAGCAGCCTCGGCAGCTTCCTGTGCGGGAGCCGCTTCTACGGCAGACTCGGCCTTTTCCTCTGCGGGTGCAGCGGCAGGCTCAGCCTTTTCAACCGGGGCAGTGGGTTCTTCGGCCTTTTCGGCAGGTGCAGCGGTCTCCTCAGCGGGAGCGTTCTCCTCGGCCTTGGCGGCAGGTGCAGCGTCCTCTTCCAGCTCTTCCACCGGCTCCTCGGTCAGCTCGGTCACTTCCTCGGCAGCTTCTGCCTTGGCAGCTTCCTCCTTGCTGGTCTTGCCGATACCGGTAAAGCTCTTGGTCACATCCTTGACGCTGTTGTCGATATCCTTCTTGATATCGGTCAGCGGGGCAACGGCTTCCTTCAGGGGAGCCTGGATCTCATTCAGCGGCTCCACAACGTTCTTCTGGATCTCCTCAGAAGCAGCGCCGGTGTACTTTTTTAGTTCACGCAGCATCTTGCCGATCTTCTTTGCGTAGACGGGCAGCTGATCCGGGCCGATGAACACGAACGCCACGATCACGATGACGACAAGTTCCCAAAAACCAATTTTCATACTAACTCGTTTCCTTTCCTGTGCGGCGGGACGTTTTCCGGAGCCGACGCATCCGCTTTGCAGTGGGTGCCGCGAACCCATTCTTTGCCCTGTTCTTCGTCCGCTTCCGTGGGAGTTCGGCGCTCTTTGCGCCTGTGTTGCCCTACTTATACCGAAAAGTGGTGAACTCATTCTGAACAATATATGAACTTTTCATGAACGAGTAGACAAACAGGGTGTTTTTATAAACTTATGATATTTTATAGTCAGTTTATTACAAATCGGATAGGATACAACAGTGCAGTCTTTTGCAAAAAAGAGGACACCGCACAAAACGGTGTCCTCTGAAGTGTCCTTTGCGGGGATCAGTGGCCGCAGCTCTCGCAGTGGTCGCAGTCCTCTTCGAGCTTACCCACGATGGGTTCCGGATCGATGCCCTGACGGCGGTAGTAGTCGGACAGAGCAGCCTTGACGGCCTGCTCGGCCAGAACAGAGCAGTGCACCTTGATGGGAGGCAGACCTTCCAGAGCTTCCACAACAGCCTTGTTGGTCAGCTTGAGGGCCTCGTCGATGGTCTTGCCCTTGATGAGATCGGTGGCCATGCTGCTGGTGGCGATGGCGGCACCGCAGCCGAAGGTGAGGAACTTGACATCCACGATCACGTTGTTCTCGATCTTCAGGTACATGCGCATGATGTCGCCGCACTTGGGGTTGCCCACTTCGCCCACGCCGTTTGCGTCGGGGATCTCACCCACGTTGTGCGGATTTGCAAAATGCTCCATGACCTTTGCGCTATACATGCTTGCCATAATTACTGCTCTCCCTTCAGGCTGAACTGGCGGGCCGTGTTCTGGCCCTGCAGCCACATACAACTCATCGCGCGGCGGCGGGGAATGACCTCCTCCAGCACGTCGCACAGATATTTTGCTTCTTCCATGGTGTTCTGCGGGCCAAAGGTGAACCGCATGGAGCCGTGGCCGATCTCCTCAGGCACGCCGATGCTCAGCAGGACGTGGCTGGGGTCCAGACTGTCGGAGTTGCAGGCAGAGCCGGTGGAGGCGCAGATGCCGTGCATATCCAGATCCAGCAGGATGGTCTCGCCCTCCAGACCCGGGAAGCTGATGTTCACATTGTTGGGCAGACGGGGGCTGCGGCCGCCGTTCAGGCGGGCTTCCGGGATATTCTTGAGGATGCGGTCGATAACGTAATCGCGCAGCTCGCTCTCGTGGGCCATGCGCTCATCCAGATGCGCCGTGGCGATCTCCAGTGCCTTGCCCATGGCAGCAATGCCGGCCACGTTCTCGGTGCCTGCACGGTGGCGGGCCTCCTGGCTGCCGCCATCGATCAGGTTCTGGGGCCATACGCCCTTGCGGCAGTACAGTGCACCCATGCCCTTGGGGCCATTGAACTTGTGGGCGCTCATGGACAGCATATCCACGCCCAGTTCCTTCACATCCACGGGGATGGCACCCACAGCCTGCACCGCGTCGGTGTGCATCCACACACCGTGCTTGTGAGCGACCTCGGCGATCTCCTTGATGGGCTGGATGGTGCCGATCTCGTTGTTGGCCATCATGATGCTGACCAGCGCGGTATCGGGACGGATGGCAGCTTCCACGTCCTCAGGGCGGATGTAGCCCTCGGCGGTGGGCTTGATATAGGTCACTTCAAAGCCCATGCGCTCCAGTGCAGCCATACTGTGCATGATGGCATGATGCTCAAAAGCGCTGGTGATGAGGTGCTTTTTGTTCTGGCGTGCCTTGGTGAAGGCAGTGCCCTTTACGGCCCAGTTGTCGGCCTCGGAGCCGCAGCTGGTAAAGAAGAGCTCAGCCGGACTTGCATTGATGGCCTTTGCCACCTGCGCACGGCCGGTGTCCACGAATTCCTTGGCCTCATAGCCCACACTGTAATGGCTGCTGGGGTTGCCGCAGGCACCGCTCAGGGCTTTGACCATCATTTCCAGTGCCTCGGGAGCACAGGGAGTGGTGGCAGCATTATCCAGATAAACCACTTTTTCCATGTTTTCCATAGGAATGATCCTTTCTTATTGAACGCGTCTGCAGGAGCCTTGAATGCCCTGTGCAGATGCGGAATCCTTTCAACGGATAAGTTATACCATATCATTCCCTAGTATGTCAATATGAATACTGGATTTTCGTGATTCAGTCACCTTTTTTGCCCTTTCCGGTCAGTTTTCCCAGTAACACCTTCCACTTGGGGTAGCCCCAGCGCTTATCTTCGGCAAAATCGTCTGCCAGCTTCCAGGGAAAAACGCCGCCGTCGAAGTACAGATTTCCCTGTTCGTCCACGCGGTCCAGCTTTTTGGGCAGATACGCCTCATCGTAGTAGCTCTTGCGGCGGTCGGGCAGCACCCAGTGCAGGGTGCCGTCCTCGTCCATGCCGGACGCCCATACGCCGAACACGAAGGTAGCCGCTTCACCGTAGCAGTGCTGCTCGAACCGGATAGCGCCATCATAGTAGAACTTGATGACCTCCAGCGTACCGGATTCCTTTTTGCCGTCCCGGCCAAGGGTGGGGCGGTAATCCTGCTGATAGCGGCAGCCGCAGTGGCTGCCGGCAAAGTCTTTTGCATGGAACGACATGGCGTGGTTTCCTTTCTTTCTGGTAGGATCGTTTGCTTTTTATATAAAGTACACGGCGGCTTTTCGCGGGTAGGGCGTGGAGGAAAACGGCAGCAAACCCTCTCAGTCAAAGCCTGACGGCTTTGCCAGCTCCCCCGAAAGGGGAGCTTTTTGCCTTCTTCCGGTCAGCGCGTATTAAGCTCCCCCTTTCGGGGGAGCTGGCGAGCACAGCGAGACTGAGAGGGTTTTAAAAATGCCCCTCAAAATCTCCCTCGATCTCGTAGGGCCAGCTCAGGATGCCGCCCAGATCCCGCAGATTGGTGTAGCCCAGCGATTCCAGCTTCTGCACGGCATCGGCGCTGCGGCGGCCGGTGCGGCAGTAGATGAGCCACATGGCATCCTTATCCGGCAGCACCTCGGCGGCACGGCTCAGCACCTGACTCAGCGGCAGCAGCTTTGCCCCCGGAATGTGGCCCACAGCAAATTCGTCCGGCTCCCGGACGTCCACGGCGGTTGCCTCATGTGCATCCAGCAGACGGATGGCGTCGGCAGCAGTGATCTTCTCAGTCATACTCTCACTCCTTATGTTATCCTCTTATCCATCCTATGATAGCAGACCTTTTTTGTTTGCACAAGAGGATACCTTTGCAAAATCCGAGCAACGTGCTATACTATAGGAAGCAATAAGGAGAGGATCGCCATGAAATTTTCGACCAAAAGCCGTTACGCCCTGCGCCTGATGGCCGAGCTGGCGCGCTATGCGCCGGGCACCACCGTCAGCCTGAAGGAGATCAGTGAGCGGCAGAACCTGAGCCTGAAATATTTGGAGCAGATCGTCACGCCGCTGGCCCGGGCAGGCCTTGTCAAGAGCGAGCGCGGCAGTCAGGGCGGCTACCGCCTGACCAAAGCCCCTGCCGCCTACACCGCCGGTGAGATCCTGCGCGCCATCGAGGGCAGTGTGGCCCCCATTCCCTGCCTTGGCAGCGAGACCAACGAGTGCCCCATGTGGGAGCAGTGCTTCACCCTGCCGTTCTGGACCGGCCTTGACGAGGTCATCAACCAGTATATCGACAGTGTAACGCTGGAGCAGCTTGCCCGTCAGCTGCCCACCGCAGACAAAAAAGAGGGCTGCTGCAGCTGCGGCACGAAAAATGCCTGAATCTTGAAAGAAATGCTTGACATTCGCCTTTGCATCGGCTATAATAACTAAGCATTCAGCGAGTGCCTATAGGGGTATAGCTCAGCTGGTAGAGCAGCGGTCTCCAAAACCGCGTGCCGTGAGTTCGAAACTTACTACCCCTGCCATAACCGCACAGGTTCTTCGGAGCCTGTGCGGTTTGTTTTTGTACGCCTGCGGCAAGGCCGAACCATTTAGAATGGCCTCCGCATTCGCTCTGGCCATTTTCAGCGGAAATATCATTTTTATGTTCGTGTTCCGGAAATGACTGCGGTCATTTCCGGAACACTTTTTCACGGGAAGGGGCTGGAGAGGAAACCAGCATGTTTTTTGCTTTTTTGCAATTTTTTGAAATTCATGCTTGACAAGCAGGCGGTTTTTCGATATAATAAAGCACGTTCCGGCGGTAAGCACCGCACGAAACTTGAGCGATCATGGCCCGGTAGCTCAGTTGGTTAGAGCACCAGCCTGTCACGCTGGGGGTCGTCGGTTCGAGCCCGATCCGGGTCGCCATTTGCTGCTATAGCTCAGTTGGTAGAGCGCATCCTTGGTAAGGATGAGGTCTCCAGTTCGAATCTGGATAGCAGCTCCATGCGCAGACACCTCGAAGTCTTAGGACTTCGGGGTGTTTTTTGTTTGCGGTCCTTTGTTGCATCCATCTGGTTGTCCACTCTGCCCAAAAGCAGCGGAAACTTTCTTCCGCTGCCGTCAATTGATGTCACCGTCCAGTTGTTATACAATTAACATAATGCATTTGGCGGCAGTCTGGCCGCATAGAGAGTATTGGAACTTTTGGAGGTAACTACTATGGCTCGTTTTACCCTGCCCCGTGATCTTTACCATGGCAAGGGCGCTTTGGAAGCCCTGAAGACTTTTACCGGCAAAAAGGCCATCGTCTGCGTGGGCGGCGGCTCCATGAAGCGGTTCGGCTTTCTGGATCGTGCGGTCTCCTACCTGAAGGAAGCAGGCATGGAAGTAGAACTGTTTGAAGGCATCGAACCCGATCCCTCGGTGGAGACCGTCATGCGCGGTGCTGAGGCCATGCTGAAATTTGAGCCGGACTGGATCATCGCCATGGGCGGCGGCTCTCCCATCGATGCCGCCAAGGCCATGTGGATCAAGTACGAGTATCCCGAGATCACCTTTGAGGAGATGTGCAAGGTGTTCGGCATCCCGCCGCTGCGCCGCAAGGCCCACTTCTGCGCCATTTCCTCCACTTCCGGCACCGCTACTGAGGTGACGGCTTTCTCCATCATCACCGATTACCAGAAGGGCATCAAATACCCCATCGCGGACTTTGAGATCACGCCCGACGTGGCCATCGTGGACCCGGATCTGGCCGAGACCATGCCCAAAAAGCTGGTGGCCCACACCGGCATGGACGCCATGACCCACGCCATCGAAGCCTATGTTTCCACCGCACACTGCGACTACACCGACCCGCTGGCCATCTTTGCCATCCGCATGATCCAGGGCGATCTGGTGGACAGCTACAACGGCGACATGTCCAAGCGTGACTCCATGCACAACGCCCAGTGTCTGGCCGGCATGGCCTTCTCCAACGCACTGCTGGGCATCGTGCACTCCATGGCCCACAAGACCGGCGCTGCCTTTGCGGACTACGGCGCACACATCATCCATGGTGCCGCCAACGCCATGTATCTGCCCAAGGTCATCGCGTTCAACGCCAAGGACCCCGAAGCCAGGAAGCGCTACGGCGTCATTGCAGACGAGATGAAGCTGGGCGGTGCCAACGATGACGAGAAGGTAACGCTGCTCATCGAGTACCTGCGCGGCATGAACGACGCGCTGAACATCCCCCACTGCATCCAGCACTACGGCCCGGACTCCTACCCCGCCGAGCAGGGCTTTGTGCCGGAGGACGTGTTCCTGCAGCGCCTGCCCGAGATCGCAAAGAACGCCATTGCCGATGCCTGCACCGGCTCCAACCCCCGCCAGCCCAGTCAGGAAGAGATGGAAAAGCTGCTCAAGTGCTGCTACTACGACACCGAGGTGGATTTCTGAGCCTGACCGCCTAACTGCATAAGCCTCCCATTCCGGCTGCTGGTCTCGCGCTTCTGCGAGCCGACAGCCGGTTTTTGTTTTGTCCGGCCTGCTTTTATACGACAAAAAACGCCCCGAAGCGTTTCCGCTTCGAGGCGTCTGAGCTGGAGCTGCTATCCAGATTCGAACTGGAGACCTCATCCTTACCAAGGATGCGCTCTACCAACTGAGCTATAGCAGCACAATCACAGCTCAATTATAATACCACAGCTTTTGCTGTTTTGCAAGTGTTTTTTGCAAAATAGTTTGCGTCTTTCGCAAAAAGTCGGTTTTTACGCAAAAACCGCCCGGCCGTTTTCCACGACCGGGCGGTTTGCATGTTCAAAACTCGATCCGTATCACTCGATCAGGCCGTTCAGCAGGGACAGGCACTTGCGGCTGTGCAGCTTGCGGATGGCCTTTGCCTCGATCTGGCGCACGCGCTCACGGGTAACGCCAAAGTCACGGCCCACCTCTTCCAGCGTGCGGGGACGGCCATCGTCCAGACCAAAACGCAGGCGAATGACCTTTTCCTCACGGGGGGTCAGGCTCTTGAGCGCCAGATTGATCTGCTGTGCCACCATGGCGCGGTCTGCGGCTTTGCCGGGAGCTTCGGCATTTTCGTCTGCGACGAAATCGCCCAGAGAGGAATCCTCTTCCTCACCCACGGGGCTTTCCAGACTTGCCGGCTCCTGTGCCATGCGCTGGATCTCACGCACACGCTCCACGCTCATATCCATGGCCTTTGCCAGCTCTTCCGGGGTCGGCTCGTGGCCGTTCTGGTACACCAGCTGGTTGGTGGCCTGACGCATCCGGTTGATGGTCTCCACCATGTGCACCGGGATGCGGATGGTACGGGCCTGATCCGCAATGGCGCGGGTGATGGCCTGACGGATCCACCAGGTCGCATAGGTGGAGAAGCGGAATCCACGGTCGCAGTCAAACTTCTCCGCAGCCTTGATCAGGCCGATGTTGCCCTCCTGGATCAGATCCAGAAATGCCAGATTGTGGCCCACATGCTTCTTGGCAATGGACACCACCAGACGCAGGTTCGCCTCGCTCAGGCTGCGGCGGGCGTTCAGGCCGTCGCGGCGGGTCTTGAGCAGCTCTGCGCGCTTTTCGTCGGTCAGGGGGCCGTTCTCCACGGCCTCCATGGCTTCCTCTTCTGCGGCCTTTTCCTCGGCATCCTCGGTGGGCTTCTCGTTGCCTTCCTCGTCCAGATCCTCGGTATAGCTGCGGCTGTTCTCGTCCTCTTCAAAGGAGAAGCGGGCGCTGTTCTTCTTGATGTACTCCGGCCCGCCGTACTTCTGACGGTCGGCCTGCAGGATATGCGCTGCCTCGGCACCGGCATGGATGCGGCGGCTCAGCTCCACCTCCTGCTCGGCGCTCAGCAGCGGGATCTGACCGATCTGCTTGAGGTAGTTCTTCACAGGGTCGTCCAGCAGCTCGTCCATGGCAGCCTTCAGGTCTGCGGGGTTCTCCTCGCTCTGCTCGTCCTCGTCCTCTGTGATGCCCAGATCATCGTTGTTGTTCTCGGCGCTCTCCACCTCCGCCATGATGCTGTCCACATCCAGCATCGGCTCCGTGTCCTCTTCCAGCACCTTGATCCCGCGTTCTTCCAGAAGGGTATAGAGCGTTTCCTCATCCATTCTGCACTGCGCAGCCAGCGCCTTGGCCTCCTTGGCCGAAATGGTGCCTTCGCCTTTCGTCAACAGTTCCTTTAAAGTCATGCCCATTTTGCTCTCTCCTTCTTGCTCCGGGGAAAATCCTGTAATAACGTGTTCCCGCGCATCAGATCACAAGTCCTCCGTTCACACCGAACACCTGTCCGGTAATGTAGCCGGCATCCTCGCCCGCCAGAAACACCAGCAGCCTTGCCACCTCATCTGCGCTGCCAAGACGGCCCACCGGGGTCTCCTCGGCCAGCGCCGCCTTATCCTCGGCGGTGAACGCTGCCATCATATCGGTATCGATGACCCCGGGCGCAACACAGTTCACTGTGATGCCGCTGGGGCCTTCTTCTTTGGCCAAAGCCTTGGTCAGGCCGATCAGGCCTGCCTTTGCTGCGGAATAGTGCACTTCGCAGCTGCCGCCGGTCTGGCCCCACATACTGCTCACCGTCAGGATGCGTCCGGCCTTGCGGCGGATCATGCCCGGCAGCGCCAGCTGACACAGGTGGAATGCACCGGTCAGGTTCACATCCAGCATGTGCTGCCACTCCTCCGGGGTGATGTCGGTGAACAGCTTCTGCTGGGCAATGCCCGCATTGCTCACCAGTACATCCACATGGCCCAGCGCCTGCTCTGCGGTGCGGAACGCAAGCTCGCAGCTGGCGCGGGATGCCACATCGCACTGCACGGCGGTAATGCCGGGCAGCTGCTTTTCCAGTGCCGCAGCGGCTTCGGCGTTGCTGTGGTACAGCACCGCCACGCGGAAGCCGGCCTCATAAAACGCCCGGGCCGCAGCCGCACCGATGCCCCGGTCGCCGCCGGAGATCAGAACGCCCCGGCCATTGCCCGCAGACGGACGCGCCGCAGCTGCCTCTTCGGCTGCCGGTTTTTCCGGCTCCTGCAGCGGTTCTGGCGTCTCCGGCTCCGGGACCGGCTGCGGCGCAGGTTTTTCCAGCACCATCACCCGGGTGGGTTCGTCCACCGCAGATGCTGCCGGTGCCGCCTTCGGCCTTGGCGCTGCAGGCGGTTTCTGCGCAGCCTGTTCCGGCTGCGGCTCCTCGCCCGACAGATTGAACGTCAGTTCAAATTCATCTTCGTACAAGAGTATGGTCCTCCTGTCGTGTTCTCTGCACAGCAGCTGTGCGCCGTGCAGGAGATGTTCTGCCGCCCATCGCCCCCGGTCAGCGTCCATTTCTTTTCCGGTCAAAGTCCGGCGCTTGGCGTGACAGGCAGGTGCGCAAGATGGGTTTCGACAAAACACCATTAAATAATATAGCACAATTTGCCGAAAAAAGAAAGTGGAAGCCGCCTGCTTTTTCACGCAGCTTCCACTTTTTTACGGTTTTTTCATATTCTGCCCCGGCTGTACCGGCGGTTTCCACTTCGGCTTTGCCGCAAGCCGTGCCCGCAGGTCTTTGAAAAACGCCTGTAAAAGCGCCTGTGCCTCCTCGGCACGCAGACCGCTTTCCACCACCGGATGGTGGTTGAAGGGCATGGCGAACAGGTCTGTCACGCTGCCGCAGCAGCCCGCCTTGGCGTCTGCCGCACCGTATACCACCCGCCGCACCCGGCTGTTGAGGATCGCTCCGGCGCACATGGGGCAGGGCTCCAGTGTAACGAACAGCTCACACTCCCACAGCCGCCAGCCGCCCAGCTTTTTGCACGCCGCATCGATGGCCAGCAGCTCTGCATGGTGCAGCGCGTTTTTTTCGGTCTCGCGGGTGTTGTGGGCCGCAGCGACCACCTCGCCCCTGCGGGCCACTACCGCCCCCACCGGCACCTCGCCCAGCGCCGCCGCCTTGCGGGCTTCCTCCAGCGCAAGGCCCATCAATTCAAAATCGGTCATAGGCTCCTCTTTATCCTGCTGCAAAAACCAGCAGATTATTCAATGTATGCAAAAGCATCCCCGGCCATACGCTTCCGGTACGGCTGCGGAGGGTGCCCAGCACAAGGCCGCACACCAGCGCATAGGCCATGCCTGCCGGGCCCCTATGCTGCACGGCAAACAGCACCGCCTGCAAAGCCACAGCCTGTCTCTCGCCCAGCGGCCGGGCCAGCTGCTGGATGGTGCCGCGGAACACCAGTTCTTCCACGATGGGCGCAGCGGCACAGCGGTGCACAAAGGCCCACATCCGGGCGGCTTCCTCCGGCACCTGCGGCAGGACCGCCGTCAGAGCCTTGCCCGCCAGCAGGTAAGCCAGCGCACAGCCGAATGCGGCCAGCAGGGCCCTTGTTTTTTCATTCCGTTCCATGGCCCTGCCCTCCCTGCCGCATCGATCAGCGTCTATCTTATCACATCCATTGGCCGCTGCGCAAGTATTTTGCGCTGTGACGAAGCAATTTTGGCCAGAGTGTACTGGAAAACGATTGACTTTTCCCTGCCGGTTCTGGTATAATGTTTTCCGACCTTTTATCAAAAATCGTTGACTAACATAATTTAAGCTCTCACTCACCGGAGATCCGGAGGTATTTTTTATGATCCGCATTCTTACCGATTCTGCGTCCGACATCCTGCCTGCCGAGGCGGAGCAGCTGGGCGTGACCGTGATTCCTCTGAACGTGACGCTGGAGGACGGCGTCGTCCTGCGGGACGGCATCGACATGACCCCCAGCGCCTACTATGACCATCTGGCTTCCTGCCGCAAGCTGCCCACCACCAGCCAGCCCAGCCCGGAACTGTTTGAGAAGTTCTATCTGGAAGCCGCTGCTGCCGGGGACGAAGTGCTGGGCATCTTCCTGTCCCACGAGCTGTCCGGCACATGGCAGTGCGCAAAGCTGGCTGCAGACCTTGCCAATGTGGACAACGTGCTGTTTGTGGACAGTGCCAACGTGTGTCTGGGCGAAGCGCTGCTGGTGCGCCTGGCCGTACAGCTGCGGGACGCAGGCAAGACGCTGGTGCAGATCGCCACCGATCTGGAGCATGCCAAGGAGCATCTGCATCTGGTTGCCGCCATCGACGATCTGAAGTATCTGCGCAAGGGCGGCCGTCTGCCCGCCGCCGTGGCCGTCGCAGGCGGGATGCTGGGCATCAAGCCCCTCATCACCATCAAGGAGGGCAAGGTAGCCATGGCCGGCAAGGCCCGCGGCCTGCCCGGTGCCTATGTAGCCCTGTTCAAGAAGATCGACGAACTGGGCGGCATCAGTCCGGATTTTGCCACGGTTGCAGGCTACTCTGCCAGCCTGCGCGAAGTGCAGCCCATCCAGAACTACTTCCGGGATACTCTGGATCTGCCTGAACCGCTGGTGCGGCAGATCGGCTGCGTCATTGGCACCCACGCGGGCCCCGGCGCGTTCGGTCTGGCATTCTTCGACAAAGGGCTGGTGCTGGAATAAGCGACCACCGAAAAAAGATCATCCGACCAAAGTCGGGCAGCCCTGCGGGCTGCCCGGCTTGTTTTTTTGTTGGGAACCACAAACTCCCTCAGTCAAAACCTGACGGTTTTGCCAGCTTCCTCGGAGAGGGAGCCTCTGGCGCGCCCTGCGCTTACAGCACTGCGTCCGAGATGAGCTTGCCCAGCAGCAGCACCAGCACCACCAGCATCATGGGGCGGATGAAGCGTGCACCTTTTTTCAGGGCGAAATGGGAGCCCAGCAGGTTGCCCAGAATGTTGCTGACAGCACAGGGGATGCCGATGTGGAACACCACCAGACCGTTCATCAGGTAGGTGAACAGGCTGGCGTAGTTGCTGGCAAGATTCAGCACCTTGCCGTTGCCGTTGGCGGTGCGCAGGTCAAAGCCCATCAGGGTGGTAAAGGCAATGATGGCAAAGGTGCCGGTGCCCGGGCCCACGATGCCGTCGTACAGGCCGATGCCCAAGCCGATGCCCAGCGCCAGCAGGATCTTCTTCAGGTTCAGGGTGCCGTCGTCCCGGTTCTGGTCCGGCAGGTCGCGCTGCCACAAAATGACCACTGCCGCCACCGGCAGGATGAGGAACATCATGGTGCGCAGCAGTTCATCGCTGAGCAGCAGCACGATGTGCGCCCCCAGTGCACTGCCCGCAAAGCTGCCAATGGCTGCAAGGATGCCTACCTTCAGGTTCATGGCACCGTTTTTGAAAAAGTTGGCTGTGGCAAAGGTGGTCCCGCAGGCGGCGCTGAATTTGTTGGTAGCATAGGTGTAGTGGGGCGGCAGTCCGGCAAACAGATAGGCCGGCAGGCTGATAAGGCCGCCGCCGCCGGCTGCCGAATCCACAAAGCCTGCAAAGCCCGTCATCAGAATGAGAAACGCCATCATCCATGGCGAGAGCGTGATACCCATTGCTATAATTCCCTTTATTTTTCCAGTTTTTTGTTTTTGGGTACGTGCATTTCAGGACAGAAACAGCCGTCCCTCACAGGCCAGCACCTGATCCAGGATCATGCGGGACACCCTTGCACCGTACACCATAGCGGGATGTTCGTTGTACTCGATGATATCATGAAAGTCCTTGTTCATCAGCACGATGACATACTCGCCGTAGGGGGTATGGACGATGCCGCCATCGTTGCGGCAGGCGTTCATGCTGCCGCTCTTGCTGGCCACCCAGATGAGTTCCGGCGCACCGGTCTCCTCGCAGTCCAGATAATACTGGGGAAAATCGTGGGTCAGCATGGTATTGTAGTGCTGCTGGCGCAGGATGGCAAGCATCTCGGCACTGGCTTCCCGGCTGACCAGCTCCCCTTTTGCAATGCGGGCGAACAGCGCCGCATAGTCCCGGGGCGTGGTGGTGCCAAGCTGGCGGTAGCGGTCAAAGTGCAGCGGATTGTGCAGCACCGTGTGGGCAAAGCCCAGCTCCCGGATGCAGGCATTGATGGTGTCCAGCCCCAGATAGTCAATGAGCATGTTGGTGGCGATGTTGTCCGAACAAATGATCATCATGGTAGCGGTATCTTTTACTCTGAGGCGTGCGCCCACACCCAGCGCCCGCAGCATGCCGCTGCCGTCCACAAACTGGCTCTGCTCGTAGACAAGTTCGTCCGTAAGGCTGGCCCTGCCCCGCTGCACCTGCAAATACAGCGCCGCCAGAAGGAACGCCTTGATGGTGGATGCGGTCTCAAATTCCTCGTCCGCGCCCACCTCCACGGTATGGCCCTGCAGGTCGTCCACGAACACGCTCATTCTCCCCTGATAGCAGTACAGTTCCGCAGCAATGCGCTTTTCCAGCGTCATATTTTTATCCATATCGGCATATTCTCCGTTATTATTACAGATTTTCCTCAAAAAAGCGCATAGCGTTGCGGAAATAGACCCCCTCCACCTCGTCCTCGGTGAAGCCCTCTTTGCGCAGGGCATCCGCCAGCAGCGGCAGGAAGGCAGCATTTTCCAGCTGGTGGGGGCCATCGATGCCGTCAAAATCGCTGCCAAGGGCGATCATCTGGGCACCGCCCACCTGTTTGTAGTGGGCCGCATGCTTCGCAATGAGCGCCGCCGTGCTGCGGCAGCGTTCCGGATGGGTGGGGTCGGCGTCCAGAAAGGGCGCATAGTAGTTCAGGCCCGCAATGCCGCCGCGCTCTGCCAGCGCACGGATCATCTCATCGGTCAGGTTGCGGGTGTGGGGTGCCAGTGCACGGCAGTTGGAGTGGCTGGCCGCAAAGGGCCGGGTGCCGTGCTCCACGATATCCCAGAAGCCCTTATCCGAAAGATGGCTCACATCCACGATCATATGCAGCCGCTCCATCTCGGCCAGAAATTCAAAGCCTATTCCGGTCAGACCCTTTTCGGTCTGGGGCACCAGCACGCCGCCGGGGTTCCGCTGCGGGCTTGCCAGCTCGTTTTCGTGGTTCCATGTCAGGGTCATCATGCGTGCGCCCAGCTCATACATCCGGCGCAGCACCCCCACGCTGCCCTTACAGCAGGCGCCTTCCTCGATGGTGAGCATCCCGCTGATCTTTCCCGCCGCAGCATTCCGGCGGATATCTGCCGCCGTGTACACCGGGGCAATGGCGTCCGGGTATGCCGCCATGATCCGCTTGAACCAGTCAATCTCCTCCAGCGCCGTCACCAGCGGGTCCGCGCCGGGAGCGGGGTCGTCCAGATTGACGAAGGCTGCAAAGCACTGCAGCAGATAGTCGCCTTTCTGTAATTTTTCAAGGTCGATATGCAGATCGTTCTGCGCAAAACTCTTGGGCCGTCCCGCATGTTCGGCTTTGCGTAGCTCGCTGAGGGTGTCACAGTGCAGATCCCAGACTTTCATGGCAGTCTCTCCTTATTCTTCCTGCAGCAGCTGCAGCAGCTCTTCCGGCTTCATGGACAGGATCGCTCCGTCTGCCGAGCCGGTGACCGTCTCGGCAAGGTCCTGCTTTGCCTGCTGCAGCTCCACGATCTTTTCTTCAATGGTGTCCTGCGCAATGAGCTTGTACACCTGCACCGGATTGCGCTGGCCGATGCGGTAGGCGCGGTCGGTGGCCTGATTCTGCGCGGCCACGTTCCACCACGGGTCGTAGTGGATGACGATATCTGCCGCCGTCAGGTTCAGGCCGGTGCCGCCCGCCCGCAGCGAAATGAGGAACACGTCCGCTTCGCCGCTGTTGAACCGGCGCACAAGCTCCGCACGCACCGGCTTTGGGGTGGAGCCCTGCAGGGTAAAGTGGCTCACGCCTGCTTCGTCCAGCCGTTTTGCCAGCAGTTCCAGCATGGAGGTGAACTGGCTGAACAGCAGGATGCGGTGTCCGCCCTCCACAGCAGCCGTCACCAGCTCCATGCAGGCGTCCAGCTTGGCGCTGCCGCCGTCCCAGTTGTCCGCCACAAGGCGCGGGTCGCAGCAGATCTCCCGCAGGCGCATGAGCACCGCGAACACCGCCATTTTATCCTCGGGCTTGGCGGCGCGCAGCTTTTCCCGCGCGTCCACCACAGCGGCAAGGTAGAGCTTGCGCTGCTGCTCGTCCAGCTCGATGCGGTGGAGATTCTCGGTCTTGGGCGGCAGCTCTTTAAGCACCTCGGACTTCATGCGCCGCAGGATGAACGGCCCGGTCAGCTGGTTCAGCCGCCGCAGGGCTTCCTTGTCCTCCTCCTGCACGATGGGCTTTTCAAACCGGGCGCAGAAGGTCTTATAGGGCGGCAGATACCCCGGCATCAGGAAGGAGAAGATGCTCCACAATTCGCCCAGACGATTCTCCACCGGGGTGCCGGTAAGGGCGAAACGCACTTTGCTGTTCACCCCGCACACCGCCTTGTATTTCTGGGTGGTGTGGTTTTTGATGGCCTGGGCTTCGTCCAGAATGCAGGCATAGAACGCCTGTTCCGCATACCGTTCTTCGTCCCGGCGCAGCAGGTCGTAGCTGGTCACCACAAGGTCGGCGTTTTGCCACTGCTTTGCCAGCTCGGCACGGTGGGCGGCGTCGCCGTCCACCGCCACACAGATGAGCTGCGGGGTGAACTTTTTGCATTCCTCCTGCCAGTTGAGCACCAGCGATGCCGGGCAGACGATGAGGCTTGGCAGGGTCTGCCCGCTTTCCTTCATAGCCAGCAGGTAGCTGAGCACCTGCACCGTCTTGCCAAGGCCCATATCATCGGCCAGAATGCCGCCCATACCGTAGCCGTCCAGCGTGCGCAGCCAGCGGTAGCCGTCCCGCTGGTACTTGCGCAGCACATTGTGCAGGCTTTCCGGCGGGGTATACTCGCTGTCCTTCACGGCATGGAAGCTGCGGCTGATGCGGCGGAAGGCATCGTCGCGGTTGAAGCGCAGGCCGTTCTGGCCCGAGAGTGCCCAGTCCAGACTGGGTGCCCGGTAAAGCGGCAGTTCGGCATGGCCGTTCCGGAGCCTGACGCCGGAAAGCTCCAGTGTATCGTTCAGCTCATCCAGCCCTTCCAGACTGTCGTCCAGCCGCAGCAGGCTCCCGTCCCGCAGGCGGTGGTAGCGCTTTTTCTGGTGCAGGGAGCGCAGCAGCTCTTTCAGCTCGGCCACCGGGAACTCGCCGGTGTCCACTTCCAGATCCAGCACGCTGCCGTGCACCGAAACGCCCACCGTGATGCGCGGCGGCGCGGCCTGCAGGCTGCGGAATGCATCACTCAGGTAGACTTCGCCCTCTGCCAGCAGGGCCGGGATGCCTTCTTCCAGCAGACGGCAGATCTCTTCCTCGTCGGCGGTGCCGTACACTTCCTCATTGCCGCCGACGCCGGGCTGCAGATAGGAAGCCAGCAGCCGCTTTGCACGGCTCTCGGCACGCACATCCCGCAAGAGGCCCGCCGGGGCCGGGGCAAACGGCGTGACCTTATCCTCTCCGTACAGAAATTCCGCGTGGGCCTCAATGCGGAAGCTGTCCGGCGCATCCAGATAGAACTGCACCACCGGCTCCAGCGGGATCTGGTTCAGCAGCAGGCGTTCCGGGTCCACGATGTTCAGCCTGCTGCCCAGCTCCGGCAGCACATAGCTGCAAAAGGCGGTGGCATCTGCGTTTGTAAAAAACAGGCTCTTGCCGCCCAGCGCCTGCAGCGCGGGCAGGATGCGGGTGCAGCCGGGCCGCTGCAGCCGCCAGAGGGTGTCCTCGCTGAACAGATAATCATAATCCAGCCCCTGCACAGCGGAAAGTGCGGGTTCGCCTTCCACCTGCACGCCGCCGCGGCTGCGTGCCACAGTCAGGGTGACTGCGGGCAGACCCTCCCGCAGCTCGTAGCCGCCCAGAAAGCCGGTGTGTGCGTACATCTGAACAAGGGCGTCAAAGTTTTCTCCGGTCAGGATCATGCCGCCTGCCGGGCCCTGCTCGGCCCCGCCATACACCCGCACTGCAGCCTTATCCAGACTCTGCCTTGCGCTCACCTGACGGCGCAGCAGCTGCAAAAGGGCGCGGGACTCCTCATCAAAGGCATCCCACCGGTGCACAAAGGCCAGCGCCTTTCCGTAACTGACGCTGCGGCCGTGTTCGATGTTCTCCAAAAGATCCGGGATGCTCTTGACCACATACTGCCGCCCGCCGTCCGAAATGCGCAGCCGCAGCCATGGCTGCGCGCCGGGCAGCAGGGTCAGCTCCGGTTCCAGTCGGACAAAGCCGGTGCGCTGGGGCACCTCGCCGCCGCCAAGGTCCTCCAGCGCGGCTTCCTTATAGGTATCCAGCAGCCTGCGGGCTTCGTTGTCCGACACCGGCGCTTCCCCGTGCCACTTTTTGCCAAACAGCATCTCCAGACCGGAAGCGTAGCTGTCGCGGCGGGATGGCTCTGTTCCCAGCCCGGCAGTGCCCCGCACCACGCCCGGAATGGCATCCGGCTTTGCAGCGGGGGCGGGCGCATTCTTTTCCGCATCGTCCAGCAGCAATGCGCCGATATGCTTGCAGTAGGTGCCCTCGCCGTTCTGGTTATACGGGCAGCTGCAGGACGCACTGACAAAGCTGCCGTTCTCCCGCAGCCATGCCTGCGTATAGTAATAGCTGCCGCCGCTGCCCTGTACCATGGCCGAAATATGCCGCACGCCATCGGCGTTGACGGTGCAGGTGCTCTGCTGGATGCGCTTGCGGTATTTCTTGGCCCGCTCAAAAATGTTATCGCCCAAAAGCGTGCGGATCTCGTCTGCATCCATGGCTGTTTCCTCCCGGTTTGGCTGTAAAACCTTCTTATCTTATAAGAATACCGCACCCCGCTCCCGGATGCAAGTGGAAGTTGCGGCTCCTTTTGGGTACAAAAAATCCCGCTCCTTTTTGTAAGGAACGGGATCATTTTCCGGTTTTACGGTCACTCGGCAGGCTTGGTCAGCTCGGAGTCGGTCTCAAGGGCGCGCTCGCGGATCTTTTCCAGCGTCTGCTCGCTCAGGATATGCTCTGCCTTACAGGCGTCCTCGGCGGCGGTCTTTTCGTCCACGCCCAGCTGCATAAAGAAGTGGGTCAGCAGACGGTGACGGCCATAGATACGCTCTGCGATCTCGCGGCCCGGTGCCAGCAGGGTCAGGTTGCCCTCGCCGTCCACCGCGATATAGCCGTTCTCGCGCAGCTTTTTCATAGCAATGCTGACGCTTGCCTTGGTAAAGCCCAGCTCATTGACAACGTCAATGGAACGCACACGGCCCATCCGCTGGGTGAGCATAAGGATCGTTTCGAGATAATCTTCTGCGGATTGGTGGATCTGCATGGTATGTTTGCCTCCTGTCTGTGCCGGGATGCAAAGCACCACGGTTTCATATAGTACAAGATATCACACTTTTGACCGATGTGCAAGCAATTCGCGGAAGTTTGTTAAAACAAACCAATTTTCTTCTGCATAAATCTGCTGTTTTGACCACATCTTAGCCGGTTTGGTTTTGGCTTGTTTGCATAAAAAGCAGTTCGATGCGGCCAACGGGAGCAGACGGAGAGGGCGAGCCCGTTTATCTTTTATCTGCTCTCCAGATATGCTGCCGGGCCGGACTGGTACAGATCGCCGCCGTGGGCGTCCAGGATCACCGTCAGCGGCATGTCCTTCACAGTCAGGCGGCGCACCGCTTCACAGCCAAGATCCGGCCATGCGATGACTTCCAGCGTCTGCACGCTCTTTGCCATCAGGGCACCGGCACCGCCCAGAGCGGCCAGATACACCGCGCCATTGCGCACCACAGCAGCCTTTACGGCGTCGTCCCGCTTGCCCTTGCCGATCATGATCTTGTTGCCAAGGTCCAGCAGACGCGGGCTCATGGCGTCCATGCGTCCGCTGGTGGTAGGCCCTGCCGAGCCGATCACCTCGCCCGGCCGCTCCGGCGTGGGGCCTACGTAGTAGATGGCACTGCCTTCAAGTTCAAAGGGCAGCGTTTCCCCCTTATCCAGTGCTTCGGTCATGCGCTTGTGAGCCTGATCCCGGGCGGTGTACACCACGCCGGAAAGCAGCACCGTATCGCCCGCCTTGAGCGGGGCAAGATCCTGCACGGTGCAGGGGGTGGTCAGTCTGTATTCCATAGTTCTCCCCTCCTTACAGCTCCGCGCTGGCGCGGCGGGTCACATGGCAGGAAACATTCACAGCCACCGGCAGGCCTGCCACATGGGTAGGCATCTGCTCAATGGCAAGGCCCAGACAGGTGGTCCTGCCGCCAAAACCTTGCGGGCCGATGCCCAGCTCGTTGATGGCGGCCAGCAGCTCCTGCTCCAGCTGTGCGTAATAAGGGTCGGGGTTCGGGACATCCAGCGGGCGCAGCAGGGCCTTCTTTGCCAGATACGCTACCTTGTCAAAGCTGCCGCCCACGCCGATGCCCAGAACGATGGGCGGGCAGGGGTTGGAGCCTGCCAGCTTCACCGTGTCCAGCACGAACTTCTTGAAGCCCTCTACGCCGTCGGCGGGCTTGAGCATCTGGATTCGGCTCATGTTCTCGCTGCCAAAGCCCTTGGGTGCCACCGTGATGCGGCAGCCCTCGCCGTCCACCAGATGCACCGTGATGGCCGCCGGGGTGTTGTCGCCGGTGTTGCCCCGGCGCAGCGGGTCGGCTACGATGCTCTTGCGCAGATAGCCGTCGGTGTAGCCCCGGCGCACGCCCTCATGGATGGCGGCTTCAAAGCTGCCGTCGATGTGCACATCGGTACCCAGCTCCACGAACACGCAGGCCATGCCGGTGTCCTGACAGATGGGCAGGTCTTGCTCCTTGGCGGCGGAAAGGTTCGACCACAAAAGGTCGAGGGTATTCTTGGCCAGCGGCCACGGCTCTTCCTGCCGGGCCTTGTCCAGCGCTGCCTGCACGTCCTGCGGCAGGCGGGTGTTGGCTTCGATGCACAGCCGTGCAACGGTATCCGTGATCTCCTGTGCGGAAATGGTTCTCATAACCCTGTCCTCCGCTTACAGACGGGCCACGCCGGTCTCACGGGCAGCCTTTGCCACGGCGTTTGCCACAGCCTCGGCCACGCGGGGGTCGAACGCGCCGGGGATGATGTTCTCCTCGCTGCGGTCGGCATCGGTGATGAGGTCTGCAATGGCGTAGGCAGCAGCCAGCTTCATCTCATTGTTGATATCCCGGGCACGGACGCTGAGCGCGCCCTTGAACAGGCCGGGGAAGCACAGCACGTTGTTGACCTGATTGGGGAAGTCGCTGCGGCCGGTGGCCATCACCCGCACGCCGCCGGCCTTGGCCTCGTCCGGCATGATCTCCGGGGTGGGGTTGGCCATGGCAAAGACGATGGCGTCCTTGTTCATGGTCTTGCACAGCTCAGTGGTCAGGATGCCGGGCTTGGACACGCCGATGAACACATCGGCACCTTCCAGTGCCTCCTTCAGGCCGCCCTTGATCTGGCGGGGGTTAGTCACCTCGCCCAGCCAGTTCTTGTGGGCCTCGGCGCTGTTGCAGCCCTTGTACAGGGTGCCGAACTGATCCACTGCAATAATGTCCTTTGCGCCTGCGGTCATGAGCATCTTGATGATGGCGGTACCGGCAGCACCGGGGCCGTTCAGCACGATGTGCACATCCTCCATCTTCTTGCCCACCACACGCAGGGCGTTGATGAGGGCAGCAGTGACCACGATCGCGGTGCCGTGCTGGTCGTCGTGGAACACCGGGATGTCCAGCTCCCGCTCCAAGGTCTCCTCGATTTCAAAGCACTCGGGGCTCTTGATGTCCTCCAGATTGATGCCGCCAAAGGTGGGCGCAATGGCCTTGCAGGCAGCAATGACGCTGGCAGCGTCGTGGGCGTCGATGCAGATGGGGAAGGCGTCCACGCCGCCGAACTCCTTGAACAGCACCGCCTTACCCTCCATGACCGGCAGACCGGCCTCCGGGCCGATATCGCCCAGGCCCAGCACAGCCGTGCCGTTGGAAACGACCGCCACCATGTTGCCCTTGAAGGTGTACTTATACACGTCCTCGGGGTTTTCCTTGATCTTGCGGCAGGGCTCTGCCACGCCGGGGGTGTAGGCGGTGGACAGGTCGTCGCGGGTAGCGACCTCCACCTTGCTCACGATGCCCACCTTGCCTTTGTGGGTCTCGTGCATTTCCAGAGCTGCTTTATTGTAATCCATTTAAATTTCCTCCATTGCGGTTCGCATCCTCGCCCTCTCTCAGCGGAAAAGCCTCCCTCATTGAGGGAGGGGCCTTATGTTCCCGGGAAGGCTCACTTATTTTTATTGTAACAGAACCGCCTGCCCATTTCCACCGCTTTTGCCCATTTTTGCGCCCACAGGCAGGCAAAAGTGATACAAACCCGCCGCAGGATTTGTGGAAATTTTGCAAAAAACTTTTCTTTTGCCGTCAGAACGTATATAATGGATGGGAGTCTATTCCGGTTTTACGGCCCGAGCATCCTGCGGGCCGATTTTTATGGAGGTATTTCTTTTGAAAAACAACACCAAAAAGCTCCTGTGCATCCTGCTGGCCCTTGCCGCAGTGGTGTGCATCATCGTTGCCTGCTTCACGCTGAGCAGGCGCAAACAGACCGACAGTGCATCTTCCGGCAGTGCATCTTCCACTGCTGCGTCTGTCTCACAGTTTGGTTCTGTGGCCGACTTCGACTACGAGACCTTTGATTACAGCGATGGTCTGGACGAAAACGGCTATTGGAGCGGCATCAAAGCGCTGGACTATGTGACCCTGCCGGAGGACTTCGGCTCCATCGCCCTGAAGGAGAGCGACCTGACCCCCACCGAAGATGAGCTGCAGCAGCAGATGGACAGCCTGCTGAACCAGTACACCACCTCCCAGCCCGTTACCGGCCGTGCCGCCCAGAGCGGGGATGTTGCCAACATCGATTACACCGGCACCGTGGACGGTGTGGCCTTTACCGGCGGCACTGCCACCGGCTACGACCTGACGCTGGGCAGCGGTTCCTTCATCGATGGCTTTGAGGACCAGATCATCGGCCACAATGTGGGCGATACCTTTGATGTGACCGTCACCTTCCCGGACGGCTACGGCGATTCTACCGACGCTGAGGGCAACACGATCACCCTCAGCGGCAAGGAAGCCGTGTTCAGCGTGACCCTGAACTCCCTTTCCGAGAACGTAATCCCCGAGCTGACCGATGAATGGGTGGAGTCCAACTTTGGTGTCAGCGACGATTTGCACACCGCCGACCAGCTGCGCAGCTACTTCAACGATGCACTGTATGCCAACAACTACGACAATGCCATCGTGGACTACCTGATGGCCAATTCCACCTTCAAGGAGCTGCCTGCCGAGATCACCAGCTACTACATCCGCATGTTCCTGAACTACTACAACCAGTACGCCACCGCCTACAGCATGGATCTGAACGCCTTTGCCCAGACGCAGGGCTACACCAGTGCGGATGCCATGCTGGCCGCTTCGGATGCCTATTTTGAGCATCTGGCAAAGCAGGATCTGATCTTTCAGGCCGTGGCCGAAGCCAAGAGCCTTGCTCCCACGCAGGAAGAACTGGACGACGCCAACAGCACCTATGCCGACACCTACGGTGAGAACCGTGCGCACCTGAACGCCCTGCAGTCCTGTGTGCTGGACTGGCTGGAAGAGAATTCCACCGTAGCGTAAAAACACAAGAACCATTTAGAATGCCCTCCGCTCCGCTCTGGGCATATTCAGAGGATAATTTATCTTTCATTTGCAGCTCCGAAAAGCCTGCGGGCTTTTCGGAGCTGCTTTTTCACAGGAAGGGCCGGAACTTTCAGATGCTGTTTTTCTTTGCAGCCTCTTCTGTGAAAATGCAATACCGGACAGACCGCAGTCTGTCCGGTATTGCTCTAATAAAAAATAGTATTTCCGCTATTTATGCCCAGAGCGAAGCGGAGGGTATTTCAAATCGTCAAGCGTTCTCTTTCTTTCCGCCGTTCAGCTTCCAGAGCAGCCATGCATAGAAGTAATTCATCAGCAGGATGGCAATGCACCACAGCACCGATGCCTGCACGCTCTGGTCATACACCTTCATAAAGGGATACGGCCCATCCACCACGCGCTGGATGTTCAGCCACAAAATAATGCCGCCATACAGCACCGTGGGCAGCAGCGCCCACTTGACCGTACTGCGTGGCAGGCGCGGTGTGCGCTCCAGCAGCACAAAGGAGAAGATGGCCGCCAGCGGGTTGAGCAGATGATGGTACAGCATGGAGCTGGTGCACAGCATGATGTACCAGCCGTTTCCGTCCTCATACATGGGGCCCAGCACGAACACCACCGTGAGAAAGGTCAGGGTCAGGCAGCAGGTGGCGATATACTTGAGGGTGTGCAGCCAGCGCGGCAGCTCTTTTCCGGTAAAGATGCACACCAGCTGGCCCACCGCCACCATGGCGCAGATGCAGGCCGAAAGGATGTTGGAATCCTCCGTGTAGAAAATGAACATCTGCTCTTTGCCCCAATCCCAGCTCATGGGCAGGGCAATGGGCTCCACCCAGACGATGAACAGGTTCAGCACGATGGAGAGCAGGCGGCGCGCCGTATCAGCAAATTTTTTCATGATATTTTCCTGATAGCAAAACCCTCTCCGTCAGTGCGGACGCATTGCCACCTCTCCTGAAGGGCGAGGTTTTGGCTGCAGAGATAAATTTCTCCGTTTTTGCCAAAGCTCCCCCTTTCGGGGGAGCTGGCAATGCCGCAAGGCATTGACTGAGAGGGTTCTTTTTATTTTGCGGTGTTGATGAAGCTGCGGTTGTCCCACAGGTACTTGATGCCGGAAATGGCCGTCACGGCAGCCACCAGCCAGCACAGCACCACCGAGGCTCCCACAACCATGACCGTGGCATCCCAGGACACATTCGCCGCAATCGCCATGCCAAAGAAGTAGAAGATGATGCTCAGCATCTGCAGCACGGTCTTCACCTTGCCCCACATGTTGGCAGCGATTACCTTGCCGTCCTTGGCGCCGGCAGCCACCATGCGCAGGCCGGACACGGCAAATTCGCGGGCCAGAATGATGCACAGCACCACCGGGCTGCACACGCCGTCCCGCATCATGTAGATGAAGGCCACGGTGGTCAGCAGCTTGTCGGCCAGCGGGTCGGCAAACTTGCCGAAATCGGTCACCATGTTCCACTTGCGGGCCAGATGGCCGTCCAGAAAATCAGTAAAGCTGGCGGCAGCAAAGACGATGCCTGCGATCAGGTAATACATCGGCTGGAAGGAGCCATCCGCGATGCCGCTCAGACCGGTCAGGGACGCAAAGATCATGAACACGGGCACCAGCAGGATGCGGGTCAGGGTAAGCTTATTGGGCAGATTCATACAGATTCCTCCAATTTGTTATTTTGCAACAGTGCCATACAGATCGTAAAGGTCGCTGTCGTCCACCAGCACATCGTAGAACTGGCCGGGATACAGCGGTTCCTCGCTGGAAACGCACACATTGCCGTCCACCTCAGGGGCGTCGCCGGTAGTGCGGCACAGATACAGGCCGCTCTCCTCGTCGATGCCGTCACAAAGCACATGCACGGTCTGGCCCACCTTTTCGGCCTGCTTCTGGGCCATGATGCCGGTCTGGATCTGCATCACCAGTTCGGCGCGCCTGTCCTTGGTCTCCTGATCGATCTGGCCGTCCATCTTGGCAGCAACGGTGTTCTCCTCGGCCGAGTAGGCAAAGCAGCCCAGACGGTCGAACTGCACTTCCTTGACGAAATTGCACAGATCCTCGAACTGCTCCTCAGTCTCGCCGGGGAAGCCTGCGATCAGGGTGGTGCGCAGGGTGATGCCGGGGATCTCGCGGCGCAGCTTGCCGATCACCTCCAGCAGCTCGGCGCGGTTGGAACGGCGGTTCATATTCTTAAGGATGGTATCATTGCAGTGCTGGATGGGCAGGTCAAGGTAAGGCACCACCTTCTCATTGCGCTTCATGGCGGCAATGAACTCGTCCGTGATGCGCTCCGGGTAAGCGTACATAATGCGGATCCACTCGAGGCCCGGCACCTTGTTCAGCTTATCCAGCAGCTCGCAGATGCTGCCGGGCTTGCCCCAGTCCTCGCCGTAGGCGGTGGGGTCCTGTGCGACCACGATCAGCTCTTTCACGCCCTCACCGGCCAGCCAGCGGGCTTCGGCCACGCAGTCGGCCATATCGCGGCTGTGCAGCGGGCCGCGGATGCCGGGGATGGCGCAGTAGTGGCAGCGGTTGTTGCAGCCCTCTGCAATTTTTAAGTACGCATAGTGGGCGGGCGTGCCGATGACACGCTTGCCGCCCAGCGGAAAGTCCTTTTTGGCACCGTAGCTTTCCAGATGATCCTCACCATGGAACAGGCGGTCCACGATGGTGTCGATGGCTTTATTGGAAGCGCAGCCCACCACCGCGTCCACCTCGGGGATCTCTTCCTCAATCTGGCTGCGGTAGCGCTCGGCAAGACAGCCGGTGACGATGACCTTCAGCTCCGGGTTCTGCTGCTTGTAGGAGCAGGCTTCCAGAATGTTTTCAATGGCTTCGGTCTTGGCGCTCTCGATAAAGCCGCAGGTGTTCACAAGGATCACATCTGCTTCGGCCAGATCTGCCACGGTCTCGTGGCCGGCAGACAGCAGGATGTGCACCATCACATCCAGATCGACCTGATTTTTAGGGCAGCCAAGGGAGATACATGCAATTTTCATAGGGGGTGATACTCTCTTTCTCTTTTGAGGGGGTGCTTTTTATTCTTCCGCTCTTTTTATCGCTTCTTTTATGACCGAATACGCAAAGCCGCGGCGCTGCAGGGCGGCCACCACAAGGTCGCGCCGGCCATCGGCCAGCTTTTTCATATAGCGGCTGCGCACCAGCGCGGCGGCGGCTTCCAGTTCCGGGCTTTCGCCGTCCTCATCCGGGGCATAGACGCTTTCCAGTGCCTGCTCGATCTGCGTACCGGAAAGGCCCTTCTGCCGCAGGTTCTGGGCCGCCGCACGGCGGCTCTTGCGGGCAGCAAGCAGGCTATGGGCACGGGCCTCGGCATAGCGGTCATCGTTTACGTAATCCCGCTCCACCATTTCTGCCACGGCCGCAGCCGCCGCCTGCTCCGTAAAGCCATAGCACAACCGCTCATACAGCTGGGCCGAGGACATCTCCCGCGAGGCCAGCGCATCCAGTGCGCGGGCGCGGGCCTTGGCCGGATCGGCACACTTTTCCTCTTCCGGTCTTGGGCGGCGGCGTTTATAAAAGGACATTTAATCCTCCACCATGATATCCAACTCGCTCTCGCTGCTGCGGGCAGGTGCTTTGACCACCGGCTCCTTAGCGTCCTTTGCCGCTTCTGCAGGCTCTTCGGCCTTGGAAGAAGCATTCTTGCCTGCCGGGCGGCGGGAAGCGTACAGCTTGTCGGCATTGGCGCGGATCTGGCCCTCGATGTCGTTTGCGATCTCGGGATTGTCCTTCAGGAACTGCTTTGCGTTGTCGCGGCCCTGACCCAGACGGATATCGCCATAGTTGAACCATGCGCCGCTCTTCTGCACGATGCCCAGCTTTACGCCCACATCGATGAGCTCGCTCATCTTGGAGATGCCCTCGCCGAACATGATATCGAACTCTGCCTCACGGAACGGAGGTGCCACCTTATTCTTGACGATCTTTGCGCGGGTGTGGTTGCCGATGAACTGGCCGGAAGAGTCCTTCAGACCCTCCACGCGGCGGATGTCGATGCGCACCGAGGCGTAATATTTCAGGGCGCGGCCGCCGGTGGTGACCTCCGGGTTGCCGTACATCACGCCCACTTTTTCACGCAGCTGGTTGATGAAGACGCAGACCGTGTTGGTCTTGCCGATGACCGAAGTCAGCTTGCGCATGGCCTGACTCATCAGGCGGGCCTGCAGGCCCACATGGCTGTCGCCCATTTCGCCCTCGATCTCAGCCCTCGGCACCATGGCGGCAACCGAGTCCACCACGATGGCATCGATGGCACCGGAGCGCACCAGTGCTTCGCAGATCTCCATGGCCTGCTCGCCGGTGTCCGGCTGGCTGACCAAGAGATTATTGATGTCCACGCCCAGCGCTTCGGCATAGGTGGGGTCCAGTGCGTGCTCTACGTCAATGAAGGCCACTTCGCCGCCCTGCTTCTGGGCTTCGGCCAGAATGTGCAGAGCCAGCGTGGTCTTACCACTGGATTCCGGGCCGTACACCTCAATGATGCGTCCGCGGGGCACACCGCCCACGCCCAGAGCCAGATCCAGACCCAGACTGCCGGTGGAAATGGCATCCACCTGCATGGAGGCGTTGTCGCCCAGCTTCATCACGGCACCCTTGCCGAACTGCTTTTCGATCTGGGCCAGCGCAGTGGCCAGTGCGTCCTTTTTTGCCTCCGGCTCGGTCTTTTTGGTGGCCGGGACAACGGTGTTGTTGTTCTGATTTTTCGCCATAGCGTGCTGCTCCTTTTCTTCCTGCTGCCCGCCGTGCGCGGGCTGTCCGTATACCTTCCAGTATAGTATACCACAAAATCAAAATATTACAACAAGAAGTTGTTTGCTTTTTTCGTTTGATCAGCCGGGTCTGCGGGCGATCATGCACCGGTCGTTGCCGCCAAAATCCTTGCGGCACGCAATGTCTGCCCAGCCGTTTGCAGCCAGCAGTGCCGTCACAGCTTCCCTCTGCTGCCAGCCGATCTCCAGCACCAATGCTCCGCCGGGCCGCAGCAGCTTCTGGTAATGCTGTGCAAGGGCACGGTAAAACACAAGGCCGTCCTCCCCCGCTTCCAGCGCCATGGCCGGTTCCTGTGCCACCTCCGGCTGCAGGTGCCGCATCTCCTCGGCGGTGAGGTAGGGCGGGTTGGACACGATGAGGTCAAGCTCCCCTTCCGGTGCACTTTTCCAGTAGGTGAACAGATCCCCCTGCACCGGCTCCACCGCATAGGCCGGCTTTGCCTTTGCGCGCAGGGCATTCAGTGCCGGGCCCCAGTCAAAGGCCGGTGCAGCCTCCTGCTCAAAGGCAGCAGGCTCCAGCAAGTCCTCCGTCTGCCCGCCCTGCCCTTTCAGGGCACAGCGGCAGTTCTTTTCCAGATAAACAAAGGCTTCCGGGCTTTTTTCCACGCAGGTCACCTGCGCCGCCGGGCAGAAGCGCTTGACGCCCAGCCCCAGACAGCCGGTCCCCGCGCAGAGATCCAGCACCCGGGGCGCGGCAATGCCCGTCAGGGTATTGGCAGCCGCTTCCGCTACCACCTCGGTGTCTGCACGGGGGCAGAGCACGCCGGGGCCAACGGCAAGGTCAAAATCCAGAAAGCTCCAGATCCCGCACAGGTATTGCAGCGGTTCCCGCTGCTCACGGCGCGTGCAGAGGTTTTCCAGCTTTTCCGCTTCCTCCGTGGTCAGCACCCGGTCGGAAAGGCGGGCATCCCGTCCGGACGCCGCACGGAACAGCTCCCGTGCATCGTAATCCGCATCCGGACAGCCTGCGGCGGCAAGCCGCGCCTCCACCCTGCGCACCGCTTCCCGCGGAGACAGACCTGCACTTACCATTTGCCATCCTCCGGGTCCTCGGGCAGCACAGGGGTCACGGCGGCAATGGCCACCTCGATCATGCTGTCGTCCGGTTCAAACACGGTCAGGTGCTGCACCCAGATGCCGGGTTGGCGGATGATGCGGGTGGCGATGTTGTCCGACCGGCCGCACCATTTGAGCAGCTCGTAGCTGATGCCCATGACCACCGGCAGCAGCAGCAGCTTGAACAGCACCCGCAGGCCGATGCTGCCCCAGGGCAGAACGCTGTACAGAAACACGCTGACGATGACCACCAGAATGAGAAAACTGGTGCCGCAGCGGGGATGGAAGCGGGTGTATTTGCGCACATTCTCCACGGTCAGCGCGTCACCGGCCTCATAGCAGGCAATGGTCTTGTGCTCGGCACCGTGGTACTCGAACACCCGGTGGATCTCCTTCATTCTGGAAATACCCGCCATATAGGTCAGGAAGATAGCGACCTTGAGCACCGCTTCCAGCACCACCTTGGCCCAGCGGCCCAATGTTACAAAGTGGTTCACGCCGCCCACGATGAGGGTGGGCAGCACCGTAAAGAGCAGGATCGCCAGCAGGCCGCCCACCACAGCGGCGCAGGCCAGCAGGGCATCCTCAGCCTTCTGACCGAAATGCTCTCCCACCCATTTTTCAAAGGCGGTCTCCTCTTCCTCGGGGTCGTAGTCGTCCCCCATGCTCACCTGAGCGGAGTACATCATGTAGCGGTAGCCCACGATCAGGCTTTCGATCATGGAGATGGCACCGCGCACAAGCGGGATCTTGGTCCACACGCCATGGTTCTTCACGGGGTCGAGTTTGGTCTCAATGGTGCCGTCCGGCTTGCGCACCGCGCAGCAGATGAGCTTTGGGCCGCGCATCATAATGCCTTCCATCAGTGCCTGACCGCCCACACTGGTCTTGAAACGTTCCTTTTTTGGTTGATTCATTGGGTTCTCCTATCGGATCATATTTTTCCCGGTCATTTTACCACATAATTGTGACAAAATCTGTATCTGCAAAGCACAAAAAGCCGCCGGTGTGCAATGTTTATGCAGGCTTTATACCTTATGGTACAGCGGCAGGCCCAGCGTGACCACCGTACCCCGGCCCAGCGTGCTCTTGATGTCCATGGTGCCGTCCAGCGCCGTCATGATGGAATCCACCAGCGCAAGGCCGATGCCGCTGCCCCGCACCGAGTTGCTGCCCTTGTAGAACTTGGTCTTGACGTTTTCCAGATCTTCCGGCGGGATGCCGCGGCCCTGATCGATGATCTCCACAAAGGCCTTGTACTCCCCTGCCCACAGCTTGACCGTGATGCGACCGCCGGGCGCTGAATATTTGATGGCATTGTCCATGATATTGATGAACACCTGCCGCAGACGATCCGGGTCTGCATAGACCGGGATCATTTCCTCCGGCTCCGTGTAGCTGAGGATGAGTCCCTCCCGCTGGATCCGTGCCTCACAGAAGAGCACTGCATCGGTCAGCTCTGCCACAAGGTCCAGCGGACGGCAGTCCATGCGGATGCGGCCGTTCTGCAGGCGGCTGAAGTCCAGCAGCTCTTCCACCATGTTGTACAGGCGTCCGGTCTCGTTGTTGATGATCTCAAGGCCCTTGCGGTAGTTTTCATCCGCCGGGTCATCCAGTGTGCGCAGGGTCTCCACCCAGCCCCGGATGGAGGTGAGCGGGGTACGCAGCTCGTGGGACACCGAACTGATGAATTCATTCTTCATCTTCTCGGTCTCTTCCAGACCTTCCGCCATCTGGTTGATGGTACCGCGCAGGCGGTCCACCTCGTCCCGCTCGTCGCCGGTGACCGGCAGGCGCACGTCCAGCTCACCCCGGGCGATGCTGGCTGCGGTGCGCTCCACCTGACCCAGCGGCACCACGATGCTGCGGATGAAGTACAGGCCGGACATCACGGTGAAGGCAAGGATCACCGCCGCGATCACAACACTTACCGCGATGGCGTTCTTGATCTGCGCTCCCACAAGGGTCAGGCTGGTGACAAGACGCATCGCCGCCACATCTTCGGCGGCATAGGGCACCAGATAGCAGGCCGCCATCACCAGCTCGCCGGACTGGGTGCGGTAGACTGCCACGCCAAGACCATCGGAAGCCTCCTGCGCCTGCTCAAAGTCGGTTCCGGTCACAATGCCGTCCGCGCTCGTGCCGCTGGAAGACGCAATGACCCCGCCATAGCTGTCCAGCAGCATGAATTCATATTTATCCTTGTCGGCAAACTGCTCCACCATGCGGCGCAGCGCCATGCTGCGGATCGATGCGGTGCTCTGCACGGTGTCGCCGGTGTACATTTTCAGCTGGCCGGATACCGAGGAGAACCGCCGGTACATGGTCTGCTGAACGCTGTTATAATAGCTGCGTGTGTAGTTGTACAGGAACATGGTTTCGGCCAGCAGCACCAGCAGCACAGTGATGAGCAGGCTGCCCCCCAGCCATCGACGGGTAATCCCGCTTCGCATGACGTTCTCCTCCTTTCAAACGATTTAGAATTGTCTCCGCTTCGCTCTAACAATATCAGCGGAAATATTATTTTTATATTTGTAAATTAGAAAAATCTGCGGATTTTTCTAATTTACTTTTTCACGGAAGAGGTCGTAACTGGAAAATGGATTTTATTTGCGGGACGACAGGTAATTTTTCTGAGGACCGTCCGCTGGGGTGGGACCCTGTTGCCGCAGGCAATAGGGCGGGCGATGGAATGGCCCGATTCGTGTCCGAAGAGAAATCTACCCGTTGGCCCGCCCTCGCGGTTATTCCTCCCAACGATAACCGTATCCCCACACAGTGAGGATATGGGCGGGCTTGCTGGGTTCGTCCTCCACCTTCATACGCAGGCGGCGGATGTTCACATCCACGATCTTCACGTCACCAAAGTAATTTTCGCCCCACACGCCCTTCAGGATCTTCTCGCGCACCAGCGCGATGCCGGGATTGCGGAAAAACAGCTCCATGATCTGGAATTCCACCTGTGTCAGCTCGATGGGCTGGCCTGCCTTGAGCAGCACACGGCGGTTCTCGTCCAGCACAAATTCGCCGCTGGTGAGCATTCCCAGCGAGCTGGACTTTTCCTTTTCGTCCCCGCCTGCCGTGCGGCTGACGCGGCGGCAGAGCGCTTCCACCCGGGCCAGCAGCTCGCTGACGCTGAAGGGCTTGGTCATATAGTCGTCTGCGCCGATGGACAGGCCGCGGATCTTATCCTGTTCCTGTCCCTTGGCACTGAGGATGATGATGCCGATCTTCTGGTCGGTGCGGCGGATGGTCTCGCACAGCGAGAAGCCGTTCATGCCCGGCAGCATCACATCCAGGATGGCCGCATCGCAGCCCGGTTTCTGCTCCAGCAGAGGCAGAGCCGCCTCGGCGCTCTCGGCTTCCACCGCCTCCATGCCTGCAAGACGCAGGTTCAGCGCGATCATTTCGCGGATATTGGCTTCATCTTCTACCACAAGCACTCGTACCATGAACTGTTCCTCCGTTCCTTAATTGAGCAGATGCAGCGCCTTGGACAGGCGGTAGTTCTTATCGCTGATTTCCACATCCGGGGCAAGCTTTGCCTGCATCTGGCGGGACGCCACGATGCCAAGGCGGGTCCAGCCCTTCAGGCTGGATGTGGTGCGCACCAGACGCAGGGTCATTACCAGCTCATCCTCATCCACCGTGCGCAGCTCCACGGCGCCGTCGTATTGTTCGCTGTCGGTAAGCTTCAGGTTGCCCTCCCACTCCATGGGCAGTTCGATATAACAGTTGGTCTCCTCGTCCAGCAGGCCGAAGCTTTTTTCCGGATTCGGGCTGGTATAATCCATCCAGACGATAAAGTCCATGCGGCGGCTCTGGCTCATGTTCAAAAGGCCGGCCTCATCGGGCTGGGTAGGGATCTCCACAATGCCGTCGCCGTCCAGATCCTGACTGACCAGACTGGGCACATTGCGCAGGGATGCGGTGTAAAGCTTTTCGGTGCTGATCTGGTCGGCGGGCACCATCTGCTGCGTGTCCTCGTCAAAGTACAGCAGCACCGACGCCAGATTGTTGCCGGAAATGCCGGTCCAGCCATCCAGCACCAGATAGTGCCTGCCGTCCGCGCCCACGCCTGCCGCCACCGAGGCGCAGCCCGAGAAGCGATCGGCAGAAAGGCCCATGACTGCTACCTGCTGGAAGGAGCCCTCCTTATCTACGGTCAGCAGCTCGATCTGCACGCCGCCGTCCTCCAGCGTGGACATCAGGATCAGGTCCTGACTGCCCCCGCCGGTGATATCCTCTACCAGATACTGCTGATACTGCTGTTCCAGAATGGTGGAAAGTTCTCCGTCTGTGTAGGAATACACCGCCAGATAGTGGTCGCCCTGTGCGGCCACATAGCCCACCACCAGCTGGCTGGCATCGCCCGGCTGCAGCTGCGCAAGGCCCACAGAATCCACCGTGTCGGCAAGGCCCTCCGCGTTCTGGCGCACCTGCCACATTCCATCGCGGCCCTTTTGCAGGATCGCGACGCAGACATTGGAGCTCTGGGCCGTGGTATAAAGCACCGCCGCATCCTGCTGGCCGTCACCGTCCAGATCATGGATGAGGAACGGCGAAAGCAGGTCGCCCTGCATGGGGTACTTGAGCTGTGCGCTCTCCCCCAGCCAGTCGTTCAGCGCCGTCTGCACATCGCCGTAATCACCCGAGAGCTTGGGTGCACGCAGAAGCTCTTCCACCTGCACCTGTTCGCCCGGCATACTGCAGCCTGCAAGGCACAGGCACAGCAGGGTGCACAGCAGCCACCGGCAGAACCGTTTGGAATGTTTCAACTGCCGCACCTCCTCTGTGTGGAAAATCCGTTCCGGTCAAACGGCAAAATTATGCTATTGTCAGTATACCACGGGGCGGGCGCAATGCCAACACCTGAAAACACGAAAGAGAAGGATTTAAAATGTGCCCTGTGTGGGAAGCGTTCTTTGAAGTGCCGCTATAAATGGGGCTAAACAAAAAAGTCCCTTCCCATTTCTGGGAAAGGACTTTAAAAACGGCTGTAAACAGTCAGAGCAGATCAGACGAGCTCCAGAACTGCCATCTCAGCAGCGTCGCCGCGGCGAGCGCCGATCTTGATGATGCGGGTGTAGCCGCCGTTGCGGTCAGCGTACTTGGGGCTGATCTCATCAAACAGCTTCTTTGCAACATCTTCCTTGGTGATGTAGGCATAAACCTGACGCTTGGTGTGCAGGTCGCTTGCCTTGCCAAGGCTGATCATCTTCTCGGCCATGGAACGAACGTCCTTAGCGCGAGTGACAGTGGTCTCAATCTTGCCATTCTCTAACAGGTAGGTAACCATAGCGCGCATCATAGCGTTGCGGCTGTCGCTGGTTCTACCGAGCTTTCTGGTACCGGGCATCCCGTTTCACTCCTTAATTATTTTTAGTTGTCATCATCCGTGTTCAGCTTGAAGCCCAGGGAGTCCAGCTTTGCCATGACTTCTTCCAGGCTCTTGCGGCCGAGGTTACGAACCTTCATCATTTCGTCCTCGCTCTTGCTGACCAGATCTTCCACCGTGTTGATACCGGCACGCTTCAGGCAGTTGAAGGAACGCACGCTCAGATCCAGCTCTTCAATGGTCATCTCCAGAGCCTTCTCCTTGTCGTCGTTGGTCTTTTCCACCATGATCTCGGTGCCAGCGGCCTCATCGGACAGGTTGACGAACAGGTTCAGGTGCTCGGTCAGCACGCGGGCTGCCAGAGAAACGGCTTCCTGCGCATTGATCGTGCCATCGGTCCAAACCTCGATGGTCAGCTTGTCGTAATCGATTGCCTGGCCAACACGGGTGCTCTCGACGTTATAATTCACCTTGAGCACGGGGGTGTAAATGCTGTCAACGGGAAGAGTGTTGATATCGTTCTTCTCGATGATAGCCTGTTTGTTGCGCTCTGCGGGCACATAGCCGCGGCCCTTATCGAAGGTCAGCTCCATGACGAGCTTGCCGCCCTCGCCCAGGGTTGCGATGTGCCACTCAGGGTTCAGAATTTCGATGTCATCGCCCTGCTTGATGTTGTCAGCGGTGACCTCACAGGGGCCGACTGCCTCAACACGCACTGTCTTCGGACCATCGGTGTACAGCTTTGCAGCGATACCCTTCAGGTTCAGGACAATTTCGGTAACGTCTTCCTTGACGCCCTCAATGGTGGAGAACTCGTGAACCACGCCATCAATCTTGACGCTGGTCACGGCGACACCGGGCAGAGAGGAAAGAAGCACACGACGCAGGCTATTGCCCAGTGTGATGCCAAAGCCACGCTCCAGCGGTTCTGCCACGAATTTACCGTAGCGGCCGTCCGGGGACAGGCTTGCCGTTTCGATTTTGGGACGTTCAATCTCCATCATATCTATGCCCTCCTTGTCAAACCGGCGCTGCCGCCGGCCCATTATTAAATTCTTTCAAAGAAAAGAATGCGAAAGACAGCCATCCAGTCGGAAGGCCGATCCTTCTTAATGGATTACTTGGAGTACAGCTCGACGATGAGGTGCTCTGCAACTTCGTAGTCGATGTCGCTGCGCTCGGGCAGCTTTGCAACGACGCCCTTCAGGGAACCGGTCTCACGGTTCAGCCATGCGGGCAGAGCAACAACGGGAGCCTCGGGGCCGGTCAGCTTTGCAAACTTTGCAGAGCTGCGGCTGGACTCGCGCACTTCGATCACGTCGCCGGCCTTCACCTGGTAAGAGGGGATGTTGACCTTCTTGCCGTTGACGGTGAAGTGAGCGTGAGACACCAGCTGGCGGGCGTCGCGGCGGGTCTGAGCAAAGCCCAGACGGAACACGACGTTGTCCAGACGGCACTCCATGATCTGCAGCAGGTTCTCACCGGTCTTGCCGGGGCGAGCCTCTGCACGCAGGTAAGCGTTGTGGAACTGCTTCTCCAGAACGCCGTAGATAAACTTGACCTTCTGCTTCTCCTTCAGCTGAGATGCGTACTCAGACTGCTTCTTGCGCATATTGCCATTGGAGTTGCGGGTGGTATTCTTCTTTGCATAGCCCATGACCGCAGGAGAAATGCCCAGGGCCTTGCAACGCTTTGCGATAGGCTGCGTATTCTTTGCCATAATTCAATTTCCTCCTTCGATCAGACACGACGGCGCTTCGGGGGACGGCAGCCATTGTGGGGGATGGGAGTCACGTCCTTGATCAGGGTGACTTCCAGGCCGGTAGCCTGCAGCGCACGAATAGCGGACTCACGGCCAGCGCCGGGGCCCTTGACGTAGACCTCAACGGTCTTCATGCCATGCTCGATAGCAACCTTAGCTGCGGTCTCAGCAGCAGACTGGGCTGCAAACGGAGTGCTCTTGCGGCTGCCGCGGAAGTTCAGGGAGCCGGAGGAGCACCAGGACACTGCATTACCCTGCAGGTCGGTGATGGTGACAACAGTATTGTTGAAGGTAGACTGGATATGAGCCTGACCAGCAGCAATGTTCTTGCGCTCTTTGCGCTTCATGCGGACATTAGCGCCCTTCTTGGCATTATTTGCACTTGCCATTTCTCAAATCCTCCTTACTTCTTCTTGTTAGCGACAGTGCGCTTGGGACCCTTGCAGGTACGTGCATTGGTCTTGGTACGCTGGCCGCGGCAGGGCAGATTCTTGCGATGGCGGGTGCCACGGAAGGACTGGATCTCAACCAGGCGCTTGATGTCCAGAGCAACGTTGCGGCGCAGGTCGCCCTCAACGATGATGTTAGCCTGATCGATGTAGTCACGGATCTTAGCCTCTTCTTCCAGAGTCAGGTCCTTGACGCGGGTATCGGGGTTGATGCCAGTTGCTTCCAGGATCTTGTTAGCAGTGGTCTGGCCGATACCATAAACGTAGGTGAGACCCACCTGAACGCGCTTCTCGCGGGGCAGGTCAACGCCGGCAATACGTGCCATAGTAGTTTCCTCCAAAAATCATCCCATGTCAGTGTCGGGGTCTGCGCCGGGACTCTACGCACTTGACCCCCAGGCGCCCGAATTAGCCCTGGCGCTGCTTATGCTTGGGGTTCTGGCAGATGACCATCACGCGGCCTTTGCGGCGGATGACCTTGCACTTTTCGCAGATGGGTTTCACGGAAGGCTTGACCTTCATGATGTTGAACCTCCTTTTGGTTGATACCCTGGTGCTTATTTGGAGCGCCAGGTGATGCGGCCCTTAGAAAGATCATAGGGCGACATTTCCACGGTTACCTTGTCCCCGGGCAGGATACGGATGAAATTGGTCCGCAGCTTGCCGGAGATGTGCGCTAAGAGGATATGGCCGCTGGGAGTGAGCTTCCCGGTGTTCTTATCCTCGCTCAACATTTCCACCTTAAAGATGGCGTTGGGCATGGCTTCACGCACAATGCCTTCGATCTCGATAACGTCTTCCTTAGACAAGCTATTTGCCTCCTCATTGGATCTGCTCAGTTTGTCGTTGAACCTGGGCCAGCGCCTTCGCTCCAAAGCCCTGAAAGCACTGCATCCTTCGTGCCTGCGCCCGATTTTCAGCAGCTTGCCGCTTCAGTGTTCCTTTGCTCCGGTGCCGGTCCACAGACGGACAGGCGGCGATGATCGCCACATACTTCATCTTTCGCGGCACAAAATCCGCAAAACGGGCAGAAAATCCCTGTCCGCCGAGGAAGTATCTGGCTTCCACAGCCATTTATAGATTATACACCTTTTGTTGTCAATTTGCAAGAGCTTTTTTCCGTATTTCCGATAAAAAATTCTTTTGATTCAAAAGCAGCTCTCCCCCGCTCCCGCCTTCGGTTTTCTCCACCGCGGAGATGAAACTTTTTCACGAAAAGTTGTCGTAATTGCACAAATTGCAGGAGTGGAGAGGGAAAAGAGCCATCTGCTGTTCCTCAGCAGACAGTCTTTTCCGGCAAATAAAACGATTTAAAATGCCCTCCGCTGTGCTTTGGGCATAGTCAGAGGAAGTATTATTTTAAATTTCGGGATATCGGAACGCCTGCGGGCGTTCCGATATCCCATTTTCATGGGAGAGGTCGTAGAGGGAGACGACATTTGCAGCGCCGCTTTCTGCGAAAGCGCGGCGCTGCGGAGAAAGCTTCTACCAGCCTTCAGCAGGCTGAGCCCTCTCAGGCGCGGGAGCGGGAGCGGACTGAGAGGGTTTGCCGTCCCCTTTGGGGAAATTAGCAAAGCCGACAGGCCTTGACTGAGAGAGCAAGCCTGCTAACCAAAAAAGCAGCTGCGACAAGAATACTCCATACGCAAAAGGAGCCGCTGCACATGGTTCCATGCAGCGGCTCCTTTTTATGATTGCTTACTTCAGGCTGAACTTTTCCGGGTCAAAGTCCGGGTCATCCCAGAAGCGGGTCATGATCTCGGTGTGATCCTTCAGGATCGCATTGGAGTGCTCAAAGTGCGCAGCCAGACCACCGTCCTTGGTCTTGACGGTCCAGCCGTCCTTGGACTGGGTGATCTTGCAGTCGTACTGGCAGATCATGGGCTCAATGGCAATGGTCATGCCGGGCACAAGGCGCGGGCCGCGGCCCTGATGGCCGTAATTGGGCACTTCCGGATCCTCGTGCAGCTCACGGCCGGTGCCGTGACCCACGAACTCCCGGACGACCGAGAAACCGGCGTCCTCGCAGTAGCTCTGCACGGCATAGCCGATGTCGCCGATGCGGTTGCCGGCCACAGCCTGCTCGATGCCCTTATACAGAGCAGCCTTGGTCACGTCCAGCAGACGCTGTGCTTCCAGATCGACCTTACCCACCGCATAGGTGCAGGCATTGTCGCCGTTGAAGCCATCGATCTTTGCACCGGTGTCGATGCTGACGATGTCACCGGGGCGGATGACGATGTCATGCGAAGGGATACCGTGGATAACGGTATCGTTCAGGCTGATGCAGGCCGTGCCCGGAAAGCCATACAGACCCTTGAAATTGGGGGTGCCGCCGTGCTTCACGATGAAGTCGTAGATCAGCTTATCCAATTCCCATGTGGTCATACCTGCTTCGATATGCTCACCGCCGTACTTCAGGGCAGCTGCGCTCAGGGCATTTGCCTTGCGCATGCCGTCCAGCTCTTTCGCATTTTTGATTTGAATCACGATTATGCCTCCAAAGCCTTCATGACTTCAGCCGTGGTCTCCTCGATGGAGGGGCAGAACTTGATCTCTGCCAGCTTGCCGCGGGTACGGTAGAACTCCACCAGCGGCTCGGTCTGCTCATGATATGCTTTCAGGCGATCCAGCACGGTGGCAGGCTGGTCGTCCTTGCGGATGACGGTCTTGCCGCCGCACAGGTCGCACACACCCTCGACCTTGCTCTTCTTGTTGACGATGTGGTAGCTTGCGCCGCACTTCTCGCAGACGCGGCGGCCGCTCATGCGGTCAACGATCACATTGTCCTCGACCTGCAGCTCCAGCACCTTGTCGATGCGGATGCCCATGGTCTCGATGGCCTCGGCCTGAGCGATGGTGCGAGGCACACCGTCCAGAATGAAGCCGTTTGCGCAGTCCGGCTGAGCCAGACGCTCTTTCAGGATGCCGATGATGACCTCATCGGGCACCAGTGCACCGGCGTCCATAAAGCTCTTAGCCTTCAGGCCCATTTCGGTGCCATCCTTGACAGCAGCGCGCAGGATGTTGCCGGTGCTGATGGAGGGGATGTTCAGCTTGGCGCAGATGATCTCGGCCTGCGTGCCCTTACCGGCACCAGGTGCGCCCAACAGGATCAGGTTCATAGGAGTTCTCCTTTCATTTATAAAGGAACTTTCTTTTGGGTTCGAGCCAACAAACAGCTCAAACGTAAAAAAGCACTGAAAGTTCGAGCGTACTCTCCTTTCCAGTGCTTTCTCACATCTTAATTATTGTGGATCAACCAAGGAAGCCCTTGTGGTTGCGCATCGTCATGAAGCTGTCGAGGCTGCGGGTGGTATCAAGTGCCACACCAACCACGATCAGCAGGCTGGTACCGCCCAGCTGGATGCTCATACCGGTCAGGTTGCCCAGAATGATCGGCAGCACAGCCACCGCAGCCAAGAAGATGGCACCGATGAGGGTGATCTTGTTCAGGGTGCGGGTGATGAAATCGCTGGTCGGCTTGCCGGGACGGAAGCCGGGGATCGAGCCGTTGTTACGGCGCAGATTGTTGGCGATCTCAACAGGGTTGTACTGGATGGCCACATAGAAGTAGTTGAATGCCAGGATCAGCAGCAGGTAGATTACAACATACAGCCAGGAGGTGTAGTTGAAGGTGTGGAAGAATGCATACCACACCGGGTGTGCCTGCTGGTCGATCTGCAGGAAGCTACCGATGGTGCCCGGGATGGACACCAGAGCCGAAGCGAAGATGATGGGCATGACGCCGCTCATGTTCAGCTTCAGGGGCAGATAGCTGTTCTGACCGCCCATCTGCTTGCGGCCTACCACACGCTTTGCGTACTGAATGGTGATGCGGCGCTCTGCGTTGGTCATGACGACCACGAAGACCACAGCCACCAGTGCCAGCACGATCAGCAGCGGCAGGAAGAAGTAGTACTGGGGCTTGCCGGACGCTGCCTGGGTCAGCAGACCCTTGACAGAGGTGTACAGCGAAGACCAGTTGGAGACGATCGAAGCAAAGATGATGAGCGAGACACCGTTGCCGATGCCCTTGTCATCGATCTGCTCACCGCACCATGTGATCAGCTGTGCGCCGGCCACAAAGGTTGCGATGATGACGATGGCGGCAAAGATGCCGGCACCGCCGGAAACGTACTTCAGTGCGCCCATATTGCGGATCACGAAGTAGTAGCCGATGCTCATAATCAGAGCGACCACAGCACCTGCGTACCGGTTGATCTGCTGCAGCTTCTGCTGGCCGTCGGCTTCCTTTGCCATGTTTTCCAGCGCGGGGATCGCCACGGTGAGCAGCTGCACAATAATGGAGGCGTTGATATAGGGTGTCACACCTAACGCGAAGAGCGTGCAACGAGCCAGTGCACCGCCGCTCATCATGTTCAGATAAGAGAGCATGTCGCCGTTTGCGAACATCTGCGTCAGCGCAGAGCCGGAAACGAACGGAACGGGGATGGCACAGCCCAGACGGTACACCACGAGGATCGCCAGCGTGAACAGGAGACGATTTTTAAGCTCGGGGATCTTCCATGCGTTACGGAATGTTTGGAACACCTTACATCACCTCAGCCTTTCCGCCTGCCTTCTCGATTTTCTCTTTGGCAGAAGCGGAATAGGCTGCGGCCTTCACGGTCAGAGCCTTGGTCAGCTCGCCGTTGCCCAGAACCTTAACGCCGTCCAGAGTCTTCTTGACCAGACCCTTTGCCTTCAGAGCCTCGGTATCGACGACATCGCCGGCATTGAAAGCAGCTTCCAGATCAGCCACGTTGACGATGGCGTACTGGGTAGCAAAGATGTTGTTAAAGCCAACCTTGGGCAGGCGGCGTGCCAGAGGCATCTGGCCGCCCTCGAAACCAGCGTGCTTCACGCCGGAACGGGCCTTCTGGCCCTTGCTGCCGAAGCCGGCAGTCTTGCCATTGCCGGAGCCAATGCCGCGGCCCTTGCGGGTCACAGCCTTGTTTGCGCCGGGAATCGCGTGCAATTCATGAAGTTTCATTATGCGTATACCCCCTGCTATTAGGCTTCGGTGACGCTGAGCATAAAGCCGATCTTTGCGATCTTGCCCTGCGTAGCGGCATTGTCAGGCTGAACGGTAACGTCGCCCGGCTTCTTCAGGCCCAGAGCCTCAGCGGTAGCGATCTGCTTAGCGCCGCGGCCAATCAGGCTCTTCTTCAGCTCGATCTTGAGCATCTTATCTGCCATGGTTTGTTACCTCCTTAACCCAGAATTTCTTTCACGGTCTTGCCGCGCTTCTCAGCGACAGACTCAGCGCTGACCAGGCCGCACAGACCTGCGAAGGTAGCAGAAACAACGTTGATGGGGTTGTTGGAACGCATAGACTTCGCACGGATGTCCTTGATGCCAGCTGCCTCAATGACGGCACGCACAGGGCCGCCGGCGATCATACCGGTACCAGGTGCAGCCGGCTTGAGCAGAACGGCGCCTGCGCCGTACTTGCCGACGATCTCATGGGGGATGGTGGTGCCCTTCAGGGCAACCTTGTGCATGTTCTTCTTAGCAGCAGCTTCGCCCTTGCGGATTGCCTCAGGCACTTCGCCGGACTTGCCGATGCCGTAACCGATGGTGCCCTTGCCGTCGCCCACGACAACCAGAGCGGCAAACTTCATGATGCGGCCGCCCTTGACAGTCTTGGAAACGCGGTTGATGGAGACAACCTTGGTGATCATGCCGTCGTCTTCACGGTTTCTCATAGCCATAATGTGTTTCCTCCTCTCATTACAGCTTCAGGCCGCCCTCACGGGCGCCATCAGCCAGGGCCTTAACACGGCCATGATAAACGTAGCCACCACGGTCGAACACGACCTCGGTGATGCCCTTTTCCAGAGCCTTTGCTGCGATCTTCTTGCCGATCTCAGCAGCGGCCTCGACGTTGCCGCCGTTGCCGTTGAAGTCCTTGTCCATAGTAGAAGCCGACACCAGAGTCACGCCCTGCTCATCATCGATGATCTGAGCGTAAATGTGCTTGGCGGAGCGGAAAACATCCAGGCGAGGACGTGCTGCGGTGCCGCTGATCTTGTTACGAACGCGGCGATGACGACGAAGACGAGCTTCGTTCTTGTCGATCTGCTTAACCATTGTCTTTCACTCCTTACCTTATTTCTTGCCCTTGCCGGCCTTGCCTTCTTTGTGCTTGACAACCTCGCCCTCGTAGCGGATGCCCTTGCCCTTGTAAGGCTCAGGCGGCTTCTTGGCGCGGATCTCGGCAGCATACTGGCCGACCTTCTGCTTGTCAATACCGGTAACGGTGAAGTGGTTGGGGTCCTGCCACACGATGGTGCAGTCCTCAGTATCAGGGATGTTCACCTGATGAGAGAAGCCCAGGTTCATGACCAGGTTGGAGCCCTGCTTCTGGCAGCGCAGGCCGACGCCCACGATCTCCAGCTTCTTCTCGTAGCCGTTCACAACACCGTTCACCATGTTGGCGATGTTGGTACGGGTCAGGCCGTGCAGGCTGCGGGCCTGGGGTTCGTCATTGGGGCGGGTAACCAGAACTTCATTGCCCTCGACCTTGACGGTCATCAGGGGATGATAGTTGGAATTCAGGCTGCCCTTGGGGCCCTTGACGGCAACCTGGTGTGCTGCCTCATCGACAGTAACAGTGACGCCGGCAGGAATGACGATGGGTTTTCTTCCAATTCTCGACATTGTCTTTTACCCCTTTCTTACCACACGTAGGCCAGGACTTCGCCGCCGACGTGCTCAGCGCGTGCAGCCTTATCAGTCATGATGCCCTTAGAGGTGGAAATGATTGCAGTGCCCAAGCCCTTCATGACCTTGGGCATATCCTCGCAGTTGGTGTAGATGCGCAGGCCGGGCTTGGACACGCGGCGCAGACCAGCGATAACGGGCTCGCCGTTAGCCTGATACTTCAGGGTGACAACGATGGTGCCCTGAACGGTGTCGTTCTTGACCTGCATGCCCTTGATGTAGCCCTCGTCAACCAGAATCTGGCAGATAGCCTTCTTCATGTTGGAAGCGGGGATCTCCACAGAAGGGTGTTTGGCAGTGCTAGCGTTGCGGATGCGAGTCAGCAGGTCCGCGATAGGATCAGTAATCTGCATTTGCCACTAACCTCCTTAGATTAGCTCTCGTTTGTTTTATAATGATACCGCCCCGAAACATCGTTGCCCCGGGGCGGATATCCGACAAATTATCCGGCCCTCTGGCTTGATTACCAGGAAGCCTTCTTCACGCCCGGGATCTCGCCCTTGTAGGCCAGCTCACGGAAGCACACACGGCACACGCCGTACTTGCGCAGCACGGAGTGGGGACGGCCGCAGATGCGGCAGCGGGTGTATGCACGGGTAGAGAACTTAGCAGGACGAGACTGCTTCAGCTTCATAGACAGTTTAGCCATTGTAGAAATCTCCTCCCTTAGTTGTTCTCTGCGAACGGAGCGCCCAGAGCCTTCAGCAGCTCCTTGCCCTCTTCGTCAGTCTTGGCAGTGGTGACAAAGCAGACATCCATGCCGCGGACTGCATCGACCTTCTCGAAGTCGATCTCGGGGAAGATGATCTGCTCCTTGATGCCGCATGCAAAGTTGCCGCGGCCATCAAAACCGTTGCCGTTGATGCCGCGGAAGTCGCGGACACGGGGCAGTGCGATGTTGAAGAAGCGATCGACGAACTCATACATACGCTCACCGCGCAGGGTGACCTTGCAGCCGATGGGAGTGCCCTGGCGCAGCTTGAAGTTAGCAACGCTCTTCTTGGCACGGCAGACGACTGCCTTCTGGCCAGTGATCTGGCCCAGATCCTTCATGACAGCTTCCAGGATCTTCTCGTTGTCCTTGGCTTCGCCGCAGGCAACGTTGATGACGACCTTGTCCAGCTTGGGGATCTGCATAACGCTCTTGTAACCGAACTTGGAGTTCAGAGCAGGAGCAATTTCATTGACATACTGTTCTTTCAAACGAGCCATTGTTCCTTACTCCTTTCTTACAGCTCAGCGCCGCACTTCTTGCAGACGCGAACCATCTTGCCGTCCTTCTCGACGTGGCCCACACGCACGGCCTTGCCGCACTTGGGGCAGATGGGCATGACCTTGGATGCGTACATAGCACCCTCAGCCTTGACGATGCCGCCCTGCTCGCCCTGACGACGAGGCTTGACGTGCTTGGTAACCATGTTCTGGCCCTCAACGATGACCTTGTTCTCAGAGGGGCTGACCTGCAGGACCTTACCAGTGTGGCCCTTGTCCTTGCCGCTGATGATCATAACGTTGTCGCCGGTTTTAACATGAAGATTATTCATTTTTAAAACCTCCTTACAGCGATTCCGGAGCCAGGCTCAGGATCTTGGTGTAGCCGGCATCGCGCAGCTCGCGAGCAACGGGTCCAAAGATACGGGTACCCTTGGGGCTCTTGTCGGCCATGACGATAACGGCGGCGTTCTCATCGAAACGGATGTAGGAACCGTCGTCGCGGCGGACGCCATGCTTGCTGCGCACGATGACAGCCTTGACGACGTCGCCCTTCTTAACGGAGCCGCCGGGGGCTGCCTTCTTGACAGAGCAGACCACGACGTCACCAATGTTTGCGTATCTCTTGCGGGTGCCGCCCAGCACGCGGAAGCACATCAGCTCCTTGGCACCGGTGTTGTCGGCAACTTTGAGATAAGTTTGCATCTGAACCATATCAGATATCTCCTTTCAAACTGTTCAAAGCAGCGGGCAAATTACTTTGCCTTCTCAACGATACGGACCAGGCGCCAGCGCACATCCTTGGACAGGGGGCGGCACTCCATGATCTCAACACGGTCACCGATGCCGCACTCGTTCTGCTCATCACGAGCCTTGAACTTGGCGGTACGCTTCAGGATCTTCTTGTACAGGGGGTGCTGCACGCTATCCTTAACGGCAACCACGATGGTCTTATCCATCTTGTCGGACACGACGATGCCGACGCGGGTCTTTCTCAGATTACGTTCTTCCATCGTTTAACCTCCTTACTGCTTCTCAGCCAGAACGGTCATCACGCGGGCGATGTCCTTCTTGACTGCTTCGATGCGGCCGGGGTTCTCCAGCTGGTTGATGGCATGCTGGAAGCGCAGGTTAAACAGCTCGGCCTTCAGGTCTGCCAGCTTGCTGGTCAGCTCTGCGGTCTGCATTTCGCGGAGTTCATTAGCCTTCATTGGTGCCATCCTCCTTCACGGAGTCCTCACGGACAACAAATTTGCACTTGATGGGCAGCTTGTGCATAGCCAGGCGCAGTGCCTCGCGGGCAGTTGCCTCATCGACATCTGCCAGCTCGAACAGAACGCGGCCGGGCTTCACAACTGCAACCCAGTATTCGGGAGAGCCTTTACCGGAACCCATGCGGGTCTCAGCGGGCTTTTCAGTCACGGGCTTATCGGGGAAGATCTTGATCCACACCTTGCCGCCACGCTTGATGTAACGAGTCATGGCAACACGAGCAGCCTCGATCTGGGTGGAAGAGATCCATGCCGGCTCCAGAGCAACAAGGCCGTACTGGCCCTGGCACACCACGTTGCCGCGGGTAGCCTTGCCGGTCATGCGGCCGCGCTGAACACGGCGGTACTTAACACGCTTAGGCAGTAACATTACTTGTTGCCTCCTTCCTTCTTCTGAGCGGTCTTAGCGCTCTTCAGGACTTCGCCCTTGTAGACCCACACCTTGACGCCGATGCGGCCGTAGGTGGTAGCAGCCTCTGCAAAGCCGTAGTCAATGTCAGCACGCAGGGTCTGCAGGGGGATGGTGCCCTCGTGATAGCTCTCGGTACGAGCGATATCAGCGCCGCCCAGACGGCCGGAGCACATTGCCTTGATGCCCTTTGCGGGAACGGTTGCGCGATCGCGGGGGCTCATGGCATTGCGCATGCACTGCTTCATGGCACGGCGGAAGGTCACGCGGTTCTCCAGCTGACGAGCGATATCCTCAGCAACCAGCTGAGCGTTGGTAGCAGCGCTCTTGACCTCGATGACGTTGACGATGACAGTCTTGCCATACTCTTTGGTCAGCTTGTTCTGCAGAGCAACGCGCTCTTCGCCGCCCTTGCCGATGACCATGCCGGGCTTAGCGCAGTAGATGTTGACAGTTACGCGAGGAGCGGAAGTGGACGGGTCCACAGTACGCTCGATCTCGATCTTGGGCACACCAGCATCCTTCAGCTGAGCCTTCAGCTCAGTGCGGATCTTGTGGTCCTCGACGAGGTTATCGCTGAAATCCTTCTTGGAGGCAAACCAGCGGCTGTCCCAGTCTTTAATAACGCCGACACGAATGCCGTGCGGATTTACTTTCTGGCCCATTGTTTTCCCTCCTTACTCTTTCTCTTTCAGAACAACGGTCATGTGGCTGGTGCGCTTCAGGATGCGGTAGCCGCGGCCCTGTGCACGAGGCATCATGCGCTTCAGCGTCGGGCCGGGGCAGACGTAGCACTCGGCGACGTAGAGGTTGTTCTTGTCCATATTGAAGTTGTTTTCCGCATTAGCGGCTGCAGACTTCACCAGCTTCAGAAGGGGCTCACAAGCTGCCTTCGGGGTGTACTGCAGGATTGCCAGCGCTTCGTCCAGGGGCTTGTTACGGATCAGGTCCATAACGATAGACACCTTACGAGGACTAATGCGGGCATAACGAAGAATTGCCCGAGCTTCCATGTTGTGTTCCTCCCTCTATTACTTAGAATTACCAGTGTGGCCCTTGAAGGTACGGGTGGGAACGAACTCACCCAGCTTGTGGCCAACCATGTCCTCAGTCACATACACAGGCACATGCTTGCGGCCGTCGTGGACGGCAAAGGTGTGACCAACGAATTCGGGGAAGATCGTGGAGGCGCGGCTCCAGGTCTTGATGACCTGCTTCTTGCCGGAAGCGTTCATCGCTTCAACGTGCTTCATAAGAGCAGCCTGGACGAAAGGTCCTTTTTTAATGCTTCTACCCATTGTCTTAAACTCCTCTCTTACTTACCTGCACGCTTCACGATCAGCTTATCGGAGCGCTTATGATGCTTGCGAGTCTTGAGACCCAGAGCGGGCTTGCCCCAGGGAGTCATAGGACCGGAGTGACCAACAGGTGCGCGGCCCTCGCCACCACCGTGGGGATGGTCGCAGGGGTTCATGACGGTACCACGGCTGCCGGGACGGACGCCCATGTGGCGCTTGCGGCCAGCCTTGCCCAGGTTGACGTTCTCGTGGTCGATGTTGGAAACCTGACCGATGACTGCAGTGCAGTTCAGGGGCACGTTGCGCATCTCACCGGAGGGCAGACGAACCAGAGCGTAGCCATTCTCCTTAGCCATCAGCTGAGCCATGTTGCCAGCGGAACGAACCAGCTGAGCGCCGCGGCCGGGATACAGCTCGATGTTGTGGATGATGGTACCGACGGGGATGTTCTCGAAGGGCAGGCAGTTGCCGGGCTTGATGTCGGCAGACTTGCTGCTGATGACCACATCGCCCACCTTCAGGCCATCGGGAGCAATGATGTAGCTCTTGACGCCATCGGTGTACTCGACCAGAGCGATGAATGCGCTGCGGTTCGGATCGTACTCGAGAGTCTTGACGGTAGCGGGCATATCGGTCTTCTGACGCTTGAAGTCGATGACACGATACTTGGTGCGGTTGCCGCCGCCCTGATGACGGACGGTGATGCGACCGGTGTTGTTGCGGCCGCTGTGCTTCTTCATGGGCTCCAGCAGGCTGCGCTCGGGAGCGACCTTAGACAGGACGCTGTAATCCGTGACGGTCATGCCGCGGCGGCCCGGAGTAGTGGGGCCATACTTCTTGATAGCCATAGTGCTATTCTCCTTTGTTTATCTTATGAATTATTATCGGGGTCATATCCCCATAGAGGAACCCTCGGCGGGTTCGGCTTAGACCATGCTGTTGAAGAACTCGATTTCCTTGGAGTCCTTGGTCAGGGTCACGATAGCCTTCTTGGATGCAGCGGTGTAACCGGCGTGCATGCCCTGGCGGCGGAAACGGCCGCGCACAGAGATGGTGTTGACCTTTGCGACCTTAGCGCCCGGGAACAGGACCTCAACGGCCTGAGCGATCTCGACCTTGGTAGCATCGGTAGCGACCTTGAAGGTGTACTTCTTGTCAGCGATGCCAGCCATGGAGTTCTCGGTAATGACCGGCTTCAGGATGATATCATGTGCGGTTTTCATTAGCCAAGCACCTCCTCGAGCTTCTTAGCTGCGTCGACGCTGATGATCAGCTTGTCGGCGTTCAGCACATCGTAGGTGTTCACGCTGCCTGCGAAGGTGGTCTTCACACCGGCAATGTTGCCAGCGCTCTTGACGAACTTTGCATCGACAGTCTCATTGACCAGCAGGTTCTTCTTGCCGGCGCCAACAGCGTTCAGCATTGCAACCACGGTCTTGGTCTTGTACTCATCGCAAGCGAACTTGTCAACAACGACCATGTTGCCATTGGCAGCCTTGTCGGACAACACGCTCAGCAGAGCCAGGCGCTTGACCTTGTTGTTGATGTGGTAGTTGTAGCTGCGGGGCTTGGGGCCCAGAGCGACGCCGCCGTGAGTCCACTGCGGTGCACGGATGGAACCCTGACGAGCGTGGCCGGTGCCCTTCTGACGCCAGGGCTTCTTGCCGCCGCCGGAAACTTCCATGCGGATCTTGGTGTTCTGGGTGCCCTGACGCTGGTTGGCCAGGAAGTTCACCACAGCAATGTGGACAGCCTTCTCGTTCGGGGTGATACCGAACACGGCGTCGGAAAGCTCGATCTCGCTAACATGCTGACCGTTCATATCGACTACGTTAAACTTTGCCATTGTAGCTTTCCTCCTTACGCCTTCACGCTGTTGGCCAGAGTGATGATGGTGCCCTTGGAACCGGGGACCGCACCCTTGACAGCGATCAGATTGTTCTCGGTGTCAACCTTGACAACAGTCAGGTTCTGCACGGTGACGCGCACAAAGCCCATGTGGCCGGGCAGGCGCTTGCCGGGGAACACGCGAGCAGGGGTAGAAGTGGAACCGTTAGAACCTGCATGACGAGCAACAGGACCGGTGCCGTGGCTCTCACGCAGACGGTGCTGACCGTAGCGCTTGATAACGCCCTGGTAGCCCTTGCCCTTGGAAACGCCCACAACGTCCACCTTGTCGCCCTCTGCGAAGACATCAGCCTTCAGCACGTCGCCAACGTTCATTGCGGAAACATCTTCCAGACGGAACTCGCGCAGGGTCTTCTTGGGGGCAACGTTTGCCTTCTTGAAGTGGCCTGCAGCTGCCTTGTTGACCTTCTTGGCGGAAACCTCGCCGAAGCCCAGCTGAACAGCCTGGTAGCCATCGCTCTCGACGGTCTTCTTCTGCACGACGGTGCAGGGACCAGCCTCGATGACGGTGACGGGAACGACCTTGCCGTTCGCGTCGAACAGCTGAGTCATACCGACTTTCTTGCCGATAATGCCTTTAACCATTTTCTTTTCCTCCTGTAAAGGTTATTGGTTGGCAGCGCACGTCACTGCCAACATGACCCCTCGGGAAACGAGGGCATCGAATTTGATCGAGTGTCTTTTACAGCTTGATCTCGATGTCCACGCCAGCGGGGAGCTGGAGGCTCATCAGAGCCTCGACCGTCTTGTTGGACGGCTTCAGAATGTCGATCAGACGCTTATGAGTGCGGCTCTCGAACTGCTCGCGGCTATCCTTGTACTTGTGGGTAGCGCGCAGAACGGTAACGATCTCACGATCGGTGGGCAGGGGGATGGGGCCGGACACGCGTGCACCGGTGTGCTTTGCGGTCTCCACGATCTTCTCTGCTGCGGCATCGATCAGCTGAGCATCATAGCTCTGCAGACGGATTCTGATTTTCTCTTTGACTGCCATTGCTTACGCCTCCTGAAAAAATTGATTTTGCCCTAGGCGAGCCGATAAATTGCTCTACACAGTTCCGGGTGTTCCTCGATTTGGCACTATAAAAACCGGTGAACCGCATGGCAGTTCTCCCGGAAACATATTAGCAAATCAAATCCGAACATTGGTTCCGCCCGTTTCGCAGAGGAGTAACTTCTCTGCCGAGGGAACGTATTCCATCGCTGTCAGTAATTCTTTCGCCCGGTTCTAAGATCGGACATACTCCGCGGAAATAACCCATCGCAGCTATCGCCGGATGACAACCTCCCGCATCTACGCATATCGCTGGCCTGCACGACTTGTATCGCACAAGCCCTTTGCAGCCGAGAGTTATTCTATCACACCTTCGTGCATTTGGCAAGTGTTTTTTAGAAAAAAGAACGAATTTTCTTTTTTATTTTCTCCGTTTTGTCAAAGAGCGCATTTTCTGTGCAAGATGCACAATCCGCAGGCTTTTCTGCCGGTGGAAAACTCTGCCGCGCCCGCTGCGCAGTGCTTAGTATGGGCTGTTCTGCCGCTTTTATACATATATGATAAAAAGCAGAGCCGGAGCACTACCATCCTCGCCCTCTCAGTCAAAGCCTGTCGGCTTTGCCAGCTCTCCCAAAGGGAGAGCCCTTGGCAGTCCACGCAAACTTCATCTCTTTGCCAAGGCCTCTCCCCTTGGGAGAGGTGGATGCGAACGTAGTGAGCAGACGGAGAGGGCGAGGTTGCTTCCCTGCCGCGCGGCCGTTTCCGAAGAAAACAAGCGTCGGCAAGCTGCCGCTTCCCTCTACGACCCCTTCCCGTGAAAAAGCAAACCGGCAAAGCCCGCAGGCTTTGCCGGTTTGCAAACATTAAAAATAATTTTTCCTCTAATATTGTCAGAGCGAAGCGGAGACAATTTCAAATCGTCACTTCTTCTTCAGCTGTTCCGCCAGCCCATCCCGGGGCGTGATGTAGACCGTGGTGTACACCTCGTACAGCACCATGCCGGGCTTGGCACCGCTGGCTTTCCAGATGTTCTTCACCTCAGTGGTGTCCACCGCCACCTTGGCGCCGGTGCCTGCCTTGTAGGTGCTGGAGTAGATGACTGCCAGCTGCGCAGCTTCCTGCTTGGTTGTGTCCGGGATCTCCTCGCCCCGGCTCATGACCACAACATGGCTGCCGGGGGCCTTCTGCACATGGAACCACAGGTCTTTGCCCCGGGCGGTGTGGAGGGTGAGCTTGTCGTTCTGGGCGTTGTTGCGGCCCACCAGGATCTCAAAGCCATCGGTGGAAGTGAACCGCAGGAAATCTGCAGGCTTCTGGCGCTTATCCCGCTGCTTGTAGTATTTCAGGTAGCCCTGACTCTTCAGCTCTGCCCGGATCTCGTTGAGGGCCGCTTCGCCGGAAGCGGACTCCACCTCGTAGAGCACCGTTTCCAGATAGGCGATCTCCTTTTCACCCTCTGCCAGCAGATCCACCAGCATCCGGGCAGCGGTCTGCTTCTTTTTATAGTTCTTGAAGAAGTTCTGGGCGTTCTGGCTGGGGGTGAAGCGCAGATCCAGCGGGATGGTCACCTCTTTGCCCTCGTCGTACCAGTTGGGCACCGTGATGCTCTTCATGCCCTTCTGGGCCAGATAGAGGTTGGCAGAAAGCAGCTCGCCGTATAGCCGCAGCTTTTCGCTCTTGCCGCTGGCGGCCAGCTCTTCCTGACGTGCCGCCTGCTTGCGGACAGCACGCTCGTACATATTGTGCACCGCCTTGTGCAGCTCCTTGCTTTTGGTGCGCAGGCGCTCGGTACGGTCCTTCTCGGCGTAGTAGCCCTCCAGCATGGCATTGAAGGACGGCCACTCCTTTATCCTGTACTTCTCACCATACTGCTGCGGGCGGAAGAAGGTATACTCGATGGGCTTTCCGCTGGGGTCGGTGATGCTGCACGGACAGCCACCGGTCTCATGGATCTCCTTCAGTTCATCGATGGAGGCCATCAGGCGGCGCTTCTGCTCCCCGGTCAGCTCGTTGGCGATCAGGTGCTCCCCGTCGAAGGCGCGCCATGCGGCTTCCCGGCAGACCACCGGGCCCACGCCAGCCACGGTCTTGTTCAGGGCATCCGCTACCGGCAGATCCCGTTCACAGGCGGCCGATACGATGGACGCCGCGCTCACCAGCAGAAAATCCGGACGGGCGGGCTTGGGGGGCGTGGTGTAGGGCAGGCCCGGCAGCAGCTGGCGCACATCGCTGTCCTCAAAATCCACCCGCTTGAGTGCATCGATGATTTTACCGTTCTGCACCAGCACCAGATTGGAGTAGCGGCCCATCAGCTCGGCACACAGGGTGTTGCGCACAAGGTCGCCCATCTCGTTGGTGCACTGGAAATCAAAGTAGACGATGCGGTCTCCCGGCTCCATGTGCACATCCAGCAGCCTGCCGCCGGTCAGGTGCTTGCGCATCAGCATGCAGAAGGAGGGCGGCGTCTCCGGGTTTTCAAAGCTTTCTTCGGTCAGGCACACCCGGGCGGAACCGCTGCGGGCCGAAAGCAGTAGCGCATAGGTATCGGTGCGGGTGCGCAGGGTGAGCACCAGCTCATCGCGGGTGGGTTCAAATAGTTTTGCGATCTTGGCGTCGGTCAGCGTCGCTTTGAGCTCTGCTGCCGTAAGGGCCAGTGTCGCGGCATCCAATGCCATAGTGTTTACCTCGTTTAACGATTTTAAATGGCCGCCGCGTTCGCTTAGGCCATAATCAGCGGAATTTTTATTTGTATTTGTAATTCGGCAAAGCCTGCGGGCTTTGCCGAATTACTCTTTCACAGAAGGGGCCGCAGCGGCAATCTTCATCTCAGCCGGAAAATCGCTGCAAGAAATAGCAGCGGCTTTTCCTCACAAATACGTATACGGGTCCCGGTTTTCGGTGCTCACCAGCACGTCCAGCTCCGGCAGGGCGGCACGCAGCTTTTCCGCCACAGCGGCGGTCACCGGGAATTCGGTGGCGTAGTGGCCCGCAGCAATGAGCGAAAGCCCCAGCCGCTTTGCGTCGATGGCATGGTGATGGTTGGCTTCGCCGGTCAGCAGGCAGTCGGCCCCCATGGCGAGGGCATCGGCAAACAGGCTCCCGCCTGCGCCGCTGATGACCGCCAGCCGCTTCACCGGCCGGCCGGCATCCGCAAACTTCACCTGCACCGCCGGGCCGACGGCGGGTGCGTTGCAGCGCACGGTAAGCTCCTGCTGCGCCTTGCGGGCAAGCTCCGGGACCGTGATCTTCTCAATGGCACCCACGCGGCCGCAGCCCTCGGCAAAGGTTTCCATGTCCTTCATGCCGAAAATGCCCGCAAGCACCTCGTTCACGCCGCCCTCTGCAGCGTCCAGATTGGTGTGCATACAGACGGCAGAAATGCCCGCCTGCACCAGCTGGAACGGCACATCCTGCGGGCCGAGCCTTTTGAGCGGATCAAAAATGACCGGGTGGTGGGACACGATCATCTCACACTGCTTTGCGGCGGCTTCCTCCACCACCTCAGGGGTGATGTCCAGCGCCGTCAGCACCCGGTGCACCGCGCCGCCGCAGTCCACCAGCAGGCCGGGATTGTCCCAGCTTTCGGCCAGTTCCAGCGGCGCGATGGCCTGCATTGCTTCGTATACCTGCCGTACTGTTATCATCGCTCTGTCCCCTCTTTTAAAATTGCATCGATCTCGGCGGCAAGTGCGCTGCCATCCGGTACGCCAAGGCGCATCCGGGGCAGCTTTGCCTTCTGCCAGTCAGCGTAGCCTTTTCCTTCGGGCCAGACGCCTGTGCCGCCGAACAGGCACTCGGCGAATGTAGGTTCGTGCGTCTCACCGGTATACTCTGCCGCCATCACCGCATACCAGCGGCCCGCCGCCTGCACCGGGCGGTCTGCCACAAAGCGGAAGCCGTGCTCCCACAGCCAGCGGCGCAGCGCATCGTGGCGGGTGGCCGGGATCATGATGATCCGCGGCCCGCGTGCAGTGAACACCCACGGTGCCTTCTCCAAAATCTCCCACGTGGTCTGAGCGGAAACGCCTGCCAGCACGATGCTGCCCACTTCATTCTCCGTAAGCACAGAAAGACCGTCGCCAAGCCGAAGCTCAGCGCGGTCTTTACAGCCTGCATGTTCCAGCGTCTGCTCTGCCTTTGCCAGCGGGCCGGGCCGCAGGTCGGCACCGATCACCTTCGGGTACCGGCCCGAAGCTGCCAGCACCGCTGTCAGCTTGCCGTGGTCGCAGCCAATGTCCGCCACCGGCTCTCCCGGCCGCACAAGCTCTGCGGCGGCAGCCAGACGCGCATCCAGTGTGGGCAGCAATTTATGCCTTCTTTGCTGCCAGATGCTCGTTCAGCTTCTCGATCAGCTCATCGCAGTCCACGCCGTGGACAGCACAGGCCTCCTCGATGCTCTCGCCGCGGGATGCGGGGCAGCCCAGACAGTGCATGCCGATCTCCATGAAGTAGGGAGCGGTCGTCTGATCCATATCCAGGATATCGCCGATGATGGTATCGCGGGTCACCTGCTTTGCGTCCTTGTGTTCTTCCTTTTTAAGCATATTGAAAATATCAAACATGATGTTTTTTCCTTTCTGTTTGGGGGCATTGACAGCAAACCCTGCTGTTCCTCTATAATATACCCCAACTGGGCACTATTTTGCAAGAGCCTTGCGGAAAATCCGCCCGCCTCCGAAGGCTTTTGCAGTCAACCCTCTCCGGCTCACTCCGTTCGCCAGATTCCCCCTTTTGTCGCTGCACGACATCTTCCCCCGGCCGGGGGAAGTCTTTCCTCTCAGGGGGAGCTGGCACGCCGTCAGGCGTGACTGAGAGGGTTCACTCACTTTTCCGCCTGATAGTCCTTTTCCAGCGAGAAGCCGCGCCCGCTCACCTCCGTTACATGGCTCACGATCATAAAGCAGGTGGGGTCGATGGCATGGGCCAGCTTTTCCAGCTTCGGCAGCTGGCGGTTGCTCACGATGCTCAGCAGCACCTGCTCCGGCTCGTGGCTGTAACCGCCCTCGCCGTGCAGCACGGTCACGCCCCGGTCCAGCTGGGTGAAGATCGCTTCCCGGATGTCATCGGCGTGCTGGCTGATGATCTTTACCTCGGTGCGGGTGGTGCCGAAGAGAAGCACCTTGTCCAGCACCACCGTGTACACGATGACCATCACGATGCCGTACAGACACTGCTGCAGCGGGCTGAACGCCGCCTGCAGGCAGAGGATGAGCATATCGAACACCAGCATACTGGCCGACACCGGGATGTGGAAATATTTGTTCAGCACCAGCGGAGGGATGTCCATGCCGCCGGTGGATGCGCCTGCCCGGATGGTGATGCCCAGCGAAATGCCTACGCCGAGGCCTGCAAAGATGGTGTTGAGCACCAGATCATCGGTGAGCACAAAGTCCGCGAACACCCGCTCCCACAGGGCCAGAAACAGGGGGCTCAGAAGGGTGCTGGCAACGGTGGTGACCGCAAAGCGCCGCCCCAGCAGCACCCAGCCCACCGCAAGCATGGTCATGTTGATGACGAACAGCACACCGGACACCGGCAGTCCCAATGCACGGTTGATGCCCAGTGCGATGCCGGTAGCACCGCCGGTGATCAGGCCTGACGGCACAAGAAACAGCACCACCGTGAGCGCATACAGTGCATTGCCCACGATGATGGACAGCGAGTTGAAGGCGATCTGCTGCTCATATGAAAGCTTTATCATCTTTTGTCCCTCATTCTTGAATTTCTTTCTTCTATGATAGCGAAAAAATCCGCATTTATCAAGCGTTTTGCCCATAAATGCGGAATAATCCCGGAATAAATTACATTTTGTTGTTTACTGCGCAGAGGTTTCCTGCACCGGTTCCTCGTCCTCCAGCAGACGCAGACCGGCAGTATCCGTTACCGGCAGCGAGAATACGATCGCGCCCGCCTTGGGCCCGGCACCGTCCATGATGGCTTTCATGATGCGGTTCTTTTCCAGCGTGTGGGCCACGATGAGCACCAGCTCTTTTTCGTTCACCAGCTCCACACCAAGGAACTGGGCTGCGCCCTCCATGCCGGTGCCCTTGGCATGGATCACCGTGCCTCCGCCGGCACCCGCTGCGCGGGCGGCATCCATAATGGCGCCGGTGTGGCCCTGATTGGCGATCACCAGCAGCAGTTCGTAACGGGTATCCTTCAAGCTGCTCTCCTCCTTCAATGTCAGCGGCTGGTGCTGGGTGAGGAACATCAGCGCCCTTCTGCCGCCGATGCTGCTCAGCGGCACCGTGAATGCAATGCCGGTGCCCGGCACGTCGATGCGCATTTTGCGGCGCAGGTCTGTCCGGACGGCCCTCCATGTATCCTCTGTCACCACCGCCAGCAGCACCGCCTTCTCGGTCTTTTCCAGACCCAGCGTGGCCAGAGTCTCCCGCACCGCTGTGCCGCTGCCCACCGTGCACAGGTTCACATCCACGCCGCGCTGCTCATACAGCTGCAAAAAGGCATCGGTGGAGCGGCGGTCGGTGATGGTCACCATCAAAAACAACGAACTCATGCCGCGCCCTCCTTACAGTTCAATGATATCATCGTCCGCCAGACCGGCAAAGGCAAAGGCCTGTGCGGCGGCATGCTGCGCCTGCCGTGCCTTGCGGGTCTTGAGCTGTGCCACAAGGCCCATCAGCTGCACCGTGATGAGCGGCGTCATGGCGACCATCGCCACCACGCCAAAGGCATCGGTGACGATATTGCCGCCCACAGCCACGCAGGCACCCTGTGCCAGCGGCAGCAGGAAGGTGGCCGTCATGGGGCCGGAAGCCACGCCGCCCGCGTCAAATGCAATGGCGGTGAACAGCTTTGGCACCACAAAGGAGATGCCGATGGCAAACACATAGCCCGGCACGAGGAACCACAGGATGGAAATGCCGGTGAGCACCCGCACCATGGCAAGGCCCACCGAAATGGACACGCCTGCCGAAAGGGCTGTGCCCATGGCCTGCGCCGAGATGGCACCGTCGGTCACCTCTTCCACCTGCTTGTTCAGCACATAGACGGCCGGCTCGGCCTTGACGATGAAGTAACCGATGAGCATTCCGATGGGAATGATGATCCAGCGGAAGCTCTGCCCGGCCAGCACCTGACCAAGATAATTACCGGCAGGCATAAAGCCGACGTTTGCGCCGGTGAGGAACAGCACCAGACCCACATAGGTGTAGGCAAGGCCCACCGCAATGCGGCCCAGAGAGCGGCCGTCCATGTGCAGAGCCACAAATTGAAAAATGCCGAACATCACGATGATGGGCAGCAGAGAACCGGCGATCTCCTTTATATAAGTAGGCAGACTGACATGGAACAGCTGCCACAGCTCCACCGAGTCGCTCACCTCCGGCAGCACCGGCGGGATATAGGTGCTGTCCGAGGCGCGGAACACGATGCCCAGAATGAGCACAGCCAGAATGGGGCCAATGGAGCACATTGCCACCAGACCAAAGCTGTCATCCGCCGCGTGGCGGTCGCCGCGGATCGCTGACACACCCACACCCAGTGCCATGATGAAGGGCACCGTCATGGGGCCGGTGGTCACGCCGCCGGAATCAAAGGCCACAGCAAGAAATTCCCTGGGCACAAAGACCGCCAGAAGAAAGATGATGCTGTAAAACAGCACCAGCAGCCGGGGCAGCGAGATGCCGATGAGCATTCGCAGGAAGGCAAACACCAGAAACAGGCCCACGCCTGCCGCCACCGACAGGATAAGGGTCGTATTGGGGATCGCGGGTACCTGATTTGCCAGCACCTGCAGGTCCGGCTCCGAGATGGTGATGAGAAAACCCAGCAGGAAGCCGATGCCCAAAATCACCGGCAGCTTCCGGCTTTTGGTGATCACGGCACCCACGCGCTCGCCCATGGGGGTCATGCTCATCTCCGCGCCCAGTGTGAAGAACATGATGCCCAGCACGATCATGGCTGCGCCCAGCAGAAAGCACAGCAGGATGCTGGGTGACACCGGTGCAATGGTAAAGCAGAGCACCAGCACGATGGCTGCAATGGGCAGCACTGCCTGCAGCGCTTCCAATAGTTTTTCCCGCAGTTTCGGGAGGGATGCTTTCAGGATAGCGTCCACCGCCTTTCGCTGTTCTTTGTTTCCAGTTTGTACAAATCGGAAGCAAGTATATGAATAGTATACAAGGCAAAAGCCGCCCCGTCAACAAACGGAGCGGCAAAGATCGGCAAAGACGCAGAAGCTTTACAGTTTCTTCCAACTTTGTCTTTATTTCGTCAGATCTCCTGCTTTGCCAGCACGTCCGAGGTGGGGGTCTGGAACACCGGAATATCGGCATAGGGATCAGCCGCTTCTTCTGCGGGCAGGCTCTTCATGTAGGCGTCCATGGATTCGGCCACCTTCTTGGCCACAGCCACCGCCTCCACCACGGTGCGGGCGCCCATCACGGCGTCGCCGCCGGCAAACACGCCCTCGCGGGTGGTGCTGCCGTCCTCGCTGACGGTGAGCAGACCCTTCTGGTTGGTCTCGATGCCGGTGGTGGTCTTGACGAGGTTGCTCTCAGAGCCCTGACTCACCGAGACGATGACGCCGGTGTGAGGGTAGAAGGTCTCGCTGCCCTCCACCTGCGTAAATTTACCGTCCTCGCCCTTGACGGTATCGCGGCAGATCAGGCCGTTCTCCCGGATCTCCACCGGTGCCTTGCAGAAGCGGAAGCCCACGCCCTCCAGCTTTGCATAGCTCACCTCGTACTCGGAGGCGCTGATGCAGCTCTCGTCACGGCGGGCATAGCAGGTGACGTGGCGGGCACCGTTGCGGATGGCGGTGCGGGCGCAGTCCATGGCAGAGTTGCCCACGCCGATCACGGCAATATCATCACCCAGACGGAACGCCTTGGAGTTTGCCAGATAGTCGATGCCAAAGGCTACATTTCCCAGCGTCTCACCCTTGATATGCATGGCGTTGGCCTTCCACAGACCGGCACCGATGAACACGCTCTTGTAGCCGTCGCGGAACAGATCATCGATGGTGATGGTCTTGCCGATGGTGGTGTTGGGCCGCACCTTGATGCCCTTCAGCTCCAGATGGCGGTACTGGAAATCGTCCAGCACGCTGTCCGGCAGGCGGTAGTTGGGGATGCCGTAGCGCATGACGCCGCCGATCTTATCGCGGGCATCAAAGATGGTCACATCGTAGCCCCAGCGTGCCAGCAGCACCGCAATGGTCAGGCCCGCCGGGCCGGAGCCAACGACTGCTGCCTTCATGCCGTTTTTGGGGGCAGGGCCGGCGGTCATTTTGTTGGCGTAGGTCGTGGAAATGTAGTCTTCAATAATGGAGAAGTGCACCGGGTCGTGGCTGGGCATCCGGTTGCGCACACAGTGGCCTTCGCACTGGTTCTCGTGGTTGCACACCAGCGCACAAACGGTGGTCAGCGGGTTATTTTCAAACAGCATCCTGCCGGCCTCGTCCATCTGGTTTGCCTTGAGCAGACGGATGACCTCCGGGATATTGGTGTGGATAGGGCAGCCCTGCTGGCACAGTGGCTTTTTGCAGCCCAGACAGCGGTTGGCTTCGTCCAGAACGTGAAGTGCCATGAAGTTTCCTCCTTATTGCGTGCGGTTTTTTGATTCCATTCTCATTTGTTGTATCCAACATTGCATCGCTCTAATCATACACCACAAACCGTCCGGACACAAGTGTTTCTGCATAAAATTTCTTCGATTATTTTTTGTCAATTCGTCAAAAAGATAATTTTTTGACGATATACTCCCCCCATCGGCCCGGGCACCCGGCGGCACAGTGCGCCAAAATCGCTGGCTGCTGCCTGTGCCGCCGCCATGCGGGCGCAGTCTGCATTTTCTTTTTCCAGCTTTGCCAGCGAATGGCTCACCGGCAGGGCCGTATTTTTGAGCATCGGCAGAGCTTCCCGCCGGGCTCCCAGCAGGTGCAGATACGGCGGCAGAGCGGGCACTGTCTCCACCTCATAGCCCAGTGCGGCGTCCATGGCAAGACGGCGCATCCGGGCCCGGGGGTAACGCACCGTGGTCAGCGCGTCCAGCAGCTGGGGCAGGCCGGTGCAGCTGTGCACGGCGTTTTCCAGCCGGTGGTCCAGCCCCTCGGAAACGCCCCGCACTGCGGCAAAGGGTTCCGGCCGGGCACAGGCCGCCCGCAGCAGAGTCAGCTGACACCGGCCCGCAGCGGTGTAGTCGGTATACGTTCCGTCAATTTCCGCTTTTTTATACAGTTTCAGTGCTTTTTCCGGCACATAAGGAGCCAGTGCGTCCGCTCCCTGCTCTGCCCAGAGGGCGCGCAGCGCGCTGGCGCTGGCAAACTGTGCGTGGCCGCTTTCGGCAAGAGCCTGCCCGTGGCCCGCCCCCACGCGGGGCAGCGGCACCGGGGTCATGGGTGCCTCCTGTTCCAGAATGGCCTTGCAGTATTCCACTGCCAGATTGTTGTTGGGCTTATCCAGCAGTGCGGCCAGCGCCGTGCCCGGACAAAGCGCTTCCACCGCTGCCTGCCGCGCAGCGGCAAAGCTGCGGGCACCGGCGGCCAGCTGCTGTTTCAGCTCGGCACGGTAGGCTGCGCTGCACAACACCCGGGCAGCTTCCATCAGCAGGGCCGCGTCCGGCGTCTCTGCCCCGAACACCAGCGCATCACACCCGGCAGCTGCAAGGATGCGCACCCCCGCCCGGGCAAAAGCCTCTGCCCCCGCGCAGGCACAGGGTGCAGGCAGGGCAAATATCAGATCTGCCCCGCATTGCAGTGCGGCCTGCACCCGCACCGCTTCCGGCAGCAGCGGCAGGCTCCCGCGCTGGGTCAGTCCGCAGCTCATGGCCACCGCCACATGCTCTGCGCCCAGCGCTTTTGCCTGCGCCAGCTGCCATGCATGGCCGTTGTGAAAGGGGTCGTATTCCGCGATGATGCCTGCAAACTTCATAGAGTTCTCCTTAAAAGGGCCGCTGTGTCCCGAAAAGATTGTTAAATTTATATCGTATTCACAGAAAAAAGCCCGGCTATTCTGCAATAATAGGCAGGATGTACAAAAACCTTGTACACAAGTCTTACCGCTTTGCCCGGGTTGCGGCTTGAAAAGCTGCCCACCCTATTATATAATAAACACAGGAATCTGTAAAATTCTGTCCTCACACGTGGGCAGAGCAAAAACATACAGGAGGCAACACAGATGAAAGTTCTGGTTATTAACTGCGGCTCTTCTTCTCTGAAGTATCAGCTGATCGATATGGACGGCGAGAAGGTGCTGTGCAAGGGCCTGTGCGAGCGCATTGGCATGGAAAGCAGCATGATCACCCACGAGGCCAACGGCCACAAGGCCACCACGCCCGCCATCTTCCCCACCCACACCGAGGCTTTTGCCGAGGTCGTGAAGAAGATGACCACCGGCGAGGGCAAGTGCATCAACGACGTCAGCGAGATCGATGCCATCGGTCACCGTGTCGTGCACGGCGGCGAGAAGTTCAAGGAGAGCTGCCTGATCACCGACGAGGTCATCGAGACCATCCGCGAGCTGAGCCCTCTGGCTCCCCTGCACAACCCCGCCGGCATTCTGGGCATCGAGGCCGCACGCAAGGTGTTCGGCAACATCCCCATGGTGGCTGTGTTCGATACCGCTTTCCACAGCACCATGCCTCCGAAGGCTTATATGTACGCCATTCCGTATGAGTACTACGAGAAGTACGGCGTGCGCCGCTACGGCTTCCACGGCACCAGCCACAAGTACGTTGCGCACAAGGCTGCCGAGTATCTGGAAGAGCCCATTGAGCGCCTGAAGCTGATCACCTGCCATCTGGGCAACGGTTCCTCCATTGCCGCTGTGGACCAGGGCAAGGTCGTGGACACCTCCATGGGCATGACCCCGCTGGCCGGCCTGATGATGGGCACCCGCTGCGGCGACCTGGACCCCTCTGTGGTCAACTACCTGAAGTACACCCTGAACATCACCGGCCACGAGCTGGACGAGATCCTGAACAAGAAGTCCGGCCTGCTGGGCATCTCCGGTGTTTCCAGCGACAAGCGTGACGTGGAAGAGGCAGCTGCTGCCGGCAACAAGCGCGCACAGCTGGCTTCCGACATGCTGAACTACCAGATCAAGAAGACCGTTGGCGCTTACATCGCTGCAATGGGCGGCGTGGATGCCATCGTCTTCACCGGCGGCATCGGCGAGCACGACGCAATTGCCCGTGCAAAGGTCTGCCACCACATGGATTGGCTGGGCATCCGCATCGATACCGAGAAGAACAAGCACCCCGTGGGCGATGTGTGCGAGATCACTGCCTGGGGCGCAAAGGTGCGCACTCTGGTCATTGCTACCGACGAGGAGCTGATGATCGCCCGCGACACCAAGGAAGTCCTCGAGAAGTAATCGTTTCCCAAAGGGCTTTGCAGGGGGCTGCCGCACATTCCGTGCGGCAGCCCCTTTTTGTATAGGACGATTTGAATGGCCTCCGCTGCGCTCTGGCCATTTTCAGCGGAAAGATTATTTTTAATTTGTGGTTCAGAAACACCTGCGGGTGTTTCTGAACCACTTTTTCACGAGAAAGATCCCAACCGTAAACGACTTCTCGGTGGGAAAATTCCCCGTTTTCCTTTACGGCCCCTTCTGTGAAAATGCGTTTGTTGCGGCCCGCAGGCCGCAACAAACGCGAAGTATAAACAAATCTTCCTTTATTTATGGCCAGAGCGCAAGCGGAGGCCATTTCCAATCGTCTGCGTCCAAAAGCTGCCGCTGCGAAAAGACTGTGCAGCATTCCGCTTTTCTGACTTCCGGCAGTTATTTTACCCAAATCAGCCCTGTCGGATTGTGCTATCTATACAAATAACAAGGCGAATGGTTGTTTTTTGGTTGACAAATTTCAAAAAGAACGGTACAATAGAAAAGTCCTCAATTGGAGGACGTCTATTCATTCAAGCCCCTGGTAAGCTTACTGATCAGCGCGATGGTCCCAAAACCAAAGGTATGGTTACAATCCTTCCGTGGGCAAGAACTAACTAAAGAGGAGATACTACTATGTTTGAAGACAAGACTCTGGTCTGCAAGGACTGCGGTAAGGAATTTGTTTGGACTGCTGGTGAGCAGGAGTTCTACGCATCTCGCGGCTTCGAGAATCAGCCCCAGCGCTGCAAGCCCTGCCGTGACGCCCGCAAGAACGGCGGCGCACGCAGCAACAGCGGTGAGCGTCAGATGTTCGATGCTGTCTGCGCAGCTTGCGGCAAGGCTTGCAAGGTTCCCTTCCAGCCCCGTGAGGACCGTCCGGTCTACTGCTCTGACTGCTTCGCTCGCATGAAGCAGAACTAAGCGCTGATTTTTATTTAAATCGGTAACAAAAGGCCCGCTGTCGAAAGGCAGCGGGCCTTTTTGTATTCAGAGCTTCTCCAGTCTGCTTACGCAGCCATGACGGAGGGAGTCTTTCACACCAGCGGCGCAATGAACTTGAGCAGGATGCCCGCCAGATGCAGCAGCTTTTTGCCCTGCCAGATGCTTTCTTTCGTCCGCTCCACCCTGCGGCACCGGGCGAGCGTATCCTGAAAATCCGCTTCCATGTTGGCAATGCAGTCGGTGCCACACATCCAGACCGCGTTTTCAAAGTGATGGTACAGGCTGCGGTAGTCCAGATTGATGGTGCCTGCCACGGCTTCCACACCGTCCGCAATGACTACCTTGGCATGGGTAAAGCCGGGCGTCCACTCGCTGATCTTCACGCCCGAGGAGAGCAGTGCCTTGTAGTGGGTCTTTGCCAGTGCATAAGCGAACCACTTATCCGGTTTGCCGGGCAGGATCAGGTGCACATCCACACCGCGCTCTGCCGCAAAGCGCAGGGCTGTTTCCAGCTCGCCGTCCAGGATCAGATACGGCGTGATGATGTGCACATACTTCCGGGCACGGTTGAGCATATCCATGTACACCATTTCGCCCACCCGCTCACCGTCCAGCGGGCAGTCCCCGTAGGGCACCACAAAGCCCTTGGCGTTTGCTGCCGCCGGGATGGGATCGGACAGGAACTGCTCAAACTCCGGCTGGCGCAGGATGCACCACATCTGCAGGAACAGCGCCGTCATGGAGCGCACGCCTTCGCCTTCCAGCATCAGGGCCGAGTCCTTCCAGCGGCCATACTTTTCGATGTGGTTGATGTACTCATCTGCCAGATTCACGCCGCCGGTAAAGCCCACCCGGCCATCGATGACCAGAATTTTGCGGTGGTCGCGGTAGTTGTAGTGGGTGGAGACGAAGGGCGTGACCGGCGAGAACACCTTGCACTGGATGCCCAGCGCTTCCAGCCGGCTGGGGTAATCCCGCGGCAGGGTGGAGAACTCGCAGGTGCCGTCATACATCACACGCACATCCACCCCCTGCGCCGCCTTGCGGGCCAGCACTTCCAGAATGCGGCCCCACATCAGGCCTTCATCCACGATGAAATATTCCAGAAAGATGTACTTTTTTGCCGTTTCCAGCTGGCGCAGCATTTCATCGAACATGGCTTCGCCGCCGTTGAAGTAGGTGGCCGTCGTGTCGGCATAGACCGGAAAGCCGCCGCCCTTGCCGCGCAGATACCGTGCCAGCGGCACCGCCTCGGGTGCCTGCTCCTGCAAAAGCTCCACGGTCTGCTCATTCTGCGGCAGCTGGGCGCGGGTCCAGCCCTCCAGATCCAGCAGGCGGCGCTTCAGGGCATTGTGGCCCACATCACTTTTGGTGTACCAGAACAGCGGCACGCCCAGCACCGGCATCAGCGCCGTGACCACCAGCCATGTGATGCGCACGCTGTTGTCCATGTCCTGATTGAGCAGATAGACCATCATTGCCGCTGTTACCAGCAGGGTGCCGCCAAAATAATGCGGCAGCAGCCCGCCGAACCACTGCAGCAGGCTGAACAGCGCGAACGCCTGTAAAAGCAGCAGCACCAGCACCAGACCAAAACGGCTGAAAATAGCGTGTACCACGCCCTTCTGTCCCCGTTTGAGCAGGCGGATGCCGCCATCCTCAAACACCCGGACCTTGTCCTTCATATTTTGCTGAAATTGTTTTTTCTGCATGGCATTTTCCCTTATCTCGCACATTTGCAGCTCCGGGGCTGTAAAAATGTGCCGGTTTGTGTTATGATGTACAGGAACAAGCCCGCCCGGCGCTGTGTCCCGGACAGGCAGCTTTGCACCTATTATAATCCATTCCTGCCCTTTTTTCCACCCAAAGCGGCAGGATGATGCAGGAGGGACCCCTATGAATAATCTGATTATTGGCATTGCAGGCGGCTCCGGCAGCGGCAAGACCACCCTTGCTCTGCGGCTGAAGGAGCGTTTTGGCGAGGATGAAGTGCGCCTGATCTCCCATGACAGCTACTATAAGCGCCACGATGAGCTGCCCTTTGAGGAGCGCTGCAAGCTGAACTACGACCATCCGGACGCTTTTGACAACGCTTTGCTGATCTACCATCTGCAGGAGCTGAAGGCAGGCCGCGCCATCGACTGCCCGGTGTACGACTACTCCAACCACAACCGCAGCGACAAGGTGCAGCACATCGAGCCCGCACCGGTGCTGATCGTGGAAGGCATCCTGCCCTTTGTGGAGCCGGAGCTGTGCGCCCTGTTCGACTACAAGATCTATGTGGACACCGACGCCGACGAGCGCATCCTGCGCCGTCTGGTGCGGGATGTGAAGGAGCGGGGCCGCAGTCTGGACAGCGTCATCGAGCAGTACCTGACCACCGTCAAGCCCATGCACGAGGCCTTTGTGGAGCCCAGCAAGCGCAATGCAGACATCATTGTGCCCAACGGCGGCGAGAACACCGCTGCGGTGGAGATGCTGGCCCATCACATCCGCAACCTGATCGAGAAGGCAAATCGGCTGTGAGACGATTGGGAATGCGCTCCGCGTTCGCTTTGCGCATATTCAGCGGAAGAGTTATTTAAATTTTGGGGGTTCAGGAAAGTCTGCGGACTTTCCCGAACCCCTTTTTTCACGAGAGGGGTCGTGGAGGAAAACGGCATGGGCCGCGTCTGCTTCCTTCGGGAAGCGGCGGCGCGCATTTAAAATCATCCCATGCAAAACAAAAGGCACTCACAGCCGGATCGCTGCGGGTGCCTTTTTGTATACAGGGTTCAGTGGATAGAGGTGCGCACCAGAGCGCGCTTGAGGCGTGCCTGAGCCAGCTCGTAGTCCCGCTGAGCGAGGTTTTTCTGCGCAAGGATCTCCTCCGCACGCTTCCTGGAAGCCTCAGCGCGGGCCTGATCGATCTCCTCGGCCCACTCCCATGTGGTTGCGACCAGACGCACTTCGCCGTCCAGCACGCTCAGCAGGCCGCCCATACAGGCGGCACGGCGGCGCTGGCCGTCCGCGTCCACGATATGCGCTTCGCCCATGCCCAGCGCGGTGCAGTAATCCCCGTGCTTGGCAAGGATGGCGATATCGCCGTCGATGGCGCGGCAGACGATGCGCTCGGCCTGCCCGTCAAAGGCGCAGCCGTCCGGCGTGACCACCGTCAGATGAAAGGTCGTCATGGTTTACCCTTTCTTCGCTTTTGCGAACACGTCATCGATGGTGCCCGCGAACAGGAATGCACTCTCGGGCAGCTCGTCGCACTCGCCGTTCAGGATCATCTTGAAGCCGCGCAGGGTCTCCTTGAGCGGCACATACTGGCCAGGCATACCGGTGAACTGCTCTGCCACGTGGAAGCTCTGGCTCAGGAAGCGCTGCACCTTGCGAGCGCGGCTGACCGTGCGCTTGTCTTCCTCGCTCAGCTCGTCCATGCCCATGATGGCAATGATATCCTGCAGCTCCTTGTAGCGCTGCAGCACCTTCTGGACGGCGCGGGCGATCTCGTAGTGCTCCTGACCCACGACCTCCGGGCTGAGGATGCGGCTGGTGGAATCCAGCGGGTCCACAGCGGGGTAGATGCCCTGCGAAGCAATGTCACGGCTCAGGACCGTGGTGGCATCCAGATGGGTAAAGGTGGTGGCAGGGGCCGGGTCGGTCAGGTCGTCGGCGGGCACGTAGACGGCCTGCACCGAGGTGATGGAGCCCTTGCGGGTGGAGGTGATGCGCTCCTGCAGAGCGCCCATCTCGGTGGCCAGCGTGGGCTGGTAGCCGACGGCAGAGGGCATACGGCCCAGCAGTGCGGACACCTCAGAGCCTGCCTGGGTGAAGCGGAAGATGTTATCGATGAAGAGCAGCACGTCCTGATTCTTCACATCGCGGAAATACTCCGCCATGGTCAGGCCGGACAGTGCCACGCGCATACGGGCTCCTGGGGGTTCGTTCATCTGGCCGTAGACCAGCGCAGTCTTGTTGATAACACCGCTCTCGGTCATTTCACCATACAGGTCGTTGCCCTCACGGGTGCGCTCGCCAACGCCGGTGAACACCGAGTAGCCGTTGTGCTCGGTGGCGATGTTATAGATCAGCTCCTGGATCAGGACCGTCTTGCCGACGCCTGCACCGCCGAACAGGCCGATCTTGCCGCCCTTTGCGTAGGGGCAGATCAGGTCAACGACCTTGATGCCGGTCTCGAGGATCTCGGTGGTGGACTGCTGCTCCTCGTAGCTGGGAGCAGGGCGGTGGATGGGCCAGTAGGCCTCCGGGGCCGGGGCGGGCTTGTTGTCCACGGGCTCACCCAGCAGGTTGAACACGCGGCCCAGACACTGGTCGCCCACGGGCACTTTGATGGGTTCGCCGGTATCCACGGCTTCGGTGCCGCGCACCAGACCATCGGTGCTGTTCATTGCAATACAGCGCACCACGTTATCGCCGGTGTGCTGTGCCACCTCGACCACCAGCTTTTCGCCGTGGTTGTCGATCTCGATGGCGTTGAGCAGCTCCGGCAGCTGGCCATCCTCAAACTGGATGTCCAGCACCGGGCCGATGACCTGGAGCACCTTGCCGATATGTTTTTCGGACATAGGCTACAACTCCTTCTTGATAGGTTGTTAAATCTCCGCGCCGGCCACGATCTCAGTGATCTCCTGCGTGATGGCGGCCTGACGGGCACGGTTATAATACAGGTTCAAATGGTCGATCATCTCACCGGCGTTCTTGGTGGCGGCATCCATGGCGGTGCGGCGGGCGGCAAGCTCACTTGCCACGCTCTCGCACACGGTGCCGTAGACGATACCGGCCACATACTCCGGGATGATCGCGCTGAATACTTCCTCGCTGCTGGGCTTGTACAGGATCTGGCTGCGGCGGGCTTCTGCCTTCTGCTGCTCGGTGGGTTCGATGGACAGCGGCAGCACCTCCATGGTGGCTGCGGTCTGGGTCATCATGGAATCGAACCGGGTGTAGCAGATCTTCACCGCATCGTACTCGCCCTTGCGGTAGCCCTCGGTGATCTGGCGGGACAGCTGGAAGCACTCGCCCACCGAGACATCTGCCGCCAGCAGCACCTCCTGCGTGAACAGGGGCACTTCGTGATGGACGAAATACTCTGCCGAGCGCTTGCCGATGGGCAGCACCAGCACCTCGCCCTCTTCGGCTGCGGCCTGCTTGAGCACGTTGGAATTATATCCACCGGCAAGGCCGCGGTCGCCTGCAATGACGATGAGCAGCGTGCGCTTCACTTCGTCACGGCGCAGGTAGGGGTTGCGGGCACGGGGGTCTGCCGCAGCGATCTTGGTCAGGGTCTCGTGCAGCGTTTCAAAGTAGGGGCGGCTGTGCTCCACCCGTTCCTTGGCGCGGCGCATTTTGGAGGAAGCCACCAGTTCCATTGCCTTGGTGATCTGCATGGTGCTCTCTACGCTTTTGATGCGCAGCTTGATGTCCTTCATGGAACCAGCCATGCGTTACGCCTCCTTCCTTAGTGTGCCTTGACGAAGTTGTCGGTATAGGCCGCAAGCACCTTTTTCAGCTGCTCCTCGGTATCCTTATCCAGATTGCCGGTGGTGCGGATGGTCTCCATGACGGCGGCACCGGCGGCATCGTTGTCCAGATGCTCGTACAGGCCCTTCTCATACTCGGCCACATCCGGCACCTTGACCTTCACGAGGTAATCGTGGATGGTCGCGTACAGGACAGCTACCTGTTTTTCCACAGGCACGGGAGCGGAGCGGTTCTGCTTGAGCACTTCCACGATGCGCTCGCCCTGTGCCAGACGGGCCTTGGTGTCGGCGTCCAGATCGGAGCCGAACTGTGCAAAGCTCTGCAGCTCGCGGTACTGGGAGTAGATCAGCTTCAGGGTGCCGGCCACCTTCTTCATGGCCTTGATCTGGGCATTGCCGCCCACGCGGGACACCGAGATGCCGGGGTTGACTGCCGGCATGACACCGGAGTGGAACAGCTCCGTCTCCAGGAAGATCTGACCATCGGTGATGGAAATGACATTCGTGGGGATGTAGGCGGAAACATCGCCCGCCTGCGTCTCGATGATGGGCAGAGCCGTCAGGCTGCCGCCGCCCAGCTCATTGGAGAGCTTGGCCGCGCGCTCCAGCAGACGGGAGTGCAGATAGAACACGTCGCCGGGGTAAGCCTCACGTCCCGGGGGACGGCGGATCAGCAGCGACAGTGCACGGTAGGCCACGGCGTGCTTGGACAGGTCGTCGTAGATGATGAGGACGTGCTTGCCCTGATGCATGAAATATTCGCCCATGGCACAGCCGGAGTAGGGTGCGATATACTGCAGGGGCGAAAGCTCGGATGCCGTTGCGGACACCACGATGGTGTAGCCCATGGCACCGGCTTCGGTCAGGCTCTGCACCAGATTTGCCACGGTAGAGCGCTTCTGGCCGATGGCAACGTAAATGCAGATGACGTCCTTGCCCTTCTGGTTGATGATGGTATCGGAGGCGATGGTGGTCTTGCCGGTCTGGCGGTCGCCGATGATCAGCTCGCGCTGGCCGCGGCCAATGGGGATCATGGAGTCGATGGCCTTGATGCCGGTCTGCAGCGGCTCCTTGACCGGCTGACGGTCGATGATGCCGGGAGCGCGGCTTTCAATGGCGCGGAACTCGGTGGTCTCGATGGGGCCTGCGCCGTCGATGGGCTGGCCCAGCGCGTTGACCACGCGGCCGATCATGGCTTCGCCCACCGGCACGGACACCACCTTGCCGGTGCGCTTGACAGTGCTGCCTTCCTTGATGCCGACGTCGGAGCCCAGCAGAACGATGGAGACGGTATTCTCCTCCAGATTCTGGGCCATGCCGTATTCGCCGTTATCAAACTGAAGCAGCTCACCTGCCATGCACTTTTCCAGACCACTGGCGCGGGCGATGCCGTCGCCCACCATAATGACCGTGCCGGTCTCGCTCTGCTCGATGGCATTTTCGTAATGCTTGATCTGCGCACGGATGATCTTGGAGATCTCTTCAGGTTTCAGTTGCATCTTTGTTTGTTCACCACTCAATTCTTAAAAATCTTTCGGGTGGAAATTCGATCACAGTGTCACGGAAGCAATATCCCTGCGCAGGGCGGACAGACGGTTCTGCACCGTGCCGTCCAGCTCGGTGCCTTCGATATCCAGCCGGATGCCGCCCAGCACTGCCGGATCGACCTTTGTTTTCAGGTCGATGGTCTTGCCGGTGAGCTTTTCCAGCTTTTCGTGCAGGCTCTTTGCCTGCTGCTCCGTCATTGCCACTGCAGTGGTCGCCGTTGCTTCCAGAATGCCGTGCGCCTGATTGTAGCGCACACGGTAAGCCCGTGCGCAGCCGGACAGCTCCCGCAGGGTGCCCTTCTCGCACAGGATCTTCAAAAAGTTCAGCACATAGAGGTGGACCTGATCCCGCAGTGCTTCATCCAGCAGGCCGCAGCGCTCCTTTTTGGGGATGCTGGGGGTGCTGAGCAGATGCAGGTAGTCCGGGTTCGCCTTAAAAAGCGCCACGGCTTCGTCCAGCTCACCCAGAATGCGGGCCTCCAGCCCTTCCTCCGCCGCCAGATCGTACAGGCTTCCGCCGTACATCCTTGCAGTCTCGGTCATGATGCTTCACCCACATTTTTGATAAATTCGTCGATCAGATCCTTGTGGTCCTTCTCGCTGATTTCACGCTCCACCACCTTGGAGGCGATCTCCATGGCGATGCCGCCGATCTCGTCCTTGACCTCGTTCACAGCCTTCTTGCGCTCCTGCGCAATGTCGGCTTCGGCCTTCTGCTTGAGGGCAGCAGCCTGTGCGCGGGCCTCGCCCACGATCTCTTCGCCGCGGGCGGTGGCCGTCTTCTGCGCATTGGCAACGATCTCGTTGGCCTCGGCGCGGGCATTCTGCAGATTCTGCTCGTACTCTGCCTTCATGGCTTCGGCTTCGGTGCGCAGCTTAGTGGCATCGGCGATCTGGCTGTCCGCCTTCGCCTTGCGCTCTGCGATCACGTTTTTGACCGGATTCAGCAGGAACTTTTTGAAGATGAACAGCTGGATCATCAGGTTGCAGATCTGGGCCAGAAAGGTCCAGCCGTCCAGCGTGATCAACGCCTGGTACAGTTCCATAAGCGTCTCCTTTCGTTATTTTGTAAAAGGTTCCGCTTATGCCAGGAACTTCATGAACATACCGGGTGCCAGGAAGATCAGCAGCAGACCGGTGACGAAGCCGTAAATACCGGTGGTCTCGGAAAGTGCAACGCCCAGGATCAGGGTGCTGGTAACATCGCTCTTGCACTCGGGCTGACGGCCCACAGCTTCACAGGCAGCAGCTGCTGCGTTGCCTTCGCCGATACCGGGGCCGATACCTGCGATCAGTGCGCAGCCTGCGCCGATGCCGCAGCCTGCCAGAGCGATACCACGAGCGAGGTACTGAAAGTCAGTCATAAGATTTGTCCTCCAAAAAAGTTTTTTGTTTTGGGAGATGCCGTTGTGAGGGCTTAGTCCTCACCGGCAGCACGCTTGATGAAAATTGCGGTCAGGGTACAGAAGATGAACGCCTGAATGCAGCCGCCGAACCAGTCGAAATACAGGCCCGTAAAGGCCGGGATGCCGATCTGGAACAGCTGGATCTGGCTCAAGGCACCGGGCAGCCAGCCGAAAATGACGTGGCTCAGGCTTGCCAGCGCCCAGTACAGCAGTGTGGAGATGACCGTACCGGACAAGATATTGCCAAAGTGACGGAACGCCATACTGACGGGGGTGGAAACCTCCGACAGCACATTGATGGGTGCCATGATGAAGATGGGGTCCAAAAGACCTTTCAGGTAGGAAAGGATGCCGTTGGTCTTGATCTTGTAGTACATGATCAGCACGAACACCACGATGGCCCACGCCGCCTCGGTGTTCAGGTCGGCTGTGGGGCTCCACAGGCCGATGACACTGATGAGGTTGCAGCCGATGCTCAGAGCGAAGATCGCGCCGATGAGCGGGATATACTGATCAAAGTGATAGCCCATGTTGTCGTGCACGAACTGGTCCAGCCGTTCTACGATGAACTCGGCGGCGGCCTGCCGCTTTGAGACATTTTCCAGCTTGAGATTACTGCCCAGCCAGATGGCAAAACCCGAAAGCAGCGCCATGACGATCCAGGTACTGACGAGGGTCTGGGTGATCTTGAAATCACCCAGCAGGGGGATGTCCGTATGGATGGTATACAGGATCTTTGCGCCGTTCAGTTCCATTTGTTACGTTTCACCCCCTTCGTCACGGGGTCCGGCTTCCGGCTCCGGTGCGGGTTCGGGGTCGTCCTCCACAGAGACGTCCACCGAAGGCCCGGCCGGTGCAAGAGGCTTGTACTTTCCGGTTATTTGCAGGTAGTAGATCGTAACGCGCGGGAAAAGCAGGGGCAGAACACTGGCAAAGGGCTGGAAGCAAGGTGCCCCGATGGACACGATGATCCACACCGCCTGCAGAAGCATCCGGACATTGTAGGAAGCCTGCAATGTCGCTTTGCGCCGTTTCTCATCCTGCTCGTCGATGACCTTCTGGCACACGATGCAGATGCCCGCAAAGTTGCCGATGGCCACCGCCGCGCCGATGAGACTGCCCAGAACAACAGTGTAATCAAATTTCACCCAGCCAACCAGGTGCAGAGCTGCAAAGATCACCCACATGACGGCGGTACAGATGGCCGTGCCGCAGGCGATGCGGGTCAGCTCCTTTTTGGATTCCGGCTGCAGTTTCATAAAGGGAAACCTCCTGTTAAGTTTACTGATGCGAATTGAACCCCACCCGCTTTGGTTTTTCCTTTTTGGTGCGGTCCATGTGTTCCTTGGCAAAATACCAGAAGTTCTGTGCCCCGGCAGCAAGGCCCAGCAGGATCGCCGGAAGGAACACCCATTCCGGCCAGCTCCAGCTGTTCACCGCCCACCATGCACCGCCCAGACACATGACCAGAGGCAGCAGCATATTCAGGCCCAGCTGGGTCAGCCAGACAAGATCCTCCAGCGCCTTATACCAGCCCTTCAATCTGCAATTCCTCCCTGTGTGGTCTTCCTGTGCAAAAGCCAGATTCTGGATTTTATGCCACAGATTTGCAATCAGCAAAAATCTTATAACGATAGTATAATTCAAACCGGCCGTTTTTTCAATCAATTTTCCACTGTTTTCTAGTAAAATTTCATAGTTTGTTCACACTAATGCCGTAACTGTACGCCCTGTATGGAGTTTGTGCGTCTGCGGGCGCATCAATACCAAAAGTTTGATGGTTCTGTTGTGCAGAATGCAAAAAAATGGGCGAACCCTCTCAGGCGCTGACGCGCCAGCTCTCCCAAAGGGCGAGCTTTTATGCATCTTTCGGGCAGCACAAATAAAGCTCCCCCTTTCGGGGGAGCTGCTGAGCGAAGCGAAGCTGAAAGGGTCACACAAAAAAGCCGCCCGGCTCTTTGGAAACCGGGCGGCAGCTGTTATGCAGTTTTCAGAACATTACCAGAGGTTTGCCGTCTCGTTGTACAGGCCCTCGTAGCTCTTGGCGGAGACATCCCAGCTGAAATCGCACTCCATGCAGTGATGCACGAGGTTCTTCCAGTTCTCCTTGTCATAGTAAGCATTCTGTGCGTTGCAGCAGGCCACATACAGCTCATGGGCATTGTAGCCCGCAAAGGTGAAGCCGTTGCCCTCGCCCATGGTGCTGTCGTGGATGGAGTCGCGCAGACCGCCGGTCTCGCGGACGATGGGAGGCGTGCCGTAGCGGCAGGCCACCATCTGTGCCAGACCGCAGGGCTCGCTCTTGGAAGGCATGATGAAGGCATCTGCACCTGCGTAGATCTCCTGCGACAGGGCCGGCTCAAAGCCGATGTAGGTGCCTACGCGGCCCGGGTGGCGTGCGCACAGGTCGGAGAAGAAGTTCTCGTACTGGCTCTCGCCGCTGCCCAGAATGACCAGCTCGATGCCGCGGTCCACCAGCCCATCGGCGATGCTCTGCACCAGATCAAAGCCCTTCATGCCGACCATGCGGCTGACCATGGCAAAGACGGGGCTGCCATCCTTGTTCAGGCCGAACTTATCCTGCAGGGCTTCCTTGCACTTTGCCTTGCCGGTCTCAAAGGTCTTGATATCGTAGTTGAAGGGGATGTTCTTATCCGTAGCGGGATCGTTGGAATCGGTATCGATGCCGTTCAGGATGCCGCACAGCTTGTACTGCTTCTCCCGCAGCAGGGCGTCCAGACCATAGCTGAACCACGGGTCGAGGATCTCCATGGCATAGGTGGGGCTGACGGTGGTGATCTTGTCGGCAGTCTCGAAGGCGCCCTTCATAAAGTTTGCGCAGCCATCGTACTCCACGATGTGCTGGTCGCGGCGGCCGATGCCGCAGGTGTCCTCCAGAATGTCGGTGCCGTACTTGCCCTGATAGGCGATGTTGTGGATGGTGAAAATGGTTTTGATGCGGTTGAACTTATCCAGATGACGGTAGTACAGGTTCAGGTACACCGGCACCAGTGCGGTCTGCCAGTCGTTGCAGTTGATGATATCGGGGGTGAAATCGATGTAGAACAGGGTCTCTAAAACGGCGCGGGAGAAGAAGGCGAAACGCTCGCCGTCATCGTAGAAGCCGTACAGGCCGCGGCGCTTGAAGTAATACTCGTTGTCCAGGAAGTAGTAGGTCACGCCGTTCCGCTCGGTCTTGAACAGGCCGCAGTACTGGCTGCGCCAGCCCACGGGGACGGAATAATTGGTCACGTACTCCAGCGTATCGCGGAACTTCAAATCGCCGTACAGGGGCATGATGACGCGGGCGTCCACGCCGTCCTTGACCAGAGCCTTGGGCAGTGCGCCCGCAACGTCGGCCAGACCACCGGATTTTGCAAAGGGTGCAGCTTCCGAAGCAGCATACAGGATTCTCATAGGATCGCTCCTTTCATATGTTTGGGTCATTTCGTGCTCCCCGCCGCATTTTTCAGCGGCACGAACCATTTTGCAAAAGAGCAGGCGGGGGCACACAGGTGCCCCCGCCCCTCTCAAGAGGGGCTACCGGGGAGGAAGCCGCCCCTATGGATAATGCAACAGATCAGACAGTGTGGTTCTTCTGCACGTACACCGGGAAGCTCTCGGTGCCGGACAGCTTCTTGCCGGCAGTGATCTTCACGTTCTTATCGGTAACAACGCAGTCCAGCTCGGCATTGACTTCCACCACCGTATCCTGCATCAGCACGCAGTTCTTGACGACGGCACCCTTCTTGACCTTGACGCCGCGGAACAGCACGCAGTTCTCCACTGTGCCTTCGATCACGCAGCCGTCGGCCAGAATGGAGTCGGTCACCTTGCAGCCCGGCACATAGCGGGTGGGGTTGTCGTCGCGGATCTTGGTGTAGACCGGGCTCTTCTTGGGGAACAGCTTTTCCAGATTCTCGTCATCGGTCAGCTTGAGGTTCTCGTCGAAGTAGCTCTTCATGTCACAGACATGTGCCACATAGCCGGTGTACTCCAGAGCGTGGATGTTCAGGATGTTGACATTGTGGGCCAGAATATCGCGCTCGAAGTAGATCAGGCCGCGGGAGGTCGCATCCCGGACCAGCTTGAGCAGAGTCTCGCGCTCCAGAACATAGATGTTCAGGTCAAGGTTCTGCACGCCGGGGCGGTAATCGTTGAACAGCAGCTCGGTCACACGACCGTCGGCATCAACGGTCAGGGTGTAGTTGTCGTTCTTGCGGCCCTCGGGGATCTCAGTCTTCTGGTAAGCGACGGTCACATCGGCACCGCTTGCCTGATGGGCGGCCAGCAGGGCGTTGAAGTCGTAGTTCAGGGCAACATTGGCGTCGCTCATGACCACGTACTTTTCCTTCTGGTTCTCCAGGAAGTTCATGATGGAGCCCAGAGCTTCCACACGGCCGGAATAGATGCGCACGCCCTTCTCGGCGAAAGGAGGCACGATGTTCAGGCCGCCGTGACGGCGGGCCATATCCCACTCACGACCGGTGCCCAGATGATCCATCAGGGAGTGGTAGTTCTTGCGCACCACGATGGAAACATTGGAGATACCGCAGTTTGCCATGCTGGACAGAACAAAGTCCACCATACGGTAGCGGCCCGCGAAGGGGATCGAAGCCATTGCGCGCTCGGTCACCAGCTCGGGGACGGTATTATCATAACTGTTGGGGAAAATAATACCCAACGCATTGGTGTTCTGGCTCAGCATACTTCCATACCCTCCTTGACGGATTCAAAGACTTTGGCACCTTCCTTGACGGTTGCGCCTGCGCCGACGGTCAGGCCGGTGCCCACATGGGCAATGGGGCCATCGCCGCCCACACGTGCGCCTGCACCGATCACAACATCCTCCGCCAGGATGCAGCGCTTGACAACAGCACCAGCCTTGACCACAACGCCGTCCATCAGGACTGCGTCCTCAACGGTAGCGCCCTCTTCCACAATAACGCCTGCGCTCAGCACAGAGTGATGCACATTGCCGTAGATCTTGCAGCCCTCGGTGACGAGGGAATCCTGCACCACAGCGCGGGGGCCGATCTTCTGCGGAGGCAGGACCGGGTTGCGGCTGTAGATCTTCCACTCCTCGTCGAAGATATCGATGCCGGAGTTTTCGGGGTCCAGCACCTCCATGTTGGCTTCCCACAGGCTGTCGATGGTGCCCACGTCACGCCAGTAGCCGGCAAAGCGGTAAGCATACATCTTGCGGCCGTCCCGCAGCAGGGCCGGGATGATGTTCATACCAAAGTCGTTCTTGGAGTTGGGGTCTGCCTCGTCCTCTTCCAGATACTTCTTCAGAACATCCCAGTTGAAGATGTAGATGCCCATGGAAGCCAGATTGGACTTGGGTACCGGGGGCTTCTCCTGGAACTCGGTGATGCGGTCGTTCTCGTCAGCCACCATCAGGCCGAAGCGGGAGGCTTCCTTCCAGTCCACTTCCATAACAGCCACAGAGAACTCTGCGCCCTTCTCCTTGTGGAAGCGCAGGAAGTCGGCATAGTCCTGCTTGCAGATCTGATCGCCGGACAGGATGATCACATACTCGGGATCGTAGCTGTCGATGAAGCCGATGTTCTGGTAGATGGCGTTTGCAGTGCCCTTGTACCAGTCGGTGCCCTTTGCCTGCTCGTAGGGCGGCAGGGTGTGCACGCCGCCGTGCAGACGGTCCAGATCCCAGGGCTGGCCATTGCCGATGTACTCATTCAGCTTCTGGGGCTGATACTGGGTCGCGATGCCGACGGTGTCGATGTTGGAGTTCACGCAGTTGGACAGCGGGAAGTCCACGATGCGGTACTTGCCGCCGAAGGACACTGCGGGTTTTGCCGTTTTCTGTGTCAGCGCATACAAGCGCGAGCCACGTCCACCGGCAAGGATCATTGCCACAATTTCTTTTGCCATAGCTTTATTCTCCCCTTTAACATTAACATTTCCGTTGTTCGGAAATGATCGTCAACGTGTGCGGTATGGGTCGGCCGAAGTGCCGGGTCATTCCTTGGGCTCCTTCGGTTTGCGGGTGCGCTTTGCGGGTGCTTTTTCCGCTGCAGGCTCAGCCTCTGCCTTCGGCTTACGGCCGCGCTTTTTGGGTGCCTCTGCGGCAGCCTCCGGCTCAGTCTTGGCCTTGCGGGCGGTCTTTTTTACCGGCTTTTCCTCTGCAGCGGCAGCTTCTGCCTTCGGCTTGCGGCCGCGTTTTTTGGGTGCCTCCGCGGCAGCCTCCGGCTCAGTCTTGGCCTTGCGGGTGGTCTTTTTTATGGCCTTTTCCGGTTCAGCGGCGGCCTTTGCCTTTTTGGCTGCGGTCTTTTTTCCCGCCTTATCGGTCTTGTCCTCTGCAGCCTTGCGGGTGCGCTTGGCGGGCACCTCAAAGTACAGCGTGCTCATAGGCGGCAGGGTGATTGTGATGCTCTGCTCAAACCCGTGCAGCGGCTTTTTGTGGGTGCGCACAGCCTTGTTGTGGACCGCGCCGGAACCGCCGAACTCTGCATCGTCGCTGTTCAGGATCTCCTTGTAGGAGCCTGCCACCGGTGCGCCCAGAGTATAGCCCTCCCGCAGGACGGGGTTGAAGTTGCAGACCACCAGAATCTGCTTGCCGGAAGTGTCCTTGCGCAGGAAGGCGATCACGCTCTGCTGCGAGTCGTCCGGCACGATCCACTGGAAGCCCTCCCAGCTGTAGTCCACCTGCCAGAAGGCGGGGTGCTCCTTGTAGAAGGCGTTCAGAGTCCTGACATAGGTCTGCAGCTCGGTGTGCTTATCGTAGCCCAGCAGCATCCAGTCCAGCGGCTTTGTCTCGTTCCACTCGGCGAACTGGCCGAACTCCTGACCCATGAACAGCAGCTTCTTGCCCGGGTGGGCCATCATGTAGCCGAAGAAAGTGCGCAGATTTGCAAACTTGGCGTCGTACTCGCCGGGCATCTTGTTGATCAGGCTGCCCTTGCCGTGCACCACCTCATCGTGGCTGATGGGCAGCACAAAGTTCTCGCTGAAGGCGTAGAAGAAGCTGAAGGTGACCTTGTTGTGGTTGCCGGCACGGAAGAGCGGGTCAGTCTTCATGTAGCTGAGCATATCGTTCATCCAGCCCATGTTCCACTTGAAGTTGAAGCCAAGGCCGCCGTCCGAAGCAGGCTTTGTGACCATGGGCCATGCGGTGGACTCTTCTGCGATCATGTACTTGTGCGGATGACGGCCCAGCACGGTGTCGTTCAGCTTGCGCAGGAAGGCAACGGCCTCCAGATTTTCCTTGCCGCCGTCCTTGTTGGGCTCCCATTCGCCCTGCTTGCGGTTATAGTCCAGATACAGCATGGATGCCACGGCATCCACCCGCAGACCGTCGATATGGTACTGCTCCAGCCAGTACAGTGCGCTGGAGATCAGGAAGCTCTGCACCTCGCTGCGGCCGAAGTCGAACACCATGGTGCCCCACTCCTTATGTTCGCCGCGCTTCGGGTTCGGGTCCTCGTAGCAGGCCTCGCCGTCAAAGTTGTACAGGCCGAACTGGTCCTTCGGGAAGTGAGCAGGCACCCAGTCCATGATCACGCCGATGCCGGCGGCGTGCAGCTTGTCCACAAAGGCCATAAAGTCCTTGGGGGTGCCGTAGCGGCTGGTGGGTGCAAAATAGCCTGTGACCTGATAGCCCCAGCTGCCATCAAAGGGGTATTCCATGACCGGCAGCAGCTCCACATGGGTATAGCCCATATCGGTGATATACGGGATCAGCTCGTCTGCCAGCTCGGAATAGTTATAGGGCTTGCCGCCCTCCTTCATCTTCCAGCTGCCGGCGTGCATCTCGTAGATGTTCATGGGGCCGTTGATCACGTCCGCCTTTTTCTGTGCTGCCTGCCATGCGTCATCGTGCCACACAAAGCCGGTGATATCGTAGACCTTGCTGCCGTTGGACGGGCGGGTCTCGGCGTGGAATGCATAGGGATCGGCCTTATAGACCAGATCCCCTGCACGGGTGGTCACGCAATATTTGTAAACATCGTATTCCTTCATGCCCGGGATGAACAATTCCCATACGGAATCGCCATCCACCTTGCGCATCGGGTGGCTGCCCGGCTTCCAGCTGTTGAAGTCGCCCACCACGCTGATCGCCACAGCATGGGGTGCCCACACGCGGAACACCACGCCCGCTTCACCGGCGCGCGTTTCCATGTGTGCGCCGAAGTAGCGGTATGCCTCACAGTTATTGCCCTGTTTAAACAGATACACCGGAAGGTCCGATGCATTGCTCTGGATCTTTTCCTCGGTCGGTTTCATAGACTGCTCCTCCCCGTACAGATGCGCCGGAAAGCGCACCTGTAGCTTTTTACTCTTTTATATTAAAGAATTTCGGACTGTTTTTCAAGGGGATTTCATCAAAATTTACCATAATCTTTTCGGTGATATTTCTCCCTTATATACACACCCTCTAAATTTTTGCAAATTTTATGGTGAATCCTACCAATCCGCAAACAAAAAGAGCCTCTGCGCGCCCTCCCCCAAGGGGAGGATGCACAGAAGCTCTCTGTTTCTGTTAAAAATTTTCGGTTCCGGGCTTTTTCAGGTTTCTCAGCCCACAACGTAGACGTTGACTTGAATGGCACCGTTGATCACGCTCTCGGCGTAGGTCTCATAGAACAGGTCTACCAGGATTTCGCCCTTCTGCACCGCAATGCCGGTGTCGGTGGCCACTGCGTAGCCATACACGAACTTGCCGTCGGTGGAAGTGATATACAGCTTGGTGCCGTAGGGGATCACATCCGGGTCCACGGCCACCGTGCCATAGCCAAGGCCGAGGCCGGAGGAGCCCTTGCCGGTCCTGGAGTAGTAGCCGGTGGCCTTGCCGGTGAGCACCTTGCTGTAGGAAGCCGGTGCATTGGTGGTGCCATCCGGGCCGGTCAGCGGAGAGACCGGTGCGCCCGCGCCATAGGTCTTGATGACATGGTTGGTGGGCTCCACGGTAGTGGTGGAATCCACCACGATGCTGTTCTCCAGTTCGCCGTCCACATAGCGGTCGCGGGTGGTGATGGTCTGCTGGCCTTCCGCACCATGGCGCACCGTGGTGGCGCGGCCGGTGTTGCGGAAATACAGGCTGGTGTAGACGTACTCGGTATCATAGGGGATGGCCTGCGTCTCCACACGGTCGGTGTAGTCCACGCGGTGCACCGTGATGGTGGAACCTGCGCTCACCAGCTGGTCCAGAGCAGGCTCGGTGTAGTCGTCACCCTCCAGAGTGATACCTGCGCGCTTCAGAGCGTCGGCGACGGTGCCGAACACCATCTTGACAGGGTACTCCTGACCGTCGGCAGTGATGCTGACGGAGAATGCGCGCTCGATGTTCAGGGCGGCAAGGTTGCCGCTGTAGGCCGTGTAATAGACCCGATCCCCCTCTTCGGACTGGATGCCGGAGAGGTTCATGACCTGTGCAGGGTCGGTCTCGGAGGTGAGGATCACCTGCCGGGCACCATTGGAGTCTGTGACGTAGGTCAGCCGCAGATTCGCAGCGGTCACACTGAGTGTAGCCACAAGGCACACGACCATGACACAGAACGCCAGCACACGGGAAGAGACAGCCTGCTTACAGGCGGTCAGAGCTTTCTTTACTTTTACGGAAGCGATACGAGACAACTCCTCTCTTTTCAAAGTTGGGTGCGGCCGCAGACACGGTGTTCCATGCCCCGGCCGCCCGGACTGCAGGGCGGGCAGAAGCACTCTGGCCCCACAATCAAATACGATGCCCTCTTTATGATAAGACCGAGCATCGTATGCAATTTGGACTCCGCTGCGGAAGGTGTCATTTCCCTCCCGGCCCGAGCCGCATCTGCCCGCGCCGCACCACGTGTGAGATGGTTTTCACTTCATCCAGATAAATTTTAGACGCTGCAACGTTTGTTGGCTCCGTTGAGCGGGTCTTATTTTACCAGTCCAAAGGCCGTTTGTCAAATCAGGGATCCGCTTTTCGTTAGTTTTTTGACGATATTTTTTGTGCAATTTATACATTGTTTTCTCCAAATTATTGTTATTTCGGTTATTTCCTTCCGATTTTCCTTTTGTTTTGTGGGATGTTTTGTTCATGAATTTTTAACATTTATTTTGGATTTTTCGCACCGGAAACTGCACTTTTGGGCCGTTCCGGCAGCACGGCAAGCGGCCCTGAATCGCTGGTTTTGCACAGCGGCATTTCCTTCCGCTGCCCCGCCTTTGCCCCACCGGGATCTGTGCGAATTTCCCCCGAAAAATGCCTTCCGGCAAAATGCCGAAGCACAGAAACTTGTGGAAATAAAGTACACTCTCGCCGCCGCTGTCCGGCCGCGATACAATCAAACAAAAAACAGAAAGGAAGGTTTTCAAGTGAAGATCCAGATCATTCAAAAGCAGTGCGGCGGCACCGAGTTCCTTGCCCAGCCGCACCGGCTGCATCTCGGTGCGCAGAACGCCGCCGGGGTGGACGAGCTGCTGTTCCAGCTGCCGGACGCATGGGCCGGGTGCACTCTTGCGCTGTATCTGCGCCGCAGCGACGGCACCCTGCTGGCACCGGTGGCGCTGGACACCCAGCACCGTGTCACGGTGGACCGCCGCCTGACCGGCAGCACCGGCGGGCAGTGGATGCTGGCCGCCATGGGTGAAAACGGCTACACCGCCTACACCCGGCCCGGCAGCTATGACTGCTACGCCATTCTGCCCATCGATGATGACGCAGAGGAGCTGCCGCCCTCGCTGTACGAGCAGTTCGTGGCTCGCGTGCTGGAAAGCTCCAGCAGCGCCTCCACGGCGGCACAGCGCGCCGCCGCCAGTGCAGCTTCCACCGCGGCCAACGCAGCGCAGGCCCAGACCGCCGCACAGCGCACCAGCACCGACAGCGCCAACGCATCCCAGTGTGCTGCCCGTGCAGAGGCCGCTGCCGCCCGCGCCGAAGAGCTTGTGCCCACGGACGGACAGGTGGTCAGCGTCAACGGCAAAAGCGGCATCGTAAAGCTCACCGCGCAGGAGGTGGGCGCACTGCCCTGCCCTGCGCAGCCGGTGTCCGGCCAGCTGCTGCGGGTGCTGAGCGTAGACCCCAACACCGGAGCGGTGCTCACCGACACCGCCGCCATGCCGGACCTGTCCCCCTATCTGCGCAGCAGCACCGTACCCACCGCATCGGTTCCCGGAGCGGTGCGGGTGGACCCGGCCTGCGGCATCAACGTGCGCAGTGACGGCACCCTGACCACGGCCCCCGCTGACCGCAGCCAGCTGGACAGCATGGACAGCACCGTTCTGCCGCTGACCCCCGCCCTGCTGCCCTACGGCGTGAAAAAGGCCCTGACCGCTGCCGCCTCTGCCGGGGAATGGACGGCGGACGAGAAGGCCGCTGCCCTGCGCACCCTCGGTGCCGATCTTTCCTCCTATTATACAAAGGAAGATATCGACACGCTGCTCTCGGCCCCCAGCTCCGGCGCGTATCCCGTGGGCAGCATCTACCAGAGCACCGACCCCACCAGCCCCGCCGCACTGTTCGGCGGCAGCTGGGAAGAGATTGCCTCCGAGCGGGTTCTGATGGGTGCGTCCAGCACCCACGCAGCAGGCACCACGGTGAAAGCCGGTCTGCCGAACCTCAAGGGCTCATTCTCTGGTGTGGCGAGCACAGCATACCCAAATTTATCTAACAGTGGCGCTCTTTCTATAAACACAAACAATGGCGGTTTGGCTGGTTACGAAGGCGGTTCATACGGCAGTAATTGCACCGTATCTTTTGACGCGTCCAAGTCCAATGCCATCTACGGACGCAGCAGCACCGTGCAGCCCGCCGCCTACTATGTGCACATCTGGCACCGCGTGGCCTGAGAAAGGAGGTTTTGACTTATGAAAATTCTTGACGAGACCGGCGCGGTCGTGGGAAACCCCGACCTGACACTGGGCTACCTGACCGACGACACCCAGCCGCTGGAGCACCCGGCGCAGGAGGCTGTGGCCGAGGTGGCCCACTACGAGACAGTGGCCGAATATCCCGGCGGCGGCAGGGACGTGCAGCGGGTGGTGGATGTGCCGGGCGTACCGGCAAGGCCCGCGTGGACCGAGCAGCTGCCCATTAAAAGGTACATCCGCTACACCGCCGAAGAGCTGGCCGCGCAGGAAGAAGCGCGCAAAAAGCAGCAGCAGCGGGAAAAGCTTCCGGAGACGGTAGCCGACCTGATGCAGCAGCTGACCGACCTGCAGCTTGCCCTGTGTGAACTGTACGAAAGGAGTGATGCCTGATGGCAAAGATCTATTTGGCCCTGATCCGCAAGGGGCTCAAAACGCCGGACGATGTCCCCGCCCGGCTGCGGGACGCGGTGGCAGCCCTGCTGCAGGGGGATGCCCATGCTTAACGCCTATTCCCGCCGGAAGGACGGCAATGCCCTGCTGAGCCGCAGCTTCCGGGTGCGGGAATTTGCCTGCAGGGACGGCTCCGACCCGCTTTTCGTGGACAGCGCGCTGGTACAGCTGCTGCAGGACATCCGGGATCACTTCGGTGCGCCGGTGGTCATTACCAGCGGCTACCGCACCGCCGCCCACAACAGGGCCGTGGGCGGTGCCCCCTACAGCCAGCACTGCTACGGCAGAGCCGCCGACATCCGGGTGGCCGGTGTTCCGGTGGAGCAGCTTGCCGCCTACGCAGAGACTCTGCTGCCCGGCACCGGCGGCATTGGCCGCTACCCGGTAAAGGCGGGCCGGGCAGCGGGCTGGGTGCATGTGGACGTGCGCCCCGTCAAGAGCCGATGGACAGGCTGAGGGGGTGAGACCAGTGGAAAGCATCCTGTCCGCCGTGATCGCCGGTGCCGTGACCCTGATCGGTGTGCTGATCGCCAACAGCCGCAGTCAGGCCGTGACCGACACCAAGCTGGAAGAACTGACCCGCGAGGTGCGCGAGCATAACAATTTTGCCCGCCGCGTACCCATCTTAGAAGAACAGATGAAGGTGGCCAACCACCGCATCGCAGACCTTGAACACAACGAGAAAGTGAGGAACTGACATGAACATCCATAAGATCTCCGCCGCAACCATCGCCCGCACCGCCTGCCTGCTGCTGGCCCTGACCAATCAGCTGCTGAGCGCCTGCGGCAAGCCCGTGCTGCCCATCGAGAGCCAGACCGTGGAGCAGCTGGTCACCGCCGGCATCACCACCGTGGCCGCGCTGGTGAGCTGGTGGAACAACAACAGTTTCACCGCCGCCGCCATTCAGGCAGACGCCGAATACGCCCGCTTGAAGCAGAAAGGCGAGTGAACCGGCACTCGGACGGTGCAAAAGTAATACTTTTTAAATTGGAAGTATTACTTTTTTAGTCATCTTTTACAGCAGTCCCGGGAGGTGCGCAGCGGCCCTTCCCGGGGCTTTTTTGCTGTCCGTTTGAGCGATTCACGCAGGTTCGAGGGCGATTCACGCAGGTTTTGATGATTTTCGCGCCCAAATCATGTATAATCCAGACAGGAACGAAAGGGAGGAATTTCTATGGTAATTCCATGCATCCGCAACACAAACGTCACATAAGCGCACACGTCTGCAACAAATCGCATCAAACGTGCAACAAGCCCTTGGAATTAGTACCAAATCTGCGAGGTTCTGATTTATACAGAACGCAGAATTTCAACGTTACGGGATCGTTTTTCTTGACGAAAATTTCCGAAAATGCTATAACGTAAGTAGTTGGGGGAAACAGTTTCCGCTGTCCGATTTATCGGACTATTATACACATGGCGACAGGAAAGGAGACCTGGGATCATGACGAATAAAAAGTTTAAAGTTGCTGCAATGTCTATGGCACTGACCGCATGTGTTGCGGCCCAGCCCCTGATCGCGAATGCGGCAGATGATGTGAACGCCGTCTCGAATGGCACACCCGACAGCGCGCCCCAATCGGAAGGGGGAAGCACGGCTTCTGCGCCCGTTGCTGTTGCCAGCGCGTCGTCCGATCCGGTGACCAATGAGCAGGACAAGGGCGCTGTGGATGTGATCGGCGACCCGGATATCAGCGTGGATTATAACCACGACCAAGACAAGGTCACCAAGGACGATTCTTCTACCACCACCGAAAGCACCGGCCCTGTGAACCGCAATGTGCCCATAGAGAGCGAGCCCGGCGCACAGCAGCCCTCCGGCGACGGCCAGCAGGGCGGCAATCACGAGACCGACCTGAACAATGAGCAGGAAGGCTCCAAGGACGGCGGCAGCGAGACAGAGAAAACGCCCATTGGCGAAGCTGAAAAGACCGAGACGGAGACCAAGGACACGAAGCTTGTGCTGGGCGAACCGACCACCACGACTACCACCACCACCAACCCGGACGGTTCTACCACGACCACGACTACCACCACCACCGATGCCGCGCTTGAAACCACCACCAAGGTCGAGGGTGAGGCCAGCGCCAAGACGGAGGAAGACTCTTCTGAGGACGTGAAGAAGGAAAGCCTGAAGGAGGAACTGGACGGCAAAGACCTGAGCTGGGATACCGAACCCAAAACCAAGTTCGGTGATTACACTGTGACTGATGCCGTGGAGGAAGAAGACGGCAGCAAGACCTTCACCCTGACCAAAGAAGACAAAATTGAAACCGGCGAGATGACCGGGCTTGACATTTCCAAGCTGATCGAAGCCGGTTACACGGATAACGGCGACGGCACCTACACCCTGACCAAAGAGTACACCGACTCTCAGGGCCAGAAGCATACCACCACCGTCAAGGTGGATTCCAGCAAGGCCACCAAGACCACCAGCACCACCCTGACCGTCACGATGGCAAGCCAGGAGCACGAGAAAACCGAGGAGCTCGGCACCAAGGAAGATACGAATTACCCCTATCCTTCCACCGATATCACTGTGAAGGACGACAAGGGCAAGGAGCACACCTTTAATGTGACGTATATTCTGGGTAAGGCCCATGAAAACAAGGATGGCACCTTCACCTATGAGGACAAGGAAAACAACCTGACCTATACCATCACAAAGAACGAGACCGACACGAATCTAGACAGCCTTACTGACACCGAGCTCCGCGACCTGCTGAACAAGAATACCACCGGCAGCAAATACTCTGTGGACGCCGAGGGTAAGCTGTGCTATACCACCGATCAGGGCGAAGTGTGCCGCGTGACCAACGAGCAGAACACTCTGCTGCGCAGCATGCTCAAATTGGGTATCACCATCACCGACCACCACGGCAAGGAGTCCGACACCCAGAAGGTGGAAAACAGCAATAAGACCCCGGAGCAGGCCAAGGCCGATGCCGAAAAGGCGGCACAGGACGAGGCCCTGAAGGATGCACTGGCACAAGCCATCAACAAAGAGACTGGCAAGAGCCTGACGAAGGCTGACATCACCCTGCCCGAAGTGCGAGACGGCAAGTTTGAGTGGACAGATACCGCCACCCGCAAAACGTACACCTTCATCTATACGGAAACGGGCACCGTCAGCAGCAGCCCTGAAAAGATCAGCGACCCCACCACTGTTAAGCCGGACGCTTCTTCTGCCGAGAAGAACACTGAGACCGGCTCCGCCGAAGTGACTGGCTCCACCGTGATCTGGACCAAGAAAGACCAGACCTTCATTCAGAACGATGAAAAGACGGATTCCACCTTTGGAAAGGACTTCGACTTCCGGAGTGTTCCGGGCGGTTTTGAGCTTGACGGTGAGGCTGAACTTAACGAAGATGGCACGTTGAAGAGCTTCAAAACCAAGGACGGAAAGACCTATGAGTTTAGGTATGAAAAGGGTTCTGCTCCTGAAGATTTGAAGGACATCTCCAACCCCAACTTTACCAAGGTTACGTGGACGATGACCGAAAAGAAGGTAGATTCCATTACCTCTCCGGACACCAGTGAGCCCACTCATATCGAGATCGAGCGGAACTTCCAGAAAACCGAAGAAAATGGCACCTTCACCTTTACCGAAACCAAGAAAGGCGGCAAAACCTATAGCGGCCTGAAAAAGGTTGCTGGCGATGAGAACGTCTACAGCAACGATGATGGTACTGTCACGATCAGAGTCACCACCTCGGAGCTCGGCGTTGACGAGATCAGGGCAGCTCTGGAAGACAAGGGCTATACGGAGGTCAACTTCAATTCGGACGGCACCGTCAGCTATAAAATTGGTGATGTGACCTACAAAGTCACCTATAACACCACCGTTGAGTCCATCACCGTCACGACAAAAGAAGTTGTCAAGGAATCCAGTTCCACAATTTCCGTTTCTGACACCAATCAGAAGGAAGCTGAGGCAGCACTGAAAGCAAAAATCGCAGAGCTTCAGGCCGGTCTCAAAGAGGGTGAGTACATCGAAGTGAACGGCCACCACGTCGATCAGCACACTGAAGTTGAAACGATCATCACCTACTTCAAGACTGCCATCAACTACAAAAACATGAGCGATGATGAGATCGTTGCCATGCTCAAAAAGCAGAAAGCTGATGCTGTTGCAGAGGGAGAGAGCAAATACTATACCGGTAAAGGCGTTAAGCATAACTGGGACGGCAGCCATTCTACCAAGGGTTCTAATCCGAACTATATCGGTCACCTTGACCTTGCTACCGATTCCGACCTGCTTCTGGAAGATGGCACCACCGCCGATGCGATCCTGCTGAACACGGGCGACAAGAAGTTCAAGTTCGAGTGGAACGAGAGCGCTGAGGATCTTGTCAATAAGGATATAAAGGACAAGCGGGCAAAGTTCCAAGACTCCATTTCTTACGATGATGGCAAGCAGAACGGCGGCGATGGTTCCAAGGGCCATTACGAGTATGAGCGCCAAGATACAGGCTCTTGGATCGCTCCTGATTCTAACAATTACCCTCATGAAAGTGCCTACTACCGCCTGACCGGCACCATCGCCTACAATTCTCTGGAAGACGGCAAAGAATACGACACATGGAACGATGCAAACAAGGCTCTGGCTGATTGGGTAAAAGATCACCCGAACGATAAAGACTATAAGCCGAACATTGTGGCACTGAGCAAAAAAGACAAGTGGGACCGAGAGATTATAGTTTATAAAGCCTACACCTACGAGTCCTCTCTGACTGCGTATGGTTATATGTCGAAAGACAGCAACACCTGCGTCAACTCCGGGTATGGCGATACCGGATATGGGCGTGCGTGGGCTGGCGGCTTTGACCTGCGCATCAGCGGCCTGACACAGGTCACCAAGACCGAATCGTCCGCACACGGCAAGAACTACTACGACTACTATGCCGATATCACCAAGTATAAGACCGTGGAACAGACCTCTGACCCTCTGGCAAACAGTCTGTTGAACGTGATCCCCGGCACCAAGACCGTACCCACTGAGACCACATATACCGATACCGGCAGCGGCCTGTTTGGCTCGTATGATCAGAACCACAGCGAAACCCACAACTACAAAAAGCCTTTCACGGGTGCAGGCACTGCCGAATACACCACCTACCGGACTTGGGAGGACACCAACGCCGAGTGGGATGGCAAGTTTGAAAAGCTTACCGGCGCTTTCGGGTTCAACTACACCTCCACTTCGGATGCCGAAGTGACCGAAGCCTCCAAGAAGTCCTGTGTGAAAACCGACTCCTCGGTGAAGTACCACTACTCCTACGTGGAGCGTCAGGAGCTTGATCCCATTACGGACGTCAAAACCGTAACGACCCCTGCCGACGGCGGCGGTGACGACGGCGGCGACGAGATCATTGATGAAAAGGATTCCGACTCGCCCGTACTGCCCGGCACTCCTGAGCTGCCGCCTGTGCAGGACGCAAAGCCGGACGCCCCTGTTCTGCCTGCTGACCCCGCTCTGCCCGCTGTGCAGGACGCACATGCCCTGCCGCAGACCGGCGTGAACTGGCTGGCCGCCATCGGTCTGGCCCTCAGCGGCATGACCCTGATGATCACTGGCGCGTTCGCCAGCCTGACCGGCAAAAACGCAAAGCACTGAGCCGCGCTTCCCCCCTTTCACAAACCTGTGTCTCCCTGCTTTGCACCGCCGGACAGACTGAGCCGGAACGCTCTGGCTGATATGTCCCAATCTCCTATTCCGCATACAGCCTTCCGGCTGTAAACCCTCACAAACAAAGCGCCCCCGCTCCAAAACCGGAGTGGGGGCGCTTTGTTTATTGCTGGAAAATTTATTGGGAACACGCAGATGATTTGCGTACCGTTATCGACTGTGTTATACTTATTTCGCTGCCCTCTCCATTCTGGCAACAGGAAGGAGGTGTGTCATGTGGGCGACATCTTTATCAACCTTTTTGTGGCTGTCGGAGCAAATGTGATTGCCTATTACATTTGCAAGTGGCTTGACAGCCGCGGCAAAGGACAGTAAGCACAGAAGAACCCCCTCGGAGTTGCAGCTCCGAGGGGGTTCGCTTTTGTGTGCCTGTGGTAATCTTCATCAACCTTGTGATTGCCTACTTCTATTATACGCGACTCCGTGCAAAAGTCAAGTCTCCGGCAAAAAGTTCATTTTTACGTCAAAATATATTTTGCCAGATATAACAAAAACGGCCCTGCCGAAGCAGAGCCGTAAAAATGCATCTGAAATATAATCAGCGCTTGCTGAACTGGGGTGCACGACGTGCAGCCTTCAGACCGTACTTCTTACGTTCCTTCATACGAGGATCGCGGGTCAGGAAGCCAGCCTTCTTCAGGACAGGACGGTTCTCCTCGTTCTGCTGCAGCAGAGCGCGGCTCAGGCCGTGGCGGATAGCGCCAGCCTGACCGGAAACACCGCCGCCGGAAACGCGGACGACGACGTCGTACTTGCCCTCCAGGCCCAGCAGGACCAGCGGAGAACGGACGATCAGCTTCAGGGTCTCCAGACCAAAGTAGTTGTCGATATCACGATCGTTGATGGTGATCTTGCCAGTGCCGGTGTAAACGCGAACGCGGGCAACGGAATCCTTACGACGACCAGTGCCGTAGAAATAAGGTTTGGTTTCGTACATGTTCGATTGCCTCCTTCTTAGAACTCGATCTTCTCGGGCTTCTGAGCTGCGTGAGCGTGCTCGGCACCCTGGTAGCAGTGCAGGCGGGTCAGAGCCTTAGCACCGATGGTGTTGGAAGGGATCATGCCCTTGACAGCGTAGGTCATGGCCAGATCGCTGTGCTCAGCCATCAGCTTGCTGTACTGGACCTTCTTCAGGCCGCCGATGTACTTGCTGTGGGTGATGTGGAACTTCTGCTCGGCCTTCTTGCCGGTCAGAACAGCCTGATCGCAGTTGATGACAACAACGAAATCGCCGCAGTCCACGTTGGGGGTGTAATCGACCTTCTGCTTGCCGCGCAGCAGAACAGCGGCCTCAGCAGCGACGTGGCCCAGGCTCTTGCCGGCAGCGTCGAGCAGGTACCACTTGCGCTCGACTTCAGCGGGCTTTACGAGAGTAGTGCTCATATCTATTTCCTCCTGATAAGCTTTTTGTAACGTTTCAGGCGCCTTTGTGGGGCGCGAGTGTCAGTATACATCATAAAAAGGCACCTGTCAACAGCATTTTTTGATTTTTTCGCTGTAATTTTTTCAATCTCTCGAATGCTCTCGTTTTCTCTCGAATCCTCTCGTTTTCTAAAAACGCATTTTCTGTAAAATTTTCTGCCCGCCGCCGCACATTTTCTGCCTCTGCCCGCTACAATTTTGCCCCTTGGTGTGGTATACTATAAAGGATATGGCAGCTTTTGCTGTGCACACGGATAAGGAGAGCTTTCTACATGTCAAACGAGATCGACCGCAATGCTTCTGCCCAGCGCCGCACCTCCAAACTGCTGGCCGCCATGGGCATCTTTGTTGCCCTTGGCATCGTCGCTTACATTATATTAACACTGCTGGTCAACCGCAGTGTGCCCGCAAACCCGGACACCCACTATACCGGCTCCAACGGCGTTTCCGTTTACTACGACAGTTCCATCTGGAAGGTGTGCCAGATGACCGAGGACAGCACCCTTGGCACCGTGCTGGAACTTGCCACGGCAGACAGCGCCGACGGCGAGGACTACCAGGCCGTGCTGCTGCAGCGCGGCACCGCCGACAGCTATGCGGACTTTATCGATGCGTCCGAGAAAGACCTCAAGCAGGCCTATGGCGTTATCAAGCCCCGCAAGGTGAACCTGACCGTGGACGGTGCCGAGGTGGAGGCCGTGCGCTGCGACATTCAGGCGTATTATGCGGTTCTGGCCACCATTACCTACCCCAGCGGTGACGTGGTGTATGTTTCCGGCCTGACCAAACTGGCCTCCATCAACGACATTGTGAATCTTGTGGAAAGTGTGACCCTGTCATGAGCAGTTCCCGTGCGATGCAGCGTCTGTGCGGCCTGATGCGCAAGGCTGTGCAGGACTATGAAATGATCACCCCCGGCGACAAGGTGATGGTGGGCGTTTCCGGCGGCAAGGACAGCGTAGCGCTGACCATTGGCCTTGCGGAGCTGCGCAAGTACATCGGCTTTGATTTTACGGTGCAGGCCGTCACGCTGGACCCGCAGTTCGGCGGCAAGCCCATGGATTACACCGTATTGCAGGAGCTGTTTGCCCGGTACGACATCCCCTATGAGATCCGCCGCACCGAGATCGGCCCCGTGGTGTTCGACTACCGCAAGGAGAAGAACCCCTGCGCCCTGTGCGCCAAACTGCGGCGCGGCGCGCTGCACACGGCAGCGCAGGAACTGGGCTGCAACAAGGTGGCGCTGGGCCACCATCTGGACGATGCCGTGGAGACCTTTTACATGAATCTCTGGCGGGAGGGCCGCATCGGCTGTTTCTCGCCGGTCACTTATCTTTCGCGCCGGGACCTGACCCTCATCCGGCCCATGCTGCTGGCCACCGAGCAGGAGGTCATTTCCGCAGTGCACGCCGAGGGGCTGCCCATCGTCAAGAGCGTCTGCCCTGCCGACGGCGTGACCGTGCGCGAACAGACCAAGGAGTTCGTCAAGGAGCGCTGCCGCACCGACCACGCCTTCCGGCAAAAGACCCTGCACGCCCTGCAGGAGAGCGGCATCGACGGCTGGCGTCCCGTCCACACCGGACGCGGCAGCTTTGCAATTACAAACGAGGAAGAATGAATCATGCAGACTCAACCTTTTGAAAAACACGTCTGGGCCGAGATCGACCTGGACGCCCTGCGTCATAACTTCCGGGCCGTCAAGGCCCGGGCCGGTGCCCTGCCGCTGTGTGCGGTGGTCAAGGCCGACAGCTACGGCCACGGTGCCGTGCAGTGTGCCCGCATCTTTGCCGAGGAGGGCGCGGTCTGTCTGGCCGTCAGCTGCCTGACCGAGGCTGTGCAGCTGCGTCAGGACGGGCAGACTCTGCCCATCCTCATTTTGGGCCATGTGCAGCCGGAGTACGCCCAGACCCTCATCCACGAGGATATCACCGTAGCGTGCTACTCCACCGAGCAGGCGCAAAACCTTTCCGCTGCTGCGGTAAAGGCAGGCGGCAGGGTAAAGATCCACCTCAAGACCGATACCGGCATGGGCCGTATCGGCTTTGCCCTGCGCACCGATTTTGACGCCGCCATCTGCGAAATGCTGGCGGTCTGTGCGCTACCGGGGCTGGAAATGACCGGCATGTTCCAGCACTTCTCGGTGGCCGACGACACCGCCGAAGAAAACATTGCCTATACCGCGGAGCAGCACGCGCTGTTCGTCAGAGCGTTCCATGCGCTCAAGGCGGCAGGCCATGAGCCGCAGACCGTTCATTGCGACAACTCTGCGGGCGTGATGCTGCACCCGGACTGGCCCGAGGGATTGGCCCGGGAGCGCTGCATGGCACGGCCCGGCATCATCCTCTACGGCTACGACCCCAGCGACGAGGTGCGCTTTGGGCAGTTCCGGCCGGTGATGACCCTCAAGACCGTGGTGAGCATGGTCAAGGAAATGCAGCCCGGCCAGAGCGCCAGCTATGGCCGCCGCTTCACCGCCGAAAAGCCCACGCTGGTGGCCACCCTGTGCACCGGCTACGCTGACGGTTATCCCCGCCAGCTGAGCTGCGGCAAGGGCATCGTGGAGATCCACGGCAAGGCCTGCCCGGTGCTGGGCCGCGTGTGCATGGACCAGATGATGGTGGATGTGACCGGCATCCCGGACATTCGCGAGGGCGATGAGGCCATCCTGTGGGGCGGCAGCGTCAGTGATACGGCTGAAACCATCGCCCGCAAGACCGACACCATTTCCTACGAGGTGCTGTGCGGCGTGTCCCGCCGCGTACCCCGCGTTTACCTTGAGCACGGAAAGATCGTGGATGTCGAGGACTGGATCCTGAAAGCATGACCGGCACCACAGGCCGCTCTATCATAGCTTCTCAACTTTTTCGGAGGAACTGAATGGCAAGAGATAATATCCGCAACTTCTGCATCATCGCACACATCGACCACGGTAAATCCACCCTGTCGGACCGTATTCTGGAGCTGACCAAGAGCGTGGACGAGCGCACCATGGAAGACCAGATTCTGGACAACATGGACATCGAGCGCGAGCGCGGCATCACCATCAAGGCCCGTGCCGTCACCATGAACTATACCGCCAAGGACGGCAAGACCTACGAGTTCAACCTCATCGATACCCCGGGCCACGTGGACTTTGCCTACGAGGTCAGCCGCAGTCTGGCCGCCTGTGAGGGTGCCATCCTTGTGGTGGACGCCACGCAGGGCGTGGAAGCTCAGACGCTGGCCAACACCTACATGGCGCTGGAGCATGATCTGGAGCTGGTGCCCATCCTGAACAAGATCGATCTGCCCAGCGCCCACCCGGACGAGGTGGCACAGGAGGTGGAGGACGTGATCGGCCTGCCCTGTCTGGACGCGCCCCGCGTTTCTGCCAAGACCGGTCTGAATGTGGATCAGGTGCTGGAGCGTGTCGTTACCGACATTCCCGCCCCCACCGGCGACCCGGATGCTCCGCTGAAGGCCCTGATCTTTGACAGCATCTACGACAGCTACAAGGGCGTCATCGTCTATATCCGCGTGTTTGAAGGCACGGTCAAGCCCGGCGACACCATCCGCATGATGGCCACCGGTGCCGAGTTCACGCTGGTGGAAGTAGGCCACATGGGCGCCACCAACCTGACCCCCTGCACACAGCTGCAGGCCGGCGAGGTGGGCTATCTGACCGCCAGCATCAAGACCGTGCAGGACACCCGCGTGGGTGACACCGTCACGCTGGCCGACCGCCCCACTCCGGAGGCGCTGCCCGGCTACCGTCAGGTCAAGCCCATGGTGTTCTGCGGCATCTACCCCGCCGACGGCGCCAAGTATCCCGACCTGAAGGACGCGCTGGAAAAGCTGCAGCTGAATGACGCCTCCCTCACCTTTGAGCTGGAGACCAGTGCCGCGCTGGGCTTTGGCTTCCGCTGCGGTTTCCTTGGCCTGCTGCATATGGAGATCATCACCGAGCGTCTGGAACGGGAGTTTGATCTGGACATCATCACCACCACCCCCAGCGTGCGCTACCGCCTGACCCTGACCGACGGCACCGTGGAGATGATCGACAATCCTTCCAGCTATCCGGACCCCTCCAACATCGTCAAGCAGGAAGAGCCTTTCGTGGACGTGCATCTGTACACCCCCAACGATTATGTGGGCGGCCTGATGGATCTGTGCCAGAACAAGCGCGGCGTGCTGATCGACATGAAGTATCTGGACGATGTGCGGGTGGACCTGCACTATGCTCTGCCGCTGGGCGAGATCGTGTACGACTTCTTCGATGCCATCAAGAGCCGCAGCCGGGGCTACGCCAGCTACGACTATGAGTTCAAGGAGTACCGTGAGAGCGATCTGGTCAAGCTGGACTTCCTGCTCAATGGCGAACCTGTGGACGCGCTGTCCATGATCGTGTTCCGCGATAACGCCTACGCCAAGGGCCGCCGCATCTGCGAGAAGCTGCGGGACAACGTCCCCCGCAACCTGTTTGAGATCCCGGTGCAGGCCGCCATCGGCGGCAAGATCATTGCCCGCGAGACGGTCAAGGCCATGCGCAAGGACGTGCTGGCCAAGTGCTACGGCGGCGATATCTCCCGCAAAAAGAAGCTGCTGGAAAAGCAGAAGGAAGGCAAAAAGAAGATGCGTCAGCTGGGCAGCGTTTCCCTGCCCAGTGAGGCCTTCACCGCTGTGCTCAAGCTGGACAGCGACGACGATTGATCCTATAAAAGCAAAGGCCCGCGTTCCGGTCATGCAACTGCGCATACCGGGACGCGGGCTTGTTTCATTTGTTTTTACTGCAGTGCAAAGGTTTCCTCTGCAGCTCTCATTTTCTATCGTTTACGACATTTTTCAAACCAGCCGTTCAGACAACAAAAAACGCCTCAGAATTTCTTCTGAAGCGTTTTTATTTAAGTCGGCGACTACCTATTTTCACGCGCCGTTTCCAGCGAACTATCTTCGGCACAAGTGAGCTTAACTTCTGTGTTCGGAATGGGAACAGGTGGAACCTCACCGTCATCGACACCGACCGATCTGACTGGCCTAGTATAACATACATGCTGTACTTTGTCCAGTGTTTCTTAGAAGGACGCGCCTTCAAAACTGAATAATCACTGCTAGCATTTTTTCGTTGACTCTTGAGAGTCTCAAGCGAATTGTGGTCAAGCCCTCGACCTATTAGTACACGCTTGCTGAATGGATCGCTCCACTTACACATCGTGCCTATCAACCTTGTAGTCTTCAAGGGGTCTTACTTGTTTGAAACAATGGGATATCTTATCTTTGGGTCGGCTTCACGCTTAGATGCTTTCAGCGTTTATCCGATCCGTACATAGTTGCCCAGCTATGCTCTTGGCAGAACAACTGGTGCGCCAGAGGTACGTCCGCTCCGGTCCTCTCGTACTAGGAACAGCTCCCATCAAATATCCTGCGCCCACGACAGATAGGGACCGAACTGTCTCACGACGTTCTGAACCCAGCTCGCGTACCGCTTTAATTGGCGAACAGCCAAACCCTTGGGACCGAATACAGCCCCAGGATGCGATGAGCCGACATCGAGGTGCCAAACCTCCCCGTCGATGTGGACTCTTGGGGGAGATCAGCCTGTTATCCCCAGGGTAACTTTTATCCGTTGAGCGATGGCATTTCCACTCACATACCACCGGATCACTAACTCCAACTTTCGTTACTGCTCGACCCGTCAGTCTCGCAGTTAGGCTCGCTTCTGCGTTTGCACTCTTTTGCTTGATTTCCGTTCAAGCTGAGCGAACCTTTGAACGCCTCCGTTACTCTTTAGGAGGCGACCGCCCCAGTCAAACTGCCCACCTAACAATGTCCCCCGCCTTGATTCAAAGGCGCAGGTTAGAATTCCAATATCGCAAGGATGGTATCCCAACGGCCACTCCACAAGCGCCAAAGCACCTGCTTCCCAGTGTCCCATCTATCCTGTGCATGCAACATCGAAACCCAATATTAGGCTACAGTAAAGCTCCATGGGGTCTTTCCGTCTTGTCGCGGGTAACCGGCATCTTCACCGGTACTACAATTTCGCCGGGCGGGCTGTTGAGACAGTGCCCAAATCATTACGCCTTTCATGCGGGTCAGAACTTACCTGACAAGGAATTTCGCTACCTTAGGACCGTTATAGTTACGGCCGCCGTTCACTGGGGCTTCGATTCAATGCTTGCACATCTCCTCTTAACCTTCCAGCACCGGGCAGGCGTCAGCTCGTATACGTCATCTTTCGATTTAGCACAAACCTGTGTTTTTGGTAAACAGTTGCTTGGGCCGATTCTCTGCGGCTGCATTGCTGCAGCACCCCTTCTCCCGAAGTTACGGGGTCAATTTGCCGAGTTCCTTAACAACCCTTCTCCCGTTGGCCTTAGAATCTTCTTCCTACCTACCTGTGTCGGTTTGCGGTACGGGCACCGCAGAAATCCACACAGCTTTTCTCGCCATCTTCCATCTCAGACTTCGGTACTAACTTCCCTCGATCGCTACCGGAACCAACACCCGGCTCCGAGACTTCATATGTGTCCCTGTGTTTAACTCTTTTGGTGGTGACGGAATCTCTACCGTCTATGCATCGGCTACGCCGTTAGGCCTCACCTTAGCTCCCGACTGACCTGGAGCGGACGAACCTTCCTCCAGAAACCTGAGGCTTTCGGCCATGCAGATTCTCACTGCATTCGCGCTACTCATTCCGGCATTCTCACTTCTATACACTCCACAGCCGCTTGCGCTACTGTTTCACCGCGTATACAACGCTCCCCTACCCAATACATTGCTGTATTGCCTAAGCTTCGGTGTCAGGTTTAGCCCCGTTAAATTCTCCGCGCAAAGACGCTCGACCAGTGAGCTATTACGCACTCTTTGAATGAGTGGCTGCTTCTGAGCCAACATCCTGGTTGTCTGCGTATCTTCACATCGTTTTCCACTTAACCTGACTTTGGGACCTTAGCTGTAGATCTGGGCTGTTTCCCTTTTGACAATGACATTTATCTGACACTGTCTGACTCCCAAGCATCAATACTCTGGCATTCTGAGTTTGATAAGCTTCGCTAACCTCTCGGCCGCTAGGCTATTCAGTGCTTTACCTCCAGGTATCTAACTTGAGGCTAGTCCTAAAACTATTTCGGGGAGAACCAGCTATCTCCGGGTTCGATTGGAATTTCTCCGCTACCCACAGTTCATCCGCCGCCTTTTCAACGGAGGTCGGTTCGGTCCTCCATGGAATTTTACTTCCACTTCAACCTGACCATGGGTAGGTCACCCGGTTTCGGGCCCATTATATGCAACTTAACGCCCTTTTCAAACTCGCTTTCGCTTCGGCTCCAGACCTTAAGTCCTTAACCTTGCTGCATACAATCGCTCGCCGGACCGTTCTACAAAAAGTACCCTATCACACATTGACGTGCTCTAGGTGCTTGTAGGCACAGGGTTTCAGGTTCTTTTTCACTCCCCTCCCGGGGTGCTTTTCACCTTTCCTTCACAGTACTATACGCTATCGGTCACTGGGTAGTATTTAGGGTTGGAGGGTGGTCCCCCCGTATTCCGACCAGGTTTCACGTGTCTGGCCGTACTCTGGATCCTGCGCAGCTCTCTCCGTTTTCACCTACGTGGTTCTCACACTCTCTGACCGGCCTTCCCATGCCGTTCGGTTAACAGATTAAGTCCTAAAAGCAGTCCGTACCCCGAAAGTATTTCTACTCTCGGTTTGCCCTCTTCCGCGTTCGCTCGCCACTACTTACGGAATCTCGTTTGATGTCTCTTCCTCGCCCTACTTAGATGTTTCAGTTCAGGCGGTTCCCTCGATATACCTATTTTGAAGTTCAGTATAACGTACCTGAGTATGAACCCAGGTGAGTTTCCTCATTCAGAGATCTCCGGATCAATGCTTATTTGCAGCTCCCCGAAGCTTATCGCAGCTTATCACGTCTTTCATCGGCTCCCAGTGCCAAGGCATTCGCCCTGCGCCCTTGTTCGCTTGACCTTTCAAACGTTCTCTTGGAACATTTGGTATCCTCTTGATTCTCTCTTGCCAACGAAGATTATTGTTACCCTTCCTTTTGAAATTGTAATATTTCTTAAAAAAGAACTTACTATAATCTTTGTTTCGCAGTTATTATTCAGTTTTCAAGGTACGTCTTTGAAGGTTCTTCCAAGCTTTCGCTCTTCAGGGCCCTCAAAATCGAACAATATCTACTCTGCCTGTTTGTTACCTGTCCAAGGACTGTCCATCTTTTGATGTCCTGTCCTTGCCTGACTCCTTAGAAAGGAGGTGATCCAGCCGCAGGTTCTCCTACGGCTACCTTGTTACGACTTCACCCCAATCACCAGTTTTACCTTCGGCGGCGTCCTCCTTGCGGTTAGACTACCGACTTCGGGTCCCCCCGGCTCTCATGGTGTGACGGGCGGTGTGTACAAGGCCCGGGAACGTATTCACCGTGGCATGCTGATCCACGATTACTAGCAATTCCGACTTCGTGCAGGCGAGTTGCAGCCTGCAGTCCGAACTGGGACGTTGTTTCTGAGTTTTGCTCCACCTCGCGGTCTTGCTTCTCTTTGTTTAACGCCATTGTAGTACGTGTGTAGCCCAAGTCATAAAGGGCATGATGATTTGACGTCATCCCCACCTTCCTCCGTTTTGTCAACGGCAGTCTGGCCAGAGTCCTCTTGCGTAGTAACTGACCATAAGGGTTGCGCTCGTTGCGGGACTTAACCCAACATCTCACGACACGAGCTGACGACAACCATGCACCACCTGTCTCCTTGCTCCGAAGAGAATACATATTTCTATGTCTGTCAAGGGATGTCAAGACTTGGTAAGGTTCTTCGCGTTGCGTCGAATTAAACCACATACTCCACTGCTTGTGCGGGCCCCCGTCAATTCCTTTGAGTTTCAACCTTGCGGTCGTACTCCCCAGGTGGATTACTTATTGTGTTAACTGCGGCACTGAAGGGGTCAATCCTCCAACACCTAGTAATCATCGTTTACGGTGTGGACTACCAGGGTATCTAATCCTGTTTGCTACCCACACTTTCGAGCCTCAGCGTCAGTTGGTGCCCAGTAGGCCGCCTTCGCCACTGGTGTTCCTCCCGATATCTACGCATTCCACCGCTACACCGGGAATTCCGCCTACCTCTGCACTACTCAAGAAAAACAGTTTTGAAAGCAGTTTATGGGTTGAGCCCATAGATTTCACTTCCAACTTGTCTTCCCGCCTGCGCTCCCTTTACACCCAGTAATTCCGGACAACGCTTGTGACCTACGTTTTACCGCGGCTGCTGGCACGTAGTTAGCCGTCACTTCCTTGTTGGGTACCGTCATTATCTTCCCCAACAACAGGAGTTTACAATCCGAAGACCTTCTTCCTCCACGCGGCGTCGCTGCATCAGGGTTTCCCCCATTGTGCAATATTCCCCACTGCTGCCTCCCGTAGGAGTCTGGGCCGTGTCTCAGTCCCAATGTGGCCGTTCAACCTCTCAGTCCGGCTACCGATCGTTGCCTTGGTGGGCCGTTACCTCACCAACTAGCTAATCGGACGCGAGGCCATCTCAAAGCGGATTGCTCCTTTTCCCCCTGGTCGATGCCGACCCGTGGGCTTATGCGGTATTAGCAGTCGTTTCCAACTGTTGTCCCCCTCTTTGAGGCAGGTTCCTCACGCGTTACTCACCCGTTCGCCACTCGCTCGAGAAAGCAAGCTCTCTCTCGCTCGTTCGACTTGCATGTGTTAGGCGCGCCGCCAGCGTTCGTCCTGAGCCAGGATCAAACTCTTTATAAATGATATTTATCACTTAAAAGTGTTAAATCTTGTTCGCTCAGCACGCAATCGCTTGCGTCCTGTGTGAATTACTTTTGGAATTGTTTTTAGTGTTTTTCCAAACACTTAAAGGTTCCTTACAAGTTTTTCGATATTGTTCAATTTTCAAGGTCCTGTAGCGCCTCAGCCTTTCGGCTGACGACCTGTTTATTTTACCACCGAAGTGGTTTTTTGTCAAGCCTTATTTTTTAGAAGCTTTTGAACTTTCTGAACTTGGATGTCTTGAAGTTTCTCGGAACAAACCAGTCCTTCTTGACGTCTATTGGTTCTTTTCAAAGGCTTCCTGCTGTGGCTTCGGAAGTCATTCTTTTGCCTCAGCGCTTGGCGCTCAAGTATAATACCATACCCCCGCCTTCTTGTCAACACTTTTTGACAGATTTTTTCCATTCTTTTTTGCGCACGACCGAAAACGGCATCTGACCGTGAGGTATATGCGCCGCAGCTGCTTTGGTGCAGCTTGGCACAAATGCCTTTTCTCTTTGCTTATATAATGTATTATAAAGCTTTCGCCGTATAATATTTTGCGATATTACACCTCGGAAACGGGTGTGCGTTGTCAAGAGGTCTTGGCTCAGATTTTATCCTGAAAATTATCCATGAATTTTGGCTAAAACTCCAAAACGCAAAATGTAGTGGTATTTTTCTTGACTTGCCACTAGATAGTGATAGAATAGAGCTACATTCAGTTTGTTGGATATCGTGTGCGCAAAACGGGTATCTCTTATTGTAAGAGATACCCGTTCACACTGTGCTTTATTTGTTAAGGAGGAGAGCCGATGAAGATCATCAAACGCAACGGTGCAGAGGTCCCCTTTGATATCACCAAGATCATCACCGCTGTTACTAAGGCCAGCGATTCTGTGAGCGGCCAGAGCCGTCTGACAAAGGACCAGATCACCCAGATCGCCGCTGCTGTTACCGACCAGTGTCAGGCGCTGAACCGCGCCGTCAGCGTGGAAGAAGTGCAGGATATGGTGGAGAACCAGCTCATGGACATCAAGGCACATGATGTGGCCCGGCACTACATCACCTACCGCTATGTGCAGAGCCTGAAGCGCCAGACCAACACCACCGATGAGCGCATCCTGAGCCTGATCGAGTGCCAGAACGAAGAGGTCAAGCAGGAGAACGCCAACAAGAACCCCACCGTGAACAGCGTACAGCGCGACTATATGGCCGGTGAGATCTCCAAAGATCTGACCGCCCGTCTGCTGCTGGACCCGGAGATCGTCAAGGCCCATCAGGAGGGTCTGATCCACTTCCACGATTCCGACTACTTTGCCCAGCACATGCACAACTGCGATCTGGTGAATCTGGAGGACATGCTGCAGAACGGCACCGTCATTTCCGGCACCTATATTGAAAAGCCTCACAGCTTCTCCACCGCCTGCAACATCGCCACCCAGATCATTGCACAGGTGGCATCCAACCAGTACGGCGGTCAGAGCATCAGCCTGACCCACCTCGCCCCCTTTGTGGATGTCTCCCGCAAGAAGATCGCCGCTGAGGTAGAAGTGGAAATGGCCGGTCTGGACGTTTCTGCCGAGCGCAAGAAGGAGATCGTAGAGCGCCGCCTGCGCAGCGAGATCAACCGCGGTGTGCAGACCATCCAGTATCAGGTGGTCACGCTGATGACCACCAATGGTCAGGCCCCCTTTATCACCGTGTTCATGTATCTGGGCGAGGCGCGCAATCCGCAGGAGAAGGCAGACCTTGCCATCATCATTGAGGAGACCATCCGCCAGCGCTATCAGGGCGTGAAGAACGAGGCCGGTGTGTGGATCACCCCCGCCTTCCCCAAGCTGATCTATGTGCTGGAAGAGGACAACATCCGCCCCGGCACTCCCTACTATTATCTGACCGAGCTGGCCGCAAAGTGCACTGCAAAGCGCATGGTGCCCGACTATATCTCCGAGAAGAAGATGCTGGAGCTCAAGGTGGACAAAAACGGCGAAGGCCACTGCTACACCTGCATGGGTTGCCGCAGCTTCCTGACCCCCTATGTGGACCCCGAGACCGGCAAGCCCAAATACTACGGTCGGTTCAATCAGGGCGTTGTCACCATCAATCTGGTGGATGTGGCACTCTCCTCCAAGGGCAACTTTGAGAAGTTCTGGAAGATCTTCGACGAGCGTCTGGCCCTGTGCCACCGCGCACTGCAGGCACGGCACAAGCGGCTGCTGGGCACCCCCAGCGATGCCGCACCCATCCTGTGGCAGTACGGCGCACTGGCCCGACTGAAGAAGGGCGAAAAGATCGACAAGCTGCTGTTCGGCGGCTACTCCACCATCAGTCTGGGCTATGCCGGTCTGTATGAGTGCGTGAAGTATATGACCGGCAAGAGCCACACCGATGCCGGTGCAAAGCCCTTTGCTCTGAGCGTGATGCAGCACATGAACGACAAGTGCAACGCCTGGAAAAAGGCCGAGAACATCGACTACTCCCTCTATGGCACCCCGCTGGAATCCACCACCTACAAGTTCGCCAAGTGCCTGCAGAAGCGCTTTGGCATCGTGCCTGGCATTACCGACAAGAACTATATCACCAACAGCTACCATGTGCATGTGTCGGAACAGATCGATGCCTTCACCAAGCTGAAGTTTGAATCCGACTTCCAGCGCCTGTCCCCGGGCGGTGCCATCAGCTATGTGGAAGTGCCCAACATGCAGGACAATCTGGAAGCCGTCATGAGCGTGCTGCAGTTCATCTACGACAACATCATGTATGCGGAGTTGAACACTAAGTCGGATTACTGTCAGGTGTGCGGCTATGACGGCGAGATCAAGATCGTGGAGGATGACGGCAAGCTGGTGTGGGAGTGCCCCAAGTGCGGCAACCGCGACCAGAACAAGCTGAACGTTGCCCGCCGCACCTGTGGCTATATCGGCACCCAGTTCTGGAATCAGGGCCGCACGCAGGAGATCAAGGACCGCGTGCTGCATCTGTAATTACGATTCAAATGCCCTCCGCTTCGCTCTGGGCATAACAGCGGAAAATTTTTTCTATTTCACGTTTGGAGCGGCCTGCGGGCCGCTCCAAACGTATTTTCACCGGAAGGGCCACAGCGGCAGGCTTCCATTTCTTTGTAAAGTACAGGAATCATATTATGAACTACGCAACCATCAAATACTATGACATTGCCAACGGCCCGGGGGTGCGCACCAGCGTATTCGTGTCCGGATGCCGCCACCACTGCCCGGGGTGCTTCAACGCCGTGGCGTGGGATTTCCATTACGGCCAGCCCTTCGATAAAGCCACCCGCAACGAAGTGTTTGCATCCTGCCAGCCGGACTATATCGCGGGCCTATCGCTGCTGGGCGGCGAACCCATGGAACCGGAAAATCAGCGGGAGCTGCTGCCCTTCGTGCGCAACTTCAAGGCCTTGTACCCGAACAAAACGGTATGGTGCTATTCCGGCTACACCTGGGAACAGCTGACCGGCAAAGAGCCAAGTCTTGCCCGGTGTGAAGCCACCGACGAGCTGCTGAGCCTGCTGGATGTGCTGGTGGACGGCGAGTTCGTGCAGGCAAAGCACGATATCTCCCTGCGGTTCCGCGGCAGCAGCAACCAGCGTCTTCTGGATGTGAAAAAGACCCTAACCGCCGGTCAGCCCGTGTGGTGGGAGGACGAAAAGGTATTCGCCACCCATACCATGGAAAAATAAACACAACAGAAAAGAGCGTCCGGTTTTCCACTTCCTGAACGGAACGTGTGGAAAACTGGACGCTTTCTTTTTTGTTTTACTCTCTGCTGCCCACGGCATCCTCGATGATGCGCAGGAAGGCATTGCCGTAGCGGGCGGCTTTCTTCTCGCCCACACCGCTGATATTCAGCAGTTCATCGGTGCTCAGCGGCTTCTTCTCCACCATTTCCCGCAGGGTGGCATCGCTGAACACCATAAAGGCCGGGATATTCTGCTTTCCGGCCAGCCGCTTGCGCTGAGCATAGAGGGCGTTCAATAGCTTCTGGTCGAACTCGCTCAGCTCGCCTGCCACCGCCTTTGTGCGGCGCGGCTTCTCGCTCAGCCGTCTTGCATTGTCTGCCGCACGGCGGCGGGAATACTCCACCTGCAGCTGGGCTTCCTGCTCTGCAGCCAGACAGCAGGAGCAGTTGCCACATTTTTTGGGTGCCGCTTCGCCGAAATAGTGCAGCAGAAAGCCACGCAGGCAGTCCTGCGTGGTGGAATAGAAGGTCATATACTTGAGCCGCTCTTCCGCCTTGCGGGCCGCTTCGGCTTTTACATCGGCGGGCAGGCCGTTGTCTGCCTCCATCTCCTTCTCGATGAAGAACCGGATGGTGCGCACATCGGTGCCGGAATAGAGCAGCGTGCACCGGGCGGGCTGTCCATCGCGGCCTGCACGGCCTGCCTCCTGATAATAGCTTTCCAGATCCTTGGGCATATTATAGTGGATCACAAACCGCACGTTGGGCTTGTCGATGCCCATACCGAAGGCATTGGTCGCCACCATGACCTGCACCCGGTCGTAGAGGAAATCGTCCTGATTCTGCCGCCTGGTATCCGCGTCCAGCTTGGCGTGGTAGGCCGCAGCCCGGATGCCCCTGCTCTGCAGAAGGCGAGCGGTCCCATCCACCTGCCGGGTGGTGCTGCAGTAGACGATGCCCGCGTTGCTGCCCTCTTTCAGCACAAGATCCAGCAGCTCCTTCGGCTTCTGGCTGGGCAGGGCCCGCCGGGTCTCAAAATAGAGGTTCGGACGGTCAAAGCTGGTGGTCACCTCATAGGGTTTCTGCAAGGCCAGCTGTTCCCGGATGTCGTCCCGCACATGGGCAGTAGCCGTGGCTGTGAACGCGCCCACCACCGGACGGCTGGGCAGGCTGTCCACAAAGGCCTTGATGCGCAGGTAGCTGGGCCGGAAGTCCTGTCCCCACTGGCTGATGCAATGGGCCTCGTCCACCGTCACCATACTGATGGGCCGTTCCTGCGCAAACCGCTGGAAACCCGGCATTTCCAGCCGCTCCGGTGCCACATAGATGATCTTGTACCAGCCCTCCCGGGCGCGGTGTAGCATCAGGGCCTTCTGGTTGTCGGTGAGGCTGTTGTTCAGAAACGCCGCCGCCACGCCCGCCTGCACCAGTGCCCCCACCTGATCCTTCATCAGGCTGACCAGCGGCGACACCACGATGGTGATGCCCGGCAAAAGCAACGCCGGCACCTGATAGCAGATGGATTTGCCCGCACCGGTGGGCATCACCGCCAGTACATCCTGCCCGGCAAGCAGGCGGCTGACGATCTCCTCCTGCCCGGGGCGGAAGCTGTCGTAGCCAAAAACTTTTTTCAGGATGCTGTGCGGGTTTTCCATGGGTTCCTCCGTTGTATCTGATGGGCAGTTCTCTGCGCCGTGTCCTCAAAGCCCTATCAGTATACCATAAAAGCCGGGCTTTTGCGCGGGCACAGAGCCTGTTTTTCGGCAAAAAGCACGAAATGTCAAAAGTAATTTTTTTGCAAATGATAGCTTTTCAGGCGCGAAAATGATATAATAGGAGCACATAACTCCATGTCCGGCGGTTTTTTGTGCGCCGACTGTTGATAGAAAAAGGAGCAATCATCTTATGCAGCAGAAACTCATCACCTTTGCCGTTCCGTGCTACAACTCGGCGGCATATATGCGCCATTGCATCGAGACCCTGCTTTCTGCCGGAGAGCAGGCCGAGATCATCCTTGTGGACGACGGTTCCGTGAAGGACGATACTCCCGCCATCTGCGACGAGTACGCCGCCAAATATCCCACCATCGTCAAGGCCATCCATCAGGAAAATGGCGGCCACGGTGAGGGCGTCAATCAGGGCATCCGCAACGCCACCGGCCTGTACTATAAGGTAGTGGACAGCGACGACTGGCTGGACACCGACGCCCTGAAAAAGGTTCTGGCCCGCCTGACCACTCTGGTGGCCCGCGGCACCGCGCCGGACATGATGATCTGCAACTACGTGTACGAGCATGTGGAGGACAACACCACCCTGACCGTGCGCTACACCAATGTGTTCCCCCAGAACCGCCTGTTCAACTGGACCCATGTGGGCCACTTCCGCCCGGACCAGAACATCCTGATGCACTCGGTGATGTACCGCACCGAGGTGCTGCGCAAGTGCGGCATGGTGCTGCCCAAGCACACCTTCTATGTGGACAACATCTTTGTCTACCAGCCCCTGCCCTATGTCAAGAGCATGTACTACATGGATCTGGATCTGTACCGCTACTTCATCGGCCGTGCCGACCAGAGCGTGAACGAGAGCATCATGGTCAAGCGGGTGGATCAGCAGCTGCGGGTCACCAAGCATATGATCGACTGTCAGGATCTGGATGAACTGAAGGATCAGAGACGTCTGCATGCCTACATGGTACACTATCTGTCCGTGATGATGGCCGTGAGCGACATCTTCCTGCTGCTGGACGGCAGCGACGAGGCAAAGGCCAAGCGCACCGGGCTGTGGCAGTACCTCAAGGACCACGTAAGCACCGGCGTTTACCGCGCCGTGCGCTACAATCTGGGCGGTCTGACCGACCTGAAGTTCCCCGGCGGCGACAAGCTCACGCTGGGCGTCTACCGCCAGCTGCGCAAGATCTTCAAATTCAACTGATTCTTTGAAATTTACTCCTTCAGTCACGGCTTACGCCGTGCCAGCTCCCTCAAAGAGGGAGCCTTTGGCAGAATGGAACACTTCTCCTTCTCGCCAGAGCCTCCCTCCATGAGAAAGACTTCCCCCGGCCGGGGGAAGATGTCACGCAAGTGACAAAAAGGGGAGCAGTGGCATCGCGCAGCGATGACGGAAGGAGTTTCTTTTTGTCTGCCCGGCCTTATTTTCTCTACTTTTCCGCGTAAAAAGTTTCTTTTTGTCGAAATAGCACGGAATCATTGACGAACGCTGTTCTTTTTTGTATACTGAGCATAGCGCCACTGGAACAATTTTCCTATTGTGTCACAGATTGGCTATCACAGGAAAAGGAAAAGGATAAAGGAGAACAGAATACTATGAAAAGTACCGGAATTGTCCGCGGCATCGATGCGCTGGGCCGCATCGTTCTGCCCAAGGAGCTGCGCACCAGTATGCATCTGGACACCGACACCAAGCTCGAGATCTTTGTGGATGGTGATTCCATCGTGCTCAAAAAGCACCGTCCCGCCGGCAGCTGCGACTTCTGCGGCGAGGTGGACGAAGCCTCGGTGCAGTTTGCAGGCTACTGCATCTGCCCGGCCTGCCGCCGCAAGATCAGCGCACTGTAAAAAACGCAAAAAGGAGGCTCTGCCATGAGCCAGATGATCGATTTCACCGTCCCGTCCACCGTGCCGGGGCGGTCGCTGCACGCCTTCCGCTGCGTGCCGGACGGCGAGGTGAAAGCCATTCTGCAGCTGTCCCACGGCATGGTGGAGTTCATCGACCGGTATAAGCCGCTGGCAGAATATCTTGCCGGGCGGGGCATTCTGGTCACCGGCCACGACCATCTGGGTCATGGCGGCTCCATCCGCACCCGGGACGATTACGGCTATTTTGCCGAGCCGGACGGCAACCGCGCGGTGCTGGCCGACCTGCACGCCATGACGGTGCGCACCAAAGAACTTTACCCGGGAGTGCCCTATTTCCTGCTGGGCCACAGCATGGGTTCCTTTTATGCCCGGCAGTATTTGTGCGAATACGGCCATGAGCTGGATGGAGCCATCATCATGGGCACCGGCTTCCAGCCCAAAGCGCTGGTGCAGTTTGCCAAGACCCTCTGCCGGGTGCTGGCGGTCTTTCATGGCTGGCACTACCGCAGCAATTTTGTGGCGCACACCTCATTTCTGGGCTACAATAAGGGGCTGGAGGGCCGCACCACCCACGACTGGCTCAACCGCGACCACGCCGAGGTGGACAAATATCTGGCGGACGAGCGCTGCACCTTTACCTTCACGCTGAACGCCTACTACAGCATGTTCAGCGGCATCCTGCGCCTGCACGACCCGGCCTTCCTTGCAAAGATGCCCAAAGACCTGCCGCTGCTCTTCCTTGCCGGTGACGCCGACCCGGTGGGCGAACAGGGCAAGGGCGTGCGCCGTGCCATCCAGAGCCTGAAAGACGCCGGTGTGCAGAACATTGAATGCAAGCTGTACCCCGGTGCCCGGCACGAGCTGCTGGTGGAAACGAACAAGCAGGAAGTGTTTGCGGACATCGGTAACTGGCTGGACCGGCAGCTGACCTGAACCGCATCCCGAAACCGCTGCACAGCATTTTGTGCGGCGGTTTCTTTTTTCGCCGGTTTCCGGGCGCGCTGCGTCTTTCACAAATTTTTCACATTTTGTTCTTCCGGCGGTTCTGCAACAACACCATCTCAAGCCGTCACAGCAGCATCACAGTACCGTCTCAGCACTGTTTCATTACCGTTTCAAAAGCGTTTCAAACCGCTCCGCTCAAATTTCCATATTCTACCATCTTCCTGTCTTTTTGTGCTATTTGTTAGGATTATACCTGTAGCTTTTAGGCATTCCGTCTAATTTTCAGCGTTTTTTCAAGCGCTCTCCCTCTTGTTGACAGGCTTCCAAAAGTGTGATATACCCAAATCACAAGCATAAACTCCGGGATCGGCCAATGGGGGTCGGTACGGTTTATGTCCCTTTTATAACATGTGAAGATCTGGAAGGAGAGAGTGATCATGACCAACAAAAAATTCAAGCTTGCGGCAATGTCTCTGGCTTTGACCGCCTGTGTTGCGGCAAGCCCTCTGGCAGCAAATGCAGAATCTGCGGGCACTGAGGCAAAGAGCCCTGCTCCTGCGGTGGAAACTCCTGCCCCTACGGCTGAGGTTCCCGGTGAGAACACTCCTACCACCAACGAGACCAAACCGGGTTCTACCAGCGAAGAGACCAAGCCGGGGTCTACCAGCGAAGAGACCAAACCGGGTTCTACCAGCGAAGAGACCAAGCCGGGTTCTACCAGCGAAGAGACCAAGCCGGGTTCTACCAGCGAAGAGACCAAGCCGGGTTCTACCAGCGAAGAGACCAAGCCGGGTTCTACCAGCGAAGAGACCAAACCGGGGTCTACCAGCGAAGAGACCAAGCCGGGGTCTACCAGCGAAGAGACCAAGCCGGGTTCTACCAGCGAAGAGACCAAGCCGGGGTCTACCAGCGAAGAGACCAAGCCGGGTTCTACCAGCGAAGAGACCAAGCCGGGTTCTACCAGCGAAGAGACCAAGCCGGGGTCTACCAGCGAAGAGACCAAGCCGGGTTCTACCAGCGAAGAGACCAAGCCGGGGTCTACCAGCGAAGAGACCAAGCCGGGTTCTACCAGCGGAGAGACCAAGCCGGGTTCTACCAGCGAAGAGACCAAGCCGGGTTCTACCAGCGAAGAGACCAAGCCGGGTTCTACCAGCGAAGAGACCAAGCCGGATTCCGCTGACGAGACCAAGCAGGAAGCTACTGACAAGGCTAAGCAGGATGCTGCCGTTGAGAACAACAACCCTGCCGCAGCGGCTCCTGTAGCAAAGGCCCCGGCTCTGATGACTACCTCGCTGGCAGCAGCTCCGGCTGCACCCACTGCTCCCACTGCTCCTGCGGAGGAAGTCACGGTTGCCACTATTACCAAGAACGGCACTACCTTCGAGTATACGAGCTTTGATAAAGCCGTCGAAGCAGCCCAGGACAACGACATCATTGAAGTGGTCGAAGATGCCGAGACCACTGGAATGTTCATAGAGAATAAAAAACTGACCATTCAGGGTGCCAAAAAGGCCACCCAAAAAAACGATGACGGCACTGTAGAAGAGACCACCGTCAAGCCCAAGCTCACCTTTAAAAAGGAGGGCATCGCTCTGTGGGGCACAAAACTGACCTTCAAGGATATGCAGGTTGAGATGGATGGTATCAACAGCACACCGTATACCGCTGAATGGGACTGGATGACCATTGGCGCCAATAACAACTCCGTCCTTGAGTTGGACAATACGGATCTGATCATGGACAATCGTAACGATAAAACCGCCCATCCAGACAAAAACCATCCAGACAAAACATTTAATGGACAGTACGCCATCTACTTTACCGGCGAGAACCAGCTGAACGTCAAAGAAGGCTCCACCCTGACCATTAAAAACTATTGGCAGAACGCTTTGACATGGGACGGCGGCAGCGGTTACAACCTCAACATTGAGGATTCTACCGTTAATTTGGACAGCAACCGTTCCGGCATTGCAGGCAATTTCCAGGTCACCGTGGACGACAACAGTACCCTGAACGTGACCAACAACCGCGGCAACGGCTCTAACGGCTCTTACTTCACGATCAAAAATGGGTCTGATGTCCTGTTTGACAACAACGGTACTTGGGGCATTTCGGCATGGCGCATCGACATGAGCGGTGACTCTACCCTGACAGCTACCAATAACGGCTATGGCGGCATCTGGACCCGTGTGCTCAATGTGGACAAGACCTGCACACTGGATGTTGAGAGCAACGGCAAAAAAGCCACCAGTAACACCAACAACCCCGGTATCTACTTCCAGGGCAACGGCAAAATCAAGAGCACCATTGAAGAGGGCGCTAAAGTTACCATCAAGGACAACGCCGGTTCCGGTATCTATACAGGACAAACGGTCTGTGACCTGACCATTGGCTCCGCCACCATCACCAACAACGGCTCCGGCTCTGTGAATGAGAAGGGCATCGGTGCCGAAAATGGCGGCGGCATCTACAACATCGGCACCCTCAAACTGGGCAAGGGTGTAACCATCAGCGGCAACACCGCCAAAAATGGCGGCGGCGTATATACTAAGAGCGTTAAGACTAAGGGCGGCAAGGTCACTATCGATGGCGGCAAGGTAATCGGCAATACCGCCACAAACGGAAACGGCGGCGGCATCTATGCTGAGGGCGGCACTGTGACTGCAACCGGCAGCGACATCAGCGACAACACCGCTAAAACTCAAGGCGGCGGCTTCTACCTGACCACAAGCACGCTGACCGCCAGAGACAATACCATCAACAACAACAGCAGTCAGACTGGCGGCGGCCTGTATCTGGATTCCACCAACGCCGAACTTACCCGCAACACCATTGACAACAACAAGGTCTCCGGTGTCGGCGGCGGTATGTACACCTACGGTGATACCAACAACATCGGCAGCAATACCATTGCGCTGAAAGGCAACACCATCACCAACAACACCGCAGTCAGCAACGGCGGCGGTCTGGCCTTTGCCAACCGAAATCAGCATGTCACGCTGGACGGCGACATCATCGAAAACAACGATGGCGGCGTCTACGGTGGTGGCATCTACTTTGCAAGTGCCGACCTGACCATGAACGGCGGCTCGGTCTCCACGAACAATGCCCGGAACGGCGGCGGTATTTACCACGCCATCTATGGCAAGACGGTCACCCTGAACGATGTGAAGATTCAGGGCAACACGGCTGCTAAACGCGGCGGCGGTATTTTCCTGTGGGATTCCAAAGGCAAACTGGTGCTTGGCAGCGGAACGCTGGTGTCCTGCAACAAGGCCGAATTGGAAGGCGGCGGCATTTATGGTGGCGTAAAGTCCACCATCGAGCTCATTGCCGGTGCCCTGTACAATAACCACGCAGGCACTGCCGGTGACGACATCTACCTGAAGGAAAAAACCAACACGACCCTGATCCTGCGCCCGGTCGGCGATGACTGGATCCTGGACGACTGCGGCCACCCCATTGATGGCTGGTACCTTGACGGCAAGGATGCCCGCTGGGATGCGGACAGCCAAAAGAAGTTCGTCACCAATCTGGACGCCCTGCTGGAAGGCACGGACTACGAGATCGAAAAGGGCGAAGACGGCTGCTATATCATCACCATCGGCAGCAATGCTCTTGCCCTCAAGGCCGCCCATGACGCGCCGCCGGAGCCGAAACCCGACCCGGATGGTCCCGACACTCCCACCCCGAACCCCAACCCGAAGCCGGAACCGAAGCCCGGCCCGGATACCTCCATCACCCCGGAAGACCCGCAGCTGCCTCCTGTACAGGACGCACGGGCCGATACGCCGGACTCCCCTGTTCTGCCCGCGAGCTCCACTAACCCCGCTGTGCAGGACGCTCACGCCCTGCCGCAGACCGGCACCAGCCTGTTTGCTGCGCTGGCAATGGCTCTCAGCGGCTTTGCACTGACGCTCGCCGGTGCATGGGCAAGCCTGCTGGGCAAGAATAGCAGACACTGAGCCTTCGGCTCCTTGTGATACCGCTATCCGCTTCATCCGTATCGCACATTTATAAAAGGCGAAAGGCCCCGGGACATTGCGTCCCGGGGCCTTTCGTTTGCACATTTTACCGTTTCAGCCAGCCATCCACAGCCGACACCAGCGCCTTGCCGCGGCGGCCCAGCAGGCGGGGCAGCAGGATGCGGGCCATGGCCCACACGCCTGCAAAGTTGTACAGAATAACAGCCGCCGTGATCAGGCCGGTCCACAGGCCGTAGAGCGGCGTCTCAGCCAGCAGCACAAAGGCTTCTGCCACCAGTGCGGCCGCATTTACCAGCACGCGGCCCGGATGCACCTGCATCCCGATCATCCTGTGGGCATCGATGGCACGCAGGGTGAACACCAGCGCAAGGCCAAGGAAGGAGGCATAGGTCGCACCCACCGGGCCCCACCACTTGATGAAGAAGTAGTTCATGATGCAGTTGCTCACAGCGCCCGCCATCATGGTGATCATGCTGCGGGTGGATTTTTTATTCACCACGTACACGCTGTTCATGAACTGGTTGAAGCAGCTGCAGGTGGACGCCATGACAAGAAAGGGCACAAAGTGCCATGCATAGTAGTAGTTGGCCTTCATCACGTGCATCACCGGACGGCACAGCCAGATGATACCGGCGGCACAGCAGAACAGCACGCTGGAATAGGTGCGGAAGATCTGGGTAAAGAACTTTGCGCGCCCCTCCTCCTCGGTCACAGCGGAAAGCTGCCATGCATCGTAGAAGATCAGGCCCAGCGTGGTCAGGATGGTGGGCAGGAAGTAGCCGGTGGAAAGCAGGCCGCTCCATGCGTCGCCGCTGTGGCCGTCCAGACCGCTGCACATTTCGCGCACAAAGAACAGGTCGGATGCGTTGATGATCCAGAAGCTGATCTGTGCCGGGATCATGGGCAGCGAGAAGCGCAGCATCTGCTTCCAGAGGTTTTTGTTGACGCCCTTCAGCTCCACATAGTTCCACAGCTTTCCGGTAACGGAGAGGAACAGCACGCTGACAAGGTCGCCGCTGATGATGGCCAGCAGGTAGCCGTTGGCACCCCACTTGAAGCCCACCAGATACAGCACGTAGAAAGCCATGGTGGCCACGGTGCACAGCACGCCGTCCACGGCCACCAGCTTGTTCCACTGGCGGCTGCGCACGAACTGGGTGCACAGGGTGCGCAGGCAGCTCATGAGCACGTAGATGTAGATGAGCAGGCCGTACTGTGCCATATCGGGCAGAAACTGCGCAATGGGCCAGCACAGCACCAGAAGGCCAAAGCCGCCCAGAATGGTCAGCAGGCCGTTGGTGAACACCTGTTTTTCGCTGTTGCCCTTGTCCAGACCAAAGCGGATGATGGCGTTGGACATGCCCATGGACACGAACGGGATGAGCAGGTTCGCGTACTGGCTCAGGATCTTGGAAAGGCCCAGATCGGAAATTTCCGCCATTGCATAGGTCAGGAACGGCTGAACGATCAGGGTGAGCAGCTTTGACGAAAAGCTGGAAATGGCAAAGATCAATGTGTTGCCGGCAAGCTTTGAATATTTATCGCCGGACTTTTTTTCGTTTTCCAAGGGTACTCCCCTCCTGTTTTACAATTCGGATGCGGGCCGGTCTGTGACCGCCCGCATCTGCTTTCCCACTATTTTGTCACTTTAAAAGCGCCCGCCGGGCTTTCCAGTCCGGCAGCAGCTTTGCCACCTCGGCCCAGAAGGCCGGGCTGTGGTTGGGCTGCAAAAAGTGGCAGTACTCATGCACTACCACATAGATCTGCGCCGCCGGGGGCATATGATACAGCTGCAAAGCAAAGGTGATCTGCCGCTTTGCCATAAAGCACACGCCCCACCGGCTGGTCATGCTGCGCACCTTGATGACGGGCTTGTGCCCGCCCAGCACTTCGGCAAAGGCCGGGTAGACCTTATCGCTCATAGCCGTAAAGTACGCCAGCGCGGTCTCCCTGTCCGGCAGGGGCTGTGCGTCCCGGGCGGCACGCCGCCGGGCACGTTCCCGGGCCTCCTGCACCCATTGGGCACGCTCGGCCACAAAGCGGTCTGCCGCTTCCGCGCTCGTGCGCAGCGGCACGCTCACCGCCACGGTGCCGTCCTCCCGCACACGGATGTTCAGGTTCTTCACCTTTTTGCGGGTCAGCTCGTACCGGATGCCGCCTGCCGTGCGCAGCTGCGGCCCCGGCTGTTTTTCTGCCATGGGTCAGGACGCCTTTTTGACCCGGTGCAGCATTTCCAGCGGCAGCTGGGCCAGCACCACGGCAGCAAAGATCAGCACGCAGCCAAAGACTTCCCGGGCAGAAAGGTTCTGGTGCAGCAGCATCCAGCCGCCCAGCGCACTGAACACGCTTTCCAGACACATGATCAGGCTGGCAATGGCGGGGTTCAGGTCCCGCTGACCCAGGATCTGCAGGGTGTAGGCCACGCCGCTGGACATGATGCCGCAGTAGAGGATCGGCAGCGCATTCTCCGCGAACTGCGCCGCGGAAGGTGTCTCGAACAGCAGAGCCGCAGCGGTGCTTTCCACCGACACCACCAGAAATTCGGCAAGGCTCAGCCGCACGCCGTCCACCTGCGGGGAAAAGTGGTCCACCGCAATGATCTGAAAGCTGAACAGCACTGCACAGCTCAGCAGGAGCCAGTCGCTGGATTCGATGCTGCCAAAGCCGTTTTTCATGCACAGCAGATACAGGCCCAGCACGGCCACCACCATGCTGATCCACAGCTGCGCACTGCCCTTCCGGCCCAGAAACAGGCCGAACACCGGCACCAGCACCACATACATGGCGGTCAGGAAGCCAGCCTTTGCCGTGGACGGATTGATGGTAATGCCAATCTGCTGTGCAGCGGATGCAGCAAACAGAAGGGTGCCGCACACAAAGCCTGCCGCCAGCAGCTTTTTCTTTTCGGCGGCGGTCTTTGGCTTTGCATCCGTGCCGTTTTTGCGGCGGATGGCGTCAAATACCAGCACCGTGGGGATCAGCACCAGCACAGCCAGCCAGCTGCGCCCCGCCAGAAAACTGTAGGCGCCCATCCCGGAGCCTGCGCTCTGGGCTACAAAGGCCGTGCCCCAGATAAGGGAGCACAGCAGCAGGAGCAGAGAGTTTTTAGTCTGTGTATTCATCAGCCGACGCCCTCCACCTTCAGCAGGCCGTACAGGTAGTAGCGGCTGGAATCATAGGAGATGGTCACACGGTACTGTGCCGCCGGGTCCAGCCCGGAAACGGTGCAGCGGTAGTTGGTGCCGTCGGTATGGATATAATAGGTGCTGTCCGGCACATACTCTGCGCCGCCATCCACTTTTTTCCACAGTGCCACCTTGAATTTCTGGGTACCCTCGGCGGTGCCGCAGGCCATGATATTCAGGCTGCCGGTGGGCGCAGTGAAATAGCCGGTGCTGCGGCTCCAGATGCCGTTGAACACGGCGTACAGGCAGCCGTCTGCCGTGGCCGTGGCAAACTTGGCAGAGGAGTCTGCGATCCCCTGAATGATCAGCGGGTCGGCGGTCGCATCTGCCCAGCGGGTGGTGTCCTCCTCCTGCACCTCGTCCGAGGTGCCCGTCACCTTGTGCACGATGCCCTTCAGGACATCCTTGCAGCTGGTCAGCCCCACTGCCAGCAGGACCGCCAGCAGCAGCGCAATGATCCTTTTTTTCATCTTCATACGTTTCCTCACGAAGCAACGCGCTTCTCTTTGCTATTCATCCTTCTGCCCATTTTTCGGGCAGATACAATTATAGTATACCGCATTTCGCCGCACTGCACAAGACAGACGGCTTTGTTTTGTGCGGTTTGCCGCCCGATTTTACCCTTCTTTGCCGGTCAGCGCCCGCAGCGCAGCGCATTCGGCAGCAGCCTGCTCCGGTGCGCCCGCACCAAACAGACTGCCATACCGGTACAGCGCCCAGCCGCCCGCGTTCTGACCGCGCAGGTCCTGCACCTGCCGGGCCAGCGCATCGCCGGTGCTCCAGCCGCTCACGCTGTCCGGGTTCGCGCCGCCGTCACCTACGCCGATGCGGTACGCGCCCAAGCCAAAATAGAGCGCCACGCCCTCTGCACGCGGGTACGCCAGCCACGCGGGTACGATGTTCTCAAAGGCAAAGCGGGTGCTGCCGCTCTGCAGCGTGTAGCCATAGCCCCAGTAGACCTGCGGACAGAGGTAGTCTACCACCTGCTCTTCGCCGCCTGCGGCCAGCCACGCGGTCACAGCGCTGTACTGGCTGTTGAGATCGTTGTCCGGATTCCCCTGCGGACTGATGCCGAACCGCAAAGTCGGGTCTGCGGCTTTTACCGTGTCGTGCACCGCCTTTACCAGTGCGGTCACATTCTGCTGCCGCCACGCGGCAAGGTCCACCGCACCGCTGGCCGCAAACTGCACCGCGTCGATGCTTTCCTCGGTGGTGGGGTAAAAGTAATCGTCAAAGTGGATGCCATCCACCGCATAGTTCTGCAAAAGCTCTGCCACGCCCTGCACCACATAATCCGCAGCGGCAGGCTCTGCCGGGTTCAGGTACAGCCCATCGCCCACCGCACACACCCACTCCGGATGGGTGTTGGCAAGGTTATTCTCCGCAAGGCTGGGCGGCATGGCGGCAGAGGACCGCAGCCGGTAGGGGTTCAGCCACGCTTCCACCGAGAGTCCCCGCCCGTGGGCCTCCTGCAGGAGGATGTCCAGCGGGTCAAAGCCGGGGTCTGCCCCCTGCACCCCGGTGCACAGGTGGCTCCATGGGAACAGGCTGCTGCGGTACAGCGCGTCCCCGAAGGGCCGCACCTGCGCCAGCACCGTGTTCAGCCCAAGACCCGCACAATCGTCCAGCATCTGTGCGCACCCGGCGCGGAAGGTGTCTGCCGTGGAAAAATCCAGCAGCGCCCATTCCAGATAGCTGATCCACACAGCCCGCCACTCGCCTGCAGGCAGGGCCGGGTTGTCAACGTTTTGTTGTTGTTTCCCTGTTTTATCCCGTCCGGAAAGCTCTTTGCGGCGCAGCCACAGCCCCGCGCCCACGCAGGCGGCGGCACCGGCCCCCAGCAAAAAGCTGCGTCGGCCAAAGCGGCGCGGCTCCACTTCCGTTTTTTTCGACCTGCGCCGCTGGGTCACAGGGTCTCCTCCTGAGTCTTATACAGGGTCAGCGCCGCCCAGCCCCGGGCACAGGCCAGCAGCACGAACATGATGTTCGTCCAGAAGGCAAGGCCGCTCATGCCCGCATAGCGGGTCAGCAGCCAGAACAAAAGCCGCAGCGCCTCCGAAATGCATACCAGCTGCAGCGGGCGCTGGATGGGCTTTCCGTGGCTGTACTCAATGGCAAGGAGGCCGGGCCACACCAGCGCCGAGCACAGGTCGCCCGCCCAGCCGCCTGCCGCCAGCTTGCTGAGCATCAGCAGCACGAACACCAGCGTGTAATTGCGCTTATCCTTGGCCGGTGCTCCCTTCTGCGCCGCCAGAAACAGTACTGCGATACCGGTGATGCAGAACACGATCAGTTCCAGCCCCGAAAAATCCATACCGCTCAGCACGGCAAAGCCGCCCAGCATGGACACTGCCGCTGCCGCCAGCAGGAAAAAGTACCAGGTCTTGCGTGTGAATTTGAGCTTCATTGCGTTCCTCCCGCCCGCAGCAGAGTGCAGGCTCCTGACAAAATTTTCAAAGAATTAAAAATATTATAGCACAAATGGATGCGGGTTGTGTTACAATAAGAAAAACTCTTTGGGAGGATCTTCATGAACACTGCTGTTTCCATCGTCCTGCTTGCCGCCGTGCTGGGCGTGATCGTTTTTCTGCTCTCCCGGCGCGAGAACGGCCGCCGCAGCCAGTATGGGCCCTCCGGTCTGTCGGAGTTCCGCACTGACCTGCCCCTTGACGAATGCTTTGACCGTCTGGACGAGCATCCGGACACGGACGAGTTTTTGTATGAGTGCCGCCGGGAAAAGGACGGCGGGTTCCTTTTGCACCTGACATTGCACCAGCCCACCCAGCAGCCGCTGGACACCCTGTACTCCCTGCGGCTGGACCCGGGCCGTCAGACTGTTGTGACCCTGATCTTCATCCGCGAGGCCTTTGGCTACAAGGAACCGCTGTTCCCGCAGGAAATGCTGGACAAATTCATGCAGCAAAAGCTGGCAGCCCACCGCACAAAATAAACTTTTGCGGCAAAACGCTTTTCATTTTGCGCTGAATTTGGTATACTGGTATATGCCGCAGCGCAGAATATGCGGGCTAGTAGCTCAGTTGGTCAGAGCTGGCGGCTCATAACCGCTTGGTCCCGGGTTCAAGTCCTGGCTGGCCCATAACAAAAAAGCACGAGATTTTGCTCTCGTGCTTTTCTTTTTGCATGAATAGGCGCTTTACTTGTACAATTCTTTGCTCATCTGTTTGCGAATCTCTTTGCGCCGCGTGTCATAAACCTGCGTGTAAATTGCAAGGGTCGTACTGGGCTGTGCGTGTCCGGCTTCTGCGGCCACCGTTGCCACACCGATATTGGGATTGGACAGCAGGATGCTCACGAAGGTGTGCCAGAATATATGCGGATGGATTTTCTCGATTAGGGGTACATATCACAGAGCACATGATACGCTGGCCGTTTTTGTTTGCCCCCATTGCGGCAGATCCTGCTTTCTGCCGCAAATTGCATCAGATCCCGCCGTTTGCTCAATGAGTATTTCCCGCCGTCCCGTTATACTGGGAGGGAAATGGAATTAAACGATGGAGGAACAGACCATGAAATACGGTGTCATCGATGTGGGTGGCGGCCTGCGGGGCATTTACGGCGCTGGCGTGCTGGACCGCTGCCTGGAGGAGGACCTCCGCTTCGATCTCTGCATCGGCGTTTCGGCGGGCAGCGCCAATATGACGTCCTATCTGGCAGGCCAGCATGGGCGGAACAAGCCCTTTTACGATGAATACTCCTTCCGCAGGGAGTACATGAGCGTGCACAACCTCATCCGCAAGCATTCCTATCTCGATCTGGGCTATGTCTACGGCACCCTCAGCAATGCAGGCGGCGAGAATCCGCTGGATTACGCGGCGCTTGCCCGCAGCCCGGCAGAGCTCTGCGTGGTGGCCGCTAATGCACAGAACGGCGAGGCGCAGTATTTCACCAAGGCAGACCTCCACCCGGACGACTACCGCATCCTCATGGCGTCCTGCTGCATCCCGGTCATCGACCAGCCCTGCGTCATCGACGGCGTGCCTTATTTTGATGGCGGCCTGGCCGACCCCGTCCCGCTGGAATGGGCCTTTGCCCACGGCTGCGACCGGGTGGCTCTCATCCTGACCAAGCCCATCGGGCTGGTGAGTAGTAATGCCCGGGACGAGCATCTGGCACACCTGCTGCAGTCGCATTACCCCGCTGCAGCCGAGGGGCTGCGCCGCCGGGCATGGCGGTACAACACGGCTGTCCAGCGGGCGCGGGAGCTGGAGCGACAGGGCCTTGTCTGCATCATCGCCCCGGACAGCACCGAGGGAATGTCCACCCTGACCAAGAACCGCGCCGGCCTTGAAAAAATGTACGCCAAAGGCAAACAGGACGCCGAAGCGCTGGTGCGGTGGATGCAAAACGCCAAACAAGATGAATCGGTGGGCACCTAGAGATGAAACCCATTCACTTCCTCGGAATTATGAGATAGTCACAAGATCCCGCAAGAAAAATGGGATTTCAAAATTAGCGACGTTCTCATAACCGCTTGGTCGCGGCTTCCAGCGCATAGGAATGTCAAAAAGTGTCGGATGCCGTTCATGACAAACAAAAGGCATCTGCAGCGGTTTCGGTCAACGAAACAGTGCTGCAGATGCCTTTCTCATTTTGTTCTTATCTGCACCACTTTGCAAACTCTTCGTCGGTGCACTTGACATAATGGCTGCCGCTCACAAGGTGATCGGTGCCCTTATTGTAGTCGATGCCGGAAGATGCGTAGTCGTAGGTCTCAGCCACACGGCGTTTTTCCACCACCGGATTCGGCAGCGGGATGGCCGACAGCAGGCTGCGGGTGTAGGGATGGATGGGGTTCTCGAAGATTTCTTCGGTGGTACCCGTCTCCAGCAGGTGGCCCAGATGCAGCACGCCGATGCGGTCCGAAATGTACTTGACCATGGAAAGGTCATGCGCAATGAACAGGTAGGCCGTGCCGGTCTCCTGCTGGATATCCTTCATCAGGTTGACCACCTGTGCCTGAATGGACACGTCCAGCGCCGAAATACACTCATCTGCGATGATGAGCTTGGGGTTCATGATGAGGGCGCGGGCAATGCCCACGCGCTGGCGCTGGCCGCCGGAGAACTGGTGGGGATAGCGCTCGGCATGTTCAGGCGCAAGGCCCACCTTGGCCAGAATTTTCTCCACCTTTTCGCGGCGCTCTTCGCGGGTCTTGTACATGTGGTGGATGTCCAGACCCTCGCCGATGATATCCTCCACCTTTTTGCGGGGGTTCAGGGACGCCATGGGGTCCTGAAAGATCATCTGCATCTGGGTGCGCAGGGTGTTGTTCTGGCTGTGGTTCAGCCTGCCGCTGATATCCTGCCCCTCAAAGGTGATCTTGCCGGCAGTGGGGTCATACAGGCGGATGACGCTGCGGCCGATGGTGGACTTGCCGGAACCGGACTCGCCCACCAGACCATAGGTCTCGCCGGGATAGATCTCAAAGCTGACATTGTCCACAGCCTTGACGGTATAGCTCTTGCTCACGCGGAAATACTGCTTCAGGCCCTCGACCTTCAGCAGCGGAGCAGCATTCTGTCCTGCCATTTATTCCGCCTCCTTGATCTTTTCTGCCTCGGCACGCATGCGGGCAATGCGCTGAGCAAGCTCAGGCGGCATGTCCACCTTGGGTGCGCGGGGGTCCAGCAGCCATGTAGCTGCATAGTGGGTGTCGCTGATCTTGAACATGGGCGGGTCCACTTCGTCGTCGATGTTCAGGGCAAAATGGTTGCGCGGCGCAAAGGCATCGCCCTGCTTCTCATGCAGCAGGTTCGGCGGCGAACCCGGAATGGTGTACAGACGGTCGTCTGCGGTGTCCAGATCGGGCATGGCGGAAAGCAGGCCCCATGTGTAGGGGTGGCGCGGCTCGTAGAAGATCTCATCGATGGTGCCGGTCTCCACGATCTTGCCTGCGTACATCACGTCCACATAATCGGCCACCTTTGCCACAACGCCCAGATCGTGGGTGATGTAAATGACAGAGATGCCGCGCTCACGCTGGATGCTGCGGATCAGCTCCAGGATCTTGGCCTGAATGGTCACATCCAGTGCCGTGGTGGGCTCGTCACAGATCAGCAGGTCGGGGTCGCAGGCCAGTGCAATGGCAATGACCACGCGCTGGCGCATACCGCCGGACAGCTGGTGCGGGTAGCTCTTCATGCGCTTTTCGGCATCGGTGATGCCCACCTCTTCCAGCAGCTGCACAGCCTTTTTGTAGGCGGCATCCTTGGGCATCTTGTAGTGCCACAGCATGCCCTCCATGATCTGCTTGCCGATGGGCATGGTGGGGTCAAGGCTGGTCATGGGGTCCTGAAACACCATGGCGATGCGCTTGCCGTTGATGTGGCGGCGGATCCACTTTTTGTCCTTCTGCAGCAGGTCCACCGTCTCGGGGCTGCCGTCGGCGTGATGGTAGCTGAACTGGATGGAGCCGCTGTTCACAATGGCGTTCTGTGCCAGAATGCCCATGGCGGCCTTCATGGTAACGGACTTGCCGGAGCCGGATTCGCCCACCAGCGCCACCGTTTCGCCCTTGTACAGGTCGATGTTCACGCCGCGGATGGCGTGCACCGGGCCTGCGGTGGTCTTAAAGGTGATATCAAGGTCTCGCACCGACAAGACCTGTTCTTTTTTGTTTTCAGGCATGGGGTGTTCCTCCTTACATACTCTTCATCTTGGGGTCCAGAGCCTCGCGCAGGCCGTCGGCCACGAGGTTGAAGCTCATCATCAGCAGGCTCATGACCACCATCGGCGGGATGATCTGATAAGGATGGGTGGTGAAGCTGTTGTACAGCTCGCTGATCAGAGAACCCAGCGAGCACTGCGGCACCGGGATGCCCAGACCCACAAAGGACAGGAATGCCTCGGTGAAAATTGCGGTGGGGATGCTGAACATGACCTGCGTGATGATGGGTCCGATGATGTTGGGCAGCACTTCCTTGAAGATGATGAAGAAGCTGCCTGCGCCCAGCGTGCGGGAGGCCAGCACGAACTCCTGATCCTTCAGCTTGAGCATCTCAGCGCGGGCAATGCGGCTCATGCCCACCCACTCGGTGAGCATCAGGGCAAAGATAATGGTGATCATGCCGGGCTTGAGCACCAGCAGAAGCAGCGTGACGATCACCAGACGGGGGATGCCGTTGGCAACTTCCAGGAAACGCTGCATCATCATATCCACCTTGCCGCCAAAGTAGCCGGAGATCAGGCCGTAGCTCATGCCGATGACCATATCGATGATGGCGGCGGCAACCGCGATGATCAGGGACACGCGGGCACCCTCCCAGGTACGGGTCCAGATATCGCGGCCATAGGTGTCGCTGCCGAACCAGTAGTAGACATCCTCCTTGCCCTTTTCCACATAGGCATTCACTGTCTTGGAACCGGTGGTGGTGCTCATTTTCTCGTCACCGTTGAAGATGCCGAAGTTCTCCAGCACCTGCACGCGGGGCGCAAAGTTTTTCTGGCTCAGCTCCTGACCGGAGTAGGTATACTCGTTCATGCCGGGGCCAAATGCCGCCAGCAGCACGATAAAGACAACGAGGATCAGGCCGAGCACCGCGCTCTTTTTGCGGAAGAAGCGCACCCGCACATCCTTCCAGAAGCTCTGTGCGGCAAAGTTCGAGTCCATTGCGATCTCTGCGTCGTTATGCTTGAGCGCAAAGTCCTTCTCGTTGAAGGTGTGCTCGGAATACATGGTATCCACTGCGCTGACGATGGCATCAGCCGTGGCTTCGCCGCCCAGGTGAATCGCTTTTTCTGCCATATCAGTCGTCCCCCTTTGCCAAGCGGATGCGCGGGTCGATGATGCCGTACAGCAGGTCAACGACCAGCATGATGCCAATGTACATGGCACTGTAGATGAAGCTCAGGCTGATGACCACATTGTAGTCGTTGGACTGGATGGCCGTCACCAGCAGGCTGCCCACACCGGGAATGGCGAAGATCTTCTCCACCACCAGCGAGCCGGTCATCAGGTCCACGATCAGCGGGGCCAGCACGGTGATAATGGGGATCAGCGCGTTACGCAGCGCGTGGCGGAAGATCAGCGCCGGGCCGGAAATGCCCTTGCTCTCGGCCAGCAGCATATAATCGGAGTCCAGAACTTCGATCATTTCACTGCGGGTAAAGCGGGCAATGGAAGCCATGGTGAACATGGACAGCGAGATGCTGGGCAGCACACTGGAGCCGAACACATCCTTTGCGGAGAACAGCATGGGGAACCACTTGAGCTTGAAGCCAAAGGTATAGCTCAGGGCCAGTGCGATCACGTAAGACGGCACCGACACGCCGATGACCGAGATGATGGTGGCCAGAGTGTCGAAGATGGTGTCCCGCTTGAGGGCTGCAATGATGCCGAGCACAAGGCCCACGATGGCACCCAGTGTAACAGCCATGCCGCCCACACGGATGGAAATGGGCAGACGGGACTGGATCAGCTGGGAGATGGGCGTGTTCTTGGAGATATTGTAGCTGACGCCGAAGTCACCGCGCAGCATGTTGGTCACATAGCGGAAGAACTGTACATAGATGGGCTGATCCAGACCGTACTTTGCGTACAGGGATGCGCGCATTTCCGGTGTCAGCTTTTCATCGTTGAAGGGCGAACCGGGCATCAGCTGCATGAGGATGAACAACACCAGCAGGATGGCCAGCAGCGTAAACAACGAAGTGATGATACGCTTGAGCGTGTATTTTTTCACGTTGGGTAGACCCCCTTAAAGTTTCTTCTCCGCCCCGCACGGGGCAGAACGGCTCCCGCCTGCCGCGGTCAGCCGTGCACCGCACGCGGACAGTGCAAAAGCCAAAAAGTCGCACAGCGGCATTTTCGCTGCCACTGTGCGGCATTTCAGTTCTCGATCAGGATCAGACGCTCTTCTTTGCGTCCTTGTAGACGCGGTTCAGAGCAACCGGGTGGAAGTCCACGCCGGTCACGGCAGAAGAGATCATCTCGGCGTTGCACTGACCATACAGCGGGAAGATGGCGGCCTGCTCCAGCACGATGGACTCAGCTTCATACATGGCTTCCCAGCGGCCCTCGGGATCGGTGCACAGATCACCGGTGGTGCACTCTGCGATGATGGCATCGTAGTCAGCGTCGCTCCACAGACCGTAGTTGTTGGAGTTGCCGGTGACCCACATGCCCAGATAAGTCATGGGATCGGCGTAGTCGGGACCCCAGCGGGTCAGGCCGATCTCAAAGTTGCCGTCCTGCAGATCCTGCACGCGCTGCTTCTTGGGCTCTACCTTCAGCTCCAGAGTGAAGCCGGGCAGAGTGGTCTGCAGCTGCTCCTGAACGACCTGAGCGACCTTCTGGGGAGCATCGTCGGCATCGACGACCATGGTGAAGGAGAAGGAATCCTTGCCCAGCTCAGCCTTGGCCTGCTCGTAGTACTCTGCAGCCTTGTCGGGATCGTATGCGCAGAACTCTGCAAACTTGGTCTGGTCGGCACTGAAATCGCTGCCGTCCGGGCCGGTGGCGAACTGTGCGGGCACTGCGGTGTAGGCGGGAGAAGAGCCGTCCTTCAGCACGTCATTGGTGATGGAATCACGATCCAGTGCAAAGGTGATGGCACGGCGCAGGTTCAGGTTTGCCAGCTCCGGCACAGCGTCCATGTTGGGGCTGATGTACCACAGGTAGCCGGCGCCCACGCTGGTGAACTCGGGGTCGTCCTTGACCTGCTCGACCTGCTCGCCGTTCAGCAGGGTGATATCCAGATCGCCGTTCTGATAGCTCATCAGAGCCTGCTGGCTGTCCTTGATGACCTGATAGTTCAGGCCGTCCAGAGCAATGCGGTCAGCATCGTAGTAGTCGGCGTTCTTCACCAGCTCAAAAGCGGTGGCGGCCGGCTCATAGCTGGTCAGCACGAATGCACCATTGGACAGCACGGTGTCTGCGCTGGTGCCGTAGGTATCGCCGCAGCTCTCAAAGAACTTCTGGTTCATGGGGTAGAAGGTGGGGAAGTACATCAGGCTCAGGAAGTAGCTGACCGGAACGTTCAGCTCCACCTTCAGGGTCTTGTCATCCACAGCGGTGATGCCCAGATCGGTGACGGGCTTGCTGCCTGCAATGATGTCGGCGGCGTTGACCACCTGACCGATATCGCTCAGCATGTAGGCATACTCGGATGCGTTTGCGGGGTCAACAGCACGCTGCCAGCCAAACACGAAGTCTGCTGCGGTAACGGCATCGCCATTGGACCACTTTGCATCCTTCAGGTGGAAGGTGTAGGTCTTGCCGTCCTCGCTCAGCTCATAGCTCTCTGCCAGAGCCTCCACGGCTGCACCGTTCGCATCCATCTGCATCAGGCCGTCGGTGTAGTTGGCGATGACCTCAAAGGAGGTGCCGTCGGTAGCCAGCTGGGGGTCCAGAGACTGGACTTCGGTCTCCAGCATGACGTTCAGCACACCGCCCTCAGCAGAGGCGGCTGCACCGGAAGCAGCGGTGGAGCCGGAAGCAGCGGTGCTGGAAGAGCCGCCGCAGGCAGTCAGAGCCAGTGCAGCAGCCGATACGCCTGCAGCAGCCAGGAAGCTGCGGCGGGAAATACGACGATCGAATTTCATATCTTTTCCCTCTCTCTCATGCCTCATTGCTTTATTGTGGTAAAGCAGTAAGTTCTAAAAAATGCACAAAGGTTTTTATACTCCTCCTCCGGAGCCTTGCACACCTTTGTGCGATATCCGCATTATACGCTGTTCCGCCTAAAAAAGAAAGGCTTCCGGCTGTTTTTCTGTGCTTTGACCAATGGTCAGTGAAAAATATGTTTTTATTTTTGTGCAGATTTGAAGATGTGGTGTATTCCCAGAAAATACAGTTTCATGAAAACATGAGTTTTTTGTGTTTTTCAGACAAACAAATGAAGAATTTTCATCTGTTTATTCGTGTTTTCTGAGCACAAAACAGCCTTCTGCGGTTTTTCCTGTCCGCATATAGAGCACAAAAAATCCCTGCCGGGGCCCATGGTTCCGGCAGGGAAAGCAGCTTTTATTCTTTACTCAAACAGCGCCACCACATAGGTCTCGCCGCCGTACTGGATGAACACGGCGCCCATCCGGCTGCAGCCTGCCGCGCAGCGGCTCAGGCTCCGGGCAGCCTGACCGGCAGCCGGTGCATACAGGTAGCCGGTAAAGGCCCGGCTCTGGTTATCCAGCACAAGGCCGATGGTCACGCTGATGGGGATATTGACCCAGATATTGGAGGATATGCTGGAATGATCGATAAACTCATTCAGGTTCTTATCCGTCATGTTGCCGGAGTCCGCTGTCAGTTCCACCTTGCGGGCAAGCAGCCCGGACTGGGTGCCCAGCTGTCCGGGTTCTTCCACCAGCCATTCTGCCAGACGGCTGGCCGCAGCTTCCAGCTCTGTGCTGTAGGCCAGACCGGTGTCGATCTCCTTCATCAGGGCCGCAGCCTGCTCCGTATCCTCGTGCACCGTACCGGCCAGCACGCTGCTGCACCCGGCCAGCACAGCCAGCGCCAGTGCCGCCGCCATAAGTGCCGTCAGGATCATCCTTGTGTGTTTCATGCGGTGGTCTCCCCTTTCGAGCTGTTTTTCTCCATGATACCCTTTTTGCAGCCGGATCGCAAGTGCTTTCCGCAGCAAAACATGGAAATCAATTTTCCGCATGAAGGCTTCCCCCGGTCGGGGGAAGCTGTCACCGCAGGTGACTGATGAGGGCGCAGGACAGCAACATTTTACCCCAAATACCCCTCATCCGGCGCTACGCACCACCTGTTCCCCCTTTTGTCGCTGCGCGACATTTTCCCCCGGCGCGGGGGAAATCTGTCCCCAAGGGGTGAAGGCTTTCGCTCCGGGTCAAGCTGCAAAAGTTGATTTCCATGGCAGCAAAAAGGGCCGCTGCACCCAATCGTACAGCGGCCCTCTGATCCCAAATCTTTATTTTGCGTATTCCACAGCGCGGCTCTCGCGGATGACGTTGACCTTGATCTGGCCGGGGTAATCCAGCGTATCCTCGATCTTCTTGGCAATGGAGCGTGCCAGCAGGATCACCTGATCGTCGCTGATGACGTCAGGCTTTACCATGATGCGCACTTCGCGGCCTGCCTGCACGGCAAAGGCCTGCTCCACGCCCTCAAAGCTGGACGAGATCTCCTCCAGATTTTCCAGACGCTTGACGTAGCTTTCCACATTCTCGCGGCGGGCACCCGGGCGTGCAGCGCTGATGGCGTCGGCAGCCTGAATGATGAAGGCCAGCGGGGTCTTGGGCTCCACGTCGCCGTGGTGGGCCTCAATGGCATGGATGATCTGGGTATTTTCCTTGTACTTGCGGCAGATATCCACACCGATCTGCACATGGCTGCCCTCGATCTCGTGGTCCAGTGCCTTGCCGATATCATGCAGCAGACCGGCACGGCGTGCCATGGTCACGTTCACGCCCATTTCGCCTGCCAGCAGACCGGCCACCCATGCCACCTCCATGCTGTGGGTCAGGGCGTTCTGGCCAAAGCTGGTGCGGTACTTCAGTCGGCCGATCAGCTTGATAAGGTCGGGGTGCAGGCCATGGATGCCCAACTCCATCACGGCACGCTCGCCCTCGCGCTTCATCTGCAGCTCCAGATCGTGGCGGCACTTTTCCACCGTCTCCTCGATGCGGGCGGGGTGGATGCGGCCATCGCCGATCAGTCGTTCCAGCGTCATGCGGGCGACCTCGCGGCGGGTCTGGTCGAAGGAGGACAGGGTGATGGCCTCCGGGGTATCGTCGATGATCAGGTCCACACCGGTAGCCGTTTCCAGCGCACGGATGTTGCGGCCCTCGCGGCCGATGATGCGGCCCTTCATTTCGTCGCTGGGCAGCGGCACCACGCTGACGGTGGTCTCGCTGCAGTGGTCGGCAGCGCAGCGGCTGACGGCCTGACCGATCAGATTGCGTGCAATGTTGTCGCAGTTCTCCTTCAGGTCGGTCTCATAGGCGGCAACGCGCACTGCCTTTTCGTGGGTCAGTTCCTCGTCCACCTTGTGCAGCAGCACTTCGCGGGCATCCTCCTGGCTCAGACCGGCCAGCGTTTCCAGCCGCTCCATCTCCTTGGCACGCAGGGCGTCGATCTCCGCCAGACGCTCTTCGGCCTCAGCAGAACGCTTTTTCAGCTCTTCTTCCTTGCGTTCCAGCGCCTCGGTCTTGCGGTCGAGGGCGGTCTCCTTCTGGTCGATGCGGTTCTCCTGACGGCTGATCTCCGCACGGCGCTGCTTGATTTCCTTATCGGCTTCTGCCTTCTGGGCATCCACCTCGGCCTTCAGTTTGAAGGCCTCGTCCTTTGCTTCCAGAACCGCTTCCTTGCGCTTCTGTTCTGCGGTCTTGATCGCTTCGTTCACCAGACGGGTGGCCTCGGCTTCCGCGCTGCCGATCTGGGCTTCGGCGGTCTTTTTACGGTTGTTGTAACCAATAAAATAGCCTGCACCGATGCCCGCAGCAAGCGCGACGATCAAGATCACGATCCAGATGATCGTGGACATCGCATTTCACTCTCCTTTGTTAAAATTCAAAATTCTGAATCATAAGCAGGAGACGCTGTAGGGCAGGTGTAGGCTGCAAACATTTTTTATAAGTGAGCTTTCAATGCAAAAAGTGGCAACAAGACCACACGCACGGCAAATGCCGCACGAACAGGCTGCAAGCTTTTCTATCTACGGTTCTATCTTATATAAAAACAGGCAGGCTCTGCCTGTAAGGGACACGAGTCACGGGAACGACCTGCACACAGCGTCTTTTATTCCATACTACTATTTATAGTACGAAACATTTGCCCGCTTGTCAAGAGGAAAAGCCTGCCCCGCGCACAATATTTTGTACAGAAAAACAAAAATGCCCGGCCCGGGCAGCAGCGCCCGGGCCGGGTCGTGATTTTCATTCAGCGCACGGTGGTAGTTGCCGTGCTTTCCAGCCGGATCTTCCAGATGATGTTCTTTCCCGGGGCGAGCTGATACTTCACCTCGACCCGGTCATTCGTGGTAAAGTCAGAATCGACAAAGCCGATTCCGGCTGCATTCTCTACTGTGCTCGAAGATACGCGGCCCCAGCAGGAACCGTTTTCCTTATTAAAAGTAAAGCTATCAGCTTTTGCGTCCTGAATATAGTATCCTTTCTTTTTATCGCTATAGAACGATACGCTGAACTTATTCTCATCAAAAATCGGTGCAGCCACGCCCTCTCCGGCTTCTGCATTCAGGTTAAAGTTTATACCTGTGATGATGTCGACCGACATCGTATATTTCACGCCGTCGATCGTTTTGATCTTTTCGGTCACCACGATATCGCTATTACCGTCCACCGGTACCCAGCAGGCGCTCAGTGCACCGGCGCAGGCCATGACCGCTGCGGCAACCGCACCGGTTTTCAGGAATGTTCTGCGGGAGATCTTACGGGGGGGGGTATGTTTCATCGTCGGTTCCTCCTTTGTGCGCCGTAAAAGCGCCGTTTCTGCAGGAAAATGTCTTTCGTGATTCAAAAATAACAGAAACCGGCATGAAATTCAAGATTTCCATGCCGGTTTCTCACGATATACAACAAAAAATATTATTCCAGATACATCCTGCGCAGCCGCATCAGGCGCGCCGGGGTCAGGCCGTATTCGGCTTCCAGATAATTTTCTGCGCTGCCGTATTTTGCGCGGATGGTGTGCAGCACAAAGGGGGCTGCTTCCGGGCTGACGCCCGCCGCACTGCGGTGGAAGTTCTCGCGGCGGGGGTCTCTGGCGATCTCATCGGCGTGGGCTGCCAGGCGTGCTTCGATCTCCGCCTTGCGGCAGAGGTTCGTGCGCTCATAGTCCGCGCAGATGGTCTCATCCGACGCGCCCAGTGCCAGCAGAATGAGCATGGCCGCCACGCCGGTGCGGTCCTTGCCTGCCGAGCAGTGGAACAGGATGGGGGTCTCGCCCGCTTCCAGTGCGCGGAACAGCTCCTTGAAGGCCTTATTGCCAAACAGCATCCGCTCGTACATGGTCTCCACAAAAAAGCTGCCGTCCGGGTTCTCCTTGCGGCCCTTCATCAGGGCGGCGATGTCATCCGGCGCAAAGGAGATCTCGCGGCCATCCTCGGCACACAGGCCGCAGATCTGCACCAGCCGTGCGCCGTCCGGCACATAGTCCGGCTCTCTGCGGGCCTCTTCCGTGCTGCGCAGATCAAGGATCAGGCGCAGGCCCAGCGCGTCCAACTTCGCGCGGTCGGCCTCCCCAGTGAGCTTGCAGGTGGGGATGCCGCGCCAGATCTGACCCCACTTCACATGCTTGCCCTCGTCGGCTTCATAGCCGCCCAGCTCCCGGAAGTTGGTGCCGCCGGCAAAGTCCAGCTGGGTGCCGGGCACCGGGTGGGCCGGTGCAGCCTTTGCCGCAGCGCTGGACAGCACCGGGAAGTTGTAGAACGGCTTTGCGGGCCGTCCACGGCGGGGCGGCAGGCTGGCCGAACCGCCCAGCATCTCCATCAGGTAGCCGCGCAGCAGGTCGATGTAGGCAGAGGAATGATCCCGCCGCTGCACCAGAGAGACGCACAGCGGGGGCAGGTCTTCCAGCAGCACATCCCGCACGCGGTCCAGCTCCCGCCGGGCACCCGGCTCGTAGCGGGTCAGGCAGGTGCACAGCTGCTCCTGCACAAGGTAATAGGCCTGATAGAAGCTGGGGCCGATCTCCGCATTCGGCGCAAAGCCCGCCCGGGCGCAGGCCGACCACAGCGGGCTGAACAGATCCTGCCGCAGGCTGGGCAGCAGCACCCGCTGACCCCGCAGCTCTGCCAGCGGGATGCTCTCCTTATCCCAGAACGCGTGCCCCCGGGGCACCAGCAGACAGGCGGGGTCTGCCCGCAGGGTGGTGCGGGCCAGCACCGGCGCAGCGCAGCCCAGATCGATGACCAGACCTGCGTCCAGCTCCCCCTGCTCCACATCGTCCGCCACCGCATCGTTGTCCATCATGCGGAAGCGCATCTCCACATGGGGGTACTGCTGGCGGAACTTGTCCAGCTGGGTCTCCAGCCCGGGCAGGTAGTCCGGCACCAGCGACACGCTGATGCCGATGCGCACCGGCTGTACCGACTGGATCTCGGCCCGCAGGGATGCCTGCATCTGCTGGAACTGCTCCACCACCGGCGCGGCATGGCGCTGCAGGCTCATGCCGCGGTCGGTAAGGGTGAGCTTGTGGTGGGCGCTGAGGAACAGCGGCCCGCACAGCTCGGCTTCCAGCGCAGAGATGCTCTGCCGCAGTGCCTGCCGTGACAAAAACAGCCGCTGTGCCGCGCGGCTGTAATTCATTTCATCGCACAATACCAGAAAGTAGTGCAGCTGGCGGATATCCATGGTTTCCTCCCTGAGAAAAGTATCGTATAAAGAATACCGCCTTTTTACGCGATTGTAAAGCCGTTGGCAGCAAAAAACTGCCGCACGGCATTGCACCGTGCGGCAGTCAGAGCGCGGAACGATCAGATCAGGCTCAGAGCTTCCTCGTCGCCCACCAGCGTGAAGTCCGGATGCATCTGCAGGATGCTTGCGGGCACCTCCGGAGTGACGGGGCCAAAGAATGCCTTCTTGATGATCTCGGCCTTGCCCTTGCCGTTGGCCACCATGAGCACCTTGCGTGCCTGCATGATGGTCTTGATGCCCATGGTATAGGCCTGCTTGGGCACCAGATCCACATTGCCGTCAAAGAAGCGCTTGTTGGCCTCGATGGTCTCGGCGGTCAGGTCCACACAGTGGGTCTCCAGCTCAAAGGCTTCGCCCGGCTCGTTGAAGCCGATGTGGCCGTCGTGGCCGATGCCCAGAAGCTGCAGGTCGATGCCGCCCACAGCGTGGATGATCTGGTTGTACTTTGCGCAGGCATCCTCTGCATCGGGGTTGGTGCCGTCCGGCAGGTTGATCTTGGCAGGGTCGATGTTCACCTTATCGAACAGATTCTTGTGCATGAAGCTCCAGTAGCTTTCCGGGTGCTCCTTGGGCAGGCCGCGGTACTCGTCCAGGTTGATGGTGGTCACCTCGGAAAAATCGATGTCGCCCTTGTTGTACCAGTCCACCAGCTGTGCATACGCGCCCACGGGGGTGCCGCCAGTCGCCAGACCCAGCACGCAGTTGGGCTTCATAATGACCTGTGCCGAAATGATATTGGCTGCCTTGCGGGACATATCCGCATAATCTTTTGCACGAATGATCTTCATTACAAACGACCTCACTTATCATCTTTTTTGCCGCTCTGCACGGGCTGCGCAGAGCACTTCTGCATTTAGTTTATCACATTTCGCAGACAAGCGCCAGTCATCCCGGCCATCTTTTCGGCGTGTTTGCACAAAAAGATGCAAAGTTCCACCCTTCGGGCCGGCATTTCCGGTCATGAACGCGCAAAAACGCCGCCGGGCGTTTCCACACCGGCGGCGCTGCATGTTGAAAGATCAGTTTCCGCTGCACAGGCCGCAGGCGGCACAGGCGGCGGGGGTGGCGGCACAGCCGCCAAGGGCGGTCTCGCGCAGCTCGGCAGGCAGGCGCTTGCCCACGGCGTACATGGCGTCCAGCATCTGGTCGAAGGGGATCAGCTGGCGGATGCCGCTCAGGGACAGTTCCGCTGCAATGAGGGCGTTGGCCACACCGGCAGCGTTGCGGTTCTGGCAGGGGTACTCCACCAGCCCGCCTACGGGGTCGCACACAAGGCCCAGCATGTTCATCAGCACGGTGGAAGCCGCGTCCAGACACTGCTGCGGGTCGCCGCCCATCAGCTCCACGGCGGCAGAAGCAGCCATGGCAGACGCAATGCCCACCTCGGCCTGACAGCCGCCCACGGCACCGGCCACGGTGGCGTTGCGCATGGCAAGATAGCCCACGGCACCGGCGTTGAACAGGGCATCCACGATGCGCTGGTCGGAGATGCGGTAGCACTCCTGCAGCGCCAGCATCATGCCCGGCACCACGCCTGCAGAACCTGCGGTGGGTGCAGCCACGATCAGGCCCATGGAAGCGTTCACTTCCAGCACGGCCATGGCGTAGGTCATGGCCTTCTGCAGCACATCGCCGCAGATGTTTTTCTTCTTATTATAATGTGTTTCCAGCTTTTTGGCCTCGCCGCCAATGAGCCCGCCCATGGATTTGATGGGCTTTTTCAGCGGCTGGGTGGCAGAAGCGCGCATGATCTCCCATGCCTTTGCCATGCGGTGATCCACAGCATCCCGGGGCACTTCGCCCAGAATGCATTCCCGCTGGCGCATCACTTCCGAAATGGGCAGTTGGTTTTCCTCGCACAGGTCCAGCAGCTCCTTGGCGGACTTGAAATCCATGTTCATCGCTCGTCCCTCCTTACGGCTGCACGACCATTACATCGTTGATGTTCGGGTTTGCCAGCAGCAGCTGATCCACACCCTCGGGCAGGCGCTCATCCGACTCCACGATGGTGTAAGCCGTGTGTCCCTTTCCCTCGCGGAACAGGCGCATGAATGCGATATTCACGCCGCGGTCGCTGAGGATCTTTGAGATATGCGCCACCACGCCGGGCTTGTCCTTCTGCACCACGATGAGGGCATTGTACTCGCCGGTAAAGTCCACCTCCACGCCGTTGATCCGCACGATGCGCACCTTGCCGCCGCCCAGCGATTCACCGCGCACGGTCATTACCTGACCGGCCGCATTCTCCATGCGGATATCCACCGTGTTGGGGTGGATATCGGTCTCCACCTCATTGGGGGTGAAGCTGTAGCCAAGGCCGCGGTCGGTGGCAATGGCAAAGGAATCCCGGATGCGGGTATCATCGGCCGAAAAGCCCATGATGCCGCCCAGCAGGGCGCGGTCGGTGCCGTGGCCGTGGTAGGTCTTGGCAAAGGAACCGTAGAGGGTAAAGTCCGCCCGCTTCAGCGGCGGGGCGATCATCTTCTGGGCCAGAAAGGCGATGATCTCCGCGCCTGCGGTGTGGGAGCTGGAAGGGCCGATCATGTTCGGGCCCAGAACATCAAAAACACTGATAAATGCCATGGGGTGTCACTCCTGTCAGGTCAAAAACCGCGCGCCGCGCATCAGACGCTTGCGCTGCTCTTGTTGATGAACTTCTGGTAGATGGTCTCCACGATGACGCCGATGGCGTTGTCGCCGGAGACGTTGCAGGCAGTGCCGAAAGAATCCTGAGTGATGTACAGAGCCACCATGATGGCGCAGATGGGGCCATTGGGGTCACCGGCCTCAGCGCCAAAGATCATGTACAGGAAGGGCAGAGCGGTCATGATGGAGCCGCCGGGAGCACCGGGAGAAGCCACCATGGCAACGCCCAGCGTCATGATGAAGGGCACCACGGTAGCAAGGCTGATGGGCAGCTGGTTCATCAGGCAGACGGCAGTTGCGCAGGCAGTAATGGTGATCATGGAGCCTGCCATGTGGATGTTGGCGCACAGAGGCACCACGAAGTTGCGGATCTGCTCACTCACGCCATCAGCCGCAGCGCACTGCAGGTTGACCGGGATGGTGGCTGCAGAGGACTGAGTGCCCAGAGCGGTGGTGTAACCGGGGATCTGGTTGCGGATCATCTTGAAGGGGCTCTTGTGGCTCACAGCGCCTGCAACGCAGAACTGCAGGAAGATGCAGACCAGATGCATGATGATGACCACCAGGAACACCTTCCACAGGATGCCCAGAATGGCGTAGGTCTTGCCGGACTTGGTCATGTCGATGAAGGTACCGCAGACGTACAGGGGCAGCAGCGGGATGATGACGCTGTGCAGCACCTGATCAATGATGCCGGAGAAGTCCTTCATGCTATTATAAAGTGTATCACCGATGGTCTTGCCGCGCAAGGTGGACATGCACAGGCCCAGCACGAAGGCCAGCACCACGGCAGACAGGGTGTCCAGCAGCGGAGGGATGGAGATGGAGATGTAGCTGACCAGAGAGTTGTCAGCCGTGGCGGCAATCTGTTCCAGAGCGCCTTCGCTCATGAAGCTGGGGAACAGGTTTGCGGACACCAGATAGGATGCCGAGCCTGCGATCAGGGTGGAGCCGTAGGCCAGAGCCACCGTGATGAGCAGCAGCTTGCCTGCGCCGCTCTTCAGGTCGGCAATGCCCATGGTGACGTAGGCCACGATCATCAGCGGGATGATGAACTTCAGGAACGAGCTGAAGATGCTGGATGCCGTGACGACGACCCGGCAGAACCACACCGGGAAGAACTGGCCGATGATGATGCCCAGCACGATGGCGATGAGCAGCTTCGGCAGCAGTCCGAGCTTGAATTTTTTCTTTTCCATAAGAATAAAATCCTCCTTTTCCTATCCTGACCTTTGTGCGGCACCTGACAGCGCTCTCTCCACCGCAGCCCGCACGGCCAGCCTTTCACGAAACGTCAAATTTTTACTTGACGTGTTGACACATTTAGTTTAACATAGACATATGCATGATTCAAATTCATAAAAATAAAGTTATAGTTTAAAAATCTTAATAGCAAAGGAGCTTTGCCATGGAAGTGCGCCAGCTGAACACCCTGATCCGTGCCGCCCAGTTCCAGAGCTTTTCCAAGGCAGCGGAAAGTCTGGGCTATTCCCAGTCTGCCGTTACCGTGCAGATCAAGGCGCTGGAAGAAGAGCTTGGCGTGCGCCTGTTCGACCGCATGGGCAAGCGGGTGATCCTGACCGCACAGGGCCAGTGCTTTCTGGAATACGCCAACAGCATTCTGGACACCATCCACAACGCCCGCCGCGCCCTGAGCGAGGACGCCGAGCTGGAGGGCTGCCTGCACATCGGCACACTGGAATCCCTCTGCTTTTTCCGTCTGCCCGGCCTGATGCATCAGTTCCGGCTGGAGCACCCCAAGGTCAGCCTGCGGGTCACTACCGGCTCCCCGGAAGAGCTCATTGAAAAAATGGAGCGCGGTCAGGTGGACCTGATCTGCATTCTGGACGAGCCCCGCTACTCCAACAGCTGGCACAAATGCAACGAGATCCCGGAAGAAGTGGTGTTTGCGGCGTCGCCGGACATCGATCTGGGCCACCCCGGGCCCTACCGGGTGGCAGAGCTTCTGGACAAGCCCTTTTTCCTCACCGAACGCAACGCCAACTACCGCCGCACCTTTGACCGGTTTCTGGCTTCCCGCCAGATCGAGCTGACCCCCAGCCTTGAGATCAGCGATACCTCCTTTATCATCAAGATGCTGGAGCGCTCCTCCGGCATTTCCCTGCTGCCGCGCTTCGCTGTGGCCGAGCCTGCGTCCAGAGGAGATCTGCGCATTCTGGAGGTGTCGGACTTCCGGCTGACCATGTACCGCCAGATGTTCTACCACAAGGATAAATGCTGCACCCGGGAAATGGACGCCTTTATCCAGCTGGCCTCCGGGCCGGACCTGCCTCTTTTATAATACAGAAAGCTTTTATAAAACAGAAAGCAGTAGACCCCCGGGCGGTGAACCGCCCGGGGGTCTACTGTGCTGAGGAGATTCTAGGAATTTGCAAAGCATTGCGCAGACTGTGTGCAGGCACAGCCCCGCAGATGAGGATGATTAAGCAAAGAAGGAGATGACCAGTGCCACCAGGAAGCCGACGACGCCCACCAGAGTTTCCATGATGGTCCAGGTCTTGAGGGTGGTTTTTTCATCCATGCCCACCAGGCTCTTCACCAGCCAGAAGCCGGAGTCGTTGAAGTGAGAGCACACGGTGGAGCCGCCGGCGATGGCAGCGGTGACGCAGGCCAGATACAGCGGGCTCAGCGCGCTGAGGCCGGGCATGGCGGAGATGATGCCGGCTGCCATGGTCATAGCCACGGTAGCGGAGCCCACCGAGATACGCACCAGAGCAGCCACGATGAAGGCCACCAGCACCAGCGGCAGGCTGGCGTTTGCCACGGCGTTGCCAATGACGTCGCCCAGACCGGAGTTCTGCAGCATATAGCGCAGCACGCCGCCGCAGGCGGTGACCAGCAGGATCATGCCGGTGGGCTCAAGGGACTTGGTCATGATCTTTTCCAGCTGGGCATTGTTATAGCCGTGACGGGTGCCCAGCAGGTACATAGCAGCGATGGTAGCCAGCAGCAGCGCCATGAAGGGCTCGCCGAGGAAGGCCAGAACGGGCTGGATGCCTGCCAGAGCGGGCACCACCTTTGCCACGGAGTTTGCGATGATGAGCAGCAGCGGGATCATGATGATGCCCACGATGGTGCTAAACTTGGGCAGCTTGCTCTCATCGATGTCCGCCTGCTGTGCAACGTGCTCAGGCACCGCGATCATATACTTCTTGCCGCAGATGGAGCCCCAGATGGGACCGGCAGCGATCATGGCGAAGATGCCGCAGAAGATGCCGATGAGGATGACCCAGCCAAGGTCAACGCCCAGCATGGTAGCCACCAGAACGGGGCCCGGCGTGGGCGGGATGTAGGCGTGGCCGACCGCCAGACCGGCCAGCAGGGGGATAACATAGTACAGGACCGAGCGCTTGGTGCGCTTTGCCAGAGAGAAGGCCAGCGGGATCAGGATGATCAGACCGGCGTCAAAGAACACCGGCATGGCTACCACCAGACCTGTGATGCCCAGCGCCCATGCGGCTTTTTCGTCGCCGAACTTGCGCACCATGGTCACGGCCAGCGTCTGTGCGCCGCCGGATTCTTCCAGAATGGCACCGAACATGGAGCCAAGGCCCACCAGAAGGGCGATACCCTTTAAGGTGTTGCCGATGCCTTCGTTGACCGAGCCGATGATGTCAGACAGGGGCATACCGGCCATCAGGCCGATGCCCACCGCACCGATCAGGATGGAGATCATGGCATGCACTTTGAACTTGATGATAAGGATGAGCAAAAGGATCAGGCCCGCCACTGCGGCGAACACGAGCCGCGCGGCGTCCGGGGTTGCAACAGCTGTCATAAACATATCCTCCATTTTTGATGTTATGTTTGCTTTGGGTCTTATTTCAGCGCCGTCCCCGCAGACGGACGCCGGATTCCAATGGATTTTTATAGACGAAGCAATATCCGCTTTTTTATTTTTGGCGTAACTTTCACCAGACCGTTCAGCAAAGCATCGCTGAGCAGTTGATTTTTGAGTTCGTTCCAGCCTCCGCAGGAGCGTCTCTTACTCCATGTAGGCGCCCTTCATGGGGCTGACGGCGTGCTGAGAGTAGAGCTTCAGCAGGCCCTTGGTGTATTTGGGAGCCTTGGGCTTCCAGTTGGCACGGCGCTGGGCAAGGATGGCCTCCATCTCTTCGGGGGTCTTTTCCTCACCGTTCACGCCCACGATGGCAAGCTGACGGTTCGGCACATCGATGCGGATGAGATCGCCCTCTTCCACCAGAGCGATGGGGCCGCCCACTGCAGCCTCCGGGCTGACATGGCCGATGACCGGGCCGCGGCTTGCGCCGGAGAAGCGGCCGTCGGTGATGAGGGCTACGCTGGAAGCCAGCTTGGGGTCGGCACAGATGGCCTCGCCGGTGTAGAACATCTCGGGCATGCCGCTGCCGCGGGGGCCTTCGTAACGGATGAAGATGGCGTCGCCGGGCTGGACCTGCTTGTTCAGAACAGCGCTGATGCATTCTTCCTCGCTGTCAAAGGGCTTTGCGCGCAGGGTGGCGTGGAACATGTTCTTGGGGCAGGCAGTGTGCTTGATGACGCTGCCCTCCGGGGCCAGATTGCCCTTCAGGATAGCGATGCTGCCGTCGGTGCCCTTGGCGTTGTCAAAGCTGTGGATGATATCCTCGCGGGTGACTTTGATGCCCAGACCCTTGGTCTTTTCCTGCAGGATCTCGTCGCAGTGCTCGTAGAAGCCGTTCTTCTTCAGGTCTTCCAGGTTTTCGCCCAGCGTCTTGCCGGTGACAGTCATCACGTCCAGATGCAGCATGGACTTGATCTCTTCCATCACGCGGGGCACGCCGCCTGCATAGTAGAAGTACTGTGCGGGCCAGTCGCCGGAAGGACGGATGTTCAACAGATAGTGTGCGCCGCGGTGCATCCGGTCAAAGGTGTCGGCATCGATCTCAAAGCCGAACTCGTGTGCAATGGCGGGCAGGTGCATGGTGGCATTGGTGGAGCCGGAGATGGCGGCGTGCACCATGATGGCGTTTTCAAAGCTCTTCATGGTGACGATGTCCTTGGCCTTGATGCCCTCGGCCACCAGCTTCATCACCTGAACGCCGGCATCATAGGCAGCCTGCTTCAGCTCCGGGGCAGTGGCGGGCATCAGGGCGGTTCCGGGCAGCATCAGGCCCAGAGCCTCGGCCATGATCTGCATGGTAGAAGCGGTGCCCATAAAGGAGCAGGCACCGCAGCTGGGGCAGGCATTGTGCTTGTAGTAGTCCAGCTGCTCGTTGGGGATCACGCCCGTCTTTTCCCATGCGTCGAACTTGCCGATCTGTTCCAGCGTCAGCAGGTCGTTGATGGCGCAGGCGGGGTCATTGACCACGTACTTCTTGGGCAGGGTGTGGGCTTCCATCACGCCGCCGGTGACCACGATGGCGCTCATATCCTTCAGGCGGCCAATGCTCATCAGCATGGCGGGCATGGACTTGTCACAGCTGGCGATGAACACGCCGCCGTCGTACACGGTGGCGTTGGCCTGAGCTTCCACCAGATTCACGATGGCGTCACGGTGGGGCAGCGAGTAGTTGATGCCGTCGTGGCCCTGTGCGATACCGTCGCACATATCGGTTGCAAAATAGCGTGCAGCCTTGCCGCCGTGGGTGTTGACCGCCTGTACAGCCTCCTTCACGAACTGATCCAGATGGGCACTGCCGGGGTGGCTGTCGCCAAAGGTGCTCTCCACCATGATCTGGGGCTTTGCAAGGTCGTCCACCTTCCAGCCCATGCCGATCTTCAGCGGATCGTTTTCCGGTGCCAGTTTACGCACTGCCTGAGAACGCAGTTCCATGATCGTACCTCCAAAATACTCTTTTTTCTGCTTTGCAAATCGTCCTTTTGACTGTCGGACATCTTACATGTTCATTTTAATCGAATCCCGCCTCGTTTGCAAGTTGTCGCAGTCAGAACCCACTTTATAACAATAACCAGCCCAGTTTTTCGTGCACATTGCTCTGAAATCTTGGATACATCATAGATTCTAACCAGTTTTTCGACTTTCCTGTGTCATTTGTCTTAAAAAGTCATCAGACAACTTCAGGCATAAAAAGTCCCCGCACAGCCCTTGCACTGTGCGGGGACGTAAAATGCAGCGGCGTCAGGTTGCCCATTCGCCGTCGTAAAGCTTTCGGATGCAGTTGCGGTTGAAGTTCAGGTGCATCACCATGGCAGACCGGGCGCCAATGGGGTCATGCCGGGCAATGGCTTCGGTGATCATGCGGTGGGTCAGGATGGTCTCCTCCGTCAGCTTTTTGTGGGTGACGTTCACGAACATCATGACCGCCGTATCGATAATGGGGATGAGCTGCTCCACCACCATGTTCTTGCTGCTCTCTGCGATGCAGGTATGGAATGCGATGTCGTCCTCAATGTACAGATCACCGCTGTGGATCTTGCTCTCCACCCGGTCGCACAGGCGCTGGATGCGCTCGATGTCCTCGTCGGAAGCGTTCAGCGCTGCCATCTCGGCCATGCCCGGTTCCAGCAGCAGGCGCACGTTCACCAGATCCAGTGCCAGCGCGTTCTTGTCCTGCACGCTGCGCAGGTTCAGCGGGTCCGAAAGGCCCTTGGCGGTCGTGACCACATAGGTGCCGGAGCCCCGCCGCACCTCCACGATGCCCTTGCTGGAAAGCAGCTTCACCGCTTCGCGCACCGTGCTGCGGCCCACACCGAATTTTTCGCCCAGTTCAAATTCATTGGGCAGCTTGGCTCCCGGCTCCAGCGGGGTATCCAGAATATAGTGGTAAATTTCGTCCTCCACCTGTTCAGCAAGGAGTTTGTTTTTCAGATGGGAAAATTCGCTCATGGTTGTTCCCTCCCCTTTTTTGAGCTTATTATAAGGCAGCCGTGCAGGCAAAAGCAAGGGCCGTCCGCTTTTTTGTTCCCTGCGTAACAGGCCCGGCAGGCAGACGCACCACTGCCCCCGCCCGCCGGGGGATAGGAGAAGTCCGGCAGACGAGGGCAGCAGTGCTGTATCAGGATAGAGAGATCGCTTAGTTTTTGCCCTTGGGCAGCAGACCGGCGCGTTCCAGAGCCGGACGCAGGGCAAGGTACAGGATCACCACGCACACGGTGGAAGCCACACTGTTCACAAAGGTGACGCCGCCTGCAATTTTGGTCAGCGCCTGTGCCACAGTGTATTCCTGACCAAAGATGTACACATTGCGGAAGTAGCCAAGGAAGGGGTCGGTCAGCACATTCAGGAACAGGCCGGAACCGGCAGAGACGATCACCTTGACGAGATAGCCGGAGCTGTGCCTGTCCAGCTCGCGCAGCTTGAAGACCTTGTGCGCCACAGCACCGCAGGTGATGCCGATGATGAACTTCAGCACAAAGGTGGTGACGGCGTAGCCCGGGTCACCGGCCAGGATATCGGCCAGCGCCAGACCAATGGCACCGGCCAGACCGCCGGATACACCGTCCAGCAGCAGGGCGGTCAGGGCGGTGAAGGTGTTGCCCAGATGGAACGACGAACCGCCGTAGAACGGCACACGGAAGAACAGATAGGCCACAAGGCTCAAAGCAGCCATGACGCCGGTGAGGGCCAGCTCCTCGGTGGTGAAGGTGCGCTTGTACAGCACACTGCCAATGACGATGGCGATGACAACGACTGCCAGCAGCAGCCACATTGCAGTAGTAGACATGATTTACTTTCCCTCCAATTTTCCAAAATACCAGCCCAAACCCATGCGAACTTGTCAGGGCGAGGCCCTTCCATCTTGCCTGTGGCAAGACCGTTCGGTCACTTAAAGTCCCCACTGGGGACTTTATTGTTCCGCTTCGCTTCACAAACGCGAACTTGTCAGGGCGAGGCCCTTCCATCTTGCCTGCGGCAAGACCGTTCGCCGCTTCAAAGCCCCACTGGGGCTTTGATTGCTTCGCAACCGCTTACCTACAATCCTACTTGACATTTGGGTGTCCAGCGGGTATGCTCCTATTATACGCAGAACTGACACCATGAAAATACCCAGAACAAAGTTTTTTTATGGTATCAGTTTGGAGCAATGCCCAAACAGGAGGGATGATTTATGGTCCATCTGACCACAGCGCTGGACCCGTCTTCCAGCGTGCCGCTGTACGAACAGCTGTACCACAGCCTTGCCGGAGAGATGCGCAGCGGTACGCTTTCGGCAGGCGTCCGGATGCCCGGCAAGCGGCGTCTGGCGGCAGAGCTGTCCGTCTCGGTGAACACGGTGGACGCCGCCTATCAGATGCTGGCGGCGGAAGGATATCTGGAGTCCCGGGAGCGCAGCGGCTTTTATGTACAGGAGTATCTGGCCCTGCCCTCCCGCCCGGCCGGGCGGCCCCAGCCGCCGGCACCGCCGGTGCCGCCCCCCGCGCCGCCGGTGCGGTACGACCTTTCCACCCGGGGCGTGGACCCGGGGCTGTTCCCCTTCCGCACATGGGCGCGGCTGCAGAAGGAGCTGCTGTACTCTTCGCCGGAGCTGCTCACCCACGGCGATGCGCAGGGCGACCCGGCCCTGCGGCGGGCACTGGCCGAATATCTTTCCGAATACCGGGGCGTGCAGTGCGGGCCGCACCAGATCGTGGTGGGAGCCGGTCTGGAATACCTGCTGAGCCTGCTGGCCCCGCTGCTGCCGGGCATGGCCGCAGTGGAAACGCCGGGCTACCCCCGCGCAAAGCAGGTGCTGGAAAACAGCGGCGTGCACTGCTGCTGTCTGCCGGTGGACGGCGACGGTCTCTCGGTGGAGGCGCTGAACCGGTCGGATGCGGCGGTGTGCTACGTCACGCCCAGCCATCAGTTCCCCACCGGCGTCACCATGCCGGCGGGCCGCAGAGCCGAGCTTCTGCACTGGGCAGCCCGCAGGCCGGGCGGGCGGTACATCATAGAGGACGACTACGACTCCGAGTTCCGTTTTGACACCCGTCCCCTGCCCAGCCTGCAGGGCATGGCGGGTGCAGACGGCCCGGTGGTGTACCTCTCCACCTGCTCCCGCAGTCTGGCCCCCAGCATCCGCATTGCCTATATGGTGCTGCCGGAGCACCTTCTGCCCGCATGGAGAGAAAAGTATCGACTCTATTCCAGCACCGTGAGCCGCTTTGAGCAGCAGACGCTGGCCCGGTTCATCACAGAAGGCTATTTCACCCGGCATCTGGCCCGGGAGCGGGTGGCCTACAAGGCCCGGCGGGACGCACTGGCTGCAGCGCTGACGGCAGCCTTCGGGCCGGAGGAGCTGACCCTTGCGGGCCTGCACACCGGTCTGCATCTGCTGGCAAAGCTCAGGGACCCGCCGCCGGACGACGCCCTGCGCCGCGCCGCCGAAGCCGAAGGCGTGCAGCTGGGCCTGCTGAGCGACTATGACCTGACTGGCGAAGCTCCCTCGGCGGCGGGCACGCTGGTGCTGGGCTACGGCTCCTTGAAGGACGAGGCCTGTGCCTCGGTGGGCGAAACGTTGAAAAAGGTCTGCACGGCGGCGCGGGAAGCGTCTGTGACCGTGTAGGTGCCGCTGGCGGCATTCCACCGGCCGGGCAGAGCCTGCGCTTCCACGGCGGCGCCGTTGTTGGCCAGAAATTCCAACGTGCGGCCCAGCGCGTCGTAGTCCAGCGCGGTCAGGTCGGTGAGCAGCAAAGAGCTGACGCCCCGCAGCGCGTCCGGCAGGGTGGTGGGCAGCAGCTCTGCATTCTGCCGGAAAAAGGCGTCCCACGCGGCTGCACGGGCCGCCGCAGTGCGCTGGGGCGAAAGCGCAGTGTCCGCCTGCAGCTGGCACAGAAACGCATGGGCATCCCCGGCAGAAATGCCCTGAACCGCCCGGCTGCGGCCATAGCGGGCAAGCTCGTCTTCGGTCAACGCGCCGGAAAAGCCGATCCGGATCGGGCCGTAGCGGCTGGCAATGCGCTCCAGCACCTCGGGAGAGAAGGCCAGATACCGGGTATCCTCCGGCAGGGCAAGCACCTGCATCAGTGCTTCCCGGCAGCGGGCCGGGCCTGCCGCGGCATAGCACTGCGCAAGGGCCGCCTGCTCATCGGCAAAGGGCACTGTGAGCACAGCGGGCACACCGAGCAGATGCACACAGTTCTGGCTGGCGTTCAGGTAGGCCAGCACAAAGCCGGGCTGTTCGCCGGAGACGCACAGCAGCACCGTGAGCTGATCGGTCGTCCGGGGCAGCTGAACGGGCACGCCGCTCTCGCTGCGGGCCGCCTGCCGCAGCTGGGCACGCAGCTGCTGGCGGGACAGCAGCACCGTGCCGCCCACCAGCGGGACCAGAACCAGCAGCGACGCCAGCAGCGATGTCCAGAAAGGTCTCCAACCTCCACTGCGCATGGTACATACCGCCTTTCGGTTTTTGCATAAAGCTTTGGCCCGCAGGCAAGACTTTATGCAGAAAAGGAGGCGTTTGCAGATGAAAAACAACAAAGAGACCGCACCGATCACAGAGAAAGAGCGGGAGGACTTCTGGCTGGAGATCGGCCCGGCCAGTGCCTATTACGGCACAGATTCCTATGAAACAGCCAGAGAAAACGGCGATGCCAGCCCGGACGGGAAGCGGCTTGGCTTTGACGGCGCAGAGCCGGGCACCGGCCCCCGTGGAGCTGCGCCGGATAGCCCCGCACTGGAACCTTGGGATGATCTGCCGCCCATCGACCGGCCCTGAAAAGTCACACCAAAATAAAATTCATCTGTCTGCATAACAGATGAAAAAGCAGCATACGATATATAAAATGTCTTGCGCACAAGGACAGAATATGGTATAGTCTTTCTATCGCGCACAGCTGTGCGCCGGAAGAACTGAAAAAGACGTGTACGGCAGGCAGTGTCCGTGCACTCTGGAGAAGCCCGCGTTTCAGAGCGGCGGGTGCCGAAGGTGTAAGGCCGCAGGGAAAGGCGGCTGTATCTCTCAGGCAAAAGGACAGAGCCATCGTCTTTGCGCAATGGGGCGCAGCCGGGAATGCGGCGCGCCCCGGCTGCGGAAAATGAGAGCGTTCCGAATTTTGCGGGCAGAGCCTTTGGCGGGTTCTGTCCGCTTTTGTTTTGTGTATAGGGGGAAAAGAGAGAATGGTCGAGATGATCACACAGGTGAACAACGCCGTCAACGGTGTGGTGTGGGGGCCCTTTGGTCTGGCGCTGCTGTTCTGCACCGGCTTCTGGATGAGCGCCCGCACGGGCTTTTTCCAGTTCCGTAAAATGGGCTACTGGCTCCGGCACACCATCGGTGCGATCTTCACCAACAAGGACATCACCGCGCACACCAGCAAGGAGGACATGGCCATCAGCCAGTTCCAGAGCATGTGCACGGCGCTGGCGGGCACCATCGGCACCGGCAACATCGTAGGTGTGGCAACGGCCATCGTCTCCGGCGGCCCGGGTGCCATCTTCTGGATGTGGGTCATGGCATTGCTTGGCATGATGACCAGCTTTTCCGAGAATGTGCTGGGCGTCTACTTCCGCCGCAAAAACGAAAAGGGCGAGTGGTCGGGCGGTGCCATGTACTACCTCACCGACGGTCTGGGCGCAAAAAAGGGCTGCCGGCAGATCGGCAGAGTGCTGGCGGTGCTGTTTGCCTGCTTCTGCATCCTTGCATCCTTCGGCATCGGCAACATGAGCCAGATCAATTCCATTGCCGGCAATATGAACGCCGCCTTCGGCGTACCGACCCTCGTCACCGGCCTGTGCCTGATGGTGGTCACAGCCCTCATCGTCATTGGCGGACTGAAGCGGGTGGCCGCTGTCACCGAAAAGCTGGTGCCGCTGATGGCGCTGTTCTACATTGCAGGCGCACTTGTGATCGTGGTGCTCCACGCAGTCAATATCCCGGCAGCATTTGCCGCCATCTTCAGGGGTGCCTTCAACCTGAACGCCGCAGGCGGCGGTGCGCTGGGCTACGGCATCAGCCAGACCATCACATGGGGCTTCAAGCGCGGTGCCTTCTCCAACGAAGCCGGTCTCGGCTCCGCCGTCATGGTCAACTCGGCCTCCAACGTCAAGGAGCCGGTGCATCAGGGCATGTGGGGCGTGTTTGAGGTGTTTGCGGATACCATCGTGGTCTGCACGCTCACCGCGCTGGTCATTCTGACCACCGGCGTTGTGGATCTGCAGAGCGGTGCGGTGCTGGTCGGCGTGCAGGACAACGCGCTGGTGGGTCAGGCGTTCACCGCAGCCTTTGGCAGCTTCGGCCCCAAGTTCATTGCCATCTCCATCCTGCTGTTCGCCTACTCCACCACGCTGGGCTGGAGCCACTACGGCACCAAGGCTGTGGAGTACCTGTTCGGCGCCACCGGAAGCCGCATCTACAAGGTGGTGTTCGTGTGCATGACCGTAGTTGGCGCTACCATGAAGCTGGGTCTTGCGTGGGACCTCTCCGATACCTTCAACGGCCTGATGATGATCCCGAACCTCATCGGTGTGCTGGCCCTGTCCGGCACCGTGGTGGCCATTACCAGAAACTACTTCGACCGCAGGGTCAAGGGCAAGGACATCGAGCCCATGTGGTCGGCCTTCCCCGAATACCAGAAACAGGAAGAAGCGGAAGCCGCTGCAGAGGAAGCAGAGCTGGAAAAGGCCGCGAACAAATAAAAAAAGAGACGCAGGGGCCGTCCACAATTTGTGGACGGCCCCTGCGTTTTAGCATCATTCTTTTTCCAGCAGCAGGAACCGGAACGAGATCTCAGTCTCCAGCTCCGGCAGGGCGGCAAGACGTTCTGCACCGCCGCGGGGCGTTTTCCAGTAGTAAGGCGTCATGGCGAACAGGGCTTCCAGCTGGTCCTGCGGCACCGTGATGCGGCCCGACACCTCCCGCTCTCCAATGGCCCGGAAGCCTGCATAGTCGATCTGCTGCACCGGATTTTTATACGGCTTTTCGTAGAGCACCGCTTTCATCTGATAGAGGTGCTCCGCACCGGGCACCACGTAGATCATCCGCCCGCCCGGGCGCAGCACCCGCAGGAACTCCTCCTGCGCAAAAGGCGAAAAGCAGTTCAGCAGCAGGTCGGCCCAGCCGGTGCGCACCGGCTGGCTGAAGCTGGACGCCACCGCATACTGTGCCGTGGGCAGGGCCTTTGCAGCCAGACGCACCGCAGGCTTTGCGATATCAAAGCCCGCCAGCTGCACCCGGCTGCCCTTTTCGGCAAAGGCCTGTGCGATGCACCGGTCGTACCAGCCCTCGCCGCAGCCCGCATCCAGCAGATGCAGCGGCGCATCCGGCGCGGCAGGCAGGCCGTATTCCAGACACAGCTCTCCCAGCGCCCTGCCGAAGATGCCGTAGTATCCGGCATTCAGAAACGCGCGGCGGGCCGCCACCATCTCTTTGCTGTCGCCGGGGGTCTTGGTGCGCATGCTCTGCACCGGCAGCAGGTGCCAGTAGCCCTCCTTTGCGCGGTCGAAGCAGTGGCCCTTTGTGCATTTCAGGGTGCTGTCGCCGGTCAGTTTCTCCCCGCACAGCGGGCACTGCCATGGGGCAAACGGTTCATTTTTGCTCATACTTCGTCGCTGTGGTCCTCAATGGGGGCAGTTGCGCCGCCGTGGGCATTCATATATTCCTCAAAGTTGGTGAACTTCTGCTGCGGCGGGCGGCGGCTGATGAGCACCAGACCCGGATCTTCGTCCCGTACAGCGGCACGGCTGCGGCGGCCGGACTCCGTTTTAGGTGCGCGGGCCGCTGCGGGCTGGGCGCTGCGGGGGCCGTTCTGGCGGCTGCGGGGGCCGTTGTTTGCGCTGCGGCCCTGCTCCGCGTTCTGGTTCTGGGCGGCAGGCTGACCGTTCTGGCGTGCCGGGCGTTCATTGCGGCGGCCGCGCGGGCCCTGACTGCCGCCGGACTGCTGTGCAGGCTGCGCGGCGGTGCGGATGGCTGGGGCGGCGGGTGCAGCCGGGGCCTTCTTGGCCGGGCGCAGCGGCGTGGCCTCCGGCGCACTGACAAAGTGCGGGTCAAACTTGGGCTGTGCATTGCTGCCGCGGGCAGGAGCATTCTGTTCCCGGCGCGGGCGGCTGCCAGTATTGGAACGGCGGTCGCTGCTGCGTCCGCCGGAAGTGCGCTTGGTATCATCCATGAGTGGTTCCTCTTTTTCGATTTTTACAGGCTTCGCCTGCACTTTGGGTGCGGGTGCGGCCTTTTTTTCAGGCTTTGCTTCGCTCTTTGCGGGCTTTGCCTGTTTTGCGGCCTGCTTTTCTGCCGGTTCGGTGGCAGCGGCCTTGGGCTTTTTGCCGCGCACGGGCGGCTCCGGGCGCACCGGCGCGGGCACGCCGTCCCATGGGTGGCCGCTCACCACAGGGATCTTGCGGCGGTTCAGCTTTTCGATGCCCGCCAGATACTCCTGCTCCTCGGGTGCGCAGAAGCTGACCGCCGTACCGTCGGCACCGGCACGGGCCGTGCGGCCGATGCGGTGCACATAGGTCTCCGGCACCTCGGGCAGGTCGTAGTTGAACACGTGGGACAGCTCGCTGATATCGATGCCGCGGGCGGCGATATCGGTGGCAACCAGCACCTTGGTCTTGCCGGCCTTGAAGTTTTCCAGCGCGGTGACGCGGGCGGTCTGGCTCTTGTTGCCATGGATGGCCGCAGCCGGGATGCCCTGCTTGGTGAGGTCTTTTGCGATCTTATCCGCGCCGTGCTTGGTGCGGCTGAACACCAGCGCATTCACCACCGGGGGCTGCAGGTTCTTGATGAGCCAGGGCAGCAGGAATTTCTTGTTGCCCTTTTCCACATGATACAGGCTCTGCTGGATGCGGTCCACGGTGCTGGACACCGGGTCCACCTTGACAAAGGCGGGCTTGCGCAGGATGCCGGCCGCCAGCTGCTCGATCTCAGTGGGCATGGTGGCGCTGAACATCAGGTTCTGGCGCTCCCCGGGCAGCTTTGCGATCACCTTTTTCACGTCGTGCACAAAGCCCATATCCAGCATCCGGTCGGCCTCGTCCAGAACAAAGATCTCAAGGTCCGACAGGTCGATGAAGCCCTGCCCGATCAGGTCGTTGAGCCGTCCCGGGCAGGCAATGAGGATGTCTACCCCCTTTTTGAGCGCTTCCACCTGCGGTGCCTGCCCTACGCCGCCAAAAATGACGGTGCTGCGCAGCTTGAGATACTTGCCATAGGCGTCAAAGCTCTCGCCAATCTGCAGGGCAAGCTCACGGGTAGGGGTCAGGATCAGGGCGCGGATGGCCCCCTTTCTGCGGGGCGCATTGGCCGTGAGCCGGTCCAGCATGGGCAGCGCAAAAGCAGCCGTCTTGCCGGTACCGGTCTGGGCACAGCCCATCAGATCCCGGCCGGACAGCACCGGCGGGATCGCCGCCGCCTGAATGGGCGACGGGGTCTCATAGCCTGCTTCCTGCACAGCGCGCAGGAGCGGGGCGGACAGATTCAATTCTTTAAAAGTCATGGTTCTCCTAATTATTTCTCATGTGATTCGTTCGGCACACAAACCCTCTCCGGCTCGCGTTCGCTCGCCAGCTCCCCCGAAGGGGGAGCTTTTACAAGAAGGATCACTTTTGTGCACATCCCGAAGAGCTCCCCCCTTTGGAGGAGCTGGCAAAACCGTCAGGTTTTGACTGAGAGGCTTATTCCGTAATTTTCCGGCACTCCACGTAGTACCGCTTTTCCTCGGCGTGGCCCATGCTGAAGGTCTTGCGGGGCAGCACGCCGCCCATCACAACGCCCTTGAACAGGTCGCTCTTGGCAAACGGCGGCATCAGAAAGGCCACAGCACCCTTTTTGCACAGGGCGCGGACGGCAGGCTCGTCGTGGACGTAATCCACCCGTGCCTCCGTGTGGCGTTCCATATAGTCCGCAATAAAATCGTCGATGGTGCCCACGGTCAGCGGCTCGGTGGGGTTCTCGAAGCTGAGCACGTTGGACATGTGCGGCCCTGCCAGCGTGAAGGGCTGCTGCTTGCCGCCGCCGAAGCAGCAGCCGGCCATATTGGAGTCGCTCCACGTAATCAGGCTCAGCAGCACCGTGGCGCAGTCCACATTGAACAGCACCCGGTGGATGGGCTCGATCTCGATGGCGGGCGAGTGCACATTGCACACCTCGGCCAGACACCAGCGGGCGGGATGCACCGCGGCCTGCTCCGGCGTCAGGGTCTTTTTCAGCTCCTCCCAGCAGGCCTTTGCGGTGGCCAGCGAATGGTTGCCATCGCCCACGGCCAGCGTCAGCGGGTCGCGGCGGGCGGCATCCGGATACTTTTTGTCGAATTCTTCCTGACTGCCCAGCACGGCCAGTGCATCCTCGATCTGCGCAATGAGGGCAGGGTCTTCCACAGCCCAGCCCGCAATGTGGCCGCCGTTCAGCATCAGTTCGCCCTCGTATACCTTGGGCAGCTCCTGCTTGTGCGCCGCCACCGGCTCGATGAGGGTGCAGCCCGGGTCATCGGCCAGCATCATGATGTGAGGCGTTTCCAGACTGGCACCGGTGCGCACCTTCATGCGGGGCGGGATGCGGCTTTCCACGGTGCTCTCGCTGGGACGCACCGTGCATTTCTCGCCCCGGCGGTAGCTGTAGGCTTCCAGATCCACCATGCCAACAAGGCCCTGCCGCACCTTGCCGCTCTGCTCGGTGCGCTCTACGTAGATAAAGCCGTCCACCGCGCGGGTAAGTACGTTCTGTGCGTAATCGTCCATGGCGGTGTGGATCTTTTCAATGCGGGCGTCCGCGTCGCCGTCCTCCAGATAGACCTCCGGCAGGATCAGGTTCAGGGTGCTGGGACTGCCCGCTGCTGCGGCCTCGGCCTTCTGCCAGTAATCCCGGTCACTGGTGAACTGGTCGCAGGCAATGCAGCCCCACTTTTCCAGCGGGATCTGTGCCGAAGGCAGAAGGATATGGGCCGGTGCAAAGCAGGATTTGGTATTCATAGCAGATTCCTCCCTCTTATAAAACCAGAGACGTTACTGGAAAATGTCGGCGCTGTGCAGCACCAGATGCTGCACGCCCTGTCCGGCGGCAGACTGCTCCAGTGCGGTGCGGCTGTCGGCGTCCACCGCCTTGTCTGCCGTCACCAGCAGGTTGTCCATGCCCAGCGTCACAGCGGGCACATCCAGCGACACGCTGTTGGTATTGCACTGATCCAGCGTGTAGCTGAACCACAGGGTCATGCTGCCCGCAAAGCGGCTCTGCAGGGCGGCGATATCCGCCTTGAGCTGGTCCGCGCGGGAAACGCCGCTGGTCTCGCCGTAGTCCTGTTTGCGGCTGAGCTTCGGGAACTGGACATTGGTCAGGACTACCTGCTCAAAGCCCATGCCCTGCACCTCGGCCACAAGGTCGCCTACATATTCCACTGCCGCAGCGGAGTAGGGGTTCAGCCATGCATTGCCGTCCTTCTGGGCGTCCAGCCACAGGCCGTCGCCGTAGTGGATAGCCATGCTGCGGTCGGTGCGGGAGGAGATGGGATCCTTGAAGGCTGCAAGCTGAGCCACAGGGATCACGCCCTCTTCCCGGAAGATGGCCGCGATGCGGGCCGGGTCCACGGTGGTACCGGCAATGCTCTGGGCGGCAGCCGGCACCTGCGAAGCGTAGCAGATGCTGCCGTCCGGTGTTTTCAGGGTCACAAGGCCGTAGTCTGCCCCCTGTGCCTTGAGCTGCTGTGCCGCCGCACGGATGGATGCGTCATCGGCAAGGGCGCTCACGTCCACCGCAGCCCAGCTGCCGCCGGTGACGGCCCTGCCGTCCAGTCCCTTGGGCTGTTCCGGCTCCGGCTGGGACGAGGCCGCTTCCTCTGCCGCCGCAGATGCAGCCGCTTCGGAGGAAGCTGCCGCGCGGGATGCAGATTCCGCTTCCAGATCCCGGTTCTTCACCACGGTGTACCATGTGTGCGTGGCCCAGTCCAGCACATGGGGTGCCGCCAGCCATGCCGCGCCCAGCACCACCAGCACCAGCACCAGAATGCCGACGCCGCGCTTGATGCGGGCGCCCCGGCTGTAGAAGCTGCGGTGGTAGCGCTTGACCTTCTGCCGTTTATACTTTGCCATTGTCGATCCTCCTCCCTGCAAAAATCACAGGATCACAGAATGTCCGGTAAAACCATAGATCGCCAGTGCCAGCACACCGATGTACACCAGCGTGATAGGCAGGCCGCGGAAGGCTTCCGGGATGGCCTTGCTGCGCAGGCGGTGGCGGGCTTCCGTTACCAGCAGCACTGCCAGCACATAGCCAAGGCCGCTGCCCAGACCAAACCCGAGGGACTGGCCCAGCGTAAAGCTCTGGGTGCGCTCCACCAGCACGGTGCCCAGCACACAGCTGTTCAGGCCCGCCAGCGGCACGATGCGCAGCAGTGCACTGCGGTGCGGCAGGCCCTTTGCCAGCCACAGCACCGCGTGTTCCAGCAGGCACACCACGGCGATGCTGGCAATATAGACCAGCGGGCGCAGCTGGGCACGGTTTGCCAGCGGCGCGATCCGGCTGCCGGCATACCATGCAAGGGGCGTTACCAAAATCTGAGTGATGCACAGCTGCATACCAAACAGCCAGCTGCTGATGCGGTCATCGCCCACCAGCTGCACCAGCCGGGACACGCCCAGCGCACGGGTAAAGACGGCGTTCTGTGCGAACACCGCCAGCAGTGCATAGTTGAAGAACACTGCACTGGTCGTAACAACATCTTTCATCCTTCGCGGTCCGCCTCCTTCTGGGAATGCACATCCACAAGGTTGCCCGCCTCTTTGGTGAGATATGCCCTGCGCCTTGCGGCCAGCGCACGCCATACCGCGCAAAGCACGCCCAGCACGATAAAGCCGCCCGCCGGCATTCCGGCCATGGGCAGCACCGGGCGGCTGACTGCCACGCCGAACACGGTGCCTGCGGCCAGCCATTCACGGATGCAGCCCAGCAGCACCAGCAGCAAAGCATAGCCCACGGTGATGCGCAGGCCCTTGGAAACGGCCTTGCGCACCGTCTCCTGTACGCGGCCGAAACGGTAGGTCAGCAGCGGCTCCACCGTGAGCATGGGCAGATAGATGCCAAGGCTCAGCAAGCCGGTGCCGAACAGCATATTCAGGATGGGGTACACCGCCAGATACACCACAGCGGTGCTGAAGCCGTACACCAGTGCACGGGGCAGCAGCTTTTTCTGCAGCGTTTCCGGGGCAGGGTCTTCGTCGTACAGGGGCACAAGGCGGCTCAGCAGGCAGGCCAGCACGCGGGAGGGCACCAGCAGCAGCGCCACCGCCGCCGCCAGCATCACTGCATTCTGGCCGCTGGTGGCAAGCACCACCAGCGGGGCCAGACCCATGCCCTGCATGACCACCGGGTTATTCAGGAACACCCGGTCATGGTGGGCAAATTTGCCGGGGTCTTTTACGATCAGTTCAGCCGTTGCGCGTCTCATTGTGCTGCCCCCTTTCCGGCATCTGCCTGCAGATGGGTCAGGTGATACAGCTTTGCCTCGGTGCGGTCGATCCATGCCGACACACTGTTGACCACCAGCAGCGCAAAGCATACACCGGTCTCATACACGCCGTAGTAGCGGAAGCCCATGCTCACAACGCCCACCAGCACGCCGTACAGGATGCGGCCCATGCGGTGATGCACACAGGTATAGGGTTCGTTGAGCAGGAACACTGCGCTGAACAGGATCGCGCCGGTGAGCAGCTCGTCCCGCACGCACCGCAGGCGGGGCAGCACATTTGCCAGCACGGCACTGTCGGCCAGACCCGCCTGCCGCGGGAAGAGGAAGGCGATCAGCGCACAGGTGAGCAGAAAGCTGACCGAGGCAGACATGTGGGCGTCCTTCTGGGTCCACAGGAACAGGCCGCAGGCCAGGATCACCAGCGCCGCGCCGGTGCCCATGGGGGCGGCATACTCGCCCAGACTCAGCACCAGCGCACGGATGTTCAGCATACCGCCGCTGCGCAGGGTGTCCTCAATGGTGCTGGACACCGGCACCATGGAAGCGTCCCACAGGGGGATGCTGGTGTAGGGCTGGGGGTAGCGGAACACCTGCTCCGGCCATGACACCGCCGCCACCACATAGCCCACAGCGGCGGGGTTGAAGGGGTAGCTGCCGTAGCCGCCGAAGATCTCCTTGCCGATGAGCACACCGGCAAGCACTGCGATGATCAGAACATAGATATCCACCGTCACCGGCATCAGCAGGGCGATGACGAGTGCAAAGCTCTCGTTGGAAAAGTCACCGGCCTGATACACGCGGCGGCGCAGCAGCGAAACAAGACGGTCGCACAGATTTCCGGTGAGCACCGCGATGCCGCACAGCAGCAGCGGGCGCACACCGTACAGGAAGCAGGCCATCCACAGCACCGGCACCGCCATAAAGCAGATATGCTTATAGTAGCGGCCGGTCTTCTGGAGCTGCGCTTCCTGTTCCCGGATCAAAGATTCATCCATAAATGGTTTTCCTTTCAAGGGTCAAAGGCTGGCAAGCTGCTGCACCGCTGCAGCAGGGTCTGCTGCACCGAACACTGCACTGCCCGCCACCAGAATATCGGCACCCGCTTCCACGCACTGGGGCGCGGTGGTGCTGTCCACACCGCCGTCCACTTCCAGCAGGTAGTGTGCGCCGCGTGCCGCGCGCTCCGCCTTGAGCCAGCGCAGCTTGTCCAGCGCCGAGGGCATGAACTTCTGCCCGCCGAAGCCGGGCTCCACGCTCATCACCAGCACAAGGTCCAGCTGGTCAAGATAGGGTGCCAGCGCCTGCGGGTCGGTGCCGGGCTTGATGGTCAGGCCCACCTTGCAGCCCAGCGCCCTGACGGCGTCGATGGTGGTCTGGATATCATCCTCACACTCAAGGTGGAAGTTGTACAGGGTGGCACCGGCCTTGATGAAGGCTTCCGCATACTGCAGCGGGTGGCTGATCATCAGGTGCACATCATAAAAAGCATCCGGCAGGTTTTTGTGCAGGCTCTTGAGCACCGGCACGCCAAAGCTGATGTTGGGCACAAAGTGGCCGTCCATCACATCGTAATGCAGCATCTGTGCACCGGCGTCCAGCACCATGCGGCAGTCTGCACCCAGTTTGCCAAAATCAGCAGAAAGAATCGAAGGACTTACGATCGCCATATTCTATCTTTACGCTCCGTTATTTTATAGTTTATTATTCCCCATCGTCCCGCTGTTGTGCCGGTTCACGGCCTCTGAAACAGCATGGACATGGTTATCTTTTAGTTTACATGAAAACGCCCAAAAAATCAAACCCGCCAACGGCTTTTTCACCGAAATGACGTATTTGGAAAGATCTGTCCATTTGCGGCATTTCTTTTATCAGCCAAACCATTCAGAATGGCCTCCGCTTCGCTCTGGCCATAGTCAGCGGAAATTTGATTTTCATTTCGCGTTTGTCGCGCTCTGCTGAGCGCGACAAACGCATTTTCACGAAAAAGGTCGGTACGGAAACCTGCATTTTCCAGCCTTGCTGCGCGGATTGCTCCCGCAAGGTAACAGCGGCAGCAGATGCCTTTTATCCTGACGGCCCTTCCTGTGAAAACGCAATTCAGAAAAGCCCGCAGGCTTTTCTGAATTGCAAATATAAAAATTTTCTTCCTTATTTTATAGCCAAAGCGAACGCGGCGGCTATTTTTAATCGTTGACACAACAAACAGCCAGACCGCCCCGCTCCATGGGACAGTCTGGCTGGAAGTTCATTCTACGGGCTTCATGCTGGCGGGGTCTTCCACAACGGGTTCTCCGCCGGCTTCATCCGGCAGGCGCTTCATGCCGCCGGGGTTCGGCGCCACGGTGGGCAGGGTGAACACGAACCGGCACCACTCGCCCTGCTGGCTCTCCACCCGGATCTGCCCGCCGGAAAGGTTCACCAGCACCTTGCAGATGTTCAGGCCCAGACCCGCGCCCCGGGCGTGCAGGCCGCGGGAGCGGTCCTCCTTATAGAACCGCTGGAACACGTAGGGCAGCGCCTCCGGGCTGATGCCCTGACCGGAGTTCCAGATGGAGATCTCGGCTTCCGGGCCCAGCTTTTCCACCCTGAAGCGGATGGTGCCCCCTGCCGGGGTGAACTTGATGGCGTTGTCCAGCAGGTTATACACCACCTGATGGATCAGGTCGGGGTCGGCGTAGACCAGCACCTTTTCGTCCATGGTCAGACCGTCGATGTCGATCATGCCGTCGTTGATACGCTGCTCTGCCGACAGCGCCACACCGGTGATGGTCTCCCAGATGTTGAACATCCGGGCGTTCACCTGATATTCGCCGCTTTCCAGCTTGGAGAGATCCAGCATGTTCTGGATGAGCCGTGCCAGACGGCCCGTTTCCTCGCTGACCAGCTGCAGGTAGTGGTTCTGCATATCCGGCGGGATGGTGCCGTCCAGAATGCCGTCCACAAATCCCTTGATGGTGGTCATGGGGGTGCGCAGCTCGTGGGCGATGTTGCCCATGAACTGGCCCCGGGAGTTGTCGTTCATCTGGATGTTATCCGCCATGCGGTTGAAGGTGCGGGCAAGGTCTGCCACCTCGCCTTCGCCCTCCACGCCTTCCACGCGGACCGAAAGGTCTCCGCCGCCAAAGCGCTGGGCGGCGTCCGTCACCTTCTGCAGCGGGTCGGTGAGCTGGCGCATCAGGATCTTGGTCAGGATGCTGGCGCACAGCAGCATCACGCAGGCCGATAGCAGGAAGTTGGACCAGAACTGCTGCTTGAACTGGGTCAGCTGCTCGCCGGAAGAGCACAGGAACAGGTAGCCGCTGGGCTGGCCGTGCTCATTGCGCATTTCGCTGACCGTGATGTAGCTTTTCCCGTCCAGCATACCGTCCAGCGTGCCGAACACATGGTAGTAGTCCGCATCGGCAGTGTCGATCTTCTCCATCATTTCTTCCGGCACGGTCAGGCTCTCCAGCTTGTCCGGGCTGGAAGCGATCATCACCCGGCCGTCATTGTCGGTAAAGAACAGATAGGCCTCTGCGCTCTCGCCGATGATCTCCAGCTTGGTGCTCAGTGCGTCCAGCTCATCGCCTTCCGGCAGCTCCGCCTGCTGGACCAGATACTGGGCCGTGCGCTGGGTGACGCCCACCACCTGATCCAGTGTTTCGTAGCGGTCCTTGGCGAAGTAGTTTTTGAACAGCACCCACTCCGAAGCTCCCATCAGCACGATGCCCAGCACCATCAGGGTGGACACCAGCGAGAAGAACGCCACCGAGATACTTTTGCGCATTACTGACGCACCTCGAACTTATAGCCAACGCCCCATACAGTCTTCAGCTCCCATTTATCGGAAGCACCAGCCAGCTTCTCGCGCAGGCGCTTGACATGCACATCAATGGTGCGGCTGTCGCCGTAATACTCAAAGCCCCACACCTCGTCCAGCAGCTGGTCGCGGGTGTAGACGCGGTTCGGATGGGAGGCCAGACAGTTCAGCAGTTCCAGCTCCTTGGGGGGAGCCTCCACCACCTTGCCCTTGACCCGCAGCTCATAGCTGTTCATGTCCAGACGCAGGTTGTCGAATTCGATCACGCCCTCGGTGCTCTCGGCAGCGGCAGTGGTGGTCTGGCAGCGGCGTAGCACCGCCTTGATGCGGGCCACCACTTCCTTGGCATCAAAGGGCTTCACCATGTAATCGTCTGCACCCAGTTCCAGCCCCAGCACCTTATCAAAGGTCTCGCCCTTGGCCGTGAGCATCATCACCGGGGTGTTGCCTGCCTTGCGGATGCGGCGGCAGACCTCCAGCCCGTCCATCTTGGGCATCATCACATCCAGCAGCACCATATCGGGCTTGACCTGATTGAACTTTTCCAGACCTTCTTCGCCATCGTTTGCCACCGTGACCTGATAGCCCTCCTTGGTCAGGTACAGCCGCAGCAGCTCGCAGATATTGGTATCGTCGTCCACAACGAGGATCTTTTCGTTGGCCATAATGATTTCCTCCCATTTTATCGGATGCCCGCCGGGGCGGACAGAGCAGCAAAGTATTCCACTTCTTATTATACGGAAGAGTTATGACAAAATAAAGAAGGATTTGTATGATTTTTTCACAATTCCGGCCCGGCCTTACTCGATCATCAGCCGGATGATCTCCTCATTGGTCTCCTTCATGCCGTCCTTGCCCAGACGGCCGATGCCCTTGATGGTGGTCTCGATGTCCTTCATCACGATGCCGTCGCCGCCCTTGAACTCCTGATGGCACTTGTACATGTTGTAGCCAAGCAAGGCCGCGTCCACCGAGGATGCGATCTTTGCCGCGCAGGAGGCCTTTGCGCCGTCGCACACGATGCCGGACACGATGGCCAGCGCATTGACCACCGTGTGGATGGCGGCCTGATAGCCGTCGCCGCACAGATATACGATGCCCGCGCCTGCGCCCGCACCGGCGCTGACTGCGCCGCAGTAGGCGGACAGGGTACCGATGCCGGTCTTTTCGTGGATGGCCACCAGATTGGAAATGATAAGGGCACGGTAAAGCTTTTCCTTGCCGCTGTGCAGCTCCTTGGCGTATTCAATAAGCGGCACCGAGCAGGTGATGCCCTGATTGCCGCTGCCGGAGTTGATGATGACCGGCAGCTCGCAGCCGTTCATGCGGGCGTCCGAACCGGCGGCCGCCTTGGCCTTGGCCCGGATGGACACATCATTGCCGTAAGTAGAAAGCAGCACCTGGCCGATGTTCGCGCCATAGTCGCCCAGAAGGCCCTCCTCTGCAATGGCGTTGTTGTAGCGGATCTGGCGTTCCAGCAGGTCCGCCACATCCTGCAGGTCGGCGGTCTCGGCAAAGTCCCAGATGTCCTTCATGTTCAGCAGGCTGCGGTCGGCCCGGCTGTCCCGCCGGGCCTCCTCGTTCAGCAGCGGCTTTTCGTAGAGCACCCGGCCGTTCTTTTCGATCAGGCAGATGTTGGTGTGAAAATCCGCAATGCGCACCTTTGCGTAGGAATCCCCGCTGCGCTCGGTAACGATGATATCGAACACATGCCCCTGCTCGATGTGCTGGATGGAAATGGGCACCGTCTGCAGATAGTCCCGGATGGCAGTCTTCTTGTCCTCGCTGACCTCCGAGATCACTTCCAGCTCCTTTTCTGCCGAGCCGGCGATGATGCCCGCTGCCACAGCGGCTTCCATGCCTTTCAGGTGGCCGGTGTTGGGCACGATGACGCTCTTCACGTTTTTGATGATGCTGCCGCTCACCTGCAGCTGCACGCTCTCGGGCAGTGCACCCAGCACCTCGCGTGCCCGGGCGGCAGCGTAAGCCAGTGCAATGGGCTCTGTGCAGCCCATTGCCGGGATGAGCTCCTCTTTTAATATTTCTACATACGCCTGATAGCGCGGATCACTGCGTTCCATGACGATTCCCTGCCTTTCCTGTCGATTCAATATTTACCAACAGGAGTAGTATACTATAGAACCCGCGCAATGTAAAACAAATTCTTCCCCGCCCGCAGGACCGGCTATTGCAAAGCGCAGACCGCAGAAGTAGAATAGGAGCATCCAAACCGATAAATCCACGGAGGTTCTTCCAAATGATCGAAAAAGAAGTACAGGAGCTGCTGTCCTTCATTGACGGCAATCCTACCGCATACCACACCACTGCATCCGTCCGGAACATCCTGCTGAACGCGGGCTTTTCCGAGCTGCTGGAGAGCCGCCGGTGGCAGCTGGAGCCCGGCAGGAGCTATTTCGTCTGCCGCAACGGCTCCAGCATCCTTGCGTTCCGCATGGGAGAGCAGCTGGAAAACTACAGCTTCAACGTGGCTGCTGCCCACACGGATTCCCCCTGCTTCCGCATCAAGGAAAACGCCGAGATCCACATGGGCCGGAAGTACACCAAGCTGAACACCGAGGGCTACGGCGGCATGATCTGCTCCACATGGATGGACAGGCCGCTGTCGGTGGCAGGCCGCGTGCTGATAAAGGAGAACAATGCCATCACTTCCCGCCTGCTCACGCTGGACCGCGACCTGCTGATGATCCCCAGCGTAGCCATCCACATGGATCGCGAAGTCAACGACAGGGCTTCCTACAACAAGCAGGTGGATATGCTGCCTTTGCTGGGCGGTGCCGCCGAGGAAGGCGTGCTGAAAAAGCTGATCGCCGCCGAGCTGCAGGTGGCAGAAGAGCAGATCCTTGGCAGCGACCTGTTCCTCTGCATCCGTGAAAAGGCCGCCGTCTGGGGCTGCAATGAGGAGTTCATCTCCTCCGGCCGTCTGGACGACCAGCAGTGTGTGTTCGGCATCCTGAAGGGTTTTCTGAACGCGCACTGCGCCCAGTCCATCAATGTTGCCGCCTTTTTCGACAACGAAGAAGTGGGTTCCGGCACCAAGCAGGGCGCAGCTTCCACCTTCCTGTACGATGTACTGCACCGCATCGCGCAGAACGTCTGCCCCGGCGATGAGGACTTCCACCGTGCGGTGGCGTCCAGCTTCATGTTCAGCGCCGATAACGCCCACGCCGTGCACCCCAACCACCCGGAATACACCGATGTGAATAACTGCACCTACATGAACGAGGGCGTTGTGGTCAAGGTCCACGCCGGCCAGAAGTATACCAGCGACGGTATGAGCATGGCCGTTGCCAAAGAGCTAGCCGCCCGCGCCGGTGTCCCGCTGCAGTATTTTGCCAACCGTTCCGATAAAGTCGGCGGCAGCACTCTGGGCAACCTTGCCATGGCGCAGGTGTCCATGAACTGCGTGGACATCGGCCTGCCGCAGCTGGCCATGCACTCCTGCTACGAGACCGCCGGTGCACGGGACACCGTTTCTCTCATCCGGCTGATGGAGGAATTCTACGCCAGCCACTTTGAAGAGACCGCGTCCGGCACTCTTACCATCAGCAAGTAAGGCCCGTACAACCTAAATTATAAGGACCGCTCTTGGAAAAGCAGCACTGCTCTTCCGCGGGCGGCTTTTCGTTTCCACTTAAGTGAGTATTGAGAAAAAACGTCCATTGTGCTACAATTATTCTGTTATAATATCGCTTTTTACCGCAGCGTAAAATCTTTTTCGCAAGGAGTATAATAAAAATGAAATTAGGTATCGTCGGCCTGCCGAATGTCGGCAAGTCCACTCTGTTCAATGCCATCACCTCCACCAAAAACGCAGAAGCCGCAAACTATCCCTTCTGCACCATCGAGCCGAACAGCGGCATCGTGGCCGTGCCGGACAAGCGTCTGGACAAGCTGGCCGAGATCTGGCAGACCAATAAAAAGACCCCTGCCATCGTGGAATTCGTGGATATCGCAGGTCTTGTGAAGGGTGCCAGTCAGGGTGCAGGTCTGGGCAACAAGTTCCTGGGCCACATCCGCGAGTGCGACGCCATTGTGCATGTGGTGCGCTGCTTTGACGATGACAACATCATCCATGTGGTGGAGGATGTTTCCAAGGCCGAGGCCGTGGACCCCATTGCCGACATCGATGCCATCGACTACGAGCTGATCCTGTCCGACCTTGAGGTGGTGCAGAACCGCGCAGGCCGCATGGCAAAGGCCGCCAAGAGCGGCAACAACAAGGGTGCTGCCGCCGAAGCCGCATGGCTGCAGCAGCTGGCCGATCACCTGAGCGCAGGCAAGCCTGCCCGCAGCTTCGATTTTGACGAGGGCGATGCCGAGCAGCAGACCGTGCTGCACGAGATGGGTCTGCTGAGCGCCAAGCCGGTGCTGTACGCCTGCAACGTGGGTGAGGATGACCTGATGGAGGGCATCGAAAACAACAAGTATGTCCCGCTGGTGGCCGCACGCGCCAAGGAAGAGGGCGCACGCTACATTCCCATCTGCGCCAAGACCGAGGAGGATATCGCCGACTATTCCCCCGAGGAAAAGAAGGCTTTTCTGGCTGAAATGGGCATTGAAGCCAGTGGTCTGGACAACCTCATCACCGCCAGCTACGACCTGCTGGGCCTGATCTCCTTCCTGACCGACGGCAAGAAGGAGTGCCGCGCATGGACCATCCGCAAGGGCACCAAGGCCCCGCAGGCTGCCGGCAAGATCCACAGCGATTTCGAGCGCGGCTTCATCCGTGCCAGCGTCATTGGCTACAGCGATCTGGAAGCCAACAACTTCGATTACGCCGCCGTCAAGGCCAAGGGCCTGCAGCGCACCGAGGGCAAGGAGTACGTTGTCAACGATGGCGATGTGATCGAGTTCCTGTTCAACGTCTGATATCGAAATAGCAGCCATGTAAAACTCTGCCGGGCTTGCCCTCTCCGTCTGCTCACTGCGTTCGCATCCACCTCTCCCAAAGGGAGAGGCCTTGGCATAGCGGCAAAGTTTCCGGCTGAATCGCAAGATTTGCCGTACCAGAAGGCTCCCCCTTGGGGACAGGAAAGTTCATCTCTTTGCCAAGGGCTCCCACTCTGGGGGAGCTGCCGAGCAACGCGAGGCTGAGAGGGCGAGGACGCTGAAAAAAATCAATCCTACCATAAAAGGAGTTCACCATGATCTTTGGTATTATGGGCGCAATGCCCGATGAAGTCGATCAGCTGTGTGCAAAGCTGGAAAACGTCACCGTGGAGCCCTACGGCGGCGTGGATTACCACAAGGGCACGCTGGTCGGCAAACAGGTGGTGGTGTGCTGTGCCGGCATGGGCAAGGCCAATGCCGCCGCCACCACGCAGGTGCTCATCACAAAATTCGGCGCGGAGAAGATCATCTTCTCCGGCATCGCAGGCAATATGACCTCGAAGATCGGCATTGGCGATGTGGTCATCGGCAAGACCGTGCTGTACCATGACGCCCAGCTGGATATGATCTGCCAGAACCCGCCGTTTCTCAAGGAATACACCGGCGACCCGGAGCTGATCGCCGCCGCCGAAAAGGCCTGCGCCAAAGCGGGTGTGAAGGCTCTGGTGGGCAAGATCGCCACCGGCGACCTGTTTGTGGGCGACAGCGAGACCAAGGCTGCCATTGAAGCCAAATGCGCCCCCGACTGCGTGGAGATGGAGGGTGCCGCTGTGAGCCAGATCGCTGCCAAGAACGGTGTACCCTGCGTCATCCTGCGCGCCATGAGCGACAACGCCGACGAGGACGGCCACGAGGTGCTGGTGGTGAAAAAGTTCAGCATTGCGGAATATGTAGCCACCGCCACTAGGATCGTGGCCGCGATGGTGGAAGCACTGTAAAAAAGAACCCTCTCAGTCAATGCTTCGCATTGCCAGCTCCCCCGAAAGGGGGAGCTTTTGACATTCCGGAAACGTTTTCCGTTTTGCCAATGGCTCGCCCCTCGGGAGAGCTGGCGAACAAAGTGAGCCTGAGAGGGTTTTCTTTTACAAGAACTGCTCCAGCTTTACCCGGCTGTCCTCCTGAAACTCCTGCAGCCTTTGGGCAAGGCGCTTTGCGCCGGGCGCGGCATTGGGATAATCCTTCTGGGCCTTTACGCAGTCCACCACCCCCATGCCGCTGCCCTGCGTGAGCATTTCGGCCAGATTGCGGGTGGATTTGTCTGTCAGGGTCTTGATGCCGATGCCCATTTTTGTGTTCAGCTTTGCCATAGCGCTCTGCCCCTGCGCGGTGCCGCCGCAGGCCTCGATGGCGGTGTGTGCTTCCTGATTGAGCTGGTGGTACACATTGCGCTGGCGCAGCAGCTCGGCCTTGAACTGCACATCGTCGGTCATTGGCACGATCTGTTCCAACGTATTCTTGCCCATCTCCGTGTTCTGCACCACGGCTTCCAGCAGGTTCAGGTTGTCGTTCTTCTGGTTTTCCATACAAAAAATCCCCCTTCTGGCCTTAGTCTGCGCCAAAAGGGGGATTTTATACACTGGTTTTATTCTGCACGCATCTGATCGCCGCCGGCGTTCTGTGCCTCCCGCAGGCGTGCGTCGCACAGCTCGTACAGCGCCTGCCAGTTCTTTGCGGAGACATCCTCCAGCCCGGCTGCGCCGCAGCTCAGGGTAAAGGGCACCCGGCGCATCATGCCGATGGTGGTGATGCATTCCCGGGGCATCTGCTGATACAGGTTCCGCATCTCCTCTGCCAGCTGTTTGCCGTCGGTGTCCAGACAGCCCACCGCAAAGATGCTGCCGGTCAGGCGGCAGACCACGCGGGTCGCAGGGGTATCAAAGCTCTTTTTCCACTGGTTGCCCACAAAGCAGTGCAGCTGGTCCATCACAGGCTGGCCGTAGGTGTCCCGCAGCTTCTGGCCGTTGTCGATGCTTACCAGTGCCACAGCCGCCTTGCGGCCCTGCGCTGCGCACTGTTCCAGCTTTTGGGCAAACACCGTTTCCAGATAGCGGCGGTTGTACACGCCGGTAAGGAAATCGTGGCTCATATCCTCGCGGCACAGCTCCCGCTCCCGGGGCGTCATGCGCTCTTCCGGCAGCACATTGCCTGCCAGCGGTGCACTCATTTCCAGCTCCCAGCATTTGCCGTCCGCTTCCACCCTGCGGTGCAGCACACAGTCCACACGGCCATTGCGCAGCTCGTAGTCCACCCGCAGGCCATCGTCCTGCCAGCCGTCACAACGCGGCGCTTCGGTCAGGGTCACTGCCTCAAATACGGCCTGCGCTGAGCGCGCAAGTTCCCGCAGATCCTGCTCGGTACATTCTTTCTTCATGTAATTTTCCCCATCATCTGCGCACGCGGCGCTCCCGTATCCCGCGTGCAGTCACCTGTTCCCCATACGTTCAGGAACCATCTGCCGCATTATGCATCCCCCGCCCGCCGCTCTGTTTCCGGGAATCCCGGGAACGTATCAGGCAAAGAAAAATGGCATAATGCCGCTTTAGCAACATTATACCATTCAGCTTCCGATTTTACCAGCAAAACGCACAATTTTCTGCCGGAGTTTTTACATTTTCGTCAAATTGCTAAGCGCCCGCCGCTCTGTGCCTTTTGTTTATACGCGGCAGTACACACTGCACTCGTCATGGATGGTCTTGGCCAGTGCCTTGGCGGCAAAGCCGTCTGCGGCGCGCCATGCCCAGTTTCCGCCCAGCTTGCCGGGCGTGTTCAGGTGTGCTTCCGCGCCCAGACCCAGCCAGTCGTACATGGGGATGATGGCCCGGTCGGCCACCGACCCCAGCGCTGCGCGCAGCAGAGCGATGCGGACATCATCGGTCCGGATGGCCGCCAGCTCCTTTGCGGTGGGCTTTACGCCGGTCAAGTGCAGGTAAGCGGCAGCGGCAGCCTTTTCCTTTTCCGATGCGCCGTTCTCCCACCAGTCGGTCAGGGTGGTGTTATCGTGGGTGCCGGGATACACCACGCTGTTCTTGACGTGGTTGTGGGGCAGATACTCGCTGTCCCCACCGCCGAAGGCGAACTGCAGCACCTTCATGCCCGGGAAGGTGCTGTCGGCCAGCAGCTTTCGCACGCTGGGGAACAGTTCGCCCAAGTCCTCGGCAATGATGGGCAGCTTGCCAAGGGCAGCTTCCAGCGCATCGAACAGCTCCATGCCGGGGCCGTTCTCCCACTTGCCGGTGCGGGCGGTGGTGCTGTCCGCCGGGATGGCCCAGTAGGTATCGAAGCCGCGGAAGTGGTCGATGCGCAGCAGGTCGTAGATGCCCAGTGCGTGGCGCACCCGGCGCACCCACCATGCGTAGCCGGTCTTTTTGTGGTATTCCCAGTTGTACAGCGGGTTGCCCCACAGCTGACCGTCGGCAGAGAAGTAATCCGGCGGGCAGCCCGCCACACGGGCAAAGCCGCCGTCGGCGTCCAGCTCAAACAGCGCGCCGCCCACCCATGCATCCACCGAGTCGGCAGAGACGTAGATGGGGATGTCGCCCAGGATCTGCACGTCCTTTTTGTTGGCGTAGGCCTTCACCGCCTGCCACTGGGCCGCAAACTTGTACTGCACGAACTTCCAGAAACCGATCTCCTCCTCGTTTTCGGCGGCAAAGGCGGCAAGGGCCTTCCTGTCGCGCAGACGGTAGGGCTTGTCCCACTCCACCCAGTTCTTCATGCCGTTGGCTGCCTTCAGGGCCATGTACAGGGCGTAGTCGTCCAGCCACTCCTCGTTGGCAAGGGTAAAGGCATAATAATCATCCGGGAAGTAATATGCACAGCCATGCAGCCCGGCGCACTGCTTGCGCCATGCGGCGTAGGCGGTGCGCAAAACCTTAAAGCGGCTCACGTACAGGGTGCCGTAGTCCACCTCTTTGGGGTCCGTGCCCCATTTTTCGGCCTTGAGCTGGGCGGCGGTGAGCAGCCCTTCTTCCTTCAGGGTGTCAAGGTCGATGAAATAGGGGTTGCCCGCAAAGGCCGAGCAGCTCTGATAGGGGCTGTCGCCGTATCCGGTGGGGCTCAGGGGCAGGATCTGCCAGATCTTTTGGCCCGCTTGTGCCAGAAAATCCACGAACTCGAAGGCTTCCTTGCCAAAACAGCCGATACCGTAAGGGCCGGGCAGGCTGGACACCGGCATCAGGATTCCACTTTCACGCATGCTATTACCTTCCTCATTTTTAACATTTTATGGGAATGTCGTTGTTTCTTATCATAACATATCCGCAGACTATTTTCCACAGGCAAAAAACGTGGTATACTTATTTTTACGGGATAACCGTCCTTGCCCTCTCCGTCACGGCTTGCGCGGGAGCGCCTGAGAGGGCGAGGACGCTAAAGGTTGCAGCGGCTGTTTCCCTTTACGACCCCACCCGTGAAAATGGGATTCAGGAAAGTCCGCAGACTTTCCTGAATCCCGAAATAAAAATAAATTTTCCGCTGAATATGGCCAGAGCCTGCGGCGGCCATTTTAAATCGTCAAACTGCACCCTGAACAGGAGGTACCCGCGCCATGCAGCGCACAGAAAAATACTTTGAACCGGACGCCTTCCGCACCCAGTGTGAGAGCGTCATCCTTGCCGCAGAGCCGGACGAAAAGACCGGCGGCGGGCGCATTGCGCTGGACGGCACGGTGTTTTACCCGGAGGGCGGCGGTCAGCCCGCCGACCGGGGCACCCTGACCCTGCCGGACGGCACCACGCTGAATGTGACCGATGTGCACGAGCGCGACGGCATCCTCTGGCACAGCGTGGACGCCCTGCCGGAAAGCGCTGTTCCCGGCACCGCTGTTTCCGGCTGCATCGACTGGGAATGGCGCTTTGACAAAATGCAGCAGCACACCGGCGAGCACATCCTCTCCGGCATCCTGCACCAGATGTTCGGGGCCGAGAACGTGGGCTTCCACATCGGTTCCGAGGCTGTGCGCATGGACACCAGCGTGCCCATTTCTGCCGAGGGCCTGCAGGCAGCCGAGCTTGCCGCTAACCGCATCGTGTGGCAGGATGTGCCGGTGCTGGTCAGCTACCCCACCCGGGAGGAGCTTGCCGCCCTTGTCTACCGCTCCAAAAAGGAGATCGAAGGGCAGGTGCGCATCGTGACCATCCCGGGTGCGGACGTCTGCGCCTGCTGCGGCACCCACACCCGCACCACCGGTCAGGTGGGACAGATCAAAATTCTGGCATCCGAGAACTACAAGGGCGGCGTGCGGCTGAGCGTGGTGTGCGGAGCCCGTGCGCTGGAAGCGGCACAGGCCATGCGTGCCCGGCAGGCCGACATCGGGGCGCTGCTCTCGGCCAAGGCCGACCAGACCGCTGTGGCGGTGCATCGCGTCTACGACGAGTATACTGCGCTCAAGTTTACACACTTTGGCGTATGTTCTCAGCTGTTCGATGCGCTTGCCCAGCTGGCAGGCCCCGATGAGGACGCCATCCGCACAGTGCCCGGCCTTGACCCGGACGGCCTGCACCGACTGGCGGTGCGCCTGACCGAAGCCACCACCGGTCTGTGCGCCGCCCTGACCCCCACCGAAAAGGGCACCGGCTACTGCATCGCGCAGACAGACGGCGATGTGCGCGCCCTGACCAAAGCCCTGAACGCCGCCCTGAACGGACGCGGCGGCGGCAAGCCCGGCATCTGTCAGGGCAGCTGCGCTGCCGCACCGGAACAGGTGGAGGAATTTTTAAGAAAGACGAAATAACTCCTTCCGTCATCGCTGCTCGATGCCACCTCCCTCAATGAGGGAGGCTTTGGCAGTACGGGAAGCTTTCCCTCTTCGCCAGAGGCTCCCTCGCTGAGGGAGCTGCCGCCAAAGGCGGCTGAAGGAGTCACACAACATCAAGGAGAACAACAAACTATGAGAATGCGTTTCAAACCCTATGCCCACGACGAGCTGATGGCAGCCGACTTCCATGTGCATGAGCCGCTGATCTGGGGCGGCAAGTGGCACGGTCAGTACGCCCGCCCGGAGCAGCCCTTTGTGCTGGAACTGGGCTGCGGCAAGGGCGGCTTCCTCTCCCAGCTGGCCTGCGCTCACCCGGAAAACAACTATCTGGGCATCGATATCACCGATAAGGTGCTCATCCTCGCCAAGCGCAAGATCGAAGCCGCCTATCAGGCTGCGGGCCGCCCCATCGACAACGTGAAGATCATGAGCACCGACATCGAGCGCATCAAGGGGGTCATTACCGCCGAGGATACGGTCAGCCGCATCTACATCAACTTCTGCAACCCGTGGAGCAAGAACGGTTCTTCCCACAAGCACCGCCTCACCTACCCACGCCAGCTCATCAACTACCGCGAGTTCCTCAGGGACGGCGGCGAGATCTACTTCAAGACCGACGACGATGATCTGTTCCGCGACAGTCTGGAATACTTCCCCGCTTCCGGCTACGACATCGAGTGGATGACCTACGACCTCCACGAGAACGAGCCGGAGTGGAACATCCGCACCGAGCACGAGGGCATGTTCACCGAAATGGGCATCAAGATCAAGGCCCTGATCGCCCGCAAGAACCCGGACCCCGCCAGCGTGACCTGGATCGAGCCCAAGATCCTCAAGCGTCAGGCCCGCGAAGCCGCCGAGGCCGAAGCCCGGGCTGCACAGGAAGGCGAAGGCAATGAATGACCCCTGCGAGATCTGCCTGAACAATGTGCAGGACGAGTACGGCAGCTGGTACTGTGCGCAGGGCGGCTGTCTGGACGAGGACGAGATGGCCCGCTATCTTTCCCGCAGCACAGCTGCCTGCCCGTTCTTTGAGCCGGGCGACGAATACAAGATCGTACAAAAGCAGAACTGACCTGCACAGCAGCATGATTCTCACAGGAGGTGTTTTATGCTCAACTTTCTCACGACCACCACAGTGTGCGGCTTTTCGCTGTACCATGTGCTGGCCTTCTTCCTCATTTATTCCTGCACCGGCTGGTGTCTGGAGGTCATCTTTGCCGCCGCCACCACCGGTCAGCTGGTGAACCGCGGCTTTCTCAACGGCCCGGTGTGCCCCATTTACGGCTTCGGCATGATCATCGTACTGTTCGCCCTGACCCCTCTGCAGGGCAGCGTCCTGCTGCTGTACATCGGCGGCGTCATCCTGCCCAGTGCGCTGGAGCTGGTGGGCGGCTGGGCACTGTATAAGCTCTATCACACCCGCTGGTGGGACTACAGCGACTTTCCCTTCAACATCGGCGGCTATATCTGCCTGCAGTTCAGCCTGCTGTGGGGCGTGGGCACGCTGGTGGTCATGCGCATCGTCCACCCGGTCGTCGCTGGTCTTGTGGATATGGTCCCGCCCTTTATCGGCCTTGTTGTCATGTGTGTGCTCTATGCGGTCTACGCGGCAGACGTGGTCGTTACGGCCTTTGCCGCCTCCGGTCTGGCCCAGACGCTGGACGCCATGGAACAGCTGGCCGACAGCATCCATGCCGTCAGCGACGCCATGACCCAGCTGCTGGGCACCACCGCCCTGAACGCCGACCAGAAGCTGGACGAGCAGCGCCTGCAGCTCAAGCTTGCTGCCGCCGAGGCTCGCGAGGCCGCACCGGAAAAGCGTGCCCTGCGTGAAACGCTGGCTGCCGTCCGCGCCAAGACCGATGAGGCCCGCGAGGCCGCAAAGCATGCTTCCGAGATCGCCAAGCTCAACACGGCCGAAGCCGCCAAAGCCGCACAGCTGGCCGCCAAGGGCACGGTGGAGCGCGCTGCCGAGCTGCTGCGTCTGGAACAGCTGGCCGAGGAGCTGCAGGCCCGCAGCGACGAAATGCAGGCCCAGCTGCTGCGCACCCCCCGCATCGTGGGCCCGCGCCGCATGCTGCGCGCCTTCCCCGGCCTGAAGCACGGCGTGAAAAAGACCACCCTCAAGGCCCTGCGCCTTGGTCTTGCCCGCCGGGAAAGTTCCAAAGAAGAACCGAAGAAAGCCGACTCCGACACCCGCAGGGACGCCTGAGACTGCCGCCCAAAAGACCGCTGCATCCCGTGCAGCGGTCTTTTTATGCCCTGTCTTCCGGACCCGACCGGCGTTCCGTTCTTTTTGTTATAAAGTTTTAAATATCTATTTCCAAAGGTTTAAAATCGTGTTATACTGTCTTACAGAATGACATATTTTGTCGAAAACGTCTAACAGCGAGGGATTTACAATGTCCGAAGAACTAAAGTTGAATGAAAATGTCAGCGCACCGCAGCCCGATGCGCTTGCACGGATCGCTCGCAAAGACGACTTCCTGCAGCAGCTGCAGGAGTTTCTGGCGCAGCACAAGGGCGAGAACTGGTGTGTTGCCGCCATCGATCTCGAGCATTTCAAACTGTATACCGAGCTGTACGGTGCTCCGCAGGCGCGCAACCTGCTGCTGTCCCTTGCCGCCCTTCTGCTGGAGCACAGCAAGGTGACCGGTTCTCCGGTGGGCTACTTTGGCAGTGACGATTTTGTGCTCTGCCTGCCGGACGACAAGGAGCAGCAGCTGGCCATTATCAGCCAGCTGCAGACCTGCGTGAACAGCCACAGGCAGGACGTTACCTCCTTCCTGTCTTTTGGTGTGTGCCCTGTGGCCGAACATCCGGACGCCGACGTACAGACCTTGTGCAGCTATGCGCAGATCGCGTCGGTAGACCCCTGCCCGGCCGTGGGCGGTGTGCACCGCTTTACGCCGACCATGCTCAGCCGGATCAAGGAGCAGCGCCAGCTGCTGAGCGAGCTGGAACACGGCCTGAAAAATCACGAGTTCTGCTTCTTTCTGCAGCCCAAGTGCAACAGCATGACCCGCGCCATCGTGGGCATGGAAGCACTGGTGCGCTGGAACCACCCCACCCGCGGCTGCGTGCCCCCGTCTGAGTTCATGCCCCTGCTGGAAAGCACCGGCCTTGTGACCCAGCTGGACCAGTACATCTGGGAATCCGTCTGCAAGACCCTGCACAAGTGGCAGGAGAGCGGCAGCAATCTTGTGCCGGTATCCGTGAACGTTTCCGTGGTGGATATCGTCAATCTGGATGTGCCGCAGATCTTCTCCGACCTTGTGGAAAAATATCAGCTGGAGCCCAAGCTCCTGCTGGCCGAGATCACCGAGACCATGCTGGCCGAAAATACTTCTCTGGTGGAAAACGCCATTCAGGGCCTGCACCGCAAGGGCTTCTCTGTGATGATGGACGACTTCGGCAGCGGCTATTCTTCGCTGAACATGCTCAAGGACACCAATGTGGACGCCATCAAGCTGGACATGAAGCTCATCGACATGAACCAGCAGAACCGCAGCAAGGGCGTGCAGATCGTGGAATCGGTGGTGGATATGGCCCACCGCCTGAACCTGCCCATCATCGCCGAGGGCGTGGAAACGCCGGAGCAGGTCTCCATGCTGCAGGCCGCCGACTGCCTGTATACGCAGGGCTATTATTTCTACAAGCCCATGCCGGTGGAGAACGCCGAGGCCCTGCTGGCCCAGCCCAACAGCGAGGATTACTGGGATATGCGCCGCGACCTGCTGCGCCGTGACCGCCGGGTCCCCGTCTCCGACAGTGAGCAGACCGCACTGGCGCTGCAGGCCTACCAGATCTTTGCAGACAATGTGCTGGAGCTTTCCCTGCTGAACCTTTCCACCGGCGAATACCGGGTCATCAAGCGGGATCCGCGCCTGCCCGGTGCCGGTTCGGACGCCGAGGAGGACTTTGCCGCTTACTGTGAGCGCATGGTGACGAACAAGGTGATCCACCCGGACGACGCGGAAATGTTTACCGACCAGACCGATCTGGAGACCCTGCGCTCCGCTGTTTTCAGCACCCAGCAGCCGGAGGCCTACCGCTTCCGCAAAAACGTGTCCGGCCAGTTCGTGTGGATCACCATGGAGTTTCTGCCCTGCCGCAACTGCTGCGCCCAGAACCCCTGGGCCACCGTGGTGGTGCGTGAGGATGCACAGGCCGACCAGCTCAGCGAGGAGCTGGACTTCTCCTACAGCCACGACACCCTGACCGGCCTGCTGAACCGCAGCCTCTTTGAGACCGATCTGCGGACGCTGCAGTCCAGCGAATACGACTCCATGGTGTGCACCTACATCGACGTGGTGGGCCTGCACGAGATCAACAACCATCTGGGCCACCGCAGCGGTGACTCCATGCTCTGCTTCATTGCCAATGCGGCCCGCAAGTTCTTTGCTTCCAGCCGCATCTACCGCATCGGCGGTGACGAATTTGTGATCCTCACCCCGAACCAGCCCCCCTACAGTGTGTGGGTGTCTGTGGACAGAATGCGTGCTTTCCTGCGCGAGAAGGAGTACGAGATCTCGGTGGGCATCCAGAACACCAATGACCTGCACCGGCTGGACGACGCCATAAATCAGGCCGAAGCTGCCATGCGGCAGGACAAGCAGGCCTATTACGCCCGCAACGGTCAGGAACGCCAGCTGCGCGGCCTGAATGAGAAGCTGGAGCAGACCCTGACCGAAAAGCGGGATGCCGAGCACTTCCTGCGGGTCCTTGCCCCCAAGTTCAAGAGCGTGTTCGTTGTGGACCTGAAGACCGACCGTATGCGCGGTGTGATCATCCCGGACTATTTCCAGAAAATTCTGGACACCTCCGGCGGCTCTTTCCTCGCCGTTCTGCAGCAGTACCGTGATACGCAGGTGCAGCCCGCCTACCGCGAGAGTCTGGCAGACCTGCTGGACTACAACTATATCCGCAGCAAGGTCCTGACCGGCGACATCGTGGAGCACACCTATAAAAAGACTGATGGCACCACCTTCCGCGTCAAGGTGACGCCCTACTCCAGGAGCGGCTCTCATATCGATGAAACGCTCTGGATCTTCTCGGATGAAGGGGCATCCCTTACCCCCCCCCAGTCAAAATAAATGATTAAACGTTAAAGAAAAAATCGGAAACGACTGCGGTCGTTTCCGATTTTTGTTTTTACAGAAAAGTTGTGCAGGGCAGCAGCATTTGCCAATTTCGACCCCCTCCCCGTGAAAAAGAACTCCAGAAAAATCCGCGTTTGCGCAGCAATGAAAGCCCCAGTGGGGCTTTCAAGTGGCAGAACGGTCTTGCTTTTAGCAAGATGGCGGGGCCTCGCCCCGACACGTTCCGCAGATTTTTCTGGAGTTCAAAATAAAAATAATAATTCCACTGATTATGGCCAGAGCGCACGCGGAGGCCATTCTAAATGGTCAAGATGGTCAGGCCCACAGATTTTCCGGGTACTGGCCCTCTGCCGTTTTGCGGGCGATGGCCTCCACCACCAGCGGCTTGTCCTCGCGATAGGTGACGCCGTACCATTTATCGGTGCTGCGCAGCACCTGGATCTTCGCTTTGCCCTCTTCGATGAGTTCTGTGACGACCAGCGGCAGGAAATACTCGCACTTGAGCGGGTTTTTGGGCAGATTCTCGGTCAGCCAGCCTGCAAAGCGCTGCTCAGCCTCATCCAGAAAGCTTTTGCCGAAGCCCCACAGGTTCATGCTCACCGGGGTATCGCCGGGCAGGTCGGTCCAGCTCTCGCCGCCGTCCTCGGTAAAGTGCACGCCGTTCTCGTACGTTTCAATGCGGGTGCGTTCGGTCACGCTGTGCAGGGTGCCGTCGGGGTCGGTCACACACACGCCGCGGGCCACGCTGCCGTTCTCGGAGACAGTGTTCCGGAGCAGATAGCTTACCATGCAGTAGTCGTAATAGCTGCCGTCCTCGTGGGTGGACAGGTAATCATACATCACCCGGAAAGCCTCCGGGCCGTAATAATCATCGGCATTGATGACCGCAAAGGGGCCGTCGATGAGGTCCTTTGCAGCCAGAACGGCGTGGCAGGTGCCCCAGGGCTTGACACGGCCCTCCGGCACGGCAAAGCCTGCGGGCAGCTCGTCCAGCTGCTGGAAGGCGTATTTCACCTGCATCGCCTTGGACACCCGCTCGCCGATGGCTGCTTTGAAGGCGTCCTCGATCTCATGCTTGATGACAAAGATCACCGTCTCAAAGCCTGCGCGGCGGGCATCGTAAAGGGAATAGTCCACGATGACCTGACCATTGGGGCCCACCGGGTCGATCTGCTTCATGCCGCCGTAACGGCTGCCCATGCCAGCCGCCATGACCACCAGTACCGGTTTTTTCATATAAGGTTCCTCCCGTATCTGAGCCGCAGCCGCGGCAGAATATTCATGGTCTCATTATACTCCATTTTGGACAGAAAAACAATTTGAAATGGCTCCGCTATGCTCTGTCATTTTCACAAGAAAAATCGTGATGGACAACTGTAACATTCCATTTCAAATGGAGCTATCCGTTTGGGCCTCTGTGTGAAAATGAGTTTGTCGCGGCCCGCAGGCCGCGACAAACTCAAAAATATAAAATTCATTCCGCTGATAATGGCAGAGCGAAGCGGAGCCATTTTTCAATCGTCTCCTCGTTCCGCAAGCTAAAATTTCCAAAATATGCAATTTATGCTTGCAAAGTATTGTTTTTACGATGTAAATATTGTATACTGGTATCATTCACCGCAGGTTTTGCCTGTCAAAATGCATCTCGAAGAGAAAGCATTGCTTTCCAATCCAACCAAGAAAGAGGTATTTTATGATGAATGAAGCCGTTACCAAGCGCTTTCTGCTGTATTTCCGCCTGATGCTGCTGGTGTGGATCCTGATCGCCAACGCCATCATCCATGTGACCGGCATGGAGTACAGCTGGCTGATCTTCCTGAGCAATATCATGATGTTCACGCTGGAAGGCGATGTGAAGGATCGCTTCGTCACCGTTGAGCTGGGTGGCCTTGTGGGCCTGATCCTCACTGTGATCGCCCTGCTTTCCATCACGGCCCTGACCCCGGTGCTGGGTGGATTCTTCGGCTTCCTCATCCCGCTGGCCGTGGTGCTGTTCATCCTCATCATCCTGCACCCCTACGCACCCAAGGTGCTGAACAACGTGGGTTTTGCCTACCTGACCGTGGCCTGCATCGACACCACCGCTCTGGCCACCCACCTGCCCCAGTTCTTCATCACCTTCATCGTGGGTTCGGTCCTCTTCAATGGCGTGTGCGTGCTGCTGATGAAGCCCGCCAAGGCTCTGGCCGTCAAGAGCGTCCAGAAGGAAAACGCGTAACTCTCTTTACGGAGTATATACATAAGAGAAGGCCCCGTTCCGATCGGAACAGGGCCTTCCCGTTTATGTGTTGTGATTTGCCAAAAATTGCACACTGTCGATTTTTGTGCTATACTGGTCACGCTGCCCTTCCCATTCTGGCATCAGAAGGGGGTGAGGACCGATGAACTCAATTTTAGTCAACTTTCTCGTGGCTGTCGCAGCGCAGGTAACGGCAAACTATCTGTGCAAGTGGCTTGATAGTCACCGCAAGGGCAAGTAAGCACAAGAACCCCCTTGGAGCGGCAACTCCGAGGGGGTTCACTTTTGTGTGAGACCGATGCAATCCTCAATCTCTATCAACTTTCTCTACCCTTATTATATGCATCCTTGCAAAAAAGTCAAGGCAGCGGTATTTTTTATTTTTCAGTTTGCGGCATCCATACGGATGCTTACATTCGTTGTTGCTATGCAAAAAAGCGCCACTCTCCCCTGCCGGGAAAGCGGCGCTTTGTGTTTTGCAGTGTCTGCTTACAGGCTGCGGTTGCGGATCTCGGCAGTCACCTTTGCGATGAATGCATCCAGCTCCATCGTGGTGGTCTCGCCCTTGCGGTCACGCACCGAGATGTTGCCGGCCTCGGCTTCCTTGGCACCCAGAACCAGCATATAGGGCACACGGTCCACCTGCTGTGCCTCGCGGATCTTGTAGCCGATCTTCTGGTTGTCGTCGTCCAGCACAACACGGACACCGGCTTCCACCAGCTTTTCGGTCACACCCTCGGCGTAGTCCAGTGTCTTTTCGGAGACGGGCAGCACCTTGACCTGCGTGGGAGCCAGCCAGGTGGGGAACTTGCCCTTGGTCTCTTCGATCAGGTAGGCCATGAAGCGGTCCAGAGAGCCCAGGATGGCGCGGTGCAGCACCACGGGGGTCTTTTCGGTGCCGTCCTTGTCCACGTAGGTCAGGTGGAACTTGGCGGGCAGGCAGAAGTCCAGCTGGCAGGTGGACAGGGTGTACTCGGCACCCACGGCGGGCTTGACGTTTACATCCAGCTTGGGGCCGTAGAAGGCAGCCTCGCCGATCTCCTCGGTGAAGTGGATGCCCAGCTCGGTCAGCACTTCGCGCAGGGCCTGCTCTGCATGGTTCCACATGGCATCATCGTCGTGATACTTCTTCTTATCGGCAGGATCACGCAGGCTCAGCACGCAGCGGTAATCGGTAATGTTGAAGTCCTTGTAGGTCTCAAAGATCAGGTTGCAGACATCGGCCACTTCGCTCTTGATCTGCTCCGGGGTGCAGAACAGGTGAGCATCGTTCTGGCAGAAGTGACGGCCGCGCTCGATGCCCTTCAGGGTGCCGGAGGACTCGTAACGGAAATCGTGGGCGATCTCACCGATGCGCATGGGCAGGTCACGGTAAGAATGGGGACGATTTGCGTAGATCATCATGTGGTGGGGGCAGTTCATCGGGCGCAGAACATAGCTCTCGCCCTCCATCTCCATGGCGGGGAACATGTTCTCACGGTAGTGATCCCAGTGACCGGAGGTCTTATACAGGTTCACAGTGCCGATGCAGGGAGTCATAACGTGCAGGTAGCCGCGTGCACGCTCCTTCTCCTTGATATAGTTCTCCAGCTCCTGCCAGACGGTGTAGCCTGCGGGCAGGAACATGGGCAGGCCGCGGCCAACCAGATCGTCGGTCATGAACAGGCCCATTTCCTTGCCGATCTTGCGGTGATCGCGCTCACGGGCCTCCTGCTGCTCCTTCTCCCATGCGTCCAGCTCTTCCTGATTGCGGAAGGCCACGCCGTTGATGCGGGTGAGCATCTTGTTTTCCTTGTCGTTCTTCCAGTATGCGCCGGACTGCTGGGTGATCTTGAAGGCTTTCAGCGCCTTGGTGTAGGTCAGGTGGGGTCCGATGCACATATCCACGTACTCGCCCTGCTGGAAGAAGCTGAACTCGGTCTCCTCGGCCAGATCCGCCATGTGCTCGATCTTGTAGTTCTCCTTGCGCTCTTCCATCAGCTTCACGGCCTCGGCGCGGGGCAGGATGAAGGGCTTGATGGGCAGGTTCTCCTTGACGATCTTGCGCATCTCTTTTTCGATGTTTGCCAGATCCTCGTCGCTGAGCTTCTGGTCGCCCAGATCGACATCGTAGTAGAAGCCGTTCTCGGTGGCAGGGCCGAAGGCAAAGTCAGCCTGCGGATACAGGCGCTTGATGGCCTGCGCCATGATGTGGGCTGCGGTGTGGCGGATAACGTGCAGTTCCTGGTCCTGCGGGCACTCGTCCACATGGCCGTCCTTATAGATGATCTTCATAATGTTTGCTCCTTTGACAGATAAAGTAAAACAAAAAAGCGCTTCATCCCGCACACTTACTCACGGGATGAAGCGCCTGAAAAAGTCAGAAACGTTCCACGGTTCCACCCGAATTGCACGCCTCTGCGTGCCACTCGCTGTGCTGTAACGGGCGCACCCGGCAGAGGTTCTCCTCTGCGCTCTGCGGTGGTAGAGCTCCGGCACATGGCAGGCTGCTTGCAGCACCCTTGCGGGGCAGCCCTCTCTGGGTCATGGAAGAACGGGAACTCAGTTTGTCCGCATCATCGCTTTTACAGGATGAAACTACGCTGATTGTAGCACGTCCCGCGGAAAAAATCAAGAGACGCAGCCATGAAATTTTTTCTTCATTTTTCTTCCTTCGGCTGCAGGAATTCCGAAAAAAGCTTGCTGGTGCGGAATCCCTGACTGGAATACAGGCTGTGATAGCCGGAGAACATATAGCTCAGGCCGCAGGCCAGCGCCATCAGCTCAAACCCGGCCCCGCTGAACAGCTCAGCCGCCAGTACAATGGAAGCCACCAGCGTATTGGTCGCCCCGCAGAAGACGCACACCAGACCCACTGCAGCAGAAAAGCCCGCCGGGAGCCCCAGCAGCGGTCCCACCACGCAGCCAAACGTTGCGCCGATGTAAAAGCTCGGCACCACTTCGCCGCCCTTGAAGCCCACGCTCAGGGTCAGCACTGTAAGCACCATTTTGCACACAAAGTCCCACGGCAGAGCCTGCTCCAGCTCAACGGCATCCATAATGACATCCATGCCGGCACCGTTATAGCGGCCCAACCCCATCAGGTAGGACAGCGCCACCACAGCCGCACCGCCTGCAGCAGCCCGCACCCACGGATTCGGCAGCAGTTTGGGGATCTCATGCTCAAAAAAGTGCAGCATCTGGCAGAAAATCACCGCCACCACCGCACAGCACATGGCCAGCACGGCGGTGCGCACCACCGTCCAGGCATCCAGCGGCGGCGCTTCCATCACAAACCGTGTGGGCGCAATGCCGGCCTTCAGCGAGATGCCGTATGCAATAAGCGCCGCCAGAAAGCCCGGCACGAAGGCCACGGTCAGCATCAGGCCCACATCCACCACCATCATCGCAAACAGGGTCGCGGTCAGCGGCGTGCCGAACAGCGCCGAAAAAAATGCCGCCATGCCGCACACGGTAGCCGTGCGGCAGTCATGATTGTTGAAGTGCAGCACCCGGCCGATATTCCAGCCGATGCTGCCGCCCATCTGCAGCGCTGCGCCCTCGCGGCCGGCCGAGCCGCCGCACAGATGGGTGAGCACAGTGCCCAGAAAGATGGCCGGGACCAGCCACGGCGTCACCGAGCTGCCGTCCTGCACGGCCCGCAGCACATCGTTGGTGCCCTTGCCGACACAGCCCGTCACCTTATACAGAGCCGTGATAGCGATGCCTGCCGCAGGCAGAAGCCATAGCAGCCAGACCTGCTCTGCGCGCTGCTCGGTCACCCATTCCACTGCCAGATGGAACAGCGTTCCGATGCCGCCGCACAGCACGCCGGTGCACACAGCCAGAAGCGTCCACCGGAACAGCGCCAGAAGCGAGACCCGGATCGCTTCCTTATAATGCAGGAACCATTCCTTTATTTTCCACATGTTTCTTCCCCACACCTCTCTTAATTTCGATCTGATTTTGTCTATACGCGCCAAAACATAACATGTTTTTCTATCAATGTCAACCAAAGAACGGCAAAGGATCTTATACAACTTTCACATGCCCGGTAAAACAAATGCCAAAGGCCCCGCTTCTTTGTGCGCAGAAGCAGGGCCTTTGATCTGGTTGCCGTTTAAGATTTCGGAGCTTTACTCCACATCCTGCAGGGCGGCAAAGTCCTCTTCGCCGGTGCGGATCTTGACCACGCGGGTCACGTTGTACACAAAGATCTTGCCGTCGCCGATATGGCCGGTGTACAGTGCCTTCTTGGCAGCCTCCACCACAGCATCCACGCTGATGCGGGAGACGATGACCTCCACCTTGATCTTGGGCAGCAGGGTGGTATCCACGGGGACGCCGCGGTATTTCTCGCTGGTGCCCTTCTGGATGCCGCAGCCCATCACCTGCGTGACCGTCATGCCGGTGACACCCAGATCGTTGAGGGCGGTCTTGAGCTGGTCGAACTTGGAGAGCTTTGCAATGATGGACACCTTGTGCATACCGGTGTCGTACACGCCATCGTGGATCACGGGAGAAGCTTCCCGCACCACAGGGACTGCAGCGCTGATCTGCTTGTCGGTTGCCCTGGTCACGTCGTCCTCGCCGAGGTCGGTGTTCTCGTTGGGCACCATGACAGCAGAGTTTGCATCGGAGATGGAGAAGCCGGCGTAGGCAGATGCCAGACCATGCTCGTGGATGTCCAGACCGTCGATCTCCACCTCTGCGGGAACGCGCAGGCCGATGAACTTATCGATGAGCTTGAAGACAATGAACATCACGATCACAACGTAGATGTCAACGGTCACGAGGCCCAGCAGCTGGGTGCCCAGCTGTGCCAGACCGCCGCCGTAGAACAGACCGGCGTGCTCGGTGTTGGCACCGGTGGAGAACAGGCCCACCGCAATGGTGCCCCACACGCCGTTTGCAAAGTGGACGGAAACTGCACCAACAGGGTCATCCACCTTGGCGATGTTATCGAAGAACTCAACGCTCAGAATAACGAGCAAGCCGGCCACAAAGCCGATGAAGAATGCGCCGAAGGGAGAAACGGTATCGCAGCCTGCAGTGATCGCCACCAGACCGGCCAGAGAACCGTTCAGGGTCATGGAAACATCGGGCTTGCCGTAACGCAGCCAAGTGAAGATCATGGTCACACAGGTGGCAACGGCCGCGGCAAGGTTAGTGTTGAAGCAGACCAGACCGGTCATGGTCATGGCCTCGTCGGTGGCAAGGCTCAGAGAGGAGCCGCCGTTGAAACCGAACCAGCAGAACCACAGGATGAACACGCCCAGAGCACCGGCGGTCAGGTTGTGGCCGGGAATGGCGTGAGGCTTGCCTTCCTTGTCGTACTTGCCGATGCGGGGACCCAGCATCCATGCGCCCAGCAGAGCGATGACACCGCCCACGTTGTGGACTGCTGCGGAGCCTGCAAAGTCATGGAAGCCCATGCTCTGCAGCCAGCCGCCGCCCCACATCCAGTGGCCGCAGATGGGGTAGACCACCAGCGAGATCGCAGCAGAGTAAACGCAGTAAGCCTTGAAGTTGGTGCGCTCGGCCATGGAGCCGGAGACGATGGTGGCAGCCGTTGCGCAGAACACGGTCTGGAACACGATGTAGACCCACAGCGGGATATCCAGACCCAGATGGCTGTAATCGCCCTGAATGAACGGGTCGAAGCCGCCGATCAGTGCGCCGGTGCCGCCGAACATCAGGCCAAAGCCGATGATCCAGTAGCACGGGGTGCCGATGCAGAAGTCCATCATATTCTTCATCAGAATATTACCGGTGTTCTTGGCACGGGTGAAACCGGCTTCGCACAAAGCGAAGCCCGCCTGCATGAAGTAGACAAGGAACGCTGCAACCAGCGTCCAACAGGTGTTGACGGAGCTGAACATAACTTTTCATACCTCCCACGAATGTGATGCCGCAAGGCCACCAGAACCTTTTGGCGTGTGCGGTGTTCCCCGTGCCGATCGCACGTAGGAACGCTTCATTTGCACTCAGGAGACCCTCTATCTTCCCCCGAGCGGCAATATCCCCGAAAACACAAAAGGCGCTGACGGAATCAATTCCGTCAGCGCCTTTGCTTTCGATGGCAAGAGTATAGTCCCTTTGTGCAAAAGTGTCAAGGGCTCATGTCAAGGTTTTACGTTTTTCACAACACGAAGAAAGGGAATGCGGCAAAAGTTTGGCAAAACTCTGTTTTCAGCCGCATCCTAGTCATTCTTTTCCGCTTCTGTGTCGTTTTCTGCTTTTTTGTGACCGGAGCGGTGTCCGCCCTGCATTTCCCAGTGCAGCATCAGGCTCATCATGGCACGCAGCGCAAAGGTGGCAGCCAGCGGCACCACCGACTCCAGATTCTGCAAAAGGAAGGTCTTGGCGATCTCCGCCGACATCAGGAACTCCAGCGCTGTGGTCAGGCCGCTGCTCATCTCGTGGTGGAAATCATGATGATCGTTGAAGAATATCGTCCGGATATAGTGGTAGGTCGCCTTGGCCAGACTGGTAATGATGATGAACAGTCCGATCACTTCGGCCAGACCCGCGATCATGGGCACCGCCGTCACCAGAAATCCTTCCAGAACTTCCGTGACAACGGTGTTCAGATGATAAAGCCATCCCATAGCGGCATCCCCTTACAGCAGGGTCTTGACGTATGCTGCCAGCTCCTCATCCTTGCAGGAAGCAAAGAACAGCTCGCTGAACTTTGCACCGGCCACAGCGCCCTTCAGCAGATCCTGATCGATGCTCTTCAGGCACTCGATCAGCGGCTTGAAGGTGGCGGCACGCACGCCGTCCAGAATCTTCTTGTTGCGCTGCTCAGGCTCCACGCGCTCCTTGGGGTAGCCCTGACCGTGGCCGAAGCCGAACAGCTTCTCGAAGCAGTACTCGAGGTTCAGCTCACCGCCCCAGCCGAAGCCCTTGGCAAAGGGCATGGCAACGGCGTTGCCGTCGTTGACGTGGGCAAAGGTGTAGGCGTCCACGGGGTCCTCCACATGGCCGCAGATGACGCCGGGGAAGCTGTTCAGGGCCAGCATGGCACCCTCACCGGTGCCGCAGCCGGTGATAACATAGTCGGCAGCGCCGCTGTTCAGCAGGATGGCGGCCAGAATGCCGCACTGCACATAGGTCAGCTGTGCGGCGTCATCGGCGGCGTACATGCCGTAGTTGACCACCTCATGGCCCATGGGCTCCACCACCTTTTTCAGGGCGGCTTCAATGATGCCATTCTTGGCGGCCTGACTGTTCTCGTTGATGAGTGCGATCTTCATAGTAGTTTCTTCTCCTTTTATGATCTTCTCCTGCAGGTGCAGGTGTTATACAAAGTCCTCCCGCATGGGGGTGAAGAAGTCCAGCAGGATGCCGGCTTCCAGACAGACGCAGCCGTGCATCACGCCGTCCTGCTTGAGCAGGGTGTCGCCGGGGCCCACCTCGCGGGTCTCGTCCCCGATGGTAAAGCGGAAGCGGCCCGACACCACATAGGTGATCTGGGTGTGGGGGTGACAGTGCATGGCACCCACGCCGCCGGTCTCAAAGGTGTTTTCCACGCACATGGCGTCCCTGCCGTAGGCCAGAATGCGGCGCTGCACCCCGGGGCCGCAGGGTTCCGGGGCAATGTCGGCGTGGGGCACCCATGGCATGTCCTGATGGTTTTTCTCCATTATAACATATCATCCTTTCCCATACAAATGCAAAAAGGGACTGTCACACGCGCTGTGCAACAGTCCCCGTTTTTTCAGATCTGTGGGATCTCCTCAGAACTTACTGGGGCTGCTTGCCGATGTAGGCCAGAATGCCGCCATCGACGTACAGGATCAGGCCATTGACAAAGTCAGAAGCCTCGGAAGCCAGGAAGACAGCGGGTCCGCCCAGATCCTCTGCCTCGCCCCAGCGGCCTGCGGGGGTCTTGGCAACGATGAACTGGTCGAAGGGATGACGGCTGCCGTCGGGCTGGATCTCGCGCAGAGGTGCGGTCTGCGGGGTAGCGATGTAGCCGGGTCCGATGCCGTTGCACTGGATGTTGTACTGGCCGTACTCAGAAGCGATGTTCTTGGTGAGCATCTTCAGGCCGCCCTTGGCAGCAGCGTAGGCGGAGACGGTCTCACGGCCCAGCTCGCTCATCATGGAGCAGATGTTGATGATCTTGCCGCCGCCCTGTGCGATCATGTCGGGGATGATGGCCTTTGCCACGATGAAGGGAGCGTTCAGGTCAACATCGATGACCTGACGGAACTGAGCAGCGCTCATTTCGGTCATGGGGATGCGCTTGATGATACCGGCGTTGTTGACCAGAATGTTGATGTGGCCAACTTCCTCGGTGATCTTTGCCACCATGGCGTTGACGGCATCCTCATCGGTAACGTCGCAGACGTAGCCGTGAGCCTTGATGCCTGCTTCTGTGTAAGCAGCGATGCCCTTATCCACCAGCTCCTGCTTGATGTCGTTGAACACGATGGTTGCACCGTTGGCTGCCATTGCCTTTGCAATCGCCATGCCGATGCCATAAGATGCGCCGGTGATCAGCGCGACCTTGCCGGTCAGATCAAAAGATTTGGGAGTGCACTGTGCCATAATAGAGTCCTCCAATCAAATTGTTCCTTTGCGGGGAAGCCCCGTTCTTGCCTTGCAGGACGCCCAAAGCCGAACTCTCGATTTTAGCATCCTTCTTGTATACAGGGTAACATTCTTTTTGGGCTCTGTCAAGGCATTTTCTTCTGCATTTTTGCTGTATTTTTAATTTTCAGGGAAAATTTTTCGTGAAAAGTCGTGCAAAGCCGCAAAATTCCGGTTTTATCTTGTATACACGGTTTCAGTCATTAGCGGTGCGCACAATTTCGTCGGAAAAATTTGGGCTTGTTGACAAAGTTGCAGACTTATCTCTGTTTCTTCTTGACATAAGTATGACTTTCCTGCATCCTCAAAATCAAGAATAATTCTCATAAAGAAAAAGGAGTCCTGCTATGAAAAAACACGCAATCATCTTTGCTTCTCTGGCTCTGAGCTGTCTGGTGCTGTCCGCGCCTTTGTCTGCCGGGGCCGTCTCTTCCAGCCAGACCGAAGCATCCTCGCTTTACATCATTACAGTACAGCCGGAACTGCCTGTGACCGAGCGTTCCGAGCTGGAACTGACCGCACTGGAGATGACCCAGACATGGCAGAATCCCAATCCCCGCCGCCAACTGGCACTAAAGTCTGTCTCCCGTGCCGGGTGTTCCGTTTACCGGTGGAGCAGTTCCGCCCCGGCCGTCGCTTCGGTGGATGCCAGCGGCCTTGTCACGGCACTGGCCCCCGGCAAGGCAGTCATCAGTGCATACACCACGCAGGGAGAAACGCTGACCTGCACCGTAACGGTCACTTCCGAAATTGGCAAAGTCACGCTGGATGCAGACGTTCTTTTGCTGCACAGCATCGGCAGCCAGCAGGACCTGATCCCCACTGTGGCTGTACAGGAACCTTCCGCTGTGGCACTGCAATGGACAAGCTCTGACCCTTCTGTAGCTGTTGTGGACGCCGACGGCACCGTCACTGCCGTGGCTGACGGAAAAGCCATAGTCACGGTCCGTACCCCGGAGGGCCGCAGCGCAGGCTGTGCCGTATACGTTGGGCAGGCCGCCGCGGATTATGAAAAGCGGGACCGCCAGCTCACCAAGGCCGCGCTGGGCGGCATGGGTATTTTGGGTGCGCTGTTCCTGCTGCTGGGCATCGCACTTTAATATCAGATGCAAAAGACCGGACTGCAAACCCACAGTCCGGTCTCCTTATATCATCCCATCTTCTTTTTCTGCTGCCGTGCCACAATGGGCATCAGCAGGGAGGCGGGCAGCAGCTTCTGCGCCGTGGTGCACGCCCGCATAAAGGCCGAAGGCACGATGATGGTCCTGCGGTGCATCATGCCGTGCATGGCTTCCTGTACGCAGAACTCCGGCGTGATGCCCCGGAGGGCAAACACCACCCCTGCCCGGTCGTTGAACTCGGTATCCACCGGCCCCGGGCAGAGCGCACACACGTAGACCGGGCTGTGCAGCTCCTGCAGCTCCCGGGCAACACCCCGGGTCAGGCTGACCACATAGGCCTTGCTTGCATAGTAGCCCGCCATATAGGGCCCGCCGGGCAGCAGCCCCGCCGAGGATGCCACGTTCAGGATGGTGCCGCCGCCTGCCGCGTGCATCCTGCGCACCGCAAAGCGGAACAGCCGCGCCATGGCTTCCACGTTCACCCGGATCATTTCCTCTTCCCGGGCGTCGTCGGTCTCCAGATAGCTGCCGCACACGCCAAAGCCCGCGTTGTTGATAAAGATATCAATGGTCTCCCCCTCCAGCTCCTTGAAAAGACGCTGGCAGTCCTCTTCCCGGGCAAGGTCTGCGGGCAGGATGCGGCAGGGCGTGCCCAGTTTTGCGGCCAGCGCTTCCAGCCGGTCGGTGCGGCGGGCGGTCAGGATGAGCCGGCAGCCCAGCTTTGCATAGCGGCGTGCAAACTCCTGCCCGATGCCGGAGCTTGCGCCGGTGATCCATACAGTCTTTGACATATTGATTCTCCTTTTGAACCCTCTCAGGCATTGCCTGCTCCCCCGAAGGGGAAGCTTTTGTACGGCAGACCTTCCCGGTTTGAAAATGTAAAAGAAAAGAGTGTCCGAAACGACTGTGGTGTTTCGGACGCTCTCATAGATTTTATTTCAGCAGATTATCGTTCTCGAAGTAATCGATGCGCATGGACTTGCGCACCTCGGCCAGCGTGGCGGCGGCAGTCTTTTCCGCGTAGGCGCTGCCCTCTTTCAGGATCTCCACCACCTCGGGCAGGCGCTGCTCCCACTCCTTGCGGCGGGTGCGGATGGGCTCCAGCTCGGCCTGCATGACGCTGTTCAGGAACTTTTTCACCTTCACATCGCCCAGACCGCCGCGCTGGTAGTGCGCCTTTACCTCGTCGAGGTTCTGGTATTCCGGCCAGAACTCTGCAAAGTGCTCCGGGCGGCAGAAGGCGTCCAGATAGATGAACACCGGGTTACCCTCCACCTTGCCGGGGTCCTGCACCCGCAGGTGGTTGGGGTCGGTGTACATGGACATGACCTTCTTTTTGATGTCCTCCGGCTCCTCGGACAGGTAGATGCAGTTGCCGAGGCTCTTGCTCATCTTGGCCTTGCCGTCGGTGCCGGGCAGGCGCAGGCAGGCGGCGTTCTGGGGCAGCACGATCTCCGGCTCGGTCAGGGTATCGCCGTAAACGGCGTTGAATTTGCGCACGATCTCGCAGCACTGCTCGATCATGGGCTTCTGGTCCTCACCGGCAGGCACGGTGGTGGCGTGGAAGGCGGTGATGTCCGCAGCCTGACTGATGGGGTAGCAGAAGAAGCCCACCGGGATGCTGGTCTCAAAGTTGCGCATATGGATCTCGCTCTTGACGGTGGGGTTGCGCTGCAGGCGGCTCACGGTGACGAGGTTCATATAGTAGAAGCTCAGCTCCGTCAATTCCGGCACCATGGACTGGATGAAAATATGGGTCTTGGCGGGGTCGATGCCGCAGGCCAGATAATCCAGCGCCACCTGCAGGATGTTCTGGCGCACCTTTTCCGGGTTGTCGGCGTTATCGGTCAGAGCCTGTGCATCGGCGATCATAACGTAGATCTCATCGTACTCGCCGGAGTTCTGCAGGCGCACCCGCTCCTTCAGGGAACCGACATAGTGGCCCACATGCAGACGGCCGGTGGGACGGTCGCCGGTCAGAATGATTTTTTTCATGATGTTCTCCTTTTTTAAAGGGCAAACTCCCCCAGTCACGGCTTACGCCGTGCCAGCCCCCTCGGAGATGGGGCCTTTGGCGGTGCGGCAAAGTTTCCTGTTTTGCCAAAGCCTCCCTCATAGAGTGAGGTGGCATTGCCGCAGGCAATGACGGAAGGAGTTTCCTCTTGTTTCGCTTATTATTTTAAGTATATCCCGCCCTGCATTTTCTGTCAACAAAAGCAGCGGAAAAAGAAAAAAGCGATGGAAAACTTCCATCGCTTTGCTGGCGCCTCTTGCCTGACTCGAACAGGCGACACCCTGATTAACAGTCAGGTGCTCTAACCGACTGAGCTAAAGAGGCATCTATATAAAACGGCACATGACCGTTTTACTACTATAAAATGGTGACCCGTACCGGAATCGAACCGATGTTAAAGGCGTGAGAGGCCTCTGTCTTAACCGCTTGACCAACGGGCCATACGTCCATTTTGCATCGGGCGTTCGCTCCCGACTCGACTATTTTAGCATAGCGCAGCTGCTTTGTCAACACAAAATTTCATTTTTTTAAAAAATCGCCCGCACCCGGGCCGCGCCGGTGTGGAACAGGCCCAGCGCCAGCCCCAGATATACGCCGATCACCGTATCGTTCTGGTCAAATTCCATCTGCTGGCGCTGCGGCAGACCGGCCAGTGTGCCCCTGTATACGCACCGCAGCTCTTCCAGCCGGGTGTAGTCGTTCGGGTGCATCAGGGTGCTGTGCTTGGGCAGCTCCATGGCACCGCTCTTTTCCAGCACCTCGCTGACGAACTGGGAGCAGAAATAGTGCCGGCGGCGGTTCCAGCGGATATGCATTCCGCAGAGCGCAAGACCGATGACGTTGAACCGGTAAAGGCTGCCGTGGGCCATCATGTGCTCGGCACGGCGGCGGGCACGGGTGTAGGCTTCATCGCTCACATCCAGCGCATACAGCGCGCAGGGCACATTCTCCCGCAGACGAAACACGCCCCGGTTCAGGTATTCCCTGCTGGGCCCCGCCGGGAACATGGTATAGCCGTTTTTGCGGGTAGAGCTGTACAGGCAGCTCAGGTCTTCGTCAAAAGCCAGCGAAGCGTGGGTATAATTTGCACCGGTAACAGCGTAAACAAGGTCTGAAAGCAGGGTACCCGACCGGGTGAGCAGGATATAGATGGTCTTCATGATCTTTTTCCTTTTTATATGCAGCACGCAGAAAAAGCGGGGCTGTCCTTTTGTCAGATACAGTATACCACAGGCAAAGTTTCTTTGCCATAAAAATCGTCAAAATCTCGTAAATTTTGCACAAATCGGGCTGTGGATTCTGTTCCGCTCTTCCCTGCCGCGCCGTTTTGCGGGAAGGGCCGTTTTTATGTGCAGTTTTTTCATGCATCCCGCCATGCATCCCGGCTCGTCAAAATTTTATCAAAAAATTGTTTTCCCGCCGTTCCACCTTATTTTTTCAGGCCTCGCCCCCTGCTTTTGTTTCCTGAAATTGTTTCAGGCAGTTAAATTTCTTAATGAAATTTGTTTCTTTTCTGCAAATAGTACGGTTTATTTATTGATTTTGCAAGGCTTTTATGTATAATGGTAAACAGGAGAATTTGCATTTACAAACTGCAAGCCTTCTGCGCAGCGCCCGGCCCGCCGGGAAACGCTGTGCCCTATACAGGACGTATGGATCAAACGAAAGTAGAGGTATAGCGAATATGGCAAAGTTGGATCTTACCAAGTATGGCATTACCGGCACGACTGAGATCGTGTACAACCCCTCCTACGAGCAGCTGTTCGAGGAAGAGACCAAGCCCGGTCTGGAAGGCTACGAAAAGGGCCAGGTCAGCGAGCTGGGTGCTGTGAACGTTATGACCGGCATCTACACCGGCCGTTCTCCCAAGGACAAGTTCATCGTTATGGACGAGAACTCCAAGGACACCGTGTGGTGGACTTCTGACGAGTACAAGAACGACAACCACCCCGCTTCTCAGGAAGCATGGGCTGCTGTGAAGGCTATTGCTCAGAAGGAGCTGTCCAACAAGCGCCTGTACGTGGTGGATGCATTCTGCGGTGCCAACAAGGATACCCGCATGGCCATCCGCTTTGTCATGGAAGTTGCATGGCAGGCACACTTCGTCACCAACATGTTCATCAAGCCCACCGCTGAGGAGCTGGAGAACTTTGAGCCCGATTTCGTTGTCTACAACGCATCCAAGGCCAAGGTTGAGAACTACAAGGAGCTGGGCCTGAACTCTGAGACTGCTGTTGTGTTCAACATCACCAGCAAGGAGCAGGTCATCGTGAACACCTGGTACGGCGGCGAGATGAAGAAGGGCATGTTCTCCATGATGAACTACTTCCTGCCGCTGAAGGGCATGGCTTCCATGCACTGCTCTGCCAACACCGACCTGAACGGCGAGAACACCGCTATCTTCTTCGGTCTGTCCGGCACCGGCAAGACCACCCTGTCCACCGATCCCAAGCGTCTGCTGATCGGCGATGACGAGCACGGCTGGGACGACAACGGCGTGTTCAACTTCGAGGGCGGCTGCTACGCAAAGGTCATCAACCTGGATAAGGACTCCGAGCCCGATATCTACAACGCCATCAAGCGCAACGCTCTGCTGGAGAACGTCACTCTGGATGCTGAGGGCCACATCGATTTCGCTGATAAGAGCGTTACCGAGAACACCCGTGTGTCCTACCCCATCAACCACATCAAGAACATCGTCCGTCCCATTTCTTCTGCACCCGCTGCAAAGAATGTCATCTTCCTGTCTGCTGACGCATTCGGCGTTCTGCCCCCGGTCTCCATCCTGAGCCCCGAGCAGACCCAGTACTACTTCCTGTCCGGCTTCACTGCAAAGCTGGCAGGCACCGAGCGCGGCATCACCGAGCCCACCCCCACCTTCTCTGCATGCTTCGGCCAGGCCTTCCTGGAGCTGCACCCCACCAAGTATGCTGAGGAGCTGGTCAAGAAGATGCAGAAGAGCGGCGCCAAGGCTTATCTGGTCAACACCGGCTGGAACGGCACCGGCAAGCGCATCTCCATCAAGGATACCCGCGGCATCATCGACGCTATCCTGAACGGCGACATCAACAATGTGCCCACCAAGAAGATCCCCTACTTCGACTTCGAGGTTCCCACCGTGCTGAACGGCGTGGACACCGGCATTCTGGATCCTCGCGACACCTACGCTGACGCTTCCCAGTGGGAAGAGAAGGCCAAGGATCTGGCAAGCCGCTTCATCAAGAACTTCAAGAAGTACGAGGGCAACGAGCACGGCAAGGCTCTGGTCTCTGCCGGCCCCCAGCTGTAAGCTGATCTCTGCCTGATACTTATATGTAAGCAGTAAAAAGGACGTGTTCCCGCAAGGGAGCACGTCCTTTTTGTTTTGTAAACCAGAAGGTAAACGTTCCGTCGGTTGTGTTTTCCACATTTCTGTGTTATCCTGTGGAAAAGGATGTGAGCAGAATGGATGCAAAAGAATTTGGTGCATTCCTTGCACAAGTGCGCCGGGAGCGGAACATGACGCAGGACGAACTGGCTCAGCAGCTTCACGTTACGGATAAAGCCGTCAGCCGCTGGGAACGCGGCATCGGGCTGCCAGACATCAACACGCTGGAGCCGCTGGCCGATGTGCTGGGCCTGACCCTCGCTGACCTGATGCACTGTCATGACTCCCGTCAAAAAGATAACACTCCTCCCGTTCCTCTGGAAGATTTTTTCACCATGCTGCGCCGCCAGCACACTGTAGACTGGCATTCTGTGCGTACTGCTCTTCTTGCATTAAGCATTGCACTTGCCCTGTGGGGAATTTTTGCCTGTCCAGGCAGATTAGCTGTGCACTGGCGGACTCTCAGCGATGGTTCGCTTCAGGCCGACGGCTGGATGTCCTCCCTGGTCATTTTTCCATTGTTTGCCGGATTTGAATTTCTATCTCTTGAGCTCTGGAACAATTTTGAGCAAACCGGTTACTACCGGCGCTGGGGTGAGGTGAATCTTTTTATCATTCATGCCATGTCTTTCGGCACGCCGCTTACCCGTCTGATGCGGCTCGTGCTGGATCTTCTGTTCTTTTTCTGTTTTGGATTTCTGCTTCCATGCTGCGAAGCATGGCTGATCCTTTTGAATTAAATGCAGTTTTCCTCTGCGACCTCATCCGTGAAAAAGCAAACCGGCAAAGCCCGCAGGCTTTGCCGGTTTGCACTATCTAAAAATATTTTTCCGATATTGATGCCCAGAGCACAGCGGAGGGCATTCCCAATCGTTTTTACTTGGCAGCGTCGAACTCTGCCTCGATCTCTGCCGAGGGTGCCGGGGTAACAAGGCTCACCACAACACAGACCATCAGAGACACCAGGAAGGCAGGCAGCAGCTCGTAGATGCCAAACACGCCGCCCAGCGGGCTGATGATGTACTTCCATACAAAGACCATCAGTCCGCCGGAGAGCATACCGGCCAGAGCGCCCTGCCAGTTGCAGCGCTTCCAGAACAGGGAGCACAGCACCACTGCACCAAAGGAGCCGCCAAAGCCGGCCCATGCAAAGCTGACGATGCCGAACACGCTGGAGTTGGGGTCGCGGGCCAGCACCACGCCCACCACGCTGATGCAGATGATGGTCAGGCGGGCAGCGAACAGGCTCTGTTTCTCGGTCAGCTTCATGTGGCCGAACTCCTGCAGGATGTTCTGGGATACGCTGGAGGCCGCTGCCAGCATCTGGCTGTCGGCGGTAGACATGGTAGCGGCAAGGATGCCGGCAAGGATCAGACCTGCCAGAATGGCTGCCAGCACGCCGTGCTGAGCGATCAGGCTGGCCACCCGCACGATCAGGGTCTCGCTGGAAGCGCCGCTCAGGAACTCCAGTGCGCCCGCCTTGGTCATGCCCAGACCCACCATGCCGATGACGATGGAAGCGGTCATGGCAATGACCACCCACACGCTTGCAATGCGGCGGCTGAGCACCAGCTTCTTTTCGTCCTCAATGGCCATGAAGCGCAGCAGGATGTGGGGCATGCCGAAGTAGCCCAGACCCCATGCCAGCGTGGACGCGATGTCCAGCAGACTGTAGGAGGTGGCGGTGTTGTCTGCCGCATTGTGGCTTGCAGCCATGGTCAGGTAGCCGGGCAGGCTGCGGGCGTTGTCCAGAACCACATCCCAGCCGCCTGCCACATTGACGCCATACACCAGCACCGCGATCAGCGCCATGCTCATGACAACGGACTGGATCAGGTCGGTGGTAGACACAGCGCGGAAGCCGCCCATGATGGTGTAGCCCACGATGACCACAGCGGACAGGACCATGGCCGCCATATAATCCACGCCAAACAGGCTGTTGAACAGCTTGCCGCAGGCGGCAAAGCCGGAAGCGGTGTACGGGATGAAGAATACGATGATGATGACCGCGCCCAGCGCGTTGAGCAGGTTGCGCTGGTCATGGAACCGCAGGGAAAGGAACTGCGGCACCGTGATGGCATCCAGATTGGCCGAGTAGCGGCGCAGGCGGCGGGCCACGATGAGCCAGTTGAGCCAAGTGCCCACGGCAAGGCCGATGGCCGTCCAGCCCGGCGACGCGATGCCGGTGAGATATGCAAGGCCCGGCATACCCATCAGCAGCCAGCTGGACATATCGCTGGCTTCGGCGCTCATAGCCGTGACCAGCGGGCCCATCGTACGGCCACCGAGGTAGAAATCGCTGCTGTCCTCGTTGGACTTGCTGTAGACAAAGCCAACCAGCAGCATTCCCACCAGATAGATCACAATGGTGGCAATGATGCAGATATTGATCATTTGATTACCCCTCTCTTTCTTCCCCTCAACGGGAACATATCTTAAATATTACCACAAAAACCTGCATTCCTGCAAGCTTTTCGGGCAATTCAAGGGCACAAACTGCTGTTTTTCCGGTTTTTGAACAGAAAAAGCAGCATTTCTGGTTCAAAATCCATCAGAAACACTGCCGGCTTGGGCTTACTCTGTCGGTTGTTCTGGGGCTTCATGGCAGGGATTTGGGCATTCAATGAATATTACCTTTTGAAAAAAGAAGCAAGTGCATCATATCTTTGATAAAATCCCTACCAAAGCTGATACACTTACTTGCTTGCTTTCTATTTTAGTTTACAATGTGTCCAGATTATTCATTTACCGCATCCACATTGCCATTTGCAGCAATGAGCTTTTTATAATAGTAGAAGCTGTCCTTGCGGTAGCGCTTATAGGTGCCGCGGCCCTCGTCGTCCAGATCGACGTACACAAAGCCGTAACGCTTGGACATCTGGCGGGTGGACTCGGAGATCAGGTCAATGCAGCCCCACCAGGTGTAGCCGATCAGGTCTACGCCGTCAATGTTGATGGCATCGCTCATGGCCTTGACGTGTTCCTTGAGGTATTCGATGCGGTAGGGGTCGTGCACCTTGCCGTCCTCGGTCAGGGTATCGCGGGCACCCAGACCGTTCTCCACGATGAACAGCGGTTTGCGGAAGCGGTCGTACAGCTCCACCAGAGAGATACGCAGGCCGATGGGGTCGGTCTGCCAGCCCCACTCGCTGGAGGTCAGGTAAGGGTTCTTCACACCGTTGACCGTGTTGCCGGGGGACATCTCCAGACCGTCGGTCTGGGCCGCCATACAGCTGGTCATGTAGTAGCTGAAGCTCACAAAGTCCACCGTTCCCTCTTTCAGGATCTGGGCGTCCTCGGGCTGCGTCTTAATGTGCAGGCCCTTGCGCTCGATCTCCTTGAGCAGGTAGCGGGGGTACTCGCCGAACACCTGAATGTCTACGTAGCGGTAGATGCCGCGCATCCGCTGCTGGGTGGCGAGGTTGTCCTCCGGCTTGCAGGTGTAGGCATAGAAGCACAGGCGGGTCATCATGCAGCCGATCATGGCCCCTGGGCACAGCTCATGGCCCAGCTTGACGGCCAGAGCGCTGGCCACCATCTGGTGATGCATGGCCTGATACACGATCTGGTCAAAGTTCTGGCCCGGGAAGCGGTCCGGGATCAGCGCGCCGCTGGTAACGGAGTGGCGCAGCATGGCGTCCACCTCGTTGAAGGTGAGCCAGTATTTGACGTACTTGCCAAAGCGCTCAAAGCAGACGCGGGCGTACTCGATAAAGAGGTCGATCACCTCGCGGGATGCCCAGCCGTTGAAGTCGGTCACAAGGGCCAGCGGCGGGTCATAGTGGCTCAGGGTGACCAGCGGCTCAATGCCGTGGGCCTTGCACTCCTTGAACACATCCTCGTAGAAGGCAATGCCCTCTTCGTTGGGCTTTTCATCCCGGGGGTCGGTGAAGATGCGGCTCCAGCAGATGGAGGTACGGAACACCTTGTAGCCCATCTCGGCCATCAGGGCGATATCCTCTTTATAATGGTGATAGAAGTCGGTGCCATGGCGCTTGGGGTAGTTGTCCTCGGGGCCGGCCTTGAGGGCAGCTTCCAGGTCAGCAGTGCTGTAGGCAAACTGCTTGGTATAGTCCGCCACACCTACGTTGCGGTAAGGCAGGCAGTCCTGAACGGTCATGCCCTTGCCGCCCTCGTTCCAGGCACCCTCACACTGGTTAGCGGCTTCTGCGCCGCCCCAGAGAAAGCCTTCCGGGAAAGTATAACGTGCGTTTTCCATAGCTTTTATCCTTTCTTGATCACAGTCAGCAGTTTGTCACCGTGGCGGATACTGCCGCTCTCGGCTGCTGCAAACACATCCAGATAATCATCGCTGTTGGTAACAATGATCGGGGTGGTGGTCTTGTAGCCCTCGGCGCGCACCGCAGCCACATCCACCTCGGCCAGCAGGTCACCAGCCTTCACCTTGTCGCCCTCCTTGACCTTGATGGCAAAGTGCTTGCCCTTGAGGTTTACGGTGTCGATGCCAATGTGGATCAACAGTTCCACGCCGCCATCAGACACAAGGCACACTGCGTGGCCGCCGGTTCCGGTGCCGACGGTGCCATTGAAGGGTGCGTAGAACTTGCCGTCAGTGGGCTCCACAGCCACGCCCTTGCCCAGAGTACCGGCAGCGAACACATTGTCGGGCACCTCACTCAAGGGCAGCAGAGTGCCGTCCGCAGGAGCTGCGGCGGTCTCCGTGATGGACTCACCTGCGGGGACTTCTGCATGGACAGGTGCGACCGCCTCGGGTGCGTCGCCACCCTCATCAATGCCCATGACCATGACCAGGCCGAAGCCCAGAGCAGCGGCAATTGCCATGCCGATGCAGACGAAAGCGAAGCCGTCGCCCACGAAAACGGGCAGAGACAGGATGCAGGAGTTGACGTATGCGGTAGCATGACCGCCGCCCACAGCGACGAAAGCACCAGCCACACCGCCAGCGATGATGTCAGCGATCAGAGCCTTCTTGTACTTGAGCAGGACGCCGTAGATACCAGGCTCGGTGATGCCGATGAAGGAGGAGATGAAGGCAGACATTGCAACGGACTTGTTTTCTTCCTTCTTTGCCTTGACCCAGACGCCCAGGCAGGTGCCGACGATGGCCAGAGTACCCATCGTGTTCACAGGCAGGATGTAGTCATAGCCGTACTGGGTAATGTTCTGCAGGCAGACAGCACCCAGAGACAGATGCATACCGGTAAAGACCAGCAGAGAACGGGTAGCGCCGATGACGGCACCGGCCAGCAGCGGAGAAACGGCGAACATGCCAGTGAACAGCCATGCGATGCCTTTGCTGATGTAGTTTGCGATGGGGCCGGTGACGCCCAGAGCGATGGGGCACATGACCAATGCGGTGAACATGGGCACAAAGACCAGCTTGAGCATCTGTGGAATGATCTTATCGAAGAACTGGTACACGTATTTCAGCACCAGCACGGTCAGGATGATGGGAATGCTGCTGGATGCGTACTTGACAAAGGGGATAGGCAGGCCGAACAGGCTCATCGGGGAAGCGCCCTCGGCCAGACCGGCGGTCATGGTGGGGTACAGCATAAAGCCTGCGCACATCAGAGCCAGCGCCGTGTCCGTCTTGAACCGCTTTGCTGCCGACCATGCAATGAAGAACGGCAGGAAGTAGAACACACAGTCGGCGGCAATTGTCATCATCTTGATGAGGGAGGATGCCGAATCAAAGCCCAGATAGCTGGTCATGATGGTGATGATACCCTTGAGGATGCCGGTACCGGCCATGGCGGGGATCACCGGCAGGATGATAGCCGAAATGGTCTCAAAGATGCCGCCGATGCGCATCTTCTTTTTCTTCTCGGCGGTGGCATCGTCCATGATAAAGCCAACTTTGTTGATGATGGCATTGTAAACAGTGCCCACCTCGTTGCCGATGATGATCTGTAACTGATCGGTGGCGAACTGCACGCCCAGTACACCGTCCAGCTTCTTGATGCGCTCTTCATCCACCACACTGCGGTCTTTCAGGTAGAAGCGCAGACGGGTGACACAGTGGAACATCTCTTTGATATTGTTTTTGCCGCCGACTTCTTTTACGATCCGTTCGGCAAGTTTATCTGCATTCATAACAGTTTCTCCTTACTTTTTTCCTGTATGCTGCGGCGCACACGCTCTATATGGATGGTCAGGTACATCTGCTCGGTGCCGGAAACGGCGGTGTGGTACTGCTTTTCCAGATAGCTCACGATCCTCTGCACACAGGCAAAAGACTGTTCGTATTTCTGGCGCACCATCTCGTAGAGCTGCATGTCCGATTCATCCGAGGTCAGCGAGGTTCCCGCAACGATACGCTGCGCAAAAAATTTGATGTGAGTGACCATACGGAAGTAATCCAACGAATCAGGGTCGAATTCCAGATGAAAATAGTTACGGATAACGCTGCTGACTTCCTGCACGATCTGGGTGATCTGCACGGTCTCATTCATCTGCATGCCCATGCTTGCATTCACGAAATGCAAAGCAATAAAGGCCGCTTCATCCTCCGGCAGATCGACCTTGAACTGCTCGTCCAGATATTTGACTGCATCCTGCCCGGCCCGGAACTCGTCCGGGTAGAGCATCCGCGTTTCCAGCAGCAGACGGTTTCGGATCAGCATATTACTGTGCCACCGCTGAATGGTAAAATAGATGTGGTCGGCCAGCGACAGATACAGGTTATCTGCCAACTCCTTGCCCAGCTGCATCTTTGCCATGGCAATCACCTTTTCGGCTGCTTCGATGTACTCCGCCGGGATGGCCTTTGCCAGTTCTTCGAACCGGCCGGAAAGTTCCGGCACACTGTTCGTGAAGAGCCGCTCCACCTTAGCGGGGTCCAGCGCGTCGCCGCGCTTTTTGCCAAAGGCGATTCCGCAGCCCATGGCAATGACATCTTCGCCGCGTTCATTGACCGCAATGACGATATTGTTGTTCAGAACCTTTGCAATTTTCAACGGTGTTTCCTCCGCCTGCTGCAAGGCAGCGTTCTTACGATTTATCGCATTTTTGCGCAAAAAAGGACAAAAAAATACAGCCAATCCCAAAATAGCAAAACCTGTGCCAAAGTTCACACATGTTCCGTACTTTTGGTATTGCCTGCTTCCAGTAACAATCCGCATCAAGACGGCTGATTCAATTGTCCGTAGCTACGCTTACAAGATATCACAACTTTTGAAAAAGTCAACATCATTTCGACGTTTTCATTCATTTGCACATAGTCAGCGCATATTTTTTGTGCAATTAAGTAAAAAGTTCGTTGCTACATGATCTTCTGCCAATTTGATTTCAGAAAGTAGTGAACGCTATTGCCGTTCTATCGTACGCAACTAACGACAATATCTCCGGCACTTCATATCAAGTCACGTAGGCTGGCACCGTCCGGCTCTCTCTTTTTACCAAAGTTTCCCTCGATTTTTCGGGGTTACATAACGAAAAAGAGCGTCAAATCTTACGATTTAACGCCATTTTGTGAGCGCACCTCCAGGGACTCGAACCCTGACCCCACTGCACCCATTCCAGTTCAAAGAAAGATGCAAGATTTATTACGATCACGAATTATTACCTTTATGAGACTACTCCGGCTGTACACTTCGGGAAAGTTGTTTCAAACCTGTAAACCAGAGAAAAATAAAGAAGTCCTAGTGTGCAGAAAATCCTCTTTCGAGAATCTTGCTTCTGAACGTAGTGTTCTCCGAGTATGAACCATTCGATTCAGGTCAACGGCATCTTTGGTGTTTTCAAGAACAACTCCAAGTTCAAATGTTTCCTTATGGGTCAGAGAAGCCCCTCTCCGGCTTCCTCCAGCTTATGGGCAAATAGCTCCTCCACGCCCAGCTGCTTGGCGAGCGCCTGAACTTCCTTGTATCGTTTCGACGCCTCTTCGTTGTCTCCGCCATGCTTGCAGGCTTCGATGAGATACAGCAGGGCCTGCAGCTCGTACAGGCGGCTGTCGCCGCGCTGCGAGTTGTGGCGGCGGCGCTCCAGCAGGGTCTCGAAGGCCTCTTTCTCGGGGACATGGTCTCCCAGCGCGCCATAAGCAAGGCCGATGTTGCTATAAGCGCCGGTGCTGCATCTCTCGGAGATATCGAGGGCCTGCCGGCTCCAGCGCAGCTGCCGTGCGGCCTCCTGCCGGAGATGCTCCGGCTCGTTTTTGCCCCGCACACCGGCGCAGTAGGCCAGATTGATGTAGGTGCGGAAGGTGTCCGAGCTGTGGAACGTGAACCGCTCTTCACGCAGCCTTGCGGCGTACTCGTAGCAGGTACGCTGGCGGTCGTCATAGTCACGTTTATCCGTCCGGCCTGCCCACACGCTGTCCTCGCCAAAGGCAAGCGCGTCGGCATGGCAGGTCAGCTCCAGCAGGGCCTCCCGGTCCTCGGGGCTCAGCCCCCGCAGCAGGAGCTCTCCAACATCGCCGTATGCCCGGCCAAGCGTCTCATAAATTGAGGCTGCGGCACTGGGGTTTTGCTCCAAAGGGCCCAGCTCATTCAGGCATTCCATCGCTTTTATGGCGGCGTCGAACTCCTCCGGCGGCTGCTTCCGGTCCCGGAAGATGAGTGCCCGGTTCTCATACAGCTGCGGCAGCGTCCAGTGCAGGGCGGGCTGCGCCTTTTCCGCGATGATCATGGCGTTGTTCCACTTCGCAGCCTTCTTGAAATCGGCAAGTCGGAAGTACAGGCTCGCGGCGCGGTAGGCCCAGAGCTTCTTCTGCGGGGTGTCGAGCCGGGCGTCCGGGTCGGACTTTCCCAGCACAGCGGAGTAAATATCGGCGGTGCTGCGTCGGTCGGCGGGCGTCTCCTGAAACTCCCACAGTCCGTCCAGAAAATGGGCGTCATCCTCTCCGTCAGCCCCCGGCTCCCGCAGGCTGCACAGCTTGCGGATGAGGGTGTGGGGGACAAGGTACTCGTCTTTCTCGCTGCCCGTGCTGTTCAGGTAGCGCAGATCCACCAGCGCGTGGAAATCCCTGTCGTCCGGCCGCAGGCCGCAGGCGTTGAGGAACAGCTCCCGCGAGATCCCGCTCTCCCCGATGAACATGGCGCGGTGCAGCAGGGTCCGCATCGGCGGGGTCAGCTTCGCCAGCCCGAACAGGGTGGTCAGGTTCTGCAGCACGGTGCCGTTGCGGCTCTCGCCGTCCTTTTCGCTGGGGATGAGCATTTCCAGACTGTTGTCCCGGATGGTTTGGCCCTTGCTCAGGTCCTCGGCGATCTGCCCGGCCGGGATGTGGGTGAACTGCATCAGGGCGGCCACCATGGTGACGGTCATGGTGTGGCGCTCCACCAGCCGGAGGATATGTCGGAGGGTGTCGTCGTCCGAGTCCGGCAGCCCCCGAGAGCCGCCCCGCAGGATGTCCAGCAGGACGTCTTCCTTCAGGGAGTTGATCTCGAAAAAGCGCCCGCCCGCCGCATGTTCCAGATTCTGCCGCGTGGTCAGCAGCAGGCGGCAGGGCAGGGCGCACAGCTGCTGGTAGAGCTGCTGCTCCAGACTGCCGCTGGCGCCGGTCAGCTCGGCCCAGGACGAGGCCTCATCGCGGTCAAAGTTGTCGATGACCAGCAGGTCCAGCTCCGACAGGTTCTCGCACAGCAGCTTTTGCACGTCCCCAATCAGGTCGGGCCCGCCGCGCTCCACCGGCATGGCATGGGCGAAGGTGTCGGTGTACAGCGCCTCCAGCGTGCCGGGAAAGCGGACGAAATACGTTCTGCCCAGAGGGTGGCGCTGCTGCCATCCGTGGGCGGCGGCAAGCGCCATTTTGGTTTTGCCCATGCCCGCAAAGCCCCACAGCACATGGGGGTTCCGCTTTTCGTTTTCCAGTTCGTTCAGCAGGTTCTTTACGTCCTCGTCGCGGCCCTTCACCTCGTTATTGTTCAGCGCGCCTGCATTCTGGGCAAGGCTCCATACCGGCGGCGTCAGGCGGCGGCGCCACTCATCCATCTGCCGCGCCATCTCTTCCAGCGTGATGCGTTCTTCGGGGGCTTCCTTTGCGGCAGCGGTCAGCAGCGCGTTCACCTGAGCCAGCAGGGAACCTTCCAGCCCGGAAGGTCTTGCTTGGCTTGCGGTCAGCGTCACATCCCTTTCCAGGAAGCTCAGGTCCCGCTCCAGCCGCAGATTGCGCGCCGCTATAGGGTCCAGCAGGGCATAGAACAGCCGCCCCACCGCGTAAACGTCGGACGCCGGGGTCGGTGTCCCGCCGTTTTGCAGTTCCGGTGCACGGAAGCCCGGTGTGCTGAACACCTCGCTCTCCGGCCCGGTCTCTTCGTCCCAGCCGCTGCCGAAGTCCAGCAGGGACACGGCCAAGATCGTGCCGTCGGACAGGCTGCCGTCCACAAAGAGATTGCCTGCGCTGATGTCGCCATGGATGCAGCCGCTGCCATCCTCATCGCTGTGGATGCGTTTCAGGTTCGCCAGCAGGGCGCAGAACAGATCCACCGTCTTTGCGAACTGCGGCACAGAATTTCTGCAGCCCGGCCGTCTGTTGCCGAAAGGATGATCCGAACTGCAGGGCTGGGCGGCTTCTTCCAACAGATCTTTCAGCCAGAAGCCCTGCCGCTCGGTAAGGCACTCCATTTCCAGAATGCAGCTGTACGGCGGCGTGCAGGGGTCTTTTCCCGGCAGCTGGATCGACCGTACCGAAAGCTTTCGGTCCACCGGCACCGTGAGCCGGGTGCGCTGGCGGCTCTGCTGCCCGACGCGGATCTCGCGATTGGCCCGCTCGTCAAAAAGCGTCTGCATCTTTTCAATTCTTTTTTTACGCTCCGGATCATTCTCCGGCAAGGCTGCGGCTTCCTCCGGCAGAATAGCCCCGCCCACCCGGACATAACCCTGCCGTGGGAAATGCTCCTTGAGGATGACCGGATACATCTGCCCTTCTTCCTGCGCCTGATAGAGCAGCGCAAAGCCGCCCGACGTGATGTACTTTTGGATCGTGAACCGTCCGTTCTCTGTGCACAGCACTGTTCCATCGGGCAGCGGCTCACGGCGCGTCTCTTGCTGGTCCCACATGAAAAGCCCTCCTCCGTTTGGATATTCTGGCTTTATTATAGCGTATCCTCCAAAATATTCCAAGGCGGTGCCGCGCCCTTTCTGCCCTGCGCCAAATATTTATTCCCGTAGAAGCTGCCGGGCCGCTCTGCTATGCTTTGAAGCAGAAAGCCGCACTTCCGGCGGCTTTTTTCCGGACATGAGAAAGGAGAACTCTATGAACGCAAGTATCGAAGCAAAAAAGGCTGAGGCCGTTGAGCGCATGAAGCTGTGGGGCATCTACCCGCCCATTATCAAGTGCTTTGAGCAGGAGGGCATCGTTTCCGAGAGCGCTCCTCCGCTGGGCACCTGCAGCCAGCTCGAAGGAGAGCAGCTTGAGCGCGTCAGAAAATTCGAGGAAAAATATAACGCGGTCGTTTATCATGTGATCCACAGCTTTACGAATATCGGTGAGCTCGAGAGCTATCTGTTCGTCAGCGACCGCCCGGATGAGTGGGAAACGGACCGTAAGGACCTCAAGTCCGGGCAGCCGCTCGCGTGGGTCTACAACTACGATGAACCCGACTGGCCGGAGCTTGGGTATATCGGTGTTTCGCTGACGACGGCTGCGGGCCTCCGCAGAACCTGGTAAGGAGGGATATTTCTATGTATCACGCTGACCTGCACACCCACACCATCCATTCCGACGGCGAGTATACGCCCGCGCATCTGGGCCTAATGGCTCTTCAAAGCGGCATCCGGTATCTGGCGTATACCGACCACAACTACAGTTATTCCCCCGCCGAGCTGAGCGACCTTCGCCTGCAGTTCCCCATGCTGCGCATTCTGCGCGGCTGCGAGTTCAGCTGCTTTTATCGCACCGCCGACCAGCGCCGCGTGGAGATCCACATCGTGGGCCTGAACTTTGACCCCGACTGCCCGGAGCTTCAGGCTGTACTGCGCCGCAACCAGCCCGACCGCCGCAGCTACATTACCAAGATCCTGAACAAGCTCGACGCGCTGGGCGTCGGCATCGGCACCTACGAAGACCTCATGGCCTTCTGCAACGGCCCACAGCATCTTGGCCGAATGCACATTGCCCGCAGCCTTGTGGCCCACGGCTATGTCAAGACGGTGGATGAAGCGTTCGACATATACATCGGCAGCTTCGGCCAGCGTCTGGCCTATGTCGAGTCGGAGCTGGACTATGCACCCATCGAGGACGTTCTCTCTGCCCTGCAGAAGGCACAGGGCATCGCCATTCTGGCGCACCTGTTCTTCTACCCGCTTGATGAAGCCGAGCAGCACCGCCTGCTGCGCGCCTTCAAAACTCTGGCAGGCCCCTGCAGCGGCATGGAGGTCTACTATGGCCGCTACACCGACGAGCAGCGCCGTCATCTGGCCGAACTGGCAGCGCAGTACGGGCTACTGCCCTCGGCGGGTTCCGACTTCCACGGCCCCGGCGACGGCAACGCCACCCATGACGGCGGGCTGAGCCATCACTTCCCCGCATCGGTCTACGAAGCGCTGGAAGCCCGCCAGCGCGAGGTGTACGGCGTCGTTCATGACTAAGCGTTAAGCACAACATATCAAAAGGCCCGGGAGCCGTTTCAAAACAGCTCCCGGCCTTTTCTGTATCCTGCTTTATTTTTTATCGTTTCAGCCGTCGGCACCAGTCCTCTGCCGTTGCCAGCATCTCATCCATCGAAATGCGCTGCTCCGGGTCCGGTGCTGTCGCCCGTAGCAGCAGGCGGTTCACCTCTGCTCGCATCTCCCGCGGGAGACCGCTCGGGACGCTCTCGCCCTCGGTCAGGGTCTGTATCTCTCCCAGAAAGTCCAGCGGACGGCCCAGCCGGATATTCTGGGCGGCGATAGGATACAGCATGCTCAGCAGCAGCCATCCTGCCAGAAGGACATCCGTCTTTTCGTCTGCGGGCCCCGGGAACGGATCCGGGACATAGAATCCCGGCCCTGGACCGCAGGGAGCCGCGCTCTCCCCTGTCTTCCGGGCAGAGCTGACATCCACAAAGGACACTCCACGGATGCTCCCCCCCGCAAGGTTCCCTTTCACGAAAACATCCCCGATGTCCAGCTTTCCCATGACCCATCCCGCATCGTGCAGCTGGCGCAGGGCAAGCAGGATGTCCCGGAAGACCCGCATGGTGACAGCGGCCGCCGGTACCGCACAGCTCCTTCCGGAGCCGGGGCTTCCCTCCTGCCTGCGCAGATTCCCGAAGGGATGCTCCGGGCTGCGGGGCCAGGTACACTCCTGCATCAGCGCCCGCAGCGGGAAGCCCGGCTCTGCGGTCATGCCGTCCATTTCCAGAAAGACACCGAGCGGTCTCTGCCATTCCGTGCCGTCCGGCAGGCGGAGCGTGCCGACATACAGGGGCTTTTTTTCCGGTATGACGCACCGGACACTGCAGCAAAGCTTCCAATTTATCTGCTGTTCCCGCTCTGCCTGATGGCGCAGCCAGATATAGAGCCGGCCCCGCCTCACCTCCTCTGCGGAGTACTGCTCCCAGCCATTCAGCACAGGCGCACTGTCATGCCGCACCCAATGGCCCGGGAAGAACTCCTTCATCACGATGACCCGGCCGGTATTCCGGTCGAATGCTTCGTAGAACAGGGCGTTCCTGTTTTCTGCAAGGGGTGACCGGATCACGATCTCCTTATTATTCAGGAAGATCACGGTCGTTCCGTCCGGCAGCGGCTCACGTTGGGCTTCTTTTGATCCTATCATCTCTCAAACCTCCTGTGTTCGGGCCATCCGGTCCCGGGGGCCTGCGGGCCTCTGCACAGACCAGAGCGAAAAACGGCTCTCTGCCAAAGTTTTTCCCTGAGATTTGTGCGGTCTGACGAATGGACTTTCCATTCCAGGTCGTTTATAATGGAACTCCGGACCCGGCACTTCTGCGTCTATTTTACTTTCCGGGAAGCCTTTCTTCCATGGAATAAATTTTTGCGCCGGGGCCGCACACTCTCTGAACCGAAGGAAGGAAGTGGTCTCATGACCGGAAGCTCTACATTTTCAGAACTGCTGGCGCGGGAAACAAAGGACTGGATCGACGAAGAAATCAGCAAGGGCAACGAAGCCTGGAACGCACGGCGGCCCATCGACGGCCTTTCCAACATCCATTGGGACCTGGTCATCCATGCTGCATCACAGCTCAATGAGCATCTGACCTGCTCCGGCCAGAACATGACGCCGGGCATCTTCCTGTGCCGCTGCATCCAGACGCACTACCCGGAGCTTCTCCGCAAAAACGACGGCACCACGGCACAGACCAGCGATCTTGTCCACTGCGCGCCGAAAGACCTGAAGCCCTGGTCGGAAGACATCATCCGGACCGCCGCCGCGAATCTGAAGCTCCTGTGCCGGGAAGAACTTGGCTGCGACGCCCCCGGCACTGCCTGGAGGTCCGTCCTCAAACGGTCCATCTCTTACCGCCGCATGGGCAACCGCCAGGAGGCCTACCATGTCGCGTTCCTGCTGAAAATGACGCTGGAAGAGATGCAGCGCTATTTTCTCCTCACCCGTCAGGAAGGTTTCAGTCTGCGCGACCCGCTGGATATCGTCTGCTATACCTTCAAGCTGTTCGACAAGGGTCAGGACCATGCAGATTCTTTCCACTGGCATGACGTGACTGACCTTCTGCAGAGCTATCTGGATGAGTGCAAAAAGGCCGACGCTGATACAGGCAAAACCACGCCGCCCTCCTCCGGGGACAAAAACAAGGGCGGCACCCTTCTTCTGGGCAGCGATATCCGAAAGCTTTGTGACAATATGCACCGCACCCAGGACCCCACTGTCGATATCCCCGCGCTCCGGCGGGACCTGCTGGCATATCTTGTCGCCCACCGCCGGGACCTTGTGGAGATGAAGATTGACCGGGTCCCCCTGCCTCAGGGCCAGAGCTGCCTTGCGCTCCGCATGGGCTACCCTTATTCCCACACTGTCCAGAGGGAGCTGAGCATCCTGGTCGGTTATCTGCTGGTGCTGTACGGCTGCTGGAACGCGGTCGTTCAGGCTGCGGTCCCGGAGCGGCAGGACGAACTGATGCTCCCCTGCGAAAAGGGTGCCGCGCCAAAGCTGCTCTCCGCAGAGGATTTTGTGGATGTCCTGAGCAAGGCATCCATGGACCACCTGGAACCACTGAAGGAAGCGTTCCAGAACAAACTGGACACAGACTCTTTTCAGGCATCCTCTCCCGACAGGCTCACGCCGCAGGACACCGCCCTCCTGATGGGCCGGTGGCTGCTGCGCGCCACTCTGTGGGATGTGGAGGAAGCCAAGTCGGCGCTGCAGCTCCTGAACGACTTTCTGCTCTGCGCAAAAGAGCTCGCCCCCTCCTTTGCTCCCGCCCCGGCCTATCCGGAAAGTGCCCGGAGGACCAGCGCTGCGGTCTGGAACATCGCCGGTCGTCTCCACTGCCGGAATGCGCTTTCCGCCCATATCACCGCCGGACCGGACACAGCCACAGACGCATCCGGCTGGGCCGAATATCTCCATAAACTGGGGCAGGAACTGATCAAAGTCTCCTCCGATCCCAAAAATTTCCGCGACCGCACGGCCTGCGGCATCCTGGACCCGAGCCAGCGCAGCGCCCTCCAGTCCGTGTTCACTTCCCCTTCCAGCTACGCTCCCTATCGGGCGATCTATTCGGCGGACCGCGAAGATATCAGCTACAAACGCGTTCAGGACCATCTGGAAATGAGCCTGCCGAACCTCTGTTCTAAGATCTCGCGTACACTGGAGCGGTATTATCCGAATGCCGAGGATCATACTTCCAGAAAGAGACCGACCGATGAGCAGAAGCTCGACGGCTGGCAGGAGAACATTGCTCTGGGCAGCAACCTGCTTTCCCGCGATGATATCCTGCAGCTGTTCTTTTTCCTCATCCTTGCCATCTATGACTGCTATGCGGCAGACCGCGGCAAGGCTCCCGCAGAGTTCACTGCGGAGCATGTCTGGCTCGATGCCATGCGCGATAACGCCGAGGACAAGCTGGGCGGCCCGGGCCGCACCACCGGCAGCTTTCTGGAAGACGCCCTGTCCGCCAGCGTTTATGTGGAGCTTGAGTGCCTTCTGGAAGAGCCGAAGGCCGGTAAGGTCACGTCGGACCAGACCGCTATCTTCTGCCGCCTCTACAATTTCCTGCTGGACAGTCTGTCCGATGCCAGTGGGACCAACTGGCACCACATCTACTGCCCCGCCTATACCGACCGGTTCTATGTGCTGGCCGGTGCGCTGGCCACGGCGGTGCCGCAGTCCCGCCGGACACTGGGCCTTATGATGGGCGTTCACCGCCAGAAAAGGCCGAAACCCGCCGACAAGAAAAAAGGTTCGGCCAAAGGCTCCCGCGCCGCCCCGAAAAGCTGAAAACTTATTCCTTAGATTCCCTTCTTTTCCCTGTGTTACACTATGCTCCCCCGCAGGACCGGGCCGGATGCCCGGCGGCGGTCGGAGGCCACACAAAAAGAAGGGAGTTTTTTTATGTATTTTTTTCTGCATGTCCTGCCGGAGGTCGTCTCCGCGGTGTTTTCGTTTCTCGTGGAGTGGTTTTTGTTCCAGGAACAGCCCGCGCTGTACGGCGGGACACTGTCTCCCCTCGTGACTGCATGGCTCTATATGGCCATGATGCTGGCCGTGTGGCTTCTCCCGATTTTCTATGACGCCTGTCGGCGCAAGGGCGGTATGATAAGCACCGCACTGAACCTGCTGCCCGCCGAGATCATCTTTGGAGGTGAGTTTCTCTACCGCCTTCCCCTCGTCGGGGTCGCCGTGCTTCTTTTGTGCGGTGTCGTTCTGTGGCTGCTGTGGTACGAGTGCTACCGCCGCAATATGGACGCTTGGGATGCGGGCAAACGCGGCAAGGAATACGACATCCTTCGCCGCAGGAACCGCCGGGCCGCCGTGCGGATCTTCGTGCTCATCACCTCGCTTCTGCTGCTGATCCCCAGCCTGTACGGCATCCATGTGCTCCGCGCCGATCAGGCCCGGACCGTGACAGCCTTTTACGAGACCTATTATGAGACCGATTCGTCCTTCCTCGTCGATCTGGAAGCCAGCGGTCTGCTCGGCAGTCTCTGAACTGACCCGCGCAAAGAAGGGCACCTTCCCGGATGGAAGGAGTCCTTTTTTCTATATGGGCTGTCTGGACAGCAAAAACCGCTGCGGCACTTCCCTTGGATGCCGCAGCGGCTGTCGAACTTTATATTTATTATTTCAAGGAGGAAAAGTCATGTATGAAAACCAAAGCAATTGAAGGGAATTTTATCATCTATTATGGAAACGGTTTCTATCTATGAAAAGGAGGGCAGGCAAAATATGTACAAACGAGTTCAATTCATCACACGGCTGAACCTTCAAGGGGGACCGTGGCTGGGACTGCCTATTCGGTTCGATGCGATCATGCGCGTCATACGGCAATGCGCCTCCTTTCTTTGCATTTTCTCCCCTCGGGGAGTATGGCTGTATTATACATTTTCTTTTGCGGCCTGTCAGGCGGAATAAATTTTCAGCGTTTAAATGTTATTTTTATGCAGTGGCGATTTTGTGCTGCAGAATTGCGATGTAGCATTTTCTCCCTGTACGCAAAAGCACCTTGAACCCAGAACAACATTTGTTCTATCGGGTTCAGGGTGCTTATTTTTTGCGTCATTTATCGTATTTGTATATTTTTCATCACAATAAACTTTTGGCATCATTAAAATTTATTCCCGTAGTCGGCCGCAGCCATCTATGCTTGTATAGAGTAGGAATCATTTTCGAAGCGTTTCCGACCGCAGCGTTCCGGGAAAATCTCAAAATCTTCCATCTTTCAGAAAGAGGTGAATTTCATGACAAGACTTCGCCGGGTGTCCCCGAGCCAGACCACCAAAGACAGCATCATCGTTCCACACAACACCAAAGGTCAGCCCGTTGACCCCAATACATGGGAGCCCCTTGTGAAGGGGCAGATCGATGTCGGCCATAACTACCAGTTCGAAGAACGGGTCATGCGCAAAGCAGCCGAACGAGTCAACATGTCTCAGGCAGACTACAGCAAGATGATGAATGATCCCAAGCTGTACCGTCTGGAAACCCGCCGCAACAACCGCTCTCACAAATTTGAATGTCCCAATTACTCCGAGCAGGTCCATGCAGCTTTTAAAACCATCCGGCAGTTCTACAACAAGCAGCGCTCTGCCCAGCGGGAAGCGGTAGTGGAAGCCCGTCTCAAGGCAAAGTACGGCAACAAGCCGCATTACAAGAGCACCGTGCAGCATACCGACGGCAAACACGCCATCATCGGTTACTCCACCGGTCATCCCGCGCACCGCAGCGCCCAAGGTTCCCGCAGCCTGTCCGACATCGCGGCTTCTCACAAAAGTGCAGCTGCCGCCCACAGCAAAAGCTCGGGCAGTTCTCTTTCTCTCGGTTCCATTGCCGCATCCCATCAGGCGGGTTGCAGCGGTCACGCCGTCGGCGGCAGCAAGTCCGGCGGCCACAGCAGCGGTGTTGGACATTGCAGCAAGTCTGGCGGTCACGGACGCTAATCACATTTTTCAAGGAGCTTTTATGGAAAATTTACGTGTACTCTCCGGCAGCGTTGCCGTGCTGAACGACATTCCTGCCCGCTATCTGCACCCGGGCGATTCTCCTGCGCAGTCTCGTGATTATCTGCTCCCGGGTTACTTCCATGACCAGTATATCTCCCTGCACCTGCCGGAAAACTCCCTCACCACCGGTACGCTCTTTCTGGGGCAACCCCGCTGCGGCAAGACCAACACCATCTTCCTGCTGGCAGATCAGGTGCTGAACCATATGGGCCCGGATGATCTGGCCGTTTTCTTCGACATCAAGGGCGACTACCAGCGTGCCTTCTATGAAGAGGGAGATCTGGTGCTGGATTCTCTCAGCAGCCGTTACGTCTGGAACATCTTCGACGAGCTTCTCCCTTATAAAAACAACAGCCTTCTGCTGAAGATGCGCGTTCGCGAACTGTGCAGCTATCTCTACGAGGAAAGCGCACGCGACGCGGGCCAGAACCGCTTTTTTGTGGACGGTGCGCAGGCCGTTACCGAATGCCTGCTTTTGTGCCTGCTGCAGTCTGACACGGCTGACAGCGAGCTGAACAACGCCAATTTTCTGCGTCTGATCGGCGGTGCTGCCCCTTCCGATGATACCACCGACCAAGCGCTTGACCACACCTATGAGGAATTTCTGAAAGTTCTGAATTCCGACCCGGATTTTTACAGCGCGCGCATGTATCTTCCGGCCGACCCGGATGCCCGCCGCGAAGGCTACGGTGTTCTGAGCGAGATCTCCCGCATGGTCCAGCGTGTCTTTGTGGGTTCGTTTGCGCTGGCAGCGCATCCCGAACGTTCCATCTCTGCCGAGTCGGTGGCACATCGTCCCGGCCCCACAGTGCTGTTCCTGAACTACCACCCCGACTACTCCCGCAGCCAGACCTACGCTTTTCGTTTTTTCGTGGACAGCCTTATCGCCAATCGCTGCCGCTTCCATCACGGCCGCGGCCGCACCTACTTCTTTCTTGACGAACTTGCACGCCTGCCCAAGCTGCTGTATCTGGAACCTGCCATGACCCTGATGCGTCAGGCCAACTGCTGCATCGTGGCCGGCCTACAGACCGTCAGCCAGCTTTATAGCGTTTACGGCGATCGGGAAGCACAGACCATTCTGGGCGCTTTCCAAAATCTGTTCGTTTTCAACTGTGATGAACCGAGCCAGACCTTTTTGCAGGGCAGAACGCGCAGCACTCTGGTACAGCAGCGCTTTGTGCGCGCCGACGGCCGCATCGACTACACCGCGCCTGCGCCCCGCCGCTGCATCGAGTCTTGGGATTTTACCGGCCTGCAGCAGGGCGAATGCTTTGTTCAGCTGGCCGATTCTTCTCAGCCCTTCCGCTGCCGCTTCACCAAAAACTGCATCGGTTAGACCTTCAACAGGAGGAAGTTTATGGGTATTTTTGCAGATATGCTCCTCGCTGCCGGGTTGCGCCGGCATGATCAGCATGTCAATCACATTTCCAACAGCTTGTTCGGTTCCCTGCCGGAAAAGGGCCGCTGCATCCTCTGCGGCGGTGTGGACAGCGGCGAATTTTCCAATGCAAAACAGATCAAGCTTCACGCCTTTTCTTCCCGGCTGCAGCGTGCCGCCCGTAAGAGCCTCCCTACGCTGTGCCTTTACTCCGGCACTCTGCCGCCAGAGGGGCCGGACGCCGCCGTTCGGCAGCTGCGCGAGCAGTATCCCGACAAGGTCGTGCGGCTGGGGCAGGATATCTCCTACCTGCCTTTTGACCGCAATGTGGATGTTGAGGATGCCATGCGCATCCTTTCGGGCCCGGTGCACATTTATGTGCAGAAAGCGCAGGCATCTCCCGGTGAGATCCTTTCCTTCCTGCGGACCATACTCCAGCTTCTGCACGAGCACTGGCCCCCGGAGATGTTCACCTTTTCCAATCTGGACATCATGATGCAGAGCTTTGGCAAAAATGCCGCCGAATTCCTGAGCACTCTGCCGCCCGACGCTGTTCAGCAGGCAGAGCATTCCCTGAATCTCAGCTGGAGCACCGGCGTTGACGGCTTCTGGAAAGCATTCCGCAGCCAGTGCGCCGTTCTGGGACCGCCCGGCGTGCGCCGCCGTTCTCTTTACTCCTGTCTGGCCGACGGCAAACTCTGCGTTCTGTGCTCTCCCCCTGCCGGGCAGGAGATGCTCACCGCCGCTCTGCTGGGCGAGATGGAAGTTTTTCAGAAGTGCCGCCGCGACTTCTGCCTGATCGATTACGACGTTTCCTGCAAAACGCTGGAATCCTCTTCCCTTTTACAAACTGCGCCGGGGCAGATGCTTTTCATCGGCAGCACCTTCCAGGGTCTGGGTCTTGCAAACTGCATCATCCTTCACCCCACACTGTGCTGCCTTGGTGTCAGTGCTCTGGACGCCAACGATATCTTCAAGATGTTCATCACCAACGGTATCGTACATCATGTCACCGTCGGCTTGGGGCACCATGCGGCCTTTACGTTTGCCGGAGTGCAGGAGCCGCCCATTCCTCCCGACCGGCTTCTGACCGCAAATATCCACGACGGCAGCGCACTTATATTATCCGAAAAAGGTTCAAAATTTATTTCCCTATTATTTTTTGAAGCGTAGTTGTTTAATAGCATCACAACAAATCCATGGGAGTTTTCATCAAATCATGAAAAAGTGTGTCAAATGCCATCGCACCTTTCCCGATACCGCAGCGATGTGCCCAGACTGTGCGTTATTCCTGATCGAGGATGTCACGCACGATCTTGGGCAGGAACACCCCGCACCTGCCCGCCGCCGGGTGGTTTATCCAGAGCCTTCCCCGGCACCCCCTGAAGCAGCGGCTCCGTCCACAGGCGGTCTCCACTTCACAGCCAGCGAAGAGCGCACGGCTCCCGCCCCGGCACCCCCTGAAGCAGCACCCAGCCGCAGTGTCCCGCTGCGTCGGATGCTCCACCGTGCCGCTCCCCTTCTGGTGCGGCTGGTGCCCGTGGTGCTTCTTTTGATCATCCTTCTGTTCATCCTCGTCAACTGGGCAGCGATCCGTGCTTTTTTGCAGTGCATCTTCATCGGCGCGCTGCTGGGTGCGTTCATCATCCCGCTTCTCCCCGCCTTTTTTCACGGACATGTGATGCTCTCTCCCGGTGCCTACACCGCCGGTGCTGTTCTGGGCGCTGTTACTGCCTTTGCCATTCAGTATAACATTTTGGATGTCAGGGGCGCGGTCAGCCGCTCAATGAACGGTGGCCTGCTGGATATCCTTGGTCCTTCTGCCATCGTGCTTCTGGGCATCTGGATCATCCTGCACAGCGTTCGCCGCTGACCCACACTTTTACAGATTGGAGGTCTACTCATGATGAATCTGCTCGAACTTTCCAAAGCGACCGGCCTGCCGCCGGAAGACCTTCGCGGGATCCTGCACGACCGCTACCACCGTGTCGTTCTTCATGAACTGGCACCGGTCAACACCGAAGCCGAGACCGAACTGCTTGCCGAATATGCCATTCGTTCCCCTCCCCATCCGGCAAAAAAGCAGCACCCCCGTAAGCCCAGCCCCGGCCCTGACCGTGAGCGCCAGCGGACCGAGACCCTTCAGTTTCTGCGCCGCGTTTCAAATCACGATGTGTTCATCGACACCTGTAGCCTGCTTCACACCGGTTTCTTTCCCTTTTACGCGCTCTATCGTAAAGCGGTCTCCCGCCCCCTCTGCGTTCCTTATGTGGTGAAGCTTGAGCTCGAGAAAAAGCTTCATGACCCCCGGCTCCATACACAGGCCAGCCGTGTGCTGGAACGCATCCACCGCGACAACAACATCATCCTTCTTGGCGGTGACGAGGACCTGCGCCGCAGCGACTGCGGTAGGAAGCGTGTCCATGCAGACCCGGTCTTTGTAGAGAAGCTTCTCTACCTGCGCAATAACGGTCATTCTCTCCTGCTGATCACGCAGGACAAGGCCATGACCGCAGACGTTCTCGAGATCAACAATCTGCGATCACGTCATTCCAAGGCAGTCGTACTGGTCAAGAAGCTGACCCCGGATGGTTTTCTTGCCGACTCTCAATAACCGATCAGGAGGAAACCATATGAGTACTACCCTTCGTACCCTTTGCGAGGAATATCATCTCTCCACCCCGGATGGCACCAGCGCTTTGCAGAGCAGCGGCATTCTGGTGCTTTCGCCAGACGCTGAACTTCCTGCTTTTAAAGAAGGTTCTTATCGCAAGATCCTTTCTTCTGCAGCTTCGCCGGGTCCGCGTACAAGCCCCAAGCCGTCCAAACCCTCCTCGACGCCGCCGCGGCCGTCTCCTTTTTTGCCGGCCAAGACACCCCCGGGCGCAGCACCCCGGGCCGCCCCTGTGGATCACGAACAGCGTCAGCGCGCGATCCTGAGCCGCGACCTCATTATCATTACCTATATGTCACTCCGCAAACCGCAGACTGCCAGCATTCTCTATCAGGTGCTTGAGTTGAAGGTCACACAGCGCACTCGCACCCAGCTCGTGCTGTGCAAGGCCGCAGCCGACGCTCTGGAAAAGGATGCGCAGCAGTTCCCGGTCCTCGAAACGGTCGCTTCTCATGTTCAGCAGCTGAAGCAGCATCATGCGCTCCACCTGCTGAACGGCTCGCTTGCCTGTGAGAACCAGCTGCTGTCTGCCTTTATCAAAAAGCAGGATCTCAGCACCTCCATTCTTGTCCTTGGTACGAACCGCAGCCTGCATATGTTCATTGAACACCGCAATCAGGTAAACCAGACAAACCCCGGTTATCGCATTATTTACGAGCGTGATATCGACAACAAATCGCACTTGGCCAACCCCGCCAAACAGCGTCCGGCCTTTCCCGACCCGGAAGGCAAGACCAAAGCGCCCTATCCCGAAAGCTCTGCTCTGGCGGCTGACCGCATCCCCCGTGAAGGCGGTACCGCCTACATCCTAAAAGGCCGTGAGGATACCGGTTCCTATGAGCCAGTCCAGCTTGGCAAGCGTCTCGGTCTCGGCGGCGAAGCGCTGGTGTATCAGCTGCCGGACGGCAAATGCGCGAAGATCTTCAAAAGTAAAAACAACTCGGTCATGAAAAAAGAGAAGATACGCATCATGGTACGCAAGCTCGGTGCCATGCGTGCCGTAGACGCCGCTTTGATGAGCCGTCTCGCGTGGCCGGAAAAGATGCTGTACAACGAGCAACGCGAGTGGATCGGCTATATCATGCCGGCCTTCTCCAACACACATCCCTTTGCCGATTATAGCTATGATACCTTCCCGGCGCTGATCCCAAACGTCAGCAAGGCCGATCAGATCCGCATGAGCGTGGCTCTGACGGAGCTAGTGGATTTTCTCCACTACAACAACATTGTCCTCTGCGACATCAATACCAGCAACATCCTGTTTGACAACGATCAGAATGCGTATCTCATCGACCTTGATTCGGCTCAAGTTGCTTTCGAGGAGAAGGTCTTTCCCACCAATGTCGGCCTGCCCGACTACCTCTCGCCCGAGCATATCCGTAGCTGTACGTTCGATTTTATCAAAAAGAAATGTGATGACGTGTGGATTCTGCAAAACCTTATCTTCAAGATCCTCACCCCCTGTGGTCACCCTTACAGCTCTTCTATTTACTGTGAGGATGACCGCGAGTATGTCGAAAAAGGCATCTACCCATTTCAGTTCGACAAGCACCCTGCCGAAGAAAAAATTCGCGGAGGTCCATGGTATAACGTCATTTCCCACCTGCCTTATTACTTGAAGGAAGGCTTCTGGGAAAGCTTCCACGGCGAAGGCAAATGGTTTCACGAGAAAGAGCGTCGGCCCGTCAGCTATTGGCTGAACATTCTGGTTCGTTACCAGGAAGATCTGCCCGCTCTTACTGCTTATGACGCAGAAAGCGGCAAATACCTGCCTTCCCGTGCCAAAAAGGCACCGCCGCCCAAAGCAAAAGTGATCTCGAAGGAAAGCAGCAGCCTTGCAGATTTCAACGAGCTTCTCAAGAAACTGCCGCTTGAGGCAAAAAAGAACAAAAGCTGGGACAGCATGGTCTGATTCCCTATCGCAGGTTTTCAAAAACAGCATTTTGCCGTTTTTTGATTAAAAAATATCATTTATACGGAGGATTTTAATCTTATGGCGATCAAGAATATTCTGGGAAACCCCAACGTCCGCAATTATATCGCTGCCACCAAACAGCCGGTGAACGTGATGAACACCAATAAACGCGGTTCCGCCTCCATCGTGATCGACACATCTGGATCCATGAACCCCTACCGGGATCTGCTCAAGCGCCTTATCTGTGAATTTTATGACGATGTTCTGAAGGATCCCATTGCCAGCAACATTCTTGAACTCTCAATCATTACATTCAACAGCGATGTCTTCATTCTCCAGCCGATGTCTGAAGTCAAAGCGCAGGAGAAGAAAGGCAAAGATATCGACCTTCACTGCGAAGGTTTGACTTTGACCGGCTGTGCCCTGCAGGTCGCGCTGCTCCAAATGGAGCAGCGCATCGACCAGTTCCGCCATGCTTCTCCGGTTATTAAATACACCGCGCCTATCTTGTTCCTTCTCTCGGACGGCAAGCCCGAGTACACCCCCGAACTTCGTGATCAGGAAGAAGCCGCTATGGCTTGGAGCAAGAAATACATCAAAGAGCAGGTTGCCGCCAACAAGCTCGTAGTCATTGCAGTAGAGATCGGCCGCAACTGCAACCACGCATTGATGCAGGAGCTTACCGGTCTGCGGGATGACCGCCATGTTCTGCGTGCCGATAACGCCAAATCTCTTGTAGACTTTTTTAAGTTCTCCAGTTCTATGTTGGTAAGCTGCTCTAAGTTCAAAAATGCATGTGAGGAGCTCAACGAAACCGATCTTCGCGACTATAAAAATTTTGCAGAACAGTAAGGAGGAAGCACATGTTCACCTACTATAAAACCTGCGACTTCCGCAAGACCGGCCTGCATCACACCCTGCAGCACCGCCCCTGTGAAGATCACACTGCCATGCGCATCGGCCCCGGCGGCTGCACTGCCATCACCCTTGCCGACGGAGCAGGCTCCTATTCCAAGGCTGACACCGGCGCGCAGATCACCAGCGCTGCCGCAGCCAGCTATCTGGCTGTCCACTTCGACGCCCTCTGGAAGATGGCTCCCGAGGATGCAGCACAGCACATCCTTCACGCTGTCCTGCACGAGCTGGCCGCAGAAGCCGCAGCCAGCGGCATCGACCTCAAAGAATACTCCTCCACCCTTCTGGCCGCAGCCGCTGTGCCCGACGATGGCCGTTACCTGTTATTCCATGTTGGTGACGGCGCTCTTATCGGTCTGAACAGCTCCGGCACCTGCCGTGTTCTCTCCCGCTATGAACACGACGGCCCTTCCAACCTCACAACTTTCGTAACGGTGCCCGACACCCCTTACTTTCTCCAGCAGGGTCATCTGAGCGAAAGCAGACTTTGTGGCTTCGCGCTTATGAGTGATGGCGCCGAAGAACATCTTGTAAATGAACTGGGCTGCGACCCCCACGTCCAGCTGATGCTGCAGCTGTTCTGCTTTCTGCACAAAGGCGCTATGCAGGAAGATCTGGAAGGGCTCTGCCATCTGATGCAGAGCAGCGGTGCCGGAGACGACCTTTCCTTCCATCTGCTCGCCGACACGCGTTTCGTCGGCCGTATGTTCTCGGCCGTTCCTCCCGCATTCCGGTGCGACGTGCTGGAGCTTCCCGCCGTGGGCCGTCAGGTCAAGTGCCTTTCCAAGGTGCTCAGCGCCGTGGCACTCCACCCGGAAGGAATCACCTTGCGGCAGCTGAGCCGTGCGCTCTATCTTCACAGTCCCCGTGCTGCCAAGCGCAAAGCGCAGCGCCTTGTGGATGCCGGCCTGCTTACCCGCAGCGACGGCGTGCTCCGCATCGCGGAATGACACAACATATTTTACAGAAAGGGCCGTTCACTATGATCATCATCATTGCTGTCTTCGTGATTTTCTTCGCCATTTGCGCCATGGCCTCCGGCAGTTCTTCCCACTCTTCTTCCGGTCAGAAGCCCTCTGCACCGCTTAAGAGCACCTCCAAGCCCGCTGCTCCCACCCACATCAACCGCGCCGCCCGCACTCCCATCACCAAACAGAACTTTCGCCAGAATCTGGAAACCCTGACCGACCGCGAGGACCTTCATCTCCAGACGACTGCTGAAGTCAAGCAATACATCGCTGCCGCAAAAAATTATAACACCGTGTCCCGTAAGGCCTTCCATCGTGCGCCTTCTTCCCCGCAAATCAGTATCGACATGACTTGGGCGGACGACCTGAGTGACCTGCTTCAGCAGACCGACATGCTCTACTCCAACGTCATGCTCACCTGCAACAAAAAACTGAGCTCTGACCGTTTTCAATATTATAACAATCTTTATTTCCGCAGCTTTACAGCTGCTGACCTTTGCCACGCCAAAGGGAAAGAGATAGAAGCCTGCCTGAACCGTGAGATCGACCCGCTGTTCAAACGCCTGAACGATCGCAAAGACCCGGCGCATCTGCAGAAGAGCGATTATGAACAGCTTTGTTCCATTGCGAAGAACATGCGCAGCATCAAGAGCTTTCTTTTTGACCGCCGTAACCAGCTGAACCGGCAGACGGCAGTCATTCGGCACAAAATTGGCACCGATTGTGGACGAGGGGGCCAAGCGTGGGAAGCGAGCATCTTGGCTTCGAAAGGAGCACGCTAAAATGCAGATGTCCCGCCTGCGTTACGACCGGCTGAGCTATGATACCAGCGGCCTGCTGGGGCCGCCGGGCCGCTGGCTGCTCTGGTTTCATGGCTGTTGCCGCAGCTGTCCAGGCTGCATTGCCGCGGACTGGAACAATGCCGACGCCGAGTATGAACTCAGCTTTCAGACCCTTACTCGTCTGCTGGATGCCCACCCGGATGCCGAGGGCATTACCATCAGCGGTGGAGAGCCGTTTGGTCAGAGCGCCTTTCTGGCTGACCTGACCGAACATCTCCACCGCCACGGCCTTGGCATCATCGTCTACACCGGCTTCACCCTTAGCGAACTCAGGGCTATGAAAGAACCCGCCGTCGAACGGGTGCTGGCCGTCACCGACACCCTCATCGACGGCCCTTACCGGGCCGAGCTGGACGACGGCAAAGCTTTTCGCGGTTCAGCTAATCAGGTCATCCACCACTTAACACCCCGCTACCGCGCCTATTTTTCTGTCCCTGCAGAACGCCGCACCACCATCCAGAAAAACGGCGGCGTCTACAGCCTCACCGGTATCCCCACTGAACGCGCCAAAGAAGAGTGGCTCAGCCTTCACCGCAAATTTTCAAAAGGAGAGATGATCCCATGATCCTTCATTCCACGCGCCCGGCCGTTTTTGTGCTTGCCATGGACGACTGTGAGGTGCAGGCAAGCAGCGGCGGACTGCCCAATTTCTGTTCTGTTCTCTGGAAAAACAGCGATGGCCCCGAAGCCCTCGCGCAGGACCGCCCTCTTTTTCAGCACTGCTGCTGGCAGCTCGACCTGTACGAGGAAGACCCTTCCAATCTTCTTGTGCAGGCCTATGATGGCGGCTGCGCGATGCCCCCGCTGTGCATCGAAGTGCGCGGCAAACAGGAGAGCACTGAAGCGGTCTTCTGCTTTCCAGACGGTTCTCACTCTGAAGTTTATCCGATCGCCTGCCCTTCTTCTCTGCGCATTACGAGCGACCGTGAAGGCGTCCTTCAGGTCGAGTTTCTTTCCATCATGGACGCCCCCGCACAGCCGGACACAGAGCCTGCGCCGCTGACAACACCGGATACGGGCGTGCCTGATCCTCCCGGTCAGGAAAGTCCTCCTCTGCCGGAAAAAGCTCTGGTTCAGGCACAGCAGGAACAACTGACCCGCCAGCAGGCAGAATTGGCCCGCCTAACCGCCGAGCTGGCCGCTTTGAAGCAGGAAAGCGGTCAGCTTGCGCAGGAGATCCAGCTCAAGCAGTCCGACATCGCAGCAGCCCGCAGTCTGCTGGCTGACCGCGCCGCTGCAGCCCGTTCTCTGCAAAAGGAGCTGGAAACGGTTCTGGACGCCAGTGGTCTGGATCAGGACACTCTGCGCTGTTACACCGGCAAGGACGGCGTCAACGCCCTGCTGCAGGAGTCGGAATCTCTGACCGCCCGCATACAGGCCGCCTTGAAAACGCTCATCCAGCAGCGCACTCAGGAGGCCGCAGACCGCTTTCAGTCTGTGACTTAAAGGGGGTGTTTCAATGGCATCCCCTCAACAGGAGATCCAGCAGCTGCGCCGCCAGATCGCAGATGCCAACCGCACCATTCAGGAGAACGAGTCCCGCAATCAGGCCGCCTTGTGCCGAACCATCACCGAGCTTCAAAAGCAGTACGAAAAAGCACGGAACGACCAGCAACAGGACTACGCTGCACGGCTGCGCCGCATCGAGGAAAGCTTCAGCAATGTCTATATCCGCGAAGCCGAGCGTTCCCGTCAGCAGTACCAAGCCCTTCGTGAAAAAGCAGAGGCCTATGAACAGCAGCTCTCGGAACAGATCCGCGCCCTGCAGAACGAGCAGGACCGCCTGATCGCCGAAGCCGACGCCCGGAACTTTGCACTTCGGCAGAAGGCGCAGAAAGCACTGACTGGTCTGGAGCGGCAGATCGCGGATGCATGCGCACTGCCAGTGGACGTCTTTTTCCCGCATTGCATACAGCATTACATCGAAGCCGGCGAGGAAGCCAAGGCCCTGCTGCAAGCCAGGCTCTACACTCTGGCCCTCTCCAAGGCCGACTGTGCCCGGCTCTTTGTTACCCGCCTGACAAGCGAAACGCAGGCCCGTCAGAATGAGCTGGAAGCGCTCTTTCTCCTTTACCGGCAGAGCTACGAGGTTATTTTGCAGCATCTCCATTCTGAGGAGACACGCTGCTTATCCGACCCGGACGGCAGCGTTCTTCTGCAGCTCAGTGAGCAGGACACCAGCTATTGGTCCGATCAGCTCTACACCGAACTGTCCACCACGTTGGATGGCCACCGTGCCGTGCTGGATGCAGGCATCAACGGCTGGCTCAAAAGATGCGCAGGTCAACCGGTATCGCCTACGCTTCTGCTTGATCAAGAGATCCAGAAGCTGAACGCTCTGCCCGACAAGCTCGGTTTATGCATCTCCTACGCGCTCTCTGCCTGTGACAGCTATAACCATACCGCCGATCTGTTCGAGTCTGCGGTCGGCCTGCTGAAAAGTCAGGGTTTTGCTTCCGAGACAGTCACTTACGGTGCCTGCCGTCCCGGCAACAACATCTCCGAAGGATATGCTCACTACCAAAAAGCTTCCCTTTTTCGCGCGCAGTGCCATACGCCCGGCGGTGCGCCCGACTACCGGGAAGAACGCATGCTCACCATGACCAAGCGCTACCCCGGCACTACAGAACATGACACCGTTTTCCTTTACGCCATCCCGCTTCGGCAGGCGGCCACCGTGCGTGCAGCGTTTCTGCTGCAGCTTGAGACCCGTTTTCTCCCGCAGGAGCGCGCCGCACAGATGGCAAAGAGGCTTTCCAACCTTACCGGCCAGCCGGTCACAGCCGCCCAGCGGGCTGACCCGCTGCCGCTGCAGCCGGATCGCCCCATGACACTGCAGACCGCCGAACAGCTCACTGCCACGGTCAACGATGATCAGGCCGTCAATAAATACAGTTCCGACATCATCTGATTTATAAAAGAGGAGTTTCTTATGAGTGCAGACAGCTTTATCCCTCTCGCCATTGCCGGTGCCTTCTTCTTCGCCGCCCCCATCGTTATTGCCGGTCTCGCCGTTGCCGGTGCTGCAGCTGCCGTTTCGGTCGTTGCACAGACTGCAGCTGACGCCAGCCGCAAGGCCGCCGCTGAACAGGCCAGCCGCCAGCGCGAACAGCAGGCCCGTCTCGCCCGCCAAAGCGCCGAAGACCAGCAGGCCATCCGCGCGCTTCAAAGCCGCTATACGGCTCTGCAGAGCCGTCAGCGTGCCGCTGCCGACGCGCTCAGCCAAAACATCGCGCAGGCCGCGCAGAAGGCCGCCCGTGAACTACACGCTTCCGGCAAGGCCACCGCCGAAAATGCCGCCAGCCTGCAGCGTACTGCTCAGGCAAAAGCCGAGGCGCTTTCCCATAAATGGAGCACCCAGAATGACGCCCTGCTGGCCCAGTACAGTGCCGACCTGCACGCATCGTTTCAGGAGACCCGCACGCAGCTGGAAGCCCGCAAGGCAGACCTGAGCCGCCTGCACAGCACCCTTGCAGGTGATGACGCCCAGACCCGCCGTCTTGCGCAGGAGCAGCTGGACACAGCCCGCATCGCCATCCAGAGCTTTGAAGTTGAGTTTGGCCGCTCCCCTGCTGCAGAGGACTACCACCGCGCTGTGGAGTACTTCAATGGCGGTCTGTATGAAAACGCCCACAGTTTGGCTTCTGCAGTGGCTTTAGACGTTTACACCCAGCTTGAAAAAGCACTGGTCCAGCAGGCGAAAGATGACTTCCTGCGCACTGCCATCCACACCATGGTGCGGACTGGTCAGGCGCGCATCCATGCGCTTGAGAACTGCACCGTGCCGTATCAAGGCGTCGAATACAACGAAGACCTCACTCGCTTTGTGCCGGATGTTTTCGCCGCACTGAAAACCTGTCTGCAGCAGCAGGAACATGCGTTGGAAAGCGCCAGCTCTGCAGAGCTGGCCAAAGCCCGCGCCGATGTCAGTGAGCTGCTGCAGGATGTCGATTGTGCCACACGCACGGCTGCACGGCAGATGATCTATGCCTACAGCGAAAACGATTCCGGCGAACTCGTACAAAGTGCCATGTTCCAGCAGGGCTACACCTGTACCGGCTATGCCTATAAGCATCGTCTGGAAGGCCAACCCCTGCATATCAACTTCGAGAAAGCGCTCACCGGTGAAAAGGTAACTGTGGAACTTATCCCTGACGACCATGGTGTGGCCCTGAACGTACACAATTTCGGCCGTCAGGCAGGCACCCCCATGAGTGCTCATGCACAGGACACCCTGCGTAATAATCTGGTTGCGGCGCTGAACCAGAGCGGTGCACTTCGTGTGCCTTGCCACGCAAGCTGTTCTAACAGCGGCGTTTCTTCCTCCGCTGCTCAGGCTGCAGACCTGCATGCCGTCAGCCAGTGAAGCCTTTGGAAAGGAGTGAAACTTGTCTATGAGCCGTTTCAGTGATGCTCTTCAGCGCGGCAGCGGCAGCAATGTTATCCTGCTGCAGTGCAGTGATGTCCGCGACATCATCATTCCCCGCGACCTCTGTCCCCGTGAATTCTATGTTGCATTGACGGATTTCCTGCGTCAGGCAGGTTTTGACAATGTGGTCTATTTCGACCCCGGCCTTGCTCTTGGCAAATATGTCTATGACGACCAGTCTGCCCGTTACAGCATCCCCGGCAACGAGACCGCTCCGGCCGCTGCGCCGGCAGCACCCGCCGAAGGAATGCCCCGCTTTGGCCGCCCCCGCAAGCCTGCTCCTTCTGGTAAGACCCCGGCACCGGCTCCGGCCAGCACACCGGAAAGCCCCGAAAAAAAGCTTATCTACCAGCAGAAGAATCTGACCCCAGAGACCCTCTATGCCGAATGCGACAGCTTTATGCGCAATACCACGTATCGCACTGCGGTGGTCTTTACCGATCTCCACGCCTTCATGGCAAGTGATCCTTCCGTCTCGCGTTATAGTTCTCTGCAGCATGACAAATGGAGGGGGGACAACCTGCTGATCTTTTTGCAGAAACAGCCCATGAGCTGTGAATTTGCGGGGCTTTTAAAGACCCGCAGCTGGTTCGACTTTTTCTTCGAAAGCTGCGGCGAGAACCGCTTTGTGCCAAAAGCCAACGCAGTTTTTTCCATCCGCTCCTTTGGCATTGATGAAACCATCCATCTGCTGCGTCGTCGCCAGCTGCTGAACGGTTTAACATTCCCCGATGGCGTCCGCGCCGCCGCCGACAAGATGCTCTATGCCCAGCGCCAAGCAGCCTCTGACCACGAGAGTGGTTCCGCTCTTACGCTGCGTGCGCTGGACAGCCGCATCTGCCAGCAGCTGGACCAGCCCGGCACTTCCCGCATCTTCGACGATGCTTTTCTGAGCATGCTCCTTGGTCAGGATCTTCGCAAGCTTGCGTTTGACCCATGGTATGTCCTCGAGCACCGCGCCGGATGGGAGAGCGTCACCGCTGAGCTGCACCGCATTCTGAAACCCGTCGAAGCTTCTCCGGCATCGTCTGAACCCCACGGCCTGATGACCGAGCGTTTCGAAGGATCCGGCTCCACAGTCTGGCCCACCTGTCCGCATCTGCCCGGTATCTTCCTCGCCGGAAACCCCGGGACCGGTAAAACAACTTCTGTCCATCTTATCGGCCGCATCGCCCATGATGCGGGCCTTCTTCCCATTGGTCACGTTGTCACGGCCAAGGCCAGCGACCTCATCAGCGATGTGATCGGCGGCACGGCCATCAAAGTAGGTCAGATGGTCGAAAAAGCCGAAGGCGGCATTCTGCACATCGACGAAGCCTACACCCTTTGCCGTAACCACAGCAGCAACAGCGGCAGCGGCAATATCTTCAATCAGGAAGCGATCGACGCCCTTGTTAATTTTATGACCGACGACACCCGCCATGTCCTGTTTATTTTCTCTGGTTATTCTTCTTCCAAAGGAGAAAGCACAGACGGCATTCAGGGTCTCTTCCAGATGAATCCCGGCCTGAAGAGCCGCATTACCGAGCAGAATGTTCTCACCATTCCGGACTATTCGCCGGATGTCCTGCACCAGATTTTTAATTCTGCTCTGGCAAAAACTGGTTACTCCCTTGATCCCGCCATGCCCGATTCTTCCATTCAGACATTGATGGAGAACATATATCAGTCCCGCGACCAGCACTTCGGCAACGCAAGATTTGTGGAGAAAGAACTCATCGAAGGGCAGCTCCTCCCTTCTGCCGTAAAGCGCGGCAGCCACACCATTCAGCGCGAAGATTTCGGCAAATGGGCCAGCCGATTGGAAACCATTACCATGGACTCTGTCCGCAAAGAGTTCGGGCACTTTCCCGGGCTGGACGAAACCGGCCTGCCCATTCTGGACCGTTATCTGAATTACCGCAAACGTCTTCGTGCTGAAGGGACCAATGACGGCCGGATAGAGCACATCGTTCTGGTGGGGAACCCCGGCACCGGCAAGACCCAGCTGGCCAAATTGCTCTGCCGCGCTCTGTACACGGCTAATCTCCTCAGCCGCAGTGATCCCATCGAGGTCACGAACACCTCCTCCATTCGCCCCGACCAGCTGCAGGAGGCCGCCGAGCAGGCCGTCCGGCAGAACACTCTTCTGTTCATCGACGAAGCCCACCGGTGCAGCGCGCAGAGCATTGCTGCCCTGCTCAATCCCATGACCGAAGATCATCGGCTCACCTGCGTGTTTGCCGTCCAGCGCAGTCAAGAGGAAAACTTTTGGAAAATGGATTCCAGCCTGAAAGAGCGTTGTATCGTCCATTATCTGCCGGATTATACCACCGACCAGATGATGGCTATTTTCAAGAGCAAGGCAGACGCAGCCAGTTATGTCTGCAAAAGCAACACCGAAGCTGCATTGCGTATCCTCTTCAAGAACTGGTACGATACCAGAGAGTCCACACCGGATTTTTCCAACGCCCGCGCAGTGGTGCGGCTTTGTACCGAAATGGAAAACGCTTATTATGGCCGCTGTTGTGAAGAGCAGTTCACCCAAGAAAGTGTCCATTGGCTCGAGCCGCAAGATATCCCGGAAGCTTACTCCCAGCTGATCGCCTCCCAGAGCCATCAAATCACCTTTGAGGAAGCCATGCAGGAATTCGACAACTTGTACGGCATGAGCGAGATCCGCAACTGGATCAAAGCTATTTATCGCTCCGTCCAATATAAAAAAGAACGCAATCCGGACTTTTCCTTTTTACTAGAACATCCTGTTTTTGTGGGTGCACCCGGAACTGGCAAAACATCTGCTGCCAAGATTTTAGGTAAGGCATTTTACGCCCTAGGGCTTGTCCCCAGCTCCCGTTTCTGCAGCTATAAGGCCAACAATCTCATCGCCGGCTTTATAGGGCAGACTGCGCTCAAAACAAAGGATGCATTGGCCCGCGGGCGCGGCGGCGTCATCTTCATCGACGAAGCCTACGCCCTTGCCTATGATGCTAACAGCCCCGGCGATTCTTACAAAAAAGAGGCCGTAGAGTACTTGCTGACATTTGCTGAGGAAAGCCGCAAGGATACAGTGATGATTCTGGCCGGGTATGATGCCGACATGAACCGGTTCATGGAAAGCAACGTCGGCCTGCACGACCGCTTCACGAAGGTGCATTTCCGCAGTTTCAGCGATGAAGAATGTGCACAGATCCTCCTGCTGCAACTGAAACAGAAAAACATTCCCCTCGCAGAGAACTGTCTGGACGCAGCTCGGGAGCTTCTCGCCGGTATCACTAAGATTCCGCAATTCTCCAATGCCCGGACGACCCGCAACATCGCTGAGGAGGTGTGCCGTGCGCATATCGCCCGGATCCAGACCGCCAGTGCCGACGAGCCCGACGTTATCATTCCGGAAGACATTTATTCCGGTGTCTCCACATGGCATAAAACACTTTGAATATTGTCTTTTTTCATTTTTAGTATGGCAACGCTCAAGCATATCGCCTCTAAAAACTCGGACTATACCGCCATCGAAGCGTACCTCGTTTACCAGCACGGTGCGTTCACCGGAAAGCAACTTCTGGATGAACAGGGCAAGCCGAAGCTGCGGGATTCGTACCTGCTCGACACCCTTGAGTGTGGCGATTTTTCCTTTGCAACGGCCTGTCTGCTGGCAAATCGCAAGTATGGCAAGAATACCCAGCATGGTGATATCAAAAGCCACCAGTATATCATCAGCTTTGACCCCAGAGATGCAGCCGACAACGGCTTGACCATGGAAAAGGCACAGGCACTTGGCCTGAAATTCTGCGAAGAAAACTTCCCCGGTCATCCTGCCATCGTCTGCACTCACCCGGATGGGCACAACCATTCGGGAAACATCCATGTCCACATCGTGATCGGCAGCGTCCGAACACGCGAGGTGGAACGTAAGCCCTATATGCAGAAGCCCCGCGACTGGCGCGAGGGTATGAAGCACTCCAGCACCGCCCAGACCATGCGGCACTTGCGTGTCGAGGTCATGGAGTTGTGCGAGAGTGCCGGACTGTACCAGATTGATTTGCTCAACGGCTCGAAAGAGCGCGTGAGCGAAGCGGAGTATTGGGCAAGACAGCGCGGCCAGATGAAACTTGACCGCGAGAACGCAGCCCTCACCGCAGCCGGACAACCGCCCCAGCAGAAGAAGTTTGAAACCGTAAAGGACACTTTGCGGAAGCAGATTTCTTCGGTGCTGTATCGCGCTGTGAGTTTTGAGGATTTTTCCGATAGGCTCATGCAGCAGTACGGCATTGCCGTCAAGGAAAGCCGTGGGCAGCTCAGCTATTTGCCCGCTGGCAGAACCAAGTTTATCCGGGCGAAACATCTCGGGGACAAGTTCGATAAGGCGGCAGTGCTTGCCACGTTGCAGGCAAATGCCGAACGCAAACCCAAGGTTCAGTTCAAACAGGATACCATCGGGAAACTGATCGACATCCAGTCGAGGATGACCGAGGGCAAGAGCATCGGCTACGAGCGTTGGGCGAAAAAGCACAACCTCAAAGCCATGGCACAGACCTTGATTTTCCTAGAAGAAAAGGGCTTGACCGATGAGGTCGCACTCGACCAGAGAATCGCAGAGCTTGACACCAAGTTCCATGAATCGCTGGCCGTAGTGAAAGACCTCGAAACCCGCATGGCAGAAAACAAGAATCTGCGCAGTCACGCTACTGCCTACCAGCAGTACCGCCCGATTGCACAGAAACTGAAAGCTGCCAAACGACCCGCAGTCTTTGAGGAACAGCACCGTGCAGAGCTGACAGCGTACCGGGCGGCAGCAGCCTATTTCAAGGCAAACAACATCACAAAGCTGCCCAGCCCGAAAAAGCTGGAAGCCGAGTATGCGCAGCTGGCATCCGAAAAGGCAAAGTTCTACGAGCAGTACAAGGAAGCTAAAGAGGAACTGCTCAAACTGAAAACCGCAAAGCAGAATGTTGCGTCCTTTTTCCGGGAGGAAGAACCGGCGCAGCAGGAGAGATAAAGGAGTGTGCGTATGATCAATCTGAAAATCGACCCGGAGTTCCAGTCCCAGATTCCCCCTCTGACCGATGATGAATTCAAGCAGCTTGAAGAAAATATCCTCAAAGAGGGCAAGCTGCTCTCTCCTTTGATCGTGTGGAACAACACCCTTGTTGATGGACACAACCGTTATGCGATTCTTCAGAAATATCCCGAAATCCGCTTTTCTACCATGCCGCTCCGCTTTGCAAATCGTGAGGAAGCACTCGCTTGGATTTGCAAGAATCAGCTGGGGCGGCGCAATCTTTCCCCCGAACAAAAGCGTTACCTGCTGGGGAAGCAGTACGAATCTGAAAAGAAAGCCGAGAAAATCTTTCACGGCAATCAGTACACTTTAGCAAAGAAAAGTGGTGGTGATCACGGTGATAACCACCACTCCGGGAAGAAAACCTGCGACCGAATCGCAGAGGAAAGCAGTGTCAGCCGTGCCTCCGTTCTTCGTGCCAGCCACTATACACGAGGCATCGACATCGCAGATAATCTCTCTCCCGGCATCAAGCAGAAAGTCTTTTCCGGTGAGGTGAAGTTCACCAACGATGAAATGTCCAAACTTGTGCAGAGCAGTCCCGACAAGCGGCAGGACGTGTTCGCCGAGATCATGCACCCGGAGATCACGAAAGCGATGGAAGCTGCTGACGCAGAACCCAACGCCGACACTCCGGTTCCGATGCCCACAGCCGACCCGGAACAGTTCAAGACTTATCAAGTCCCGGACGAGTTCATGCGGGTCTACAAAACCTTGAGCACAGCCACTGAAATGATGAAGAACACATGGAAGCGAGTGCTCAAGAACAATCAGAGCTATCTCTCCGACCCGGAAAAGCAGAAAGTTCTCCGTTTTGCGATGCAGCGTCCTGCCCTCTATCTGAATGAGCTGGAAGCCTGCATGGAACAGATTCTCGCTGAAACCCTTGAAGAAACTGAAAAGACCGCATAACGACAGGCACTTGTAAGCCATCAATGAGCCACCAGCCGCAAGTGCAGGGTGGAAAACTTCCGCGCCCTTGCGCCTGATAAAAATTGGAACTTTGATTTTCTCGCCCGACTTTGCCACGGTGGGACGATCAAAGGAGCGTGCGTTTGAACAAAAAGAAAAAGTCCACAAACACTTCCCCCTACCCCGATGAAGTCATTGACCGTCTAGCACGGGCGTTCTACCCGGCCATCCTTGCCTGCTGGAACAGCGAGGAAGGCCAGCGGGAGTTTGCCGCATGGCAGGCGGAACAGGCTCATCACACTACCAGCAAAGAGAAACAGAGCGTTCCCGACGGGGAACGCCCTGTTGTACATATCGCTATCGTATGTGGTCTTTGGCAGGGTGCGTCCGCAGGGCGCACCCTGTTTTTTGTTTTGCCCTTAATCTTCTAACCCATGGCTCCCGATTACGTTTTTCAAATATTCCTCCGGGTCGCCATTCAGAATCAAATCCGCATAGCCCAGCGGGTCATTGTAGATGAGATAATCCAACTCCGACCTCTGCGCCATGGTCACATCCAACGCATCCTCGACCCCGGTGCAGTCGATGGATATTTTTCTTCCATCCCGGAGCAGCAGCTCCACGCACCCGGTGTCCATGTTGAATTTGCAGGCTCTTTCATCGTACTTCATGTTTGTGTCCTTTCCGCCTTAAGGCACTCTCACAATGGTCTGTCGTGCTTTCTTATGATAAGGTCTAGGACATTTTTCGATGGAAGCAAGGGATTCGTTCTGTTTTCCGAAGAATACAAAAAATCCGAACCCTTCTCCTATCGGAAAAAAGTTCGGATTTTGTTGTTGTGGTGCACCTCCAGGGACTCGAACCCTGGGCCCACTGATTAAGAGAGCAAGCCGCCGGTTCGTCTCAATTTATGGAAGTTTCGAGTCATCGTTATTTTTAATCAAGACAACGTGATTTTTCACCCAGTAATTTCTGCACCCTTTGTCGGATTTTGCAACGAAAAGCACCTTCTGCACGTTTTGAAACCGTGCAAAATCCGTGCAGAAACCGTGCACTTACTCTCCGACAAACAAAAATCACCCTCTCCCCCACCGACTTGACGGCATTGGTTTGCGTGGCCGCACCCCCGCTTTGTACCCGAACAAACAAAAATACAGAAGCCGCACGTCCTGTCAATGCGCGGCTTCTGTGTTAAAAAAGGGGGAGTGATATGGTTCTTGCAGTGGTTCTCAAGCCTCCGGCATCTGATACTCGTGGGTCCGCACATACTCTTCTACCTGATCCAAGGTGGGCATGGCATCGGAGCAACTATGGCCGGTAATGGTGATTGAAGCAGCAGCTGCTGCATACTTCAGTGCTTCTTCCAGACTCTTCCCACGTATCAACGCATTGTTGAAAGAGCCGGAGTAGGAGTCTCCCGCACCAAAACTCTTGAGCACCTTTGTTGGATAGATACCGCCCATGGTGCGGCCCTCGGTGGTATAGAGATGAGAGCCTTTTTTGCCCTGCTTGATGGAGACAAGGCTTACGCCCTTCTCCAGCAACCAGTGAGCACTCCGGTCGTCATCATGGTTGCCCGGGTGGAAAAGTTCTTCCATCTTATCAAACTCTTCCCGGGTTCCCAGCACCATATCAGCCTGCTGGGCGGCGAGGGTAAAATAGATACTGGTCTCGTCGTCATTGTCCCAGGTTCCGTCACGGTAGTCGAGGTCAAAGGCAACAACCACACCGTTCCGCTTTGCCATGGCGATGGCGAGGAACACAGCCTCCCGCGCCGGAGAATGGGAGAGAGATGTGCCCGAGATGAGCAGCAGCTTGTGGCTGGCGATATAGCTCTCGTCCAGCTGAGCACAGTCGATGTGAAGGTCGGCGCAGTCGGTGCGGTACATGAAACAATTGCACGAGCCCTCTTTGATCTCACCCATGGTCACACCGGAACGGATGCCGGGGGCGGCTGTCTCGATGTGGGAGGTATCCACCCCCTGGTCAGCCAGATATCTGACGATGAAGCGTCCGAACTGGTCATCGGACACCTTGCCGATGTAGCCAACTTTCAGGCCCAGACGGGCCATGGCGACAGCGGTGTTGGCGGGAGAGCCGCCCACATATTTGGAGAAGGTCTTTGCTTCCTCCATGGGGCCGATTTCATTGGCATAGAGATCGATGGTGGCGCGGCCAAAGGCTACCACATCATTGGGCTTCTGAAGATCAAATTTCAGCATAGCGGTCCTCCCTTATGCATCCTCATGCTCCAGCGTGTCCAGCAGCTCCATGGCTTCCTTCACGGACAGACCATTGTGTACCACCTGTCCCAGAGTCTTGACCAGCGGGGTCACATGGGGGTATTGGAACACGAAGCGTCCGTAAGTCACGCCTGCAGCACCGGCATCCATGACATCACGGGTCATCTGAATGAAATCCTGTGCGGTCTTGCAGCCGTTGCCTCCGGCAATGGCCACCCGGGTGGGGGCAGCCTGCACCACCCGGGCAAAGCTCTCGGGGTCGCCGGTGTAGGTGGTCTTTACCAGATCCACCCCCAGCTCTGCAGCAGTGCGGGCAGCGTACATCACGTTCTCCACGCTACGCTGGTCGTCCCCGGTGATATGGTTGCCGCGGGGATAGATATGGCTGATGAGGGGCATCCCGTTGCGGTGAGCTTCCTCGCTGATGCGGCCCAGCATGGCAATCTGCTGCTCCTGATTGTCACCGCCTAGGATGCAGCCCACCGACACGGCATCGGCACCCATGGCAATGGCTTCTTCCACACTGGCCACCTGCACATCACTCTCGTAATGGTAGACGCCAAAGGTGGTCAACTTGAGCACAAGGCAGGTCTTGCCTGCGTAGGGAGCAAAGCAGTGTTCTGCAATGCCCTTATGCATGGTGATGGCATTCGGACCGCCGGCCACCATCTTGGCAATGGTATCATCGATGGTATCCAGACCTTTCATCACACCACGGCCCATGGCATGGTCTACAGTCAAGCCGAAGTACTTACCGTCCTCGGTGGGCATCAGGCGCTTGAGACGAATTTCTTTTCCGATCATAATACTGTTACCTCGTTGCTGCTGTTTACGCAAGCAGGTTCACAAAGAAGTTGATATACTGCGGGCAGAGGGTGGTGATCAGGATGGCGATCAGGCCCACGCCCATAAAGGGGATGGCTTCCTTGACCGTTTCTCCAAATGTGGAGTGAGCGATCTTGGTGGAAACGAAGATACCGACAGCAAAGGGAGGAGTCAGGAAGCCAACGCACATATTGACCAGCATGATGGCACCGAAGTGGACGGTGCTGATGCCGTAAGTCTGCGCCACGGGCAGCAACAGCGGGGTCATGATGAGGATGGTGGCGTTAATGTCCATGAATGTGCCCATGAAGATGAACAGGATGTTGATCATCAGCAGGAAGCCCCAGCGGCTGGAGATATTGGCCGTGATCAGGTTGGACAGGAAGGAGGAGATACCGGCCAGCGTCATGACCTTGCCGGCCACAGCAGAGAAGGCGTTCAGCAGACCGATAACGGCAGTGGACGCACCGGCGATGGCGCAGCAGCGCCAGAAGGTGATCTGGATCTTCTTTTTGTTGATGATTTTCAGAACGGCGAAATAGAGGATACCGTAGACGCAGCTCACAGCGCCTGCCTCCGTAACGGTGCAGAAGCCGCCGTAGATAGCGCCATAGATGATGATGGGCATCAGCAGGGCCGGGATAGCGTAGAAGGTGGATTTGCCGATCTGACGGACCTTTTCACTGAACGCCACATTGACCTTTTCCGGCTTGACCTGATGACGGCCGATGCGGAAGTAGTTAATGACGAAGTAGCCCACTGCAAAAATGAAGGCAGGGCCAACGGTAGACATCCAGATTTCAGAGATCTTGCCGCCGGAGGCCAGAGCGTACATGATGCCGGGGACACTCGGGGGAATGAGAATGCCCAGAAAGCAGGTAGCCGCCAGCAAAGCGGAGTTATAAGCCTTGGGGTAGCCCTCTTTTTCCAGCTCGGGCACCATCATCTTGCCGATGGCGGAGATGGTAGCCATGGCCGAGCCAGTCAGAACGCCGAAGGCCATGCAGGCGCAGATGGTGATGACGCCGGTGGCGCCGCGAATACGACCCACAAAAGATTTGATCCAGTCGATCAGCATCTTGGAGATGCCGCTGTATTCCATGATGACACCGGCGAAGATGTAGAACGGGATGGCCAGCAGAGCAAAGCTGTCCAGACCGGAGAACGCGAACTGGGGCACAGTGACCAGATTGTAGCCGCCAAAAGCCAGCACCAGTAGAGAGGATGTGCCCAGTGCAAAGGAGACCGGCATTTTGAACAGGACGGCCACCACCATGAAGGAGATCAGGAAGATAAGCAAAGCTTGAAGCGCTGTCATAATTTCACCCTCTTTCTCAGTTGTCCGCCTCGGCGGCAGACTTCTTATCGCCGCCCAGCAGGCAGGCTGCAAGCATGTACACCTCGTGCAGGGCTGCCAGCACGATGCCTATAAACACCGGCAGGTAGACCCAGCCCATGGGGATGCGCATGGTGGGCGAAGTCTGGGTGGTACTGAAAATCTTCATCATATAGTCGAAGAAGAGCTTGGCAAAGACGACCAGGAATGCAAAAGTGGAAACGATGGCTGCGACTTCCAGCGCCTTGAGCCACTTTTCGCGGGCCGGGCCCTTGATCTTCATAAGCACCTGCTTGAGCACATCGATCTCGGTGTGGCTGTTGTCGCAGATGGCATAGGCTGAGCCGATGTAGGTCAGCCAAATGAAGAGATAACGGGTGAACTCTTCTGCCCACGCGGCAGAGATAAACAGGAAATACCGGCAAACCACCTCGATGAAGATGGCCGCGACCAGCAGAATTGTGATAAGAGCCAGCAGGAAGATCTCGATGCCCAACAGTCTGTCGTTGACTTTCTTCAAGCCCTGCAGCGTTTTGTTATTGCTGTTCACAGCATTTGCCTCCTTTCATAAACTGCCGCCCCCGGGCACTCCCCGCAAGGCGGCAGAATCACTTTACAACAAAATATGGAGCGCCACATAGCCTTACTTGTTCTTGTAATCACCGCTGGTGATGGCGTCCATGATCTCGTCGCTGTAGGAGCCGCGACTCTCTTCCCAGATCTGCTGGTAGATCTCCTGCAGCTTAGCCTTCATATCATCGGAGGGCTGATCCACGGTCCACTGGCCGCTGGCCACGCCGTCGTTGGTGACCTTCTCGGTCTTCTCACGGAAGAACTCGGTGAACTCGTCAGAAGCCTCCTGTGCAGCCTCCTTGAAGGCGGCCTTGTCCTCGTCGCTCAGCTTTTCCCAGAAGGGAGCGCCTGCGATGAAGCAGCCGCCGGAGTAGCAGTAGTTGAGTTCGGTGATGTGGGTGATGACATCCAGAATGCCCTGGTTGGTGTAATTGAAGACCGCGTTGTCCAGACCATCGACGGTACCGGTCTGCAGGGCATTCAGCACCTCAGAACCGGCGATCATGACGGGCAGTGCGCCGCACTTCTCATAGAAAGAGACAACAGAGGCGACGGACGGGGTGCGGATCTTCAGGCCGGCCAAGTCAGACATCTCGGTGACGGGGCGGACGATATTGCCCACCTGACGGAAGCCGTTGCAGTAAGAAGAGATGCGGATGAGGCTGTTCTGCTCCATGATCTTGGCCACTTCGTCGGCGATCCAGCCCTTGAGGTAGTATTTATCCGCCTCGTCGTAGTCAGCCACCAGACCGGGCAGCCATGCGAAGCCCAGTGCGCCGTCCAGCACGCCGTCTATGGTCATATCGTCGCTCATCAGCACATCCAGCGTACCCATCTGCAGCATCTGTGCCATGTCGGAGCCGTTGCCCAGAGAGCCTGCGGCGATGACGTTAGCCTGATAGCGGCCGCCGGTCTTGTCGGAGATGAGTTCAGCAAAGCGTTCCACATAGGGGGCGCGGTCACCGGTGACGTCTGCAGTGACCGAGAAAGTAGCGCTCTCAGCCGATGCAGCAGCAGAGCCTGCACTGCCGGTGGTGGAAGCTGCGGTGCTGGAAGAGCCGCCGCAGGCGGTCAGGCCAATGGCAGCAGCGGAGATTCCGGCTACCTTCAGGAAATCACGGCGGGAAATTTTCTTGGTGCTCATAAGATTATTCTCCTTTTTCTTTTTGTTTTTATATCCTGTGTTTACAGTTCGTAATTATCAAAGCCTCAGCGGAGGCAGGCCAGCTGCTGCAGGAACGCGATCTTGGCTGTATCTTCCAACAGCTCTGCCTGATCGAAGCACTCTTCCATGGTCTTGCCCATAACGAGGATGCCGTGGCCTTCCATCAGGAAAGCCCTTGTGTCCGCCGATGCTTTGGCCACCGTTTCTGCCACGACATCGGCCAGCTCTGTGGAACCGGGTGCCCGGTCGGGCACGATGGGCACCTCGCCGAGCTTGAGCTTTGCCGACTCGGTGTAGAGGGGCAGCGGCTTTTTCTGCAGCGTCCAGAGCACCGAATAGGTGGGGTGGGCGTGGATGATATAGTTGATCTCAGGGCGGAGGCGGTAGACATCCAGATGGAACCGCGTCTCTTTAGAGGGCTTCAGCCCCTGCGCTGCTCGCTTGACATGCCCCTCAGCGTCGCAGAGCACAAGACCTTCGTAGGTGACTGCCCGCAGCGGCACGTTGCTGCCGGTGATGAGCATATCACCTCCCAGCCGAGCACTGACATTTCCTCCCGCTGCACTTACCAAACCCTTCTGGTAGACCAGTGCCGAGTAGCGGATGATGTCATCGGCCGGTTTCGGCCAGACGATCGATTCATGTTCCATCAGTAAACGACCTCCTTCCGGCAGAGCATCTTTTCCAGCGTATCCTCACGGCCCATGCTGCCGCCCTTGAGAGCGAACTCCCGGCCTGCGAAGCAGCCGTCCAGCATCAGGCCCTGTGCCACGCCGGGTTCCAGTGCGCAGCCGAGCTGCAGATGCTCAACACCGAACTGCCGGAGCACGCCCTGCGAAGTCTCGCCTCCGATGATGACCAGCCGGTCGAATGCGGCATCGTGGTCAAACGCTGCCGCAGCCTGTGCAAAGCACTCCATGATAGCTTTGCTGGTGCCGGGCTTGTAGGAATATTTTTCCACCTGCGGGAAGAGGATGACGCTCCCCTGCCCCAGCAGCTGCTCTGCTTGCTTTGCGGCCAGCTGCGGCACCTCTTTGCCGCCCTCGATGTAGGCGTCGATGTCCAGCGGCACGGTCTGCAGCCCACGCTCCGCAGAATAAGTGATCTGCTTATGAGCGATGTCGTAGGCCGAAGCACAGAAGCAAAGGCTCCGGATGTCCCGCACAGGGAAGGTGTGAGTCTGCGCCGGGCCGTAGAGATATTCGGCCAGACCATCCGCGATGCCCAGAGAGCCGGTCCAGAACACCTTGGGGTATCGGGGCGCCAGCGTCTTGAGCAGATGAAGGACATCTGCCCGGGTGATGGCGTCGAACACCAGAATGCGTGTTCCCTCGGCCAGCTGATGTTCCACAGCGGCCAGCAGCGTTTCCTCGCTGCCCTTTACTGCGTCGATGTCCACCAGACCGATCTTCTTGTCGGTGTCCTTTCCCAGAATTTTGGGGATGTAGGATTCCGTCGGTGGGAAGATGGGGTCGTTGGCATAAACCGACTTGGGGAGGATCTCGCCCTCACAGTACTGGTTGCCATAAAGGGTAAAGGTACCGAGGTCGGGAGCGTTGTCCACAATGAACACATTGTAGTCCGGCCAGCCGTCCAGCAGACCGTCCAGCTCGTAGGAGTCATTGCCCCGGAAGCCCGTGCCAATCTTCTTCATATAGAAGCCGCCCGGCTCGAGCCGCCTCAGAAGGTCTGCGTGGAGCTGCCGCGCCTTGTCCTGCGCGGTGTTGCGGGAAGAGAGGTTCACGGTCAGGATCTCGTCGGTCTCATGTTCCAGACTGCACCGTCCATTCGTACAGATACGCACCTTCCGGCCTCGTGCGGTGAAGTAACTGCCGGAATCAGCAGCGCCCGTCAGGTCGTCTGTTATCTCTGTCAGTCTCACAGCTCTGCTCCTCTCTGTTTATTCAAACATACTGTTTGTTCGTTCTCTGAGCAGAGAATAACATTCTCTCCCGGATTCGTCAATAGTTTTTGTTTCATTTCATGACATTGCACACATTTCCGGGCGTATTTTGTTCACTTGCGCCATTAAAATCATGCTATTTTTGTTCTTTTGAACATTTTTTGCATTGTATTCTTTTCTCCTTGGCTCAAGTATCCAGCATCGTCGCAAAAAATCTTTTCTACGTCATATTTTGTTTATTCAAACAAGGTTCTTTTGAATTTTTCGGTTCGTCCAGACGGCTTTCACCCGCCTATCAAGCACAAAAAAGTTATATCTTGCTCACTCAAATCATGTTTAAATGAACACAAAAAGGGGCTGTTGCAAAATAGCACAACACAACTAGCTATAACAATTTCAAAAATAAGCGAAAAAGTGAACAATACAAAAAGCAAGTGCATCACATCTCCATCAAAAAATTCTGGTTTTCGAGAAAAAGTGTTGCACTTGCTTTTCTTTATGTAAGATTGCAGTTTAAATTATCGCGTATTACCGTTAAAATAGAGAGTGTTGCATTTTGCAACAGCCCCCTCATCTTCATTTTATCAGACCATTTTGAGCTGCGTCTGTGCATTTGCCAGGATCTTTTTCCACCCGGCAGGAAGGTTGGTATCGGTGATGACCAGATCCATATCCGGGATGTCCGCAAAGTGGTTGGCCTTTACCAGCCCGAACTTGCTGGAATCCGCCAGAATGATGTTCTGGGCCGAGGACTCGATCATGGCCTTTTTGTTCTCCACGATGTTGGCGTTGATACAGGTGATGCCAAGACTCTGGTGGACACCCGACACCGAGAGGAAAGCTTTGTTGGCACGGTGGCGGCGGATGAACTCCACAGCCTCCGGGGAAGTAAAGTTATAATCCTCGGGGTGGTAGTAGCCGCCGGGAAAAATGACCTTGATATTCGAGTGTTTGAGCAATTCAGCCAGGATGAGGAAGTTGTAGCAGAGCACCGTATACTCAAAATCTGTGGGCAGGTAGAACGTCATCCGTGAAACGGTGGTGCCGTTGTCGAGGAACACCCAGTCGTCCGGGCGGATGAGAGAAGCTGCATATTTGGCGATGCGGTCTTTCTCCGCAAAATTTTCCAGCCGTGCCCGGCGCAGATCGTAGTTTTCGCCTTCGTAAGAATAGCCGTTTCCTCCTTCTACCAGCGCGGCATAACCATAGCTACGCTCCAGCACATGGTTCTTGCGCAGCAGTTCCAAATCGCGCCGCACGGTCATCTCAGATACCCCAAGCGCTGCTGCCAGTTCTTTTACTGATATTTTCTGATGTTTTTTCAAAAGGTCCAGTTCCTGGACCATCCGCTTTTCCTTGCCGCTTTCTGTTTTCAACGCCAAAACCTCCTCATAGGTCGTTGTCTGCCTTTATTATGCACTTTTTGACTGTTCAATGCAACAATAAGCTGTTCGTTTTCCTTCAATTCAACCTTTTCCACAGGTTTTTCCTGTGTTTTCTATCAAAAACATCCAGTTTTCTGGGCTTTTGTTTCTCGACCGCGTGTTTCGTCTGGCAGTGATAAATTTTTCTTTATTAAAAAGAGCTGTAGCAACTCTGCAACCAGTAAGGGCTTTTTTCTTTTTCCGTTGCAGTTCTGCTGCTTTTTCGCCTTTCCTGCAAAATTTTCCGTATATTCAGGCAGGAAGTAAAAAACACCAGAGTTCCCACTTTGGGGTACTCTGGTGCAGTACATAACATCTACCTGCCCGGTGGCCGCAGAGTGCGGGGCTTTGTGGACATCGAACCGCTTGTTCACCCCTGCCCGTAAAAAGTGCATTTTTTCACGGAAGAAGTTCGTACAACCTGTACGGTCTGTACTTGTACGCACCCGTACGGCAAGTTGAGGTAAATTAGAACGAGTTATCGTTTATATTTTGCGCTTCCGTACACCGTACGAACCGTACAGGTTATTTGAAGTCCGTACGCAATTTTTTCAGATGCGTACGGAGCAATCAAGTTCGCATTGTGCGAACTTGATCGTAGCTCTCCCGCAGGAGACGTTCCCCCTCGGAGAGTCCTCGAAGAGCCCACTACACTTTGCAGCCCATAGGGATGAAAGTGTTATAGTGGGTTATTACACTTCCGGGGAAGTGCATCTCCGTCCCCGTCACCTTCCTCTGAACCCCGAAAGGAGGGATGCCCTTTGGCAAGAAACGATGGCGTTGACCGCACCAGTGTCCGAAATCTCGCCGTTTCGGACAAGGCCGTTGGCAACACCCAGCAGCACAATGAGCGTGAAAAGGACAGCTATCGGAACCCCGATATTATCCCCCAGCGCGCTGCATGGAACGTCCACTTCAAAAAGCCAACCGCCAGCTACACCGACCTGTTCACCCAGTTGGAAGCCGATGGAACCATCTCCACGCGCGGCCTGAAACCGGATGCCACCCACTACTGTGAGCTTGTCTTTGATGTCAACTCAGCCTACTTCGACAACCACGGCGGCTACGAGTTCGCCAAGCAGTTCTATGCGGATGCCTACAAAGCAGCCGTTCAGATCGTGGGTGGTGAGCAGTATATCCTCTCGGCAGTCATGCACGCGGATGAGATCAACCACGCCATGACCGAAGCACTAGGCCGGGAGGTCTACCACTACCATCTCCACGTGGTCTATGTACCTGTGGTTGAAAAGCAGATTCTCTGGTCGAAACATTGCAAGGACAAGGCACTGGTCGGCACCGTCAAGGAGACCGTCATGCAGGTCAGCCGAAGCAAGAAGTGGGCATCCAAGCCCCTGCTGGACGATGCCGGAAAGCCCGTGCTGCAAAAGAATGGCAAGCCAGTCCTGAAGAAGTCGTACAGCGTCCTGCAAGACGATTTCTTCAACTATATGCGTACTGCCGGGTACACGGATGTGGAGCGCGGCGAGCGCGGCAGTACCGAAGAACACCTGACCGTCACCCAGTTCAAAGTCCAACGAGAGCAGGAGCGGCTGGACAGCCTGACCGCCCAAGCCGACCAAAAGGCGCAGTCGCTTGCCAAAACCAGTCAGACCCTCTCCAAAAAGGAGAAGGAACTTGCCGCTGTGCAGAAAAAGGCCACGCTCACGAAAGAAGCCCTCATTCATGCGCGCGATCTGGATTATATCGGCAAGCGCACCTTTCTCGGTAACTACTCGCTGACCGAAGAAGAATTTTCCAAGCTGAAAAAGCAAGCCGACCACGGCTATATGATGGACGTGGAGAACCGCCGCTTGAAAGAAGAACTTTCCACCGCCAAGAAGGAGGCCGTTCGTTGGAGCAACAAGTACCACGACCTGTGGTACGACGTGAAACCCTATCTGGATGCTCTCCACCGTGCGCCCGAACTGGTGCGCGGCTTTCTGGAAAAGATTCTTGCCCCCAAGCAGGAGCGCACCATGAATGAGCAGCAGAAAAACCGCAAGCGTGGGCAAGATGTAGAACTTTAAGCTGAATTTTTAGATGATATGACAATATAAGGAGAAATGCTTATGGATTTTGACCGTAATTCTATGACTGTCCCTGTGCAATCTTCCGATTATACGAAAAAGTTCTTGCAAAAGGACACGAATCCCACTACAATGAAAGTGGTCACTCAAACCAATGCCGTCAAGTCTCCGACTGACAGCCCGGCAACCACGAAACTGGTGTACACGGTGGAAGAGATCGCACGAATGCTGGCCATCAGTCTGCGCTCTGCTTACAACCTGTGCAACAGCACCACCGAATTCCGTGTCCTGCGGGTAGGCGGAAGCATCCGTGTGCCGAAGGACAGCTTCGATGCGTGGCTCTACCGGGCAGCTTGATAAGAGGAGGCAAACAGTATGGCATATATTACGAAGCGTGGCAACTCTTACAGCGTCCGCTACACCTACGAAGATGAACACGGCAAGAGCTGCGACAAATGGGAAAGTTTTCCTACAAAAGAGGAGGCAACGAACCGAAAAAAGCAGATCGAACATGAACTGGTAGTTGGCACATTCCTGATTCCGTCCTCGGTGACGGTGGCAGAGTTCCTGATGGATTGGCTGCCCAAGCAGTGCAGCAAGCACAAGTGGGCACCCAAAACCTACGAATCCAACCTTTCCACCATCCAGAACCTTATTATCCCATATATCGGCAGCATGGAGATGCAAAAACTCAAGCCCTACCACATGGAAAACCTCTACACGACCCTGAGCAAAACACCCTGCGGTTCGTATATCGAGGGTAAGAAGCAGAACCTGACCGAAAAGCAGAAGCAGCGGTTCCTTTCCGGCACCACCATCCACGAAGTGCATCGGCTGCTAGGAACAGCGTTCCAGTATGCCGTAGAGTGGGGCATCCTTGTCAAAAGCCCTGTTCCCGTGGACAGCCCCAAGAAGTCCACGCAGGAACGTATCATCTGGACGGTAGAGGAGATGCGGGCGGCTCTGGACAGCATGGAGGACCCCATCCTGCATCTGGCAGTCCACCTCACACTGGTGGGCGCACTGCGAGAGGGCGAGATCGTAGGTCTGACCCCAGAGGATATCGACTTTGATGCTGCGGACGGTATCGGAACATTCCGTATCAACAAATCCATGCAGCGGGTGCGAAAAGAAGCCCTGAACCAAGTGGACGATGGCTGCATCATCAAGGTATTCCCGGACAAGCTGGAACGCAGCACTACTTCCCTCATTTTGAAGAGTACCAAAACGGCGTCTTCCTGCCGCACCATCTTCATGACCTCTGCTCTGAAAGAGGAATTGAAGAAGTGGCTGAAGCAGCTGGCGGCAGACGAGAGGAAAGACCCAACACGTTACCATGACAGTGGAATGCTGTTCCGTTTGCCCAACGGTCTGGCGGTAGAGCCTGTGCTGATCCGCAAGAAGTTCCTCAAATGGCAGGATGCACACCCGGAATTTCCGCGTATCGTATTCCATGGTCTGCGGCATTCTAGTGCCACCTATCAGCTGATGATCTCTGGCGGCGATGTGAAAGCTGTTCAGGGCACCACAGGACACGCCACGGCAGATATGTTGGTGAACACCTACGCCCATATCCAGCAGTCCTCCCGTGTGGAGTTGGGTAGGAAGTTTGAGGAAGGGTTCTATGCCAAACAGGAAAGCCCCAGCCCGCAGGTTGTACCCACCGAAGGCGAACCGACCATCTCTATGACTGCCCTGCTGGAACTTCTGAAGAACGCAGACCCTGAAGTAAAGGCGCAGCTCCGTCTGGCTCTGCTGACCTGATGCAAAATTTACCACGCATTTCAAAGCAATTCCAGCCCCTGCAAAGGATTCCTACGAAAAAGCCGACCGTGCAAAAACCGTGCATTGACCGTGCAGGCCCCGATTTTTCGGGGTTACATAACAAAAAAAGAACGCCAAATCTTACGACTTGACGTTCAATATCTGGTGCACCTCCAGGGACTCGAACCCTGGGCCCACTGATTAAGAGAAACCAACGTGCAACAATCGTCAATTTTCAAAATTGCGTCAATTCGTTATTTTTATCGTTTTATCGTAAATTTACGTTTTGCATCTGCTGCATTCCTTGCACCTGTTATCCCCTCTCGCATCCGTTATCCAGCTGTTCCGGTGTGCAAAAAGTGTGCAAAAATGTGCAGAGCCAAAATCAGCCCCTTAAAACAGGCATTGAGTTTTTATGCAAAGCCAGGAAAACGGTCAGGTTCGAGCCCAAAACGGCAGCTGCAATCTTGCCTGTTTAGACCAAGCATCAAATGTACATTCACAACTATGATTCATGGCAGGGATTTGGACAATCGAACAGACACTACCTTATTGGCAGGTACACTATGGAAGCATGGTGTACCTATTATTTTTTCAAAAAATTTCAAAAAGACCTTGACTGCACGGTTCGTGCAGCTTTATGCTTTAGACACAGGAGGTAAGAAGCCATGAAAATTCTTAATGAAGTTGTGCCACAATGTCAAGTGATGAATTAAAAAAAAGACAAGCACCATCAAAGAAAAATTTCTTTCACAGCACTTGTCTTTCTCTATTATATTATCGTTCTAAAAGCTCCTTCTTAAATACTTACAGACTGTTCTTCAAAATCTCCAACACTTCATCATGATTCAACACCTTATATCCACCTTCCATGATGAAGGTTCCATTTGCGATACCCTGCAACATTTCTTCTGTTGCTCCCAACTCATGGAGATTCATTGTAAGTCCCAGTTCTTTCATCCAAACTTCCATACAGGAAAGCCCTTCTCTGGCAACCTGTTCATCAGCTTTTCCAGCAGGATCGACCTCCCACACATTCACAGCAAAACGGCAAAACTTGCTAAGACCATAAGGCATAATATACCGATAGTAAGGAAGTGACACCGCAGAAAGCGTCATTCCGTGAGTTGCATCCGTATATGCTCCTACTGCCTGACCAAGCATATGAACCATCCAGTCGGTACTTTTTCCTCTGGAAACAAGCGTATTCAGTGCCCAGGTTGCAGCCCACATGATATTCGACCTTGCCTCATAGTCCTCTGGATTCCGAATGGCAATTCTCGAACTGTGAATTACCGATTTCATCAGTGCCTCGCTGATATAATCGCTGGTATTGTCGTCCTCCCCAGAGAAATACTGCTCGCAGATATGGTTGAAAATATCATAAATGCCGGCCACCATCTGCTGTTTCGGCAATGTAAAAGTGAATTTCGGATTCAGGATTGCAAACTTCGGCATCACAGCATCTCCAAACACATGACCGATTTTCAGCTTTTGATCGTGATTGGTGATGACCGCACCTCCATTCATTTCGCTTCCGGTCCCCACCATAGTCAATACACAGCCAACAGGGACAATCTCACAATCCGGCTCCTCAAAGCGGATATAATATTTTTCCCATGGATCTTCGTCACAGTGAACAGACACGGAAACCGCTTTTGCATAGTCGCAGCAAGAGCCGCCGCCTACAGCCAGCAGAAAATCCACATGATTCTCTCTGGCAATCTGAACACCCTCTCGCAGTTTTTCCACGGTAGGATTTGGCATCACGCCTCCATCCTCAACGACTACTTTTCCGTTATCTTTCAGTAATCTCATAACCTGATTGTAAATACCATTTTTCTTGATAGAACCACCGCCATAAATCAACTGAACGGTTTTTCCATATTTGGGAAGCTCCTCGTTCAAAGAACAAAGAGACTCCTCTCCAAAGTAAAGTTTTGTCGGATTTGAATACGAAAAATTTCCTAACATAATGTTTTTCCTCCTTAGTCCTGATAGATTTCCTTCGCCATGCGGAATGCTGCCCATGCTTTCGGCCAGCCAGCATAAAAGGCAGCGTGTGTCAAAATTTCTGCCATTTCTTCTTTTGTAACACCGTTCTTTTTTGCCTCTCCTATATGAAAGGCAAGAGAACTGTCCAGAACACCGCTTGCCATAAGTGCTGTTACTGTGACGATGCTTCTGTCTCTTGCAGGCAGCTTATCTTCTCGTGACCACACTTCTCCAAACAGCACGTCATCATTCAGTTCCGCAAATTTTGGTGCAAAATCACCCAGGGCATCTCTGCCCGCTGTTACCTTTTTCATAATCTGTCTCCCTATTTTAGCTTACTGTATTCTTCTTCCTTCACCGGTTCCAACCATTCATTAGAACTTCCTTCTGCCGGGACCTCCACCGCCAAATGAGAAAACCAGCTATCAGGAGCAGCTCCATGCCAATGCTTCACTTCCGGCGCAATATTGATGACATCACCGGGGTTCATCTCCTGAGCCGGTTTTCCCCACTCCTGATAATATCCACGTCCGGCAGTACAGAGCAAAATCTGTCCGCCTTTGTGATGAATATGCCAGTTATTCCGGCATCCTGGCTCAAAAGTTACATTTGCAATTCCAACTCTTTCCGTTGTCAGCATGGACAGGTAACTCTGTCCAACAAAATATTGTGCATACGCATCATTTTTCTCACCCAATGGGAAGATCTGTTTAAAATCTTTTTCTGTCATGATTGATTCTCCCTTCAAGAATTAAAATAGCCTAAAATTTCTTGCATCCTTGCAACCTGATCTACATGGAACGGGCAGCGTTTGTTACAATGCCCACATCCAACTCACAGACTTTTTACCCATAAATGAATCTATATCACCTGAAATGTTTTCCATTTTCCGGACTTCTGCCTCCAGAAAAATATGACCGCACGAATGCTCCAGTCACAAACCATTGCAATGGCAATCCCGATCACGCCCATTTTCAAAACAATTCCTAAGAACCATGATAAAAGGAGACGCACTGCTATTGTAGATATAACCGAAACATACATGGTAAATTTCACATCACCCGCTGCCCGCAGCCCATTACTAAGCGCACCGGAAAAGGGATATGCTGCTGCATTAAACACGTTATGGATTAAAACCAGCCAGATTACAAGCCGTTTGGTCTCCGGCTGCAAAGCATAAAATTTCATAAAGAATGGAGTCAGAAGAAAAATCAAAAGATTCCATGCCGATGAAATCAGCAATGTGATTCTTGTCAATCTCTTAAAATAATGCTCCGCAGCATCTGCATCCCCATTTCCCATACACTGTCCAATGACCGTTATAAATACTGGACCCATAGCGACTCCCGCCAGCGCAGCCAACGACCAGATACTTTGTGCAACACCATTTGCAGCAATCTGATATGTTCCAAAAAGTGCAACGATACCGCTTAATGCTACTTTGACTAACTGGAATACACCGTTTTCCATCCCATTTGGAATAGCGATTTTTAGAATTTGTTTCATGAAATCCACATTCCACCGAAAAATCCACTTGCAGCGATAGAACACTTCATTTTTTCTCTGAAAACAAAGTACTGTAATCATCACGGCTGAAAATGTCCGAGCGATCAGTGAAGGGTATGCAACACCTGCAACACCTGCACGCAAAACAAATACACCAATGAAATTTCCAATAACATTGATGATATTGGAAATTACCGACAAATACATGGTCACACTGGTTTTTCCAATACTGCGAAAAAGGGCAGCGCCAGCATTGTAAACCGCCAATGCCGGATAGGAATATGCAGAAATCCTAAGATATGTAATACAAGCGTGCATCACAGAATCTTCCACTTTACCGAACATCAGACGAAGCATCCCTTCATTTCCAATTAGAACCATCCCTGCGATCAGTATGGAAAAAATCGTAGAGAATGATAGAAGCTGACTGGCGGATTCTCCAGCGTCATCATTTTTCTTCCTACCAATATACTGGCTGATCACAACCGCCCCTCCAGATGCCAATGCTGTAAACAGATAAATAAAAATAGTATTGAACTGATTTACCAGTGAAACACCGGATACTGCCGCTTCTCCTGCGTAGCTGACCACCAGTGTGTCCGCCATCCCTACAAGCATTATCAGCAGCTGCTCTAAAAACAGGGGAATAATCATAGCCATCAACTTCTCGTTTGAAAACAGAGTTGTTTGCTGATTCATGCCTTTTCCTCCACTAAGATTTTACAATTTATTCCTTTCTTCTACTCTGTGAGGTTATCTTTCTAAGTCCTTTCACTGTGTAAAAGCCGATAAAGACCCATAGTCCCATTTATTGTTATTTTTTATTTTACAGATCATATAATCGATTGCATCAAGTGACTGCTGCTTTTCATGTACCTCATCAAGCAATTTGTACCGATATTTTCGCAACATCCTTATCTGCATTTCTTGATCTTCACATCCTGAAATTTTTGCGATTTCTTCTTTGCTTAATCCGGCGTTTATAAGAGAATCATAATCCGGTTTCATGAAATGGCACTCCCTCCTCAATAAAAAATATAGGTGCAGAAATGAAAGCTGTTTGCTTTATCTCTACACCTATATTATAATTTTCTAATTGAATTATATCAAATACTTAGTTTTTATGGCTTGTCCATGCCTAAAAAGCATTGAATATGTTTGATGAATTTTGTGGTTGCTAAGCTAAACGGCTGACCACGTTTCCATGCTAATACACTTGTTGCTGTAAGTGGCGGATCAAGCGGTCTGAATGTAACCTTTGATTGATCCCAGAAGGGTACAGCCCCTTCAATCACCAATGAATATGCCAAGCCTCCATTCACCATAATTGCGCTGTTCGTACTTAAATTGCTGGTAAAAACAATATCCAGTTTCTCATAGTAGTTGCCAAACCAACTTGCCAACTCACTCTGCACATTCATACGCCTTGGAAGAATCAAAGGCAGTACAGACAAATCTTTTGCGCTTACCGTTTCTTTCTTGGAGAGTGGATCATCCGATTTCATCAGAACCACCCATTTTTCCCTTATATTCAAGCGAATAAATTCATATTTTTCCATATCAACCGGCTCAAGAAGCAAACCAATATCCAGTAGTCCCTTATCCATTTGTTCCTTTACCAAATCTGCTGTGGCTGTAAAAATGTCAAAAGTAACACGGGGATATTTCTGACGAAAGGACTCAATTATTTTAGGAAGAAGTTGTACAGCAGCAATTTCTCCACACCCAATGGAAATTTTACCTTCCACCTGTTCCTCTTGCTCCACTAATTCTTTTTCTGTCTTATCTACAAGCTGCAAAATTTCTTCCGCACGACGGCGAAGAAGTATTCCTTCATTTGTCAATTTGATTTTCCGTGTCCCTCTATCAAACAGCTTTACACCAATATCTTCCTCCATCTGTGCAAGCTGACGTGAAAGTGTCGGCTGCGTGATATGTAAAACTTCTGAGGCTTTTGTGATACTTTCTTCCCTTACTACAGTCAGAAAATATCGAAGAACTCTAATTTCCACGAAAAATACCTCCCAAATTCATCATGCTTAATAAGTATATTTTAACGTATCTATACTCGAAAGGCAATAAAAAACATCTGCTCATTGTATGCTCACCGGCAATGTAATTTTATGTAAAACTTGATAAACCCCTATCTCTCATTGATAGAGAGATATCCTCAATGGAGCATGGAGAGATTGCCAACTTTCTGATGGGCGCTTCTTATGTGGTCGCTGCCGGAGCTATTTATAAACGCCACAAAACCAAGAAAACAGCATGGATCGCCTGTGTCACCGCCAGCTTTGTGATAGGTATTGCCGCAGCACTGGCAAACTACTTCATCCTGCTTCCCCTGTTTGAAACCTTTATGCCGTTGGATCAGCTCATCGCCTCTTTCGGCGCGTTCCTGCCGTTCATTCACACAAAGCTGGACATTGTGCTGTTCAATGCCTTGCCTTCCAACATTCTGAAAGGACTTGTCATCGGCGGCTTTACCATGCTAATATACAAGCGGCTTGCGCCGATCCTGAAAGGTCGTTGATGTTATAGCGCAATTGTGACCCACAGGGGGGCTAGTGCCGTCCAGCCCTCTCTCTTTTCGCCAAGGTTTCCCTTGTTTTTTCTTGCAATCTGCCGAAATCAGCGTGTTCTCAAAGCTTTTTGTTGACATGGCTCGATTTTTGTGGTAATCTATTCCAACAATTTAATATAACATATTTACTTAGAGTTCCAGCTCAGCTCCCGAAGGAGCCGGAGCAAGTTTTTGACTTTCTTATCGCTACATAGCAAACCCGAACTAAGGCCATCCCGGAAGGGATGGTCAGGTTCAGGTTGTTGTGTGGCGATTTTTTATTGCCAAATCCAGCACCGTACCTTAAAAACCGAAAGACCGTCTGCATTGGATACCCGGCCATGACCCCGTAAGGGAGAGCCGGAAAACGCCGCCGGAAGGGGGCAGGAAAGCCATGCAGGGAGAACGGCGCACCCAATATCAACTGGTCAAAATGGCCAGTTGATGTGGTGAATGACACAAAGCGTCATTCACCAGAAAAACCTTATGCGTTACGGCTCACCTCATGTGGACATTTTAACCACATGGGGTGAATTGCCGCAGCTTGAATCAATGTAGACAATTTGTCCACATTGATTCTGTTCGTGCTACGCTTAACCTCGACTTGACATTTTGTCAAGCCACGGTGAAATCTGGTAAGTGTCGCTTTCCGGTATTTGCCAGATTACTGTAACACGATTACCCCATGGTGGGTTACGAAAACCGTAACTCACCACTTGGAAGTGGTAAATGGACAAAATGTCCACTTACCACCCAGCATTAACGCACAGATTTTAGTTGGTGATCATTTTGATCACCAACCAGACAATCGTAACGCTTTATTGTGTAAAAGTGGTGGTTATCATTTTGGTAACCACCATATACCCGTAACATTTGGGGCAAATAATGCTTTTCATTATCCACCACACACCTGTAACAGCCAAAGGAGGATGCCTATGACAACAGAACAATGGGAACGTGAAAATCAGGACACCCTGATGGAATATTTCATTGATGGCGACCCCAGTGTGCGCAGAATCCAATGTGAATACTGCCGCAAGGTCCTCTACACCCAGACCCGAAACCGCAAATATTGCAGTTTCCAAACATGCGGTCACAAGATGCTGAATCTACGGAAAAGCCTTAAAAAGCGTGCCGAACGTGGAACGTATACCTGCGCTTGCTGCGGGGAGCAGTTCTTACCGATTCGGGCAGATGCCAGATATTGCAGCAATGCCTGTCGGCAGAAAGGCTACCGCCAGCGTAAAACAATCGCACACACTTCTCTTTGAGGAACTTGACAAAGTTTGTCAAGTTCCTTATCGGTGTTACTTTTATTTAGTAAAGTGGCACCTCCCATTCTGGGAAGTGCCAAAATACCGTAACTCTTAATCGCTCACTCCCAAATCCCCAAAGTGGGAATTCGGGCTGTCATCTGAAATCAGGTTACGCTTTCCGTAACTTGATTTGCAACTCCCGCCGAATCAAGTTCCCACTTTGGGAACTTGATTGTAGCCGTATCAAAATCAAGTTATCAAAATGATAACTTGATTGCATCCGTGGCAGAGCCACCGGAGTTTCCATTTTGATAACTCCGGTTTTATCTGTAACACGTCACTCCCACTCCGTAAAAATCAGGTGATCAAAATGAGCACTTGATTCTACCTGTAACGCCTCAAAGTCGTTGAAAATCAGGTGCCGCTATCCGGCACTTGATTTTTTACCTGTAACAGAATCAGTGGGTCAAAATGGCCCACTGAAAAAGCCGGACGAGCTGCGGGCAGAGATTCGCAAATCTTTGCCCGCCAGCTTGCCAAAATCAACGGGCCAAAATGGCCCGTTGAAGGGAGTCAAGGGGGAACGCCTTGCCCAGTGATATGATGCTGTGCGTCATATCCTACTGGGTATTATCTGGCGCAAAACGGCGGCAGATCCAGCAGCTCCGCTGCTGCGTTTTTCCACGCCAAGCTGTTGAAACGGAGGAATGTCTATCTGAAATTAACACGACACAACGGACGAGCCGGAGCACACGGCACTTACAACCCCAAGCACAATGACCGCAGTTTCAACCTTGCCAACAGTGAGCACATCGACCCGGAACGAGCCAAGGGCAACATCTACTGGGACTGCTTTCACGGTTTCCGCTCGGCTCTTGACCCACAAGACCCGGACGATCTGGCGGCAACCTTCTCGGACGTAGAACGGCAGTTCTACGAAACCCACTACACGGCTTTTGTGGAAAACCAGAACGAGCGCAACGCCAAGATCCGGCACACGGAACGCAACCGCTCCATTCCCGACCTGCTGTCCAGCCGCAAGGCCTGCCCGGAAGAGACCATCTACCAGCTGGGAACGCTGGATGAACACGCTTCGGCGGAGGACTTGCTGAACATCGTCACCGAGTTCATTGACGAGTTCAAGTCCAAGTTTGGCGACCATGTTCATGTGCTGGACTGGGCACTGCATCTGGACGAAAGCACACCCCACATCCACGAACGTCATGTGTTCGACTGTGAGAATAAGTACGGCGAGGTGGCACCCCAGCAGGAAAAGGCGTTGGAAGCGTTGGGCTTTGAGCTGCCCGACCCGGACAAGCCCCTCAGCCGCCGCAACAACCGCAAAATCACCTTTGATGCCGCCTGCCGGAAGATGCTGTTTGAAATCGCCAAGCGGCACGGGCTGGAATTGGAGGAAGAAGCGGAGTACGGCAACCGCAAATATCTGGAAAAGCAGGATTTCATCCTTGCTAAACAAAAGGAACAGCTTGCCGCCCAGCAGAACAAGCTGGACGAATTGACCCTCAAGGTCAACGACATGGAAACGCTGATCGACGAGGTATCGGCTGCGGCTTACGACAAGGCGGTGGAGGTCGTGACCGATGTGGTGCGCACCGAGACTCGGAAAGAGGATATGCGGATGATCGAGGACACGAAGAAGTGGGTGCTGTCCCCTGAACGCAAGGCTCCGCAGGCCACGAGAGAGTACGCCGCCCATCGGTTGGACACCGTGCTGGACAAGTTCCTCAAGACCATGCAATCCACCGCTGCACGTCTGCAGGAAAAGCTGCTGAAGCCGGAGGCTCGGCAGAAAGGCAAGGAACAGGTCAAGGAGAAAGCACGGGATTCCGTTCTGCAACTGTTGAGCCGTTTGCAGGCAGAACAGGCGCAGCGGAATCCATCTGTACTTTCAACTGCGGAAAAGTCAGAAAATCGCTTTCAATAATAGTACGAGGTGATGTTTATTGCGCAAAGAAGTCAATCAAGAAGAACTCGCTCCCCGAACCGTTGCGGACGTAAAAGAAATGCTGACCAAGCACTCCAACGGCGAGATCCAGCGGACGATCCAAAACTGCATCACGATTCTGCAGAACGACCATGTGCTTGCCGATGCCATCCGGCTGAACTTGTTGAGCGAGCGCATCGACATCGTAAAGCCTGTGGGCTGGCCTCGCTCCGGCAAGACCCTGAACGATACCGATATGAAGTATATCCTGCGGAGAATGGAGAAATACGGTATTTCCAGCGAGAAGAAGATCGAATCCGCCATCCGCATCGTTGCCAACGAGAACCGCTACCACCCCATCCGGGACTACCTGAACGGCCTGCAATGGGACGGTACGGAAAGGATAGCCCACGTCCTGCACCATTTTCTCGGTGCTGCGGAGGACGAGTACACTTGCGAAGCCATGAAGATTTTCTTGCTGGGAGCCATCAAGCGCGTGTTCCAGCCGGGATGCAAATTTGAAACCATGCTCTGTCTGGTGGGCGGGCAAGGGTGCGGGTCGCCAGTGGCGACCTCAAAATGCTGCAGGCATTTTGAAGCACCGACCGAGCCGACAGGCGAGACCCGGGGAAGTCCACTTTCTTCCGGCTGCTGGCGGTCAAGGACGAGTGGTTCTCGGATGATCTGCGTCGGTTGGACGATGACAACGTGTACCGAAAGCTGCAAGGGCACTGGATCATTGAAATGTCGGAGATGATTGCCACCGCCAATGCTAAGAGCATCGAGGAGATCAAGAGCTTTCTCAGCAAACAGAAGGAGACCTATAAAGTCCCCTACAAGACCCATCCTGCCGACCGTCTGCGCCAGTGTGTCTTTGCTGGCACGACCAATCGGCAGGATTTTTTGCCCCGTGACCGCACGGGCAATCGCCGCTTTATCCCCGTTCCGGTGGATGCGGAACTAGCAGAAGTCCACATTCTAGACGATGAAGCCGAATCCCGTGCCTATATCAACCAGCTTTGGGCAGAAGCCATGACCATCTACAACAGCGGCAACTATAAGCTGGCATTCAGCCCCGCCATGCAGGAAACCCTGCAAGCCCACCAGCAGGATTTCATGCAGGAGGACGCACAGGCTGGTATGATCTACGCCTTTCTGGAGGACTACACGGGTGACCGGGTGTGTTCCAAGCAGCTCTATGCGGAGGCTCTGGGCAACACGAACATCCCGGCAGAGTGGGAGACCCGTGCTATCTGCGAGATCATGAACACCGGCATTTCGCGCGGCGATATCCAAGGCTGGCAGGCACACAAGACCGCCAAGCGTTACCCGAAGTACGGGCGTTCAGAAAGGTTGGGAGCGCGTAACCAGCCCCGAAACCGGGGCTGAAAATTTCTCCGAAATAACGGATGCGGAAGCCAAGCAACTGGGCTTTCCTTTCTGATGAACAGTGGTCACACGTCTGGTTACAGGTTCGGTTACGTTCTAGTTACGGCGAAAAAGCCGCACGACTGCTGCTTTTTCCGTTTTCTGTAACCATGTAACCTTAAAAAGGTAAGAAAAAGTATAAAGCCTACCGAATGCCCTGTGTGCAAAAAAGATAATTTTCCTGCCCGGTTACAGGCGTTCGGTTACAAGGAATTGGAGGACTGCCTATGAATATGAATCGGCCTGATATGACCGAAGATGTGAAATATAAAGATTATACGAATAAATCCTTGCAAACGGACTCGAACCTCGCTACAATGGAGGTGTCCAAAACCCCTGCCATTGAATCTTCTGACCAGACCAAAGCAGCCAAGCTCGAACCTCTTGTTTACCGGGTGGAGGAGATTGCCCAACTTTTGGCGATCTCTCCCCGCGCTGCGTACAACCTGTGCAATACCACGAAAGATTTCCGAGTATTACGCATCGGCACCAGCATCCGGGTGAACAAGCAGAGTTTCGACAACTGGTTTGCGGCAGTCTGAGGGAGGTAATCTATGGCATCTATCATGAAGCGCGGAGATTCTTACTCCGTCCGTTACAAGTACAAAGACCATTCCGGCAAGCCCTGCGAGGGATGGGAAAGTTTCAAGACCAGAAAGGAGGCGCAGGAGCGGAAGATCACGGTCGAGAAAGAACTGCTGGACGGCACATTCCTTGTCCCCGACACCATGACGGTGGAGGAGATGTTGTACAAATGGATTCCGATCCAGTCTACCAAGCACAAATGGTCCCCCAAGACCTACACCCAGTCCGTAGCGATGGTGCAGAACCTGATCGTGCCCTATATCGGTAAACGGAAGGTGCAGGAGCTGCGCACCTACGACATCGAGAAGTTCTACGCCACCCTTGCCAAGACCCCCTGCGGGCAGTATGTGAAGGGTATCAAGCAGGATCAGACCAAGAAGCAGAAGAAGCGGCTGCTGTCCAGCACCTCTATCCACGAAGTCCACACGCTGCTGAAAACGGCGTTCTCCTATGCGGTGGAATGGGACTTGATCCACAAGATTCCCCTGCCCCGTGATGCCCCCAAGGTCAACATCGAGGAACGCACCATCTGGGACGAGAAAACCATGCTGGCAGCGTTGCAAACCATCGAGAACCCTGCCCTGCATCTGGCGGTGCACATGAGCATGATCCTTTCGCTCCGTGAGGGCGAAATTCTCGGCTTGCAGCCGAGTGATCTGGACTTTGATGCCGCCGATGGGCGTGGCACCATCTCGGTCAGCAAGACCATGCAGCGAGCCAACAAGGACGCTCTGGAAAAGCTCGACCCCAAGCAGGTCTACTACACCTTCCCGGACAGGCGTGAGGGCAGCAAGTCCTCTCTTATCCTGAAAAAGCCCAAGACCAAAAAGTCGAACCGCATCCTGTATATGACCAAACCGCTGAAAGAGGAGCTTCTGGCATGGCTTGAAAAGCTCAAACAGGACGAGCAGAACGCCCCAGAAAAGTACAGCAACTGCGGGCAACTGTTCCGGCTCCCGGATGGTCTGCCCATTGCGCCGGAGTTGCTAACAAAATGGTACCGGTTATGGCGGGCAGAGCACCCGGAGTTTGAGCAGATCGTGTTCCACGGTCTGCGGCACTCCAGTGCCACCTACCAGCTGTTGCAGTCGGACGGCGACTTCAAGTCGGTGCAGGGCAATACCGGCCATGCGACAGCATCTGTCCTGATGGACACCTACGCTCACACGCAGGACAAGCCCCGGTTGGAGTTGACCGAGAAAATCGAAGCAAACTTCTATTCCCAAGACCTGACCCCGGCAGCACCCCAGCCCCGGCAAAATGAAAAGCCGGTGGCAACAAAAATCTCCGGTAAGGAGATCCTTGAAGCCATCCGGCTGATGGACGCAGACGAACGCAGGGAGTTGACGAGAGCCTTGTTCGCTTAACATCTCTTCTTTTTATGCAAAGGAAAGCAGGCTGTGCAAACCTTGCACAGAAAGGCCCCCGATTCGGGCAAATGTGCAAGCGGTGTGCAGAAAGTGTGCAGCCGCTTTCCTACATAAAGAAAGAACGTCAAATCTTACGATTTGACGTTCAATATCTGGTGCACCTCCAGGGACTCGAACCCTGGGCCCACTGATTAAGAGTCAGTTGCTCTACCAACTGAGCTAGAGGTGCATATTATCAGAATGCGGTTTCTTCATTCTGATAACTCAAGTCGGCGACTACCTATTTTCACGCGCCGTTTCCAGCGAACTATCTTCGGCACAAGTGAGCTTAACTTCTGTGTTCGGAATGGGAACAGGTGGAACCTCACCGTCATCGACACCGACCGATCTGACTGGCCTAGTATAACATATCTGTTGTACTTTGTCCAGTGTTTCTTAGAAGGACGTGCCTTCAAAACTGAATAATCACTGCTAGCATTTTTTCGTTGACTCTTGAGAGTCTCAAGCGAATTGTGGTCAAACCCTCGACCTATTAGTACACGCTTGCTGAATGGATCGCTCCACTTACACATCGTGCCTATCAACCTTGTAGTCTTCAAGGGGTCTTACTTGTTTGAAACAATGGGATATCTTATCTTTGGGTCGGCTTCACGCTTAGATGCTTTCAGCGTTTATCCGATCCGTACATAGTTGCCCAGCTATGCTCTTGGCAGAACAACTGGTGCGCCAGAGGTACGTCCGCTCCGGTCCTCTCGTACTAGGAACAGCTCCCATCAAATATCCTGCGCCCACGACAGATAGGGACCGAACTGTCTCACGACGTTCTGAACCCAGCTCGCGTACCGCTTTAATTGGCGAACAGCCAAACCCTTGGGACCGAATACAGCCCCAGGATGCGATGAGCCGACATCGAGGTGCCAAACCTCCCCGTCGATGTGGACTCTTGGGGGAGATCAGCCTGTTATCCCCAGGGTAACTTTTATCCGTTGAGCGATGGCATTTCCACTCACATACCACCGGATCACTAACTCCAACTTTCGTTACTGCTCGACCCGTCAGTCTCGCAGTTAGGCTCGCTTCTGCGTTTGCACTCTTTTGCTTGATTTCCGTTCAAGCTGAGCGAACCTTTGAACGCCTCCGTTACTCTTTAGGAGGCGACCGCCCCAGTCAAACTGCCCACCTAACAATGTCCCCCGCCTTGATTCAAAGGCGCAGGTTAGAATTCCAATATCGCAAGGATGGTATCCCAACGGCCACTCCGCAAGCGCCAAAGCACCTGTTTCCCAGTGTCCCATCTATCCTGTGCATGCAACATCGAAACCCAATATTAGGCTACAGTAAAGCTCCATGGGGTCTTTCCGTCTTGTCGCGGGTAACCGGCATCTTCACCGGTACTACAATTTCGCCGGGCGGGCTGTTGAGACAGTGCCCAAATCATTACGCCTTTCATGCGGGTCAGAACTTACCTGACAAGGAATTTCGCTACCTTAGGACCGTTATAGTTACGGCCGCCGTTCACTGGGGCTTCGATTCAATGCTTGCACATCTCCTCTTAACCTTCCAGCACCGGGCAGGCGTCAGCTCGTATACGTCATCTTTCGATTTAGCACAAACCTGTGTTTTTGGTAAACAGTTGCTTGGGCCGATTCTCTGCGGCTGCATTGCTGCAGCACCCCTTCTCCCGAAGTTACGGGGTCAATTTGCCGAGTTCCTTAACAACCCTTCTCCCGTTGGCCTTAGAATCTTCTTCCTACCTACCTGTGTCGGTTTGCGGTACGGGCACCGCAGAAATACACACAGCTTTTCTCGCCATCTTCCATCCCGGACTTCGGTACTAACTTCCCTCGATCGCTACCGGAACCAACACCCGGCTCCGAGACTTCATATGTGTCCCTGTGTTTAACTCTTTTGGTGGTGACGGAATCTCTACCGTCTGTGCATCGGCTACGCCGTTAGGCCTCACCTTAGCTCCCGACTGACCTGGAGCGGACGAACCTTCCTCCAGAAACCTGAGGCTTTCGGCCATGCAGATTCTCACTGCATTCGCGCTACTCATTCCGGCATTCTCACTTCTATACACTCCACAGCCGCTTACGCTACTGTTTCACCGCGTATACAACGCTCCCCTACCCAATACATTGCTGTATTGCCTAAGCTTCGGTGTCAGGTTTAGCCCCGTTAAATTCTCCGCGCAAAGACGCTCGACCAGTGAGCTATTACGCACTCTTTGAATGAGTGGCTGCTTCTGAGCCAACATCCTGGTTGTCTGCGTATCTTCACATCGTTTTCCACTTAACCTGACTTTGGGACCTTAGCTGTAGATCTGGGCTGTTTCCCTTTTGACAATGACATTTATCTGACACTGTCTGACTCCCAAGCATCAATACTCTGGCATTCTGAGTTTGATAAGCTTCGCTAACCTCTCGGCCGCTAGGCTATTCAGTGCTTTACCTCCAGGTATCTAACTTGAGGCTAGTCCTAAAACTATTTCGGGGAGAACCAGCTATCTCCGGGTTCGATTGGAATTTCTCCGCTACCCACAGTTCATCCGCCGCCTTTTCAACGGAGGTCGGTTCGGTCCTCCATGGAATTTTACTTCCACTTCAACCTGACCATGGGTAGGTCACCCGGTTTCGGGCCCATTATATGCAACTTAACGCCCTTTTCAAACTCGCTTTCGCTTCGGCTCCAGACCTTAAGTCCTTAACCTTGCTGCATACAATCGCTCGCCGGACCGTTCTACAAAAAGTACCCTATCACGCTTTGACGCGCTCTAGGTGCTTGTAGGCACAGGGTTTCAGGTTCTTTTTCACTCCCCTCCCGGGGTGCTTTTCACCTTTCCTTCACAGTACTATACGCTATCGGTCACTGGGTAGTATTTAGGGTTGGAGGGTGGTCCCCCCGTATTCCGACCAGGTTTCACGTGTCTGGCCGTACTCTGGAATTCGCTCGGCTCTTGTCGTTTTCACCTACGTGGTTCTCACACTCTCTGACCGGCCTTCCCATGCCGTTCGGTTAACAACTTAAGTCCTAAATGCGCTCCGTACCCCGAAAGTATTTCTACTCTCGGTTTGCCCTCTTCCGCGTTCGCTCGCCACTACTTACGGAATCTCGTTTGATGTCTCTTCCTCGCCCTACTTAGATGTTTCAGTTCAGGCGGTTCCCTCGATATACCTATTTTGAAGTTCAGTATAACGTACCTGAGTATGAACCCAGGTGAGTTTCCTCATTCAGAAATCTCCGGATCAATGCTTATTTGCAGCTCCCCGAAGCTTATCGCAGCTTATCACGTCTTTCATCGGCTCCCAGTGCCAAGGCATTCGCCCTGCGCCCTTGTTCGCTTGACCTTTCAAACGTTCTTTCAAGAACATTTGGTATCCTCTTGATTCTCTCTTGCCAACGAAGATTATTGTTACCCTTCCTTTTGAAATTGTAATATTTCTTAAAAAAGAACTTACTATAATCTTTGTTTCGCAGTTATTATTCAGTTTTCAAGGTACGTCTTTGAAGGTTCTTTCGAGCTTTCGCTCTTCAGGGCCCTCAAAATCGAACAATATCTACTCTACTCGTTTAAACCTGTCCGAAAGATCGTCATCTTTTGATGTCGCTCTTTCGCCTGACTCCTTAGAAAGGAGGTGATCCAGCCGCAGGTTCTCCTACGGCTACCTTGTTACGACTTCACCCCAATCACCAGTTTTACCTTCGGCGGCGTCCTCCTTGCGGTTAGACTACCGACTTCGGGTCCCCCCGGCTCTCATGGTGTGACGGGCGGTGTGTACAAGGCCCGGGAACGTATTCACCGTGGCATGCTGATCCACGATTACTAGCAATTCCGACTTCGTGCAGGCGAGTTGCAGCCTGCAGTCCGAACTGGGACGTTGTTTCTGAGTTTTGCTCCACCTCGCGGTCTTGCTTCTCTTTGTTTAACGCCATTGTAGTACGTGTGTAGCCCAAGTCATAAAGGGCATGATGATTTGACGTCATCCCCACCTTCCTCCGTTTTGTCAACGGCAGTCTGGCCAGAGTCCTCTTGCGTAGTAACTGACCATAAGGGTTGCGCTCGTTGCGGGACTTAACCCAACATCTCACGACACGAGCTGACGACAACCATGCACCACCTGTCTCCTTGCTCCGAAGAGAAATGCTGTTTCCAGCATCGTCAAGGGATGTCAAGACTTGGTAAGGTTCTTCGCGTTGCGTCGAATTAAACCACATACTCCACTGCTTGTGCGGGCCCCCGTCAATTCCTTTGAGTTTCAACCTTGCGGTCGTACTCCCCAGGTGGATTACTTATTGTGTTAACTGCGGCACTGAAGGGGTCAATCCTCCAACACCTAGTAATCATCGTTTACGGTGTGGACTACCAGGGTATCTAATCCTGTTTGCTACCCACACTTTCGAGCCTCAGCGTCAGTTGGTGCCCAGTAGGCCGCCTTCGCCACTGGTGTTCCTCCCGATATCTACGCATTCCACCGCTACACCGGGAATTCCGCCTACCTCTGCACTACTCAAGAAAAACAGTTTTGAAAGCAGTTTATGGGTTGAGCCCATAGATTTCACTTCCAACTTGTCTTCCCGCCTGCGCTCCCTTTACACCCAGTAATTCCGGACAACGCTTGTGACCTACGTTTTACCGCGGCTGCTGGCACGTAGTTAGCCGTCACTTCCTTGTTGGGTACCGTCATTATCTTCCCCAACAACAGGAGTTTACAATCCGAAGACCTTCTTCCTCCACGCGGCGTCGCTGCATCAGGGTTTCCCCCATTGTGCAATATTCCCCACTGCTGCCTCCCGTAGGAGTCTGGGCCGTGTCTCAGTCCCAATGTGGCCGTTCAACCTCTCAGTCCGGCTACCGATCGTCGCCTTGGTGGGCCGTTACCTCACCAACTAGCTAATCGGACGCGAGGCCATCTCAAAGCGGATTGCTCCTTTTCCCTCTGCTCGATGCCGAGCCGTGGGCTTATGCGGTATTAGCAGTCGTTTCCAACTGTTGTCCCCCTCTTTGAGGCAGGTTCCTCACGCGTTACTCACCCGTTCGCCACTCGCTCGAGAAAGCAAGCTCTCTCTCGCTCGTTCGACTTGCATGTGTTAGGCGCGCCGCCAGCGTTCGTCCTGAGCCAGGATCAAACTCTTTATAAATGATATTTATCACTTAAAAGTGTTAAATCTTGTTCGCTCAGCACGCAATCGCTTGCGTCCTGTGTGAATTACTTTTGGAATTGTTTTAAGTGTTTTTCCAAACACATAAAGGTTCCTTACAAGTTTTTTCGATATTGTTCAATTTTCAAGGTCCTGTGCGCCTCAGCCTTGCGGCTGACGACCTGTTTATTGTACCACCGAAGTGGTTTTTTGTCAAGCCTTATTTTTTAGAAGCTTTTGAACTTTCTGAACTTGGACACTCAAGAAGTTTCTCAGAACAAACCGTGAGCTTGTCGGGGTGAGACCCCTCCATCTTGCTTTCGCAAGACCGCTCTGTTTGCTTGAACGCCCCACTGGGGCGGTTCATTGCTCTCGCAACCGCAAAACTTTTCAGCGTCTATTGGTTCTTTTCAAGGGCTTCCTGCTGAGGCTCCGGAAGTCATTCTTTTGCCTCAGCGCTTGGCGCTCAAGTATAATACCACACCCCCGCCTCCTTGTCAACACTTTTTGACAACTTTTCCCCATTTTCTTTGCAATTTCTTTTGGAGGGGAGAAAGCCCCTCAATCGGAACGCCCCTCTCTGTCATCGCTGCACACACTTGCGTATCGGCGGCGGGTGCGCTATTATATATTATAATACATTATATTGTGCCGTGGAGGAGGGCTTTGTTTATGATACTCACCGTTAACATCGGCAACACCCATATCACTGTGGGCGGCTACGAACAGGACACGCTCCGGTTCTGTGGGCGGCTGCATTCTGATATGGATGCAACGGTGGATGAATACGCCATTCGGCTGGTGAATCTTCTCTCACTGCATGGTGCCACCCCCGACCAGATCGAGGGCGGCATTCTGGGCAGCGTTGTCCCGGTGCTGAGCGGGCGGGTGCTTTCGGCGCTGCACATCCTGTGCAAAGCCCGCATCCTGACGGTAGGGCCGGGCCTGAAAAGCGGCATCAAACTGCGGCTGGACAATCCCGCCCAGCTGGGTGCCGAACTTTTGTGCGGTGCCGTCGCCGCGCTATCAGAGTGTTCCGGGCCGCTGGTGGTGATCTCTGCCGATACTGCCATTTCCATGATGGCCGTCAATGCAAAGCAGGAGCTTGTGGGCGGGGTGATCCTGCCCGGGCCGCAGCTTTCGCTGAGTGCACTGGTAAAGAACACCGCTCAGCTGCCGCAGATCGACCTTGCCGCAAAGGCTCCTGCGTCCATTCTGGGCAAGAGCACCTCTTCCTGCCTGCAGAACGGCTTTGTACTGGGCACCGCCGGCCTGCTGGACGGTCTGGCTGAGCGTTTTTGTGCCGAGCTTGGCCCGCAGACCGCCTTCTACGCCACCGGCAGCCTGCCCGCCGCCATCCGGGAAGCCTGCCGAACCCCCATTCTATACCGGGAGACCCTCATCACAGACGGACTGTACCGCATCTGGATGAAAAACAAAAAGGGATAGCTTCATTTCGCCCGGATGAACGGTAGTCCTCTTGTTAGACATTCCTACAGATTGGGAACCGCGGACTAAGCAAAGCCGCACTGTGGCTTTGCTTGCGGCGCTATGCAGGGCCTTACGGGTTGCGTTTGCTGATTTTTCTGCAGCCCCTTGGCAGGGCTTTGAAAAATCAGAACGCGGCCCCAACAACTCCTCCCTGTTTCAGCCGCTGGCTGCGGTCGTCGTCGTTGCTGTTCGAATCCTCCCGGCGCACTGTAAATCGCAGCCTCTTGTTAGACATTCCTACAGGTTGGGAACCGCGGGCTAAGCAAAGCCGCACTGTGGCTTTGCTTGCGGCGCTGTGCGCCGCCGCCCTGTTCGAATCCTCCCGGTTGCACAAAAAGAATCCCCGGCACACGAAAGTGTGTCGGGGATTCTTGGTGCGACCGGGAGGATTCGAACCTCTGGCCTTCCGGGTCGGAGCCGAACGCTCTATCCAGCTGAGCTACGATCGCATACATTGACCTGTCGGTGTAATGTAGTATAGCACAGCCGCACAAAAAAATCAAACCTGAAATGTCGAAGCCATCTTGCAAAAGATGCACCGGCCCTTATAATAGAAATGTGCCCCGGTGTGCGCGGGCACGGTTTTGTTTAGGATAAAGGAAAAAAGAGAGTATGAGTTCGAATACCAAAACGCTGACCGAAGGGCCTCTGGCCAAGCAGATCCTTCTGGTCAGCCTGCCGCTGGCATTCTCCAACCTGCTGCAGGTGCTGTTCAACATGTCGGACGTGGCCGTGGTAGGCCGGTTTGCAGGCTCTACAGCGCTGGGTGCCGTGGGCTCCACCAGCATCCTTGTCAGCCTGTTCACCGGCTTCCTGATCGGCCTGAGCGGCGGCATCAACGTGCTGGTGGCCCGTTTTTACGGCGCACGCCATGCCGGCGATGTGGAAAAGACGGTGCACTCGGCAGCCATCGTCAGCCTGATCGCGGGTGTGGTGCTGCTGTTTGTCGGCCTGCTGGGCTCCCCCTTCATGCTGCGGCTGCTGAACACCAAAGACGACCTGCTTCCCGGTGCCATTCTGTATCTGCGGGTGTACTTTCTGGGTATGCCTGCTCTGGCCCTGTACAACTTTGGCAACGCCGTGTTCAGCGCCATCGGCGATACCAAAAAGCCGCTGATCTACCTTTCCATTGCAGGCGCGCTGAACATCCTGCTGAACCTGTTTTTTGTCATCGTGTGCCAGCTGAGCGTGGTGGGCGTGGCGCTGGCCAGTGCCATCTCCCAGTGTGTTTCGGCCGGGCTCATCCTGCGCGCCCTGACCCGGGTGCAGGACTGCTACGTGCTGGACGTCCACAAGCTGCACCTTGACCCTGACCTGACCCGGAGCATTCTGGGGCTTGGCCTGCCTGCCGGGTTCCAGAACGCCATCTTTGCCATTGCGAACCTGTTCATTCAGGCAGGCGTCAATTCCTTCGACTCCCTCATGGTCAAGGGCAACAGCGCTGCCGCCAACGCCGACGCCATGATCTACGACTGCATGGCCGCGTTCTACATGGCCTGTGCAAGCTTTATGAGCCAGAACTACGGTGCCGGCAAGCCGGACCGCGTGAAAAAAAGCTTCTTCATCAGTCTGGCTTACTCCTTTGGTGTCGGCCTGATCCTGGGCGGGAGCCTTTTCTTCTTCGGGCGCAGCTTCCTTGCCCTGTTCACCACCGAGAGCGCCGTCATCGACGCAGGCATGAAGCGTGTGCGCGTGATGGGCCTTGCCTACTGCATCTCCGCCTTTATGGACTGCACCATTGCCGCGTCCCGCGGACTGGGCAAGACGATCGTGCCTACCATCATCGTGGTGATGGGCTCCTGCGTGTTCCGTGTCATCTGGGTCTACACCATCTTTGCCCACTTCCACACCATTCCCTCGCTGTATGCGCTGTACCCCTGCAGCTGGGCGCTGACCGCCGCTGCAGAGATCGTGTACTACGCGCACTGCTACCGGGAAGCCATGAAGATCTTCCATCACCCCAAAGCGGAGCAGCTTCCAAGCGCTCTGTAACACAAGAACCGGCAGCCCGCGGGCTGCCGGTTCTTGTTGTTTTATGAGGATCTTTACTGATAATCGTGGTTGAGGAACATGGCCTTGATGACCACCACCTCGTCGTACTCCTCCTGTTCCACCTGCACATCTGCGTTCAGGGATTTCAGGCGGCTTTCCACAGCAGCAAGGGCTTCCGGCACCGTGACGGCGCGGCCCTCTTCAATGGCATCGCTCATCTGCTTGAGCACGATGGGATGGGCATACCGGCTGGGCACCGGGAACGCACCGCTGGGGTAGTGCTTCACGTACTCTGCCATGGCAGCTTCGGCCTTCTCGGCCCGCTTCATGATAGCGCTGTGGTTGTTGTGGGCGGTGGGCAGCATGTTGTAGCTGGAGAACAGGAAGATGGCTGCAAAGCCGAACAGCGCAAAGTAGATGCCATAGCCGCCGGTATGGGTGGTGACGGCATACAGGCCATAGGCCGCAGAGACGATGCCCATGATAAAGATGGCCAGCGCCACATAGCGGTACACCGGCTTGCTCTGCAGCTGGGCACGCTTGCGGCGCTCGGCTGCGCTGAGCTCATCGGAGAGGGCAGGCTTTGCTTCCAGATATTCCTTTGCCCTGCGCAGCACCGTGATGCTGTGGCGGGCTTCGTCGGTCAGTTCGCTTTCCGGCAGCTTGCGGGAGGCCTTTTCGGCTTCCTTCTTCTGCAGCATCTGCTCACCGGCTGCGCTGAGCAGATGGATCTGCGGCTGCTCTTTGGCCAGCACCTCCAGCAGCTTGTCCACGTCGCGCTCGTCCTTGAAGTTGCACTGCTTCTGCTTGCCGCCGTCGTACTCTACCACAAGGTAGGCCATGGAGGCAAACATGCCCTTGCCGGTAAAGCCGCCGGAGCTCATAGCCACCCGCTTGAACACACGGCTGATGCTGCCGTAGGGCAGATAATAGCGGCGGTCGATGTAAAAGCTGTTGAGGTACAGCGCCTTTTTGCCAACGCCGCAGGGGCCGATCTTTTTGCAGGACTTTTTGTCCTCCACCAGCTCCTGTTGATCAAGCTTTGCCATACCCAGCTGTGCAGGTTTGAAGATCATGGAAGTTCCCTTCTTTACTGTTAGTTTCCGGTCCGGCCGCAGATGCTGCGGCCATTCCAAATAAGATCACCGGTTCTATTTTCGCACCGCAGCCCTTAAAATGCAACCCCTCCGGCTGCTAAGATTTGCACAAAAGGTTTGTCTGTTATGTCAAAACACCCCCGTCACTGCAGGCACAGCGGCGGGGGTGTCAGAGTTTAAGGCTTATGCGATGCGGCAGACGTCCTTATGCCTTCTGGGAAGCGGTGTGCTTCTTGGTGGCATGGATGAAGAGTGCCAGCATTGCGATTGCAAAGATGATGCCGATGGGGTATGCAACGGCGGTGTTGTAAGCGACCAGCTTGCCGTCTGCATAAGTATTGATCATCTTGCCCAGGCACTCAGGTGCCAGCACGAAGTAGGTGCAGGACACAGCGCTCATGAAGGTAGCGGGCACAGCGGTGATCCAGTAGTTCTTCTTTTCCTTGAACAGGTACATGGATGCAGCCCACAGAACGATCATAGCCAGCGTCTGGTTGGTCCAGCTGAAGTAGCGCCAGATCACGGTGTAGTTGATGAAGCCCAGTGCGTTGCCGATGCCCAGGAAAGCACCAACGCCCAGAACGGGGACACAGAGCTTCAGGCGGTTTGCGTAGCTGTCCTGATCGATCTTGAGCCAGTCGGCCAGGGTCAGACGAGCAGAACGGAATGCGGTATCACCAGAGGTGATGGGGCAGATGACAACGCCGATCATTGCCAGAGCAATGCCAACGCCGCCCATGGTCTTTGCACACACGTCGTAGATGGCAGCAGACTGACCGGCAGCCAGAGCCTCGGCCAGACCAGCCATCTTACCGTCGGTGATGGTGTACAGTGCGCAGCCGGCAGCGGCCCAGATCAGAGCGATGACGCCCTCGCAGACCATTGCGCCGTAGAACACGAAGTGGCCCTGCTTCTCACTCTTCATGCAGCGAGCCATCAGAGGCGACTGGGTGGAGTGGAAGCCGGAGATAGCGCCGCAGGCAACGGTGATGAACATGAAGCTCCAGATGGGAGTGCCCGACGGATGCATGTTGTTGAAGTTTGCCCAGATCTCGGGGATGGTGTAGGCGGGGTTGGTGAAGATGCCGAAGATAACGCCCACAGCCATGATGATCAGGCAGATGCCGAACACGGGGTAGATCTTACCGATGATGGCATCGATGGAGATAAAGGTGGCGATGAAGTAATACACCAGAATGATGATCAGCCAGAACAGGGTGGTGGTCAGCAGACCGGACATGCCGCTGTTCTTGCACAGGGTAACGATCAGGCCGGCAGGGCCCACTGCGAACACGGTACCGACCATGATCAGCAGCACAACAGAGAACACACGCATGATGTTCTGCATGACAGGTCCAAGGTATCTGCCGGTGACCTCAGCGATGGATGCGCCATCGTTGCGCTCGCTCATCATACCGGAGAAGTAGTCATGCACACCACCTGCAAAGATGGTGCCGAAGGTGATCCACAGGAACACCACGGGACCCCACAGAGCACCCTGCAGTGCACCAAAGATGGGGCCCAGACCTGCAATGTTCAGCAGCTGGACGAGGAACAGCTTCCACTGGGGCATCACAACGTAGTCAACGCCGTCGTTGATGCGCACAGCAGGAGTTTCGCGGTCGTCCGGTCCGAACGTGTTGTCAACGATCTTGCCATAGACAAAGTAGCCGATGATCAAGAGCGCCAGACAGAGTAAGAAACTAATCATACCAGAAACCTCCTTTTTGATTCAAACCGCAGCCAGCATTTTGCGTGCCCAGCCGCGGCTCTGACCAATCTCTGGCTTCATGTTAACACTTTTTTCATAAAGCAGTTAATATTTTTCTGGTATGGTTCCCATATCAAAAAGTATATAGCAAGATGCTCCTGCGGAATACCTGCAAAGAATTTTTATCGCGTTTACGTCAAATTTTCTTAATTCCCTGGCAAAGACCTTTTCCCGGAACCGGTCAAAGCCGCTGCTGCCAAACTTTTCAGTCTGTTTTTGTGCAAGTTGCTCAATCGTTTTCGATTTTTTCCGCAAATCGTGATTTTTCTGCCTGAATCGCCGCAAAATACAAGGCACCCTCCGCCGAGCCGTTTCAGCGGAGGGTGCCTTATTCAGCAGATCATTTGTATATATGTTTGTATATATCGTGTCATGCCTTCTGGGCTGCCTTCTTCGTTGCGTGGAGGAAGACCGCCAGCATTGCAATGGCAAAGATGACACCGATGGGGTATGCCACTGCGGTGTTGTAAATGGTGGCGCCCTCTGCGGTCTTGCTGTTCAGCAGGCCGCCCAGGCATTCGGGAGCCAGAATGAAGTAGGTGGAAGATACCGCGCTCATGAAGGTGGCAGGCACAGCGGTGATCCAGTAGTTCTTCTTTTCCTTAAAGAGGTACATGGATGCAGCCCACAGAACGATCATGGCCAGCGTCTGGTTGGTCCAGCTGAAGTAGCGCCAGATCACGGTGTAGTTGATGAAGCCCAGTGCGTTGCCGATGCCCAGGAAAGCGCCCACACCCAGAACCGGGATGCAGAGCTTCAGGCGGTTTGCGTAGCTGTCCTGATCGATCTTGAACCAGTCGGCCAGAGTCAGACGTGCGGAGCGGAATGCGGTATCGCCGGAGGTGATGGGGCACACCACAACGCCGACCATTGCCAGCGCGATGCCCACACCGCCCATGGTCTTGGAGCAGACATCATAAATGGCCTTGGACTGGCCCATGGCCAGCGCCTGTGCCAGACCAGTGTTCAATCCGCCGGTAACTTCGTACAGGCTGCAGCCTGCAGCGGCCCAGATCAGAGCGATGACGCCCTCGCAGACCATTGCGCCGTAGAACACGAAGTGGCCCTGCTTCTCACTCTTCATGCAGCGGGCCATCAGAGGCGACTGGGTGGAGTGGAAACCGGAGATCGCACCGCAGGCCACCGTGATGAACATGAAGCTCCAGATGGGGGTGCCCGACGGATGCATGCTGCCGAAATGATCCCAGATCTCCGGGATGGTGTAGGCAGGGTTGGTGAAGATGCCGAAGATGACGCCGATGGCCATGATGATCAGGCAGATGCCGAAGACGGGGTAGATCTTGCCAATGACCGCGTCGATGGAGATAAAGGTCGCGATAAAGTAGTACACCAGAATGATGATGAGCCAGAACAGCAGCGAGGTGAGCACGCCGGAAGCACCGCTCTGATGGCACAGCTCCACGATCAGGCCGGCGGGGCCTACCGCGAACACAGTGCCCACCATGATGAGCAGCACCACCGAGAACACGCGCATAACGTTCTGCATCACAGGGCCTAAGTATTTGCCGGTGATCTCAGCGATGGAAGCGCCGTCGTTGCGCTCACTCATCATGCCGGAGAAGTAGTCGTGCACACCGCCTGCAAAGATGGTGCCGAAGGTGATCCACAAAAAGACCACCGGGCCCCACAATGCGCCCTGCATGGCACCAAAAATGGGGCCAAGGCCGGCGATATTCAGCAGCTGAACGAGGAACAGCTTCCACTGGGGCATCACAACGTAGTCCACACCGTCATTGATGCGCACAGCAGGCGTTTCGCGGTCGTCCGGGCCGAAGGTGTTGTCCACGATCTTACCATAGACAAAGTAGCCCACGATCAGGATCGCCAGACAGAGTAAGAAACTGATCATACCAGAAACCTCCTTTTTTCTTTGTGCCGGAACGATGGAAGCATTTTCCATATTTTCCATCCATCCCGGCCAGCTTTCTGGGTCTATGTTAACATATTTTTCATAAAAGTGATAATATGCTTCTGGTATAGGGGCATATCAAAGGCCATATACCAGCAAAGATTTTTAGCCGATACTTCGTCTCTTTTTCGTACGGTTTATCAACAAAAAGACAGCAGCAGCGCATAAAGCGCCGCGGCTGTCGGCCAAATTCCTTTGCTTTCCGGTTTTTCTGCATTCCGATGTTTTGCCAGTTCTTAACCGGTTTCGGCGGTCATTTCACAGTCAGCGCCGCCTGCTTGTGCAGCAGCTGCACAAAGGTCTGCTCCTCCGGGCGCAGGGTCCCCCTGTCCGGATAGACCAGAACATCCTTCATGCGCTGGCGCTGGGCCGGACACTTCCTGAGCACCAGATGATACTGCTCCAGCGCCCGCTTTGGCATGGGCGACGCCCACATATAGGCATTGGGCAGGTTCTGCAGGATGGAGAACTGGCTGCACCGCTCGTACACATGGATGCGGCGGTTCGGGTTCGTATGCCAGCGCAGGCCGCTGTCCTCGCCGCCGGGCAGCTGGAAATCACCGTGCAGGACCTCCATATAGCTGTTCAGCTGGGTGATATCGGTCACCTCGCACTTTGCCAGCGGGCCTTCGCGGTTGGTCAGCAGCCGGTATTCAAATTCCATCACCGGCTCCCGGTGCAGGCCGTGACGGTCGCAGTAGCGGCGGTAATAGTCCTCGTCCTCCTCCGCGTAGCGCAGCAGCGCCAGATGGTAGCCCCGCCGCAGCACATGGTCCAGCGCTTCCATGGAGCCGGATTCCCGGATATGCACCCGTAGCTGCTGGCTGTCTGCCATCTGCTGCAAAAAATCCACCGTCGCGTAGGAAGCGTAGGTGGCGTGGGGCAGCACCACCCGCAGCTCCGCACAGCTGCTCTGCCGGCTGCGGGCGTCCAGATCCAGCCGGTCCACCTCGTCCAGCACCCGCTCTGCCTGCCGGATAAAATGCCGTCCCTGTTCGGTGGGGATCATGCCGGTGGACGAGCGCTCAAAGATACGGATGCCGTATTCCTCTTCCAGATTCTTGAGCGCCTTGCTCACATTGGGCTGGGCCGCATACAGCTGCTTTGCCGCCGCGCTCACCGAGCCCCACTTGCGGATGGCCACCAGATAACGCAGTTCCGTAATATTCATGTGACTGCCCCCTGTTCCAAAAATCATTCCTATTTTATCAAGCCGGGCGGCCGGCTGTCAAGCCAAATGCGGTTGACGCGCCCCGCGCAGAGCTTTATAATAAAAATGCTGTATTTACAAAAAGGAGTTTAGCTGCTATGGAGACTACCTACCGCGTTCTGCGCATTGACGAACAGCTGTACGGCTGTGAGGAGCTGCCTGCCGGTCAGCCGGTGCTGTGCGATGTCACGCTGGCCGATGCCGCCGGGGCCCGGCGCACCCTGCCCTACCCGGACAAAGAGCTCACCCGCCTTGGCATCGACGAGGGCAGCATGGTCGTCCTGACCGCAGACGGAACGCTGAAAAAGGCATAAACACAGGAGGAACACATGAAAAAGATCAAAACCTCTGCCCTGATCGGCCTGGGCGCACTGGGTATCCTGTTCGGCCGCAAAATGCCCGGCGTGCAGGTCATCGCCGATGAGGACCGCATTGCCCGCTACTCTGCCGAACCGGTCGTCTGTAACGGCGAAGAATGCAAGTTCTCTTACGTCACCCCCGCCGAGGGCAGGCCGGTAGACCTGCTTCTGGTGGCCGTCAAGGCCACGGTGCTGGAACAGGCCATTCAGGACATTGCAAAGTTCGTAGGGCCGGACACCGTCATCCTCAGCGTGCTGAACGGCATCACCAGCGAGGAGCACATTGATGCAGCCTATCCCGGCCACACCCTGTGGAGCGTTGCCATCGGCATGGACGCCACCCGCACCGGGCGCACGCTGGTGTTCAATCAGGCGGGCAAGATCCAGTTTGGCGAGCGCAGCGGCGAAATGACCGACCGCGTGCAGGCCGTGGCCGACTATCTGGACGAGTGCGGCATTGCCAACGAGCCCTGCGGGGATATCCTTTACAAGCAGTGGAACAAGCTGATGGTGAACGACGGCCTGAATCAGGCCGCAGCCGCCTTCGACCAGCCCTACGGCGGCCTGCGCCAGCCCGGCGAGGCACAGGACATGATGCGCGCGGCCATGCAGGAGGTCATCCGGCTGGCGAACCTTGAGGGCGTGCCCCTGCCGCCGGACAACGATGTGAGGTTCATCGACGCCATGATGCCCACCTTCAACCCCGATGGCATGCCCAGCATGCGGCAGGATGTGCTGGCAAAGCGCCCCACCGAGGTGGAGGAGTTTGCCGGTGTGGTGCGCCAGCGGGCCAGGAAGTACGGGATGCCCACCCCCGCCAACGACTTTTTCTACACCCGCATCCGCGAGATCGAGGCGGGCTACTGCAAGTAAGGAGGACTTTATGGACCTGAATCACGCTCTGCGTTTTCTTGGCTTTCCGGAAGATGAGATCCCCGCTCTTCTGGAAGAGGCCAACGCCTATGACCCCGCCCTTCTGGAGCGGGCTTTTGCAGACGAAGCCATGGAGTGTCTCCCATCCGGCTGCGCAAAAAAGCTGCTCGGCACCGGCCTGAGCGCCAGCTTTGTATTCCACCTTGCCATGCGGAACCTGTTCCTTTTGGTCCATTGTTCCCCTCTGGAAACATTCCGCACCGTTCTGGGCAGCGACTGGGGCGATATCCTCAACGAAAACCACGAGCGACATGCTTTTGGTGACGAGCGCGTTTACGACTTTCTGGACCGGCTGACCACTGACCATCTGACAAGTGACATCACGGATCTCTGTGATACGATCCGGGACGAACTGCGCACCGACGAAGAGTCCGAGTAAGGAGCTGCCATGCACAAGCTGTATTTTACCCGCCACGGAGAGACCGTCTGGAACGTTGAGAACAAGATCTGCGGCATGACCGACAGCCCCCTCACCGAGCGGGGCCGCCAGCAGGCCCGGGAGCTGGGCGAAGCCGTCAAGGCCAGCGGGGTGCACATCGATGAGATCCTGTACTCTCCCCTGTCCCGCGCCGCCGACACCGCCATGGCCATTGCTGAGGCCACAGGTCTGCCCGCCCGGTGTGAGCCGCGCCTGCGGGAGCAGTGCTTCGGCAAGTACGAGGGCACGCCCCGCAACGGCGCAAAATTTCACCTCTCCAAGACTTATTTTGCTGACCGCTACGACGGCGGCGAGAGTATGTTGCAGTTGGCGCAGCGCATCTACAACCTGCTGGACGAGCTGAAGGCCGACACCGGCAAGACCTATCTGCTGGTGGCCCACAACGGCATCGCCCGGGTGGTACAGTCCTATTTCTGCGACATGACCAACGAGGAATACGCAGCTGCGGGCATCAGAAACTGCGAACTGGTGGAATATCATTTTGAATAAAGTTTCTTCAAAATCTTGCACGGGCTCGCCCTCTCCGTCACGCCTTGCGGCGTGCCACCTCTCCCAAAGTGAGAGGCTTTGGCATTACGGTCAACTTTCTGGTTCTGCCAAGGGCTCTCCCTTTGGGAGAGCTGTCGAACAAATGTGAGACTGAGAGGGCGAGCCCGTCAACAAAAAAGAATCTGCAACTGTCAGCCTGAACTTCGGGCATCACAATTGCAGATTCTTTCTTTTTATGTCTTATCCTTTATACAGCCCAAACAGCTTGAGCAGCTTCTGCCAGAAGGTCAGGGTCACAGCCGCCGGTTCCGGCTGGGCTGCCGGGGCCGGGGCTGTGATGGCAGTGGTCTGCAACGCAAACTGCACCGCGCTCACCTCGGTGTTCTCTGCCGAGGTGAAGCTCTGCACCTCCCCGCCGCCGGAAAGACTGTTCAGCAGGCTGTCCAGCCGGGCACCCATGTCGATGCCGGAAACGCTGCTGCGCAGCTCGCCGGTGCCGCCGGTCAGCTGAGACGCCCCCTCAGCCAGCTGCGCAACGCCCGCTTTCAGCTGGGCCACGCCGTCGGTGTAGGCGTTCAGGCCGTTGTCCAGCTGGACATACTGGGCGGCAAGCTGGTTCACGCCGTCGGTGAGCACCGAGAGATTGCCCAGCATCCCGGTCAGTACACCGGCCAGCTGCCGCACCCCGGCGTCAAACTCGCCGTAGCTGCCGTTCAGGGTGCTGCTGCCCTCGTGCAGCTGGGCAATGCCGCCGTTCACGGTGTCGAGATAGGTCTGCATGGCGTCGATGTTGGCGGTGGAGCCCTGCAAAAGCAGGATCACATCCTTGAGCTGGGGCATCATCCACACCATGCCCTGCAGCTGCCGGATGGCCTTGGCGTTGCCCTCCTTCACCACATCCAGATCAAGGCCGTTTTCTTTGAGGATGGCCTTGTAGGCTTCAAAGCTCACCTGCTGCTCCAGCTGTGCCGCGCCCTCATCCAGCCGGGCAATGCCGTCCCGGATCTGGGTGGAGGCATCCAGCAGGGTGTTCAGCTCGTCGGTGGAGGCCGAGATACCGTTCAGCGCGGTCTGCATCTGGGTGAGGGCCCCGCGCACCCGGGCTGAGCCGCCGGTCAGAGCGGCAGAATTGCCGTTCAGGGTGTCGATGCCCGCCTGCACCTGCGCAATGCCGTCTGCCAGCGCGTTGGCACCATCGTCCAGCTGCACGGAACCGCTCTGCAGCTGTTCCAGCATCCCGGTCAGGTCCATATCCCCGAGGTCGAGGTTCAGGTTCAGCCGCACGCCGTTCAGGGAAACGGCGTCCATGGCAAAATCCGTCACATCGGCGGTGACGGTCACGTCGCTGTCCGCGCCCGGCAGCAGGATGTAGGAGAGCTGCTTTTTGCTGCCCACGTTCGCCACCGTAGCGCCCGGCGCGCTGATGTTCCGGGCAAGGCCGGTGTCCAGACTCATGGTCACCTGCAGCGCGTAGTCGTCAAAAAAGCTGCCGGTGCAGTCCGGGTTGCGGCTCACCTGCAGCCGGATGGAAAGCGCACCGCTTTTGCCGCCCAGCTCGTCGGGGCTGATCTCTGCCCCGTCCAGCGTATAGGTCAGCTTTACCACCCACGGCAGGGCCGTGGCGGCGTCCATAGTGCCCTCATAATAGAGCTTGCCGTCCTCGGTCACATGCACCGTGACCGTATCGCCGCTCTGCTCCACGGCATCGCTCGTGGTCATGTTGCGCACGGCAGTGTAACTGCCGTGGTCCGCAACGGTATCCCCCGCCTGCACGGAAAAGCTGTTCACGGCGTACACGCCGGTCACAGCACCGGAGGCCGTAAGGTTTGCATAAATGACCTCTTCCTTGGCAGCGGAGGCTGCTGCAAAAGCCGGCAGACTGCTGCCCGCCAGCAGGCAGCCTGCCAGCGCCAGCGCCGACACCCGGCGCACAAATCGATGTTTCATCTCGGTCAAGCCTCCTTCGGCTGTTTTTTCTTTTTTATAATGAGCGGGTCGGCCAGATACAAAAAGCCCGGCAGTGCCGAAAGCACGATGGCCAGCGACACCAGACTGCCCACGCCCAGAAAATTGCCCAGCTGGCCCAGCAGCTGGTTTGTGGAAATGGCTCCCATCAAAAAGCCCACCACCGCCATGGCGCTGCCGGTGGTGCTGACCGAGGTGGTCACGGCGGACACCGTGGCCGCAACGGCTTCTTTGCGGCCCAGCGTCTCCCGGAACTCCTGATAGCGGTCGGAGAAGAGGATGGCGTAATCCACCGTAGCGCCCAGCTGCACCGAGCTGATGATGAGGTAGGCAATGTAAAACACGTACTGGCCCCGGAAGTACGGGATGGCCAGATTGATCCAGATGGCAGTCTCAATGCTGAGCACCAGGATCACCGGCAGCAGCAGCTGGCGCTTCATGAGGAGCAGGATCAGGAACACCGCGCCGATGGCCAGCAGGTTCACCTTGACCATGTCGGCCGTGATGGTGTCCATCAGGTCATAGGTGCTCACGCCCTGACCGGCCAGATAATAATTGTCCGGGTAATATTGCTGCACCGTGGCGCGCACCCGCTCCACCAGCGCAAAGGCCCCATCACCCTCGGTGTCGGCGTCCACGGTCAGCACCATGCGGGTGTAGCCGCCGGAGACCAGCAGCCCCAGCGTATCCCCGGGCACGAACTCCGGCGGGATGGACGCGCCTGCGTTGTCCACATAAGAAAGGATGCCGGTCACCTCCGGGATGGCGTGCAGTGCATCCGAAAGCTTTTGCTGCGTGGCGGTGTCGCCCTCCGGCACCAGTACAACGTAGGTGTCGCTGCGGCCAAAGGTCTCCTCGATGGCGGCGGTGTCCGCACCCAGACGGGTATTCTCGCCAAACATGTGGGCGGCACCGTAGTAATACTGGTTCGAGTTGGAGGCCAGATAGCTGGGCACCATCAGGATGACCAGTACCAGTGCCATGGGCAGCATGATGCGGGCCACAAAGCGGCCGAACTTGTCAAAGCCGGGCAGCAGGGGCCTGTGGTGGGTCTTATCCATCCACTTGTAGCAAGCCAGCGTCAGCGCAGGCATGAAGGTGAACACGGTGACAAGGCTCAGCACCACGCCCTTTGCCAGCGCAAGGCCCAGATCCGGGCCGATCTGGAACTGCATGAGCACCAGTGCCAGAAAGCCGATGACGGTGGTCAGGCCGCTGGACAGGATGGAGCCGGTGGATCTGCACAGGGCGTCCACCATGCAGTCCTCCGGGCTGGCACCGGGGTTTTCGGCCCGGCACTCCGCAAAACGGTGGATCAGGAACACCGAGTAGTCCAGCGAAACCGCCAGCTGCAGGATGCTGCCCGCCGCATTGGTGACAAAGGAGATGGTGCCAAAGATGAGGTTCGTGCCGTTGTTGAGCAGGATGGCCGCCCCCAGACCCGTCAGCACCAGCAGCGGCTCTGCCCAGGAATCGGTGGTCAGGATCAGGATGAACAGCACATACACCACCGCGATGGCGGCGATCTTTGCCACCTCGGTCACGGTGGAGTTGGTGGCAACGGCAGTGGAGACCGCCGCGCCCTCCAGCGCGTTGCCCTCCCCGATCAGCTCCCGCACGGCAGCCACAGCTTCCAGACGCTTCTCGTCCTCCACTGTCACGGTGAACAGGGCGCAGCCATCCTTATAATAGCTCTCCACCGTGGCGGTGTCCTGCATCTGCAAAGGCACCGTCACATCCAGACTGTCGTCCAGCCATGCAACGGAGGACACTCCGTCGATGGCGGCAAGCTTTTCCTTGTATTCCAGCGCCTGCGGCACTGTCACATCCCGCACCATGACCCGCATGTTGGGGATGCCGCCGGTGAAAGCACCGTTCATCACCTCGATGGCGGTGGTGGAGGGGGATTCCGGCGGCAGGTAGTCGTTGATATCATAATCCACCTGCACCCGGCTTGTGGCAGCCATGCTCAGCACAGCCGCCAGTGCAAACACCGCCAGCACCAGCCTGCGGCGGCGCACGATGGCGGTATAAAAACGTTTCATCAAAACAGGAGTTCTCCTTTCCGGATCCATAAAAAAACTTTTATCATTCTAACAGGTTTGATAAACGTTGGGAAGAGACAGTTTATGAATTTTGGCCCCGAATGCCGATTTTTTTGGTTTTTCTGCCTTGACAACAAAAATAAATTCTGATATACTCTTTTTCGGTTCATTGGAGGACCGTTTTCAACGTAATTTGAAACGGGCCGGATAAGATGCCGTGCAGACAGCGCCCCGCCGGAGGTTTCGTTGCCGTAGTGACGAAGCAGATCGAGGCAGGGCGTGCACTCGCGGACATTTATCCGGCCCGTTTTTGCACCTTGTGCAGAAAGGAGGACGCCATGTCCAAGCAGCGGATCCAGCTTTCCGATCACTTTACCTATCCCCGCCTTTTGCGGTTCGTGCTGCCCTGTATCGGCACCATGCTGTTCACCTCCATCTACGGCATCGTGGACGGCCTGTGTGTCTCCAACTTTGTGGGCAAGACGGCCTTTGCGGCGGTCAACCTCATCATGCCGCTGCCCATGTTGCTGGGCACCATCGGCTTTATGCTGGGCACCGGCGGCAGTGCCATCGTGGGCATCACGCTGGGCGAGGGCGACCAGAAAAAGGCCGACCGCTATTTCACCCTGTTCCTGCTGGCGGCTCTGGTCTCGGTCAGTGTGCTGGCGGTGCTGGGCATTGTGTTCCTGCGGCCCATTGCCGTGCTGCTGGGTGCAAAGGGAGAGCTTTTGGACTACGCGGTGCGCTACGGACGCATCCTGATGGTGTCCCTGCCCACCTTTGCGCTGCAGAATATGTTCCAGAGCTTTTTTGTCACCGCCGAAAAGCCGCACCTCGGCTTCTGGTTCACCGTGGGCGCAGGCTGCACCAACATGGTGCTGGATGTGCTGATGGTGGGCGTCTGGGGCTGGGGCGTGGAGGGCGCTGCCATTGCCACCTTTATCAGCCAGCTGGTGGGCGGCGTGCTGCCGGTGTTCTACTTCATCGACCGCAGCAACACCAGCCGCCTGCACCTGTGCCAGACGAAAGTTTATGGCGGCGTGCTGCGGGACGCCTGCATCAACGGCTCTTCCGAGCTGATGACCAACCTTTCCATGTCGCTGGTCAATATCCTGTATAACTTCCAGCTGCTGCGTCTGGCCGGTGAGAACGGCGTGGCCGCCTACGGCGTCATCATGTACGCAGCCTTCCTGTTCGTGGCGGTGTTCGTGGGCTATGCCGTAGGCAGTGCGCCCATCGTCAGCTTCCACTACGGTGCCCGCAACCACGCCGAGGTGCACAATCTCTACCGCAAGAGCCTGCGGCTCATCGCCGTGGTGGCTGTGACCCTGACGCTGGCTTCCATGTTCATCATCCCCTGTGTGGCGCGCGTTTTCGTGGGCTACGACGCGGAGCTGCTGGCTCTGACCAGCCGGGCCTTCCGGCTGTATGCGCTGAGCTTCCTCATCATGGGCTTCAACGTGTACGCGTCCTCCTTCTTCACGGCGCTGGGCGACGGCGTGACCAGCGCACTGATCTCTTTTTTGCGCACGCTGGCGTTTCAGGTGATCGCCATTCTCCTGCTGCCGATGCTGCTGGGCATCGACGGCATCTGGCTGGCCGTCACCGCCGCCGAGCTGGCGGCTCTGGCCGTGAGCGCCGCCATGCTCCTCACCAAGGACAAGGTGTTCCATTACCGAAAGGTGTAAGCAGTTCATCTATATTCTTTCCATTAAACGTAACCGCAGAAATTCGACAAATAAACGAATTTCTGCGTTTATTTTTGTCTATCATCTCCATTGAAGCCCGCATAAGACCATATTATACTTAATCAAGATAATGTTTTTGGGCTTTGTTCGCAAGGAGGTTTTATATGAAACGCAGAAAATTTCTGGTCTCGTTACTGCTGGCACTGCTTATGCTTCCGTTACATGTATTCGCTGAAGAACCCACCTATGCATTTACCGATGCGGAAGTTCTTGCACGTGGACAGCTGTATTATTCTTCTCTAAACCAGTTTTTCAGCAATGTTGCAAATGATAACGGCAATGCCGCCGAAGTTACCTTGACCGGTGCCATTGGTTTTTGTGACACAGATTACTGGGTTCAAAGCGAGTTTGATGCAAGAGTTGCTCAGGGTACTACATATGGTCCTTGTCTTTATATCGAGTATGTTGTGACCGACCAGAACGGCCACAGTAAAACCGGCTATTCCTATGATTTGCTACCCGTTGGCGGACATTTCAACGAAGGTCTTGCCAAACTCAACTATACAACTGCTGTTAAAAACTTTTCGGGTGGTTCCGGCATCAGCATTTTAGGAAACGGCTTTATCAAAGACTCTCTCAATTACAACGTCCGCATTGACCTTTCTGATTATGCCGCCAAAGGATACTCCACTACTAAAACACAGGTCAATGCTGCCCGTGCGGCAAAAGCGGCTTCTATTGTGGAAACACCTGAGCGCTACTACGCCAACCTTGAAAAACTTTTAATGACATTTGATTCCAATACTCAGACAAACGAAGTTATCGTTTGCGTAAAGGGCATCTATACAGATGATGAACTTGCTTCTATCAGCTATACTGATGACAGTAAGATTCAGTACTGGCTGGACTACACTACCGTAAATCTCAACTTGAAACAGGTTCGTGTTAAGAAAGCCTACTCTGTACTTGGCTCTATTACTGTTATCGGCAATGCAAGTGAATATAATAAAATGGCTTTGATTGCAAACGGCAGAGATCCTTCTTACACCGAGATTGCACCCGGTATGTATCGCAATGCGGATGGCTGGACAGTTTTCCGTGTCAATCTGAGCGATTATACCGCCAAAGGCTATGTTTACTGAACTTTAATTTCTTCTAAAAATCCCCTGCTTTCTGCGAAACGGCGAAAAGCAGGGGATTTTTTTGGTGATTCTGGCTCTGCCGCTGCAGGGCAAATCGTGTTAGAATGGACACAGCTTTTTATTCACTGTTTTACGAGGGATCATTATGACATTGTTTTTGACCAGCAGCCCCAGCGGCTGCCCCTTTGAGCCGGGGCCGGATATTCCGGTGCTGGACACGCGCAACCACTTTGTGGCAAACCTGCGGGCCGTCTGGCCGGACCACGCCGTGCTGGGCCTTGCCATTGCGGCAGACCCCCACGCCTACGCGCAGAACGACGAGATGTGCCGGGTGTTTGCCCAGAGCTTTGCGAATGCCCACCTGCCCCTGACGGCGCTCATTCCCTGCGACGCCCGCAACGCCGAGGAGATCGGTTCTCTTCTGTCCCAGAGCGGCTTTGTGATGCTGTGCGGCGGGCATGTGCCCACCCAGAACCACTTTTTTGCTCAGCTGGGCCTGCCGGGGCTTTTCCACGGTTACCACGGCATTGTGATGGGCGTGAGTGCCGGCAGCATGAACGCCGCCCACATCGTGTACGCCGCACCCGAGGAACCGGGCGAAGCCGCCGACCCTCATTACTCCCGCTGGATGAACGGCCTTGGCCTGACCGAGACCCGCATCCTGCCCCACTACCAGTTCATCCGGGATCATGTGCTGGACGGACAGAAGGTGGAGGATATCGCCCTTGCCGACAGCAAAAAGCGGCATTTTCTCGCTTTGCCGGACGGCTCGTATGTCCTGTGCGCCGACGGCAGCGAGGCGCTGTACGGCAAAGGCTGGTACTTTGCCGATGGCACCATGGAAGAGATCAATGAAGATGAGGATGTGCTGCCCTTGCGGTAAAGCATGACAAAAAGAGAACACCCGCTGCATCCGCAGCGGGTGTTCTTTTGTTGAGCAGCGGACATTTGCCCGCCGCATCCTATATTGTTTACTTTTGTATCATTTCCGTCACATAGACGATATATACACTGCCCCCAATATTTTTTGCTGTAACGCAGACTGCGTTCAACTTATAGCCGGGTGCAGTTACTTCCACATCTCGTTTCACCCGTGCCAGCAATTCTGCCGAAGGATTCTCAAAATTTTTCAGTTGTTCCGCCGTGATCGCAACCATCCGGAACATCGCGTCCGAATCAAAGCTATCACTGTCGATCATCGGCCGGACCATCCACTTCTCACCGTTCGCGCCTTCTTCCGGGGCAAACATCGTATAATTCAAACTGATTCTTCCAGTTTGATCGACCTTTTCCCAAACAACATTTGCCTTATTCCGCAGGCTTTCCTCATTTGCAAACTCTGTTCCAAGTGCTTTGTTCACGGTAGAGAGGACCGTTTTTTCTGCCTGTGCCGGGTCAACATTGCTCATAGAACCGCCGCCGCATGCAGTAAGCATTGACAGCACTGCCACACACATCACAAGAAATAAACCGATTTTTGTTCTACGCATAATTCTTCCTCCAACTTGATTTTTCCGCACAAAATTTTATTCATGCGGTCCTTATGCATCTATATTAACGGTATTTCCGTTAAAAATCAAGATGTTGCCCAATACTTTGTAGACTTTTTTACAAAGGGGGCAATCACCATGCTGTATACGACCCGTATCCGCGCTCTTCGTGATGATCACGATTTGAACCAGACTCAGGTAGCCAATGCGATCCATGTTGCGCAAACCACCTATTCCGACTACGAAAAAGGTAAGGTGCGGATTCCCGTAGAATGTCTGATTGAACTTGCCAAATTCTACAACGTTGATATGAACTATATTACCGGCGTCAGTGATGTTGCCAATTCTTTTCCCGTAAAATAATTATTAAGATATTTATCAGCAAAAAATGCACCCCGATCTCCAAATCATCGAGGTGCATTTTCTTGCTATTTTATTTTGTCAGCCGTACAAACGGTGCAATAGCATTGGCGTCGCCGTGGCGGACGATGGAATAGGTGATGTCGCAGTAGGGCTGGATGGCGGTGCTCTTTTCCACGGTGGAGATGAGCAGCACCTGCAGCTGCAGGCGGCGGAACAGCTCCATCATGGGGCGGATGCGGTCGCTGGTCATCTTGCTGAAGGCTTCGTCCAGCAGCACAAGGCGGATGCTGTTCTCGCTCTTCTCATAAATTTGCAGCAGAGACGCGCAGATGGCCACATAGAAGGGGGCCTGATTCTCGCCGCCGGAGGAATCGCGGCTGACCCGGGACAGGTACGCCTGCTGGCCGGTGACCCGGTTGGTCACCTTGATGTCGTAGTCCAGATAGGTGCGGTAGTCCACATAGTCCGAGAGGGTCACGCCGCCGGTGCGGCCCTCCTGCCGGGCGCGGGTGTTCTCGTCCACGTCCGCCATGATCTTTTCCATCAGCTCGTCCACCTGCCGCTCATAGGCCGGGTCGGCGGTGGCGGCAAGGTTGTCCAGCGAGTCGCCCTCGGTCATCTGCTGGTTGCCCTTGTCCACGATGACCTGATAGAAGGCCGCCAGCTGCGGGTCGCGGCTGGGCTCCAGCTCAAAGCGGTAGACCTCCTCGCCGTAGGTCAGCTGCTCCATCACCTTGTTCAGCTCCCGGAACTGCCGCCGGGCGTTGAAGATATCGTCCTTCATGCGGAACAGGATATCCTTGCGGAAGCGGTCCTTGCAGTCCCGCTGGGCCTGTTCCAGACGGGCGGCATAGCGTTCCAGATCGATGCGCACAAGGCTCTCGTGCTGGGCGCGGTACTGGTCCAGCCCTGCAAGGCCCAGCGGATAATCGCACACATAGTGCTCGTTGTAGGCCTTCTGGGCCGGTTCCAGCGTGCCGGTCAGATAGACGGCCAGCGCATCGTCCAGCTTGGCCTGCGCCTTTTCCGCAGCCTGTGCGGCGGCGCGTGGCTTATCTGCCGGGGCCAGCGCCAGCATCCGGGTGCGGGCCAGCGGCTCCACCAGCGGATGCGCCGCAAAGAAGCTCCGGGCAGCATCGGCGCTCTGCTGTGCCGTTTCCCCTGCCTTTTTCTGCTCCGCTTCGCAGGAGGCGATCTGCTTTTCGCACACGCGGATGTCGCCGCCCGCCTGCTCCACGGCGGCGCGGGCAGTCTCCCACGCGGCTTCGCGGGCTTCTTCCTCCTTGTAAAGCTGCTGCAGCAGCGGGTTCTCACGGCACTCGGTGAGCTTTGCTTCCTGCTCGGTCACAGCATTCTGTGCAGCAGTCAGGGCGGCACGGGCGTCCCACAAAGCAGCCAGCTCATCCAGCGCCGTGCCCCGCAGCAGGGTCTGGTACTGGTTATAGGCGGCTTTCAGGTTCTGTTCTGTCTGGGCGGCAGCACGGGCGCTTTCTCCCAGAGCTTCCAGCTCGGCCGCCAGCGCACCGGCGCGGGCGCGGCGGGCGTCCAGACCGATATAGCGCTGCGGGGTGCGCAGCCGTTCCAGCCGGAAGGGATGGTGGCGCAGAAGGTCGCGGGTGGCGCTGTCCGGATGCTGTTCCAGCGTATCGGGGGTGTCGCAGCAGACGATGCGGCCCAGAATGGTCTGGGCATACTGTGCAGCCAGCGGGTTTTCGCTGCTCACCTGCGCGGCAAGGCTGTCCGGGCCGTATTTGTCGGCGCGGCGGTTGGCCTTGCGGATGCCCGGGGTGTCCAGCAGGCTGATAGGCCCCACCTTGTCCTTCAGGGCCACGAAGGCGCTCTTGGCGGCTTCGTAGTGGGCGGGCGGCACAAGGATATCAAAGCGGCGGTCCCCAAGGCAGGCCTCCACGCAGTCCTGCCAGCTCTCATCCTCCACGTTCAGCAGCTCGCAGAAGATCTTCGCGTCCGGCTGCATGCCCCGGCTCTTCAGTTCGGCGTTGACCGCATCCCGCACCCGGGTGGCGGCATCGTCGTGGGGGTAGACCCACTTGCCGCCGGACACGGCGTCCAGCTCCGCACGCTTGCCGGTCTGCTCCCGGTGCAGGGCGGCGGTGTTCTGGCGGGCGGCAAAATAGGCTTCTTCCAGCGGCTTTTCCTGCGCGGAGAGCCACGCCGTCAGCTGCGGCAGCTCCTCGGCGGTGAGCGTTTCGGCCCGGATGCCGGATGCAAAGCCGCTGCGGCGCAGCACTGCCAGCAGGCTCTGGGTGCGGGTAAGGGCGCTTTCTGCCTTTTCGGCTTTGCGTGCGGCGGTGTCCCGCGCCGTTTTGCGGCGGGAAAGCTCCTCGGTCAGGGCGTCCAGTGCCCGGCCCTCGCCGCTGGCGCTGGCGGCACCGTGGGCAGAAAGATAGGCCCGGCGGGCTTCCGCTTCGGTGTTTTTGGCGTCCGCATAGCGGGCGTTCAGCTGTTCCAGCTGGCGGCGGCCCGCATCCAGATGCTCCTGCCAGACCGTCTGTTCGCCGCCGTCGGCAGCGGCGCGGGCCAGCAGCGCCGCGCCCCGGTTCACAAGGGTCTGGGTCTGCTTTTCGGCAGCTTCGCGGCCAAAGTTCACGATCTCTTCCAGCGCGTTGGCGCGGGTCTGGGCCTCGGCCAGCACGGCGTGCAGATTTTCCAGCTCCAGCCGGTCACCCTGCAGCGCGTCCAGATCCAGCTCCGGCTGGGGCAGGATGTACTGGTACAAAAACTCCCGGAAGTTGGGGATCTCGTCCATGCTGGTGCCCATCTGGAACACCTCGTTGAACTTTTTGCCCAGCGGGCTGGACGCCCGCCCGATGCCCAGCGCACGGCAGATGCGGTCCCGCGCTTCGCTGGGGCTGCGGGTGTAGGAGAGACGGCCCGTTGCGGGCTTGAAGTCCTCCTTTGCGCTGGGTGCACCGGTCTTGGGGTCGATGAAGGGCAGCTGTTCCAGCGTGCAGCCGTCCTCCGAAAGATACCATGTCTGGTCGCCGGGGTGCAGCTCCTGCATGGGGCCTTCGGACTCCACCCGCACCGCGATGACAAAGGGGGTGCGCTTGACGCTGTCCCAGAACTCGGCCCCGATATAGGCCACGGTATGGCCCGGGCGGCGGTAGGCGTTCTCGCCGCGCTGCTTGGCGTGGACAGAGCCCTGCAGGGTGCGTCCGCTCTTTTTATTGCCCAGCGCATTGAAATTGCGATTGGTGGTCAGGCAGTAGCGGATGGCGTCCAGAATGGTGGTCTTGCCCACGGCGTTGACGCCGATCATATAGGTCAGGCGGGCGCAGTCAAAGGTGACGTTTTCAAAGTTGTGCCAGTTGATGAGTTTCAGTCGCTTGAGTTCGATCATTCTTCACCCTCCCCTGCTTCGTCTGCACGTTCGTATAAGCCAAGCTCTGTGCGGGTGCGGCCGCTCTCGGCGGCGGCATCCGCAAGGTCGGCGTCCGGCAGGGCCAGCAGCACGGTGGGAAACACTTCAATGCGGCTGTCCAGCCCGGAAAGCCGGCCCACAGGCCGCGCCAGATTGTACCGGCGCAGGGTGCGCATCAGGTTTTCCAGCGTTTTCTGGTCCAGACGGCGGGGCAGGTTCATCTTCTGCAGCTCGGTCTGCACCTCTTCCACCGTCACCAGCACCTCGTCTGCATTGACGGCAAGGCTCTCGCGCTTTTGCAGGTACAAGAGCCGCAATACCAAAAGCAGGATGCTCTCATATTTCAGCAGCCGTGCCTGACTGCCCTCGTGGCCGTTGACCAGAGCCGCCGCCTGCAGGGGTGCCGGGTACAGCAGCACCGAATAGCCCAGCGGCGCGAACACAGCGCGGACCTCGTCCAGATGGTCCTGCACGTAGAGATATTTCGACCGCTGATCCTCCACGCTGCCCAGCAGAAAGCAGTGGTTCAGCAGGTAGTTTGCGGTTTCTTCCAGCATGTTAATGGTTGCCATTTTCTTCCTCCCTGCGGCGGGTGAGGACAAAGTCCTCAAAGCGGAAGCCGCCGCGCTCCACCCAATTGCCGGTGAGCTGAATATCGTAGTCCCGGTGCGGCGACTGCGAGTAGGTGTGCAGGCCGATGATGCGGGCAAAATCGCCCGGGTATTCCTCTGCCAGCGCCGACGCGTTCACCTGCGGGCGGGCGGCAAGGGCCTGCCGGGCCAGCAGGGCCACGTTCTCCTCGGTGACGGCAAGGCGGGCGTAGTCCAGCAGCAGCTGCTGTTCTCTGCGCAGCTGTTCCGGGTCAAAGGCTTCGGTGCGTACAGGAGCCAGCGGCTCGGCGGTGCGCTGGGCGGCGGGCGGATAGAGGAATTTCTCCCCGAACACTGCCGCCGGGTACAGGTGCAGCCGCTTTGCCACCGGGCCGTCGTCCGGCTCAAACAGCTGCTCCGGGGTGCGGATGTCCTCGGCGTAGCGGCGCAGCAGGGCGGTGACGCTGCCCTGCGACGAGCGGTCGCTCAGCAGCAGGAACTGTGCCCGCTGCACGGCCCGCTTGCGGTAGCGGATGTGGCTGGCGTCGATCTGGCGCATGAGCAGGCTCATCTCTTCCAGCGCGTCCCGCTGCTTCTGCAGCAGGGCTTTCACCCGGGGCGCAGCCTCGTTTGGGGCGCAGCGCTCCACCCGGGCGTAGTCCAGCGCCAGCCGGGGCAGCTGGTTTTCCTCGCAGTCGTCCAGCTCCTCTTCCAGATAGGCGCGGTAGTTGAACAGGTTGTCGCTGGTCTTGAAGCGATGATAGGCCGCCGCCACCACCTTTTCCTCGTACTGGTCGAACAGTTCCAGCACCTCCTGCGGGGTGCGGTTGCGGGTGAGACGGTCGATGTAGTGGCCGATGGAGGCGTTGAGTGCCCGGAGGGAACGGTTCAGGGCGTCAAGGTCTGCGTCCACCTCCCGCAGAACGTTCTCATAGGGGCTTTTTTCCTGCCCGATGCTGCCCAGCAGCTGCCACGCCTTGTACAGCTTGCCGGTGTAGGTGACTACGCGGGGGTTCAGGATCTCTTCCAGCGCTTCCAGCAGCGGGGCCACCTCCGGCACAAAGGCAAGGGACGCTTCACCCTCATAGCTGCCGGGGGTCTCTTCCAGCCAGCCGGTGCGGCGCAGCCGCAGCAGAAAGCCCACCGCCAGCGTGTGGGGGTCGCGGGTGGGCTGCTCGTCCTCATCGCCCGCACCGTCCGCGTCCAGCGCAAGGGGCTTTGCCAGCGCGGCAAAGTAATCTTCGGCACGGCTCACCGCCTCTGCCCGGGAGATGCTGTAGTCCGCCGTATGGCGGCATTCCTCCCAGAGCAGAAGCAGCAATTCGGCATAAAACGCCCGGTTCGGCCCCGCCAGCGGGCGGAACAGCCGCGGGGACACCAGTTCAAACAGCTGCATGGAAACGTCCTTTCTGTCTTGGTTCGATACCTTTTTATTGTACCACAGCAGGCGGGGTTTGTCACAAAAAGGCGAAAAAAAGCCCCGGAGGGCGGGTGCTCTCCGGGGCGGGATGTGATTCAATTACTGTGTATTCACTCTAAAGCCGATAGCAACATAGGTCTTGCCGTTGATGGTCTTTGCGCCAACGCCCAGCGCGGTAAGATCGGCTTTCTTACCAGTTAGCAGTGCCTTAAGCTGAAGAGCTTCCAAAGCATGCTTCAGGTCATTAATGTTCGTCTTGTCCGGCGTGATCATTTCTGCCTTATCCGCCTCATAGCAGAACTTCACACACGCATTGAAGGTGCTCTGCTCCGAGTCGTAACAAATCATTACCTGATTCTGGGTCGTTTCAGTCGGATATTCTTTCGCCCAAAGTTCTGTATAGCTCAGAGTTTCTTTGCCGGCCATTTTTCCAATATGATCGACAGCCAACTTCTTAATGGCGGCATCGTTTTCGAACTCACCAAAAGTCTTATTCAGTTCTGCCATATAGGCCTGCTCGACCTTGGCTTCAAACTCCGCGGTGGCTGCATCGTTGCCGCCACCGCCGCCACAGGCGGTGAACAGGAGCATGGTCAGCGCACCTGCCAAAAGCAGGGCAATGATCTTGGAAAGCTTCTTCATAGGGTATCCCTCCAGTCTGATGATTTTGTGGATATGTTTCTTTTTTGGGGGGTGTCCCCCTTTGTGTCACGGGGGTCTTTCTGCCCTAATTATATCCAACCGCCGACGGTTTTGTCAATCGGGAGCATCGCCAAACTTTCCCGAGACATTTCGTAGAAATCAACGAAAGCAGGTATTATTTGTTGCGCTTTTGAGATGTTTCGACCGGACTTCGCAAAGAATCTTTGCCGTCTGACATTTCCTGCCAGAAACCGGAGACGGAGCCCTGTTTTTGCGGCAGAGACAGCCCGCTTAAATTTGGACGGATGTTGTGGGCTGGGCGCTGCCGCCACGGCTCCCCAGACGGTACTTGAAATCCCCGTAGCCAAAGTGCGCCAGACGCCGGAGCGTCCCATCCGCGCACAGCTGCCAGATGTCCGGCAGGGGCATCCCGTTGAAGGTGTTGTTCTTGCAGGTGGAATAGATGGCCATATCGCCAAAGATGAGCCGCTGCCCCTCGGTGAGGGGGGCGGCAAAGCTGTAATCGCCGATCACATCTCCCGCAAGGCAGGTGGGCCCGCCCAGACGGACGGTGCAGGGCTTCTCCCCCGGTTCGCCCGCGTCCAGCAGCGGCGGGCGGTAGGGCATCTCGATGACGTCCGGCGTGTGGCAGGCGGCAGACAGATCCAGAATGGCAAGGCTGGTGTCGCCGTTTTGCAAAGTGTCCAGCACCGTGGTGACGAGATAGCCCGCGTTCAGCGCCCATGCCTCGCCCGGTTCCAGATACACCTGCACGCCGTATTTTGCCTGCATCCCGGTGATGCATTTTTCCAGCAGGGACAGGTCATAATCCGGGCGGGTGATGTGGTGCCCGCCGCCGAAATTGAGCCACTTCATGCGGGGCAGAAGGTCGCCGAAGGCGGCTTCCACCGCCGGGAGCGTCTCGGCCAGTGCATCGGCGTTCTGCTCGCACAGGGTGTGAAAGTGCAGGCCGTCCAGCAGGGCGGGCAGCTCCGGATGCTGCTGCAGGGCGGCATCCCACTGGGCGCGGGTGGTGCCAAGGCGGCTGCCCGGGGCGCAGGGGTCGTAGATCTCATGGCCGTCCTGCGTGGAGCGCTGCGGATTGATGCGCAGGCCCACGCTTTTGCCTGCCGCCTTTGCCGCCGGGCCGAACTTTGCCAGCTGGCTGGGCGAGTTGAACACGATGTGGTCGGCGTACTGCAGCAGCTCCGGGAACTCGTCCGCCCGGTAGGCCGCGCAGAACACATGGTTCTCCTTCTCCGGCAGCTCCTCCCGGCCAAGGCGGCTCTCGTACAGGCCGCTGGCTTCGGTGCCTGCCAGATAGGGCGCCAGCACCGGGTAGAGATCAAAGTTGGAGAATGCCTTCTGCGCCAGCAGGATGCGGCAGCCGGTGCGCTGCTGCACCCCCAGCAGAATTTCGCCGTTGCGGCGCAGCTGTGCTTCGTCCAGCAGATAGCAGGGCGTGGGCAGAGAGGCCAGTGCTTTGTCCGTCAGATTTGCAAGGCCCGCAAAGGGCGGGCGGCTGTCGTGCACCTGCATCAGTCCACCAGAGCCGGGCTGTGGCTCTCGGAACGGGGCAGGCCGTACTTGTCCAGAGCGTCCAGATACGGGTCCGGATCAAACTCTTCCACGGTGTGCACGCCCTTGGTGGTCCACTTGCCGGTGAGCAGCATCAGTGCGCCGCACATGGCAGGCACGCCGGTGGTGTAGCTGATGGCCTGACTGCCCACCTCCTTGTAGCACTCCTGATGGTCGCAGACGTTGTAGATGTAGTAGGTCTTTTCCTTGCCGTCCTTTTTGCCGGTGAAGATGCAGCCGATGTTGGTCTTGCCCTTGGTGCGGGGGCCGAGGCTGGCGGGGTCCGGCAGGAGCGCTTTCAGGAACTGGATGGGCACGATCTCCTGACCATTGAAGTTGACCGGGGTGGTGGACAGCATGCCCACATCCTCCAGACAGCGCATGTGGTCCAGATAGCTCTGGCCGAAGGTCATGAAGAAGCGGATGCGCTTTGCCTCCGGGATATTCTTTGCAAGGGACTCGATCTCCTCGTGGTGCAGCAGGTACATATCCTTATCGCCCACCTGATCGAAGTTGTACTCCCGCTTGATGCTCATGGCCGGGATCTCCACCCAGTGGCCGTTCTCCCAGTAGCTGCCGGGAGCAGACACCTCGCGCAGGTTGATCTCGGGGTTGAAGTTGGTGGCAAAGGCATAGCCGTGGTCGCCGCCGTTGCAGTCCAGAATGTCGATGGTGTCAATGGTATCGAACTCGTGCTTCTTGGCGTAGGCGCAGTAGGCCTGGGTGACGCCCGGGTCGAAGCCGCTGCCCAGCAGGGCGGTCAGGCCGGCTTCCTCGAACTTCTTGGCGTAGGCCCACTGCCAGCTGTAATCAAAGTAGGCAGAGAAACCGGCCTCCTTGCAGCGCTTCTCGTAGATGGCGCGCCACTGGGGGTCGTCGGTGTTCTCCGGCTCGTAGTTGGCGGTATCCATGTAGTTGACGCCGCAGGCAAGGCAGGCGTCCATGATGGTCAGGTCCTGATAGGGCAGGGCGATGTTCATTACGAGGTCGGGCTGATACGCCTTGATGAGGGCAATGACCTCTTCCACCTTGTCGGCGTCCACCTGTGCGGTGGTGATCTTGGTGGCGGTCTTGGGAGCCAGCTCTGCGGCCAGCTTGTCGCACTTGGACTTGGTACGGCTGGCGATGCAGATCTCGGTGAACACCTCGGGCACCTGACAGCACTTGTGGATGGCAACGGAGGCCACGCCGCCGCAGCCGATGATCAGAACTTTGCTCATTGTGATATCTCCTTTATTTTGAAACGATTATTCCACTTCTTCCAGCATCTGTTCCAGAAATGCCGGCAGGTAAAATGCACCCACATGCAGCTTGGTGGTGTAGTAGCGGGTGCGCATGTTCAGGGCCTTCCATGCCGCCGCATCCAGATCATCGATGGGATGATACTTCTTGCTTGCAAAGCCGAACAGCCAGTAGCCTGCGGCAAAGGTGGGGATGTGGGCCTGATACACCCGGCTGATGGGGAATGTGCTGGCAATGCGCTTGTGGCTGCGCTGCATGGCGCTGGCGTCCTCGGCGTAGAAGGGGCTGCCCTGCTGGTTGACCATGATGCCATCCTCTTTCAGGGCGTTGAAGCAGCTGCCATAGAACTCGCGGGTGAACAGACCCTCGGAGGGGCCGAAGGGGTCGGAGGAGTCCACGATGATGAGGTCGTACTCTTCCTCGCAGCGGCGGATGTACTTGAGCGCGTTCTCAAAGTAGATGTGCACCCGGCGGTCATCCATGCGGCAGGCATTGCCGGGCAGGTAGGCGCGGCAGGCTTCCACCACCTGCGGGTCCATCTCCACAAGGTCGATGCGCTCCACCCGGTCGTAGCGGGTCAGCTCCCGCACCACGCCGCCGTCGCCGGCACCGATGACAAGGATATCCTTGGCCTCCTTGTGCACCGCCATGGGCACGTGCACGATCATTTCATCGTAGATGAACTCGTCCCGCTCGGTCAGCATCACGTTGCCGTCCAGCGTGAGCACCCGGCCAAACTCCGGGGTCTCAAAGATGTCGATGCGCTGGTAATCGCTCTGCCGGGAATAGAGCTGTTTGTTCACCCGGATGCTGTGCTTTACGTCCGGGGTGTGAAACTCCGAAAACCAAAATTCCATCTGCGTTCCCTCCTTATGCCAGAACGTTCAGCCGCTCGATGTCCGGGTCCTCGGGACCGGTCATGCTGCAGCCCTTGGCCTTGGCGTACTCGATGTAGTTCAGGATCTCCTTTGTGATGCGCTCGCCGGGGGCCAGAATGGGGATGCCCGGCGGGTAGCACATGACGAACTCGCTGCACACCATGCCCTCGGTCTCCCGGAGGGGCAGGCTCTTTTTGGGGGCGTAGAAAGCCTCCTGCGGGCTGGCGGCCACAACGGGGTCGATGTATTCCTGACTCAGCAGGCCGGAGCCATCGGTCTGGTAGCGGCGCTTGATCTCGGCCAGTGCGCTGACCAGACGCTCCACCTCCTGCGGGCGGTCGCCGATGGAAAGATAGGCAAGGATGTTGCCGATATCGCCGAACTCGATCTGGATGTCGTACTCGTCCCGCAGGATGTCGTAGACCTCGATGCCCGCAAGGCCGATATCCAGCGTGTGGACGCTGAGCTTGGTGGTGTCAAAGTCAAAGACGGAGTTGCCGTTGCACAGCTCCTTGCCAAAGGCGTAGTAGCCGCCCACGGCGTTGATCTCCTCCCGGGCATACTCGGCCATGTCTGCCACCTGGTGGAACACCTGCCGGCCCCGCAAAGCAAGGTTGCGGCGGGAGATATCCAGACTGGACATGAGCAGGTAGCTGCCGGAGGTGGTCTGGGTCAGGTTGATGATCTGCCGCACATAGCCCGGGTGCACGTTGGGGCCGATGAGCAGCAGGCTGGACTGGGTCAGGCTGCCGCCGCTTTTGTGCATGGAAACGGAGGCCATATCCGCGCCCGCCGCCATGGCAGACACCGGCAGGCCGCCGCCGAAGTAGAAGTGGGTGCCGTGGGCTTCGTCCGCAAGGCAGAGCATCCCGGCGTCGTGGGCCATCTTGACGATGGCGCGCAGGTCGGAGCAGATGCCGTAGTAGGTGGGGTTGTTCACCAGCACGGCCACCGCATTGGGATGCTCCCGGATGGCCTTTTCCACCTGTTCCCGCTTCATGCCCAGCGAAATGCCAAGGCGCTTGTCCACCTCGGGGTTCACGTACACCGGTACCGCGCCGCACAGCACCAGCGCGTTCAGCACGCTGCGGTGCACGTTGCGGGGCAGGATGATCTCATCGCCCCGCTTGCAGGCGGTGAGCACCATGCTCTGCACGCTGCTGGTGGTACCGCCCACCATGAGGAACGCGTGGGCAGCGCCAAAGGCGTCTGCTGCCAGCTCCTCTGCTTCCCGGATGACCGATACCGGGTGGCAGAGATTATCCAGCGGCTTCATGCTGTTCACGTCCACACCCACGCACTGCTGGCCCAGAAAGGCCGTCAGTTCCGGGTTGCCGCGGCCCCGCTTGTGTCCGGGCACATCAAAGGGCACCACCCGCATCTTCCGGAACCGCTCCAGCGCCTCGTAAATGGGGGCGCGGTTCTGGTTGAGCTTTTGTTTTTTATTCATCCATTCCACCTCTTTTTTACGACCCGGCACACAAAAAAACACGGGCCGGCTGAACAGCACAAAGACCGTTCTGCTGACCCGTGAAGGCAGTTCCCAATGTTCCCCTGCCCAAAGCGCGCCAAATTTCCCGGCGCATTGCGCGGGAAACAGAAGCAGGCTATTGCGGCAGGACATCGAGATGAAGTTTTGTCAGAGTCTATATAGCACTTACTACTTTTACTACTCTTATTGACCGTTTCACAAGTCAGCGCAGCGGGCGCTGTTCGGTTTGTAAGAAACCAACTTATAAAATTTGAGCTTTGAACTCAATCAATAATGGCAGCTTGCGCCGCCGGTCGGCAGTGAACCCGGCTGTCCGTATGGCCTTGACTCCCTGACGGAGTGGTTCGAGTGTAATGCTCCTGGAAAGACCCTGATAGCTCTTCATCTCTCCAAAATCGTGTTGATTTTAGCATACCCGGGGGCCTGTGTCAACAAAATTTTATCAACTGCCCTCGATTTTACAAAATTACGCCCAAAAACTTTGCTTGTTTACACATTTTTAACATTTTTGCGTGGTAAAATGAGGTCGTAAAAAGGAAAAGGATGTGGAACACATGCAACACTGTCCCGCCCGCGCGGCACAGCGGCTGGCGGCGGCAGTTCTGGCGCTGTGCCTTGTGCTGGCTCTGGCCATTCCCCATGCCCACGCAGCTGCCCTGCAGGAGACACACGGTATCCGGATGCTGGAGTTCAATACCAGCCACATCCTCTCCATCGGCAACCAGACCTCCGGCAAATGCAGCTGGTACGCACTGCGCTACGCACGCACCATTCTGGACGGAAAAACCTGCTCCGGCAGCGGCATGTGGTCGAACGGGGCGGTCTGGTCGGCAGGCGGGTACTACGGTTACTCCGGCAGCCTGTCCGAGTGCCTGCAGAAGCTCTACACTGAGCTTTCCGCCGGGCGTCCGGTGATCGTACATCTGAAAAACACTGCGGTGAGCGGCGTAAAACGGCACACGAACCGCACTTCTACTTATGAATATCACCTGACCGGCTCCGGCTGGAACGAGGTGAACTACCCCCATATCGCCACCAGCGCTGCGTATGGCCACTGGGTCTGCGTGGTGGGCATCCGTGCGGATGCAGACCCTGCAGACCTGAAGGAAAGCGATTTCTACGCGCTGGACCCGGCACGCGTCTCGGCAAACGGCACACTGGCTGTGACCCGGCTGCTGGACGACACCATCTGGACTGACAATTCTCCGCTGAAAACAGCAGGCTGACAAAATTAGAAAAGCAAAAAAGCTGACGCAGAAGCGTCAGCTTTTTTGTTTGTACAGGCTCTCTCGGTCTCGCTTTGCCTGAGAGGGTCTCGTATCAATATCCCCGCACCGAGAAGCCGCGCTCCCACGGGTCGGGCGGCAGATCCTTCTGGCGGATGCCGGTGATCCGGATGTAATCGCTTTTCTGGATCATGGCGAACAGCCGCATGAATTGATCCGGATCGCCCTGCACTTCCAGCGTCACGCTGCCGTCATCCTCGTTCTCCACCCAGCCGGTCAGCTCCAGTGTCTGGGCCGCATAGCGGGCACGGTAGCGGAAGCCCACCCCCTGCACCTGCCCTTCGATGGAATAACGGCGGCGCACCGTTCCCTCCGGCAGAGCAGGCGGCGTGCGGTCTTTTTGCTTGAGAAAATCAAACATTTTTACAGCTCCTGATACGCGGTCATGAGGGCCGGGATGAACTGCTTTTTGCGGCTCACCACACCGGGCAGCGTAAAGCTGCCGTCCTCGGCGGGCTGGGTCTCAAAGCCGTCGGCCAGCACCTCGGCGGCATAGCGGCCATCGCTGATGACCACGCTTTCTTCCTTGGGCACATCGGTGAGCAGCATGTAGATATCCTCCACGTTCTGCTTGTTGCGGGCCTCTTCCAGATAGGGCTGCAGCAGCGCTTCGGCGGCCTGCAGGTTCTTGCGGGTCATGTAGCTGCCCTGTGCCACGCCAAAGCGGATATCGCCGCACATGAACACCTTGAAGTCCTGCAGGAACACCTCCTCGGCGGTCTTGCCGTCCAGCTTTTCGCCGGCTTCGAACATCTCATTGGCAAACTCGTTGATGTCCACCCCGGCGATCTTTGCCAGACGGTTGGCGGCACCCACATCCATGGGGGTGCAGGTGGGGCTGCGGAACACCAGCGTGTCCGACAGGATAGCCGCCAGCAGCAGACCGGCGGTCTTTTGGGGGATCTCCACCCCGCTCTCGTCGTACATCTGGGTGACGATGGTGGCGGTGCAGCCCACCGGCTGGTTGCGGAAGTACACCGGGCCGCTGGTCTCCAGACTGCCGATGCGGTGGTGGTCGATGATCTCCAGGATCTCGGCCTGATCGAAGCCCTCCACCGCCTGCGTTGCCTCGTTGTGGTCCACCAGAATGATGCGGCGCTTGCGCAGATTGATGATGTTGCGGCGGCTGACCATGCCGCAGTATTTGCCATCCTCGTCCAGAATGGGGAAATAGCGGTGGCGCACCTTGGCCATCACGCGGGTAACATCGGCCACCGGCGTGACGAGGGTGAACTTCATGATGTCGCTGCGGGTCATATAGTAGGAAATGGGTGCGCACTGGCTGATGAGCTTACCGGCAGCATAGGTATCCACCGGGGTGGTCATGATGGCAACGCCGGTCTCCTCGGCAATGCGCTGGATGGTGCGGCCCACCTTGGCGTTGTTGCACAGGATGAGCAGAGAGGCTTCCTTCTCAATGGCGCACAGCTGGCTCTCGTAGCGGTTGGTCAGGATGACGATATCGCCCTTTTCCATGCTGTTTTCCAGCATTTCCGGGGTGGCGGTGCCAATGCGGATGTGCCCGGTGGTGCACACCGCGTCCTCGCTGCCCACCGCCATGGTGGCCCCCAGTGTTTCCAGAATGTTCTTGTAGCTGGTGCGGCTCTTGGCAAGGATGCCGGTATCGAACAGGTCCATGTTGGCGGTGGCGATGTCCTTCACCGTGATCAGACCTTCCAGCTCGTTGTCCGCTGCCGTCACCGGCAGGGTGTCGATCTTGCGGTCGCGCATGATCTCCCACGCCTTGCGCAGGCTGGTGGAGCCGGGGATGCCGGGCATTTCGCGGTAGTCCACATCCCGGATCTTGGGGTTGACGTCCGTGCACATGCGCGGGGGCCTGACCCCGAATTTTTTGAGCACAAACTCGGTCTCCTGATTCATTTTGCCTGCACGGCGGGGTTCGCAGACCAGATCACTGGTCTTGTTTTTCAGCTCTGCATAGGCGATGGCCGAGCAGATGGAGTCGGTGTCCGGATTGCGATGTCCGATGACAACGACCTTATGGGCTGTTTTGGGCATATTGTTCCCCCTTTGGGTCCTGGTTTACCTTCTATGTTGCTCTCACTTACCATGGTGCACTCCCCGCTCCTGCACAGCGCGGTGCACCTCAGATTTATTTTAGCACAATTGCCTGCACGGGTAAAGCGGAACAAACGCGCTGCGGTGCGGCTTTTGGCTCCCGGACAAGGCGGTGTGCAATGCTTATAAAACAGCTTCTCCGATTTGTTGTATCCATCTCTTGTAATTCTGCGCGTTCTGCTGTATGATATAGGTCATGTATCCAAGTGCATCTTGTTACCGTTACGGAGGAACCTATGACAGCAACCAAAACGCCCGCGTTCCATAAGCCGCCGCTGTTCACCCGGCAGCAACTCATTGCCTTGCTGCTGCCGCTGATCGCAGAGCAGGCGCTCAGCGTGACCATCGGTCTGGCCGACACGCTGATGGTCTCCTCGGTGGGGGAAGCCGCTGTTTCCGGCGTGAGCCTTGTGGACAGCTTCAACACCCTGATGATCCAGATCATGAGCGCCCTTGCCACCGGCGGCGCGGTGGTCACCAGCCAGTACATCGGCCGGCAGGAGCCAAAGGATGCCAAGAATGCAGCGGCGCAGATCCTGTTCATCCTGTCCAGCTTCAGCCTGCTGGTGGCCGCCGTTGTGGTGGCGGGCCGCCATGCCATCCTGCGCGGCATCTTCGGCTCCATCGACGTGGACGTGATGCGCTATGCCGAGACCTACTTCCTGCTCTCGGCCCTGAGCTACCCGTTCATCGGCCTGTACAACGCCGGTGCGGCCCTGTTCCGGGCGCAGGGCAACAGCAAGATCAGCATGATGTCCAGCCTTGTAATGAATGTGGTGAACATTGGCGGCAACGCCGTGCTGATCTACGGCTTCAAAATGGGCGTGATGGGTGCTGCACTGGCCAGCCTTGTGTCCCGCGCCATTGCCTGCGTGGCTGTGCTGTACCTGCTGCAGCGGCCCGCCTGCCCGCTGCGGGTGGACGGCCTGCAGGCCCTTGCCCCGAAGGCACGGCTCATCCAGCAGATCCTGCGGGTGGGCATCCCTGCCGGTATTGAAAACGGCATGTTCCAGATCGGCAAGCTGTCCGTTTCCAGCCTGACCTCCACTCTGGGCACCGCCGCCATTGCGGCCAACGCCGTGGCAAACACCACCACCACCTTTTTGAACATCCCGGCCAACGCCGTGGGCATGGCTGCGCTGACCGTGGTGGGCCAGTGCCTTGGCGCAGGCGAAAAAGATCAGGCCGTGTATTACTCCCGCCGCCTGATGCTGTTTGCCTACTGCGGCGCATGGTTCATGAACCTTTCGGCCTTCCTGTTTGCCAACAAATTCGCACTGGGCCTGTTCAACCTCTCGCCCGAGGCCTACGCCATGGCGCTGGAAGTGATGGTGTGGTTCAACATCGTTTCGCTGTTCATCTGGCCTTCCAGCTTTACCATGCCCAACATCCTGCGTGCGGCAGGCGACGCCCGCTTTACCATGACCGTGAGCATCGTGTCCATGTGGGCCTTCCGGGTGGGCTTCTGCTACCTGTGTGTGCTGGCCTTCCACGGCGGCCTGCTGGCCATCTGGATGGGCATGTATCTGGACTGGGCGTTCCGCTCCCTGTGCTTCTTTGTGCGCTTCGTGCGCGGCAAGTGGCTGGAACAGAATGTGATCTGAGCTCTCTGCACAGGCAGAGGTCGATCCCTTGAAAACTGGCGCAGATATACGATATAATGAAAACAGAAAAAGTGCTGTCCTGCAATGGTCAGCTTCCTTTTCCGGCAATCATTCAACTAAAGTAAACGACCGCTCGAGTTGGGGAACTGTGAGGCGGTCGTTACTTTTTGTCCTCCGTGCCGTACTGCTGTATTTCTCTGTGGCAGCGGCCATGCTAATTTTATGCAAAACACACAAATAAATCGCAACTTCTTTGGCAACCTTGTCCGCTTTCCTTCTTGTTTTTGTCACATTCCCGGCGTATAATTTCTCAATGCTAAGAGATTTTGCTTCTGCAAAAAGGAGGCTTTTTCAATGAAGCACAGTTGGTTTTCGCGCCATCCCATCTGTTTCATGGCGCTTTATCTGTTGTTTTATCTTTCCGCATTCAATTTTCTGGAGACGCGGATCTCCATGCCCCATCTGGTGCTGGTGCACTGCCGGCTGGACGACCTGATCCCCTTCTGCAAATATGCCGTCATCCCCTATTTTGCATGGTTCGTGTGGATCCCGTTCACACTGTTCTATCTGCTGTGGCGTGCCCCGCGGGAGGACTTCTGGCGGCTGTGCCTGCCGCTGTTTGCCGGCATGACCATCGCACTGGCCTGCTATGTCATCCTTCCCACCGGCCTTGCCCTGCGGCCCTATTATGTGCCGGGCAACGACTTTTTTGCCCGCACCGTGCGGACGCTGTACCGCACCGATACCCCCACCAATGTGTGCCCGTCCATCCATGTGTTCAACTCGGTGACGCTGCTGCTGGCGTACTACCGCTGCCGTATTTTTGAGCAGCCGCGCCGCCGCTGGATGCGTCCGGCCGCTGCTGTGCTGTGCACTTCCATCGTGTGCTCCACCGTGCTGCTCAAGCAGCACAGCTGCATCGATGTGGCGCTGGGCGCCTTGCTGGCACTGGCACTGGATGCTCTGTTCACCCGCTCCGAGGAGCGCAGCGAAGTGCCGCAGATGCGGTGGAACTGATACGCAAAAAGAGAGCGCTGTCCAACGACGGCGCTCTCTTTTTGCTTTAAAACAGCCCTTCCGGCAGGCAGACATCCTGCTTTGGCACCTTTGCCCAGGAAAACTCCCCGATCAGGCTTTCCGGCGTGCGGGGCGCAGGCTCCGGCTGCAGGCCGTAGGCGTAGGCAAGCTTGCCCACGATCTCCTGCGCGGTGTATTTTGTGCGCAGGTTTTCCAGACTCTGGTCGCCGTCCCGCTTGGACAGCCGCCGCCCATCCGGGGCCAGCAGCAGCGGGCAGTGGGCAAACTCCGGTGCCTGCAGGCCCAGCAGACGGTACAGGTACAGCTGCCGTGCCGTGGAGGACAGCAGGTCTGACCCGCGCACCACTTCGGTGACGCCCATGCGGGCATCGTCCACCACCACGGCCAGCTGATAGGCGAACACGCCGTCTGCCCGGCGCAGGTAGAAATCGCCGCAGTCCCGCAGCAGGTTCTCGGTATGCGGGCCCATGCAGCCGTCCACGAATGTGATCTCTTCATCCGGCACCATCAGGCGGTAGGCCGGGGCTTTCTTTTTGCGTTTTTCTGCAATTTCGGCGGCGGTCAGGCCCCGGCAGGTGCCGGGGTAAATAACATTGCCGTCTGAGGTATGGGGCGCACTGACCGCGTGCAGCTGGGCGCGGGAGCAAAAGCACGGGTACACCAGCCCCCTGTCCTCCAGCTTCCGGAAGCTGGAAGCGTAGATCTCCGCGCACTCGCTCTGGTAATAGGGGCCGTTCGGCCCGCCGGTGCTGCCGCCCTCGTCCCAGACAAGACCCAGCCAGTCGAGGTCCTGCTCCAGCAGGTCGGCGTAGACTCGCGGGCAGCGCTCGGCGTCCAGATCCTCAATGCGCAGCACGATGCGTCCGCCCCGGCTTCTGGCGCTGAGCCACGCCAGCAGGCTGCAGGCCAGATTGCCCAGATGCAGCCGACCGCTGGGGCTGGGGGCAAAGCGGCCGGTTGGCGGTATTATCTCCGATTTATCACAATGTGCTTGGTTTTGCATTGGGGGTCCTTTCAACCGCTGGACGATTTAAAATTGCCGACGCGTTCGCTTTGGCAATATCAGCGGAAATATTATTTTTAAATTTGTAACTCCGAAACGACTGCGGAACTTGTTGGGGCGAAGCCCCTCCATCTTGCTAACGCAAGACCGTTCTGCCGCTTGAAAGCCCCACTGGGGCTTTCATTGCTGCGCAACCGCGGTCGTTTCGGAGTTACTTTTTCACGGGAAGGGGTCGTAACGGGAAACGGCATGTTGCTGCTGTCGGCTTATCGCCGTCGCGCAGCGACTATAAATCAGCGGAACACAAAAAATCCTTTCGCTCTGCGCGGGAAGCCGCTTTTTCCCTATTATAGTTGCCCGTTCGCCAAAGGTCAACAGACCACCCTGTCCAGCCGCTGCTCCACCGCCTGCCGGACCTGCGGCGCACGGATGCCGAAAACGATCTGCACATTGCAGCCGTTTTGCACCACCCCGCTGCAGGGCAGCTCCCTCAGCACCTGCTCCCGGACAAAGGCCGCATCCTGCACCGTGACCCGCAGGCGGGTAAAGCAGTTGTCCACCGTGCAGATGTTCTCTCGCCCGCCGAGGGCGGCGATGAGCTTTTCCACCCCGGCATCGTCCAGCGGTGCCGCTTCCGGCCGGACAGGCTCCTCCGGGCGTCGGCCCGGCGTGGGCAGGTCCAGCGCTTTGATGAGCGCCGTGAAGACCACAAAATACACCGCGATCTGGGCAAGGCCCAGCAGATACAGCACCGGGTAGTTCGTGCGGGCCGCACCAGCGGAAAGGTTCATCACAAGCGACCCCAGAAGGTTCGAGGTAAACGCCGTGACTCCGCACAGGTGCAGCAGCACGATGAAGCTGCCGGAGATGGCTGCGTGCGCCAGCCACAAAACCGGTGCCGAGAAGCAGAACAGAAAATCCAGCGGCTCCGTAATGGAAGCCAGCGATGCCGTAAAGGCCAGCGGCAGCAGCTGAAGGGCAGTCTTTTTGCGGCTGCCCCGCCGGGCACAGAAGATGAATGCCGCCGCAATGCCAAAGTAGCCGAAGGTCTTGGTAAAGCCGGTGTACATCCACACGATGCCATCCGAAAACGGCAGGCCGAGGTTATATTCGGTCATCGTGACCACATAGGCACCGGTATAGGTGATGCTGCCCACCGTGAGCTGACCGCCCAGCTGCGAGAACTGGAACGGCATATACACCAGATGATGCAGCCCTGTAGGGATGAGCAGCCGTTCCAGAAAGCCGTACAAAAACAACCCGATATTGCCGGAAGCGGCAATGAAGCCGGTGACGGCCGCAATGGCCTTCTGGATAGGCGGCCAGACAAAGCAGGCCCCAAAGCCCAGCACCGCCGCCAGTGCCGCCATGCAGGCAAAGGACCACCGCACACCGGAGAACACACCGCCCAGAATGCCGCGGTGGGCTTTTTCGCAGGTGCGGTCATACACAAAGGCGGTGAGCAGGCCCAGCAGAATGCCGCCGAACACGCCGGTGTTCACAGTCTGGATGCCCAGCACCATGGTCTGGCCTGCGCTGTACAGGCCGGTAAGCGCATCCGGCTGCGCCAGCAGGCCCAACTCGGTCAGCGTTACATTGCCCGCTGTCAGGTAGACAAGATAGCTCATCAGGGCGATGAACGCCGCCTGATGCTTTTCCCGCTTTGCCAGCGCCGCCGCAAGACCGGTGCAGAACAGCACGCTCAGATTTGAAATGACCGCCGTGAGGCATTTGTAAATGATCCTGCCCGCCAGCTGCACCGGCTCCCACCGCAAAAAGGGCAGCACCCCGGCCAGCGGCGCACTGGTAAGCAGTGCGCCCACCACCAGCAGCAGGCCCGCCGCCGAAAGATAGCTCAGCGGTGCCAGCATTGCGCGGGAGAACCGCTCCAATGCGGCTGTGATGCGGTGCTTCATGGGTGTTTCCTTCCTTTCCGGCTGACGTGGGCAGACACTATACTTGTAGTCAACCGATTTTTGCAAAAAATGTCAAGAATGCAAAGTTCCCAAAAATGCGTTTCTTCTTTGTGCAGGGTGTATATTTCCCGCTTGAAATTCGTTCTGCGCTGTCCGATTGACAACCGCCGCGGCAGAACGTATACTTAGGGTGTATCGTTTTGAAGTGCTGCGGCCCGGCTGCGGCACCGCTCAAGGAGGACACTACTATGAAATTGAGATATACCCGCATCCTCTCGCTGCTGCTCTGCGCAGCGCTGGCCTGCAGCATTCTGGCAGGCTGCGGCAGCTCAACCGCCAGCAGTTCCGAAGCGCCAAGCTCTGCCAGCAGTTCTGCAAGCTCCACTGCTTCCGGCGAAGACCTGCCTGATTCCACCACCCGGGCCGACACCTCCGGCCTGAACCCCGGCGATTTTGACGAGAACTCCATCTTCTCCATCACCGGCACCGCTGCCGCCTTTGAGCCTTGTCTGGGCTGGGGGCCGGGTGTTTCCGGCTGCTCGCTCAAATCGGTGATCGCAGCGGCATCCCTGCTGCAGTGGGCAGAAAACGCCCGCCTTGCCTCCCGCACCCCGGAAGCCGTGCAGGAAGCTTTCTACAGCTGGTACGACACGCTGGACGCTGATGAGCAGGAAAGCTTTGCCGAGGCCTGGACGATGATCGAGCCGGACGCGCTGAGCCTTTTGAGCGACAAGGACAGCATGGCTGGCCGCATTGAGGATGCCGGCCTTGACCCGGACACCCTGCCCGGCTGCACCCTGAAGAACTGGCAGGCCCTGCAGACCGTGCTGGACGACTGCGTGCCCGCAGTGGGCCAGTGAACCCAACATAAAAAGAAGCTGACCGGACTGGTCAGCTTCTTTTTGTTTTTGCGAAAAGGCCGGGGCCGCCTGCGGCATCAGACCTTTTTCAGCACATACTGGCGGGTGCCCATACCGATCTTTTCGGCCTGCTCCAGCGTGGCCTTCCACTCGATGTTGGGGTTGGAATCCTTGAAGTTGTCATGGTGGCAGTTCCAGCCGGGCTTTGCAAGGTTCTGGCCCAGCTGGCTGTTCGGCAGCGGCTGTGCATTCAGGCAGGCATCGGCGCAGGCCTGATCCAGCGCCACCGGATCAAAGGATGCAAAGATGCCGATATCCGGCAGGATGGGTGCATCGTTCTCGCCGTGGCAGTCGCAGTTGGGGCTGATGTCCTGCACCAGAGAAATATGGAAGCAGGGACGACCGGCGCACACGGCAGCCGCATACTCGGCCATCTTGCGGTCCAGCATCTCATTGGCGCTGTCGCACTGAGAATAGATCGCGTCAAAGTTACAGGCACCGATGCAGCGGCCGCAGCCCTTGCACTTGGTCTGGTCAATGACGGCCTTGTTGTTTGCATCGTAGGTGATGGCATCGGAGCCGCACTCCTTCGCGCAGCGGTGGCAGCCACGGCACAGGCTCTGCTGCACCTCCGGGTGTCCGGCGGCATGCTGTATCATCTTGCCTGCGCGGGAGCCGCAGCCCATGCCGATGTTCTTGAGAGTACCGCCGAAGCCGGTGGATTCGTGGCCCTTGAAATGGGTCAGGCTGATAAAGATATCCGCATCCATGATGGCGCGGCCGATCTTTGCCGTCTTGCAGTATTCGCCGTTCGGCACCGGCACCTCTGCTTCATCGGTGCCGCGCAGGCCGTCCGCAATGATGACCTGACAGCCGGTGGTCATGGGCCAGAAACCGTTCAGCTGGGCACAGGTGAGGTGCTCCAGTGCGTTTTTGCGGCTGCCCGGATACAGGGTGTTACAGTCGGTCAGAAACGGCAGACCGCCCTGCTCCTTGCACAGGTCGGCCACCACCTTGGCGTAGTTGGGGCGCAGGAATGCCAGATTGCCCAGCTCACCGAAATGCATCTTGATGGCAACGAACTTGCCATCCATATCAATATCCTTGATGCCGGCAGCAATGCACACGCGGCGCAGCTTGTCCAGCAGGCTGGTGCCCACAGGACAGCGGAAATCTGTATAATAGACCTTGGATGCTTCCATAGCAGTTTCCTCCATTTTGTTTGCGCGGCACGCTGCCGCATACTCTCTTGTTTTGTAGTATAGCACATCTTTTTGCAAAGAAAAAGTGCTGTCGTAAAGGGCGGCGGGCACCCCTCTGTGTCCCACGATCAAAATGGCCTCCGCTGATCGCTCTGGCCATATTTAGCAGAATTATTATTTCATAAGTAATGAAAGCCGGAAATCTGCGGATTTCCGGCTTTCAATTTTCACGGGAAAGAATCGCAGCAGTCAGCGGCATCTTGCAGCGCCGGCTCCCTGCGGAAGCGTTCGCGCAGCAGACGGAGCACAAACTTGCCCGCACGGCGCGTCGCGCAAGCGACTCAAAATCGGCGGAACACAAAAAATCCTTTAGCGGAGCGGCTTGGATTTTTTGTATGGAGTCTTTCTGCTTTGGGGTCTAAAAGGGGCGAGCAGCCCCTTTTTCATGGATCCAGCGTGTTGAAATCGCTGTGACCTTGCCGCGCTGAACACGCGGCATTTGCTTTGCAAACCGGTCTGCGGCTTAAAAGCCCCACTGGGGCTTTCATGCCCTGCGGGCACCGCCGTCCTTTCTGGTTCTCTTTTGGCACGCAAAAGAGAACATCCCCGGCGGCGATGCATCTTGCAAAAGGCATGAAACCTTAAACACGCGACTACGCTCTGTGCGGGAAGCATTCCAAATCAGAAGATGGCCGTCACAGCCGCCACTGCCAGCACGATGATGCCCAGCACGATGCGGTAGGCTCCAAAGAACTTGAAATCGTGGCGCTTGACGTAATCCATCAGGAAGCGGATGGCGGCAAGGCTCATGCCAAAGGCCACCACACAGCCCACTGCCAGCACAGCCACCTCGGTGCCGGTCATCACAGAACCGCCGACAACGAACTTGACCACCTTGAGCAGGGATGCGCCCGCCATGACCGGGATGGCCAGATAGAAGGTGAATTCTGCCACACAGGCGCGGGACAGGCCCAGCAGCAGGCCGCCCACGATGGTGGCACCGGAGCGGGAGGTGCCCGGAATGATGGCCAGACACTGCCACAGGCCAATGATGATGGCATCGCGGTAGGTGATCTGCTCCAGCCGGCTCACGTGCGGCGCGGCGCGGCGGTTCTCCACAACAAAGAACAGCGCGCCGTACAGAATGAGCATCGCGGCAACCGTGATGTAATTGTAGAAGTGAGCTTCCATCCAGTCGTCCAGCGGGCTGATGATGAGCACCGGGATCGTGGCCGCTACCACCTTGAACCACAGGCTCCACACGCTGGGCTTGGAAATGACTCTGCCCTGCTTCATGCCAAAGGGCCACAGCTTGCCCCAGAACAGCACCACCACGGCCATGATGGCACCCAGCTGGATGACCACACGGAACATGGACATGAACTCTTCGCTTGCATTGAATTTGATGACCTGCTCCAGCAGGATCATATGACCGGTGGACGAGATAGGGAGCCATTCGGTAATGCCCTCCACAATGCCCATCAGGATCGCTTTGATGATCTCGAAAAACGTAAAAACCCCTCCTTGTGCCAAAGCACAGCGCTTATTTTGTACCAGTATACCATACTATGCCTTTCTGCGCACGCCGAATGCAAAATTTTACCGGAAGGCCCTCTGCCGCTACGGAAATCAATTTTCCGCATGAAGGCTTCCCCCGGTCGGGGGAAGCTGTCACCGCAGGTGACTGATGAGGGCGCAGGACAGCAACATTTTACCCTAAATACCCCTCATCCGGCGCTACGCGCCACCTGCTCCCCCTTTTGTCGCTATGCGACATTTTCCCCCGGTGCGGGGGAAATCGTTCCCCAAGGGGTGAAGGCTTTCGCTCTGGGTCAAGCTGCAAAAGTTGATTTCCATGCTCTGCCGCTCTGCGGGCTGTAACTGCGCCCCAAAATGTGATATACTGATGCAAAGACCCTTTGTCTCCGGTTTTATCCGCAGATCCGAGCAGAAAGCAAACACTGCTCGTATTTTTATCAGGTTATTTTACAATGAGGTGAACTGCATGAACATTCTGGTGATCGGCTGCGATCAGGTGGGCGCTTCTCTGGTCCGTGATCTGGAGCACATCGGACACGATATCTCCCTGATCGAAAAAGACCCCGAGCAGCTCAAACGGCTGGATGCTTTCGACGACTACCGCTTCCGCGGCACGGCACTGGTGGGCGACCCTACCGACCCGGATACCCTGCGGCAGGGCGGCATCGACAACTGCGACGCCGTGGCCGCTGTGAGCGAGGACGACTCGGTGAACCTGATGGCGGCACAGATCGCAAAAAGCATCTTCCGCCGGGAAAAGGTCATCTGCCGCGTGTCCGACCCGCATCTGCAGGTGCTGTATCACAAGGCCTACGAGATCGACACCATCTGCCCCACCGTGCTCACCGAGCAATCGGTGTTCCGCGCACTGGCAAAGTAAAAGCGAGGGAAGCATATGAAAGTTTGTATTGCAGGCGGCGGCAAGGTGGGCATGTATCTGGCCCAGAGCCTGCTGGCCCACCACCACAAAGTGACCATCATCGAGCCGCAGGAGATGCTCTGCCGCACGCTGGCGGATTCGCTGGATATCCCGGTGATCTGCGGCGATGCCATCAGCTTTGACACCATGCGCACGGCCGACGTGGCCAGCTGCGACGCCTTTGTGGCCGTGACCGGTGCGGACGAGAACAACCTTGTTGCCTGCCAGATCGCAAAGCGGGAATTTGGCGTGAACCGCACCGTTGCCCGGGCCTCCAACCCCAAGAACCGGGAGCTGCTGCACACACTGGGCGTGGATACCGTGGTGTGCGGCACCGACAACCTGAGCCACATCCTCGAGCGCGAGATCGAGACCGACACCATCCGTCAGCTGCTGTCGCTGGGCGGCGGCACGGCCAGCCTGAACGAGATCCTGCTGCCGGAGAACTTCCAGTTTGCAGGGCAGGCGGTCAAGGACATCCCCATGCCGGGCGACGTCATTCTGGTGTGCATCACCCGCGATGCGGAGTTCATCATCCCCCACGGCAACACCACCCTGCTGCCATGGGACCGCATCCTCTGCCTGACCCAGGATGACACCCTGCACCTGCTGATGGACGCATGGGGCCTTTCCGGCAAATGACCGAGGGGGATCTGCTGCGCACCGCGCTGATCATTCCGCCCAAAGGCCGGGCCGTTGTGTGCAGCTGGGCCGCTGTTCCCGGCGTGTTCTGTGCGCCCTTCGTGTTCTGGCAGAGCCGCTTTGCCGGATGCATCTTCTGCGCCCTGTGGGCGGGCCTGATCTTCGCTGTGTGGGCACGGGCCTGCAGCTTTGCAGCACTGCTCACGGCACAGGATCTGGCTGTGCAGGCAGGCATCGCCTTTGCCGTCACGCGGCAGCTGCCCCGCCGGGCCGTGACCGGCGTGTGGGCCCTGCGCACGCCGCTTCTGTGGCTGGCAGGGTGCAGCGTGCTGGTGGTGCGCGGCCCGGGCGTACAGCTGTTCCTGCCGGGCGTGGACGCCCTGCAGGCGCAGGCCCTTGCCGCTGTGCTGATGGAGGACACGCCATGACCGAACGCGGCTTTCACCCGTTTGCGGTGCTGCACTTTCTGCGCAAGACCATCCTGCTCTATCTGCTGCCGCTTTTGCAGGTGCTGTTTGCCCGCAACTGGGCGGCGCTGCGCACGGCTCTGGTGCAGGGCGCGGCGCTGCTGGCGGTGATCGCTGCCGTGAGTGCTGCCGTGCTCCATACAAGCCGCTGGCAGGTGGATGAGCACGGGACCCTGCGGGTGTGCTGGCGGCTGGGTGTGCGGCTGGACCGCTGCCTGAAGGCCGGGCAGCTGGCAGCGGTCACGCTGGAGCGGCCCCTGCTCTACCGGCTGGCCGGTGCAAGCCGGGTGGTGCTGTACCCTGCCGGGCAAAAGCGCACCCTGACCCTGCTTCTGAACGCACAGGATGCACAGCTTCTGGCCGACTGCATGATGCCGCGCCGGGACGCCGTGGCCCACACCCCGCGCGGCGGCGAAAAGCTGGCCTTTGCGGTGCTGGGTGCAAACGGCCTTTCCACCCTTGCCCTTCTGGCGCTGGCCATCAGGCAGAGCAGGCCCTATGTGCCGGACGCACAGACGGCGGCCTTTGCCCACCTGAACCAGCTGGCAGCGTGGGCGGCACGCTGGCTGCCCATGGGCACGGCATGGCTGCTGGTGCTGGGCGGCGTGCTGTTCTGCGCAAGCCTTGCGCGCAGCGCGGCCCATGCAGCCCACTACACCCTGTGGCGCACCGAGAGCCATCTTGGCAGCCGGGGCGGCTTTGTGCACCGGTACGAGATGCGTCTTGCGCTGGAGCACCTGAGCTATGCAGACCTGCGCCGCTCGCCTGCCACCCGGGCGCTGGGCTGCTGCCCGGTGTTCGTCACGGCAGGCAGCTGCCGACCCGAGATCCCGCTTCTGGTCTGGCGGGAGGACAGTCCCTTTCTGCAGGAGCTGCTGCCCGGTTTCGCCCTGCCGCCCAAAGCGCCGGTGGACACAGCAGGCCGCAGCATCCCGGCGTATTTTCTGCCTGCCGGCATCCCCTGCGGGCTGTGTCTGCTGCTGACAGCGGTATCCCGCTACACCCTGCCCGCCCTCACGGTGCCGCTGCTGGTGGTCACCGCCGTGTTTGCGGCCCTGCTTGCAGGTGCGGCTGTCGGCTACCGCAGGGAGGGCATCTGGCTGCAGGACGGGCATCTGACCCTGCGCCGACAGCGCGGCTTTCACCTGCACGAGATCTGTGTGCTGTGCCCTGCACCGGCCCTGACGGCCCTGCGCTCCCCCTGGGCAGCGGCGGTGGGGCGCACCGATCTCACCCTCACCTTTCCGGGCGGGGTGAAGCACAAGGTGCGCAGCGTAAAGTGCAGTGAATTGCCATTTTTGCTTTTCTGAAACTGTAAGGAGTCTTTTTCTGTGATAAAAACTGTATTATTCGATCTGGACGGCACCCTTCTGAACACCATCGACGACCTTGCCGATGCGGGAAACTGGGTGTGTGAACAGCACGGCTGGCCCACCTTTACGGTGGAACAGTTCAAGCACATGGTGGGCAATGGCATCCCGAAGCTGGTGGAGCGCTTCTCGCCGGAGAACGCCCGCACGCCGGAGCAGCTGGCGGCCACGCTGGCCGAGTTCACCGCCCGGTACGACGCCCACAAGGAGGACAAGACGGCCCCCTATCCCGGCATCCCGGAGCTGCTGGACGCGCTGCGGGCAAAGGGTGTTCAGTGCGCCGTGTTCTCCAACAAGGCCGACCCGCTCTGCGGCAAGATCATCGCCCACTATTTCGGCACCGGCCGCTTTGATGCCGTGCGCGGCAACAGGCCCGGTGTGCCCACCAAGCCGGACCCCGCCGGGCTCTATGCGCTGATGGAAGAGATCGGTGCGGACCGCTCTGCCACCCTGTTCGTGGGCGACAGCGATGTGGACATCCTCACCGGACACAATGCCGGGCTGCCCGCCATGGGCGCGCTGTGGGGCTTCCGGGGCCGTGCAGAACTGACCGCTGCCGGTGCGGATGCACTGGCGGCAGTGCCGGAGGATATTTTTACCTACATCCAGAAGAGTTGACGATTTAAAATTGTCTCCGCTTCGCTCTGCACGGGAAACAATGCGCAAAAAGGCGAGCCGCCCAAGGCACGCGCGGATGCTGGGAGCCGCAACCCGGGGCACTAAGCAACAGCCCACTGGGCTGATTGCTTACCCTGCTGCGCAGGGCCGTGCTGTTCGATTCCCGTATGGGTTGCATGAAACAGCAACCACATTAGACATTCCTAGCCGTTGGGACCCAAACACTAAAAAAGAGCCCACTGGGCTCTTTTTTGCCGCCTGCGGGCGGCCGTGTTCCTTCGATTCCTCGTACGGGTTGCATGAAACAGCCACCACATTAGACATTCCTACAGGATGGGACCCGCGGGCTAACCAAAGCCCCACCGGGGCTTTGGTTGCGGTGCTGCGCACCGCCGCCCTGTTCGATTCCCGTATGGGTCAAATTAAAAACGCCCTTGCGCAATGCGCAAAGGCGTTTTTATGACCCGTACGGGAATCGAACCCATGTTACAGCCGTGAAAGGGCCGTGTCTTAACCGCTTGACCAACGGGCCTTAGAAATACAGAGCTTCGCTAAAACCTCCGACATCCATCGCCCACTACTGCGGACGACCGTCCCCCTAACCTTAGCGAAACTCTGTAAAAGTGGTAGCGGTAACTGGATTTGAACCGGTGACACTTCGGGTATGAACCGAATGCTCTAGCCAACTGAGCTATACCGCCACATATTGTTTGTGCACTTGAACAGTGCTCTATTATTATATCCATAGATGGGCCTTTTGTCAACACATATTTTCAAAAAAATTTGCGTTTTTTCAATATCTCGATTTTATTCACGCAGCTTCGTTGAAACATTGCATTTCCCGTCATTTTTGCAGGGGGTTGCGGCAAAAAACGACCCCTCTCGGTCATCGCTGCGCGATGTCAGGCTTTGCGCTTCAGCCTGAAACTTTGCCGCCATGACGAAGAGGGCAAGCCCGCTTCCCACGCAAAAAAGCACCGCTTCCCTCACGGAAAACGGTGCTTTTTTCAACCTTTTTCTGTCCGGATGTGGAAAACCCGGTGCAGTTTCAGTTCTTCTTGTGGGTGGGGACCATGACCTTCAGGCCGCCCATATACGGCTGCAGCACTTCGGGGATGGTCACGGTGCCGTCGGCCTGCAGGTGGTTCTCCAGGAAGGCGATCAGCATACGCGGAGGTGCCACGCAGGTGTTGTTCAGGGTGTGGGCCAGATAGGTCTTGCCGTCCTTGCCCTTCACGCGGATGTGCAGGCGGCGTGCCTGTGCATCGCCCAGGTTGGAGCAGGAGCAGACCTCGAAGTACTTCTGCTGGCGGGGGCTCCAAGCCTCGATATCGCAGCTCTTCACCTTCAGGTCGGCCAGGTCGCCGGAGCAGCAGTTCAGCTGACGCACCGGGATCTCCATGCTGCGGAACAGCTCCACAGAGTTCTTCCACAGCTTCTCGTACCAGTCAGCGCTCTCGTCGGGGCGGCAGACCACGATCATTTCCTGCTTCTCGAACTGGTGGATGCGGTAGATGCCGCGCTCCTCGATGCCGTGAGCACCCTTCTCCTTGCGGAAGCAGGGGCTGTAGGAGGTCAGAGTCAGGGGCAGAGTGGCCTCGTCCAGAGTCTGGTCGATGAAGCGGCCGATCATGGTGTGCTCGCTGGTGCCGATCAGGTACAGGTCTTCACCCTCGATCTTGTACATCATGGCATCCATTTCCGGGAAGGACATGACGCCCTGCACCACGTTGCCGTGCATCATGAAGGGAGGGATCACGTAGGTAAAGCCCTTATTGATCATAAAGTCGCGGGCATAGGCCAGCACAGCCTCGTGCAGGCGGGCGATGTTGCCCAGCAGATAGTAGAAACCGTTGCCGGCCACGCGGCCTGCGGCGTCCATATCGATGCCGTCGAAGCTCTCCATGATCTCGGTGTGGTACGGGATGGGGAAATCGGGGACCACAGGCTCACCAAAGCGCTGTGCTTCCACGTTGTAGGTATCATCCGGGCCGATGGGCACGCTGGGATCGATCATCTGCGGGATGGTGTACATGATCTCCTGAATGCGTGCGGACAGGGTCTCTTCTTCCTTTTCCAGCTCAGCCATCTTGTCGGCGTCGGCCTTGACGGCGGCATTGTTGGCGTCGATCTGAGCCTGCAGCTCAGCCTTCTGTGCCTCATCGGTGCACTTCTTCAGCTGGCCGAACAGGGGGCCGTTGGCCTTGCTCAGCTTGTTGCGGGCAGCCTTGAGGGCTTCCACTTCCTTCAGGCATGCGCGGTACTTGGCATCCTTCTCGATGACCTCGTCCACCAGCGGGAGCTTTGCATCCTGAAACTTCTTCTTGATGTTTTCCTTGACAGCGTCCGGGTTTTCACGGACAAATTTGATATCAAGCATGATTGACTCTCCTTGCTCTATTTCGGTTCGCGCAGAGGATCCCCTCCCCTGCGCCGTTCAAAGACGGTCGCCCGCCTTGGATCGCTTTATTCTTCGTTCTGGTACTGTCCCAGCAGGTTGGCAAAGGCCCGCAGCTGCTCGTCTGAATAGAAATGCACGGTCAGCTTGCCCTTGCCGTCGTGGTAGGCCACGTTCACCTCGCTGCCCAGCACCTGCTTGAGGCTTTCTTCCACCTCCACCGGCAGGGTGCCCCGCGGCTGGGGCTCTCTGGGCTCCTTTGCGGGCTTTGCCAGCTTTTTGCACAGTGCCTCGGCCTGACGCACGTTCAGCTGGTTGTCTGCGATGATCTGCGCCGCCTGCTCCTGCAGCTCCGGCGTGGGCAGGCTCAGGATCACCTTTGCGTGGCCGATATTGATAAAGCCGCTTTTCAGCAGTTCCAGCACGTTTTCCGGCAGGTTCAGCAGGCGCAGGCTGTTGGCCAGTGCGCTGCGGCTCTTGCCCAGCTTCTGTGCCGCCTGCTCCTGCGTCAGGCCGCAGCGGGTCATCAGCTCCCGGATGCCGGCGGCTTCTTCCACCGGGTCCAGATCCTCGCGCTGCAGGTTTTCCACCAGAGCCAGCTCCATGGCCTGCTCGTCGCTGACCTCCTTGATGACCACCGGCACATCGTTCAGCCCTGCCATGCGGCAGGCACGCCAGCGGCGCTCGCCCGCCACGATGCTGTAGCCGCCCCGCGGACGCGGACGCACCGCGATGGGCTGCAGCAGGCCGTGCTCTGCAATGCTTGCGGCCAGCTCACCCAGCGTTTCCTCGTCAAAGGTCTTGCGCGGCTGTTCCGGGTCCGGTTCGATCTCACGCAGGGGCAAGGTATCTACCTTTGCGCCAGACTCAAAAACCGGGGCGGCATCTTCAAACAGACTGTCCAGCCCGCGGCCAAGCCCTCCTTTTCCTCTTGCCATTCATGTTCCCCCTGAGGTTTAATCTTCCAGAGCATTTTTCGTCTGCTCTGCGACGGGTGCACTTTTGCTGCGGGCCTTTTTGGGCTCGTGCGGGCGGTTGTTCTTGACAAATTCGATTGCCAGATCCATGTACGCTTCGCTGCCCTTGCCCTTGGGCTCATAGAAATTGATGGGCTGGCCGTAGCTGGGTGCCTCCGAAATGCGGATGGAGCGCGGGATGGTGGTCTTGTACACCTTGGAGCCGAAATACTTCTGCACCTGCTCCACCACCTGCACGGTCAGGTTATACCGCAGCGAGAACATGGTGAACACCACGCCCTCGATATCCAGATACGGATTGTACTTTTTGCGGATGGTCTTCAAGGTGCTGATCAGCTCCGAAAGGCCCTCCAGCGCGTAATACTCGCACTGCACCGGAATGAGAACGCTGTCACAGGCACTCAGGCCGTTCAGGGTGAGCAAGTCCAGACTGGGCGGACAATCGATAAAGATGAAGTCATAGTCCTTCTGCACCTCGGCCAGCGCCTTGCGCAGGCGGCTCTCACGAGCGGGCAGGTCGATCATTTCCAGACTGGCACCGGCCAGACGGGTGTTGGAGCCGATGACATCGGTGCGGTACTCGGTCTTACGGATGGCCTCGGAGGCCCGCGCCTCACCGATCAGGATCTCGTAGGTTCCCTTTTCCACGCTGCGCTTCGGGATGCCGTAGCCGGTGGTGGTATTGCCCTGCGGATCAAGGTCTACGATGAGCACCCGCTTGCCCAGCGCCGCAACGCAGGACGACAGGTTGACGGCGGTGGTGGTTTTGCCAACGCCGCCCTTCTGGTTCGCAATTGCTACAATTTTTGCCACGCACAATTCTTCCTTCCGGGAAAATTTAATTGTTCCATGTGGAACATTCGCAGTCATGCCCGCCGGTTTCCCGTCCATACAGGCACCTTAACACCTAGTATAGCACATCCAAATCGGTTTTTGAACCATCTGAAGCGTTTTTCCGCTGGATTTTTAACTTTTAGAGGTGGGAAAATCAAAAAACGCATGGTTTTGGGAGCCGAATCAACGATTTGGAATGCGCGGCGGGGAGCTGGCCAGCCCTCTCAGTCAAGCCCTGACGGGCTTGCCAGCTCTCCCAAAGGGAGAGCCCTTGGCATGACGGCAAAGTTTCCGGGTAAATCGCAAAGTCCGCCGTACCGGAAAGGACGGTTACCCTCTCAGTCACGGCTTACGCCGTGTCAGCTCCCCCGAAAGGGGGAGCTGGCTGCGACCAGCGGGAGCAGACTGAGAGGGTCGGCTCCCCCTTCGGGGGAGCTGGCAAACCCGCAGGGTTTGACTGAGGGAGTTCGTCCCCTGTTCCACATGGAACAATTTTACCGTTCGGCGGCCGCAGTGGGAATGCGCACCGTATACTCGATGTACCCGTCCTTCTCTTCCCGATGGGCGGTAGCGGGCACGCCGTTGTCGGTCATCAAGCGGATGGCATGGTCGATGGTGTTCACAAAAATGCGCACATCCTTGACCATGGAAACACGGTGCCTGCCTTTTGCAGGGGTGTTGAGCAGCTGTTCAATGTAGAGGTCGGTCTGCCGGGCGTTCATGCGGCGCTTGGCAATGTTGATCAAGGCTTCGCTGCGGCGGTTCTCCGGCAGACGCAGCACCGCCCGGGCATGGCGCTCGGTGAGGTTGTTGTCCAGCACGAACTGCCGCTGGTCGGCGTTCAGCTGCAAGAGCCGCAGCTTGTTGGCGAGGGTAGGCTGCGCCATGCCCAGACGTTTGGCAGCCTCGGCCTGGGTGCAGTCCCACAGCACCATCACATCCTTCATGCCCTGTGCCTGCTCAAAAGGGTTCAGGTCGGCCCGCTGGATGTTTTCCAGCAGGCCCAGCGCCGCGGTCTGCTCATCGCCGTAGTTGCAGAGGATGGCCGGGATGGTGGTCATCTTTGCCAGCCTGCAGGCACGGAGCCGCCGCTCCCCTGCCACCAGCTCATAGCCGCCATCCGACAGCTTCCGCACCGTGACCGGCTGCAGCAGGCCGTTCTCCCGGATGCTCTGCGCCAGTGCCGCAAGCTCCTGCTCGCTGAACTCCCGCCGTGCCTGAAATGGCGACGGCCTGATCTGGTCGATGGGCAGGAAATAGATCTTGCCCGCCTGCTTTTTGCGTTCAAACATGAATGTACTCCCCCTTCGCAGTTTTGCCGGGTCTGTTTTCCACATTTTCCCGGGAAAGCGTGGAAAATCTCAGGCTTCAGCCACAGTGTACCACACAAAGAAAGACCCTGCCAGACAAATCGTTCGGCAGGGTCTTTCAGAATACGTTCATTGCTGCGTTATTTCAGCGGACTTTTCGCGATTTTACCGCCGTTTCTGGGGTAAGCTGTCGGAGTCTGCGAAATCTTTTTGCACAGGATCAGGGTGCGGGTATCGCCGCCCGGCAGGTGCAGGGTGCGGGTCTCCCTGTATTCACCGCCCAGCTTTTTGATGGCACCGCGCGCTGCGGTCAGCTCTTCCTCACCGGAGGAGCCCTTCATGGCAAGGAAGTTCCCCCCTACCTTTACCAGTGGCAGGCAGTATTCGGCCAGCATGGGCAGCGCAGCCACAGCCCGGGCAGATGCCAGATCGAACTGCTCCCGCCACGCCTTGCGGGCGGCTTCCTCGGCGCGCTCCTTGGCAAACTCCACGCCGACAAGGCCCAGCTGGGCGCAGGCGTACTTCAAAAACTCCACCCGCTTGCCGGTGGGCTCCATCAGGGTCAGCTGCAGCTCCGGCTTGTAGATCTTGGTCACGATGCCCGGGAAGCCTGCGCCTGCGCCCACATCCACCATGCGGCCCGCCACTTCCGGCTGGCTGGCAAAAAGCAGACTGTCGAGGAAGTGCTTATCCTCGATCCCCTCGGGGTCGGTGATGGCGGTCAGATTGACCTTCTGGTTGTAGTCCACCAGAATTTCGGCAAAGGCATCCAGCTGGTCCAGCTGGGTGCCGGTGAGGGTGATGTTCCATGTGGAACATTTTGCTTCCAGACGCTGTTTGTCGATCATGGGTGTTGTCCTTTCTTTCATTCACCGGTCAGCTGGACGAAAATCGGCTCGTGGTGGACGGCAGGCAGGAAGGTTTCCAGCACATCTGCCGTGCGCAGCTTGAGCGAAGAGGTGTTGATGCAGGGGTGGCAGCCAAGGTACTCCCCTTTCTTCACATCCTCATCCATCAGCAGCTGCACCTTGTTTTCGGTGTCGTTGGCAAGCCCCATGATGGAGGAGGAGCCGGGCGTACAGTCCAGATACTGCTCCATATCCTCGGGCGAGGCAAAGCTCAGGCGGGCAATGCCCAGCTGATGGGAGAGCTCTTTGGTTTTGAAGGGCTTGTCCCCGGGCATCATGAGCAGATAAAAGTTCGTCTTCTGCCGGTTGCACAGGAACAGGTTCTTGCAGACGGTGGCATTCAGGCAGGCATCGATCACATGGCAGTCCTCCATGGTATCAGCCTTCATCCAGCCGTGGTCGGTGCGCCAGAACGGGATGCCCAGCTTGTCCAGCAGGTCATAGGTGCGGATCTCTTTTTCCAGCCGCCCGGTGCAGTCGGCGGGACGGCCCTCGTAAAGCTTCAGTTCTTCCATTTTATTTTCCTCTCGCTGCCAGCGCAATGCTCAGCTGCGCCACGTCGGAGGGCGATACGCCCGGGATGCGGCCCGCCTGACCGAGGTTCTTCGGCCGGATGCGGGCCAGCTTTTCGCGGGCTTCCAGCGTCAGGCCGGCCAGATCCGCATATTCAAAGTCGTCCGGGATGAGGGTCTTTTCATGCCGGGCCACGTCCCGGATCATCCGGTCCTGCCGGGCAATGTAGCCTGCATACTTGATCTCGGTCTCCAGCCGCTCGGCCAGCATGGGGGTGATCTGCTCTCCCCATCCGATGACACCGGCCAGCAGCGGATAGCTGATCTCCGGGCGGCGCAGCAACTCTTCCGCAATGCCGCCTTCAGCAGCAGGGGCAAGCCCGGCCGCTTCCATGGCGGCGCGCAGGTCGGCGGTGCGCAGATGCGTCTCGTGCAGGCGGCGGCGCTCCGCTTCCAGAATGCTCTGGGTGTGCTGGTACTTGGCCCAGCGGTCATCCTGCACAAGGCCGTATTCCCTGCCGATGGGGGTCAGCCGCTGGTCGGCGTTGTCCTGACGCAGGGTCAGGCGGTACTCGCTGCGGCTGGTCATCATGCGGTAGGGGTCCATGACCCCTTTGGTGACCAGATCATCCACCAGCGTGCCCAGATAACTGGTGTGGCGCGGCAGGATGAGCTGCTCTTTGCCCAGCGCATTGCGGGCGGCGTTCAGTCCGGCCAGCAGGCCCTGCGCAGCGGCTTCCTCGTAGCCGGAGGTGCCGTTGAACTGGCCCGCACCGTACAGGCCCCGCACCACCTTGCTTTCCAGCGTGGCTTCCAGACTGGTGGGGTCCACGCAGTCGTACTCGATGGCGTAGGCCGGGCGCATGATCTCGATGTGTTCAAACCCTTTGATGCTGCGGTAGAAGGCATTCTGCACATCCTCCGGCAGGCTGCTGGAGGCTCCCTGCAGATACATCTCCTCGGTGTTCTCCCCGCAGGGCTCCACAAAAATGGGGTGGCGGTCCTTGCCCGCAAAGCGCACCACCTTGTCCTCGATGGAGGGGCAGTAGCGCGGGCCAACACCCTCGATCATGCCGCCATAGAGCGGGCTGCGCTGGATGTTGTCCAGAATGATCCTGTGGGTCTCGGGGTTGGTATAGGCAATCCAGCACTCCACCTTGTTGTGCATGGGGGCGTCGGTCAGGAAGCTGAAGGGCTGCAGCTCGCTGTCCGGGTCGCCGGGCTGGCATTCCAGCTGGCTGAAATCGATGCTGCGGCGGTGCACCCGGGCAGGGGTGCCGGTCTTGAACCGGCGCAGCGGCAGACCGGCGGCCTTCAGGCTGTCGGTCAGGGCGTTGGCGGCGTGCATCCCGTCCGGGCCGGAGGCGTACCATGCATCACCCACAAAAATTTTGCCGCCCAGATTCGTGCCGGTGGCAATGACCACGCACTTGGCGCTGTATTCCCCATTCAGCTGGGTCACGACGCCCTTCACACGGCCGTTCTCGGTCTCAATGCCCACGACCTCTGCCTGATGGATGGCAAGGCCGGGCGTCAGCTCAAGGGCGTGCTTCATATATTCGTGGTAGCGCTTGCGGTCGGTCTGCACACGCAGGGCGTGGACCGCCGGGCCTTTGCCCCGGTTGAGCATCCGGCTCTGCAGATAGGTGGCATCCGCAGCAAGGCCCATCACGCCGCCCAGCGCATCCAATTCACGTACCAGCGTGCCTTTTGCCGTGCCGCCAATGCTGGGGTTGCAGGGCATATTGCCAATGGCATCCAGACTCATGGTAAACACGGCCGTTTTCGCGCCTAGTGTCGCGGCGGCGTGGGCGGCTTCGATGCCGGCGTGGCCGGCACCGATGACGATGACGTCATAATCTCCTAAGTGGTTCATATACTTTCGGGTTTCCTCTAATAAATGATTTGAAATGCCCTCCGTTTTACTCTGGGCATTTTCAGCGGAAGAATTATTTTAAATTTCGGGTTACAGGAAAGTCCGCAGACTTTCCTGTAACCCATTTTCACGGGTGGGGTCGTAACGGGAAACGGCAGCAGCAGCGCTCGCTCCCCCGGGGGGAGCTGTCGCGCAGCGACTGAGGGGCTTTGAATCGGCGGAGCCGGAAAAAAACGGTTAAAAGATCTTCACGCCGAACAGGCGTGAATCTTCAGTTTTTTCCGGTGCAGCCCTCCTCTTTGGGGTTAAAAGGGGCGAGCAGCCCCTTTTTCGTGGCTCCAGCGCGTCGAAATCGCTGGCACTTTTCTGGTTCTCTTTTGGTGTCAAAAGAGAACATACCCGGCGGCGATGCATTTTGCAAAAGGCATCAAACTTTAAACACGCGACTACGCTCTGCGCAGGAAGCTCTTCGTCACTTTCCCACGCAGAAGCGTTCAAACACCTGTTCGATCACGGCTTCCGAGGCGTTCTCGCCGGTCAGGTCGCACAGGGCGGCCAGTGCATCGTCCACACAGACAGACACCGCGTCCAGCCCAAAGCCGCCTGCGGCAGCATCCAGTGCACCGGCCACGGCATCCCGCGCACGCAGTGCGGCGGAAAGCTGACGCTGGCCGGACAGGCTGGCGGCATGGGCGTCGATCTGGCTGGTGCCCAGCAGCCGGGCCACCGCAGCGGAGATCACCCTGCGGCTCCCCTCCTCCTGACAGCACACCGGCAGCACCATGGCAAAGAAGGGTGCGATCAACTCCGGGTCGAATCGCGTTGGTTTATCCTCTTTGTTGATAAGCGCAATGGCCGGACGGCCCTCACAGCGCTGTGCAAGCTCCAGATCTTCCCTTGTGGGCGGCTCGGAGCCGTCGAACACGGCAAGGATCAGGCCCGCTTCCTCCAGCTTCTTCCAGCTGCGGCGGATGCCCTCCGCTTCAATGGCGTCCTCCGTCTCCCGCAGGCCGGCGGTATCGAACAGGTTCAGCCGGACATCCCCCAGCTGCACCGCCTGCTCCACCACGTCGCGGGTGGTGCCAGCCACCGGCGTCACAATGGCCCGGTCGAACCCGGCCAGCAGGTTGAGCAGCGTGGACTTGCCTGCGTTGGGCCGGCCCACGATGGCGCAGTCCACGCCCTCGCGCAGGATGGTGTCTGCCTGATAGTTCCGGATCAGGCCGTCCAGCTCTGCCTTTACCCCGCTCAGTACCCGGTGCAGGTGGTCATCATCCAGCTCCGGCACATCCTCCTCGGGAAAATCCACCCATGCGGCAAGGTGTGCCTGAATGGCGGTAAGCTCCTGCTTTTGAGCGTCGATCTTTTTGGCCAGCGCACCGCCCAGCGCCGCATTGGCCAGTGCGGCCCCCTGCCGCCCGTCTGCCGAGATCAGGTCCATGACCGCTTCGGCCTGGGTCAGACCCAGCTTGCCGTTCAGGAAGGCGCGGCGGGTGTACTCGCCGGGAGCGGCAGGCTGCGCACCGGCGGCAAGGCAGGCTTCCACCAGACGGCGGGCCACCGCGTTTCCGCCATGACAGGAAAGCTCCACCACATCCTCGCCGGTATAGCTGTGGGGCGCACGGAAAAACAGGGCCACGCCCTCGTCAAAGGTCTCGTTCCCTTCCCGGAAGGCTCCGTACATGGCCGTATAGCCTTTGGCCTGTTCAACTTTTTTTGCGGCGTTGGCCGGGCAGAACACCCGGGCCGCCACCTGATAGCTCTCCGCACCGGAGAGCCGCACCACGGCAATGCCGCCTGCGCCCGGTGCTGTTGCAATTGCTGCAATGGTCGCTTCCTGCATGGTTTTTCTGGCTTCCTTTCCGCGCCCGGTCTGGCCGCTTGCTCCCATCTGCCCACAGCAGCGAGACCAATACAGTTTCATTGTACCACGAAATGCTGCGGAATGGTACTGTTTTTTCAACCAATTCCCGGGAAGCGGTTGAAAATCCGCCCGTTTCTCACACAAAAAAGGGACTTTCCGTCCCAACACGGAAAGCCCCTTTTTACAGGAAACTGATTTTTAGAACTTGGCGATATCTGCCGTGGTGATGGCCTTGCCGGGCAGCGTGCGTGCATCGGCATTCTCATTCAGGGCCAGCTTGCCCTCGCGCAGCAGCTGCACAGCCTTCTGGTGATCGGCGGCCTTCCAGTTGTTGCCCACGATCTTCCAGTTGTTGTTCACATGCGGCTCGATGGTGCCGCCCTTCACGGTGCGGATGTACTCGCCCAGCAGCTCGCGGATGCCGCCCACATCGCCGCGCACATCGATCTCCAGCAGCTTGGGCAGATCCTCACCGGGCAGGAAGATGTCCGCAGCCGTCAGCAGCTGGGTGGTGGCGCGGTAGTTGTTCACTGCCACAACAAAGGTGTCGGTGTCCTTCACGGCCTTGCCGTTCGGCCACTTGAGGTTCTTGATGCGGTGGCCCGGCTCCTTGGAGACGTCCAGCTCATAGTTGACGCCCTCAAAAGCATCGTACAGGTAGTAGCGCACCGAGGGGTCAAAAGCGATGGTCACTTCATCCGGCTTCCATGTCTTGAAGAAAGCAGCAGACCACTCCATGAAGCGGCGCAGCTGTTCGCCGGTCATCTGCAGCTTGTACAGGGTGTTCTGGTAGGTGTAGATGCTGGCCATATCGCACTTGCGGATGGTGCCTGCGCGCATCTGGGAGGTCATGGAGGTCAGGGCCGTTGCGGAGACCTGCGCACCGGTGTAGTACATCTGCACTTCGTTGATGAAGTCCAGCAGCGCGGTATCCTGCACCATGGCCTGCGGCAGGCAGTCGATCTCGTTTTCGGGGGCCAGATCGCCGCCCTTCAGCTCGCCGATGGGGGTGACAGCGTCTTCCTTGGCGCGGGTGTCGTAGGGAGCCAGCAGAGCGGTCAGCTCCGGATCGGGCTCGTACTCCTTGATCTGCAGGTTCTCCGAGGTGCGGTTCACGACCTTCCACTTGCCGTCCAGCTGGCGCTCCAGATAGACGTGGATCTCAGACAGGGTGGCACCGGCATTCTTGTTCTCCACCACCAGCACGTTGTTGATCATCATGTTGGGGATGCTCCTGTGGCCGTGGCCGCCCACGATGACGTCGAACTCGGGGCAGGCATTGGCCAGATCGGTGACGCCGGAGCCATAGACACCGTACTCGTTCTCGGTATCCATGTGCATGACGCCGATCAGAACATCCACCTGATCCTTGATCTTATCGATGATCCTGCGGCTCTCGTCCACAGGGTTGGTGACCTTCCAGCCCTCCAGATTCTTGGCATCCCAGCGGATGATGTTGGGGGTGACCATGCCAATGACGCCGATCTTCACGGTGCCCTTTTTGATGATGGTGTAGCCGTCAGCCAGCGGGGTGCCATCCGGTGCGTAAACGTTGCCGGTAAGCACCTTGGCCTTCTGCTGTCCCATGACCTTTTTCAGCACATCCATGCCGTAGTTGTACTCATGGTTGCCGGTGGTCCAGATATCATAGCCGATGGCATTCATGGCAGCGATCATGGGGTGCAGGTCATCCTTCAGGAACAGCTCTGCGGAGTTGGCCTGAATGGTATCGCCTGCATCCACCACCAGCGTGTTCCGGGTGCGGCACTGCTTGATGGCGGTCGCCTGCTGGGCCACACTGCCGGAAGCATCTGCCTTGTTGGCGGCGTAATCCCAGGGATCGAACTTGCCGTGGGTGTCGCTGGTGGCAAGGATCTGCAGATCCATGCTCCACAGGGACTTGATGTCACAGGCGGCTGCAGAGGGTGCCATACAGCTGGCGGCTGCGATGGTTGCGGATGCCCCTGCACCACGCAGGAAGCTGCGGCGGGAGATCTTGTTCTGAGCCATAGTTGATTACCTCTTTTTTCATCATTCTGTCTGTTCTTCACGAACAGAACGCTCTTGACTACAGTATAAATCCTTGACCAATTGTTTTACAATTGCCATTTGAGAGAAAGATTTCGGCAAAAAACAGGCAGTTTCTCCAAATTTTGAGAAGAATGACTTTTGACAGGCTCCGTATACCGCAGCTGCCGCCCGACCCGAAACCAGCTTGGCGTCAGTTTTGGGTAAAATCCTTTTTTGCGTGAAAAAAGGTCTCCGGAAAATCCGCAGATCTTCCGGAGACCCTGATTTCAAAAATAATTCCGCAAAATTACAGCTCGATCTTGCCAAAGCTGAAATCGGCAAAATCATCCACCCGCTCGGTGCGCTTGGGTGCTACCGGTGCGGCATTCTCGGCATCGCGGGGTGCATAGGTGCGCTCCGGCACACCGGAGGGACGGGGGCCGCGGGGTGCACCGCTGCGGCTGCCGCGGTAACCGCCACGGCTGCCATTGCGGTCGCCGTGGTCGGAACGGTTTCCGCCGCGATAACCGCCGCTGCGCGGACCGCCGGGACGACGGCCATTGCCGCGTCCGCCGCGGGGACGGCGCTCGCCGTAGGTGTTCTCGGTCTGTGCATCGGGTGCGGTGGAGTAGATGACCACACGGCGGTCACGGCCTTCGCCCTTGCTCTCGCTGCGCACGCCCTCCATCTTGCTGATGGCAGAGTGGATGATGCGGCGCTCGTAGGGGTTCATGGGCTCCATGGCAAAGCTGCGGCCGGTCTTGCGCACCTTGGCACCGATGCGCTGTGCCAGTGCGGTCAGGTCGCTCTCGCGCTTGTCGCGGTAGCCGGCAACGTCCAGACCCAGCTTGATGTAATCGCCCTCCAGACGGTTCGCCACAAGGCTTGCCAGATAGGACAGGCTCTCCATGGTCTCGCCGCGGCGGCCGATGAGGGCGCCCAGCTTTTCACCGTCCAGACGGATGATGGTGGCCTCGCCCTTCTGCACGGCGCTGAAGGAGACGTTCTCCACGCCCATCAGGGCAATGACCTCACGCAGGTAGTCCACTGCGGCCTTGACCTTGGCGTTTTCCTCAATGTTGATGGGCTCCTCGGTCTCCTCTTCCTCGGCGGCAGGCTGCTGCACTGCGGCAGCTTCCACGGCGGGCGCTGCTGCCTCCTCGACCTTGGCTTCCGGCTCTGCCGGTGCAGCGGGTGCTTCCACCACAGGAGCAGGCGCGGCCTTCTCCTGAACAGGGGCCTTCTTTTCCTCAACGGCGGGTGCTGCCGGAGCGTCCGGCTCCTCCACGCTCACACACACCTTGGCGGGGGTGAGCTTCAGGCCCAGAAAACCAGTCTTCTGGGGCATTTCCAGCACTTCGCAGCTGACATTCAGATCATCGGCCTGCACGCCCAGCAGGGCACAGGCTTTTGCGCGGGCTTCATCGACCGTTTTGCCGGTCGCTTCCTGCTTACGGATCATAACCGTTCTCCTCCTTCTTATTCTTTATCCTGCTTGTTCAGCTCGCTCAGCGGCACAGTGCGCTCGTCCTTGTAGCGCTCCTCGTCCAGCTTGCGGGCATACTCCAGCCGGCGCTTGTTCATTTCACTGGCGGAAAGGTTCTTTTCCGTGGTCTTGCCGGTCTTGGGATCGGTGACCTTGACGGTAGTATTCTTCACACCGCGCTTTTCCTGCTTTTTCTTGGCAGCGATCTCGGCTTCGATCTCCTTGCGCATCTTATCGGGGTCGTACACCTTGCGCATGACCTGGGTCTGCGCGGTCATCACGATGTTGGAAATGACGTAGTACAGAGAGAATGCCAGAGGATAGGTGAAGCAGAAGAACAGGTACATCAGCGGCATCATATACATGGTCACCTTCATGCTGCCCTGCATCTGCTGGCCGCTGGCCTTCATGCTGATGTGGGTGGACAGGAGCATGGTGATGACCGACAGCAGCGGCAGCACGATGTCCAGAGAAAGGCCCAGCTTGGGCACGCGGGTCAGGTCGATGCCGAGGAAGGTCATATGACGGCTGAACTCGGTGACAGTCGCGATCTGCTCCGGGGTAAAGCAGGCAGCCAGACTGCCGTTGCCTGCCACCAGCTGAGAAATAATGGTGGTATCGCGGGTGATGGCGGTAAAGGCGACACCGGAGGCGGTCAGGGCCTCACCGGCAGCGGTCAGGGCAGCAGCGCTGATGTGGAAGATGCGCTCCAGCGGATTGTACACGACACCGATAACGCCGAACATGACCAGGAAGTTCAGCAGCATGGGCACACAGCCTGCGGTGGGGTTATAGCCGTAGTTCTGCTGCAGCTTGAGCATTTCTTCCTGCTGCTTTTCGGGCTTGTCCTTGTACTTGTTCTGGATCTCCATCATCATGGGCTGGAAGGCCGACATTTTAGCCATGCTCTTCTGCTGGCTCAGCTGCAGAGGGATCTTGACGATGTTGATGAGCAGCGTGAAGATGATGATGTCCCAGCCGTAGCTCGGGAGCAGCTTGTAGATCCACTCCATGACATAGCCGAGAGGACCGCTCAGGATGTAAAAGAAGTTCATACCTTTGTCCATTCTGCCCCGTCTGTGGCACGGGACTTGTTATTTTTTATCGTAGGACACGCTGCCCACAGTGCACCGCGTCACAAGAAGCTTTATGATCTAAAATGCCCTCCGCGTTGCTCTGGGCATCTTCAGCGGAAAAATTATTTTATATTTGCGTTTGTCGCGCTCTGCGGAGCGCTCCAAACGCATTTTCACGGGAAAGGCCGTAACGGCAAACGGCATATGCTGACGCTGGCTCCCTGCGGGAGCATTCACGTCAGCATAAAAACATGCTGTTGCCCTTACGTTTCGTCGCGCAGCGACTTAAAACCGGCGAAACACAAAAAATCCTCTAGCGCAGCGGCTTGGATTTTTTGTATGGAGCCCAACAGCTTTGGAGTTACTAGGGGCGAGCAGCCCCTAGTTCGTGCCTCCCGCGCCTCGAAAGTAGCGGAGACCTTGCCGCGCTGAACACGCGGCATTTGCTTTGCAAACCGGTCTGCGGCTTAAAAGCCCCACTGGGGCTTTCATGCCCTGTGGGCACCGCCGTCCTTTCTGGTTCTCTTTTGGCACGCAAAAGAGAACATACCCGGCGGTGCTGCATTTTGCAAAAGCCATGAAACTTTAAACACGCGACTACGCTCTGCGCAGGAAGCCTCTATTTTTCCACCTTTTGCCTGTGCCGTGTGGAAAACAGCTTTGCGGGCTGCAGGCGGCGGGCAGGGTTCTGCCAGCGGCCCGGCTCCGGCACCGGGTCGTAGCCCCATTTGCCGAGGGGATTGCACCGGGCGATGCGCCATGCCCCCAGCAGGATGCCTTTGATGCACCCATGGGTCATGATGGCCTGCATGGTGTAGTTGCTGCAGCTGGGCGTAAAACGGCAGCTGCGGCCGATCCACGGGCTCAGGGTGTACTGATACACCCGGATCAGCCCGCACAGCGCCTTCCTGCAGGCGTTTTGCAGCCCTGTCATGCGGTGGGCTCCGCCTTTTCCGCCTTTGCCCTGCGTGCCGGGGGCACTGTGGCGGGCGGCGGTGCGTCCGGACGTTTGGCCTTATCGGGCAGACCGGCCTGTGCGAACAGCTTTGCCACTACGCCGCTCAACTGCCAGCTCTTCAGCCGCGGGGTCATGCCCCGGGCCACAAAGATCAGATCATAGCCGCCGATGTTGTAGTCCAGATGTTCGTCGATGGCCGCCTTCATTACGCGGCGGGCCCGGTTGCGCTGCACGGCGTGGCCGATCTTTTTGGTGGCGGTCAGGCCCACGCGGGTCTTTTTGCCGCGGGTCTTCAGCACGTACATCACAAGGGCCGGGTTCACGTAGGACTTGCCGCGGGCATACACTCTGCCAAACTCGCTGTTGCGGCGGATGGGACGATAGCGCATGGTTCCGCGCCTCCTTTCCGTGACTGGGAACGCACCCGGAAGGTGCATTCTTCAGCCAGTATATCAAAAATTTTTCTACTTTGAAAGCCCATGCGGGCAATTTTACAAAAATTCTTTCAAGAATCCGGCAGTTTTCCGTTTCTCAAAAAAAATAAGACCGCCAATCCAGTATCAGCGGTCTTTTGTGCGCATATTCATTTCTGCGCCGGATCCCGTCATAAAGGCAGAGATCAGACAGTCAGGCTCTTGCGGCCCTTTGCACGGCGAGCATTGATGACCTTGCGGCCGTTCTTGGTGCTCATGCGGGTCAGAAAGCCATGAACTTCCTTGCGCTGACGCTTCTTGGGCTGAAAAGTTCTCTTCATGGTTGTATCCTCCGTAAAAACTTATCCCCGGTATGGGGTCTGATGCGGTCCCAGATTGGGGACAGGCTTGCAATTCAACAGTATATCGCATAGTATGGCGTTCTGTCAAGCATTTTTTTCGCTTTTCCGCAAACTTTTTGCGGATTTTTCTGTGAAAAGATTTTCAACTTTTTCACCATTTTGCCGTGGAAAACTCTATTGCCACAAGATATTGTGGCCCGGTTTTGCCCCGGACACAACGGCCCCGCAGGGGCTTTTCTTATGTATTATAAATTACATTATAGAAATATGGACGCACAGCCATTTTTGTGGTATACTAACCTGGTATCAGCAGCATTGTTGAAAACTTTAACGGAGTGGATGTTTTATGGATTCTTTCAAGGACGTTTTAGAGGCCGCGCAGGCGTACTGCAAAACGCAGATGGCCGAGCCGACCTATAATCTCTATATCGACGGGTTGGAGCCCATCAGCTTTGAGGACTCCAGCCACATCACCCTTTCGGTGCGCAACGACTTCATCTGCAAGATCGTGACGGACCGTTATCTTGGCCTGCTCAAGGAGGCCTTCAAGACCGTGCTGGGCTTTGACGTGGATATCACGCTGGTGGTGCCCAGCACCCCGCCCCACGAGGTGGTGCTGGCCCAGCAGTATGAGGCAAACCCCGCCTCCCCGCAGGGCAACTACGAGTTCACCTTCGAGAACTTCATCAAAGGCCCCTCCAACCAGTTTGCGTTTGCTGCTGCGCAGGCGGTGGCGGCCAATCCCTCCGGTGCCTACAACCCGCTGTTCATCTACGGCGGCTCCGGTCTGGGCAAGACCCATCTGCTCACCGCCATCCAGACCGAGATCAAGCGCACCCACCCCGACTTCGTCATCATGTACGTTACCTGCGAGCAGTTCACCAATGAGCTGATCGCCGCCATCCGCGCCGGCAGCACCGAGGACTTCCGCATGAAGTACCGCGTGGCAGACCTGCTGCTGGTGGACGATATCCAGTTCATCGCCGGCAAGGAGTCCACCCAGGAGGAGTTTTTCCACACCTTCAACTCCCTGCACGACGCACACAAGCAGATCGTTATTGCCTCCGACCGCCCGGCCAAGGAGATCAAAAGTCTGGAAGAGCGTCTGCGCACCCGCTTTGAGTGGGGCCTGACCGCCGACGTGCAGCCGCCGGATTTTGAGACCCGGGTGGCCATCGTCAAGCGCAAGGCAGAGCTTCTGCATCTGGACCTGCCCGAGGATGTGGCCGAGTTCATCGCCAACCACCTGAAGAACAACATCCGCCAGCTGGAAGGCGCCGTGAAAAAGCTGAACGCCTACTACATGCTGGAGGGCATCCAGCCGGTCATCAGCGTGGCCCAGAATGCCATCAAGGACATCCTCAACGAGACCCAGCCGGTGCCGGTCACCATCGAGAAGATCATCGGCGAGGTGTCCCGCACCTTCAACGTCTCCCCTGCCGACATCCGCGGCACCAAGCGCAACGCCAACGTTGCCTCTGCCCGCCGCGTGGCCATCTACATCCTGCGGGAGGTCACCGGCATGAGCATGGAGGAGATCGGCCGCGAGTTCTCCGGCCGCGATCATTCCACCATCGTCTACTCCCTCAAGACCATGGAGCGGGACATGAAGAACGACCAGCACCTGCGGGAGACCGTCAGCGACATCATCAAAAACGTGAAGGCCTGACCGGGGAAAACGGGGGTAAAAGTCATACTCATTTTGACAACTAACCCCAAAATATGGGGAAGAACCGGAAGAAAATGGGGAAAAACGGCCCATATCTTGTGGTAAAAACGCAAACCTTTCCACACTTTCCACAGAGTTTTCAACATTCAACCTGTGTTCTCCACATGGGCTGTGGAAAGAAGGGGTCCTTCTCACCTTTCCACGATCCATTCACAACACATTCACAATGCCGTGGAAACCCAAACCCCCGCATTCCGACAGGACTTTTCCAAGTTTTCCACAAGTTCCCCACCCCCTACTACGGTTACTACAACAAGTTCAATAAGATAGACCGGTCCGGAGACTGCATTCCAACCCAAAACAACATCCGGACCCGGAAAACAAAGGAGAGAATTCAGTTTGAACATCGTATGTGACAAAGTTCTGCTGAGCGCAGCCATCGATGGTGTGTCCAAAGCCGTCACCATGCGTTCAGCGATCCCCGTTCTGGAAGGCATTCTGCTCAAGGCCGAGGGCTTCCAGCTCAACCTGACCGGCTACGATCTGGAAATGGGCATCGTGACTACCATCGAAGCCAATGTGAAGGAAGCCGGCGAGGTGGTGCTGAATGCAAAGCTGCTCAGCAGCATGATCAGTCGGATGCCTGCCGGTCAGGTGGCCATCACCTCTGCCGAAAACGGCAAGACTACCATCCAGAGCGGCGTCGTCCAGTTCGAGATCCAGTCCATGCCGGCCAGTGATTTCCCCGAGCTGCCCAACACCGGAGCGGAGGAGACCCTGACCATCAAGACCGGCGTGCTGAAAGATATGATCGATCGCACGTTATATGCGGTCAGTCAGGACGAGAAAAAGCCCGCCCATACCGGTGAGCTGTTCGAGATCCTGCCCGACAAGCTGACCGTGGTGGCACTGGACGGCTACCGTCTGGCCATCGTGGAACGCCCGGTCACGGCGGTGAAGGATATCCGCATCATCGTGCCCAGCAAAACCATGACCGAGGTCTCCCACCTGCTGCCCAACGATGACGAGGAGCTGGTGCACATCAGCGCCAACCGCCGCTATGTGGTCTTTATGGCGGGCGGCTACACCATCATGAGCCGCCTGATCGAGGGCGAGTTCCTCAACTACCGCAACGTGATCCCCGCCGACAGCCGCACCCGCGTGACCATCGACACCAAGGAGTTCGTCGAGACCATCGAGCGTGCTTCGCTGATTATTACAGAACGTTTAAAAAATCCCCTCCGCATCTCCTTTACAGAGGGTAAAGTCGTCGTCCGCTGCCAGACCAACCTTGGCCGCGTGGTGGATGAATTCAACGCCGACTGCGAGGGCGACGAGGTGGAGATCGGCTTCAACAACCGCTATCTGCTGGACGCGCTGCGCAACGCCCGCACCGACAAGGTCCGCATGGAGATCAGCGGCCCTCTGAGCCCGGTAAAGGTGCTGCCTGCCGAGGGCAGCGATTTCCTGTATCTGGTGCTGCCGGTGCGCTTCAAGAACGATTAAGAGGGATAATTTATGCAGAAAATTCTCATCCATACGGAGTTTATCAAGCTGGATGCCCTGCTGAAATATGCAGGCCTGTGCGAGACCGGCGGCGAAGCCAAGGAGCTGGTGCAGGGCGGTGCCGTGAAGGTGAACGGCGAGGTGTGCACCATGCGCGGCAAAAAGTGCCGTGCCGGTGACGTAGTGGAGCTGGACGGCCAGACCGTGGAAGTCGGGCAGGGGCAGTAATGCGTCTGCTGTCACTGGAAGTTGCGAACTACCGCAATATTGCGGCGGCGCAGCTGGAGCCGGGCCGGGAGCTGACCGTGATCTGCGGCAACAATGGTCAGGGCAAGACGAACCTGCTGGAGGCCATCTGGCTGCTGACCGGCGGCAAAAGCTTCCGGGGCGGCAAGGATGCCGAGCTTGTGCGCCGCGGGGAAACATTCGCGGTGCTGGAAGCCGTCACCCAGCGCACCCGGCAGGAGGATCAGGAACCGGACGACCCGGCCAGAGTGCGCATCACGGTGGGCACGCCGGATGCACAGCGGCCCGGGCGGTATGCATCGGTGAACGGTGCACCGCCCAAACGGGCGGCAGGCCTTGCGGGCAGCTTTCCGGCTGTGGTGTTCGACCCCGGGCACCTGAGCCTTGTCAAAGGGGCGCCGGAAGGACGGCGGCGGTTTCTGGACGCGGCGCTGTGCCAGCTGTACCCCGGCTACCTTGCCACCTACCGCCGCTATGTGCGGGCATTGCAGCAGAAAAACGCGCTTCTGCGTCATTCCGCAGGCGGCACAGAGCGCCCGTGGGCAGAAAAATGCGCCCTGCTGGAAGTGCTGAACGTGGAGCTTGCAGCGCAGGGCGAGGCCATCCAGAAGCGGCGGCGGGAGTATCTGGCCATGCTTGGCCCGCTGGCCTGCGCCAACTATGCCGAGCTTTCCCACGGGGCAGAGCGCATGGCAGTGCACTATGCCGCCCAGTTTGAGCCGGGCGGGTTGTCCGCACTTTTGAAGCAGCGCCAGAACGAAGAGCTGCGCGCCGGGCAGAGCCTGTGCGGCATCCACCGCGAGGATGTAGAGCTGCTGCTGGACGACCAGCCCGCAAAGGTGTTTGCAAGTCAGGGACAGCAGCGCAGTGTGGTGCTGAGCCTGAAAATGGCCGAAGCGGCTGCCGCTGCACGGATCACCGGAGAGCACCCGGTGCTCCTGCTGGACGATGTGCTCAGCGAGCTGGACGAGGGCCGCAAGCAGTATCTGCTCACCCGCATGAAGGAAAAGCAGACCTTCGTCACCAGCTGCGATGATACCGCGTTCCTGAAAACGGACGGCGAGGTGTACCGCATGAACGGCGGTGTGCTGAGCCGGGCCTGACCGGGACGAATGCTGCAAAAGTCCATACGAAACCTGTGCATAAACAGCGTTTTATGCATGAGCTGCCGGAATGAGGAAAATACTGTATGTATATTCATCTGGGGCGCGACTACGTACTGAATGACCGGGACATCATCGGCATCTTCAACTTGGAGACCACCACCATCACCCCCCGGGGCCGGGAGTTTCTGAACTATGCCCAGAAGAACGGCGCGGTGGTCAGCCTTTCGGACGAGCTGCCCCAGAGCTATGTGCTGGCGGACGGCGCGGTGGTGGATACGGTCTATCTTTCCGAGCTGTCCCCTGCCGCCATGCGCCGCAGAGCCGAAAAGATGGTGGAGTGAAATTTGCAGAAAACGGGCGGAAAACCCACAGAAAAAGAGGGATGGGAAAGCCCCGGAACTGCCCGGAAAGCCGCACCGCGCCAGCCGGAACGCCTTCTGCGGCCGGGGCGTAAAAACACAACAAAACTGCGAGAAAAAAGGACACCCTGGTGTACCGGTTCCCGCTTTGCTATCATTTGAAAAAACAAACGCAAAAACGAACAAAAGGGAGAAAGGAAATGGCAGAAGAAATCATTACCAGCACAAATGCCGAAACCGCTACCGACCATGAGTATAATGCCAGCGAGATCCAGGTCCTGAAGGGTCTGGAAGCGGTGCGCAAGCGCCCGGGCATGTATATCGGCTCCACCGGCGAGCGGGGCCTGCATCATCTGGTCTACGAGATCGTGGACAACGCCATCGATGAAGCGCTGGCCGGCTACTGCGACCACATCGAGGTGAAGATCCTCAAGGACAACATCATTCAGGTCACGGATAACGGCCGCGGCATCCCTGTGGACATTCAGGCCGACACCGGCCTGCCCGCCGTCACCGTCGTTTACACCATCCTGCACGCCGGCGGCAAGTTCGGCGGCGAGAACTCCGGCTACAAGGTGGCCGGCGGTCTGCACGGCGTGGGTGCTTCGGTGGTCAACGCCTGCTCCGAGTGGCTCACCGTCGATGTGCGCCGCGACGGCAAGGAGTACGAGCAGACCTTCCGCCGCGGCGACCCGGACGGCCCGCTCAAGTGCATCGGCACCGTAGCCGACGGCGTTACCGGCACCCGGGTCACCTTCAAGCCGGACCCGGAGATGTTCAAGGACACCACCGTGTACGACTTCGACACGCTGGAAAAGCGCCTGCGGGAGGAAAGCTTCCTGAACGCCGGTGTCAAGATCACCCTGACCGACGAGCGCGAGATGTATACCCCCGTGCTGGAGGACGGCAAGGAGGGCGACCCCTGCTACCGCACCGAGGTCATGTGCTATGAGGGCGGCATCAAGAGCTTTGTCACCTATCTGGGCGAAAAACGCAAGCTGGATGTGCTGCACCCCAATGTCATCTACCTCAAGGGCCAGACCGACCGCGGCATGGCAGAGATCGCACTGCAGTACAATTCCAGCTACAACGAGCTGCTGCTGAGCTTTGCCAACAACGTCAACACCCCGGACGGCGGCACCCACGAGGAGGGCTTCAAGAACAGCCTGACCCGCGTGTTCAACGATTACGGCCGCAGCCACGGCCTGCTGAAGGACAAGGACGAGAACCTGTCCGGTGCAGATGTCCGCGAGGGCCTGATCTGCGTGATCTCGGTCAAGCTGCAGGAGGCCGAATTTGAGGGCCAGACCAAGGCAAAGCTGGGCAATACGGAGATCCGCACCCTGGTTTCCAACATGGTCTACTCCAAGCTGATGGAGTTCTTTGAGGAGAACCCCGGCGTGGCAAAGGCCATCTTTGAAAAGGCCACCCAGGCCGCCCGTGCCCGCGCCGCTGCCAAAAAGGCCCGCGAACTGGTGCGCCGCAAGAGCGCACTGGAGACCAGCCGGATGCCCGGCAAGCTGGCAGACTGCCGCGAAAAAGACCCCAGCCGCACCGAAATTTTCATCGTCGAGGGCGACTCTGCAGGCGGTTCCGCCAAGATGGGCCGCGACTCGGCCATTCAGGCCATCCTGCCGCTGTGGGGCAAGATGCTGAACGTGGAAAAGGCCCGCGCCGACAAAATCTATGGCAACGACAAGCTGATGCCGGTGGTGCTGGCGCTGGGCTGCGGCATTGGGGACGAGTTCGATATCTCCAAGCTGCGCTACGATAAAGTGTTCATCATGGCCGATGCCGATGTGGATGGCTCCCACATCTGTACCCTGATGCTCACCTTCTTCTTCCGCTATATGCGCCCGCTCATCGAGCAGGGCCATGTGTATGTGGCCCAGCCGCCCCTGTTCAAGGTGCAGAAGGGCAACACCATCAAATATGCCTACAACGACGCCGAAATGGCCGTGCTTTCGCAGGAGATGCCGGGTGCCAAGGTGAACCGCTATAAGGGCCTTGGTGAGATGAACCCCGAACAGCTGTGGGAGACCACCATGAACCCCGATAACCGCGTGATCGTACAGATCACCATTGACGACGCCGAGAAGGCCGACGAAGCCTTTACCATCCTGATGGGCGATCAGGTGGAGCCACGCCGCCGCTTTATCGAGACCAACGCCCAGTACGCAAAGCTGGACGTGTAAGCGTGCTCGCCCTCTCCGTCTTTGCTTCGCAAATCCACCTCTCCCAAAGGGAGAGGCCTTGGCAAAGAGATGACGTTTGCGTGGACTGCCAAGGGCTCCCCCTTTGAGGAAAGACTTCCCCCGCGCCGGGGGAAGATGTTGCGCAGCGACAAAAGGGGGAATCTGGCGCGTAAGCGCCTGAGAGGGCAAGGCTGTTTTCCGAGAAAAAAATCCCTTTCCTGTACAAAAGAGAGGGTCAAACCCTACGGAGGAAACAATGGAAGAAGATTATGTGATGATACCGGGCAGCGGAACCAAAAAGATCATCCGCGATGTGAAAAAGGAGATCGAGACCGCATTTCTGGACTACTCCATGTCGGTCATCGTGTCCCGCGCTCTGCCCGACGTGCGCGACGGCCTGAAACCCGTCCACCGCCGCATTCTGTACACCATGCACGAGCGCGGCAACGACCCCAGCCATCCCTACCGCAAATCCGCCGACACCGTTGGTGCGGTGCTGGGCTCTTACCATCCCCACGGCGACGCATCGGTCTACGATGCCATGGTCCGTCTGGCACAGGACTTCTCTCTGCGCTATCCGCTGGTGGATGGTCAGGGTAACTTTGGTTCTGTGGACGGCGACCCCCCGGCTGCCTACCGTTACACCGAGGCCCGCATGAGCCGCATGGCGGTGGAAATGCTGACCGATATTGAAAAGGACACCATCGACTGGGACCCCAACTTTGACGAGACCAAGAAGGAGCCCAGCGTACTGCCCTGCCGCTTCCCCAACCTGCTGGTCAACGGCAGTCAGGGTATTGCGGTCGGCATGGCCACCAACATCCCTCCCCACAACCTGAGCGAGGTCATTGACGGCTGCATCGCCTATATCGACGACCCGGACATCGACCTGCCCGGCCTGATGGAATACATCAAGGGCCCGGACTTCCCCACTGCCGGCATCATCATGGGCCGCAGCGGCATCCGCGCCGCCTACGCCACCGGCCGGGGCAAGATCACCCTGCGGGGCCGCGCCACCATCGAGGAGACCAAGAACGGCCGCACCCAGATCATCATTACCGAGATCCCGTATATGGTCAACAAGGCCCGCCTTATTGAGAACATGGCCGACCTTGTCAAGGAGAAGCGCATTGAGGGCATCACCGGCCTGAACGATGAGACCAACCGCAAGGGTATGCGCATCGTGGTGGACATCCGCAAGGACGCCAACGCACAGGTCATCCTGAACCAGCTGTACCAGTACACCCAGCTGCAGGATACCGTGGGCGTCATCATGCTGGCCATCGACCACAAGGTGCCCAAGGTACTCACCCTGAAGCAGATGCTTCAGAAATACGTGGAATTTCAGGACGAGGTGGTGCGCCGCCGCACCCAGTACGACCTGAAAAAGGCCAAGGAGCGCGCCCACATTCTGGAAGGTCTGAAGAAGGCTACCGACATCGTGGACGAGCTGATCGCCACCATCCGCGCCTGCAAGGGCGGCATGGCAGAGGCCAAGGCTGCCATCATGGAACAGTTCGGCTTTGACGACCCGCAGGCAGATGCCATCGTCAAGCTGCAGCTGGGCCGTCTGGCAGGCCTTGAGATCCTGAAGATCGAGGAAGAGCTTGCCAGCCTGCAGGCCAAGATCGAGAACTGGGAAGCCATTCTGGCCGATGACGCCCGTGTGCTTGCCATCGTCAAGGAAGAGCTGCTGGAAATGAAGAAGCGCTTCGGTGACGAGCGCCGCACCGAGATCCAGTCCGTGACCGGTGAGGTGGACATCGAGGACCTGATCGCCGAGGAGCAGTGTGTCTACACCCTGACCGAGGCCGGCTATATCAAGCGCCAGCTCAAGGCCACCTATCAGGCACAGCGCCGCGGCGGACGCGGCATCTCCGGCATGACCCGCAAGGAAGAGGACATCGTGCAGGAGATGTTCGTAGGCTCCACCCACGACTATGTGCTCTTTGTCACCGACCGGGGCCGTCTGTTCCGCATCAAGGGCTACACCATCGCCGAGGGCAGCCGCACCAGCAAGGGCAGCAACATCGTCAACCTGCTGCAGCTGGCCGAGGGCGAAAAGGTCACCAACATGATCTGCCAGTCGAAGGAAGCCGATACCGAGGGCGGCTTTGTGACCATGGTCACGAAGCAGGGCCTCATCAAGCGCACCCCGCTGGAGCAGTATGCCAACATCCGCAAGTCCGGCCTGATCGGCATTGCCCTGAACGAGGGCGATGCACTGGCATGGACCCGCCTGACCTCCGGCCACGATATGCTCATCGTTGCCACCCGCAATGGTCAGGCCATCCGCTTCAACGAAGAGGATGCACGTCCCATGGGCCGCAGCGGCCATGGCGTGCGCGCCATCCGTCTGGCTGAGGGCGACGAAGTTGTGGGCGTGTGCATCTGCCGCGAGGGCGGCACGGTGCTCACCGTCACCGAGAACGGCAAGGGCCGCCGGTCCGATATCGACACCTACCGCATCACCGCCCGCGGCGGCAAGGGCATCCGCAACTACGACGCCGCCAAGGATAAGGTGGCTGCGGTCAAGATCGTGGACGATGTGGACGACGTGCTGCTGAGCAGTCAGGAGGGCATCATCATCCGTCTGCACGCCAACGAGATCCCGCTGCAGAGCCGCTACGGCTCCGGCGTGCGGGTAATGCGTCTGGGCGAGAACGACAAGGTGATGGTGCTGGCCCGCACCGACCACGACGACGAGGCACAGACCGAGCAGATCGACACCTCCGACGCCGATGCCGAGCCCACCGCAGAGCAGCTGGCCGCCATGGAGGCCGCCGATGCAGCCTCTGCCGCCGAGACCCCGGAAGCGGACGATAAGAGCGAAGAATAACGGCATAGAGAAGTCCATTCTCCTATACGTCCCTATCCGTGAAAAAGTGTTTGGAGCGCTCCGCAGAGCTTGTCGGGGCAAAGCCCCTCCATCTGCTTACGCAGACTGCTCTGCCGCTTAAAAGCCCCACTGGGACTTTCATTGCTGCGCAAACGCGGTCGCTCCAAACGCAAAATTAAAAAATATATTTCCGCTGAAAAGGCCAGAGCGCAAGCGGCGGCCATTTTAAATCGTAATTTGGAAAAATCCCCGCAGATGCCTTTGTGCTGTCTGCGGGGATTTTTTGCACTTTTCAGCGGCGGAAAAACAATGTATAATAGAAGCAGCATGTGTCGGAAAAACACGAATGTGAGAAGAGGAACGGAAACATGACAGAACAAAAGCGTCCGGAGATCAGCATCATCGTGCCGGTGTACAAGGTGGAAAAATATCTGAACGAGTGCATCGACTCCATCCTTGCCCAGACCTTCACGGACTTTGAGCTGATTCTGGTAGACGACGGCTCCCCGGATAACTGCCCTGCCCTGTGCGATGCAGCGGCAGCAAAGGACAGCCGCATCCGGGTCATCCACAAACCGAACGGCGGTGTAAGCACGGCCCGCAATGCCGGGCTGGATGCTGCCCGCGGAAACTGGATCGGCTTTGTGGATTCGGATGATGTGATTGATAAGACTTACTATGAAAAGCTGTACCGTGCGGCAAAGCAGTCTGGTGCCGAAATTGCAGCCAGCAACATTCTGTACGCAAACGCGGATGGCACCCCGAACAACTACAAGGACCTGCCGCTCAAAAATGAGGTGCTGACCATTGACGAAGCAGCACATCGCATCCGTATGACACCGCTGGTTCAGGCTGCAACCAGATTGCATCGTCGGGACGTGATAGAGAAGATCCATTTTCCGGATGGCAAAAACTACGAAGATGCGTTCACGACGCCGACCATTTTTGAAAATTCTACAGCAGTTGCCTGTGTGGAGGAAATGCTTTACCATTACCGCCTTCATCCCAGCAGCATCATGCATGAAAAGGTCGGCCTGAAAAATCTGGATGAGATCGATGCCAACTATGGTTTACTCCAATGCGCGCTCCGGCACGGCAAAAAAGACACCGCCCTGCTGGAATATAAGATCATGAAAAGCTATTTCAAAAAGTTCATGAAAAAACTTTCCCCGGAAGACCGGAATGACCCGAAGGTACAGCAGACCATCGATCTGATCCGCAAGGCGGAAACAGAGGTCAGGCAGGCCGGGGCGGATACCCTGCGCAATAAGCTGGAAGCGGCCGTGTGGTTCTGGAACAAAACCGTTTATTATCACCTGAAAGGCTGGGCCTGATCAGAAGTCATGAAGGAGAAAATGTTGTGAGTGAAAAGAGAGCGGAGAGCCGCCCGGAGATCAGCGTCATCGTGCCGGTGTACAGGGTGGAACGATATCTGAACGAATGCATCGACTCCATCCTTGCCCAGACCTTCACGGATTTTGAGCTGATCTTGGTAGACGACGGCTCCCCGGACAGCTGCCCTGCCCTGTGCGATGCGGCGGCAGCAAAGGACAGCCGCATCCGGGTCATTCACCAGCAGAACAAGGGTCTGAGCGGTGCCAGAAATGCGGGCATTGAGATCGCACGCGGAAGCTGGCTTTCGTTTATCGATTCGGACGACAGCGTTGACAAAACATTCTGCGAAAAGCTTTACCATGCGGCAAAACAGGCTGGTGCAAAGCTGGTGGTCAGCGATATTCTGTACTTTGATGCGGATGGCTCTCTGAGCGGTTATCAGGAGCGTGCGCTCCGGACGGAGACCCTTTCACGGGAGGAGGCAGTGCACCGCATCCGGCTTACGCCGCTGGTCCATGCAACAACGAAGCTGTACAGCCGGGAACTGTTTGCGGAGCTTCGTTTTCCGATCGGGCAGAATTATGAGGATGCCCTTACGATCCCGGCAGTGCTGGAACAGGTAACGGATGTTGTGTGTGTGGGAGAGCCGCTCTATCACTATCGCTTCAATCCGAATGGCATCGTGCGCGGAAAAATCGGCCTGAAAAATTTGCAGGAGGTATACGCGAACTACGCTTTGTTCCAGTGTGCGCTTAAATATGGCAGGAAGGATACGGTGTATCTGCAGTACACCATCATGAAGGCTTTTTTCCGGAAGGTGGAAAGAAATCTGTCTCCGGAGGACAGAAAAAGTGTACAGATGAAGCAGGCGGAAGCCTGCCTGAAAAAGGCAGAGGCCGAGGTAAAGCAGGCAGGGGCATTTACGGTGCAGAACTGGCTGGAAGCAGAGCTGCGGGCAGTCAATGCTCCGCTGTATAACCGCTGCAAATATAAGATCCGGCAGACAAAACCGAAAAAATGCAGGTAAGGAGAAACCGTTGTGAGTGAGCAGAAGGTCAGAAACCGTCCCGAGATCAGCGTGATCGTGCCGGTGTACCGGGTGGAAAAATACCTGAATGACTGCATCGATTCCATCCTTGCCCAGACCTTTGCGGATTTTGAGCTGATTCTGGTGGACGACGGCTCCCCGGACGGCTGCCCTGCTTTGTGCGATGCCGCAGCGGCAAGGGACAGCCGCATCCGGGTCATCCACCAGAAAAACCGCGGCCTGAGCGGCGCCCGCAATGCCGGGCTGGACGCGGCAGAGGGCGAATGGATCGCCTTTGTGGATTCGGACGATATGCTGCTGCCGCAGGCGCTGGAAAAGGCCCACAGCACAGCGGAAAAGACCGGTGCGGACGTGGTACTGTACGGCTTTGCGTTCACAGACGAAAACGGCAAGGTCTATGATGGATGGGATACGACCCAGTACGATGAGGTCATCCCGCAGCAGGAGATCTACAACCGGCTGGTCATCGGCATGTATCAGTCCATGTGCAATAAGCTTTTCCGGCGGGAACTGTTCGACGGCCTGCGCCTGCCGGAGGGCAAAAAATTTGAGGACACCTACACCGCACCCCGGATCTATGAGCGGGTGCAGAAGATGGCCAGCATCCCGGAGTCGCTGTACCAGTACCGGCAGGTGCCGGAGAGCATCATGCACAGCAGTTATTCGGTAAAAACGCTGGACCGGGTGGAAGCCTGCTACCAGATGTTTCTGGGCATGTACCGGCATAACGCAGAGACCCTGTGCGAAGCCTACCGCACCGTACTGACCGCCCTTGTGGATATCTGGTGGCACCTGACCCCGGAGGAGCGCAGAAGCCCCCGGATGAAGGAGTGCATGGGATACGAACGGGACGCACGGCATAAGCTGTGGCAGGCCCGGGCCATCACCCTGCGGGGGATCTCGGATACGATCCGGTACACAAAATCGCCCGCAAAGTATCTGGAACTGCGCAGAGAACGGCAGGCAAAACTGCAGAACCTGAAATGATGAGGAAGTTACCGTGAAAGAACAGCACACGATCCGGCCCGAAAGCAGGAGAACCATCAGTATCATCGTGCCGGTATATAAGACAGAGCGTTTTCTGAACGCCTGCATCGCTTCCATCCTTGCCCAGACCTTCACGGATTTTGAGCTGATTTTGGTGGACGATGGCTCTCCGGACGGCTGCCCTGCCCTGTGCGATGCTGCAGCGGCAAAGGACAGCCGCATCCGGGTCATTCACCAGAAAAACCGTGGTCTGAGCGGGGCACGCAATGCCGGGCTGGACACGGCAGAGGGCGAATGGATCGCCTTTGTGGATTCAGACGACACCATCACGCCGGACTTCTGTGCAAAGCTTTACCATGCGGCGCAGGAGGCCGGTGCGCAGATGGCCGTATGCAATTACCGGCAGGTGGACGAAGCCCTGACCCCCATCCGGGAGCAGTATCTGCATGTGCGGCGGGAGGTGCTGACCCCGGAGCAGGCGTTGGAGCACAGCACCCTTCTGCCCTACATGGTGGTGTGGAACAAGCTGTACCACCGCAGCATCTTTGCGCAGCTGCGCTTTGCAGAGGGCAAGCTGAACGAGGACACCCTACTGATCGCTTACGCCTACGAAAAAGCAGAAAAGATCGCCAACATCCCGGATGCGATGTACCTCTACCGCAAGGTGGCGGGCAGCATCGTGAACAGCAAAGTCACCCTGCGCAATCTCGACCGGGTGGAGGCAAACTATGCGGTGTTCGAGTGTGCCCGCCGCCATGGCGTCACCGGCTCGCTGTGTGAGCTGTACTGGGTGCTGCTGCACTCGCTTATCGATGTGGGTTCCCACCTGACGGCGCAGGAGCGGAAAACGCCCCGGATGCAGCAGGCCCGGGAGTATGAGCGCCGCGCCCGCCGGGCACTGCGGCAGGAGCATGCCGTCACCCCGCAGGCGCTGGGCAATACCCTGTGCTTTATCCTTTCGCAGGACCGGTATTTTGAGACCCGCTGGAAAAACAGGACCTGAAGGCAATTGCTTATAAAAAACGGTTTCCACGGTTTGTCTGGACTTCCGGCGTGGGATATGCTACAATAACAGAACGATCACAAATACCCGTGGGGGAGTAGCAAGCGCCGGTTGCAGAAGGCGCAGCAAGTCAACACAATGGCCGGTGGTTTCGGTCTGGCTTGCTTTAATTTGCGAGACTCATGTGTTTTTGGCGCGCAGAATGCCGCCCGTGCACATGGAGTCGATGATAAAAATTGACCCGGCTTCGGACGTGCAGGTGCGCCCGAAGCCGGGTTTTGTATTGCCCGATATTCTGGTCAGATTCAGGAGGCAGACAATATGGAATGGAGCTTTGTATTTTTCCTCAACAGCGCACTGCTGGGCGTGGGCCTTGCAATGGATGCGTTTTCGGTGTCGATGGCAAACGGCCTGCACGACCCCCGCATGAGCAGGGGGACCATGTGCAGGATCGCGGGCACCTTTGCCCTTTTTCAGGCGGTCATGCCCATGACCGGCTGGGTGTGCGTGCACACCATCGTGGAGATGTTCTCTTCCTTTGAAACATTCATCCCGTGGATCGCGCTGGCACTGCTGGGCTACATCGGCGGCAAGATGCTTGTGGATGGCATCCGGGGCGAGGAAGCCGAAGAAGCCGCAGAGCTCAGCGCCGGTGCGCTGTTTATGCAGGGCGTCGCCACCAGCATCGATGCGCTTTCGGTGGGCTTTACCATCTCGGAGTACGGCTGGCTGATGGCTCTGGCGGCATCGCTCATCATTGCGGTGGTCACCTTCTTCATCTGCATGGCGGGCCTGCGCATCGGCAAAAAGTTCGGCACGAAGCTTTCCGGCAAGGCGTCCATTCTGGGCGGCATGATCCTCATTGGCATTGGTCTGGAGATCTTTATTTCCGGGGTGTTCTGAATATAAAAAGCCCGGAGCGTCTGCGGATGCTCCGGGCTTTTTGCTTGTGTTTTAACTCCCTCAGTCGCGGCGCACGCCGCGACAGCTCCCTCGGGGAGGGAGCTAACCCTCTCAGTCTGCTCCCGATGGTCGCAGCCAGCTCCCCCGAAGGGGGAGCTTTTTTTGCGGTAACGGAAACGTATCGGATGAATGCAAAAAGTTTCCGGCAGTGCTATAAGCTCCCCCCTTCGGGGGAGCTGGCACGCCGTAAGGCGTGACTGAGAGGGTTCAACCATTGTTCCACATAGAACAATTACTTTTCCGGCTCAAAGTAGTCGGCGTATTCCTCGGTCAGCTTGGAGCCCAGCCGCCGGATGCCGCCGTAAAGGTGCTTTTCCACCAGCGGCTCAAAGGCGGCAAGGTCGCACCGCTCAATGGCATCCAGCAGGCTCCGGTGATCTGCGATCACTTCCGCAAGCCCGCCGCTGGTGATGGTGTCCAGCATCCGGAAGCGGCTGTAGTCGGCGTGGGCGTTCTGCAGGGTGCTCCACAGATACATCTTGTCCATGGCGGCAAACCATGTCCCGTGCAGGGCACGGTCGGCCTCGTACAGCCGGTTGTAATCGGGCTCTTCCGTGGCGGCAAGGGCCGCATAGGCCTCCACCCGTCTGCGGATGAGCGCCCGCTGTTCGGGGGTGCACTGGGGCGCAAAATCCCGCAGGATGCGGGCCTCCACGGCGGTGCGCTCGTAGATCAGCTCGTCCACGATGCGGCGGTTCAGCCGGGTGACGGTGGTGCCCTTATAGGGCACGATCTTCACCAGCCCGTTTTCCTGCAGCTTCTGCAAAACCACCCGGATCATGCTGCGGGGGGCCGCAAAGCGGCTGCACAGTGGGTTTTCGCTCAGCAGGGAGCCGGGGCGGATGGTCAGATCGATGATCTCCCGCTCCAGCACGGCGTAAATTTCAGCATCGGTTCTATATTGTTCCATACCTCTCACCTAATGAACATCATATCGCCGTAAGGCGATGCATCATTCTGAAAACTCTTTCCACGGTGCGGCGTCCGGCAGGGGCAGGCTGAACTGCAGGGGCTTGCCGGTGTCCGGATGCCGGAACTGCAGGCCGCAGCTCTGCAGAGCGATGTCTCCCTTTACCCGGCTGCCATACTTGCCGTCGCCGGAGAGCGGATGCTTCCGGGCGGCAAACTGTACCCGGATCTGATGGGTGCGGCCGGTGTGCAGAGTGATGCCCGCAAGGCTCGTGTTCCCTGCTGTTTTCAGGATGCGGTATTCCAGAACGGCTTCCCGCACGCCCTTGCGGGGGCGGCTGACCGGGAACACCCGGCCCCGGCGGCTGTCCTTGAACAGCCAGTCCCGCAGGGTGCCTTCGGCGGGCAGTGCTTCGTCCGGCCCGCCTGCAATGACGGCGCGGTACTGCTTGATGAACTGCGGCTCTTCTGCCCTGCCCTCTGCCCGGCCGTCCTGCACGGCGTAGGCGTTCTGGCTCTGGGTGATCTGACGGCTGAGTGCGGCCGCAGCCCCGGGCGTGCGGGCAAACACCATCAGGCCGGAAACGCCGGTGTCCAGCCGGTGCACCACCCCCACAAAGGCGTCCGGGGCGTTCCACCGCTGCCGCAGCGCTGCGGGAATGCCCTCCTCGCTGGAAAGGCCCGCGGGCTTGTCCAGCACCACGATGGAAGCGTCCTCGTACAGGATGTTCACAGCTTGCCCTCAGCGATCAGCGCCTTGAGCTTCAGGATGCCGGCAATGGTCTTGCCGTCCCGGATCTCGCCGCTCATGACCATTTCATAGGCTTTATCCAGCGGCACGCGGTCCGGCGTCAGGAACTCGTCCGCATCCAGATGCATCTGGGTCTTGTGCAGGCCGGTGGCGACCCATGTATAGATGACCTCGGTATCGTAGCCCACGGTGGGGTAGAACTGGCCCAGAGAGATGTAATTGTCGGCGGTCAGACCGCACTCCTCGCCCAGCTCCCGCTTGGCGGCTTCAAAGGGGTCCTCGCCCTTTTCCAGCTTGCCGGCGGGCAGCTCCCACAGCTCCTGCTGCATGGCGTAGCGGAACTGGCGCACCATGCAGATGGTGCCGTCCTCAAAATAGGGCAGGATGCACGCACCGCCGTGGTGATGCACCACCTCACGGGTGGCGGTCTTGCCGTTTTCCAGCAGAGCAGTGTCCTTGGTCAGGGTGATGACCCGGCCCTCAAAGAGGACCTCGCTGGTAAGTGTCTTTTCGTAATGTGTGATCTTTTCCATTGTATTTACCCTCTCTGCCCGGCACAGCGCCGGTTTTCTGCTCTCAGTTTACGGCAAAGTGCGGTTTGTTGTCAATAAAGAGATGATAAATACAAGAGGATGGGACGATTTGAAATGCGCGCCGCGTTTGCTTTGCGCATAATCAGCGGAAAGATCATTTATAATTTCGCGTTTGTCGCGCTCTGCGGAGCGCTCCAAACGCCTTTTCACGGGAGGGGTCGTAACGGAAAGCAGCATTTGCAGCGCCGCTTTCTGCGAAAGCGCGGCGCTGCGGGAAACGAATCCTCTCAGGCTCACTGCGTTCGCAAGCCGTGACTGAGAGGGTCCACCCCCTTTTTGCGAAAAAAATCACAGGATCTGGCAAGGCAGGCAGGCTAAAACCAAAAATCCGCACCAACGCTTGCTTTACCGTACTAAAGACGTACAAAACAGCTAAAAAATTTTCTTTATTTTTGGTGCGTTTGTTGGGCGGTTTGCGTTTACTTTGCGAGCAGAATTTGTTATTATAGTATACAAGCAATAGTGCCTTTATGGGGTTCTCCGGTCCCATGTGGGGCATATTGCCCCGCGCAAAAGGTACCAAATTCTGAATAATGGAGGAAGAAAAATGCCTAGAGCAAAGCAAACTATGGATGGCAATACCGCTGCCGCCCATGTAGCGTATGCCTACACGGACGTGGCTGCCATCTACCCCATTACCCCGTCTTCTCCGATGGCTGACTCTGTGGACCAGTGGTCCGCAGCCGGCCAGAAGAACATCTTCGGCAATCAGGTCAAGGTTGTCGAGATGGAATCTGAGGCAGGCGCCGCAGGCGCTGTGCACGGCTCTCTGGGTGCAGGTGCTGTTACCACCACCTTCACCGCTTCTCAGGGCCTGCTGCTGATGATCCCCAACATGTACAAGATCGCTGCTGAGCAGCTGCCCTGCGTGTTCGATGTTTCTGCACGTACCGTTGCTACCCAGTCCCTGAACATCTTCGGTGATCACAGCGACGTCATGGCATGCCGCCAGACCGGTTTTGCAATGCTGGTCGAGAGCAGCGTGCAGGAAGTCATGGATCTGTCCCCTGTCGCACATCTGTGCGCCATCGAGGGCAAGGTTCCCTTCCTGAACTTCTTCGATGGCTTCCGTACCTCTCATGAGTACCAGAAGATCGAGAAGTGGGATTACGCCGATCTGAAGGAAATGTGCAACATGGAGGCTGTGGAGGAGTTCCGTAAGAAGGCTCTGAACCCCGAACACCCCAAGATGCGCGGCTCCCACGAGAACGGCGACGTGTTCTTCCAGCATCGTGAGGCATGCAACAGCGTTTACAACGCTCTGCCTGCTGTTGTTGAGAAGTACATGGCCAAGATCAACGCAAAGCTGGGCACCAACTACGATCTGTTCAACTACTACGGCGCACCCGATGCTGACCGTGTGATCGTGGCTATGGGCTCCGTCTGCGACGTTGCTGATGAGGTCATCGACTACCTGAACGCACGCGGCGAGAAGGTCGGTATCATCAAGGTTCGTCTGTATCGTCCCTGGGTCTCCGCTTCCCTGCTGAAGGTTCTGCCCAAGACCGCCAAGAAGGTGGCTGTGCTGGATCGCACCAAGGAGCCCGGCTCTCTGGGCGAGCCCCTGTATCTGGATGTTGCCGCTACCCTGCGTGAGGCTGGCCTGAACGATGTCGTTCTGACCGGCGGCCGTTACGGTCTGGGCAGCAAGGATACCCCGCCGTCCTCCATCTTTGCTCTGTTCAAGGAGCTGGAGAAGGATCAGCCCAAGGAGCGCTTCACTCTGGGTATCACCGATGACGTCACCTTCCTGTCTCTGCCGGAAGTCAAGCCCGCTCCCATCACCGCAGCTGCTGGCACCAAGGAGTGCAAGTTCTGGGGTCTGGGCGGCGACGGTACTGTCGGTGCTAACAAGAACTCCGTCAAGATCATCGGCGACCATACCGACAAGTATGTTCAGGCATACTTCCAGTATGACTCCAAGAAGACCGGCGGCGTGACCATCAGCCATCTGCGTTTCGGCGACAAGCCCATCCGCAGCCCCTACTACATCAACCAGGCTGACTTCGTGGCCTGCCACAACCCCGCTTACATCCACATGGGCATGAAGATGGTCCAGGATGTCAAGCCCGGCGGCGTGTTCATGATCAACTGCCAGTGGTCCGATGAGGAGCTGGGCCAGCACCTGAACGCCGAGGCAAAGAAGTATATCGCTGACAACAACATCCAGCTGTATACCATCAATGCTATCGATAAGGCTATCGAGATCGGCATGGGCAAGCGCACCAACACCATCCTGCAGTCTGCATTCTTCAAGCTGGCTGACGTCATGCCCATCGAGGATGCCGTCAACTTCATGAAGCAGGCAGCTCAGAAGAGCTACGGCAAGAAGGGCCAGGACGTCGTTGAGATGAACTGGAAGGCTATCGATGCAGGCGTTGACGCCATCCACAAGGTGGACGTGCCCGCATCCTGGTCCAACCCCGAGGCTGATCCCGCACCCAAGGCTCTCACCGGCCGTCCGGAACTGGTCAAGCAGATCCGCGAGGTCATGGAGCCCATTGCCCGTATGGACGGCGACAGCCTGCCTGTCTCTTCCTTCGTGGCAAATGCAAACGGCGAGTGGGAGCAGGGCGCTTCTGCATACGAGAAGCGCGGCACCGCTGTCAACGTTCCCGAGTGGGATGCTGCAAAGTGCGTTGGCTGTAACCAGTGTGCATTCGTCTGCTCTCATGCTACCATCCGTCCCTTCCAGCTGACCGCCGACGAGCTGGCAGCTGCTCCTGCACAGACCAAGAGCCGCGACAACAAGCCCGCAAACGAGTACAAGTTTGTCATGGCTGTGTCTCCTCTGGACTGCATGGGCTGCGGCGAGTGCGTCACCGTCTGCCCCACCAAGGCTATCACCATGGTGCCGCAGGACAGCCAGGCCGATCAGCAGGCAGTGTTCGACTACTGCGTGGCCAACATCTCCAAGAAGCCTTCCAAGTTTGCTGACGATACCGTCATCGGTTCTCAGTTCAACCAGCCGCTGCTGGAGTTCTCTGGCTCCTGCGCAGGCTGTGCCGAGACTTCTTACGCTCGCCTGATCACTCAGCTGTTCGGCGAGAAGATGTACATCTCCAACGCTACCGGCTGCTCCTCCATCTGGGGCGGCACCGCTTCCATCTCTCCGTACACCGTCAACAAGGACAGCGGCCATGGTCCTGCATGGTGCAACTCCCTGTTCGAGGATAACGCAGAGCATGGTCTGGGCCTGTACATCGGCCAGAAGACCGTCCGCGAGAACCTGATCAAGGAGATCGCTGAGGTTGCTGGTTCCGACAAGGCTTCTGCTGAGCTGAAGGCTGCCTTTGAGAAGTTCCTGGAGACCAAGAACAACACCAAGGCCAACGACGAGCCCGCAAAGGCCCTGATCGCTGAGCTGGAGAAGGCTGCTGCTGCCGGCTGCGAGAAGTCTGCAGAGATCCTGAAGAGCAAGCAGTTCATCGCCAAGAAGTCCGTCTGGATCTTCGGTGGTGACGGCTGGGCATACGACATCGGCTTCGGTGGTCTGGACCACGTTCTGGCTTCCGGCGAGGATGTCAACGTGATGGTCTTCGATACTGAGATGTACTCCAACACCGGTGGACAGGCATCCAAGGCTTCCAACATTGGTGAAGTCTGCCAGTTCGCTGCTGCTGGTAAGGAGATCAGCAAGAAGAGCCTGTCCGAGATCGCTATGACCTACGGTTACATCTATGTTGCTCAGATCGCACTGGGTGCTAACCCGGCTCAGGCTGTCAAGGCCATCGCTGAGGCTGAGGCTTACCCCGGCCCGTCTCTGATCATCGGCTACGCTCCCTGCGAGCTGCACGGTGTCAAGGGCGGCATGACCAACTGCCAGAACGAGATGAAGAAGGCAGTTGAGTCCGGTTACTGGAACCTGTTCACCTTCAACCCGGCAAACAAGGCTCAGGGCAAGAATCCGTTCACCCTGACCTCCAAGGCTGTGGATAACGAGAAGTATCAGGCACTGCTGGCTAACGAGACCCGTTACAGCCGCCTGACTCGTGCATTCCCCGACCGTGCTAAGGAGCTGTTCGCACGCAACCAGCAGGTTGCTAACGACCGCTACGAGCACCTGACCCGTCTGGTCGACCTGTACAAGTAAGCATTCTTCTGCGCTTTGGATGCAGATATTTGCGGCACCTTAGCCCCACAATGCAAGAGGGCGGCTGCCCCGTACCGGCGGTTACTGCGCAATGCAGCGGTACGAAGCGGAGAAACGCATCCATCCAAGCAGGTGATGTGCTGAAGTACAGCATCCGCCACACGTGTTCTGACTGATTTCACTTCCCGGGCGGTGCTTTGTTCCGTGCGAAGCACCGCAGCGGGATATGAGATACCAAAGCGCCCGCGAGGGTCCTTGAAAGCACACCCCGCGTGTGTCAGGAGTATAAGGTCTGCGTTGCAGATACCTTGCTCCGCCTGCTGCATAAGACCTGCTTTGCAGGGATCTTGCCGCAGTAAAAACGAGCTTCGTTTTAGCGCCCCGCTCACCGCAAGGTGACCGGGGCGTATTTTTTGTATAAACTCTTTCCGTAAAAATACGAAGCCCGGAACATCTGCGGATGTTCCGGGCTTTGCGTTTTTGGTGAATAAAAATTATTTATTCGATACAAATTCAATTCTGATATTCATCCCCATACCAGCCGCAAGGCGCTGCAGGGTGCGCAGAGAAGGGTTTGCGTTTCCCCGTTCCAACTTGCTGATATCGGCCTGTGCAATGCCGGTGCGCTCTGAAAGCTGTTTCTGGGTCAGACCGCTTTCCTTCCGGGCATCGATCATGGCCTGTGCAATGGTAAGCTCCGGCTGAAGAGTATCCCATTCGGCCTTAAAAGAAGGCCGCTGTAATTGTTCATTCAAATAATTCCGAAAATCACTCATGAGGAACTCTCCTTTCGATAAAAATAGTCCGCACGATACTTTTGCGCCAGTGCAATTTCCTCCGGCGGTGTTTTCTGCGTCTTTTTGACAAAGCCATTTGTCAGGATGATCTGATGCCCGACCACAAAGAAATATAAAATGCGTGTAATATTGCTGCTTTGCTTGGCACGCAATTCAAAAATGCCGTCTCCCAATGATTTGGAATAAGGTTCCCGCAGTTGTGTGCCATTGGCTTCCAATAGGGAGATCGTGCCCAAAAGCTTTGCCAGCATTTTGTCGTCCAGCGTATCCAGAAAATCACGAACCGGGCAGCTGCCGTCTGCCTTATAATAAAAATTCACTTCAAAAGCAGACATTTTCGGCATCCTTTCCGTTTGGTGGTATCCTATGATTATAATATAGGATAAAACAAATATTGTCAAGAAGATTTTCTATCACAAAATCTTCCAAAAGATACCATTTCCTTTTTACAGTTTCTTCATAGCTTCTTAACGAATTGAATTGTGAAAGCTGTTATACTTTTGCCATGGGAAGCGGGGCCGCAACCGTTTCCCGTGTAACATGATTCCTCCTCACACCAAGGCAATATCCAAACAAAACACCCTTTTTCGTGCGCCGCAACACGGAAGAGGGTGTTTTGTTTTGGCAAAAAACGATCTTCCGATGCCGCCGCAGTGCTTTGGAATTCTCAGCGGTAATTTTTATCCTTGCGGTTCGGCAAAGGCTGCGGGCTTTGCCGGACTGCCTTTTCACGCGAAAGAAAAATAAGATCTGTGCTTTTATAAAATAAAATTCCTGTAAATCCGTGGTTTAGGGTTGACCCCGTTTTTTGGCGGCGCTATAATAAAAATGAATATGAAAACTTGGAGGTGAACGCAGGAAAATGGACCCGGATCATAGTCGAAGTAGAACCACCGGCGCGGTGGATCAGAAAACAAAAACAACTGCGTTTCCCCCAACCGTTCGCCTCCTTCGCTGAGTGCTGCGGAAAAGCACCGCTTCAACGGTGTATCTTTCCGCAAAACAGAGCAGAGGAAGGCGCGGCTTTGTGTGCGCAGAATGCGGCGTTTGCGGCATTCCGGCAGGCAAGGCGGCGCGTTTTTTTGTTTCCCGATCTGCTGCGTCCTCCGGATACAGGAGCTGCTCCTGTGCCGTAAAAACTGAGGAGGAACGCCCAATGGATATGGAAGAAAAGAAGCTGACGGTTGATGCTGCGGAGCAGGCGCTGCCGGTGCAGGAGCTGCCTGCCGATATCCCTGCCGAAGTCCGTCAGAAGCTGGCCGAGGACCTGAACGATGAAGCTACCGAGGACCTCAAGCAGGATATGCGTGAGGCCGAGAAAGAGGAAGCCAACGACGAAGAGGTCAAGGCCAACCCCGAAATGCTGACCAAGAGCCGCCTGCTCAAGCTGCTCATCAAGAAGCAGTACGTCAAGCTGCGCGAAGTGACCGAGGAAGAGCAGCCTGCCGACCTTGCCGAGCTGCTGGAAGAGCTGGACGAGAACAACCGCCTTGTGGTGTTCCGTCTGCTGAAAAAGGAAGTGGCCACCGAAGCCTTTGCCTATATGTCCGACGAGGCCCGCGATGATCTGGTAAACGCCTTTTCGGACGTGGAGCTGGTGAGCGCCATCGAGGAAATGAGTCTGGACGATGCCGCCGACCTGCTGGAGGATATGCCGGCAGGCGTGGTGAAGCGGGTGCTGGAGAAATCCTCCAAGCAGACTCGTGAGAGCCTGAACAAGCTGCTGAACTACCCCGAAAGCTCTGCCGGCAGCCTGATGACCCCGGAGTATGTCCGCCTGCGGGAGGATATGACCGTGGAGCAGGCCTTTGATGCCATCCGCAAGCAGGGCGAAAACGCAGAGACCGTGTACACCTGCTACGTGGTGGAGCGCAACCGCCTGAAGGGCGTTGTCTCTGCCCGCAGCCTGCTGCTTTCGGACAGGAACATTCCCGTTTCCGAGATCATGGACGACAACGTGGTGGCGGTGAAGGTCACGGACGATCAGGAGTACGTGGCCCGTGAGATGCAGCGCTACGACTTTACCGCAATGCCCGTTCTGGACAACGAGGGCATGTTCGTGGGCATCATCACCATCGACGATGCAATCGACGTCCTGACCGATGAGAGCACCGAGGATATGCAGAAGATGGCCGCCATTCTGCCGGACGACGATGCCACCACCTACTTTGGCACCAGCGTCTGGACCCACGCAAAGCAGCGCATCCCATGGCTGCTGATCCTGATGCTTTCCGCCACCTTTACCGGCATGGTCACCACCCACTATGAGGAAGCCTTTACCGCGCTGCCTCTGCTGGTCTCCTTCATGCCCATGCTGATGGATACCGCCGGCAACTGCGGCAACCAGATCAGCACCCTGATGGTGCGCGGTCTGGCTCTGGGCGAGGTGGAGCCCAGCGACTTTGTGCGGGTGCTGGGCAAGGAGCTGCGGGTGTCGGCCATCGTGGGCGCGGTGCTGGGCATCGTGAACGGCCTGCGCATCTACCTGATGTACACCTTCCTCTTCCCCGGCCAGTACGGCAACGTGATGGGCTATGCCATCGTGGTCAGCGTGTCGCTGTTCTTCAGCGTCATTCTGGCAAAGCTGGTGGGCGGTATGCTGCCGCTGGCCGCAAAGAAGCTGGGTGCAGACCCGGCCATCATGGCTACCCCCTTCATTACCACCATCGTGGACGCCTGCAGCCTGATCCTGTATTTCCAGATCGCACAGCTGGTATTCCACAATATGATGTAAATAATAGAGCAATGCCGGACGGTCTTGAAGTGACTGCCCGGCATTTTTTATGGGACGAACCCTCTCAGTCATCGCTGCGCGATGCCAGCTCCCCCGAAGGGGGAGCTTTTAAGCATCTGACGGTTTACAGCAAATAAGCTCCCCCTTCGGGGGAGCTGTCGCCGCAGGCGACTGAGAGGGTTCAGCCGGGATAAAAACAGTGTGGAAAACTGCAATTTTCCCCGCCTTTTCCACACGGAAAAACGGCAGCGGCCCGGTGTTGAAAACTTGGGGCCAGCCATTCCAGATTGGAGAAAAATAAATCGCCGCTCAGGAACGGTTTGTAGAATGCAAAGAAAATCCTTCGACTTTCTTTTTTATAAAAGGTAGAATGCCTGCATTTTCATCCAAAACTTTCCAGAAAGCGGCTGCCTGAATTACGGTGCGTATAGGGCTGATCCCTTTTTATTGTTGAAAACCCAGTGGAAAAAGTGGAAAACATCACGGAAAACCCGACCTTTTCTTCACAAAAGCGGTTGAAAACCCAGTGGAAAAAGTGAAAAGTTCATTCCAGACCGGAAATTACATACAATTTTCGGTTGTGTTTTAGCATCCGGAGAGCGGCGGGAAAGCTGTATTTCCGGGCTTTGGGGGCAGAGGTTTTCAACAGTGTTGAATGCCCCGGCCAATCATGGTACAATAACAGCAGTAAGCTGCGGCAAAACATTTCCGAATTAAGGGAGGCACCCTATGAACAATTGGCTGAACCGGCTGGAGCGCAGATATGGGCGTTTCGGCATCCCGAACCTGACCAACATTCTGGTGGGAGGGCAGATCCTTGTACTGGCCATCGAGCTGTTTGTGAACCAAACCATCAGCGTCTGGCTGTCCCTCAGCAGATATCTTCTGTTGAGCGGCCAGATCTGGCGCATCATCACCTTTGTGTTCATCCCCTCTTATGGCGGCAGCATCCTCAGCGCGGTGCTGGGCATCTACTTTACCTGGTTCATCGGCACGGCGCTGGAACGGGAGTGGGGCGATTTCCGCTATACGGTCTATTTGTTGTCCGGGATGCTGGGCACCGTGCTGGCCTGCCTGCTCACCGGCGTCAGCGGCAGCACCTACTGCCTGTCCCTTTCGCTGCTGCTGGCCTTTGCCATGCTGTACCCGGAGGTACAGGTGCTGTTGTTCTTTGTGATCCCTGTCCGGGTGAAGTATTTTGGCTTTTTTGCGGCAGCACTGTGGGTGCTGAGCTTTTTGGGCGCACCGCTGCCCCAGAAGCTGAGCCTGCTGCTCAGCATGGCGAATGTCTGGCTGTTCTTTGGCCCCATGGGCTACCGCGCCATCCGTGCATGGGTCCGCCGGGAGCAGTGGAAGCGGAAAAACAGGAGGTAAGAACCCCCGCAAGCATCCTAACCCTCTCAGTCATCGCTGCGCGATGCCAGCTCCCCCGAGGGGGGGGGAGCTTATTTGCTGCAAACCGTCAGATGTTTAAAAGCTCCCCCTTCGGGGGAGCTGTCACCGAAGGTGACTGAGAGGGTTCGTCCCTTGCGGCAGCTGCCGTTTTCCTCCACGACCCCACCTGTGAAAATGCAGCCCCGGAACGCCCGCAGGCGTTCCGGGGCTGCAGATCAAAAATAATTTTTCCGCTGAAGATGCCCAGAGCAGCGCGGAGGGCATTTCAAATCGTCTTACAAAAGGAGGGCACCCCCATGATGCTGGACCGCATGGAAGGCAACGCAGAACTGAAAAGCAGCGTACAGCTGATGCTGGCAGCCCGCCGCCTGACCCACAGCGTGCTGCTGGTGGGCGAAGAGGGCCTTGGGGCCGGTTTTGCGGCCCGCTGCATCGCGGCCGATTATCTTTACCCTGCCGGCGGAGCGCCCGCTGAGGCCCTTCTGCGGGGCGAATGCTGCCGTGCGGTGGCGAAGGCCGGCAAGCGCGACAGCGGTCAGGTGGAGACCGGCATCGTGCGCGAGGCGATCTCGGTCACCGGCATGGGCGCGGGCGGCCGGTATCTGGTGGGTCAGGTCACGGCCATGCGCAGCGAGATCTTCAACACCAGCCTTTCGGCCGAGGGCCGCGCGGTGCTGCTCTACCATGTGGAAAAGATGAACGAGGAATCCGCCAACGCACTGCTGAAGGTGATGGAAGAGCCGCCGGAAGGGGTGCTGTTCCTGCTCACAGCCGATTCGCTGGCAGGCGTGCTGCCCACCATCCGCAGCCGCTGCATCAGTTTTGCAGTGGCACCGGTCCCGCCGGAGCAGTGCGCCCGCTACTGCGCCGCACAGGGGGTGGACAAAAAGACCGCCGCGCTGTACAGTGAGCTGTTCGACGGGCACATCGGCACGGTGCTTGCAGCGGCACAGGACGAAGCCCGCACGGCGCAGGTGGAAAAGGCGCTGCAGCTGGCAAAGACCGCCGCCGACCGTGACAGCTATGCCGCCGCCGTGCTGCTGGCTCCGTATGAGAAGGACAAAGCCGGTGCCGCTGCCCTGCTGACGGACTTCCGTGCGGTGGCAGCAGCGGGCCTGCGGCAAAGCCCCCACGCACCGGTGCAGGGCGATGCCGCCCGGCGTGCCCTGCGGCTGGCAGATGCCGCCATCCAGCGTCTGGGCGCACAGGTGAACCCCAAGATCGTGCTCAGCGTGTTTGCGGCAAAGTTCAGAGCGTTGTAAACAAAAACTCCCCTGAAAGGCTTTTTATGGCATTTCAGGGGAGTTTTGCTGTCAGGAAACGGTAGAGGAAGGGTCGTTGATCAGGCCGTTAAAAGTAAAGGCGGCCGTTTGATTATTAAGTTTACCCAGCGTGATGGTTATAGTTCCTCTATAAAATCTATCGAAGAAAGAGGTAGTGACAGGGCCGATGTCGATGAAAAGAATAACAGTTTTGGACTGGCCTGCAGGAACGGTAAGAGACTGGTAGAATACATAGGCTGTTTTGCTGCTGTTCAGACCTTTATATCCAAGACCACATACCTTACCAGTGCCGCCATCGGTATGGCGGAAAGCAAAGTTGCTGGTGTTGACGGTAACAGAACTGTTGCCGCTGGAATTATCCAGTTTGAAGCCGGTGTAGAAATAGTTGTGACGGGTATCAGATTCATAGATGGAGCTGGAAGTCCACTGCCCGCTCAAGGGGCCGATATCTGCGGTAAAAGAGCCAAAATTAGCAAAATCGGTATTATCGATGGAAGGAGCAACCAGATTATCCGGGGTGGAAGCATACGCTCCATCTCCGCAGCCTGCCAGCATGCCGCCTGCGGCAGCCGCCGCCATGGCAGTACCGGCGGCCTTTAAAAAGGTGCGGCGGGTGATGAGCTCAGACATAACGAAACCTCTCCTTTTCACGCAGGAAATCATAAAATACAAAAGCGGATAAAAACAAAGACTCCCCCCAGCGCTTGCGGTACACCGGAGGGAATCTCTGTTTGGGGTATTGCTTTGGTGTGAGGAGGAATCATGTGTAGAGACGCGGTTGCGGCCCCGCGTGCTCTACAATTGATAGTATACCCCATTTCCCTCAAAAAGTCATTGCTATTTTGTGAAAAAATCGAAAAAATAAAGCTTTTTTTTCGTAAAGAGATCAAAAGCGAAAAGTGCGCAGGCACGAAAGCTTTTTCGGATGGCCTCCAAAATGCCGATACAGGATTTCCCCCGCACCGGTCAGAGTTTCGCTGCGGCAGGGGTCCCGGACAGCCTGCTGAAGGGCTGCCCGATGCAAACGCTCTTTTTCAGCATAACACAGCAGACGCAAAAGGTCAATCCATTTTGCACTGTGCTGCGTGCACTCTGCCGTGCTCCACATAGTGGGCGGCGTTGTGCAGGTTGGCCTCGACCTGTGCGGGGCTCACCTTCTTGATGACCCTTGCGGGCACGCCCACGGCCACCGAGCCGTCCGGGATGACCATGCCCTCCGGCACCAGCGCACCCGCGCCGATGATGCAGTTTTTGCCCACGACACAGTGGTTGAGCAGGGTGGCGTGCATTCCGATGAGGCTGCCATCCCCTACCGTGCACCCGTGCACCAGCGCACTGTGGCCCACGGTGACGTTCCTGCCCAGCGTCACGGCCCCGCCCACATCGCAGTGCAGCACGGCGTTGTCCTGCACGTTGGAGTTCTCGCCGATGATAAGCTGGCCGTCGTCGCCGCGCAGCACTGCACCGTACCACACCGTGGAACCGGCTTTGAGGATCACATCGCCCTGCACGGTGGCGTTGGGCGCAACGAACACAGCCCCCTCGTTGCGGGGAGCTTTTCCACAAAAGGACAGAAACATTGTTAAAAACCGCCTTTCTCTCTTTCTCTTTTGGCTGGTTTATGGTATTCTTTAAAGTAGTATAGCAAGCCAGAGCCTTTCCGGCAAGTGGGAGCTGTTTCAAAACAAAAATTTTTGCCGTGCGTCGGCAAGCAGATACAAGGGGGCACGCTCATGTTCAAAAACACCATCTTCCGCCGCATGACGGCGCTGGTGCTCACGCTGGCACTGGCCGCTGCTGCTGCACTGCCGGGCCTTGCGGTATATCCCATGCCCATCCAGACCGCCAAGGAGACCGAGGCGGTGTACCTGTTCAACGCCGACACCGGCAAGACCATCCTGAACCAGAACGCCGGCCAGCAGCAGTATGTTGCCAGCCTGACCAAGCTCATGACGGCCCTGCTGCTGCTGGAAAGCGGCAAGGACCTGAACGGTGAAGTGACCGTGCCCACCGCGCTGACCCAGGAGTTCCGGGACATCCAGAACGCCAACGGCACCACCATGGGCCTGCGCATCGGCGAGACGGTGCGCCGCATCGACTTGCTGAACGCCATGCTCATCGTCAGCGCCAACGACGCCGCCAGCGTTATTGCCTACGATGTGGGCGGCAGCGTGCTGGATTTCGTCAAGCAGATGAACGCCCGTGCCCAGGAGCTGGGCTGCACCGGCACGAACTTTACCTGTGCCCACGGCCTGTTTGACTACGGCAACGTGTCCACCGCGCAGGATCTGGCAAAGATCGCCGCCGCCTGTGCGGCAAACCAGACCTTTGCACAGGTGGCGGGCACCGCCAGCTATGTGCTGCCGGCCACCAACCTCCGCAAGGCTGAGCACACCATCAGCAGCTCCAACAGCCTGATGAACAGCGAGAGCGCCAACTACCGGGAGTATGTCCGGTGGGTCAAGGGCGGCTTTACCACGCTGGCAGGCCGCTGCATCGTGGCCTTTGCGGAAAAGAACGGCCACACCTACGGGCTGGTGATCCTTGGCTGCGATACGCCGGACCACCTCTTTGCCGAGTGCGATGATCTGTTCGACTGGGCCTTTGAGAGCTTTGCGGATCGTCCGCTGGTGGACACCCAGACCGAGATCACCACCGTGGCGCTGACCAAGTGCCGCACCGAACCGACGGTGGCGCTGTATGCCGCTGCGCCGGTCAGCGGCTACGGCCACGCGGACGATATCGTTACCTACTCCTTCGACCTGCCGGAGAGCATTGCGGCCACCGTCAAGAGCGGCAGTGTGGTGGGTACAGCCACCGTGTATCTGGACGGCGATGAAGTGGGCACGGTGGACCTTGTGACCCACCGGGAGTACGTCTCCGACTTCCGCACCGACATGAAGGCCACGGTGCTTCTGCTGTGCGCACTGGTGCTCATCCTGTTTGCAATGATGGTGCTCACGCTCGCGGCCGGCGGCGGTTCGCTGAGCCTCAAAAAGAGAAGGCGCCGCAGATAAAGCACGGAAATCAATTTTCCGAATAAAGGCTTCCCCCGGTCGGGGGAAGCTGTCACCACAGGTGACTGATGAGGGCGCAGGACAACAGCATTTTGCGCTAAATACCCCTCATCCGGCGCTACGCGCCACCTGCTCCCCCTTTTGTCGCTATTCGACATTTTCCCCCGGTGCGGGGGAAATCTGTCCCCAAGGGGTGAAGGCTTTAGCTCCGGGACAAGCTTCAAAAAACAATAAAGAACCGCGAAAAAGCGGCGCTCAGTGCCTTGCAACAGGCTCTGAGCGCCGCTTCTTTTGCGTTTATTGGTTGAGGAACTTGATAAAGTGGTAAGATTCCACGATCTGGAAATACTTGATGATGCGCGGGTACAGGGGTTCGGCCTTTTCGCCGAACTGCTGCTTCATGCAGTCAGCAAGCTGTGCAACGGTCTTCTGGCCATCGATCAGCGGCCACAGGTAGCTGCCGGTCTCGTCCAGATGCACCTGTGTGGTGCGCGGTTTATGGAACACTTTTTGCGCGATCGTATTGAACACACCGGTGTTCTCCACCTCAAGGGTGATAAGGCCGGTGGCTTCATCTGTGTGCCAGCGCAGGGTCTCCGCCCGCTGCGGGATAAGATCCAGATAATTGATGGACTGCTTTTTCTTATTCATCAGTTCTTCTTTTTCTTCATGGAGAAGGCCAGCAGGCATGCGATCATCACGATCATCAGGACCACGCCGCCAATGTTGCCCAGATCAATGCTCAGGGCAGTGCTGATGCCGAACACGGCAAACACAGCCAGCAGGATGCCCACAAGGCCCTCGCCTGCGATCATACCGGCGCAGAACAGGGTGCCGCGGGTGGTCTGCTCTTCCTTGAGCTTCGCGTCAACATTCTTGCGGCTGTCCATGAACCAGCGCACAACACCGCCGATCATGATGGAGGTGTTCAGGTAGATGGGCAGGTACAGGCCGATGGCAAAGGGCATCACGGGGATGCGCAGGACCTCCAGAGCAATGGCAAGGAACACACCGGTGAACACCAGGTTCCAGGGCAGGTTGCCGCCCATGATGCCCTCGACGATCATCTTCATCAGGGTAGCCTGCGGTGCGGGGACCTCGGCACCGCCGTAGCCCCATGCGCTGTCCAGCAGGTACAGCACACCGCCGATGGCCAGACCGGCGGCAATAACGCCGATCAGCTCACCGATCTGCTGCTTGACCGGGGTCGCACCCAGCAGGTAGCCGGTCTTCAGGTCCTGAGAGGTATCCGCAGCAATGGCAGCGCAGATGCAGATGACAGAGGCGATGGCCATGGAGCCGATCATGCCCTCGATGCCAACGTTGCCGGTGGCCTTCAGGATCATGGTAGCGATCAGCAGGGTGGCAATGGTCATGCCGGAGACCGGGTTGTTGGAGCTGCCGATCATGCCGACCATACGTGCAGAGACGGTGGAGAAGAAGAAGCCGAAGATGACGATCAGCAGAGCACCCAGCGGGCTGACGGGGATGGCCGGAGCCAGCCAGATGATGAGGATGATGAGCAGGATGCCGCCCAGAATAAAGGGCATGGGCATGTCCTTATCGGTGCGGGAGGTGCCGGAAGCGCTGCCGCCCTTCATGCTCTTCATGGCGTCGCGGAAGGTGGATACGATCAGAGGCAGGCTCTTGATCAGCGAAATGATACCGCCGGTAGCAATGGCGCCTGCGCCGATATACTTGACGTAGTTGGACCAGATGGCGTCTGCACCGCCTGCTGCATACAGATCAGCAATGGTGGTGCCGGCTGCTGCCGGGTACAGGGAAATGTTTGCGCCGAACAGGCAGATCAGCGGGATAATGACCATCCAGCCTACCAGAGAACCGGTAAACATATAGGAAGCGGTCTTGGGGCCGACGATATAGCCCACGCCCAGCAGAGCGGGGTATACTTCCATGCCCAGAGCACCCTTGAAGGAGCTGAAGGCCATGGCAATGTCGGAGGGGATCATCTTCAGGCCATCGACGATGAACTTGAAGATGGCTGCCAGACCCATGCCGGAGAACACGGTGGAGGCGTTTGCACCGCCCTCTTCACCGGCCAGCAGAACGTCTGCACAGGCGGTGCCTTCCGGGTACAGCAGGGTAGCGTGTTCCTTGACGATCAGGGCGTTGCGCAGGGGCACCATGAACAGAACACCCAGAATGCCGCCGCACAGGGCGATCAGGGTGATCTCCAGGATGCTGGGCTTGTCGCACAGGCCCTCTTTTGCCCACAGGAACAGTGCGGGCATGGTGAAGATGGCACCGGCGGCCAGGCTCTCGCCTGCGGAACCGATGGTCTGCACCATGTTGCTCTCCAGAATGGAGTTCTTCTTGAGCAGGACGCGGATCACGCCCATAGAAATGACTGCTGCCGGGATGGAGGCAGAAACAGTCATGCCGACGCGCAGGCCCAGATAGGCATTTGCAGCGCCGAAGACCACAGACAGGATGATGCCCATGATCACAGAGGTCGCCGTCATTTCTGCGGTGATCTTTTCCGCAGGAATATACGGCTTGAAGGATTCTTGATCTTTCATGCTTGCACTCCTTGCGACAGCACAAGCGCCTTGCTTTTGGGGGGCAGGGCGCTTGTGCTGTCCGTTTTCCGATTTCCTAAACACGCGCATCCCATCCAAAAGGACGCGCTGGCACGTACTCTATTATACTAAAGTATGACTGAATTGGCAACTGGAAATGTACACAAGAAATTTACAAAAAATTCGTTTATTCAAGCATTTTGCGGGAAATTCGGGCAAAAGCGTGCAAAAAAATTCCATATGACTCCAAAACTGTACGCACATGGAGAACAGCTTTGCGGGAAAAGAATGCCTTTTAACAGCGTGCGTCTGTCCGGAGGATAGCAAAAAGCTCCCCGTTCCCCTGCTTTCTGTGGGGGCCTCGGCCAAAACCGGAAAAAACAAAGCCCCGGGTCTTTCCTCGACTGGACCAGCCGAGGAAAATTCCCGGGACACTCATATATTATAAAGAGCGCTTTTACACGGCCCCATAGATGCCGTGCACCGACACTTCGCCGGTGAACACATGCACTTCGCCGCTGTCGGTGCGCACCACCAGACGGCCCTCTTCGTCCACATCGACGGCTTCACCGGCCCCCTGCCTGCCGTCCGGCAGGTCAAAGGTGACCCGGCGGCCCAGATTGACGCAGGCGGCCTTGTACTCCTCCCGGAAAGGGGCAAAGCCGTCCCGGGCAAACTGGTACAGATTGCGGTCAAAGCCAAAGTCGGTCAGGCCCTCGGCCAGCCATGCGGGGTCGGTGGAAAGATCCACCTTTGCCCCCTGCAGCTCCAGCGAGGTGCCGTTGGGCAGGCCGGCGGCGTCAAAGTAGCTCTGGGGCTGGGCAAGATTGATGCCGATGCCGCACAGGATGCCCCGGCCCTGCTGCTGGTAGCCGTAGCTCACGCTCTCGCACAGGATGCCCACGATCTTTTTGCCGTTCAGCAACAGATCGTTGGGCCACTTGATCTGGCAGTCCACGCCGTAGCGCAGCCTGAGCTGGGTGCGCACGGCCAGACTGGCCAGCAGCGGCAGGGTGGCAGGCTGGGCCAGCGGCTCCCGGATGGCAACTGTATAATACAGGGCCTTGCCCTCGGCGTTCACCCAGCTGCGGCCCAGACGGCCCCGGCCTGCGGTCTGGTTCTCGGTATACACCGCGCCCACCGGGCCGAACTCCTCAAAATGCTCCTTCACGTAAGCGTTGGTGCTGCCGCATTCCGGCAGATAGCGCACCTCATTGATGCTCATTGTTTGGGTACCTCTTTGTGTTCATAGGCGGTCACTTTGCCTCCGTCCAGCGTCAGGATGCCGTAGGTGTTCGGCCCGGTGTAGCACCGGCCGCAGGAGCCGGGGTTGAACAGGAACACCCCGCCGCGGGTCTCTGCATGGGGGATGTGGGTGTGGCCGAACAGCGCCACCTCGGCACCCCGGGCAGATGCAGCGTCTGCCAGCGTGTCCAGATCGTATTTTACACCGTACATATGACCGTGGGTGTAAAAGATCACCACGCCGTCAAAGGCGGCAAGGCCATCGGTGGGTTCCAGTGCGCCGTAATCGCAGTTGCCGGCCACCGAGTAGGCCCGCAGCTTGGGATACAGCGTCAGGGCCAGTTCCAGATTCCGCAGGCCGTCGCCCAGAAAGATCAGGGCATCGATGTTTTTGCTCTCTTTCATCAGCACACGCTCAATGGCGGTGCGTCCGCCGTGGCTGTCGCTCAAAACCAGAAGCTTTGTCACAAAAAGGGTCCTCCTCTGTTTACCAGTTACGTATCATTCCTCTGCCTGCTGGCCCTGTTGCAATACCAGCAGCTGCTTGTACACTTCGCTCTTGGAATAGGGCGTGCCCTGCGCCGCCGCCTTGGCCGCTGCGGTGGGGCCAAAGCCCTGCCCGGTCAGTTCCAGCGCCCGCTGCGCTGCCTGCTCCAGCGTCAGCTCCTGCTCCGGGTCGGCAGTCTCCGGCGCACCGGCCATCACCAGCACGTATTCCCCCCGGGGCTCGTTGGCTTTGTAGTGCTCCACCGCCTCGCCGAGGGTGGTCTTCCAGATATCCTCATGGAGCTTGGTCAGCTCCCGGCACAGGGTGATGCTGCGGTCGGCACCGAATGCGCTGGTCAGATCGTCCAGCGTGGTGCGCAGCTTGTGGGGGGCTTCGTAGAAGATGGTGGTGCGCTTTTCCTGCAAAAGCTCAGCCAGCCGCTCTTTTTTCTGTTTGCGGTTCACGGGCAGAAAGCCCTCGAACACCCAGCGGGAGGTGTCCTGCCCGGACACGGCCAGCGCGGTGACGCAGGCAGAGGCCGCCGGTACCGGCACCACTTTGATGCCCCGGGCCAGCGCGTCCCGCACGATCACCTCGCCCGGGTCGGAGACGCAGGGCATGCCCGCATCACTGCACAGCGCGCAGCTCTCGCCCGCCTCAATGCGGCGCAGGATGCCCTCGCCCTTCTGCAGGGCGTGCTCATAGTAGCTGACCATGGGCTTTTTCAGGCCCAGAAAGTTCAGCAGCTTCATGGTCACTCGGGTGTCCTCGGCGGCAATGAAGTCGGCCGCGCCAAAGGTGGCTGCCACCCGGGGCGGCATATCGTCCAGATTGCCGATGGGCGTTGCCACGATATAAAGAGTTCCTGCCATAGTTACCTCCTGAAGATGATCCTCTCAGCCTGATCCGCAGTCTGTCATCTGCCATATAACGCCGCACCGGCGCTGATCAACACATCCGGCTCCACCCGCAGGCCGGTTTTGCGGTTCTTCTGCGCTTCCACAAGGAAGAGCCATGGCACGCCGTCTGCTTTGTTCTTTACAAAGGCCAGCCGCTTGGGCTCCAGCCGGTGGGCCCGCAGCACCGCCAGCACCTCCGCCAGCCGTTCCGGCCGGTGGCAGAGGGAAAAGCGTCCGCCGTCCTTCAGCAGACGGAAGGCGCACCCGCACACATCGTCCAGTGTGCAGGTATTCTCGTGCCGGGCAAGGGCGTGGGCCGCGTTCCGGCTCTGGGGTCCATCCGTGAAGTAGGGCGGATTGCACGCACACACGTCAAAACTGCCCTCGCCCTGCCGGAAGGTGCGCAGGTCGGCACAGACCGGCGTGAGATGCCCGATGTCCTGCTCTTCCACCGCAGCAGAAAGCAGGGCGCTGCCCTCCGGCTGCAGTTCCAGCCCGATGCAGGGGCCCCGGTGGCCCCGGTCGTGCCATTCCAGTGCCACGATGCCGCAGCCGGAGCACAGGTCTGCGGCCTTCTGGGCACGCTTCGGCTCACAAAAACGGGCCAGCAGCAGCGCATCCGAGCCGAAACGATGCTCCGGCGAGCAATATACCATAGTTCTATTATACAAGACTTCGGTAGAATGTTCCATAGATAAGTGCGCCTGACCCTCTCAAAAAAATAGGTGGAATTGCCTGTGGAATTTGTGCGAATTACTGCAAAACAAAAAGCAGCAGACCTGCTTTGGACAGGCCTGCTGCTCTTGAAGCGTTTTTGTGCCGCTGCTAAAATTATTCAGCAGTGATAGCACCGGTGGGGCAAGCGCCCTCGCAAGCGCCGCAGTCGATGCAAGCGTCTGCGTTCACAGATGCAACACCGTCAACGGTGATAGCGCCAACCGGGCAAGCGCCCTCGCAAGCGCCGCAGCCAACACATGCGTCAGAAACCTTGTGTGCCATAATAAACTCTCCTTTTTATCTCCGTGCCCGAAGTATTGTATGAAGAGTCATGTATGGCACGGCTGTGCATGTCTCTCCGGAAATCATATCCTTGTCTGCATTCTAACAAAGCAGGTGAGAAAAGGCAAGACTAACCGTGGCCCAAAAAACACAAAAGTTTGTTTTTTGTTGGGTTGCACAAAAGCACAGGCTAACTTATGGACAAATTTGCAGGAGTTTTTTGGCAAAAATCACGAAGAATAGTTAGTTTTGCCAGACTAACCCCTCGGAGCCTCCGGCGCGGCTCTCACTCCTTTTCGGCAGGGCGCTTTCTGGCACAGCAGCCGCCAGCGCAGCGCTTTTCCCCCTCGTCGGAGGAGGCCACCACCGGTGCCGGGTTGCGCACGCCGGAGTAATCGTCGTCCGGGTCCGGGCGGCGGGGCGCACGCTTGCCGCCGCTGACATACTCACACACGCCTACCTTGTAGTACCGGGGCGAAAGGCTCTCGGTGCCGCAGCGCACCCGCAGGTAGCCGGATACCGGGTTCACTTCCAGCACAGTGCCAAGGCCGTCCGGTGTGCGCACGGTGCTGCCCACCATGGGCATGATGCTGTTCAGGTATTCGTAGGCGCTTTCCTCGTAGGCAAGGCAGCACATCAGCCGGCCGCAGGCACCGCTGATCTTGGTGGGGTTCAGCGAAAGGCCCTGCTCCTTTGCCATCTTGATGGACACGGGCTGGAAGTCCTTGAGGAAGCGGCTGCAGCAGAAGGGCTGGCCGCAGATGCCCAGACCGCCGATCATCTTGCTCTCGTCCCGCACGCCGATCTGGCGCAGCTCGATGCGGGTGTGGAAGATGCCGGCCAGATCCTTGACCAGCTCGCGGAAGTCCACCCGGCCGTCCGCGGTAAAGTAGAACATGATCTTGGAGCGGTCCAGCGTGTATTCCGCTTCCACCAGCTTCATTTCCAGACCGTGGCGGGCGATGCACTCCTGACAGGTGCGGTAGGCGCGCTTCTCGTCCTCACGGTTCTGGCGCATCCGGCGGATGTCCACGCTGTCGGCCATGCGGGTGATGGGCTTGAGGGCCTTGGGCACCGCTGCATCGGTGATCTCCCTCACCCCCTGCACCACCTCGCCGCACTCGATGCCGCGGGCAGTTTCCACAATGACGTATTCGCCGGTTTTGATGTCGGCCCCGGCGGGGTCGAAATAATAGCTTTTGCCGTTCTCTTTGAAACGGACGGAAATGACTTTTTTCATAGCGTTCCTCGTTTTTATCGGTCGAATCTATAGGATAAGGCCCGAAAAAGGGCCTGCTGATCCATTCTGCATCTTAGTATAACATATTCAAATGCACATTTCCACGCAAAAAACAAAAAGCTGCTGCCGTGCGCCCTGCAGAAAATTTCTGCGGGGTGCAACAATCTGCCCGGCTGAGGCGTATCAATCGGGGGAGACAGACCGAATTTGGTCGCATCCGCTGCCGGAAAATGGAAAAACGGAACGGTAATTGTTAAAATCCTGCGAAAGAATCTAAAGAATCACAAAAGAATCCTCCCCTGCCCTTGCAAGGCGGGGGCTTGTGTGTATAATAAAAATGTTGAAGTGTGGCCTTTCTGGAAAGAAAGCGGCTGCCCTGCTTTGCGGCACGGCAGAGAAATGGTAGGGAAAAATGGAAAAATTCAGTGTTAAAAAACCATTTACGGTGCTGGTGGCAGTCGTTATGGTTCTGATCCTGGGCTTTGTGGCAGTCACAAAGATGGATACGAACCTTCTGCCCAACGTCAGTACGCCGTATCTGATGGTGGTCACCGTGTATCCCGGCGCAAGCCCGGAGCGTGTGGAGAGTGAGGTCTCCGATGTTCTGGAAAATGCGCTCACCGTGCCGGGCGTGTCCGATATCACCGCAACATCGGCAGAAAACTACAGCCTGCTGCTGATGAAATTTGTGGACGATACCGACATGAACAGCGCGATGGTCAAGGTGTCCAACAAGCTGGATCAGGCCAAAAGCGACCTGCCGAGCACCTGCCTGACCCCCTCTGTCATTGAGTACAGCCTGAACATGAACGCCTTTATGACGGTGGCTGTCAGCCGCGAAGGCGCGGACCAGTACGAGCTTTCGGAGTTCATCCAGAAAACGCTGGTGCCGGAGCTCCAGCGCAGGGGCGGTGTTTCCAGCGTTTCCTCCAGCGGTCTGGTGGATAAGATGGTTCAGGTGCAGCTGAATCAGGATAAGATCAACGATATCAATGCAAAGCTGCTGGAGCTCATCGACACCCAGCTGGCGGCGGCCCGTGGGCAGCTGGATGCTGCCGAGGCGCAGATCACCGCAGGCCGTAAAGAGTACGAAAAGCAGCTGAAAAACTTTGGCAATACGGTGTCCAACTCGGTCATGAGCCAGATGAGCACCGAGGTGGGTGCCGCAGTGGAAACGGTGCGTGCGCAGGCGCAGGCCCTGCTGGAAAGCGTCAATGACCTGATCGCTGTGGTCAAGGAGCCCGAGATCCAGCAGGCCCTGATCGAGGTGCGCGACGGCCTGCAGAAGGTGCTGGACAAGTTCAACGAGACCGGTATGCGGGACATCGATTCCCTCATCGATATCGTGGCAGAGCTGCGCACCATCACGGATAAGCTCACCGGCGCACTGCAGAAGCTGCAGGAGCGCATGAACACCGAGACCGGCACCGAGGGCAGCACGGCGGAAGATCTTGCCAATGAGATGCAGCTGCAGGAAAGCCTGAATGTGGTCTACAACGCGCTGGAAAGCACCATCAAGGCCATGGACAATGTGCCGCAGCTGATGAGCGAGTTCTCCGGCGCACTGGGCAGCTTCTCTCAGCAGCAGCTCAATGCCTATATGCAGTTCACCGAAGCGCGTGAAATGCTGAACGAGTACGAAAAGCAGCTGGAGGCCGCCAAGGAAGAGTACGAGACGGCCAAGACCAGTGCGCTGGCACAGGCCGATGTGGCAAAGCAGCTGGACATCGACACGCTGGCCCAGCTCATCTATGCACAGAACTTCTCCATGCCGGCCGGTTATGTGCCGGACAAGGACGGCGAGTCCTGGCTGCTGAAGGTGGGCGAAGAGTACGACAGCGTGGAGGACATCAGCGGTGCTCTGCTGCTGCATGTGGAGGGCTACGGTGACGTGCGCCTTTCCGATGTGGCGGATGTGGAGGTCATCGACAACTCTGCAGACAGCTACACCCGCCTGAACGGCGAAAAGGCATCCATCCTCAAAATTTATAAAAATGCGACCTCCAGTGCGGGCGAGGTCTCCGACAACTGCCTGACCGCCTTTGAACAGATGGAGAGCCGGTACGACGGCCTGCACATGGTGGTGCTGTCCAATCAGGGCAACTACATCACCATCGTCATCCAGAGCATCCTCACCAGCATGGTGGTGGGTGCCGCGCTGGCCATCATCGTGCTGGCCATCTTCCTCAAGGACGTCAAGCCCACCCTTGTGGTCGGCATCAGCATCCCGCTGTCCGTGCTGTTTGCGGTGGTGCTCATGTACTTTACGGGTCTGGACCTGAACGTGATGACTCTGGCCGGCCTGTCCCTTGGCATTGGTATGCTGGTGGACAACTCGGTGGTCGTCATTGAAAACATCTACCGCCTGCGCAGCCGCGGCGTGCCTGCGGCCCGCGCTGCCGTGCAGGGCACAAGGCAGGTGGGCATGTCGGTGGTGGCCTCCACCCTCACCTCGGTGTGCGTGTTCCTGCCGGTGGTGTTCTCGGCCAGCCTCGTGCGCAGCCTGATGATGCCCATGTCCCTGTGCATCGGCTACTGCCTGATGGCTTCCCTCATCGTGGCGCTCACGGTGGTCCCGGCGGCAGCCTCCACCGTGCTGAAAAAGGCCGAGCCCAAGCGCCTTGTCTGGTTTGAAAAGGTGCAGGAAAAGTACGCCCATAGTCTGGAATGGTGCCTGCAGCACCGTGCCCTGCCCCTGATCGCGGCGGTGGTGCTGCTGGTGTTCAGCGGCTGGCAGGTGCTGAACATGGGCGTGGAGTTGCTGCCCAGCATCACCAGCAACGAGGCGCAGATCACCCTGTCCACCGCCGACGGCCTGACCAAGGAGGAATCCTATGCCATTGCGGGTCAGGTGGCAGAGGCGGCCCTGAATGTGGAAAACGTGGAAGAGGTGGGCATCACCACCGATACCAGCATGGCGGGTCTGGACATCAGCCAGCTGGGCCTGCCCACCGCCATCACCGATATCCTGAATGCCGCCAATGCCTACGGCAGATACAAGATCAATGTCATGATGAACGAGAGCCTTTCCTCCCGTGAGGTGGAAAAGACCCGGCAGGCCATGGAGGATGCAGTGTCCCAGATCGAGAACTGCACCGCCGAGGTCAAGCTGTACGGCATGACCGACGATCTGACCAGCCAGCTGGCGACCGGCTTGTCGGTCAAGGTCTATGGCGCGGATGCCGAGACCCTGACCGCCGTCTCCGAAAAGGTGGTGGAGATGGTGAACGACACCGAGGGCTTTGCCAACGCGGACAACGGCCTTGGCAGCGGCGATGCCACCATCATCCTGAAGGTGGACCGCGACAAGGTGCGTGCCTACGGCCTGACCGTGGCGCAGGTGTACCAGCAGATCGCAGCCAAGCTGACCACCACCGCCACCGCCCAGACCCCCGTCACGGTGAACGGCACCACCATGGATGTGCAGATCACCAACAATCTGGACCCCGTCACCAAGGAAAATATGATGGAGCTCACCTTTGAGACCACCGAAATGTCGGCAGACGGCACTGTGACCACAGGTACCTGCACCCTGAACGACATCGCCAGCTGGTCCACCGGCACCGCGCCGGATGCCATCACCAGCGAGAACCAGACCGAGTATGTCACCGTGACGGCAGATACGCTGAAGGGCTACAACACCATGGTGCAGTCCCGCGTGCTGCAGAAGAAGCTGGACGAGTACGCAGCCAGCGGCGAAATGCCGGAGGGCTGCAGCATCACGCTGGGCGGCGAGACCGAGAGCACCGATTATATGGTGAACGAAATGGTACAGTGGATGGCGCTGGCCCTGCCCTTTGTGTACCTTGTCATGGTGGCACAGTTCCAGAGCCTGCTGTCCCCCTTCATCGTGCTGTTCACGGTGCCGCTGGCCTTTACCGGCGGCCTGCTGGGCCTGCTGATCACCGGTCAGCAGCTGACCATGATCTCCCTGATGGGCTTCATCGTGCTGATGGGCACCGTTGTCAACAACGGCATCGTGTTCGTGGACTATGCAAACCAGCTGCGTCTGGGCGGCATGGAGCGCCGCGCCGCGCTGGTGGCCACCGGCAGGACCCGTATGCGCCCCATCCTCATGACCACTCTGACCACCGTGCTGGCCATGCTGCAGCTGGTGTTCAGCGGCGATATGGCAAGCCAGCTCATGAGCGGCATGGCCATCGTCATTATCTGCGGCCTGAGCTATGCCACCCTGATGACCCTGTATATCGTGCCGGTGCTGTATGACGTGATGTTCAAGAAGCCGCCGCTCAATGTGGATGTCGGCAGCGACGATGATCTGGACGATATCCCGGACGATGCGGCAGAGTTCATTGCGGCGCAGAAGTCTGCGGGCACCGCACAGCCGGAAGCCTGACGACAGCATGACGATTCAGAATGCCCTCCGCTTTGCTCTGGGCATATTCAGCGGAAGAGTTATTTATAATAGAGCAATGCCGGGCGGTCTGCGGACCGCCCGGCATTGCGTTTTCACGGGAAAGGCCGTAACGGCAAACGGCATGTGCTGCATACCCCGCCAACTGAATAATTTCAACAAAAAATAGCCTGAAAAATTGGATTCAAATTCTAAAATTCGTTCCCCACAAAGATGTAAAACTGTGATATAATCATAAATAAGCTAGAATACAGTGGAAGTCTGTCTGACTGTATCTCCAAGTAAAATCTGAGGAGGCGAATGCCCAATGGCACAGATCCGCTCTAAGCCCTTCGGTGTGACCAGACAGGGCGCAAATGTTACAGAGTACATCCTTTCCAACCCCGGCGGCTTGACCGTGAGCGTCCTGGATTACGGATGCATCATTAAAAACATCATCGTTCCGGCCAAAAACGGCCCTGTGGATGTCGTTCTGGGCCATGACACCATGGCAGATTATGAGGATGACTTCACGTCCTCCGGCAGCACCTGCTGCGGTGCATTCGTAGGCCGCTATGCCAACCGCATCGAGAACGCGGTGTTCAGCGTGGGCGGCAAGACTTACCAGCTGGAAGCAAACAACGGCCCCAACCACCTGCACGGCTGCTTCTCCCGCAAGCTGTACCGGGTGAAGGCCTTCGGCGACACCCTGCTGATGGAGGCCGAGAGCCCGGACGGTGAGGACGGTTTCCCGGGAAACCTGAAGCTGGCGGTGCGCTACACCCTTACGGAGGACAATACCTTCCGCATGGATTACCGGGTGTCCTCCGATGCGGACACCATCGTGAACCTGACCAACCACAGCTACTTCAACCTGAACGGTGAGGGGGATGTTCTGGGCCAGAAGCTGCGCATCTATGCCTCCAACTATCTGGAGGGCAACAACCAGACCTGCCCCACCGGTGCCATCCTGCCGGTGGCGGATACGCCCATGGACTTTACCGAGGGCAAGCTCATCGGCCGGGACATCGACACCGGCTTTGCCCAGACCACCATGGTGGGCGGCGGTTACGACCACTGCTTTGTCATCGACCGCGCCCGGGGTTCCAGCCAGAGCATCTGTGCATGGGCCACCAGCGAAAAGACCGGCATCAGCATGAAGCTGTACACCACCCAGCCCGGCATCCAGCTGTACACCGGCAACTTCCTGCAGGACTGCCCCACCCCCGGCAAGGGCGGCGTGCCCATGCAGAAGTACGGCGGCTTTGCATTGGAGACCCAGCACTATCCCTGCAGCCCCTCGCACCCGGAGTTTCCCACCACTGTACTGCGGGCGGGCAAGGTGTTCCGTGCCACCACCACCCTGCGGTTCTTCACCGGCAAGCAGTGCGGGAAACTTTAAAAATGATGCACCACACAAAAACGTCTGCTCCGGCAGGCGTTTTTTGCGTGGCAGGAGGAAAACTCCCCCAGTCGCCTACGGCGACAACCCTCTCAGTCTGCTCCCGATGGCACGGCGTAAGCCGTGACTGAGAGGGTTTTCTCTCCCCATTTCTATGTTTTGCACAAACCGTGCCTTTTATCCATGACAGAATGCTAAAAAACGCTTTTGAATCAAAAACTCTAAAACAAATAAGCAACAAAAATGCATCCAAATAGAAAACACATCCCTTGATTCTGCACCGCAAAAGAGGTATTCTTTAGGCAGAGCCGGAAACCCCGGCGTCAACTGTAATGTGAATGAGTGAGAGAGGTACTGGACTATGGCAATTTTGGTTTCCGGCGGTGCCGGTTATATCGGCAGCCACACCTGCATCGAGCTTCTGAACGCCGGCTACGACGTGGTCGTGGCAGATAACTACTACAACGCTTCCCCGGTGGTGCTGGACCGCGTCAAGCAGATCACCGGCAAGGACTTCCGCTTTTACAACGCAGATATGACCCGGCACGAGGATGTGGAGAAGATCTTCTCTGAATGCCCGGACATCACCGCAGTCATCCAGTTTGCGGCCTACAAGGCTGTGGGCGAGAGCGTGTCCAAGCCCATCGAATACTACTATAACAATCTCAACTGCACGCTGGTCATTCTGGACGTGATGCGGAAGCACAACTGCCACAACTTCGTGTTCAGCTCCTCCGCCACCGTTTACGGCGACCCCGCCAGCGTGCCCATCACCGAGGACTTCCCCGTGGGTGCCACCACCAACCCCTACGGCACCACCAAGGCCTTCACTGAGCGCATCCTGACCGATGTCTGCAAGGCTGACCCCAGCCTGAACGTGGCCCTGCTGCGCTACTTCAACCCCATTGGTGCCCATAAGTCCGGCCTCATCGGCGAGGACCCCAACGGCATCCCCAACAACCTGATGCCCTACATCGCCAAGGTGGCTGTGGGCAAGCTGGAAAAGGTGCATGTCTTTGGCAACGACTACCCCACCCCGGACGGCACCGGCGTGCGCGATTACATCCATGTGGTGGATCTGGCCCGCGGCCATGTCTGCGCCATCCGGAAACTGGAAACGAACTGCGGCCTGTTCATCTGCAATCTGGGCACCGGTAAGGGCTACAGCGTGCTGGACGTGATCCACGCCTTCTCCAAGGCCTGCGGCAAGGAGATCCCCTATGTGATCGACCCGCGCCGTCCCGGCGACATTGCCGAGTGCTATGCGGACCCCTCCAAGGCCAAGCGTGAGCTGGGCTGGGTGGCTCAGTACGGCATTGAGGAGATGTGCGCTGACAGCTGGAACTGGCAGAAGAACAACCCCGATGGCTACCACACCGTGAAGTAAACGCATAAACCTCCAAAGCCGTGCATTCTCTGAAAAAGAGGGTGCACGGCTTTTTTGCGTGAGCTCCCTCAGTCAAAACCGCAAGCTTTGCGCTTTGGCCGGAAACTGTACCGTTATGCCAAAGGATGAACCCTCTCAGGCTCACTTTGTTCGCCAGCTCCCCCGAAGGGGGAGCTTTATTTGTGCTGACCGGAAGAAGCCAAGAAGCTCCCCCCTCGGGGGAGCTGGCATCGCGCAGCGATGACTGAGAGGGTTCGATTTGCAGGCATCTCCCCCATATTCTCTATTGACAACCGCGCAAAGTTGGCCTATATTACTATTGTTAACACAAACTAACACACGTTGATAGTGGATAAAATGAGAAGGTCGATCTTATGACATTAAAAGAATTGCAGATCGGAAAAAGCGCTGTTGTGGATACCGTCGGCGGCAGCGGCGCACTGCGCCAGCATTTTCTGGATATGGGCCTGATCCCGGGGGCAGAGGTCACGCTGGTCAAGCTGGCTCCTATGGGCGACCCCATGGAGCTGCGCATCCATGGCTACGAGCTGACCCTCCGGCTGGACGATGCCGCGCAGATCGGCATCACCCCCACCGAAAAGGCCCCGGCAATATCGGCGGCTCCGGCAGATGATAAAATGGTGGATCACCCCGGCCTTGGCGAGGGCGGCAAATACCACATCAAAAAGGGGGAGAATCCCCTGCCCGAGGGCAAGACCCTCACCTTTGCGCTGGCGGGCAACCAGAACTGCGGCAAGACCACCCTGTTCAACCAGCTCACCGGCTCCAACCAGCATGTGGGCAACTTCCCGGGCGTGACGGTGGACCGCAAGAGCGGTGCCATCAAGGACCACCCGGAGACCGAAGTCACCGACCTGCCGGGCATCTACTCCATGTCCCCCTATTCCAGCGAGGAGATCGTCACCCGGCAGTTCATCATCGGTGAAAAGCCCACCGGCATCATCAACATCGTGGATGCCACCAACATCGAGCGCAACCTCTACCTGACCATGCAGCTCATGGAGCTGGACACCCCCATGGTGCTAGCGCTGAACATGATGGACGAGGTGCGCGGCAACGGCGGCACGGTGCGCATCAACAAGATGGAGGCCATGCTGGGCATCCCGGTCATCCCCATCTCTGCTGCCAAGAATGAGGGCGTGGATGAGCTGGTAGACCATGCCGTTCATGTGGCAAAGTATCAGGAGCGGCCCGGCCGCATGGATTTCTGCAGTGAGGACGACCACGGCGGCGCGGTGCACCGCTGCATCCACGGCATCATCCACCTGATCGAGGACCACGCTAAGGCGGCGGGCATTCCGGTGCGGTTTGCCGCCACCAAGCTGGTGGAGGGCGACCAGCGCATTGAGGAAGCCCTGAAGCTGGATCAGAACGAAAAAGAGATGATCGAGCATATCATCGTGCAGATGGAGCAGGAGCGCGGGCTGGACCGCGCCGCCGCCATTGCGGATATGCGGTTCTCCTTCATTCAGGAGCTGGTGGCCAAGACGGTGGTCAAGCCCCACGAAAGCAAAGAGCAGCTGCGCTCCAACCGCATCGACAAATTCCTCACCGGCAAGTACACCGCCATCCCGGCCTTCATCGCCATCATGGGTCTGGTGTTCTTCCTCACCTTCAATGTCATCGGCCTGTTCTTCCAGAACCTGATGGAAACGGGCATTAACGCCCTGACCGGCATCGTGGACACGGCGCTTACCAACTGGAACGTCAACGCGGCGGTGCACTCCCTGCTCATCGACGGCGTCTTTACCGGCGTGGGCAGCGTGCTGAGCTTTCTGCCCATCATCGTGGTGCTGTTCTTCTTCCTCTCCATGCTGGAGGATACCGGTTACATGGCCCGCGTGGCTTTTGTGATGGATAAGCTGCTGCGCCGCATCGGCCTTTCGGGCCGCAGCATCGTGCCCATGCTCATCGGCTTTGGCTGCACGGTGCCCGGCGTCATGGCAAGCCGCACTCTGCCCTCGGAGCGGGACCGCAAAATGACCATCCTGCTCACCCCGTTCATGAGCTGCTCGGCAAAGCTGCCCATCTACAGCCTGTTTGCGGCGGCCTTCTTCCCGCAGTATGCAGGCCTTGTGATGGTGCTGCTGTACTTTACCGGCATCGCGGTGGGCGTGCTGGCGGCACTGCTGCTCAAGAGCACGGTGTTCAAGGGTGAGGCGGTGCCCTTTGTCATGGAGCTGCCCAACTACCGCCTGCCCGGCCTGAAGAACGTGGCACAGCTGCTGTGGGAAAAGGCCCGGGACTTCTTGCAGAAGGCCTTCACGGTGATCTTTGCCGCTACCATCGTCATCTGGTTTTTGCAGAACTTTGACCTGCAGCTGCGGCTGACCGCCGACCCGCAGGCCAGCATCCTTGCCCGCATTGCGGGCGACATCGCCCCGCTGTTCGGGCCTTTGGGCTTTGCGGACTGGCGCATCTCCACCGCCCTCATCACCGGCTTTATGGCAAAGGAGAGCGTGGTGTCCTCGCTGCTCATCCTCTTTGGCTCCGAAGCTGCCCTGTCGGCGGCCCTCACCCCGGCGCAGGCGGCTCCCCTGCTGGTGTTCTGCCTGCTGTACACCCCCTGCATCGCGGCGGTGGCCTCGGTCAAGCGGGAGCTGGGCAACAAGTGGGCGGGCATCATGGTGGTGAACCAGTGCGCCGTGGCATGGCTGTGTGCTTTGCTGGTGCGTCTGGCGGCAGTGGCGCTGTTCTGAGAAAAACGATTGGAATGCGCTCCGCGCTGCTCTGCGCATATTCAGCGGAAAAATTACTTATACTTATAATAGAGCAATGCCGGGCGGTCTGCGGACCGCCCGGCATTGCATTTTCACGGGTGGGGTCGTGGAGGAAAACAGCGGCTGCCGCGCTGGTTCTCTTTTTCTCTTGACATCTCCCCTCTTCTGCACTATAATACTTCAAAAATGAATCATTCAAAGATGAAAGGATAGACCTGCTGTGAACCCGAATATCGAATTTTCCATCAAGACCGCGCAGGCGTACAATGCCGTCTGCAAGCCGCTGTGTCAGGAGCTTGGCCTGTCGCAGACGGCGCTGGATATCCTGTTGTTTCTCGCCAACAACCCGGACTATAAAACGGCCCGGGACATCGTGGAGGTGCGGCATATCAAGGCGAACCTCGTCTCCATGAATGTGGACAAGCTGGTGCAGGAGGGCTATCTGGAACGCTATGCCGTGGCCAGCGACCGCCGCAAAACAAAGCTGCTCTGCACCGGCAAGGCAGACCCGATCATCCGCCGGGGCCGTGCCGTGCAGAACGCCTTTTTCAAGCGCCTGCTGGACCATGTGGAGCCAGCCGATCAGGAGGTCTTTTTCCGGACCATGGAGCTGATCGGGAAAAATCTGGACGAAATCTTAAAGGAGAACGCATAAAATGAGCGTGTTGTTTACGGTTCTTGTCACCTTTTTTGCCGGCATGGGGGCCGGCCTTGGCACCGGCTTTGCCGGTATGAGCGCGGCGGCGGTCATCAGCCCCATGCTCATCACCTTCCTGCACATGGACCCCTATATGGCGGTGGGCATTGCCCTGTCGTCAGATGTGCTGGCCAGCGCGGTGTCCGCCTATACCTACCACAAAAACAAGAATCTGGATCTCAAAAACGGCCTGATCATGATGGCCAGCGTGCTGGTGTTCACGGTGGTGGGCAGCTGGGTGGCCAGCAGAGTACCCTCTGCCACCATGGGCGGCTTCTCGGTGTTCATGACCTTCCTGCTGGGCGTCAAGTTTATTGTGCGCCCGGTAATGACCACCAAGGAAGCCATGCAGGGCGTCAGCGCAAAAAAGCGTGCGGTCCAGTCGGTGGTGTGCGGAATGCTCATCGGTTTCATCTGCGGCTTTATCGGCGCGGGCGGCGGCATGATGATGCTGCTCATCCTCACCAGCGTGCTGGGTTACGAGCTGAAGACCGCCGTGGGCACCAGCGTGTTCATCATGACCTTCACGGCCCTGACCGGTGCGGTCTCCCACTTCATGATCGGCGGCACGCCCGACTGGCTGGTGTGGATCCTGTGCGTGGTGTTCACCCTGCTGTGGGCACGCATTGCGGCGGTGTTTGCCAATAAGGCTGAACCTAAGACCCTGAACCGCGCCACCGGCGTCGTGCTGGTGGTGCTGGGCGTGGTCATCATGGGCTTCAACCTCTTGACTTGAAAAACTCCCCCAGTCGCCTACGGCGACAGCCCCCTCAAAGAGGGAGCCTTTCGCGTCGGAAAAGCTTCCGGCTCAGGTGCAAAACTTTCGGTTTCGCCAGAGCCTCCCTCATTGAGGAAGGTGGCAAACCCGCAGGGTTTGACGGAAGGAGTTCGTCCTGACCAGCAAATGCTGTTTTCCTCCACGACCTTTCCCGTGAAAACGCAATGCCGGGCGGTCCGCAGACCGCCCGGCATTGCTCTGTTATAAATGATTTTTCCGCTGAATATGCGCAGAGCGAAGCGGCGCGCATTCCAGATCGTCAGCGCTTACTTGCTCTCTGCCTTGTCCTCGATGGTGGAGTGCTCGATCACCCAGTCGGCAGCCTTGCGGATGCCCTCGTTGCGGCGCATGGCAGGGATGTTGGAGTTGGCCTTGACCTCGTCCAGCGTCTTTTTGGAGCGCTCTGCACGTTCGGCCAGAGTCTTTTCGATCTCTTCCTCGGTGGGCAGCAGGTTCTCCTGCTGTGCGATCTGCAGCAGAGCCATGTGCACGCGGGAGGTCTTTTCGGCAGAAGAACGGACCTTGGCGGTAAAGCTCTCGCGGGTCTCGTGGATCTGGCTCAGGTAGCGGTCCAGACTCAGGCGCTGCATCTGCAGCTGCTGCTGGATCTGCTCCATCTGCTGCTGGTAAGTGGTCTCCACCAGCACGCTGGGCAGTTCGCCCTCGGAAGCATCGGCCAGCTGGGTCAGGATCTGATCCTTGGCGCGGTTCAGCGCAGCGGCATGCTTGCCGTCGTGCAGCTGCTGGCGGACCTGCGCACGCAGCTGGTCCATGGTGTCCAGATTGGCCACCTTCTTGGCAAAATCGCTGTTCAGGGCCGGGATCTGGCGCACGCAGACGTCGATCAGCTTGACCTTGAACACCACCGGCTTGCCGGCCAGATCCTTTGCGTGGTAGCGGTTGGGGAAGGTAACAAAGATCTCGAACTCCTCGCCTGCCTTGTGGCCCAGAATGCCCTCCTCAAAGCCAGGGATCATGCGGCCGCTGCCCAGCTGAACGGCCTGATTCTGTGCGGTGCCGCCCTGGAAGGGCTTGCCCTCCAGCAGGCCCTCGTAATCGATATGTACGATGTTGCCCTTCACGGCAGGGCCCTTGTGAGGCACCAGCTCTGCGGCAGCCGCGCGGTGGCGCTCCAGCACATTGTCGATCTCCTTGTCGGACACCTCAGGGGTAACGCACTCAGACACAAAACCGGTGGTCTTGGTCAGATTCAGTTCAGGCTGCAGAGCAACCGTGGCAGTGGCCACAAAGCCCTCGTCCTTTTTCACGCTCACCAGATCGTATACGGGATCGGCAACAGCCACAAAGCCGTGCTCTGCCATCGCAGCATCGTACAGTGCGGGCACGTCCTTGTCCATCAGATCGTTGATGGCGTCGTACCAGAAGGTGTGTTCGCCGCGATCAGCCTCGATCTGTGCACGGTCAGCTTCGCCCTTTTTGAAGCCCCGGATCGTATAAGAGGCGCGGGTGCGCTCATAAACGGCATTGGATGCAGCTTCCAGCTCTTCCGGGCTGGCGCTGAAGGTCATTTTGCAGACACTCTTTTCAGGAGTTTCCACGCTTACCAGTTTCATAGGATCTACCCTCCGTGGTGTCTCGCTGCAGAGAAAACCCGGCGGCCCGGCGCCTGATCGACGCCCGCCGCAAAGTTCCTGTACCCCTGCACGGACACAGATTAAAACATATAGTAAGGTTATTATAACACAAGAATGACAAAAGCGATACAAGAAAAATCATAAAAAATGCTGGTTTTGCGCTTTGAACGGCTTTTTGCCGGAAAAGTGCGCAGACCCTGCGGGCGCAAAGCGTCTGCCGCAGGATGCCCATATAAGAGGAACAGAACAAAAATACCGAAACGGAGCCCTGCTGTGCAGGCGGCGGGCAGAAAGCGCGGCGATGGACGCAAAAGGAAGCCTGTGAAAAATGCCGTGCACACGCGTGAAAAACGATCGTGGTCAAAAAGAATAAAAATAATTGCAAAAAAGTGTTGACAAAACCATGACCGAGTGATAAAATACATCTTGTTCCGGACGGAACGTATGCGTTGGTAGCTCAGCTGGATAGAGTGACTGACTACGAATCAGTAGGCCGGGGGTTCGAGTCCCTTCCATCGCACCAGAAAATGCCGTGAAATCGAAAGATTTCATGGCTTTTTTGTTTTGTAAGCCATGGCTGCACGATTTCTGCACGGTTTTTGCACGGTCGGTGTTTTCCATGTCCGATTATGTAGGGCGCTGTATTGCTTTGCAATCAGTGCCCTTTTTTGCATCAGGTGAGCAGTGCTAAGCGGAGTTTTGCCTTCATTTCCGGGTCGGCATCCTTCAGCAATTCCAAAAGAGCCGTCATGGAGATGGTAGGTTCGCCTGCGGCGGGTACAGCCTGCGGGCTGGAGGTGTCGGGCTTGGCATAGAAGCCGCTTTCAAACTTCTTGCCCAGCTCTACACGGGAGGACTGCTGGATATGGGCGTAGGTGTTCACCAGCATATCCGCACTGGCGTGACCAGTGGTCCCCTGCACCGCCTTGATGTCGCCGCCGGAGATCATTAACTGGTAGGTGGCACTGGAATGGCGCAGACCGTGGAACACGATGCGAGGAAACTCCGGGTGTGTGTCCTGCCATTTCAGGAACTTCTTGCGGATGAGCACCGGCTCTACCGCCAGACCGTTGGGGAGCCGCAGCAGCATCCCGCTGTTGCGGTATCGTTCCGGGTCGAGGGTTTCTTCCCGTTTCAGCCGTTCCAGCCACTGCTTCAGCTCCTCCCGCAAGGCAGCGGTCATAAAGATGGTGCGGCAGGAGGCTTCCGTCTTTGTGTCCTTCAGGATAAGGGAGGTCTTGCTGCCCTCCAGCTTGTCCGGGAAGATACGGAGGATGCAGCCCTTGTCCACCTGCGCCAGCGTGTCCTTCTGCACCCGCTGCATGGAACGGTTGACGGTGAAGGTGCCCATGCCGTTGGCAGCATCAAAGTCGATGTCCTCCGGGGTCAGACCTGCCACCTCCCCTTCCCGCAGCGCACCCACCAGCGTCAGGTGCACCGCCAGATGCAGGATGGGGTCCTCCATGCTGTCCAGCGCTGCCCGCATCTCCTCCACCTCCCAGATGCTGCGCTCTTGGGTGGTCTTTTTGGGCGCTTCCACCGGGACGGGGCTTTTGATGAGGATGCCCCACTCCACCGCCAGCAGAAAGGAATTGTGCAGCAGTTGGTGGACCTCATGGAGGGTAGTGCCGGAGAGGGTGCGCTTTTGCTGCTTGGGCGAGAGGTCTCGCCGCTTGCCGCCCACATACTGACCGCAGGGGGTCTTGCTCAGGGTGTCGTACAGGGCTTCGATGTGGTAGGGACGCAGCTTCTGCATCTGCATCTCCCCGATATAGGGGATGATGAGATTCTGGATGAGGGCCAGATTGGACTGGTAGGTCTTGGGTGCCCACTTGTGCTTGCTGCACTGCTTGGGTAGCCAGTCCATGAGGAACTCTGCCACCGTCACGGTGGACGGGATCAGGAAATTGCCGGTCGCCAGTTCATGCTCGATCTGCTTCTGGCGTTTCACCGCCTCCTCTTTGGTGGGAAAGCTCTCCCATTTGTCGCAGCTCTTGCCGTGCTCGTCCTGATAGGTGTAGCGGACGCTGTAAGAACTGCCGCGTTTCGTGATATATGCCATAGATTTGCCTCCTTATCAAGCTGCCCGGTAGAGCCACGCATCGAAGCTGTCTTTCGGGATGCGGATGCTTCCGCCTGCCCGCAGGACACGGAACTCGGTGGTGCTGTTGCACAGGTTGTAGGCGGCACGCTGGCTGATGGCCAGCATCTGCGCGACCTCCTTTACCGTGTACACCAGCTTAGTGGTCTCAGGGCTGTTGGTCGGAGACTTAACGGCATTGGTTCGAGTGACCACCTCCATTGTAGCCGGATCAGAGTCCGACTGCAAGAACTTTTTCGTATAATCAGAAGATTTCACATGCTCGTACATTTTATTACACATAGGCATTGCTCCTTACTTATCGTGGCGCATCGCAGGCTCCTGCGTGCGGTTCTCATAGAATCGAATGACCTCCGGCGGGATGCTGTCCAGCGTTTTCAGGGCGGCTTCATAGTCCTGCCGCAGCTTGGCATCCTCCAGACGCTTCAAGACGCTCCCTTCCTTCGCTTTGTCCAGCGAGGCGGAGAGCGTCTTGTTCTTCTCTTTCAGTTTTTCGTTTTCGGCGGCGGTCTCCGTAAAGGCGACCTGATAGCGGTTCAGTTCGGTGCGCATTTTGGACACTGCCGGGATATAGCTGTCCAGCACCTTGCTGATCTCCGCCGCACGGCTCTTGCCGTTGAAGGGGTTGATACCCACCAGCAGGGCATCCAACTGCTCCTTCTGCTTGGTCAGCTGGGTCATCTCCTTGAAGATGCGGGGCTGGATGTGCTCCCGCCCGGTCTGGCTGGCGTTTTCACCCCGTTCCAGCTCCGGGTACTGCTTGACCATGTGCTGCCAGAACTCGTCCTGCCACTTCACAAGGTTCTTGCGGTTGCCGATGATCTCCTTGGCGCTCAGCCGTCCGTCAGCAGTCAGGGGCACGAAGCAGAGGTGCAGGTGGGGCGTTTTCTCGTCCATGTGGACAACAGCAGAGAGGAAGGTATCCGGGCACTGTCTGCCCTCCAAAAATTTCAGGGCGTACGCAAAGTACGCCCTGATCTCCCGGTTGGTCTTATCCTTGAAAAACTCCGGGCTGGCGGTGACGAGAGCTTCCACCACCCGCACGCTGTCCTTGCGGACACGGCAGTGGGCGGCAGCTATCATACGGTCGGCTTCTTCCCGGTACCTGCCCTGCGGCTGCACCAGATGGAGGTTGTAGCGGCTCCGGTCCGTGTCGATATCCGGGTTGCTGGCGTACTGCTCCTTGGTGCGCTCGTTGTGGGCTTCGATGGGGCTGATGGCAGGCCCCTTGTACTTTTTGAACCTTAAAATGCCGTATTGGGCTTTCATAGATCACGCTCCTTCTTGGGGTGTACAAAAAATCTGTACGGACTTCAAATAACCTGTACGGTTCGTACGACGTACGGAAATGCGAAATATAAACGATAACACGTTTTAAAACGCTTTAATTCGCCGTACAGATGCGTACAAGTACAGACCGTACAGGTTGTACGAACTTCTTCTGTGAAAAATGCACTTTTTACGGGCAGGGGTGGACAAGCGGCTCGATGCCTACAAAACCCCGCACCCTGCGGCCACCGGGCAGATAGATGTTGTTGGTGGCTTCAAGGTTATAGCGGCGGTCGTTCTGTCGCAGTTCTGCGCTGAAACGAATCGCCGATACGCTGTGGCAGGCGTTGTCCTCGCACCACTGCTTGTAAATGTCGTAGAAATCCTTGGAGCTGATGGAGTAGTCCGCCTTGAAGCGGAAATAGCCCTCGGACTCCATGAAGTCGATGACATTGTTGCTGCTGCGCTTGATGGTGTCCACGTTGGCAGCGGCTCGTTCGCTGACCGTGAAACGGAAATCGTTCTGCACCAGCCGATGCAGCCCTTCCAGACACCAGAGCAGGATGCCCTCCAACTCGGCGCACATCTTCTCCACAAGGAAGGGGTCATCCGTGCGGTCGGCAGGCTTGTCCTTAGTGGTCAGGATAAGCTGGCGGCGAAAGAAACCGTCCGAATGGTCGTACAGCGAGGTCAGCGCACCGTTGCCGAAGCAGAGGAACCGGGCGTAGATGTCCCGCTGGTAGCTCTGGACACCCTTGCGCTCCAAGTCCAGCTTGGCCTCGGCGGTCACGATGGTCTTGATATAATTCGTCTTGGGCAGGGCGTTCATATCCATATCATCATCGATCATCAGCAGGCGGCGTTCCAGATCGGCGCGGGCAAAACGGTTGTTCTCCACTTTCTGGACGCTGCCGTTGCTGGCGGCATCTCCCATGAGCCGTTTCAGCACCAGCCCGATGCGGGACTTGCCCTCGCCGCCCTTGCCGACAATGAGCATCATCTTCTGTCCCTTGGTGCTGGGGATCAGGCAGTAGCCCAGATACTCCTGCAAGGTGGGGATGTCGGCATCGTCCAGCAGCTCGTGCAGAAAGGTCAGCCAGCGGTCAGGGCTGGCGGCTTTGGGGTCATACCTCACAGGCAGGTGGTTCTGGCAGAACAGGCGGCTCTCCTGAAAAGAGCCGTCCGGCAGATGGTACACGCCGTTCTGGAGGTGGATGCAGTCCTGTTCGATGGGGAACGGGTCGGAAAAAGCCAGCAGCTTGATGGTCTCCAGAATGTTGGTGACCTTTTTGGACAGGCCGGAGGTGACATATTCCTCGATGTTCTCCAAGATGCGCTGCTTGATCTCGCTTTCGTCCTCTACCGGGCCGTCCAGCGTGTACAGTGTGCCGTTGACGCATTTCAGCGGCCACTGTTCCAGAAAGGCACGGCCAAACTGGACTTCATCGATCTTCTTGCCGTTGTACCAGTCCGGCCATAAGGGGTTGCGGGAAATGTTTTTCTTCATAGGGTGGCTCTCCTTTAGAAAAGTGAAGTGGCGGGTCTCACGGTGAGACCTACCACTTCAGGTGAATAAATTATCAGGCGCACTTCGCCAGAGCAAGGCGGTCGGTGCGCTCCTCCAGCATCAGCAGGTACGACCCGGACAGCAGCTGTGCGGCGGCAGCGGCCTTCTGCTGGGGCGTCCCAAATGCAACGCAGTCCGTCAGGTGCTCGATGGTCTCGGTCATGTGGAGGGCTTCCACGAACCGCTCGTCCAGCGGTTCTTCCGGGCTGGCGGGCTTGTAACGCTCTCGCCAGTCGTGCAGCAGGTCGAGATAATCGGTCAGCACCCGCAGGCAGTAGGCGATGTCTGCCCACTGCTCGTCCGTCAGGCCACGCTTGGGCGGCGGCAGGGCGATGGCATTGGCGGGCGGCTTGTCCGGGTCAAGCCCGAAGTCACTTGCGAGCTTCTCGGCGGCTTGCCAGGGGTTCAGGTCAAACAGCTTGGCGGTGAGGTCGATGGCATCTCCATTGGCCCCACAGCCAAAACAGTAATAATAGGTGTCGTTCAGCTTCATGCTGGGGTCGCTGTCAGAATGGAACGGACAGCACACCATGCCATGGCGGTCGGGCTTCATGCCGTACATCTCTCCCACCTGCCGAACGGTGATGGCGGACTTGATCTTTTGATATAAACTCAAAATTTCTCCTTTGGTCAAAGGTTTTGGCACGGATCGTTTTGATCCCTGCCACGTTCAAAGTCACCGGGGTCCCCCAAATGGGAACTTCGGTGAAGCCGGTCTCCCTTGCTGCCTCCCGACAGGAAATCTTTTTGGACTCTGTGTCGGCCCTATGCAGGGCGCTCGCTCCCCCGATGGGAGGTCTTGGCGGTCTGGGCAGTTCGGACGGTCATTCTGTTGTCAAGGTTCGGTTATATGATTCGGGAGGGCTTTTACGGGAAGCCCTTAATATGTTCGCTGCTGGGGAGTGATATGTTTTCCTTCTGTCTATAGGATAGCACCTCCATGGCTGCTGTGCCGTATATCCATAATGTCGGAAAACAGGTGCAGAAACTGCAAAATTCCACGCTTATGGACAGGAACCGCCGGAAGTGGTATACTGTGCAAAAAACATCGGAGGTGCGACCATGAACATCAAGCTGACACTGGGAGAACGGCTCAAAGACCTGCGTGTGGAGCGGAGTCTGAAGCTGGAAACGCTGGCAGAGCAGACGGGTCTGTCCAAATCGGCATTGTCGAAATATGAGAGCGACGATGTGACCGACCTCAGCATTTATGCGGTGACAACACTGGCTGAGTTCTATGGCGTGACCACGGATTACCTGCTGGGTGTGACGGAAAACAAAAAACGCCCAGATGCAGTCCTTTCGGACTTGCATCTGAGCGATGGCGCAGTGGACGTATTAAGGAATGGAAAATTCAATCATCGGCTGCTGTGCGAGCTGATCGTGCATGAGAATTTCCAGCGGTTCATGACCGATCTGGAAATCTATGTGGATGGACATGTCAGCGCAAACATTCAAAACCTCAATGCCGGTCTGGAAGCGACCCGGCAAATGCTGAAAAAGAAGTATGCAGCAGATGAAAACGATCTGTACATGAGCACCTTGAAGTTGGGGCAGATTGATGAAGATGAGTACTTTGGCAGGGTTTTGTATGATGAGCTGGTGGCTATCCTGAAAAACATCAAGACGGAACACCGCAAGGACAAGACCACTTCGGATGGTGCGATGGTCGATAACCTGATGAAGGAACTGGAGGATGCACAGAAACTTGAAGGGTCTGCGGATGAAAAGAAGATCCGAACGGCATTGAAGGCAATCGGCATCAACTACGATAAGCTGACAGAAGATGAAAGAAAGCTGATAAAGAAGATTCTTTATAAAACGGCAATGCTGAAACCGGGGACACTTGCAGGCAACCGGGGCAAGCACAGACGCTGATCATTTGCCCTGCGCCTGATACCATTCATTGAAGTAACGGTCGCCTGCGTCTGCGTCACTGCCGGGAGTACTCTGCGATTTCAAGAATGCGTTGTATAGAGAACTGTACCCTCGCAAGGGTGTGATCTCCTGCACATCCTTGATGTTGCGATACTGCAGAACTTCGAACTCGTTGCGGTAATTCAGATACGCGATGATTTTATCGGCTTTGATTGTGGCCTGATAAACATGGACAGGCAGTTGGTAAAGGAAATTATTACGACGTGCGAACCACTCTGCAACATCGTAAGAGAGTGACCACGAGAGCGAGAGAGGCGCGCGGCTGATGTCGCTGCTAGAGCCACGGTAGATCGTAAAAGTATCGAGATCGCGTACGCTTTCCGGCAGGGCATCGCGCCAATTTTCAGGGCGGATGATCCTTGCCCGGCGAACGTATTTCCGAATAATGGGAGAATGGTCGCCGTGGTTGTCGTAATGCTCCAAGGCAAAACGGCACTTGGCCTCCAACGGCATAAAATCCTCGCAAACATATAGCAGATCTTCCATCATTCGAGCATCGTAGAACGAAGAACGCTCAAAGGTATCCCAGTCTTGGTCGTGGGCGGCTTGAACCGCTTTTTGGAACTGGGCATCAAGATAGGGGTCGTTCCGATAGATCATAACACGAGTCGCCTCCTTGTCGTTTTGATGGGGTGGATGGGCTATGAAAAAATAATACTACAAAAACTATGGGATGCATAGCCTTTGCAAGAAATATTCTTCGAAGAAACGACAAAGAGTGCTACTAATACAGGGCGGGAGAACGTACACCATTGGTTCCTCTGCAAGCCTGCGCTGGGTGGGCAAAGACCGTCAACTGCCACGCCCATCCGCGCATCCTTCTGCCACAGAACAGGTGCTTGCCGGAACCTCTCGCAGCCCCTTTTCCGCGTCAGCCGGAACCAAGGTGTAACACACTAGACTTTGCGGGCAAAGTCGTGTGCCAAAGGGGTGCTGCGGCCCCTTTGGAAACCCAAGAGAAACGCCCATCAACTGCACTGCTCGTCCTCGGCCAGTGCGCTGATCCGCTTGCCCATGGCCTTGACCAGCGGAACGACGAGCGCATTCCCCATGGTGAAATAGCGCAGTCGTTCCGGCATCCCGGCTGTCCAATCATCCGGGAAGCCGTTGAGTCGTTCGCATTCGATGGGCGTTAGCGTACGCAGACGTTGGGTCCGTGGGTCTGCGACTACATGGGTGCTGCGGGAAACGGAGCCTTCGCTGGTGAGCATCGTGCGGGCAGGAAGGTCGGAACGATCGGGGAATGCCATAGAGCCTTCCGAAAAGAAATAAGTAGAACCGTTCCTGCGGTGGTGGGTCTCCTGCTTTGCGCCCTTGAGATACCGCCAGTGGTCGATGTCGGCAGCAGAGAGGAAATATCGCTCTGCAAGTGGGGTGGTCTCCAACACGGAGCGGAGCGGCTTATATGGGAATTGAAGAGGGATACTCTCGACGGAATAGAAGCGGCCGTTGACCATAAGCCCGGAGGCATAGAAGTGGCAGGATTGTGCGGCAGACAGATCCTTCAGATCGAGGTAGCGAAACTCATCGAGCCATCCCTCGCTGTATTTCCGTTCAAAGCCATACAAGGGAAAGATGGGGGCAAAGAAGCCGTCCTGCAGGAGCAACTGATGGGCACCCTTCAGACCCTCCACACAGATGAGCTCCGCCGCTTTTCGGAACAGGGCGGTATCGTTTCGGAAGGCAAAGAGAAAGGTGCGCCGCCTGCGCTGTGCTTCGCCATAGTCGGCGGCATTTATCACCCGCCATTCAACGGCATAGCCTGCTTCATAGAAGCACCGCAGGATGATGGAAAAATCACGCCCTTTTTGCCATGCCGGAGATTTGATGAGCCGGTCTACGTTTTCCAAAAGGACATAGCGAGGCTTGTGTGCCCGTAGGATAGCGTTGATCTCCCACCAAAGAACGCCCTTCTTCCCTTCTATCCCTCGTGCGCCCTTTTTGGCGATGGAGTAATCCTGACAGGGAAAGCCACCGACCAAAAGGTCGTGTGGAGGAATGTTTCCTTTGGCGGTCACGATGTCCTGACAAACGTGTTCTGTGCGATGCCCGAAATGCCGTTCGTAGCACTCGAAAGCAAATTGGGAACGCATGGATGGTTCCCACTGATTCGCCCAGACAGTCTGAAAGCAGGAGGAAGCCTGCTCCAGCCCAAGGCGAAAGCCGCCGACCCCGGCGAAAAGCTCAACAACACGGATATTCTCCATGATAGGGCACCTCTTGATCGTGGCGAAAAAGCATAAAAACCAAGGCTGACTAAGCAGCCTTGGTTTTTTGTTATAAGATATCCAGTAATTGCTTGCCCATTTGGGTGATGAGCGGAACGACAAGGGCATTGCCCATGATGAAGTAACGCTGACGCTTCGGCATCCCAGTGTCGGTCCAGCCCGTCGGGAAACCGTTCATGCGTTCGCACTCCTCCGGCAGCAGGATGCGTAACTTCCCTGTTTTAGGGTCGATGATCGCATGGGAGCTGCGGTTCTTGGTGCCCTCACTGGTGAGCATCGTACGACCGGGACGGTCGAGAGGGTCTGGGAACGCAATGGGACCTTCGGAAAAGGTGTAGGAGTAGCCGGTCTTGGAAGTGCGCTCGATGGTCTTGGCACCCTTCATGTACTTCCACTTTTCCAGATCCTCATCCTCGATGAAGAAGCTTTTGTCGATATCGCCGTTGACAACGATATCGCCGAGCAGCATCGGTTCCTTACCGTTCGGAACGGCTTCCAGAGAGAAGATCTTACCGTTGCACAGCACACCGCTGTTGTAGAAAGCGGCTCTGAAACGGTTCGTTACGTCAACGGTGTCGGTATATTCATTGAAATCGACGGTGGTCACTTTCTTAGGGTCTGCGACCTCAGAATGCACCGGGAATGCATGGGCAAAGAAGCCCTCCTGCATCAGCCAGACACGACCGTCCTTTGTGTCCGCAGAGAAACACGAGGTCATACGCTCATATTGCTTGGTGGTGTTCTTGAATGCAAAGATGAAGGTGCGCCGTCTGCGCTGGACGCAGCCATAGTCTGCGGCATTGATCACACGCCATTCGATGCCATAGCCTTCTTCCTGTAGGCATTTCAGGATGATGCCGAAATCACGGCCACGCTGGGATGCAGGAGACTTCAGCAGACGATCTACGTTTTCCAGCAGGACATAGTTCGGATGATTCTTCTGGATGATTTGATAGATAGACCACCAGAGGACGCCTTTTTTGCCTTCGATGCCTTTGGCACCTGTGCTGGCAACGGAATAGTCCTGACATGGAAAACCGCCCACCAGAAGGTCGTGCGGCGGCACTTGATCGATAACAGTGGCGATGTCTGCGTTCACACAGTGGGAATCTTCGCCAAAGTTCTTGCTGTAGCACTTATAAGCCCATTGACCAGCTTGGCCGGGTTCCCATTGGTTTGCCCAAATCGTTTTGAATCTTTCGGAACAACGCTCTAATCCAACGCGGAAACCGCCAACGCCGGCAAATAGCTCGACAACACGGATATCGCTATTTGCTGACACTTTCATAACACCTCATTTTGTGATATACTTAGTAATAAGTATACAATTTTTCGTTAAAAAGATCAAGACTTTTTTGAAAGTTTTTATAGAAAGCCTTTCTTTTATATCGGTGGGCTTTCTATGGCTCGATATGATTATAGCAAAAATAGATAAAAAGATCAAGCTATTTTTTTGAGGAGGTCAAGAGGTGTGATGGAGCAGCGGAAGTACAAGACCAAGCAGGAAGTTCTCATTCGCGGACAGGAAGCGGTGGGTAAAACGCTGGGCGAGATCGACAAGACCGGGCGTATCGCCACAGGTAAAGGTGCAATCGGCACGGTGGTAGAAGAAAGCTGGTTCGGGTACAAGCCCAATAGCAAACCCGCCCCGGACTTTGAAGAAGCTGGCGTGGAGCTGAAAGTGACTCCCTATCGCCGGACACCTCGTGGCATTCAGGCCAAGGAGCGGTTGGTCTGCGATATGCTGAACTATGAAGAAGAATATGGCAAGACCTTCGCAACCAGTGCTTTCTGGACAAAGTGCGCCTGTATGCTCCTGATGTCCTATGAACACAAGGATGGTGTTCCAAAAGTCGATTTCACCATCGACAAGGCGGTGCTGTTCCAGTTTCCGGACGAAGATTTAGAGGTCATCCGTAATGACTGGAAGATCTTGATGGACAAGATCAAGGCAGGACAGGCACACCTGATCAGTGAGGGCGATACCATGTATCTGGCAGCGTGTCCGAAAGGCCGCAACTCGCAGGATACCCGGTCGCAGCAATTCAGCCCTATCCCGGCCATGAAGCGGGCGTACTCGCTGAAGTCCAGCTATATGACGCAGATCCTGCGGCGGTACATCTTCGGGGACGAACCCTGCGAGAAGATCATCAAAGACCCGGCAGCGTTAAGAACGACCAGCTTTGAGGACTGGTTCAGCGCAAAAGTCCGGCCTTATGTGGGAATGAGCAGGACGGAACTTAAGGCACGGCTGGGCGTAGAAACGAATGCCAAGAACCTCAACGAGCTTTTAGTGGCAGCGATGCTTGGCGTGAAAGGGCATCTGTCGAACACAGAGGAATTCCAAAAGGCAGGCATCCAACTCAAGACCATCGCCATTGAACCGAATGGCAGTATAAAAGAGAGTATGTCCTTCCCTGTGATGAACTTCTGTGCAATGATGAACGAAACATGGGAAGAGTCTGCGCTCTATGACCTTCTTGCACCGACCAAATTCCTGTTCATCATCTTCCAAAAGTCAAGGGACGGCGAGTGCTACTTTCAGAGGGTGAAATTCTGGAATATCCCGGCAGAGGATCTGGAAGAGGTGCATCATGTGTGGCAGCGTACGGTCGATACCCTGCGGGAGGGCGTTCACATCTGGAAAGATGCCAGCGGGCGGAATCGCAATAACTTGCCCAAGGCGTCGGAAAGCCGTGTGGCTCACGTTCGCCCCCATGGGCGGGATAGTACAGATACCGCGCCCCTGCCTACGGGTGGTTCTATGACGAAGCAGTGCTTCTGGCTGAACAATTCGTATGTAGCAAAACAAATTGGAAAGGAATAAAATATGCCGCCGATTTTAAACCAAGATATTCGAGAAAGAGTACGTACTACCATTTCTAAAAGAGCACCACAAAATACAACAAAACAGATAAAATTAGAAAATATTGAGAACTTCAATAATCTTTCAAGAGAAGGACTCGAAAACGGGAATATTGAAAGGCGAATACTATTATATGAAACGCATTCTCATGAAAAAGTATATATGCAATATCCCGGAATTGAGAGTAAAAGAAATGGGCAACGTAATTTTTTGTTAGACGCACGTCCGATTATACAAAAGTCTGACGGTGAGATTGTGCCAGATATGAATTTTGGTCGGATTTGGGATATCATCGACAGAATCGGACAAGGGCATCAAGCAAATCTCGATGTATTAGCTGTTCTTTTTTTAAGAATAGCATATATGATTGGATATCAACATAACGATACAGAATATTTGAGCGAAACCATAAATGTTATAACAGGCGAAGTAATCGAATCGAGCATGACACGCTTTTGTTGGAATTCACTTATTCTTGACCCGGATGTTGTAGAAACCCTTGGTGATAGTTTTGGATTGTTGGGAGGTGTTTCACTAGAAGGATTTTTATATTATAATGATTTGCTTGCCCAAAATGAGGATTGCAAATATTCATATTTGAAAGGACAGCAGTGGGATTTTAAGTCCGGAAGAATCAATAATTGTCTTTCGCATTTGACGGTTATAGCGCATATGCAGGGACATATGGGAATTTCAGAACTGATCAATAAGTTTCAACACGGAGGTGTAGCACCACTGGCTCAAAATAAATTTAATGAAGTATGCGGTGATTTGGTGATACAAGAATAATGAAACATCCGAAATCATATGACACGACCCCGGAAACATCCAAGCGGATGTCTCGTGTCCACCTGAAGCAAGGAAAGGCGGAAGTGCTTTTGGCGAAGCGTCTGTGGCATCTGGGGTTTCGATATAGGCTAAACGATAAGCGTCTCCCCGGCTCTCCCGACATTGCCGTCCTGAGATATAATATCGCTATCTTCGTGGATGGTGAGTTTTGGCATGGGCAGAACTGGGAAGAACGCAAGCCGAGGCTGAAACGTAACCGGGAGTACTGGATAGCCAAAATCGAGGAGAATATCTCACGAGATATTCGGGATGATAAGGCTTTGCGAGCGCAAGACTGGTATGTTATCCACTTCTGGGAGAAAGAAGTGTTGAAAGATACGGATGGGTGCATTAATGCGATTCAGGAGTTGGTAGAACAAAGGATTGAGGAGAGGATGGATGAAGTAAAGGAGGAATATCATGAGTGAAATAAAAACATCGGCGAAGGGAGTCGATTATGCGGATCCGTGTACATTGCAGATAAAGAAAAGAGTATATTCACAGGCACTGCTTATGCGGATTCCACATGACCATACTGATGTGCAGGATATTTCATTGAAAATCGGACGGTATAATATTCCTTACGGCCTAGAAAGTAAAAAGCCTAAAAGCGAATTGACGCTGAATAATGAAGAACTTGATGCGTTGATTCGTTATATTTCTGAGAATTATAAACCACTGATGCTAGGGCAGGGAGAATATATAAATGTTTCGGAGGAAAGCGCAACCTTGGTCGAGAATTTTAAGCGGCTAATAGAAGGTCAAAGTGATACCGCGCGTATGCTGATTGAAAATGGGATTTTGTCGGATAATGTTTTTCTTGCGGCCAGTGTTATAAAAAAGCGCGACGCACTTATTGAACTTCGGGAAAAACTTCAGGAAGAACAGCCGGAAAGATACTGGCAAGAGTGGTTTACAAGGAATAAGTGGGTCCTAGGATCTGATTTTGCACAAATCATTGATGAGCGCGTGATTGATACAGAGAATATTGCGGATTACATTATGAAGTCATATGATGGCTTTGTTGATTTAGTAGAGATAAAGAAACCAAATGGGTTGCCGTTTTGGGCGAGTACAAAAGATCATGGCAATTATGTTCCATCGGCCGATTTGACTAAAGCTATAACGCAATGTCTCAATTATATTTATGCGATTGAATTAGAAGCGAACAGCACGAAATTTACGAGACGTATAGGAAGTAGAGTGATCAAACCACGTTGTATTTTGATTTTTGGACGGTCGTATGACTGGAATGATGAGCAACGAGAAGCGTATAGAATTCTGAATGCGGCGTATAATCAAGTGTCGATTTTGACGTATGACCACATTTCAGAGCGGGCGCAAAATGTGCTGGGAGCGGAGGCAATAGAAAGTGTAGGCGATGATTGGATGCAAGAATAAACTGCAAGCAAAAGACCTTTAGGCGCAAGGAAATGAGATATGCAAATAGAGGAAAATATATATGCGAAACATTGAGATGACATACCATGATGTCTATTATTACTGCAATATTATAGACAATCTGCTCTATTGCTTTACTTCTTCGATAGATTGGATTAGTACTGGTGCTCAATATACCGAGCCATTTTATGAAGAGAACAACGAAGATTTTTCCAAGTGGACTTCACTTCATGGCTTTTGTGATTTCGTAATACGCAGACTGCTATTTAAAGATGAACATGAGCAATTGGAAAAAATACAGGAAAGATATGATGAACTTGAAATTGCAAATAAAGAGGAACGGCTAAAAAGAGCGTTTAATGACAGTGGGAGCAAGGACTATAATTTGGAAGTAGATAATATCTTTAAGATATATAGGATACCACATGAACCATTCTTTTCATATTTGATAACACATGAAGTTGAATCTTTTGTAGACGCATACGACGATTTTACAATGTATGATGACGAATTAGACGATGCGATAGAACATTTATCAAGGGAACTTTTCTATATTCTTTTTCAGAATCGGATGTTTCTGTATAGATTTAATTCGTATATGGCAAACGCAAATCCAACGACTAGAAAACGGTGCTATATACCTAAATGGGTGAAAAATGCGGTAAGATATAGAGACCGAAATAGGTGCGTATGCTGCGGAAAAGATTTATCAGGCGGATGGGATTGTGAAGATGAAGAATCTGTACACTTTGACCATATGGTTTCGCTTTGTGCCGGTGGATTGAATGATTTATGTAATATTCAGCTTCTTTGTAGTAGCTGTAACATAAAAAAGTCTGATGGCTCGTATACAAGGCAGATATACAAAGACTGGTATGATTTTGAAGGATGAAAGCATAGAACTTAATTCTTATATGCTGACACTCTTGGATTTGCGCTGACTTTTACGCTGACATTTCGGGATTTACGCTGAAAATACGCTGACTTGGCATGGTTTACGCTGAATTTACGCTGAAAACGCGTAATCGCGCGAACAAAGCGCGAATAAATCCAGCTGACCGCGAATAAACTGCGAACCAAAATCGCACGGGCGTGCATTTTTCATGCGTGGGAAGGTGCGACGTGAAAGTGAGAATTTGCAAAAATAAACTGTAATACGATTGAATTTCGGAAAAGTGGAATCGCACGCTGGAATGCACGCGTGCAATGTTGCCTGAATAAAAGTCAGCGATAAAAACGCGCGCCGCGCGATTAGCGGTTTTGCTGCGCGTTTTCTAAGGCTCAATCTTCCAGCCTGCCGTGGTCACACCCCAGCGACAGATAATGCTCTATCTCCCCTCTCAGCACCATCTGGGTATACTCCAAGGGCTTGTTGTAGAGCAGCCAGTCCAGTTCTGCCCGCTGTGCCGGGGAGTTGCCGTATTCGTCCTCGACGGCGATGCAGTTAATGGCAAGAGTGGTGCCATCTGCGAACCGGGCTTCCACCCGGTTGGTGTCCATGTTGTAGCGGCAGGAAAGCAATTTTGTCATAATAGTATCCTCCAAGACTTGATTTTTGGTGTGCGGTCGCTCGAACCAATGCCGTCAAGTCGTTGTCGGATGAAGTGGATTTTAGTTTGTCTGGGAGTAAGTGCACGGTTTCTGCACGGTTTTTGCACGGTTTCAAAACGTGCAAAGGGTGCAAATCGTTGCAAAATCGGACAAAGGGTGCAGAAACTCCAAGCTCAAAACTTGCGATGTATCGCAGAGAAATAACGGTAAAACGTAACTTCCAAAAATTGAGGGAATCGCCCGGCGTGCGCTACGAATCAGTAGGCCGGGGGTTCGAGTCCCTTCCATCGCACCAAGAAAAACCAGTACACATTGTGTGCTGGTTTTTCTTTTTTGTTTGCGCGATGGAAGGGGCTCGAACAGGGCGGCGGCGCATAGCGCCGCAAGCAATCAGCCCAGTGCAACAACGACGACCGCAGCCTGCGGCTGAAACAGGGAGGAGTTGTTGGGGCCGCGTTCTGATTTTTCAAAGCCCTGCCAAGGGGCTGCGGAAAAATCAGCTAACGCAACCCGTTGCTGTTGCTTAGCCCGCGGGTTCCAACGCGTAGGAATGTCTACCGTGGAAGCTGTAAATCGAAAGATTTCATGGCTTTTTTGTTTTGTAAGCCATGGCTGCACGGTTTCTGCACGGTTTTTGCACGGTCGGTGTTTTCCATGTCCGATGATGTAGGGCGCTGTATTGCATTGCAATCAGTGCCCTTTTTTGCATCAGGTGAGCAGTGCCAGGCGGAGTTTTGCCTTCATTTCCGGGTCGGCATCTTTCAGTAATTCCAAAAGAGCTGTCATGGAGATGGTGGGTTCGCCTGCTTTGGCCCCTTTGGAAACCCATCAAAATAGAAAAGCCGGATGCCATCTTAAAGTAGATGACACCCGGCTTTTTATAGGTTACCGCATTTGTGCACAAAATTCTTCAAAGGTATTGGTTTTAAGCAATTCAAGGGTGCGGGATGTGGAGTTGAACAATTCCACGATCCTGTCGAAGGCGGGTTTAAAGAACTTCATCTCAGCTTCGGTAATGCCGATCATCAGAACGAAATGCACCGTTTTCTTTTTCCACTGAATTGGCATATCATTATGGATAACACAGATGAAGGAACGGTCGGCGTACTGATTGATGGCGTGAGGCACAGCCAGTACATCGGTGAAGGCGGTACTGGAAAACGATTCGCGCTGCAGAACGTCCTGTACAAATTCCTCTTTCGCATAGCCATGTTTGACACACTGTTCTCCCATGAAACGAATGTAGGCTGCGGCATCGGACAGACTCACGTTGCGGAAATACAGTTCTTTGTGCAGCAGGCTCTGCAAAAACTGGTGGGCACGGGCAAGTTCCCGCTCGGTGCTGATGGAGCTTAGCTGGGCGCGGATACTTTCACAGTTGGCTTTGGTCAGGATCGGGCTGATCTGCACCACATGCGGATGCTGTATGCCCAGCGGCAGGGTTGTCAGCACAAGGTCGCATTCCGGCTGACGGTTGAGGTACCGGTTCAGGGGCAGAACTTCCTTTACGATGATCTGGTTGGCAAAAGCAACATTGATCTCGTGGATCAGCTGCCGTGCCAGCATATGGTAGGACTCCACAATCACTACACAGGTGGCGTGTTCCCGGCTCTGCTTGTTGTTCTCCAGATAGGAACCAATGTGAAACGCAATGAATGCGATCTCGTCCTCGCTCACTTCGATATGGTAGATCTGCGCAAAGCGGTGTGCAAAGTAGACCGCCATATCGTAGACAGGGGCATAGTCTTTCTTGAACTGCAGCGCAATGGGATTGGGGTAGCTGATATGGAAGGCACATCGCTGCTGCGCATAATACATGTGCAGGGAGAACTGCAGGATATAGTCGTTGTCAAATTCCGGGGTGCAGTACCGCTGGGACATCATGGAAAGGATGGAAGCCACATTGTGGATGAACTCCGGGCTGATGACGCACTGGATATCCACGGTTTCGTGCTCCACCGAAAGGGCAATCAGCATCAAAATCTGTTTATAATCCCGCTCCGGGATGCGGATGCTGTATTTTTGCTCGAAATTTGCCGAGATCATGTCGGCCAGATTCACGATGTCTTCCCGATCCTGAGAGGATGCCAGCAGCTCGTCTACCGAGATGGGCGGTTCTTTGTCGTCCAGCTCATTGCCGATGTTCAGCCGGATGAGGATGACCAGAATATGGATCAGCAGATTATTCAGCGCAAAATCGTTCAGAAACAGTTTGGACTCCTGACAGGTCGTGAACAGCTCCTGCATAATGCCATCGATATCCTGAGAGGGAAACAGCTGTTCCAACGCATCTTTAGAATTGAAAAAGCCGTAGGTGTTGCGCACGGCAAGGCTGCCGATCATTTTGCGACGGTTCTGCTCGCTGCCACGCAGATAGAACTGGTATTTCTGAGATTCGATGCGCAGGTCGTATTCTTTGGCGATCTCTTTTACCTGTGGGATGACGGTATTCAGAATGGTGCTGGAACTGACATACAGGGCTTCCGCTTCGTCAAAAGCGTTGACACCCTCCTTACTGGTCAATAGATCAGAGAGCACCTTCCAGACGCGGGATTCTGCTTCGTTGGGCAAGGTGTCCAGACTGGCGGTATGGCTTTCCAGACGGTAGCCCTCCCGGGAGGAAGTAATAACGGCCTTGCCCTCCTCGTTGATGGCTTTGATGTAGTTGCGCACCGTCCGTTCACTGGTACCAAGCATATTGGCAAGTGCTGCAGAGGAAATGCTCTGCGATGCGTCGGATAAGATCTTCAGCAGCTGCGTGCGCTTATCGGTTTTCATGCAGAGACACTCCTTCTATAAAAATACAGGTGAAAGACAGAATAAAAATTCATATTATATAGTATAGCAAAGTACAGTTTACAAGGGACTACACAGGGTAGGTATCTGACGGGAGGGGTTCCGCCCGTCAGATTTTCCATGTGATATTCAAACTATCGCTTGTGGCGGCTATGGTGGTAATCATCAAATCCACCACACGCCGCTTGTCGTCAAAGGATACATCCTCCCAAGTGTCGAGGTAGCCGGAAATCTGGCTGACCTGTTCCGGGCTGATGGCTTCCACTGTCAACTCCGCTATCCTCGCCAGAAGTTCCTGCTTGCGCCCGTCCAGTTCCGCTATCTTCACATTCACATAGGAGAGCAGCACATTGTTTGCGCCCGTCAGACTGTCCACCAGCTTTTCAATCTCGCTGTCCACATGGAGAAGTTCCACTTGCAGGGCGGCGATTTTCGGGTTTGCCTTTGCCGCTTTCTTCCTGCCCGTCAGCGTCTTGTGCTTTTCCAGCTTTTTCACCATCTGCTGGTAAACCACCGCTTCCAGCTCCGAAGTGATGATTTTCCCACACCCGGCACAGCTTTTATTGTCCAGCCGCTTTGTGCAGCGGAGATATTGCTTTCCCACAGGATTGTTAATGCTCATAAGGGCATATCCGCAGTTTCCGCACTTGATTTTTCCCGCCAGCCATGTATGGGTTGCTTTCCGGGCAGACTGGATTTTCATGTTGTTCATCAGCTTCTTGCGGCAGGTCAGCCAGATGTCGGAGGGGACAATGCCCTCATGGGGAGCCAACACCAGCATTTGGTCTTTCAAGTCGTTCTTTTTGCTGGGCTTCACATCCCGCCCTTGATACAGATAGCAGCCATTCATGCCGGTAAAATCGGCAGCGTCATTGACAATGATTGTCCCTTGACTTTTGAAAAATTCGTACACATCAAGGTCTGCCCGCACATAGACAGGATTGCGTAACATCTGCGCCAGCGTGGGGCGTATTAGTTCCTTGCCGTTGAATAAAATTCCCTGTTCGGCAAAGTACCGGGTAATGTCCCCGTAGGAGGTTGTGGGCTGGGCGTACATCTCGAACATCAGCCGGATATTTGCCGCTTCGTCTGGGTTTACCACCAGCTTCTTTGTGTTGATACCGTCCATCTTGATTGGCTCTGTATGGAAGCCATAAGGGGCTTTTCCACCCATCTTAAACCCTCGCTGGCTGCGGGAATAATAAGCGTCCGTCACCCGCTTCTGTATCGTTTCCCGTTCAAGCTGGGCGAACACGATACAGATATTCAGCATAGCCCGCCCCATCGGAGTAGAGGTATCAAACTTTTCCGTAGAGGACACAAACTCCACATTGTATTGCTGGAACAACTCCATCATGTTGGCAAAGTCCAGAATGGAACGGCTGATACGGTCGAGCTTGTAAACCACGACCTTTGCTATCAAGCCCCGCTTAATGTCCCGCACCAGTCCTTGAAACTTTGGACGGTCTGTGTTCTTGCCGCTGTACCCTTTGTCTGTGTATTCCTTACAGTTCCCGCCTTTCAATTCGTATTTGCAAAACTCAATCTGGCTTTCAATGGAAATGCTGTCCTTTTTGTCTACCGATTGCCTTGCATAGATTGCGTCTATTCTGTTATTCATTTTGTCGCTCCTTTTCTTAAAAAAGAAACGGAGCTGCTGACAGTTCTATTATACCGCCAGCAGCCCCGTAAATCAACGATGGCTTCGGAAAACCTTACGCCCCGGCTTCCTCTTTCTGCCGCTTATCGGCATATTTGCGGAACACCTCATAAAGCTGCTGCTCCAGTTCCCGGCGTTTGGCCACTTCCTGTTCCGGCGTGAACACCGGGGAGAGGTTTTCCAGCGTGATTTCTTTTCCCTGAAAAGTCACGACCTCTGTTTCTTTTTTGTATCTGATATGCTCCATAGAACCTCCTGTATTCAATTTTCAAGGTACAATGCCGCACAGGGACGGCGTAAAAATCTGCTTATAAAATCACCTTTCCTTTGTGTGCCGCTGTTGCCGCTTCAACTCCGCCAGCACTTCCGGCGGGATACGGTCAACCAGCCGCTGTAAATTGTCCAGTTCGCTTTTCAGCTTTGCCCGTTCCATCGTATCTTTCATCTTGCCTTTTTCACTGGCTTTTGCCCTTGCTTCCAGCTTTTCATTTTCCGCTAACAGGTCATTGATTGTGACCTTGTATTTTTTCAGTTGCCCGGAGAAATTCTCCATCTGCGGGAACCACTTTTTCAGCATGGAGAGGGCTTCCTCTTTTTTCTTTCCGGCGTTGAACGGGGTAATATCGCCCAGCGTGGCTTCAATGGCTCTTGCCTGTTTGGAGAGATTGACCGCCTGCTTGAACAGACGGGTGGGGATATGCTTCCTGCCTGTCTTGCTGGCGCTTTCCCCACGCTCCAAGTCGGGATATTTCTCCACCATATAAGCGTGAAAATCGTCCTGCCATTTTGTGAGGTTGGCTCTGTTCCCGATAATCTCCTTTGCACACAAGCGGTTGCCCTCTGTCAGAGGGACAAAGACCAAATGCAGGTGGGGTGTTTTCTCGTCCATGTGTACCACGGCCGACACGATATTTTCCCTGCCTACCCGCCCGATGAGGAAGTCTGCCGCCCTCTGGAAAAACGCTTGTATCTCCTTTGGCGACTTCTTCTTGAAAAACTCTGGGCTGGCGGTAATGAGCGTATCCACAAACCGGGTGCTGTCTTTCCTTGTACGGCAACCGGCCTGTTCGATACGGTTTTGAATAAAATGATAGTACCTGCCCTCCGGCTTGACGATATGGAAGTTGTATTTGCTCCGGCTGGTGTCAATGTCGGGGTTGCTGGCGTATTGCTCTTTCTGCCGTTCGTGATGGGCTTCCAGCGGCCTTGCCGGGTTGCCCTTGTGTTTCTCAAACCGCAAAATTGCGTGTTGTGCCATTCTGCTCCTTTCCTCGTTCCATTCTTTTCCAGCGGGTTTCCACAGGGAAAATCCCGCCGAAACTATCTCTGATAGGATAGGAATGGATAGAATATAAATCAATCTTTTTATCTTTATATTTCTATATACCGTCCGGTTTCCGTACTTCCGGGGAGTGATTTCCATACTTCATGGGTATGGTTTTCAGTCCTCCGGCGTTCCATAACCGGATTTCTTGAAGTCGGTGTTTGGAACCGCTTCATAGGATTTTGGGTAAATGCGGTTGGGTTTTCCACAGCCCTGCTTCTGGATCTCCACCAGCCCCGCATACTGCAATTCCCGTAGGGTATTGACGGCTTTCTGCCGCCCACAGTGGAGCAGGGCGACTACCTCGCAGATTGGATAGTACAGGTAAATGCGCCCGTACTCGTCCGCCCAGCCGTTCTTACGGGACAACTCCGTCCGGCGCAGGATAAAGGCGTACAGTATCTTCGCTTCATTGGACAGGGGTGTGAATGTGGGGGCTTCAAAAAGGAAATTGGGCAGCCGGGTAAAGCTGACCGATTTTTCCGGCTGATGGATATAAATGGTGTTTGTCATATCGTGTTTGTGGACGGTTAGAAGCCTGTTTCCGGGGGCAGACGGTAGTTTCTATTGCCTGCCCCTGTTCTGTGCTTGCAAAGCCTTGAAAATCAAGGACTTTTCAGCCCCTAACTGTCCACACAAGACCTCCTTTTCCGTTCACTTTCTGTTTTCTGCCGCCTGTGAACTCTGGCGGCACAGCCGGGGCAGTATTTTGCCCGGTTGGATTTAGGGACGAACACACCGCCGCAGACCGCACAGCGTTTCAAGTCCTTATCCCGGAAAATCTCCGCTTCCAGCGTCCCGTCCAGCGGCAAGACCGCCCAGCGGAACCACTTACAGCAGACCGAGAAAGAAACCGTCTGCGGACAGGTGCAGGTGTCCCCATCGTCAAGGGGCATACAGTTCCCGTCCTCATAACAGCAGCACTCCCGGCGGATCAGGGCGTTTGCCTGTTTCCGCTGCGCTGGGGTCATGCGGTAAAGGGAACCGTCTTGCTTGCGCTCTATGGGCGGCAGTCGTTTATATGGGTTCTCTCTCATGTGTTTCCTCCATTTTGCTTTCCGTTGCCGCTCTCTCCGAAAAGGCTTCCTGCCCCATTCCTGCGGCGTGTTCCGGCGTTGGCACGCTCCCCACAGCTTCGGGACAAGTTGTCCCGAAGTGACCTCTGGACAAAGTGTCCAGAAATTGGCTTCTTGCGGTGCTTCCCCTGCCGGGGTATTCCTTTTCGGACGGTCATTCATTTTTCAAGGTGCAGCTCATCGATGAACTACCCTAAGTCTACACCTAAATGATCGCCCGTCCCGTATATCCGAAAGGTAGGAAATCCGCCCAAAAAACTGCCTATTTCCACGCTCTCGGAATTGTGATATAATAAAAAAACAGAACGACAAAGCGGAAGTGATAAGGAGGAGATAAAATGTATATTAAAAAATATTGGTATAACTATATCGGTGGCACAGACGATAGCCTGACCTTGGTGGACTACCTCTATGACAAAGGCAAAACTGAAATACCTCTGAGTGAGATATTCAATGATACTGGCCTTAGCAAACTAAACTGGAATTTCCATATCTCACCCAATTTAGAATACATTGATTCGGAGGGCCAATGTCACGAATTTTATTATGCTATTGATTTGGCAACTGATTTGGCAGCACTTATTCTTGAGAGTAAGAAAAGTGGTGGGTTCAATATAAAAAATCTGTTTGATGGGGAAAAACGAGATAGGTTTGTAAAAATCATAACTACGCCAGAGGAGGATCAAGCAATGAATCGGGCTTTAGCAGAGTTCTGTGCTTCTCCGCTCGAATATGATCTTCATGAAATGGTAGATGATGAAGATATGCTGGAAATGGCGAAAGACTGCGAAAATATCCGTAAGGAATTGTGCGAATAACTTCCAAATTATCAAGCAGACAAGGAGGGAGTGCATGGAACTATCCATACAAGAACGATTGAAAGACCTGCGTGTGGAACGAGGGCTGACGCTGGAACAGCTTGCGGAGGAAACTCACCTTTCCAAATCTGCTTTAGGCAGTTATGAGGGAGACAATCTCAAAGACATCAGCCACCATGCCCTTATCCAGCTGGCGAAGTTTTACGACGTGACCGTTGATTACCTGCTGGGACGCTCTAAAACAAAAAATCACCCAAACGCCGATCTTGCAGACCTGCGCTTGAGTGATGATATGATTGAACTATTGAAAAGTGGGCGGGTGGATACTTCCCTCTTGTGTGAGCTGGCGGTACACCCGGATTTCCCCCGGCTGATGGCTGACCTTGAAATCTATGTGAACGGAACGGCAGTCAAGCAGGTACAGAGCGCAAATGCCATTGTGGATATTATGAGCGCAACCATTATGAAGCAGCACAATCCCGGCTTGTCCGACCCGCAGTTAAGGCAGCTTGTCGCCGCCCATATTGACGATGACAGCTTTTGCCGCTATGTGATACAGCAAGACATAAACAAGATAGCCCTTGACCTGCGGGAAGCCCATAAGGACGATTTTTTCAGCGTTCCGGAGGACAATCCGCTGGAAGATTTCTTGCAGACCGCCGAGGAAACTGCCAGTCCAGACAGCGACCCGGAGCAAGCGGCTTTGGCGTTTATCTGTAAGCGGCTCAAGCTGAATTTGAAAAAGCTGTCCGAGGAAGAAAAGAAGTGGCTGAAAAAGATTGCACAGAAGTCGGACTTGCTGAAAAATCCAAACCCGCAGCGGGGGAGAAAATAGAGAACGAGAAATTGGAGGGAGTAAAGGTGCAGGAGGCAATTATAAAATTGAAACTTCTCGGTCAAATGCCAGACGCAGTGAAAGATGACCCTACAGAAGAAACCATCAACATGTATGACGAATTGCTCTCCAATGTAAAAACGCCATTGACAAGAGAAGAAGTAGGCGTATTGATTGACATTTTCCCCGAAGGTGGAATGTATGGAGTAGAGTGGGATTTGCTAAAATTGGTAGAGTCTTATTTGATAGAAGCGCCATCAAGTGAAGAGTATCGAAAATTGATTACTGCTTGTCCAAGTGAAGAATGGCGAGAAACTATGCAAGCCCGTTTAGATAATTGGGAAAACAACAAACAATAACTTGTTGGGGAGATAGCAAAGCCAGCCGAGCCAGTCAACGGTCAAGATGAACGGCGCATTTCATGCGCCGCCGTTGACAGCCCCGCCCGTCTTTGCTAATGGGCAATCAAGGCGGGAAAGCCCTAAAATGGCTTCCCGCCCATTTCAATTTTGAGAGAAAAATCCGTCTGCTTTTTCGTAAGTGTGGCTATCCGTCTGGGACACTTTGTCCCATAGTTCGGCGTAGGACGAGGGACGGGGGCATTCATATACGCCCTGTCTGCTGATGAAACCAGTCCTGCGCTTGCGGCTCCACGCCACGCAATCACAGCCCTGTTTTCCTGCCGTAAAAATGCCCTTGCCCTCCCCGGCGGCAACCGCATTTTCGCAGCAACGCCGACAGAGCGTATAACACACTACACTTTGCGAGCAAAGTCGTGTGCCAAGGGGCAAACCCCTTTGGAAACCCCTGACAACAAAACAGGCTGAATATCTCGCACTTTCCCGGTGCTTGATATTCAGCCTTTATTTGTTGTCAGCAGCCCCCGTTTCGTGGTCTGCGTGTAGTTCCTTGTAAACTGACCTAAATGGAAGAAGAAAACAAAACCATACTTTTTTCCGCCTTGTTGGAAAGATGAGGAATTTGCCGGAATCGGGGAAAAACTTTGTTTTGATTTCACAAACGGACCTGATATACTGGGCACAACGAAACCCGGAAGCTGTTCCGGAGAAAAGAATTGTTGCATTGGATATGGAAAGGAGCAATTGTTATGACCCGTATCTTACTTGCCTGCGGCATCGGCGCTTCCACCGGCTTTATGGCCGCCAACATGCGCAAGGCTGCAAAGGCTCAGGGTTTGGATGTTTCCATCCACGCTGTGAGCAAATCTCAGGTGCCGGAGTACGCCGACAAGATCGACGTGCTGTTGCTTGGCCCCCACTTTTCAGCCGAGGTCCCCAAGTATAAGGAGATGCTGAAGGACCACAATGTGAAGGTGACTTCCATTGATCCGGACGACTATGCTGCATTGGATGGCGAAGCCATTCTGGAGTCGGCCCTTGAGTTTTATGAAGAAGGTTGAAATGGGAGGAAAAAACTATGATGGAGAAGATTCAGGCGTGGATCGAGAAACATCTCGTTCCGGTCATTAACAAGATCACGTCGAACTTCTGGTTCGGCATCGTGGCAGATGCGATCCTGTACATTGTTCCCTTCTCGATGGTCAGTGCCATCCCGTCCCTGTGGGCCATCCTCCGCCGCTTTGTTCCGGTGCTGCCGGACATCAGCCCGCTGAGCACCTTCTCGTTTGGTCTGATCGGTCTGTTCGTGGTATTCGTGATCCCCTACAACTGCCTGCAGAAGATCGACAAGAAAGACCGCTCCATGATCGCAGGCTTTACCGGCATCGGTGCCTACATGATGTGCATGAACTTTCAAACGGTGGACGGCGGTTCGCTGGTTTCCATGAACAAGTTCGGCGCAGGCGGTATGTTCACTGCTATGGTGGTCGGTCTGATGGTGGCTGTCATCTACAAGCTGCTGGCCAAGTATTCCTTCTTTGGTGAGGACAGTGTGATCCCCGACTTTGTTAAGAACTGGTTCGACAACATCGCGGCCATCCTCATCAGCCTGACCATTGCCTATCTGTTCACCTATGTTGCAAAGATCGATGTGTTTGCCATGGTGCAGGTCCTCATGAAGCCGGTTACCAGCTTTGCACAGAGCGCACCTGGCGTCATTATAATCGTGTTCCTGCAGAATGTGTTCTACTTCTTCGGTGTCTCCGGCTGGGTGTTTACCCCTGTTACCCGCAGCATTACTCAGGCTGCTATTGCTGAGAATGCAGAACTGGTAGCTGCCGGCCTTGCGCCCAAGAATATCTACGCTTACGGTTTCAGCCGCTATCACCACATCGGCGGTCAGGGCGCTACCCTTCCGCTGGCACTGTTCATGCTGCGTGCAAAATCCAAGAAGTTCCGCCTGCTGGGCAAGGCTACGCTGGTGCCCTCCATCTTCAACATCAACGAGCCTTTGCAGTACGGCGCAGTCGTCGGCAACCCCTTTATGCTGATCCCCACCGTGCTCATCGCCATCATCCTGCCCGGCTTCTCCTACCTGTGGTTCACCATGGGCTGGGGCACCATCAACTATGTCAACTTCGATATGAACTTTGCCCCCAACGCCGTGTCTGCCTTCTTCATGTCCGGCGGCGACTGGCGCAACGTTCTGCTGGTTTGCATCAACTTCGTGCTTGCTGCGCTGATCTGGTATCCGTTCTTTAAGGCTGCGGACAAGGCAGAATGCAAGAAGGAAGCCGAGCGCGAAGCCGCCAAGGCTGCCAAGAAGGCTGCCAAGGCTGCGGCAAAGGCATAATTGTTTCGAGTAAGATAAGAGGAAAATGAGGGAGAGGCAACATCCTATGGAAGAAAACGAAAAGCGCGATATCAATATGGTGGCGATGGAAGTCATCATGAACGCAGGCGATGGCCGCGACAAGATCGACGAAGCACTGGCCGCTATGGCCGAGGGCAAGCTGGACGAGGTGGACAAGCTGCTGGAAGAGGCAGAAGCTCTGATCGTCAAAGCCCATAACGCCCAGACCGAGGTCATTCAGAGTCAGGTCAGCGGTGAGAGCATGGAGTACTCCCTGCTGTTCGTCCATGCGCAGGATACGGTCATGACCATCACTACCGAGCTGCGCATGACCCAGAAACTGCTGCCCATCGTCAAGATGCTGCTGAACAAGAAAGGAGACTGAACCATGGCAAAGGCATTCCCGGAAGGATTCCTCTGGGGCGGCTCCACCGCCGCCAACCAGATCGAAGGCGCATGGAACGAGGGCGGTCGAGGCCCGGCTACTTCAGACTTCGCCCGCCTGATCACCAAACAGATCCGTGATACCGAGGGCACCTTTGATGTGCATGTGCCCCACAATGCAGCCTCCAAGGAAATGGTGGAGGACATGAAGGCTCACCCGGAAAATTGGGAGCTGCCCAAGCGCCGCGGCATCGATTTCTATCATACCTATAAGGACGACATTAAATTGTTCGCCGAGATGGGCTTCAAGGTGTTCCGCATGAGCATCAGCTGGAGCCGCATCTTCCCCAACGGTGATGATGCCATCCCCAATGAAGAGGGCCTGAAGTTCTACGATGCAGTGTTCGACGAGCTGCACAAGTACGGCATTGAGCCGCTGGTCACCCTGTCCCATTTTGATACTCCGCTGCATCTGGCCGAGGAGTACGGCGGCTTCCGCAGCCGCCACACCGTAGAGGCCTTTGAAAAGTATGCCGAGACGGTCATCCGCCGCTACAAGGGCAAAGTCAAGTATTGGCTCACCTTCAATGAGATCAACAATGTGCTGTCCAACCCCTTTACTAGCAGCGGCGTCATCTTTGACGGCGCACCGGAACCCAGCAGCTGCAACCCCTATCTGGGCCACTGGCAGGAGAAGTTCCAGGCTGTGCACAACCAGTTCGTGGCAAGCGCTCTGGCAACGAAAAAGCTGCACGAGATCGACCCGGATGCCAAGATGGGCAACATGCTCTGCCGTCTGGAGAACTACGCCGAGTCCCCGAAGCCCGAGGATCAGCTGCAGGTCATGTTCGAGGATCACTTCAACTGGTTCTTCACCGATGTGCAGGCCACCGGCGAGTATCCCTACTACATGCAGCGCTTCTTTGATGAGAACAACATCCACATCGAGATGGGCAAGGATGACATGAAGATTCTCAAAGAGGGTGCTGTGGACTTCATCACCATCAGCTACTACATGACCTACATCATGCGCTATAAGGGCAGCCCGGTGCCGCAGCCCACCGGCCGTCTGGTGTCCGATATCAAGAACCCCTACCTGCCTAAGACCGAGTGGGGCTGGACCATCGACCCCATCGGCTTCCGCATCACCCTGAACCGCATTTATGACCGCTACCACAAGCCCATCTTCATTTCCGAGAACGGTCTGGGCGCTGTGGATCACTTTGATGAAAAGGGGCAGATCCAGGACGACTACCGCATCGACTACATGCGCGCCCATGTGGAGCAGCTGCGGGAGGCGATCGCAGATGGCGTGGACGTGTTCGGCTACGCATGGTGGGGCCCCATCGACCTGATCTCTTCCGGCACTTCCGAGATGACCAAGCGCTACGGCATGATCTATGTGGATCAGGATGACTACGGCAAAGGCACCGGCAAGCGCCTGCGCAAGAAGTCCTTCTACTACTATAAAAAGCTCATTGCTTCCAACGGCGCGGATCTGGAAAATGATGTGACGATCCCCGAAGAATAACCTGCATAACCGGAGACCCCCATTCTGCAAAGGAGCAGAGCTGACCAACCACAGCTCTGCTCCTTTTTTGCGGTGGTACGGCTGCTATGTGAAACGGAGGAAACTGTATGATCGAAAAAGAAGAGCTGGATCGGTTTATAGCGTCCTGCAAGGATGAACAGGCAGAACTGCTCATGACGCTGGGCCGCATCCCGGCCCCCAGCCACCACGAGGAAAAGCGCGCTGCGTTCTGCAAAAAGTGGTTCGAGCACGAGGGCTGCAACGAGGTGTGGATCGATGAAGCCCAAAACGTGATCTGCAAGTTCAACTGTGATCGGTACGATGAGATCACCGTGATGATGGCTCACATGGACGTGGTGTTCAATGACACGGAAGAACTGCCCATGCGCCGGGACGGCGACATCCTGCGGGCACCCGGCATCGGCGATGACACTGCCAATCTGGTGAACCTGATGCTGGCCACCCGCTTTCTGGTGCAGCACAAAGACCGGCTGCACACCGGTTTGATGATCGTGGCCAACAGCTGCGAAGAAGGTCTTGGCAACCTGAAGGGCTGCAAGGAGATCTTCAATAACTACGGCGACCGTATCAGGAGGTTTTATTCCTTCGACGGTTATATGTCCCAGTGCACCAGCATCGCCGTAGGCTCCCACCGCTACCGGATGCAGGTGCAGTGTCCCGGCGGGCACTCCTATCTGGACTTCGGCAAAGACAACGCGATTCAGGTCGCTGCCGAGATCATTCACGAGCTGTACCGGATCACCCCGCCGCAGCAGGAATACACCACCTACAATGTGGGCCGCATTGAGGGCGGCAGCACAGTCAATTCCATTGCACAGGAAGTTACCCTGCTGTACGAGTACCGCTCTGCCAGTGAAGCGTGCCTGCAGATCATGAAGGGGGAACTGAACCGGGTGGTGAATGAATTCCGCGCCAAGGGCAAAAAGATCAATCTGGAAGTGCTGGGCGTTCGCCCGGGCTGCGGCGATGGAGACAAGACCGAGCTGAAAAAGTGGACATCAGAAAACGCCGCCTGCATCCGGCAGTATTATGAGGGCGAACTGGATCTTGGTCCCTATTCCACCGATGCCAACATTCCTCTCTCGCGCAATGTTCTGGCCAATACCATTGGCACCGTAAAAGGTGCCGGTGCCCACACCCGTGCCGAGTGGGTAGACCTGAAAAGTCTCCCGGCAGGACTTGGCATCGTATTGAGCCTGATGAACCGATATCTGGATTAAAAAGCAAAATGTCCGCCCACTGTGGCTTTTCCACAGCTGGGCGGACATTACCGCTTTTTTTTGCGCTGGTGATGCCCGGCATTTTTTAGTGTTGACTGATCGATTTTAATGGAATCTTTATACTTCTACAATTTTCTTTACGGCTCCTTTATCTGTTCCATGCTAATCTTTATGCACACGGACAGGTAAAGGAGCTTTTATGATTCAATATCCTCGTTACAGGCAGCACCGTTTTTCTTCTTTTCAGGTCATTATTGCAGGGTTTGCGGCAGTTGATCTGGTGGGCGCATTGCTTCTGATGCTCCCGATCGCTGCACAGCAGCGGTGCATCACACCGTTCCATGAGGCACTGTTTACCTCCACCTCCGCCCTTTGCGTGACCGGCCTTGTGGTTCAGGATACCGGCAGCTACTGGTCGGCATTCGGGCAGAGCGTGATCCTTCTTCTGATCCAGATCGGAGGATTGGGCGTCATTACGGTGGGTGCTGCCTTTGCGCTGCTTTCCGGGCGAAAGATCTCCCTCAAGCAGCGCAGCACGATGCAGGAAGCTACGGCTGCCCCGCAGATGGGCGGCATCGTGCGGCTGACAGGCTTTATTCTGCGGATCACCGCCCTGTTTGAATTGGCCGGTGCTGCACTGCTGCTGCCGACATTTTGCGCCGATTATGGTTTGCGCGGGATCTGGTATGCATTGTTTCATTCCATTTCGGCGTTCTGCAATGCCGGTTTTGACCTGCTGGGAACAGAGGGGGCAAAATTTGTCTCGCTGACGCAGTATGCAGGAAACCCATTGCTTACCACAGTGATCGCGGCCCTGATCGTCTTTGGCGGCCTTGGCTTTCTGACATGGGAGGACATTTGTACATATCGCCTTAATTTTCACCGTTACCGGATGCAGAGCAAGGTGATCCTTGTCACAACGGCATTTCTTCTGGTATTGCCGACGCTGTACTTTTATTGCTTCGAGTTCACGGCAGGCTCTGCCCGGCAGCGCATTTTATTGTCGATGTTCCAATCCGTTACCCCCCGTACTGCTGGTTTTAACACTGCTGATCTTGCTGCGATGGGCAGCACTTCACAGGCATTGATGGTGGTTCTGATGCTGTTGGGCGGTTCGCCCGGCTCCACGGCAGGCGGCATGAAAACCACAACATTTGCCGTTCTGCTGGCCAATATGTGGGCGACCTTCCGCCGCAGAGAAGATGCCGAATTTTTCGGGCGGCGCATAGATGGTTCCGCGGTCAAGAATGCTGCCACCATCGCAGGGATGTATTTGACGCTGTTCTTCCTCGGAGCCTTTGTCATTGCTGCGGCAGAGCAATTGCCGATGTCGGTCTGTCTGTATGAGACTGCTTCGGCTGTGGCAACGGTGGGCCTGACATTGGGCATCACACCGCAGCTGGGCATCCTTTCGCAGGGGGTGCTGATCGCACTGATGTTTTTGGGACGTGTTGGCGGATTGACGTTGATCTATGCGGCATTTGGCAGCAGCCCTGCCCACTCTCGTCTGCCGCAGGAGAAAATCGCAATCGGATAAAGGAGGCAACTATGAAATCGATTCTTTTGATTGGGCTTGGCCGTTTTGGCCGCCATATTGCGCAGGAACTGAATGAGCTGGGCCATCAGGTCATGGCGATCGACAACAACGAAGACCGTGTGAACGCCGTACTTTCCTATGTGACGAATGCACAGATCGGTGACAGCACCAGCGAATACTTTCTGCGCTCCCTCGGTGTTGGCAATTTTGATGTGTGCATCGTAACCATCGGCGGTAATTTTCAAAGCTCGCTGGAAACCACTTCACTGCTCAAAGAATTGGGGGCAAAGCTTGTGGTCTCGCGTGCAGAGCGGGATGTACAAGCCAAGTTTCTGCTGCGCAACGGTGCGGATGAAGTGGTCTACCCGGAAAAGCAGCTGGCAAAGTGGGCAGCGATCCGATACAGCTCCGAACACATTCTGGATTACATCGAGCTGCAGGACGACCACGCCATCATGGAAGTGACCATTCCGCCGGAATGGATGGATCGCACGATCGGTGAGATCAATATCCGAAAAAAGTATAACATCAACATTCTTGCACTGAAAAAAGACGGAAAGCTCGATATGAGCATCACGCCGGATACGCAGCTGTGCCGGGATGAAAGTATGCTGGTTTTGGGAAAATACGCATCGATCCAGAAGTGTTTCCGGCTCTGAAAAGATAGGACGGATCATATGGATGTCGTTTTGTTATTGATGGTTCTTGGAGTCATGTTGAGTGGTTTCCGGGCAGCAGATGCACTGGATCACATGCGGAAGGAGATCCTTCAACAGGAAGGAAAAAGACGCGGCTGGTGGTCGTGACCATCAAATTGTGCTATACTGTGGGCAAGGCAGGTGATCTTTATGAATCAGAATGACCCACCCACTGAACATATTCTGGCGTGTCTGTCGTCCTCTCCCTCCAATGCAAAGATCGTGCGGACGGCGGCAACGATGGCAAAGGCGTTTGGCGGGACCTTTACAGCTCTGTATGTCCGGACTCCGGATTCGGATCAGATGGGAAAAGAGGATCGTCGGCGCTTGCAGCAGCACATTCGTATGGCAGAACAGGCAGGTGCCGACATTTCTACGATCTACGGGGATGACATTCCGCAGCAGATCGCAGAGTTTGCCCGGATCTCCGGCATTACAAAAATCGTACTGGGGCGCTCCAGCGTACATCGCCGTCATTTCTGGAGCGGGCCGTCCCTGACTGAAAAATTGACGCTGACTGCACCTAATCTGGATATTTATATCATCCCGGATGCTTCTGCAGAGAACGGCTACGATTCAGGACGGAAGCTGTTCACCCGTCCGCTTCTGCCGTCTGTCCGTGATCTGCTGATCACCGCAGGCATCCTGAGCGGCATCACGCTCATCGGCTTCTTTTTCCTGCAGCTGGACTTTGCGCGTTATAACATTATTATGCTCTATATGCTGGGGGTGCTGTTCACCGCATGGTTTACCAGCGGTTACACCTGTGGTGTGCTGGGCTCTGTTGCCAGTGTTGCGCTGTACAATTTTTTTCTGACGGAACCGCGCCTGACATTCCATGCGTATGATCCCGGTTATCAGGTCACATTTGCCCTGATGCTGACCTCTGCGATCATTACCTGTGCGTTGACGACACGGTTGAAAGACCATGCAAAAATGTCTGCGCAGGCAGCGTTCCGTACAAAAATACTGTTTGACACAAATCAGCTTTTACAGAGAGCAAAAAGCGAGGAAGAGATCCTCTCTCAGACAGCTTCCCAGCTGATGAAGCTGCTGAACCGGAGCCTGATCGTTTACCCGGAACAAAACGGAGATCTTGGGGCAGAACAGGTTTTTGGGGTTGACGGGGAAACGGCGCAAAACATCTTTTCTGCACCGGAAGAACGGGATGCAGCAAACTGGACGTTTGCCAACAAAAAGCGTTCCGGTGCAGGCACGGATAGCTACCCGGACGCAAAGGGGCTTTATCTTGCACTTCGGACCGGAGGCGGCGTGTTTGGAGTGATCGGGATCGATCTGTCCGAAAAACCGCTGGATGCCTTTGAAAACAGCGTGCTGCTCTCCATTCTGGGTGAAGGCGCGCTGGCCATCGAAAACCGCAGAAACGCACTGGAAAAAGAGCAGGCAACCGTGCAGGCAAAAAATGAAGAGCTGCGGGCAAACCTGCTGCGCACGATCTCCCATGACCTGCGCACCCCGCTGACCTCCATTTCCGGCAATGCCAGCAATCTGCTTTCCAACGGAGAAACGCTGGATAAAGAGACCCGGAACAAGATCTGCACCGATATTTTTGACGATGCACAATGGCTGATCGGTCTGGTGGAAAATCTGCTTTCCATCACCCGCATTGAAGATGGACGGATGAATCTGCAGATCTCACCGCAGCTGATGGACGAAATGATCGAAGAAGCACTGCATCATGTCAACCGGAAAAGCTGTGAACACACCATCACAACACAGTATGGGGACGAGATCCTCCTGGTCAATGTGGATGCCCGGCTGATCATGCAGGTCGTTGTCAATCTGGTGGATAACGCCATCAAATACACCCCTGTGGGCTCGGTCATTCAGATCTCGGCTTACCGGAAAGACCATCAGGTCGTAGTGGAGGTGGCAGATAACGGTCCCGGCATTCCGGATCGCGCAAAAGCACAGGTGTTCGAGATGTTTTATACCGGGCAGAGCCGCATTGCAGACAGCCACCGCAGCCTTGGACTGGGCCTGCCCCTCTGCCGTGCGATCCTGACGGCTCACGGCGGAACATTGGCCCTGCGTGACAACATTCCCAATGGCAGTGTCTTTTCCTTTGCATTGCCGCAAAGTGAGGTGAACATTCATGAATAAGCCGTCCATTCTGGTCGTAGAGGATGATGTTCCTGTACGGTGTCTGATCACAACGACCCTGAAGACCCACGGCTATAAATATCTGACTGCTTCCAATGGGGAAACGGCGATCATGATGGCCACCAGCCACAATCCGGACATCATGCTGCTGGATCTTGGGCTGCCCGATATAGACGGCATTGAGGTCATCCGCAGCGTCCGCACATGGTCGAACCTGCCCATCATCGTCCTGAGTGCCCGGAGTGAGGATTCTGATAAGATCGAGGCGCTGGACAACGGCGCAGACGATTATCTGACAAAGCCGTTTTCCGTGGACGAGCTGCTGGCAAGACTGCGTGTAACGCAGCGCCGATTGAATCTGCTGGCTTCTGACGGCATCAACAGTCCGGTTTTTGTCAATGGCCCTTTGAAGATCGATTTCTCGGCCGGCTGCGTCTGGTTGAGCGAGAATGAATTGCATCTGACCCCCATCGAGTACAAACTGCTGTGTGTGCTGGCGCATAATGTGGGCAAGGTGCTGACGCATACCTCCCTCACGCAGAAAGTATGGGGCAGTACGCAGGAAAATGACATTGCCTCCTTGCGTGTTTATATGGCATCCCTGCGCAAAAAACTGGAACGATGCCCGGATGCGCCGCATCTGATCCAGACCCATGTTGGCGTAGGATACCGGATGCTGCGCGTGGAAAATGATGCAGCCATCCCCGAAGAATAATCTGCATAAAAGGTTCCGGTGCCCACACCCGTGCCGAGTGGATGGACCGGCATCTGGATCAAACGCAAAATGCCCGCCCACTGTGGTTTTTCCACGGTGGGCGGGCATGATGTTTTCCCGGGAGGCAAAGGCTCAGCGCTGCAGGACTTTTTTCCCGGTCAGCGGGTCGGGAATGCCCAGCAGGGCCAGAATGATCGCCATGCGGATGTAAACGCCGTTGTGCACCTGATCAAAGTAGGCGGCACGCGGGTCGTCATCCACATCCTTTTTGATCTCGTCGATGCGGGGCAGCGGATGGAGCACCGGCATATCCTGCGGTGCCTTCTGCAGCAGCGCTTCGTCCAGCTGGTAGCAGCCTTTCAGGCGCAGGTATTCTTCCTCGTTGAAAAAGCGCTCCTGCTGGATACGAGTCATGTACAGCACATCCAAATGCGGCAGCTCGGCTTCAAGGTCAGCCGTTTCCTTATAAATCTGATGGGTCGGCTCCAGCGATTCATTCTTCACATACTGCGGCAGGCGCAGATCTTCCGGCGAGATGAACACGAACCGGTTGCCCTCAAACTGGCTCAGCGCAGCGGTCAGGGAGTGGACCGTGCGGCCAAACTTGAGGTCGCCGCAGAAGCCGATGGTCAGATGATCCAGCCGCCCCCTGCGCTGGCGAATGGTCATGAGGTCGATCATCGTCTGGCTGGGATGGGCGTGCCCGCCGTCGCCTGCATTAATCACCGGCACACGTGCAGAAAGGGATGCCCGCAGCGGTGCGCCCTCTTTGGGGTGGCGCATGGCGATCACATCGGCGTAGTTGCTCACCACGCGGGCGGTGTCCTCCACCGTCTCGCCCTTGCTGGCGGAAGAAAGCTGTGCCCCTGCAAAGCCCAGTGTCTTGCCGCCCAGCCGCAGCATGGCCGATTCAAACGAAAGGCGGGTGCGGGTGGAAGGCTCATAGAACAGGGTGGCCAGAATGCGCCCATCGCACAGGTGGGCATAGGGTGTCGGGTCGGCCTCCATCCGGTCGGCAAGATCCAGAAGGGCCAGCTGCTCTTCCAGAGAAAAGCTGTTGGGCTCAATAAAGTGTCTCACAGCCATGCTCCTTTCAGCACGAACTTCTCGCGCTCGGCACCGGTGGAAACGAACTGGATCTCATGGCCCAGCTGCTTTTCCAGGAATTCCACGTAAGCCTTGGCCTCTTTGGGCAGCTCATCCCAGCTCTTGCAGCCGGAGATGTCCTTCTGCCAGCCGGGCAGCATGGTGACCACCGGCTCTACACGGTCAAGGTCGGACAGCGGGTCGAAGCTGGGGACTTGCACGCCATCCAATGTGTAACCGGTGATCACCGGGATCTCCTTCATGCTGCTGAGCACATCCAGCTTGGTGAGGGCGATCTTGTCCGCGCCCTGACAGGCCAGACCGTAGCGGCTGGCCACACAGTCAAAGGGGCCTACCCGGCGGGGACGGCCGGTGGCGGCACCGTATTCGCCGCCTGCCTTGCGCAGCTGCTCGTTCCAGCTTTCGCTCATGGCATTCTCGGCGGCAAAGGGGCCTGCACCCACACAGGTGGAGTAGGCCTTCAGCACACCTACCACGTGGTCCAGCTTGCAATTGGGGATGCCTGCACCCAGCGGCGCATAGGCGGCCAGCGTGTTGGAGCTGGAAGTGAAGGGGAAGATGCCGTAATCGATATCCCGCATGGCACCCAGCTGCGCTTCCAGCACGATGCGCTTGCCGCTGTCGTGGGCCTGCTGCAGGAATGCGCCTGCATCGCAGATGTAGGGAGAGAACTGTCCCGCCTGCATCCGGCACCATTCCAGCAGGGCGTCATAGCTCATGGGCTCCTGATGGTAACAGCCTGCCAGCTCCAGATTCTTGGATTCCAAAATCATGTGCAGGCGGTCCTGCACCCGCTTTTCGTTCAGGTGCAGCAGATCCCCCAGACGCAGGGTCTTTTTGCGGTACTTGTCGCTGTAGGCGTAGGCGATGCCGCGACGGGTGGAGCCGAAAGCGGTGCCCTTTCTGGCAAGGCGGTCCTCTTCCAGCCCGTCCTGTACCTTGTGCCACGGCATGGAAATGGTGGCCTTATCCGAGAGCTTGAGGTTTTCGGGGCCGACCCGGATGCCGCGCTGCTCGATGGCGTCCATCTCCCCGGCCAGATGGTCCAGATCGATCACCATGCCTGCGCCCAGCACACAAGTCACGTCCGGGTGCAGGATGCCGGAGGGCAGCAGGTTCAGGATGAACTTGCCCTGCTCCGTGACGACTGTGTGGCCGGCGTTGTTGCCGCCCTGATAGCGGGCCACTACATCGGCGTTTTCAGCTAACAGGTCGATGACACGGCCCTTGCCCTCATCGCCCCAATTGATACCAGTAACTGCGGTAAGCATAACTCTTTATTTACCTTCTTTTTCGTTGTTTACGATGGCCTGCACCTTGGTGGGCAGACCATAGATGTTGATGAAGCCGGTGGCATCGCTCTGCTTGTAGTCGCCGCCGGCGGCAAAGGTGGCGATGTCTTCCCGGTAGAGGGAGTAGGGCGACCAGACCCCTGCATTGATGAGGTTGCCCTTGTACAGTTCCAGACGCACCTTGCCGGTGACATGCTCCTGCGTGGAGGTGACGAAGGCACTCAGGGCCTTGCGCAGAGGGCTGAACCACTGGCCGTCGTAGACCAGTTCACCAAAGGTGATGGCCAGCTCGCGCTTCTTGTGGGCGGTGAGCTTGTCCAGCGTCAGGGTCTCCAGAACCTCGTGGGCCTTGTACAGGATGGTGCCGCCGGGGGTCTCGTAGACGCCGCGGCTCTTCATGCCCACCAGACGGTTTTCCACCACGTCATACAGGCCGATGCCGTTGCGTCCGCCGATCTCGTTCAGCTTTGCGATGATGGCGGCGGACTTCAGCTTCTCGCCGTTCAGGGCCACCGGCACGCCCTGTTCAAATTCCAGCTCCACGAACTCGGACTTGTCCGGGGCGGTCTTGGGGCTGACGCCCAGCTCAAGGAAGCCGGGCTTTTCGTACTGGGGCTCATTGCCCGGGTCTTCCAGATCAAGGCCCTCGTGGCTCAGGTGCCACAGGTTCTTGTCCTTGGAGTAGTTGGTCTCGCGGCTGATCTTCAGCGGGATGTGGTGGGCCTCGGCGTAGTCGATCTCCTCATCGCGGCTCTGGATGTCCCACTCGCGCCACGGGGTGATGATCTTCAGGTCGGGTGCAAAGTGCATGATGGCCAGCTCAAAGCGCACCTGATCGTTGCCCTTGCCGGTGCTGCCGTGGCAGACCGCATCCGCACCCTCGGCGCGGGCGATCTCCACCACCCGCTTTGCCAGAATGGGGCGTGCAAAGCTGGTGCCCAGCAGATAGCCCTCGTAATCGGCCCCGGCCTGCATGGTGGGGATGACGTAATCCTCCACAAATTCGTCGGTCAGGTCTTCGATGTACAGCTTGGATGCGCCGCTTGCCTTGGCGCGCTCCTCCAAGCCTTCCAGCTCACCCTTCTGGCCCACATTGCCGCACACGGCAATGACCTCGCAGTTGTTGTAGTGCTCTTTCAGCCACGGGATGATAATGGAAGTATCCAGACCGCCGGAGTAGGCCAGCACGACCTTTTTGATCTCAGACATAGGAACTGCCTCCGTTCACAAAACTACTTGATATACATTCGATTCCCTCTTGCAACGTTCGATTGCAGTGCTTATTATACGAGCAGACAGAGGATGTGTAAAAAGTATCCTGCACATGGCGGCAATATGATTTTTACATAAAAGCAGGGGGGCAGCTGCAACAGATACGATGCAGCTGCCCCCCCCTGCGCAGAATGCGCTCAGGCGTAAAACAAAAAATTCAGAGAGATCATCTGTGGTGCGGCGCAGCGCTCTCCTTTAATTCCTGCTGCTGTTCCTGCAGCTCCTGCCGGAGGGCGTGGTCGATCTCCCGGGTCTCCTGCCGGATCTCGGCAAGGTCTTTTTCGATCACCGGGTTCTCTTCCAGATCCTCACGAATGAACATCAGCGCAAAGCTGACCAGCAGCAGCCCGCAGGAGATCCAGATGGTTCTGCCGCCAAGCCAGACGCAGCTCTTGCTGCCAAGGCCGGAGCCCAGAGCAAACAGCAGAATGATGCCAAAATAGCGCAGCATCCGGTCTTTGGCCTTGGGGTCGCGGGTGCGGCTCCAGACACACAGGGCCTCCACGCCGCTGCGCAGGTCGCCGATGCACATGGTGCTGGCAAAGGCGTAGCCGTTCACCTTGCGGAACGCCTGCACCTGCATGGCGCAGGAAAAGGAGACGATGGCGTTGGCCAGCAGGTTCTGCTCCTGCGGCAGAAAGCCCACAAGGAACAGCAGCAGCACCTCGCCCAGCACCACCAGCTGCCGCCAGTGGAGCCGCTGCATGTTCCGGAAGTGTTCCTGCATCTTTTCGGCGGTCAGTACGCCCAGCGCAAAGGCGCACAGGGGCACCAGATAATGCAGCACCCGCTCCCAGTTTCCGTCCATCAGGTTGGAACTGAGCAGCACGATGTTGCCGGTCTGCGCGTTGGCAAATACCTTGCCGCGGAACAGGTAGGTGTAGGCGTCCTGCAGGCCGCCGGACAGGGACAGGAATACGGCTGTAAGAAAAGATTCGGACATTTGTCCGCGATGTTTTGGTTTCATGCTTGCACCTTCTTTTTTTGCTCTCCCATTTTTTTGCTCTCCCATTATAGTACATTTTTGCGGCCCGGCTGATATCAGTTTTACATGGCCGACATGTTTTGGGTGCAAGCTGTGCCGGAAAACGACCGGGAAACGCCGTTACAGCTTCCCTGCTTCCAGCAGCTTCTTTACCTCGAACAGATCCCTGCACTCGGCGGTGTACAGGCTGCGCATTTCGTCATCGGCGGGGGCAAGGTCCGGCACCATCACGGTGACAAAGCCGCCCCGGGCACCGGCCCGCACGCCGTTGTAGCTGTCCTCCAGCACCAGCGTTTCAGCCGGGACGGTGCCCAGCGCCTTGGCGGCTGTGAGGAAGATCTCCGGGTCGGGCTTGGACGCGGAGAACTGCTCGCCGGAAATAAGGGCCTTGAAGTGATCGGTCATGTGCCAGTTGTTGAGGTGCCGCAGGATGGACGCCATCCGGCTGGAGGAAGCCACCACCATGGGGATGTGCTGCGCTTCCAGATAGGCGATAAGCTCATCCAGCCCCGGCTTTTTGGGCGGCGGTGCCTGAAACGCCGTCTCTGCCTGCTGGTGCAGCGCCTCCATGATGGCGTCGGTATCGCAGTCCGGGCCGAAGAAGCGGCGCAGCACCGCCCGCATGGAGTCGCCCGCCGTGCCCCGGGCGGCGGCGTCCAGCCCTTCCTTATAAGAAAGGCCCAGTGTGGCCAGCGCGGGCCGCCACAGGGTGGCCCAGATGCGCTCGGTATCGAACATCAGACCGTCCATATCAAAAATAACACCTTTTATCATTGTGCAAAAAGCTCCTTTCTGAGCCTGTAAGATCCGGCTTATGCCCTCATTGTATCATATTTTGGGCAGATTGCACATAGAAAAGCAGGCAATTCCGCGCAACTTAACAGGGGGAAAGATGAAAGATTTTTCGTTTCCTTGTAAAACGATTTCATAATACTATAATAGAAAACAACATTCGGTGTTTGCGGGCGCATTTTCACTCGCTGCGCCCGAGATCAGGAAAGAGGGAAAATAAATCATGTTGGATATCAAGATCACCCGTACCACTGCTCCGAAGGCAAAGCCTGACGAGAGCAATCTGGGTTTTGGCAAGAAGTTCACCGACCATATGTTCGTGATGGATTACACCGAGGGCGAAGGCTGGCACGATGCCCGCATTGTCCCCTACGGCCCCTTTGAACTGGACCCGGCTACTGTCGTGTTCCACTACGCTCAGGAGATCTTTGAGGGCATGAAGGCATACCGCACGGCCGATGATACCGTCCAGCTGTTCCGCCCGGACTGCAACGCAAAGCGTTTCCAGGACTCCGCCGACCGTCTGTGCATCCCCAAGATCCCTGTGGAGGACTACATTCAGGCGGTTGAAACTCTGGTGGATGTGGACCGTGACTGGGTGCCCCATTCCGACGGTGCTTCCCTGTATATCCGTCCCTTCATTTTTGCAAACGACGTGGGTCTGGGCGTGCACGCTTCCAAGCACTACATTTTCTGCATCATCTGCGCTCCCTCGGGCGCTTACTATGCCGAGGGCATCAACCCCGTGCGCATCTACGTGGAAGACGAGTACATCCGTGCCGCTCCCGGCCTGACCGGCTTCACCAAGTGCGGCGGCAACTATGCTGCTTCCATCAAGGCCGGTGAGCTGGCCGAGGAGCAGGGCTACGCACAGGTGCTGTGGCTGGACGGCGTGGAGAAGAAGTACGTCGAGGAAGTTGGCAGCATGAACATCATGTTCAAGATCGACGGCAAGGTGTACACCGCTGCTACCGTCGGCACCGTTCTGCCCGGCGTTACCCGCCGCAGCTGCATCGAGCTGCTGAAGGACTGGGGCTATGAGGTCGTCGAGGGCAAGATCGCCATTGCCGACATCATGGCTGCTGCCCGCGAAGGCAAGCTGGAAGAGGTGTTCGGCACCGGTACCGCCGCTGTCGTCTCCCCCGTCAAGGAGCTGGTCTGGAAGGGCGAGCACGCCTACATCGGCGACGGCAAGATCGGCCCTGTCACCCAGAAGCTGTACGACACCATGACCGGTATGCAGTGGGGCAAGATCCCCGATACCAAGGGCTGGATCGTGCCTGTTGAGAAAAAGAACTGATCCCGATTCTCCGGAGAGAACCTTTTTATTCAGAATAGCAGCAAACGCCGCCAGGCCTCCGCTCGGCGGCGTTTGCCGTATCACCCTCTCAGTCAGTGCCTGCGGCCCTGCCAGCTCTCCCGAAGGGCGAGCTTTGAGCGGGAACTGGAACGTTTTCCTTTTTGGAAGAAGCTCCCCCATCGGGGGAGCTGGCTGCGAACACAGTGAGCAGACTGAGAGGGTTTCTTCGCGTCAAACCTCCAAAATTTCCCGGCGCAATTGCTTTCTGTGCCCTGCAGTGCTAAACTGAAAACAGAACAGCGGCCTGCATTGCGGCAGGCGTGCGGGAAAGATTGAGAGGAATGGACCCATGGTCAAAAAATGGAGCGTGAGCTACCCTGCCGTCAACGGCACCGAGCAGCGCAGAGTATATGTTTATCTGCCCACGATGTATGAAGCTGACCCCGACCGCCGGTATCCGGTGCTGTATATGTTCGACGGCCAGAACGTCTTTTTTGACGAGGATGCCACCTTTGGCAAAAGCTGGGGCGTGGCCGATTATCTGGACTACACCGACACCCCGCTGATCGTGGCGGCGGTGGAATGCAATGCCGGGGCCAATAACGAGCGGCTGGTGGAGTATTCGCCCTACCGGTTCGACGACCCGCAGTTCGGCCACTTCGACGGCATGGGTCAGGCCACCATGAGCTGGTATATCCACCGGTTCAAACCCTTCATCGACCGCAACTTCCGCACCCTGCCCGACCGGGAGCACACCTTTATCGGAGGCAGCAGCATGGGCGGCCTGATGAGCCTGTACGCCCTTTTGCAGTACAACGACACTTTCAGCCGTGCGGCGGCGCTGTCGCCGTCCATCTGGGTGTCGCCGGAAAAGCTTTCCGGCCTTGTGGGCCGCGCAAAGCTGGAGCCGGGCACCGTGCTGTACATGGACTACGGCTCCCGCGAGATGGGCAACCACGACGGGATGCGCCGCGGCTTTGCAGAGATGTGCGCAAAGGTCATGACCCGGGGCATCCACCTTACCAGCCGCATCGTGCCCGGCGGCACACACAGCGAAGCCAGCTGGGAAAAACAGCTGCCCTTTATGTTCCATACTCTGATGTATGAGGTGGAGGAGTAAACCCTAAAAGGAGGAAACACCATGGAAATGCAGTATTTTAAGGACTACAGCCCGGCGCTGGGCCGCGACATGGAGTGCAAAATTTACGGCCACGCAGGCCGCCCGATGCTGTACATCCCCTGTCAGGATGGCCGCTTCTTCGATTTTGAGAACTTCCACATGGCCGACACCCTTGCCCCATGGATCGATGCTGGTAAGATCATGGTGATCTCCATTGATACCATGGACAAGGAGACCTGGTCCGACACGCAGGGTGACCCCTATTGGCGCATCCGCCGCTATGAGCAGTGGCTGCGCTATATCGTGGAGGAGGCTGTGCCCAAGATCCAGTATCTGGCCAAGGAGCGCAACGGCTGGGACGACCTGCCCGGTGTCATTGCCTTTGGCTGCAGTCTGGGTGCCACCCATGCGGTCAACCTGTACCTGCGCCGCCCGGATGTGTTCTGCGGCTGTCTGGCCCTCAGCGGCATCTACACGGCCCACTATGGCTTCGGCAATTATATGGACGAGCTGGTGTACATGAACTCGCCCGTGGACTACATGAAGAACTTCCCGGAGGATCACCCCTACATGCAGCTGTTCCGCAGCCAGAAGGCGGTCATCTGCTGCGGTCAGGGCGACTGGGAGCAGCCGGACACCACATGGTTCCTCAAGCGCATCTTCGAGGCCAAGAACATCCCCATCTGGGTAGACCTGTGGGGCCACGATGTGAACCACGACTGGAACTGGTGGTATAAGCAGACTGCATATTACATGCCGTATATTCTGGGCGAGCAGTAAAACAAACCCTCTCAGGCGCTGACGCGCCAGCTCTCCCGAAGGGCGAGCTTTGATGCATCTGACGGAAAAGCAGAAAAAGCTCCCCCTTCGGGGGAGCTGGCAACGCTGTAAGCGTTGACTGAGAGGGTTTTTTTATAGAGGAAAGAGGAATCGTAAAACCATGCAGAATTTTATTTTTATTTCGCCCAACTTCCCCACCAACTACTGGCAGTTCTGCCATGAGCTGAAAAACAACGGCATGAACGTGCTGGGCATCGGCGACCAGCCCTACGATGAGCTGAAGCCGGAGCTGAAGGACAGCCTGAACGAGTACTACAAGGTGGGCAGTCTGGAAAACTACGATGAGGTCTACCGCGCCGTGGCCTTCTTTGCATTCAAGTATGGCCGCATCGACTGGCTGGAGTCCAACAATGAATACTGGCTGGAGAGGGACGCAGCCCTGCGCACCGATTTCCACATCACCTCCGGCTTCCAGACCTCCGATATGCCCCGCATCAAGTACAAGAGCAAGATGAAGGAGTATTACCAGAAGGCCGGCATCGCCACCGCACGCTACCACATGGTGGACGATTACGAGGGCTGCCGGAAGTTCATCGACGAGGTGGGCTACCCGGTGGTGGTAAAGCCGGATAACGGCGTGGGCGCATCCGACACCCACAAGCTGTCCAGCGACGAGGATCTGAAAAAGTTCCTCGTCCAGAAGACGGCCCATCACCCGGATGTGGAGTACATCATGGAGGAGTTCGTCCGGGCCGAGGTGAACAGCTACGATGCCATCATCGATGCCAACGGCAACCCCATCTTTGAGGCCGGAAACGTGAGCCCCATGTCCATCATGGATATCGTCAACGACAACGACAACTCCATCTATTACATCATCAAGGACCTGCCCGAGGACACCCGCGCCGCAGGCCGTGCCGCCGTCAAGAGCTTTGGCGTGAAGAGCCGTTTCATCCACTTTGAGTTCTTCCGCATGACCGAGGATCAGGCCAGCATGGGCCAAAAGGGCCAGATCGTGGCACTGGAAGTCAACATGCGCCCCTGCGGCGGCTTCACCCCGGATATGATCAACTTTGCCCGCTCCACCAACGTTTACAAGATCTGGGCGGACATGATCGCTTTTGGCGGCACCGATATGCCGGTGGGCGAGCACTTCTACTGCCCGTTTGCAGGCCGCCGCGACGGTAAGCACTTTGTGTACAGCCACGAGCAGATCATGCAGAAGTACCAGCAGAACATGCGCATGGTGGACCGCATGCCGGACGCGCTGAGCGGCGCCATGGGCAACCAGATGTACGTTGCCACCTTCTCCACCCGCGAGGGCATGGAGCAGTTCTACTCCGATGTGCTGGCCGTCACCGACGAAAACAACGCCGCTGTGCAGAAGGAGCTGAGCAGCATTCTGGCTCTGGGCGAGCCGGAGACCGCCCCGGCCCAAAAGGCCGAGAGCAAGCCTGCCGCCAAGCCTGCCCGCACCGCAAAGAAAAAGTAAAACGAATGCACTGACTGCATAAATCCTCAGCCCCGGAACGGCATCTGCCGCCCCGGGGCTTTTCGTTGTCCCTTTTGGCAAAGTGTGGTATACTGTTGCCAGAGATTTTATTGGGAACGAGGTACATCTATGAAAATTCCTGCAAACGGCTTTACCCATGCCGGCAAGTTCCACGCCGACGATGTGTTTGCCACTGCGCTGCTGCAGATCCTGCGCCCGGATATCAAGATCACCCGCGGCTTTGTGGTGCCGGACGGCTTTGACGGCATCGTGTACGATGTGGGCTATGGCATGTTCGACCATCATCAGGAGCCCCGGGAGTACCGCGCAAACGGTGTGCCCTACGCGGCCTTCGGCCTGCTGTGGCGGGTGCTGGGCCCCGGCCTTGTGGGCGAGCGGCAGGCCCGGCTCATCGACGAGAACTTTATCCAGCCGCTGGACCTCAACGACAACACCGGCGAGCAGAACAGCCTGTGTGATGCCATCGGCTTTTTTAACCCGGTGTGGGACTCCAAGGAGGATCAGGACGCCTGCTTTTTCAAGGCCGTGGCCGTGGCAAAGCAGATTTTGGAAAACCAGATCGCCAGCGCCAACGCCGTGAACCGCGCCGACGAAAAGGTGCAGCAGGCCTATCAGAACTCCCGGGACGGCATCGTGGTGCTGCCCTGCTACCTGCCGTGGAAGAACGGCCTGTACAAAACGGATGCGCTGTTCGTGGTCTACCCCAGCCAGCGCGGCGGCTGGAGCGCCCAGTGCGTCACCGACCACAAGACCAAGCGCCCCAAGCTCCCCTTCCCCCAGAGCTGGGCCGGTCAGCCGCAGGAGGTCATTGAACAGAAGAGCGGCATCCCGGGCATCAGCTTCTGCCACGCCAGCCGCTTCCTCATCACGGCCAAGGATAAGGAGACCGCCCTTGCGGCCTGCCGTCAGGTGTTAAAGAACAATGGCCGCATCTGAGCATCCGGCCCGGCCCAAGCCCGCTTTTGTGTACATGGTGCGGTGTACCGGCGGCCAGCTGTACACCGGCTGGACCAACGCCCCCGCCGCCCGCCTGCAGGCCCATAAAAGCGGCAGAGGAGCCCGTTACACCCGGGCCAGAGGTGCAGCAGCCTTTGCCTATGTGGAGCGCTGTGCAGACAAGCGCAGCGCCCTGCGGCGGGAAGCTGCGCTCAAAAAGCTGCCCAAGGCGCAAAAAGAGCTGCTGTGCCGCGCATGGAGCGCGGCGGGCGGGCCCTTTTCCGGCGCATAAAGCCAAAACGAAACCCGGGACTCTTTCAGGGCCAGACGGCTCACAAAAGGGTCCCGGGCGTTTTGTTTTTGCGGTGTGAATTCTTGCCGTGTGCTGTAGTCCGCACATGCCTCCGGACAGGCTGCATGTGCCCCGAATATATACTGCGCAAATGCATAAAATGTGAATATATTCTGCAAATAACGCATAAAGATACAAATTGAACCAAAACAGAGGTCAAATCCGTGTAAGGTTTGGCGGTTTTCGGCATTGACGAAAAAGCCGCGCGGCGTATAATAAAAGCATCAACCGAAACGCAACGGAAGAGGATGCGAAGGGAAAGTACGCATCAGAAAACAAAAGTGTATTTTTAAAAGGAGCAATCATCATGAAAAAGGAAAACATCAAAAAAGTTGTTCTGGCATACTCCGGCGGTCTGGATACCTCCATCATCATTCCCTGGCTGAAGGAAAACTACAACAACTGCGAGGTCGTCGCCGTCTCCGGTGACGTGGGTCAGGGCACCGAGCTGGACGGTCTGGAAGAAAAGGCCAAGGCTACCGGCGCTTCCAAGCTGTACGTGCTGGACCTGAAGAAGGACTTCGTGGAGAACTACATCTTCCCCACCCTGAAGTTCGGCGCAAAGTACGAGGACTACCTGCTGGGCACCAGCTTTGCACGTCCCTGCATCGCCAAGGCTCTGGCTGATATCGCCATCAAGGAAGGCGCAGACGCCATCTGCCACGGCTGCACCGGCAAGGGCAACGATCAGGTGCGTTTTGAGCTGACCCTCAAGGCCCTGTGCCCCGATATGGCCATCATTGCTCCGTGGCGTGAGTGGGATATCAAGAGCCGTGACGAGGAGATCGACTACGCCGAGGCTCACCACATCCCCCTGAAGATCAACCGCGAGACCAACTACTCCAAGGATAAGAACCTGTGGCACCTGAGCCACGAGGGTCTGGATCTGGAGTGCCCCGCCAACGAGCCCCAGTACAACAAGCCCGGTTTCCTGGAGCTGGGCGTCTCCCCCGAGCAGGCTCCCGATAAGCCCACCTATGTGACCATCCACTTTGAAAAGGGCATCCCCACCGCCGTGGACGGCAAGGAGATGGGCGCTGTGGAGCTGGTGGAGCACCTGAACAAGCTGGGCGGCGAGAACGGCATCGGCCTGCTGGATATCGTGGAGAACCGTCTGGTGGGCATGAAGAGCCGCGGTGTGTATGAGACCCCCGGCGGTGCCATCCTGTACAAGGCCATCAATGTTCTGGAGACCATCACTCTGGATAAGGAAAGCTCTCACTTCAAGGCTCAGCTGGCCCAGAAGTATGCCGATATCGTCTACAACGGCCAGTGGTTCACCCCGCTGCGCGAGGCTCTGGATGCCTTTGCCGACAGTCTGGAAAAGACCGTCACCGGCGATGTGAAGCTGAAGCTCTATAAGGGCAACATGATCAACGCCGGCGTCACCTCTCCGTACACCCTGTACGACGAGCAGACCGCTTCCTTCGGTGAGGACGAGGACTACAATCAGGCCGATGCCACAGGCTTCATCAACCTGTTCGGCCTGTCCATCAAGGAGCACGCAAAGCTGTCCAAGAACTGGCCGGAGGTCAAGTAATCGGCTGTAACATTTTCCCTTTCGTGTGTTTTCACACTTTCACACGGAAGTTTCATCCAACCGGCATCGTTGCCGGCGGCACCGCCGCAGGAGCGTTTTCCCCTGCGGCGGCTTTGCCGTTTTTAGAAGAAATTGACGAACCCTCTCAGTCAAACCCTGACGGGTTTGACTGAGAGGGTTTGGACATAAAGTAAAGGATAAAACTATGGCAGAACAACTCTGGAAGGGCCGTTTTTCCAAGGCCGTGGATTCCCGCGTGAACGACTTCAACTCCTCCATCCGGTTCGACCAGCGCATGATCGCGCAGGATATGCGCGGCAGCGGCGTCCATGCCGCCATGCTGGCAAAGCAGGGCATCATCTCCGAAAAGGATTGTGAGGACATCCTCAACGGTCTGGCATCCATCGCGGATGATCTGGCAGCCGGCAGGCTGGAGATCGACCCCAATGCCGAGGATGTGCACACCTTTGTGGAGCAGACCCTCACCGCCCGCATCGGGGATGCCGGCAAGCGGCTGCACACCGGCCGCAGCCGCAACGATCAGGTGGCGCTGGATATCCGCCTGACCCTGCGGGACTACAGCCACACCCTGCAGGCCTACATCGTGGAGCTCATCAAGGTCATCTGCAAAAAGGCCGGTGAGAACACCACCGCCGTCATGCCCGGCTACACCCATCTGCAGCGTGCCCAGCCCATCACCTTTGGCCACGCCCTGATGGCCTACGCCTCCATGCTGCTGCGGGACCTGCAGCGCTTCGAGGACGCCACCGCCCGCATGGATGCTCAGTGCCCGCTGGGCTCCGGCGCTCTGGCCGGTACCACCTACCCGCTGGACCGCCAGTTCACCGCCGAAAAGCTGGGCTTTGCGGCTCCCTGCGCCAACAGTCTGGACGGCGTGTCCGACCGTGATTTCTGCATCGAGCTGGCCAATGCCATCTCCATCTGCATGATGCACCTGTCCCGTCTTTCCGAGGAGATCATCCTGTGGTGCAGCTGGGAGTTCAAGTTCATTGAGCTGGACGACGCCTTTACCACCGGCTCCTCCATCATGCCCCAGAAGAAGAACCCCGACGTCACCGAGCTGATCCGCGGCAAGACCGGCCGCGTCTACGGCGACCTGAACACCCTGCTGGTGATGATGAAGGGCATTCCTCTGGCCTACAACAAGGACATGCAGGAGGACAAGGAAGCCATCTTTGACGCAGTGGATACCCTTGAGCTGTGCCTCAAGACCGTGACCCCCATGCTGGATACCATGAAGACCCTGCCGGCCAACATGCGCCGCGCCGCCGCCAAGGGCTTCATCAACGCCACCGACTGCGCCGACTACCTCACCAAGAAGGGAATGCCCTTCCGGGATGCCTACAAGCTCACCGGCTGCATGGTGTCGGACTGCATCGCCAAGGACAAGACTCTGGAAGAGCTGACCCTCGACGAGTTCAAGAGCTACAGCGATCTGTTTGAGAACGACATTTACGAGGCCATCGATCTGGTCAAATGCTGTGAGGGCCGCACCAGCTACGGCGGCCCCAGCGAAGCCAGCGTGAAGAACCAGATCGAGCTGGCCGCTGCACAGCTGAATGCCTGGGAGGCGAATAACGCATGAGCGTGAAAGTTTTTATTGATGGCTCTTCCGGCACCACCGGCCTGCGCATTGCCGACCGGCTGGCTGCACGCCCGGAGATCGAGCTGCTGTCCATTTCCGCCGAGGGCCGCAAGGATGTGAACGAGCGGGCGAAGGTCATCAACTCCGCCGACCTCGCCTTCCTCTGCCTGCCGGATGCGGCATCCAAAGAGGTCATGCCCCTGCTGCGCCCGGACGTGAAGGTGCTGGACACCTCCACCGCCTTCCGCACCGATGCCGCATGGGACTACGGCTTCCCGGAGCTGGCGGGCCAGAAGGAAAAAATCAAAAATTCCTGCCGCGTGGCAGTGCCCGGCTGCTATGCCAGCGGCTTTATCAGCATTGCCCGCCCGCTGGTGGAGCTGGGCCTTGTCCCGGCAGAGTATCCCTTCAGCTGCACCGGCATCTCCGGCTACTCCGGCGGCGGCAAAAAGATGATCGCCGAGTACGAGAGCCCCGACCGCCCGGCGCACAGCAAGCTGGATGCGCCCAAGAGCTACGGTCTGGGCCTTGCCCATAAGCATCTGCCCGAGATGCAGAAGATCAGCGGCCTTGCTCACACCCCCATGTTCGTGCCGGTGGTGTGTGACTACTACTGCGGCATGCAGGTGCTGGTGCCGCTGGACCTGACGCTGGCGGGCACCACCGCCGAACAGGTGGCTGCAGGCATTGCCGGGTACTATAAGGACGCCGCCACCGTCAAGGTGCACGGGCTGAACGAGACCCTGCCGGAGAACGGCCTGTACTCGAACGCCATGGCCGGTACCGACCGCATGGAGCTGTACCTGACCGTGAACGCCGCCGGCGACCAGATGATGCTGGTGTCTGTGTTCGATAATCTGGGCAAGGGCTCCTCCGGTGCCGCCGTCCAGTGCATGAACCTGATGCTGGGGCTGGAAGAGACCGAAGGATTGGAATAAAAAACTCCCTTCGTCTGCTCACGGTGTTCGCATCCACCTCCCTCAAAGAGGGAGGCTTTTGCAGTTGACGGTTACGCAAAGGCTCCCTCCATGAGGGAGCTGGCACGGCGAATGCCGTGACTGAGGGAGTATTTCTTTGTGGGAAAGGAAGATCATTATGCAGTATCAAGAAGTTGCGGGCGGCATCTGCGCGCCCAAGGGCTTTGCAGCGGCTGGCGTGCACTGCGGCATCCGCGCAAACCATGCAGAAAAATACGATCTGGCACTCATCAAGGCGGACGTGCGCTGCGCCGCCGCCGGTGTGTACACCACCAACAAGGTCTGCGGTGCACCCATCAAGGTGGACCGTGCCCACCTGAAGGACGGCTATGCACAGGCGATCCTTGTGAACAGCGGCAACGCCAACACCTGCGCCGCCAACGGCGTGGCTCTGGCCGAAGAATGCTGTGAGCTGGTGGGCAAGGAGCTGGGCATCGACCCGCAGGACGTTCTGCCCGCTTCCACCGGTGTCATCGGTCAGCCCATGGTCATCGACCCCTTTGCCCGGGGCATTCCCGCCGCCGCCGCAAAGCTGGCTGCGGACGAGCAGGGCAGCGCCGATGCCGCCACCGCCATCATGACCACCGACACCCACAAAAAGGAATACGCCATCCAGTTCGAGCTGGGCGGTAAGGTGTGCACCGTGGGTGCCATTGGCAAGGGCAGCGGCATGATCGCCCCCAACATGGCAACCATGCTGGCCTTCTACACCACCGATGCGGCGGTGTCCCCCATCCTGCTGGAAAAGGCCCTCAAGACCGTGGTGCCCGGCACCTACAACCAGATGAGCGTGGATCTGGACACTTCCACCAACGATACCTTGATCATCATGGCTTCCGGCCTTGCAGGCAACCCGGAGATCTGCGAGGAGAACGCGGACTACCACGCCTTTGTGGCGGCGCTGACTGCCATTGCCGAGCACATGTGCGCCGAGCACGCCGGTGACGGCGAGGGTGCCACCCACCTCATCACCTGCGAAGTGACCCATGCCCCCGACCTGAAGACCGCCCGTGCCGTCAGCCGCAGCGTGGTGTGCTCCAACCTCTTCAAGGCAGCGGTGTTTGGCCGCGATGCCAACTGGGGCCGCATCCTGTGCGCCATCGGCTACACCCCCGGCGATTTCTCCATTGATAAGGTCTGCGTGCGGCTTTCCAGCAAGGCGGGCGAGGTGTATGTGTGCGAGAACGCCGCCTACCACCCCTACAGCGAGGAGGAGGCCGCCAAGGTGCTGGCCGAGCATGATATCCTGGTCAAGGTGGACATGGGCACCGGCGATGCATCCGCCAAGGCATGGGGCTGCGATCTGACCTACGATTACGTCAAGATCAACGGCGATTACCGCACCTGATAACCCTCTCAGGCGCTGCGCGCCAGCTCCCCCGAAGGGGGAGCTTTAGGAACGAACGACAAGCAGCTGATTTTATGAAATAAAGTGACCCGTCCGGCAAAAGATCCCCCTTGAGAGGACCGACGTCCCCCGTGCCGGGGGAAGATGTCGCGTGAGCGACAAAAAGGGGAATCTGGCAATGCCGCAAGGCATTGACTGAGAGGGTTCAGAGGAAATCTTATGAAAAACGAAGAAATGGCGCGCCTTTTCTCTGAGGCGACACCCTACATCCAGAAGTATCACGGAAAGACCATGGTCGTGAAATACGGCGGCAATGCCATGATCAACGAAGAACTGAAAAATGCCGTCATGAACGATCTGGTCACCCTCACCCTGCTGGGTGTGCGCGTCGTGCTGGTGCACGGCGGCGGCCCGGCCATCAATGAGATGCTGAAAAAGGTGGGTGTGGAAAGCCATTTCGCAAACGGTCTGCGGGTGACCGACGACGCCACCATGGAGATCGTGCAGCAGGTGCTGGCCGGTAAGGTGAACAAGGATCTGGTGGCAAAGCTGCGCGGCCGCGGCGTGGGCCTGTGCGGCATGGACGGTCAGATGCTGCGCTGCACCGAGCTGGACCCCCAGCTGGGCCATGTGGGCGAGATCGTGCATGTGGACGCCACCCTGATCGGCAGCCTGCTGGATGGCGGCTACATCCCGGTCATTGCCACGGTGGGCATGGACGATCTGGGTCAGGCCTACAACGTGAATGCGGACACTGCCGCTGCGCAGATCGCCATTGCGCTCAAGGCTGAGAAGCTGGTGTCCATGACCGATATCGCGGGCCTGCTGCGGGATAAGGACGACGAAAGCACCCTCATCCCCGAGGTGGAGGTGTCCGAGATCGAGGGCTACAAGTCCGCCGGTGTCATTGCAGGCGGCATGATCCCTAAGATCGGCGGCATGGCCGACGCCATCTATCAGGGCGTGCACGAGGCGGTCATCATCGATGGCCGGGTGCCCCACTCCATCCTGCTGGAGCTGTTCTCCAACCGCGGCTCCGGCACCCGCTTCTACCGCCGCAGCCACCGCGAATAAGCATTGCGCAGGTGCCGCGCAGGCGGTATAATAAGAAAAATGACCCTCTCAAGCCTTTGCCAGCATTTTCTGGCGCGTCAGCGCCTGAGAGGGCTTTTATCGTCAGTAGGAGGTACACCTATGGATTCTGAAAAGGTCATCAAGCGGGACGGCGAATACGTCCTGCACACCTATAACCGCAACCCCATCGTGCTGGAAAAAGGCCACGGCCTGCGTGCCATCGGGCCCGAAGGCCAGCAGTATCTGGATTTTACCAGCGGCATCGGTGTCAACAGTCTGGGCTACTGTGATCTGGACTGGGCCGAAGCCGTTTCCGAGCAGGCCCATAAGCTGCAGCACTCCTCCAACCTCTACTACACGGCCCCCTGCGGCAAGCTGGCCAAAAAGCTGTGCAAGCGCACCGGCATGAGCAAGGTTTTCTTCGGCAACTCCGGTGCCGAGGCCAACGAGGGCGCCATCAAGGCCGCCCGTAAGTACAGCGTGGACCACTACAGCAAGGACCGCACCACGGTCATCACGCTGGTGAACAGCTTCCACGGCCGCACCATCGCCACCCTGACCGCCACCGGTCAGGAGGTGTTCCACAACTACTTCGGCCCCTTCAACGAGGGCTTCCTGTATGCTCCGGCGGGCGATATGGAAGCGCTGCAGGAGCTGGTGGACCGCAACACCTGCGCTGTGATGCTGGAACTCATTCAGGGCGAGGGCGGCGTGATGGCGCTGGACCCGGACTATGTGCAGGCCGTGCGCAAGCTCTGTGACGAAAAAGACCTTGTGCTCATCGTGGACGAGGTGCAGACCGGCGTGGGCCGTACCGGCACTTTCCTGTGCTGTGAGCACTACAACCTCAAGCCGGACGTGGTCACGCTGGCCAAGGGTTTGGGCGGCGGACTGCCCATCGGCGCGGTGCTGATGAACGAAAAGGTGGCCGCAGGCATGGGCCCCGGCACCCACGGCTCCACCTTCGGCGGCAACCCGGTGGTCTGCGCCGGTGCCAATGTGGTGGTGGACCGCATGGACCAGAGCTTCCTTGCCAATGTCAACGAGCGCGCCGTCCAGCTGCGCGCAGGCATCGCAAAGCTGCCCCATGTCAAGAGCATTTCCGGCATCGGCCTGATGGTGGGCATCGAGTTCTACGACCTCAAGGCCGCAGATGTGCTGGCTGCCTGCCGCGAAGCGGGCCTGCTGGTGCTGACGGCCAAGACCCGCCTGCGCCTGCTGCCGCCGCTGACCCTCAGCGAGCACGATGTGGACATGGCGCTGGAGATCCTGGGCGATGTGCTGAGCAAAATGGAGCCGACGGCTCCGAAGGAGCAGGCATGAAAAATCTGCTGAGAATGAGCGACCTCTCCCCTGCCGAGCTGACCCACATTCTGGATGTGGCCGACCAGCTCAAGGCACAGCAGAAGCTGGGCGGAACGGCCCCGCTGCTGGCGGGCAAAACGGTGGCTCTGATCTTCTCCAAGGCGTCCACCCGCACCCGCACCAGCTTTGAGGTGGGTGTGTACCAGCTGGGCGGTCTGGGCAACTACATGAACACCGCCGAGCTGCAGGCCGGGCGCGGCGAGCCCCTCAAGGACACCGCCCGGGTGCTGGGCCGCTACTACGACTGCGTGGTGTGGCGCACCTACCGCCAGAGCGATCTGGAAGAGTTTGCCGAGCTGGCCGGTGTGCCGGTGATCAACGGCCTGACGGATTACGCCCATCCCTGTCAGGTGCTGGCCGACCTGATGACCATTCGGGAACGCCGGGGCAGCCTTGCGGGCCGGAAGCTCTGCTTTGTCGGCGACGGCAGCAGCATGGCAAACAGCCTCATCGTGGGCGGACTGCTGGCCGGGATGCAGGTCACCTGCGTCTGCCCGCAGAGCTACCGCCCGGCGGCGGATGTGCTGATGTTCGCCCACAAGTACGGCAGCGCCTTCCACCTGACCGCAGACCCTGCCGAGGGCATTCAGGACGCCGACGTGGTGGCAACGGCTGTGTGGAACACCGCCCAGCCCGGCACGCCGGAAAGCGAGCAGCGCCTGCGGGATTTCGTGGGCTACCAGCTCACCGGCAAGCTGCTGGAAAGCGCCAAGCCCGACGTCATGGTGCTGCACTGCCTGCCCGCCCACCGGGGCGAGGAGATCTCCTCGGCGGTGTTCGAGCAGCACGCACCGGAGATCTTCGATGAAGCCGAGAACCGCCTGCACGTGCAGAAAGCCGTGCTGGCCATTCTTCTGGCGGGGAAATAAAATTGCATAAAGCGCAAGAGCCTCTGCCATTGGCAGGGGCTTTTTGTATCCCAGTCCTTGCACATCCTGTCTGAAAATACTGTAAAATTCTTGTGCCCTTTGCCGATTGACGAAAACCGATCCGGTTTGCTATACTGAGCGTGGTCAATCAAGTAAGGTTTGTTACTCTCCGGAGGCTTTCCCTTATCCATTGCAGATAGGGGTGAACTTTCGGTTTTTTTCTTTCTATGGGGGTTGTGGGAAGATGAAGGTCATTAAAAACATCAATAACAACATCTCCCTTTGTCTGGACAGCCGCAACAACGAGGTTGTAGCCTTCGGGAAAGGCATTGGTTTCACAAAGCCACCCTATGATGTACCACTTTCCAAAATCGACCGCACCTTTTACGATGTGGACGAGGAACAGTTGGCCGTGCTCAACCGCATCCCGGAAAATGTGCTGGAAGCCGCCGCCGAGATCGTAGACCTTGCCAACGAGAAGATGGATAACCGGTTCCGGGAGAACGTGGTGTTCACGCTGGCAGATCACATTGATTTTTCCGTTCAGCGCTACCGCAAAAACATCAACATCAAGCTGCCGCTCTTTTACGAGGTGCGCCAGCTTTATCCCAAAGAATCCGAGATCGGAAAACAGGCATTGAACATCCTGAAAAAGCGGCTGGATATCGCCCTTCCCCGGGAGGAAGCCGCCGCCATCGCCCTGCATTTTGTCAACTACAAGGCACAGGCGGAAACCACACCGGACATCGACTATGGTTCCATCATTGAGCAGGCTACGGGTATTATTGAACAGGAACTGCAGGTGACGGTGGATCGTGACAGTTTCAACTACTACCGGTTCGTCACCCACATGCACTACATGATGAAGCGTACCTTGGATGACGCCATGATCGACACCCAGAATCGGGATATCTTTGAATCCATGAAAAAAGAGTATCCCTCCATTTATTCCTGCTCGGTCAAGGTAGCCGCCCTGATCGAACAACAGCTGAAAAAATCTCTTTCCGAAGAGGAAATATTATATCTGATCCTACACATCAATCGTTTGTGTGCTCGTGAGGATTGTGACCGATAAAGGCATACCGCCTTTGGAGGGCTTTACCCCAGAGTACCGCAGAAGATGCACCGTGTCTGTCCATCTGGTCAGCCGGTACACGCTTTGCGGTGCGCTGGGGTTTTTATTTGGAAACAGAACCGACCGGGAGCGCGCCCCGAACGGGTTTGTGATAAATCTTCCAGAAAAAACACTTGGAAAACTGTTTTTCAAAAACAGGAGGAGAACAAAATGGCAAACAAATATGATACGATGGTCAGCAGCATCGTTGACCTGGTCGGCGGAAAAGAAAACATCCGCTCTTTTGCACACTGCGTTACACGGCTGCGCTTCAATGTAAAAGACAAGGGGCTGGTGGATGAAGCCAAAATCCGGGAATTGCCGGGTGCGGTAGGCACGCAATGGTCTGGTAATCAGCTGCAGGTAATCATCGGCAATGATGTGGAGAACGTTTACAAGCAGATCGCAAAGGCGAATAATCTTGCCGTGGAGCCGGAAGTGTCTGCCGAGAGTGCAGATGAAAAGAAGAAAAACATTGTTGTAAAGCTGATTGAAATGCTTTCCGGCTGTGTGATCCCGCTGGTACCCATTCTGATGGGCGCTGGCATGATAAAGGTCTTTTATCTGCTTGCTGTCCGTTTAGGAATCCTTTCCACGGAAAGCTCTACCTATATTGTGCTGGACTTCGTCAATAACGCAGCATTTTATTTTCTGCCGGTCTTTGCCGGTGCAACTGCCGCAAAAAAGTTTGGAGGCAGTATGAGCATAGGCATGCTGGTGGGTGCGATGCTGATCCATCCCACCTTTATCTCGGCAGTAAGCGGGGGTACGGCACTAACGATTTTTGGACTGCCAATCTACGCAACAAGCTATACTAATTCCATTTTCCCGGTGATCCTGTCGGTATGGGTCATGTCCAAGATTGAAAATTTCCTGAAAAAGCATGTGCCGGAGTGGCTGCGCGCTATTGCTGTGCCGACTCTGACTCTTCTCATCATGATCCCGGTGGCGTTCTGCGTGGTCGCCCCCATCGGTGCATTCATGGGTACCTATCTTGCCAAGGCAATCATGTTCTTGTACAGCACTCTCGGCTTCCTTGCCTATGGCATTTTTGGCGTGTTGTTCCCCATCATGGTCATGTTTGGCATGCACACGGCACTTACACCGTACAGCGTTCAGCTGATGTCTACGGTAGGTTATGAGCCGTGCTCCATTATGAGCTTTGTTTCTACCTGTACCCTGACTGCGATAAGCCTTGCCGTGGCGATCCGGACCAAGAACGAGAATATGCGTTCCACGGGCTATTCCTGCGCGCTGACTGCATTTGTGGGTGGCGTGACAGAACCGGCAATGTTCGGCATTGGACTGCGTTTTAAAAAGCCGTTTATCTGTGCGCTGATCGGTAATTTTGTGGGCGGCTGTGTTGCCGGTCTGTATGGCGTGCAGTGCTATGCATTGGGACCTGCCAATATCCTGAATGTGGCAAAGTTTATTGGCGGCGAGGGCATGGGCAACTTTGCATTTGCTATGCTGGGTGCAGCAGTGGCATTTGTGGTGACTTTTGTGCTGACCTGCCTTGCGTACCGCAGCAGCGACCCGATGACGGAGGGCTGATCCATGAAATTTTCGGAAGGTTTTTTATGGGGTGGTGCAATTTCCTCCAGTCAGGCGGAAGGCGCATATCAGGAGGATGGCAAGGGCCTGAGCACAACAGATTTTATGACATCTGGCACAAAAACAAGCCCTCGCAGAATTACGAAGACACTGGAAAAAGATGCGTACTATCCGAGCCATAAAGCAATTGATTTTTACCACCACTATAAAGAGGACATCCGGCTGTTCGGCGAGATGGGTTTTAAAGTGTTCCGTTTGTCCATTGCATGGTCGAGAATCTACCCGAATGGAGATGAACTCCAGCCGAACCGGGCTGGGCTGGAGTTTTATCACGATGTTTTCCATACCTGCCATGCCTACGGCATCGAACCTTTGGTGACGATCTGCCATTACGATATGCCGCACGCCCTTAGCGTAAAATGGAACGGGTGGGCAGACCGGCGTTGCATTGAACTGTTTGAGCGATACTGCCGGACTTTGTTTGCAGAATACGGTCACGAAGTAAAATACTGGCTGACCTTCAACGAAATGAACATCCTTACGGCACCGATGTGCGGGTACCTGTGCGCAGGCATCCAGCCCGCTGGTGCAGAGGGGACATTCGGTCCTGGAGCGATAGACCAGCACGAAACGCCGGAGCGGAGAAACCTGCGGTTTCAGGCACTACACCACCAGTTTGTGGCAAGTGCAAAAGTAGTGGCTCTGGCACATGAAATGATGCCAGCAGCTAAAATCGGCTGTATGATGTCCAGCCAGTGTACCTACCCGCGCACCTGTGATCCGGATGACCTGCGGGCAGCGCAGGAACAGCGGCAGATCGTCAACTATTTTTGCAGTGATGTTCAGGTACGCGGCAGATATCCGGGGTATATCAAACGGTATTTTCAGGAAAATGATATCCGGATCACGATGCAGCCGGAGGATGCGGAGATCCTGCAAAATGGCTGCGTGGATTTTTACAGCTTCTCGTATTACCAGAGCCGATGTATCAGTGCAAATCCGGGGGATGAGACCGTGGCCGGAAATATGGCAGTAGGTGTCAAAAATCCGTATCTGCCCATGACGCAGTGGGGGTGGCAGGTGGATGAAAAAGGACTGCGTTATTATCTCAATGAAGTCTATGACCGCTACCAGATCCCCCTCATGGTGGTAGAAAACGGACTAGGTGCGCAGGATGTGCTGCAGGCAGACGGAACGGTACATGACCTGTACCGGATCGACTATCTGCGCAGACACATCAATCAGATGGCAGAAGCAATCAAGGATGGCGTAGACCTGATGGGCTATACTCCCTGGGGCTGCATCGACCTTGTGTCCGCTTCTACCGGCCAGATGGCAAAGCGCTACGGCTTTGTATATGTAGACGCAGACGATTCCGGCAACGGCACCTTTAAACGTTATAAAAAAGACAGTTTTTATTGGTATAAGAAGGTAATTGAAACAAACGGCGAAACGCTGTAACCTGCTCCGAACCAAAAATAACGCCTGCCATTTTCAGCTGGCAGGCGTTATTTTTATGCAGACATCAGACCTTTGCCGCACCGCGGTCGAGGATTTTATCGAACCGGGCAAAGAAGGTGATGGTGGTGATGGTGGCGGCCAGAATGTCGCTGACCGGCTCGGCCAGAAACACGCCGAACACCGGGTCTGCCACGAGATGCGGCAGAATAAAGATGAGCGGGATCAGCAGGATGATCTTGCGCAGGCAGGCCAGCAGCAGGCTGACCTTAGCCTGCCCCAGCGCCATAAAGCTTTGCTGGCAGGCGATCTGGAAGCCCATGGCAAAAATGCCCGCCATGTAAATGCGCATGGCCCAGGTGGTGTAGGAGATCAGCGCACTGTCCGAGGTGAAGATACCGGCCACCGCGCCGGGCACCAGCATCATCAGAAGCCAGAATACGCAGGTGTATACGCCGCACAGGGTCAGTTGAAAGCGGAAGGCTTCCTTGACACGGGGCTTTTTGCCTGCGCCGAAGTTGAAGCTTATGACAGGCTGACCGCCCTGACAGATGCCCTGAATGGGCAGGGTGCACAGCTGGGATGCGCTGGTGATGACGGTCATGGCACCCACGGCCACATCGCCGCCGTACCGCGCCAGACTGGAGCTGAAACTGATGGACAGCAGGCTCTCGGTGGAGAGCATCACAAAGGTGGAGATGCCCAGCGCCATCACCGGCAGGATGACATTGCGCTCCGGGCGCAGATAGTCCCTGCGCAGGCGCAGGAGGGTCTTTTCGCCGGTGAGGAAGCGCAGGATCCACACCGCGCCCACAGCCTGACTGAGCACCGTGGCAATGGCCGCGCCCCGCACGCCAAGCCCGAACCCGAAGATGAGGATGGGGTCAAGGATGATGTTGATGACCGCACCGATCACGGTGGTGAGCATACTGGTTTTGGCAAAGCCCTGCGTGGTGATGAAGGGGTTCATGCCCAGCACCAGCAGCACGAACACCGAGCCCAGAATGTAGATGCGGCTGTAGCTCAGGGCATACGGCAGGGTGGCATCGCTGGCACCAAACAGCCGAAGCAGCATCGGCGCCCCGGCATAGAAGCCGATGGTCAGCACCACCGAAAAGAGCAGCAGCATGGTAAAGCTGTTGGAGATGATCTTTTCTGCCTGTTTCTTGTCGCCCTGCCCCAGAGCAATGGCGGTGCGGGGCGCACCGCCTGCGCCCACCAGCATAGCGAATGCATTCAACAGCATCAAGATGGGAGTGAACAGGCCCACGCCGGTCAGCGCTGCCGCACCGATGCCCGCGATGTGGCCGATGTAAATTCGGTCCACGATGTTGTACAACAGGTTCACGACCTGCGCTACCACCGCAGGGATCATGAGCTGCAGCATCAGGCTGCGGACGTTCCCACTGCCCATGTCCTGTTTTGACTGTGCCATGGATGTGATTCTCCTTTTTTACTTCAAATTTGAACTATATCCTCTATATCTCCTCTATTATACTCAAAACCCGCAAAAATACCAGTCCCTTTTCGCAAATTTTTCCATGTTCCGCTCAAAAGTGCAAAAAGCTCCGGGTCTGCCGCACAGCAGACCCGGAGCTTGGAACGCGAAAAAGTGTTGACGCCAACAGGCTTTTTTGCTATACTATATAAGGTTTATCGTGGAGATGTATCGAAGTGGTCGTAACGAGAACGACTCGAAATCCAAGTGGATGCTTCGCCGGATGTCTCCATATCACACGAGGGAACGTCAATTTTGATGTCCTGACAGGCTTCAGAACCTGTCTGAACGATGCGTTTTCTAACAATATTCTAACAGCAACTGTTCCAAGTTTCAAGGCCGATTTGCGATATACAAATCGTAAATTTGCCATGAAAATATACTTGGAGATGTATCGAAGCGGTCGTAACGAGAACGACTCGAAATCGTTTTGTCCTTAATCGGGCACGTGGGTTCGAATCCCACCATCTCCGCCAGAAGTCGCAGATTCAAACGAATCTGCGACTTTTTCTTTTGCATCAAGCAGAGAAAGACCGCTTTTGCCTCATCACAGTATGCTTTATACATGAACGATAAATCCATAATTATTTGGGGAGTTTGGATTCTCCCAAAAGGTTCGCAATGACCCCAGCAGACCCCTGTTTGCTTTTGTAATCGAGATGTGCGTAGATGTCAGCGGTGGTAGAAAAGGTGCTGTGCCCCAGCCATTCCTGAACCTGCTTCATAGATACGCCGTTCATCACCATCAGGCTGGCGCAGCTGTGGCGCAGATCGTGGAAACGGATGTGCTTCAGCCCGTACTTGGTCAGCAGCCAGTCGAAGTGCTCCGTCACGAAGTTCGGGCGGATCAGCTTGCCTTCCTGATCGGTGCAGACGAAATCCAGATACTCGGTGCTGTAACTCTTCTTGAACAGCTTACGGTAAAGCTGCTGTTTTTCCTTCTGCTTCAGAAGTTCTTCTTCCACAGCCGGGATCAGCGGCAGAGTACGGCAGCTGGTCTTGTTCTTCATCACATCGCTGACCACAGGAACGTACTTGCCGTTCACCAACTGTTCCGTCACCTTGTGGTTAATGGTGATGGACTTGCGCTCAAAGTCGATAGACGACCACTTCAACCCCAGTACCTCGCTGCGGCGCAGACCGTAGTAGGCCGTAATGAGGATGCACAGGTGCAGGGGGTCATCCTGCGATACTTCCAGCAGCTGCTGGACTTCATCCTTGGAGTAGAAGTTGGGCCGGAAGCTGTTCTTCTTCGGGCGGTCAACTTTCAGCATCGGGTTGGTTTCCAGATAGTCCTTGCGGACGGCATCCTTGAACGCTTTACCGAAGATGGCGTGGTAGTGAATGACCGTGTTGGTGGTGTAGCCCTCCAGCAAGATCTTCTCCTGAAACTCATCCAGCACCTGCGGCGTGACCTCGCACAGCTTCAAGCCCAGCGGCTCAAAATACTGCGTGATGCGCCCGGTGATCATCCGATTGTAGCTGATAAAGGTTGCAGGCTGGATGGATGCTTTATGGACTTGCACCCACTCGTTGAGATAGTCCAGAAACAGCATCTCCGACTTGCTGACGGGTTGGAGATGCTGCGGCAAGGGCTTGGCGGTTTTAGCATCCACTTTTTCGTAGGCTCCGCCCCGCCCTGTGGGCAGCTCCCCGGTCTCATCATAGCTGAGCAATACTTCCCGGAGCATGGATTCTGCCTTGCGCTTGTTGCCCCGGACGGTCAAACCTGTGGAGATCCACTTGATCCTCCGCTTGCCGTTGGCATCATAAAGATTGATCACGAAATAGAAACGTCCATTTTTCTCTTGGACAGACCCTGTAGTTTTCATCATAAACCTCCTTTGGGTCAACAGGCGTGCTGTCCGTTGCTGCACCCACAGCATACCACATCCAGCGGCGGATTTCCAGCCGGGAAGGTGCTCTGCCCGGTAAGCAGGAACTCGATCACACTCAGCTTCGGGATACGATAGGTGCGGCCGATTTTAAGCGCAAATAGGTGGCGGGAACGAATCAGTTCCCCAACTGTATGGCGGTTCAGACCAAGCATCTCCGCAGCCTGCTGAAGGCTGATGGCATCGGGGTAACCGGGAAACATCTGGGAATAGGCATCGTTAAACTTCATGGGCACTCCTTCTGCATAAGTAGTTTAAGATCAAAAGTGTGTGCCACCTGCGGTTATATCCTTTGCAGCAAAGCGGCGGTCAGGTGGCAATGTAAAGAGAGCTGACAGTAGTTTCAACTCTCGCATCGCAGATAGACTTGCAGCCCATCTGCGTCAATATGATATAGGTCTCCCATATTCGCCCTCGGCACCCTAGGAGTGGGAAATCGTCCAGCAGCGGGCTTGCACCGCACCATTGGCATTTCAGCCACCCCGTCTTCGTTATGACCGGGCTGCGAGTTACAGAAGTACCTTTTGTGAAGTACCGGACGATTGAACTATTCTGTTTTCAAAGAACAGAGTTTTATAGAAAATCTTCGGAATTTAAGGCTTCCGAAAAATTGTCCCTCTAATTGGTAGGCATCGAGAAAGGCCAAAACGTAGCAATGTTTTTGAAAATTAACAAAAAAGTCACAATTTGCATTTGCAAATCGTGCGTCTGCTATTAAACGGAATTGTCATAATAATCATACGAGTACAAGCAAACCTTCGTGAAAGAAGATACTCCGAAGAAATACCCCTCTATATACGAGCCCACGAAAAGGGCTGTTTCGTAGCATTCAAGACCGTTCTGTAACCGAATTGTAACAAGCAGACAGAAGTGAGTTCCTAAAAGAAGCCTTCATATCCGAACCCAGTTGGACGACCAAAATGCACCCGTGTCTCCAAAAGTCAACAAAAAATAGCAGCCGTCTGCAAGGTAGATGCAGATGGCTGCTATTGATAAATTAGATAAAATTATTAGGTGATCAATGCGGTGAAAATATCACGTCGTTCAGAATTGGACTTGTTGGTGAAATCAACATTATCCATCCACTGAAGAAGTTTTTCCTTGTTATCTTCGGTCAAAACTTCGTTATGAAAGATAAAATATCCTAATAAATAATTAATATAATCAATGCGAGGAAGTTGAGTGGGTGTGTTCTCATTGATGAAGTCTAAAGTGCGATCGAGTGCAGCTAAAGTCATAGAAAAGCATTGTGTAAGCTGTTCTGGAGAAAGGTTACAAAGTTGATTTTCCTTAGTGTCAGAAGGAATAGGAGCATAATTTCCGGAATGAGGCTTCTGAGTGATAACTTCATACGCAGGATTTAATGCTGCAACTGGGTAAGAAACATTGGTTTTTTGCGGAGTGAAAAAATCTTCGTACCCTGCTTCATATACACGGGTACGGTAGAGGTTTGTGTACTGTTTATAAATATCAATTCCATGAGCTTTCAGTTTAGAAAAGCGCATTTGAATAATACTTACTCGGCTGCCAGCATTGTTTAGAACTTCGAACCACTCAATTTGTTCATCCTCAGTTAGGTCTTCAGCCGAATTAAGAGTATAATTATAGTTTCTCATTTTGCTGCGTACTTGAAGGAGCACAGACAAGACATCGGCAGAACCAAGTGCACTTTTAGCCTTAGTATACTCAAATAATTTGGTATCCTCTTTATTTAAGAGGATACCAACAGGAATTTGATTACTCCTGATAGAGTCACGCACCTCTGTGAACTCGCCTTTTCCTAAGTCTAACACGATATTTCGAAAATCATCATGATTACAATATGCTTTATAGTTAGTGGTTAAACGCTGCTGACCATCCACGACCGAGTATTGACCGCGTTCAATAGTTGAGATGATTTCTCTATCTATAAAGGAAACTTGCGGAACAGCACTATCCACAGTATTTATAACATTGATAGAAATAGGAGAAACCGGAGCCTTTCCCCACAATTGATAATTAAGAAGATCGATACACTTCTGAAGTGTCCAACTGATATCTCGCTGATACAACGGCAAAGAAATCGAGTTCTCCTCAATTTTACGACACATATCTGCTACAGTTATCAAGGAGGTTCTTTTGGTCGGATCAAATGTTGCTGCTATCATCAAACCTTTGTTGACTCTCATGTTGCCTACCTTTCTTTTGTTGGAAGTAATCACTTGATTGTATAGTACATCCAATCACAGCAAAAGTCAATAGCAGCATACGTGCAAATCACAAAAATCGTGAAAAAACGAGCAAAACAATGGGTGCTGCTTAAATGTAGCAGCACCCATTGTTCTAGCCTAACAGAAAGCACACACACCACGCATAACGAGAACTGCTTAAAGCATGAGCCTTCGTGAGGCTTCTAAGACAGCCTTGAAATGGGTTGAAAAAGCCACATCCTGCTCCTTCGTCCGTTTTGGGCTCCCCTTGGGGTGCTTTCCGGCACGGAGGAGCTTTTTGTTTTCATACCGCCGCAGCATGAGAGCGTCTATGTTGTCGGCGGTGTATTCCAGACCATTCTGGTTCAGCACCCGGGCGCACTTGGCAAGGCACATACTCGCCAGACCGTAGTCCTGTGTCACGACAATATCCCCCGGCTTTACCCGGTTGACAAGCGCAAAGTCTACGCTGTCAGCCCCTTTATCGAACACCAGAGTCTGCGCACCTTCTCGCTCGATTTGGTGAGCTGTGTCGCACAGGATGATGACCGGAACGCCAAACCGCTTTGCAATCTGCAACGTCAGATCGACAACCGGGCAGCCGTCTGCATCGATCAAAATGGTCATGTGTGTTCCTCCATCATCCAGCGAAACGCCTTTGCCGTGCGCATGTCAGCGTCTTTGAAATGCCCGCCGCTGTTCCATTCAAGGGTGCAGTCTATGCTACACTCTGTAAGCTGGCTGTGCAGGGTGCGGATGTTATCGCCCACCACAGCCATGACGGCATTTCTTGTGCGCTCTTCCCGGTCGCCAAGGCTCAGATAAACGCGCTGTGCCTGTATCGGGTGCCGCTGTTCAAACTCCATCCAGCCCAGAAACCACACAGAGGGCGAGGCGGCGGCGATACCGTAGAACAGCTTTGTCTGGGTGGATGCCCCGCTCTGTCAGAAAGCGCAGGGTTTCCGCAGCATTGCCACCGAAACCTTGCTTTCCCCATACGGCAGGGGCTTCCCACGGAGAAAGTGCATCGTTCCAACTTTCCACCGGAACCGCAGCAAACAGAAACGGATGTGCTGCGCCCTGTGCAATGGCTGCAACTTCGTTGTCCATGCGTTGCAATTCGTGTTCATCCGTCATCTGAAGCAGAAGATATTCGGCGCAGTCTGCGCCGTAAATACGGCAGGGTCTATCTCCGATTTGAACTTGCTTTGCGGTCACGGCAACTGCCTCCTGAAAAATTTTTGATGAGTCCAGTATAACAGCTGCGAGCGGAATTGACAATTCAGATGGATGCAATAGCTTCTGCAAGCAGTGCTTCGTGGTACCATTCTGGTACGCCGAAGCTCTCTTGCAAGCAATGTCTTTGTATATACAAAGCCCCTTGCCTTGCAAGAGCTTGTTGGGCACAGCCCAAACCTGTTGTTCTGCATCGTGCCGATGCAGGCTTCGCGTTTCTGCAAAACGCTCTTTCAGCACTCTGTAAGAGTGCACAGCCATCACGGTTCCGTGATGTTCACAGGGATTGGGACTGCATCCCAACAAGCAGAATACGCACGGCAAATTTGCAATGCCATGCGTGTTTGAGCCTTTGTATATACAGAGGCACTGCTTGCAGATGCAACTTGGAGCAACAGAGTTATTTCATCATCTCCCGGATTTTTTCCAGAATCGTCTGGTCAGCCGGGAGCCACTGTACAGAATCCAGTTCGTCTTTTGTCAGCCAGCGCGCGGCTTCGGCTTCTTTCAGAACAAGGTCACCAGAAAGAACCTCGCACCAGAAGCAGTCCATCGAAAGATGAAATGCAGGATAGTCGTATTCGATGGTGCCGATTTTATCATGTACCGCAATTTCGGTGTCCAACTCTTCCTCAATCTCTCGTTTCAGCGCCTGCTGTGCGGTTTCTCCCGGCTCGATTTTACCACCCGGAAATTCCCACTGGCCTTTGTAGTCGCCATAGCCGCGGGCGGTGGCATAAATTTTATGTTTCGTCTGAATATCGTCGCAGATCACAGCTGCAACAACGCGAACAACCTTCATGATATTCTCCTTTTAACCGACCACCAGCTTGTTGGTCTTTTTGAGAAACTTTGCAGGGATTGGGCGGTTCAGCCGCCATGTGATATTCATGGGGCGGGAGCCCTCGTGTTTCACATAGTTCACCGTGCCCAGATAGGTATACGCTCCTGCACCGCCAAAACGGGCCTCTGCCTTGAACTCGCGCACGAACAGCAGCACCCGGCTTCCTTTTTCCCGGTGATGGATGTAGCGCTGCCCGGTGGCAGAGTTTTCGGCGGTGGTGCTCTGGCTCTGCCAGTGGAAAAGGCTTTCGTTGATGGAATAATCCTTGTACATGGTGGTGGGGGAGTAATCCTTGTCCGCTTTGTTCAGGGTCACAAAGAATACGTCCAGCTGCTTTTCCGGCAGCCACTTCACGCCCTCGCGGACAGTGGCAGGCTTCAAAAAGTCCAACGCCACCAGCAGCTGGTCACGGGTATAAGTACAGTGCAAATCCAGCGGACAATCAAAGCCCACATCCACCGGCTCGTCAATAAAATCGATGCGGTCATATTGATACTGCAAAAGTGCCTGCAGCTCCCCCAGCAAAACGGGACTGTCCGAGAGAGCATACAGGTTATCGAGAACTTCTTCATCCTCCCAGCTTTCTGCAGTTTTGCCCCAGAGGGTCACATAGAACATCTGCAGCATCCGCTTCTCTACTGGCGATAGAGCCGCAAAGTCGGTGTTGTCCAACTTTGGCAGAAGCTCCAGCAAAAAACGGATCCACCTGCGGGAATCCACGACTGCAAAGCGTGCAAGGGCTTTGGTCATGCTCTCTTCCAAAGGTTCTGCAAAATCGGATGCCGCCCCTGCGCGGACGCACAGCCGGCTGAAGCAGACCTTTTTGCTGTAAATTGCACGCGGGTCAAGATGATAGTAGTCGAGGAAGTTCCTGAGTGTCAGGGGTAGACCGGTATCCTCGGTAAAGGCAGTTGCCCGCGCCATAAGCCCGGAGGTGCGGTCATAGGAGGCGCTGATATTGTCCAGCACATATTTTGCGGCGATCTTTTCCAGCTGGATATAACAGCCCTTGGGCGCAGAGACAAAACCCTCTTTAATCTCTCGGCTGACGCTGTGGGTGGTGTTGGAGAGCAGGGCCGTAAACTTTTCCTCGAAATTGTACTTCTTGTTTGCCTGCCCGATGAAGTCCAGCACGGTCAGGCATTCCTTGTTTTCAGCCAGACGCAGGCCGCGGCCCAGCTGCTGCAAAAACACGGTCAGCGACTCGGTGGGGCGCAGGAACAGCACGGTGTTGACTTCCGGGATGTCCACGCCTTCGTTGTAAATGTCCACCACAAAAATGAAACGAATCTCCCCGGAAATGAGCCGCTGTTTGGCGGTGTTGCGCTCCTCATCGGAAGAATCGCCGGTCAGCGCTATGGACGGGATGCCGTGGGTGTTAAAATAGTCCGCCATGAACCGGGCGTGCTCGATGGAAACGCAGAAGCCAAGCCCCTTTACCTCGTCAATATCGGTGACATATTTCAGGATAGAATTCACCACAAGGTCAGCGCGGCGCTGTGCTACCATGCCGCTGAAGGTGTACAGGTTGGACAGTTCGGCCTTATCATAACCGCCGGTGCGCCATTTCAGACTGCTCAGGTCGGCCGTATCGGTCACGCCGAAATATTGGAACGGGCACAGCAGTTTCCGGTCAATGGCTTCCGGCAGGCGAATCTCGGCGGCAACGCGCCCACCGAAATAATCCAGAATGCTCTTGCCGTCCATACGCTCCGGTGTGGCAGTCAGGCCCAACAAAATCTGTGGCTGATAATACTCCAACAGCTTCTGATAGGTGGGCGCGGCGGCATGGTGGAATTCGTCCACCACGATATAATCGTAGAAATCAGCCCCGGTCTTGGCGGTAAAATCCTGCGAGTTGAAGGTTTGGATGGAAATAAACAGGTGTTCAATGCTGTCCACTTTGTAATTGCCGACCAACAGTTCGCCGAAATTGGCATCTTTCAACACGGCACGGAAAGTGTACAGGCTCTGTTTCAGGATTTCTTCTCGATGCGCCACGAACAGCAGCCGGCAGGGCTTGCCGGGATGCTGTTTACAGAACCGCTTGTAATCCAGCGCCGAGATGACCGTTTTGCCGGTGCCGGTGGCGGCAACCACCAGATTGCGATTGTGCCCGCGCACGGTGCGTTCGGCTTCCAGCTTGTCCAGAATTTCCTGCTGGTAGGAATACGGCAGAATGTCCAGCGTGTAAATGCCGCTGTGGTCGGTCTCGCTGTACTTTTCGGCTTTCAGGGCCCGCGCAAGGCGCTCCCGCTGACCTTCGTTGTAGTACTCAAACTCGCCGGCGTTCCAGTAGCTTTCAAAGGTGGCGGCAATCTTATCGATGGTCTCCGGTAGGTCTTTCCGGGTCACTTTGACGTTCCATTCCAGTCCGCTGGAAATGGCCGCGTTGGACAGGTTGGACGAGCCGACATAGGCTGTTGTAAAACCGGTGTCCCGGTAGAACACATACGTCTTTGCGTGGAGCCGGATGCGCTTGGTGTCGTAGCTGACCTTGATTTTCGTATTAGGCAGCTGGCGCAGTTCTTCGATAGCCTTTACATCGGTGGCACCCATGTAGGAAGTGGTAATGATACGCAGCTCTCCGCCGTTCTGGGTAAACTGCCGCAGCTCGTCCATAAGCAGGCGCAGACCGCTCCACTTGATGAAGGACACCAGCATGTCGATGTGGTCGGCAGACACGATCTCCTTTTTCAGTTCAGTGTACATCTGCGGCTCGTGGATGGCACCGGTGAACAACGAGCTTTGCGCAAGAGGCGTTTCCGGCCGTTCGATGTCTTTGGCCGCTTTTCCGGTGGCAAGGCGGGGGTCATTTTCCCGTAAAAGCGCAAGAAGCTGCTCTGCACGCTGGTCAACGCCCAGCGCGGCAAAGTCAGGTTCTTTGGTGGTAGTCTGGATGGTGCTTACGATCTGGTTTGCCAGAGCAATCTGTGCTTCGATGCCGCCGCCATTGTCCTGTACGTTGTCGAGGCCTTTCTGTACCACTTCGGTCAGGTACTGCGCCAGCACTTTAGAGGCTTCTGCCGTGTCGATGGGCGCAGTGGATTTACGAGCTTCCGGAACCTCCGAAAGCTCACGGTTCAGCGCATTGTTAATGACCTGTTCGTACAGTCCGGGGTGAAGCATGATGACACTTCCTTGCAGTTTTCTTCTATTATAGCGCGGACAAAAGCCCTATTCAATGCTCACAATACGGATGAGACATTGCTTAACCACTCAAAAAGAACAATAAACAGGCAGGCTGCTGACATATTTCTGTACTAATCTCTGGAAAGAAGTCAGAAAGTGCTCTATAATGAACTTATAACGAATTCGGATTCTACAAAATACCCAAAGAGGTGTGCTCTATGGAACCATTAAAAGCAACCAGCGTCAATAGCCGTGCGGAAGAACTGTTTGTTCAGCTGTTCTGTGAAGCATTCGGCCCGGAGAAAACAGAAAATTTGCAGGTTCAGTATCCGTGTGTTGATATCTATGGTCGGCATCGCTACATCGACTTTGCGTTGGAATCGCCTGAATCCAAAATTGCAATCGAGATAGACGGAGAAACTTACCACAACCCAAGTAAGGTTTCCGAGAACAAGTATGCAGATGACCTTCTGAAGCAGAACAGTCTGGTTTATGATAACTGGAAGGTTTACCGCTGGATTTACAGTCAGCTGGAAAAGCAGCCGGAAAAGGTCAAGGATGAGCTGATTACATTTTTGGGCAGCAGCCCAATGTTCAAGGCATTTGAAGCAGACCTTCCGGTTCAGATGGGTCAGACAATCGAACTCCGGGATTATCAGCAGGAAGCCATCGAGAACCTGAAAAAGGTGCGGGACGATGGGAAAACCATCGCATTGCTGTACCATGCGACAGGCGTAGGAAAGACCATTACCGCAGCGACAGATGCGAAAGCCGTGGGCGGGCGCACGCTGTTTCTGGTAAATGCGCTGAAACTGGCATCTCAGGCGAAGGATACCTTTGCGAGGGTGTGGCCGGAGGCGACACTTGGCGAGTATACCGGTGGACAGAAAGATGTTTCACAGACCGTTATTTTTGCAACTGTCCAGAGCATTTCCAAAGATTTGGAAAAGTTTTCGCCCACAGCGTTTGACTACCTGATTGTTGACGAGTGCCACCATGCGGCAGCGAATACCTATCAAAAAATCTTTACATATTTTCACCCGAAGTTCATTCTTGGCCTGACAGCGACCCCGGAACGCAGCGATGGCGAGGATATGCTGGAACTGTTTCAGAATGTGGCGCACAAGATGGATTTGAAAACAGCAGTGGAACGTGGCGTGCTGGTGCCCATCCGCTGCATCCGGGTCAAAACTAACATCGATCTGACGGACGTGCGCATCAACGGTATCAAGTATAATTCGCAGGACTTGGAAAGCAAGCTGTTTATCCCGGAACGGAATCAGCTGATCGTGGATACCTATCTGAAATATGTGAACGGAAAAAAGACGGTGATCTTCTGCGCCAGCGTAGACCATGCTGCGGAAATTGCAAAGTTGCTGCGCGACAATGGAGTAAACGCAGAAGCCGTTTCTGGACGTGACCGTGTGGAGATTCGGGAGAAAGTCCTGAAGGATTACGAAACAGGGTCAACGGACGTATTGTGCGCCTGCGATTTGCTGAACGAAGGCTGGGACAGCCCGCATACCACCGTTCTGTTTATGGCACGGCCAACGATGTCCAAAACTATCTATATGCAGCAGCTTGGTCGTGGTACGCGCCGTTGTCCGGGCAAGGATGACTTGCTTGTCATCGACTTCGTAGACAACGCCAATATGTTCAATATGCCGTATAGTCTGCATCGTGTGCTGAACATTGCCAAATATCAGCCGATGGCCTATGTTCTGGCACCGGAAAATAAACGGAAATTGGATCAGGATATGCTTTTCAAAGGCGAGAAGCCCGAAGCATGGCTGGATGTTCCGATTGATGTGGATGACTATGAAATCATTGACCTGTTCAACTGGCAGAACAGCGTCAAAGATATGATTTCGCAGATTGAGCTTGTCCGCATGGTCGATGTTCAGTCCGAAACGGTTGAACGCTATATTAAAGACGGAAAAATCAAGCCTGATCTTTCCATTCCGTTTGGGGATAAGCGGATGTTCCACTATTTCCGGGAGGAAAGCATCCGAAATATCGCTAAACAGTATGGCTGGGATTTAATTACGCCGCAGAATATGGCAGACAAGTTTATGAAGTTCATCGAAACAATGGATATGAGCTATTCCTATAAGCCGGTGCTGCTCAAGGCAATCTACGAGTATATGGACAGCAACGGTCGGGTAGCTCTGCCGGATGTTGTGGATTATTTTATCGACTTCTATGAAGATCGTAAAGCGCATGGGATGATAGCAGAAAAGCCGAACAGCATCTATCAGAAGGGTGGATACACCCGGAAAGATGTGGAGAAAAATGTTCTTTCCAATCCGTTCAAGCGGTTTGAGGATATGCGTTTCCTGATGCGCTGCAAGGATGTGGAAACCATTGAAGTCAACCCAATCATTTTCCGCAAGCTCACGAAGGAAGATTGGCTGCATATCATAAGGGTCTGCGATAAGAGTCTGGAAAAGTATTATACGAGAATCTCTTGAAGTTAGTATAGAAAATATCGATTTGGGGTGGCGATAACGATGAAGATAAATCAACTTTTAGATGAAATAGATCTTCCTAAAAGGTACTTTAGTGAGGCATTTATCATTGGTGAAAAATTCGAAGAGGAAGCAAGTAAATACCTAACACTTCTTGACAATTGTGATGAGTGTGATCTTGATGCCGATAAAAAAGCTGAATTTAATGAAAAATTAAATGAGTCAAAAAGGGTTGCTGCTGAGATAAGTACAAAAATAATTGCTGTCTTCGAAAGCTATGAAGAATCGAATTATAAGGTATCGCAAGAACTATTCGATGAAGTCATGGAAATTTTGAGACCAGCTCTTTTTATAAGTTTGATGAACGGGAGAATTCTTGTATCTGCTGGAGAAAAAACAATCTGCACATGTATGAGACTGTTTGGAAGTTCTAATGGGGGACGATACTTTAGAATTAGGGCTGTAGATGGCCGTAGTCAGACTATCAAAAGTAATCCAAATGAATTGTTTCATATTCCAATGAATAAGCGAGCATATTCGAGTAATGAAAGATTCAGCTTAGCAGGATTTCCATGCCTGTACTTATCTACAATGCTCCCTCTCGCTTGGCAGGAATGTAATTATCCCTCAAAATATTATTATTCTGAATATCAATATATTTGGAGTGAAAGCCAGGATAATAAAATAGATCTGAGCAAAGAACTGAAATTATTGGCATTATATTCTCCCATGGAGATAAAAACGTGGGGATTTACGGTAAAATACAATGATTTTGAAGTGTGGAATGAGGTGATCTGTCGGTATCTTAAAATGTATCCGTTGATTTTGGCATGCTCATTTATAAATCAAAGCGGCAACACACCATATAAGCAGGAATATATAATTTCACAAATGCTGATGCAGTGGGTTAAGCGAAATCATGAAACCGTTCAAGGGATAGACTATTTTTCTTGTGTAGATATGTTCTTTGATACATCTAAATGGTGTGCTAATAATATCGTGATTCCGGCTTTTCCTAACTATGAAAATGGTATTAGTGTTCCTTTGCGTGAAAAATTTTCATGGACAATGCCTGCTTTTTGTGAGCTTCCGATTGTTTCAAAAAATAAAACGGAACGGGATCGAAAATTCATATATGAATTCATGGAGCAAATCAATCATGCGCTTCGGGTACGTCGGCCCATGCCTGATATGTATATTAGAGTCCTTCAGAGCATGAAGGAAACAGCGGATTGCCTTCTGAATTTAATGGCAAATGACAATATTTGCGACATGAGATTGATGTTGAAAATTTTAAAATCGCTTGGTTCAAATGTTGCGGATATTTCACGGATGAATTTATTGGAAAACATTGAGGATAAAATATCAGAAGCTGAAGATGGAGAATGGTCAACGGAAGAGGTTAAAGCGGCCAGTGTTGAATTTGAAAAATTGTATAGAGACTTCACAGGGCAGGATAATAGTGTTAAGTCTATAATCGATAAGTATCAAGATTTGATATGGAATCACCATGAGACTCAACCAACGTTGGAAATATTGTATCAAGGTGCACACGAAATCATTGGTTTTAAAGATCTGCTTCACAATGCTCATCGTCTATTTGGATTTAGTGAAATCAAAGACAACGAGGATACATTTAATAACCTGACGAGACTCGCACAGGATGCAGGTGTTCCGATAGGAACGTTTTGGGAACAAGAAGGAAAGGACGACGTGTGGCTAAGAAATCATATCATAGAAATAAAAAGTCCAATATTGATTGAACGGAATAACACAAGTATTTATTCAGATAAAAAAGTTAAGTCACAACAGATTCTATGCATTGGATGTACTGAGAAAAAGCTAAAAGAAATATTACAAAAGTAAATGCTCGGATGCACATCTGTAAATTGGAAAACAGAAAGATGCGAATTATTATATCGAACAAAATCCGTTGCAAACGCTGTGGAGACGTCATCGAAAGCAAAAGCCATTACGATTTGGAGAAGTGCAGCTGTGGTCTCTGTTGCGTAGATGGCGGCAAGGACTACGTGCGGCGCGTTATCAGGACCACCGAAGGCGGAAAATATGCGGACTACTGCGAAGAACTTTCAGAGTGGGTAGAAGTTCCTGACCCAAACGATGATGACGGAACTTAAATGAATAAGACCCACAGATTGGAGGCTCATTCCAATCTGTGGGTCTTGTTGTATCCATTGGCTGATACCTATTGATACTAATTGGTATCAATATATTAACAACCAACAAAAAAATTATATAAATAGGACTGCTTCAAACCTTACTCAATTATGCTTTCCCTTAAAATCGGCTGCATTTTAAGGGAAAAGCAAAGCGATTAAGGGATTCTGCTCTAAAAAAGCTGGACATTCGAGAAGAACCAGTATATACGGCAGCAATGCCGCCTTAAAGTGAGGGGTCGATGGATTGAGCCCTAGTATTGATACTAGTTGGTATCAGCTGACTTCTGATATTCGGCCATGATCCTTCTTGCCCTGCCGCGGGTGGTATCCTCAAAAGTCTCAGCTTCGCTGAAACGCAGCCAGAAAGGGTCCTCCATCAAGCAGGCATTGGTGCGCTTGACGATTTCCCACGCATTGTAGTCTGGCAGGCCCATCATCTCCAGAATCTCCTTGCAGTCCATCCGGTTTCGGGGGAAGATGCGCTTCTTTGCCCAGACGACCACATCGACCAGTGGGACTTTGTGGCTGCTGCCGATAAAGAGGTTCAAGGGCAGGTCGTACTGTGGCACCCCCTCATTGGCGCAGAGATACTGCCCATCTTCGCTCAAATGAGCGATTTCCTTTTCATCCAGCATCAATTTCAGGTAAGCCATAAAGACACCTCTCAAACTTTGGAGTTCAGGTATTCGACAAGCTCCCAAACGGTTGTTAGTGGATTGCTTTGTCGAGATATCAGCTCTGTGTCTTGATTCCGGACTTGTTCAGCCCGTGCTTTTGCCCGCTGGATTGCAGTGGATTTCAAAGGCTTCAAAACGTCAAAGTAATCCTTGTTTTTCTCATAATCAGGAAGTCTGCCCGGCTGTTTTAGCAATCGAATCAATGCTTGGCAATCTTCAACCTCTGTCTGCTGATTTACAAAATGTAGTAGGAACCACAGCTCAAAGGATGGATTGGAGTAGGCCAAATGATAGCCTTCCTTTTGAGCGGACTGTTTGGCGCGCAGAAGTACCTCGTTAGAATTATCGTCACGGTCAAAGACGCACCAGATGGAATCGCCTTCATCGGGATAGTAGGGATTGTTGCCCATAGTGGCTTTGGCTTTCTGCACAAGCCTGTCGGCAGATTTATACTGAGAAGAAATCGGGATGATGTCGATGTTACAGCCCCGACTTCGGAAACGCTTGAAATACCGAATCTCGGTTTCACTGCCTTCGCAGATGAGGTATACGACAGGATTTCGCTTTCTGGTTCGGGCAGGTTTGCGGCTGAGTTCTTTTATTCTGCCCATACTGCATTCCCTCCAATGAATGGGATCGCCCCATACCGGCCTTGCAGATAGCCTTTGGCGATGTTCTCACCTTTCCGGGGAGAAAACTCGGTCAGGGCATAAATATCGGTCTGCATGGTCTTTTCGTTCTTCTCTGCAAACCAGATCTGATCGCGCCGCAGCAACGTCAGGTCGAGAAGTCCGGTATCGTGTGTTGTAAAGATGAGTTGTGCATGGTTTGTATTGATAGCGTCATCCTGCACCATCTCGATCAGATGCCTTGTCAGCAGCGGGTGCATACTGGATTCTATCTCGTCTACTACCAAAACAGAGCCGGATTCCAAAGCCACAAGCCACATACCGATGCGAGAGAAGAAACGCTGTGTCCCAACAGATTCCTGACCCAACGGGAGCCAGAACCCCTCAGAAGCGCCATCTTCGGCATCGAGAATGTGCAGTGCGGAGATGATAGGCTCTTCCTTGGAGCCTGTAATGCGGATGTCCTTGATACCGAGGTCTGCATACAGCATTTCATGCAGGATACGGCTCTTTTCAGAGCCGCCCTGCCGGATGGCAGACAATGTAGCATCCAGCCGCATTTCGGTTCCCATAAAGCCTGTCAGTTTTTCAAAGAACCACAGATACGCCTTTTCAGTCTGGGGGCAGTTCCACTCGTTCGAGCTGGACAGGTAAAGCCGGTTTTCTGCGGTGCGTCCGGCAAGGGTAAGCTGTTCCTGAACATTCTCGCGGAACTGATAACCATTGCCTTCTCTGGAAAAAACCAGAGCCTCCCGGCCGTTGGGCCAGTGATAGAGATATTCGGTCAGGACTTTGGACTTGTCAAACGAGAACCCATAGGCATACTTGATGCCGCCATAAAAATAGATGGCTTCAAAGCTGGTCGGCTGTGTAGGCTGGTCGGTGAAAGCAAACGGCTCTTGCGGAAGGGACTCACCTTTCAGCAACTTGGCATACCGCCCACAGACCATCTCGCGCATGAGCAGGAGGGCATGGAGAACATTGCTCTTTCCAGCTGCATTTGCGCCGTACAGTGCAAGCACTGGCACAAGCTGTTTCTTCTCGTCCGGCGAAATCAGGCTGTCGGACAGACTTTTATCTGTGGATGCCTTCATGCTGATGACGGCGGTATCCCTGATGGAACGGTGGTTCGTGACAGAAAATTGAAGCAGCATCGCAAAACCTCCCAAGTGTTTTCTGGGTTCAGTATACTCCATTCTTGGCAGAAAATCAAATTTTAATATTGATATTTGCGGAAAATATTCAAAATCAAGACATAAAATCGCGTCTAGGCGTTTTTGATGCTGAAACAGAAACATGAAAAACAGTTGAAATCACTCTGCATACACGATTTCCCTCACCACCACTTCTTCCGCCTGCGCTTTCAGCTCGTTCATGTGCGCCACCCAGAGAAGTTGTGCGTACTCTTTGTCCGGCGCGGGGTACTTGTCCAACAGAGTGGTCATCGTGCGTTCCAGCCACGCGCAGGCCATTTTCTGGACATCCTGCAAATGCGGCCAGAGCGTACCGTTCAGCAGCATCTTGTTGTACAGCACAGGACGCTGGTTCTTGAGATAGGCCAGCCGCATCCGGCCATACTTGCCCAGCGGTTCGGTATCATTGGTCTGCGGCAGGGTGAGCAGGGGCAGCTGATACTCCCCGGCCTGTGCGTAAGGGATCTCGGTGCGGACGGCGTTCGTGTTCTTCATGGGAATTCTCCTTTGCATTTTCAACGTGCGTTATGGCCTTTGTGGAAAACAGCGCTTACTTCTTCCGATTCTGTGCGGTCAGCCAGTTGCCCTGCGCCTGATAGTAGTGCTCCATCGTGGTGGGGGCGTTCAGGATGGTGGTGCGCAGATAGGCCATGATGTTCTTGATGGGCTGGGTCGTGTTGGACATCACGTCGAAGATGTACTCAATGTGCTGGCTGGTCAGCTTGTCCAGCCGCAGCCGGAGGGCTTTGGTTGTCTGCGGCTGCTTGCCGACGTACTGGGTCTGCCGTGGACAGCAGTACATCTCCACAATGTTGTCCAGCAACTCCTCCAGCTTGTCGGGGTCGTACCGCTGGGCAAGGGTGTCGATCTCCAGCCGTTCCCGAAACGCCTCCCGTACCTGTGCTTCCATCTGGTCAAAATCTGCGGATTCGTCTGTCTGCCCTGATAGATTAGTACTTTGTCTTTTAGTATTTTGTTTATTAGTATTTTGTTGTGTTGGATTCTCCAACGTTGGAAAACCCGACATTGGATTTTCCGATGATGGTGAATTTAGCACTGGAGCAGGGCGTTTTTCAATCCGTTCTTTCTGCGGCAGTTCAAAGACTTCATAGTTGTAGTCAATAATGCGGCCACGGGCATCACGGACTTTGCTCCGACACAGATACCCGCCATCTTCCAGTTCGTGAACCGCACTTCTCACACTGTCGATGCCATCCCTGCACCCGGTTGTCAGCCCTTTCAGGCTGTAATCCCAGTCGTCGGGCAAGGAGAGCATATAGGACAGCAGTCCCTTGGCCTTCAGGGACAGCCTCTTATCCTGCAGGTGGTGGTTGCTCATGACGGTGTAGTTGACGTTTTTATTGACGCGGAATGTTGACATGGCGGCTTCCCTTTCAGCCCAATGCGGGCAAGAGAAAACGCAGCATTTCCCGGCTTTCGGGGAACGCTGCGTTCAGACAGGGAAGCCTGCTGTGAGCTGGCACAGCAACGGCAGCACTGCATATTTCTAACGGACATCTAACACAACTACACCTGAAATGCAGCCGTTGACGGCCCGTGTGAAAAAGGCTTTTTCTAACGTCATTTCGCAAAAAGCGGCTGATTTTCGCCTGCAAATTGCGGCGTGACGTGCCTTTTTGGATGTTATAAGAATGCCCTCAGCTGCCAATGACAGCCGCGAGGGACCAGCTTCATCCAACAATTTTAAAGACTCGAAATCGTTTTGTCCTTAACCGGGCACGTGGGTTCGAATCCCACCATCTCCGCCAAATCGAATGGACAGATGAATTTTATTCGTCTGTCCATTCTTTTTTGCCGGAACATCGCCCGTCCACCCTGTCTTTGGGGCGTATGGCATCATGCTGATGCATTGCCATAGCCCAGCCCTTCCAGCATCGCCTGTGCAGACGAGAGCTTGGAAGCGTAATCGAAAAAGCACAAACTGCTATAAACTACTTCATTCCCCTTCTTTTTCGCTGTTTACGATAGCCTGCACCTTGGTGGGCAGACCATAGATGCTGATGAAACCGGTGGCATCGCTCTGCTTGTAGTCGCCGCCTGCGGCAAAGGTGGCGATGTCCTCACGATACAGAGAGTACGGCGACCAGACCCCTGCATTGATGAGGTTGTGTAAAAAGTGTTCTGCATATAGCAGCAATATGAAAGCAGTATTTCACAGCGGGGCATTATGAATCTATAATAGGTAGTTGGAAATAAACAGAAAGAGGGTCTTTTTGATGGCAACGATATTTCCAAGAGAAGAAAAGGCAGAGGCACTGTTCGGGGAAATCCTGAAAAATCCAGAAGCCTGCCACCGCCTGATGGATACCTTCAACGACTCGCTGGACATGGCAGACGTACTGGATGCGCCGACCGTGAGTGCACAGCAGTTTGCCGCGGCGCTGTTCAATGCCTACGAGAACAAGGATCTGTCTGCCTTTCTGATGGCGATCTGCCAGCACAGTATGTTTGACCTGCTACGGAACGCTGCCCTGATCCCGTTCAAATTCAACGCCGATGGTCAGCCGAACCCGGTGATCCTGACGGATGATGCCGGCGTTCTTTTGCCGAACAACAAATTTGCCGTGAGCAGTAAAGTATACGACCGGTTCATCCGGGTGTTCCAGAAGCAGGAAAAGGTAAAAATGTACCTTGCCAGCGGCTACTGCAAGTATCACGGCTACGACGAAGGCTCGATGGATGTGGTGGAGTACCACTACAACCAGCATTTGGGGCTGCTGCTGATCTACGAACTGCCGGACACCGTGAAGCAGAAGGTAACGGAAGCGGAGGCCTACTCCACCGTCTGGGATATCCAGATGAAGCTGCAGCACGCACTGCCCCGTTCCGTGGTCTACTATGGACAGGATACGCTCAAGGACGGCGGAACCCGCTACGATGAACTTGGCGTTTTTCTGCCGCTGGAACACTTTGCCGACCGGCTGGAACGCCATGTGGAAACTGCTACCAAGATCGTTTACGGCGAGTAAACGCCCTGTAAACGAACTCCCTTTATAAGTGCATCACAGCAAAACAAAACGCAGCGAACCGTTAAAAGATTCGCTGCGTTTTGCCTTATATGGGAGAATGGAAATGCTGCACATCAGGTGCAATAACGGAAAGTCTTGTCAGTGACAATACGGGCGAAGATCAGCCCTAACGGCAGTGCCACGATGATGAGAATGGCATCTGCAAACCATGTGGCGGAATCCATCAGAGACAGGATGCCCAGATTATAGATGGCACGGTAGAAATACAGTCCCGGTACCATGATAACGATGGACGGCACGGTGACGGAGATGCGGGGATAACCGGCGGCGCTCTTCAGGCAGGAGGCCAGCAATCCGGACAGCAGTGCGCCCAGAAACGCTGCAACAGCGGGTGGAAAGCCCGCAAGGCTCACCAGCTCCAGCCGGAACGTGTTCGTTACCGCACCGATAAGGGCAGCGCAGACTGCCAGGTTCCGGGGACTGTTGAACATGAGCGAAAAGCCGAACACACCGCCAAAACTTGCCAGCAGCCGGAACACGATCTCTTCCGGGAGTGTCAGGCTCAGGGCAGGGAACTGCACCGGCTGCAAATGCAGCAGCAGTGCCATGATCCAAGCCGTCATGGTTGCCACCAGAATGATGAGGACGGCGTAGGCCAGACGTTCCAGCCCGGAGCGCATATCCAGCTTGGCAAGGTCGATGCCGCTGGTAATGAACGGAAAGCCCGGAATGATGAAGAGCATGGAGCAGATATACCCCGCCTCGTGCTGCGCCGATACGGCAAACAGCACCTCTGCCAGCTTCAGCAGGATGGCATACACGAGGCTTGCTGAACAGACCGACGCCGTAATGCCCAGAAACAGGGTGAAATGGTGCTTTGTCAGCTTGCACCGTACAAAGTTGCCGATACCTGCACCGCAAAAGGCACACAGCATTTCCACAATGCCGCCGCCAAGCAGAAAGGTGAAGCAGCCGCAGGCCAGTGCAGCTGCAAAGCCCAGTGCGATGGGCGAATACAAGCCGTGGATGCGCTCGATCTCATCGAGGTGGCTGTGCAGCTCTTCGCCGGTCATAAATTTTCCTTCCCGGTCGAAGTCGTTGACGAAATGCTCCAGTCGGTTCAGCCGGGAGGTATTCACGCCCGTATTTGTCAGACAGAGTGACTGGGTATAACACTGGTCACCGTCAAAGCAGGTGAACTCAATGGACAACAGGCCGATGTCCGCTGTTGTTGTGACTCCCAGCTCCCGCGAAAGGGTGTTCATGGAGCTTCGGACACGCCATGCGCCGGTGCCGCATTCCAGCAGCATCAGCCCGGTGCGTCCAATGACGGAGGCTTTTTCCACAAGCCCCGCCTCGGTAATGGGGACGCCCTTGCTGGCCGACGCATAGTCGTGCCAGTAGACTTCCATGTGATTTTTGATGATCTCACTTTGCCGTTGTCCCATACCGGAAAGCCTCCTTTGTGATATGGGAATATTGCAGCTGTTTCAAGACTGCGGTGCTATTATAAGGGAAATTGCAGGGCAGGTAAAACGTATCTTGGATATGCCGGCAATGTTCGTTTGGTATTTCAAAGAAGAAAATCTCCGCCAACAAAAGGCATCAGCTCAGGCTGGTGCCTTTTTTGCGGCTAGATGGTGAGGATGAGAACAGGGCGGCGGTCCGCAGACCGCAAGCAATCAGCCCTGCGGGCTGTTGCTTAGCCCGCGGGAGAATCGGCATCGATCAAAATGGTCATGCGTGTTCCGCCATCACCCACCGAAATGCTTTCGCCGTGCGCAAATCGGCATCCTTGAAGTGCCCGCCGCTGTTCCATTCAAGGGTGCAGTCTGCGCCGCGCTCTGCAAGTCGGCTGTACAGGGCACGGATATGATCCCCCACCGCAGCCATGACGGCGTTTTTCGTGTGCTCTTCCTTGTCACCAAGGCTCAGATAAATGTGCTGCGTCTGCATCGGGTGCCGCTGTTCAAACTCCATCCAGCCCGGGAACCACACCGAGGGAGATGCAGCGGCGACACCGTGGAACAAATCGGTCTGGGTGGATGCCCACAGCGAAAACAATCCCGCCAGCGAGTAGCCGCCCAGAATGATTTTGACGTTCTCCGAGAGTTCAAACTGTTGTTTCAGCGTGGGGATGACCTGTTCTGTCAGAAAGCGCAGGGTGTCCGCAGCATTGCCACCGAAACCCTGCTTCCCCCACACGGCAGGAGACTTCCACGGAGAAAGTGCATCGTTCCAGCTCTCCACCGGGATGGCCGCAAACAGAAAGTGGTGCGCACTCTGTGCAATAGCGGCAACCTCGCTTTCCATGCTTTGCAGCTCGTGCTCGCCGGTCATTTGGAGCAGCAGGTATTCTGCATGGGCTTCGCCGTAAATGCGGCAAGGCCTGTTCTCGATTTGCATTGTCTGTGCAGTCATAGCGGCATCCTCCCGAAAAAACTTTGATAAGCCCAGTATAGCAACTGAAAAATCATTTTGCAATTCAAAAAAGCGTTTGCATTCGCAGCAAGCAGGGCTTGTTGGGAAATCCCAAACCCTTGCCTGCATCGTAGGAGGGTGTAGCCATCACGGAAGCGTGATGATTGCAGGAATGCTATGCTGCAACAACAAGAGCGGAGCCTTTTGCAAGGCCCCGCTCTTATTGCTGCCGTTAAGCAGAAAATGAAGGAGATTTATCTTTCAAAACCGCCTGTGGACTGCTGCAGCGATGGGGAGCCATAACAAATCCATCAACCGGCTTTGGAAGAAGCAAACAGGGACGGGAGAAATGCGCTGTCACAGATTGATACCGATTCCAAGGATCACGAACAGGATCGTCAGACAGATGCAGCTTACCCCGTTTCTTCGTTCCGTGAAAGCGTCCAGAGAACACTTCGCACGCTGTTTTGCCTGTTCCAACTGGGATGCCCCCGCATAAGCGGAGAATCCGGCACAAATCAAAAGCATCAAACCGATCCAGATCATCATAAGCATTTCTCCAATCAAAACCTTACCATTCCACGCCCAGAGCGTGCAGGCTCTGGGCAAGGGCAGCAACATCCATGTTGAACACGATGCCTGCCATATTTTCGTAGAGTGCGCCCTCCACGTTGATGGGCGTATCGTCAATAAAGACGCATTCCTCCGGGCGAAGGGCGAACTTGCGCAGGAAGGTGCGGTAGATCTGCGGGTCGGGCTTCAGCAGCTTGACCTCTGCGGAGATCAGGGCACCGTCCATCAGCTTGCTGGCCTCTGCCCGTGCCCAGTAGATGGGCTGGCGGGTGGCAGCGTTGGAAAGCAGGTAGAGCCGGTAGCCCTTTGCTTTCAGTGCCTGCAAAAGCTCCAGCATTCCCTCCACCGGCACGATGGGGTCATCCCACGTTTCGATCAGCCCGCGGGCTGCATCGTGCAGACGCTCCGGCAGGCGGGGCAGGATGCGCTGCTCTGCGATCTCCTCGTCGATCACGCCCCGGTCCAGCATGGTCCACTCCACCGAGCGGAACACCTCGTTGCGGATCAGCCTGCGATCCTCGCCGGTGAGGGAATAGCGGTCCATAAACAGCTCCGGGTCAAACCGAACCAGAACGTTTCCCATATCTTCCCGTGGATGAACACTTCCAAAAAGAGCTTTGGATTGGGACAGCGTGGGGTGATAAACCAGACCCCGGAGCGGTTCTCCATCCCGAAATACGAATTTGCAGTAGGCACTGCCGTCCGCAGCGTGGTGCAGGACCTGATGACCCCGGAGGATGCCAGCCGTATGGCGCAGGCCCTTTACGATGCCGCCGACCCGGTCTGCCGCTAAACCGGAACAGAACCTGCACGAATATTGCAAAAGCCCACAGGCCGGAATTCCATCTGACCTGTGGGCTTTTTGTCTCTTTTCGGTTCTCAGTGCTTCGGTTTTTTGCCCCAGAGCCCCAGTCCGCTGCGGCTGGATGCTTTGCCGTGCTTGGGTGCCGCAGCCGGCTTCGGTGCACGGCTGCGCTTCTTCTCTGGCTTTGGTTCGGGTTCCGGCTCGGTCCAGGGGAGCAGACCGGCCTTGGACTCCGTTTCGGGTTCCGGCTGTACGGGTTTCGGCTGTACGGGTTTCGGCTGTACGGGTTTCGGCTTCTCCGCTGGCACGGGTGCAGGCGGCGTTTCCGTCACAGGCTGGGGGGTTGGAGCTGACCCCGAAGTCGGCAGCGCATCCGGAACGGACTGCGGCGGCTGGGCAGTGCTGCTGTCCGCTGTCGGCTTCCGCTCTGGCCGCTTCCAGCTGCCGTCTTTTCCCATGCGGAGCAGCTCCCACATGATCTCATCATCGCTCCGGGTATTCTGGCTGCGCTGCAGATCATCGGTCAGCTCGTCCATCACGCTTCGGCCATCTCCTGCCGGTTTCCATGTCGGCTCCAGCGCGGAATCTGCCGGACGGAGCAGGTCCTCCGGCAGCGGGCTGTCGGCATTCTCCGGTTTTTTCTTTTTCTTCCGGATGGGAGCTGCGACGTGCTCCGGATGGAGCGGAAAGATTTCCAGCGACTGCACTTCGTTGACCACACAGCCCAGCAGCTGCACACCGGACTTGTTCAGCTTTTCAATGGTATCCTGTATGACAGACAGCGGGGTGGCATCGTGACGCACAACGAACAGCGCATGGTCTGCCAGCTGGTTCAGGCGCAGCACATCCGAGGAACGTCCCACCGAGGAAGCATCAATGATGACATACTCGTAGGGCTCCATGATCGGTTTCAAAAAGTCGAACAGGGCGGCATCCAGCGGCACCGCATCGGGTTCCAGAACCATCGGCAGAAGGTCCAGATAGCCGGTCAGCGAAATAACCGCTTCCGGCTCGGCAGATTCGCCTTTGTACAGGGCATTCAGCGTCCGGCTGTACGGCAGATCCTGTAAAAACATTCCGCCCAGGCGGGGAGCACGGGTGTTCAGATCCAGCAGCAGGGTGCGCTTTTCCATATCGGACAGCTGCAGGGCCAGATTGGCCGCCACCGTGCTCTTGCCTTCTCCATCCTCAGCCGAAGTCACATAGAACCAGTGCGGCTCTGCCGTGGTGCCGAACCGATTGATCAGGATATGCGCGGCCGAAGCAAAGTTCTGCACGGCATCGGCATCTGCACGGTGTGTTTCGCTCAACAGCTGCATGTTCTTCTGGAAGTAGCTGTTGTCCTTGGGGATGCTGCCCAGCGTTTCGAGCTTCAGGACGTCCTCCACGTCTTTCACATTCAGCAGGGTGGGCCGCAGGAAAAACTCCAGCACCGCCAGACCCGCACCGGCGGCCAGACCCAGCACACAGAAGATTACCCACAGGCGGACATACTGGCCGGCACCGCCGCCCGTTGTAGAAGCTGCTTCCGGAGCATCGATCATGGCCACAGAGCCCATCATCAGCGTTTCCGGCAGGATCTCCTTGATGGCATCCACCAGTGCATTCATCAGCTGGACACCGGCCTCGGCATTGTTCCAGGTCAAGGTAAGCAGCAGCACCTGCGTCTCATTGTAGCGGCTCACCTGCAGATTCTGAGACACGTCCTGTGTTGTGACCGATACAAGGCCCGAATGATCAATGGCAGTCTGCAGGGTGCGCTCGCTCTTCATCACAAAGGTCGCGGCGTCCATCATATCCAGGGTCTGATAAAAGGTGTTTGAACTCAGGTAATCAGAATTATTGTTTACAACGCCGTCTGCAGAGGGTTGGGAGGTGATCGCAACGGAACAATTGACCGCGTAGTTGGTACGGCTGTTCCGCAGAAAGGAGACGCCGCTGAACACGAATCCGCAGAAAAAGCCCAGCAGGCCCAGCACAAGGATCGTCTTCCGGTGCTTGAAGACGGTGTACAGCAGGTCACTGATGCGGATCTCGTCATTGTCCATTGTTTCTCACCACCTTTACGATTTATTTTCGCTCTGGTCGAGGGTCTCGTCCTGAGCTGCAGCAGCTTTCCGCGCCTTGCGGCGGCGTGCAAGGATGCCCCACAGGAACACCAGCAGCCAGACCGCACCGACGGCGACCACAGCCAGAACGGCCAGAGCCACCGCACTGCGCAGCGTAAACACCGGCACGGTCCAGTTCTGCGTACTTGCAGTATCCTGTACAGTGAAGGGATATTTCCGGGCATTTGCAGAATCTGCCTTGCCGCGTACCACATAGTAGCTGCCCTCGGTCAGATCGGTGAACAGCTGGCCGGAATCGCTGGACGTCCAGCTCCGGATCAGCTGATCCTGCTCGTTGTACAGGGAGAGCTGTTCGCCCTCCGTATTGCTGCGCAGCACCATATCCACGGCAGAGATGGATACCCGCAGGAGCCGGTTGGTGATGTCCAGCGTTGTGCTGCCTGCACCGTCAATGCGGCCGTCCGCAGCGACGGTCACCGTGTGGTCCGTGTCATCCGGACGGTAGTTTTCCGGTGCCTGCTGTTCGCGGATGAGATAGGTCGTGCTCTTATCCAGATCGGTCAGACGGATCTGGCCCGCCCCATCGGTCGCCACCGTCTGGGTGGTGCCGGTGCGCCGGTTGGTCACCGTAAAGACTGCACCCTCCAGAGCAGAGGAGGTAAGCTCGTCCGTGACGTTCAGAATGATCTTGGTCTTTTCGGTATCGATCTTGTGCAGCTCCGGGTCGCTGCCGTTCTTCTTTTCCACTTCTGCATCCAGATCCTGCTGCATGGTGGTGTAGTAGTTGGGGGACGACTGCTGCTGCACCGTGTACTTGCCAAGATACAATTCCACGCTTTCGCCGTAGCCGGTTTCGTCACAGGTGATGGTATCCACCTGCTGACCCTGCGTATAGCGCACCGTGCCATCCTTTGTGATGATATCTTCGGCTGCGATCACCCGGAAGGTGCCGCCACCTACAGGCTGCTGGGTTTCGGCATCGTTCATCTGCAGCCGGATGATGTTTTTGCAGGGAGCTACCCGGATCTGCACGATATAAGGCTCCGGCCAGTCGTACATGCGGTCCACATCGTAGTAGGTGTCCGCTGCCGCATCGTATCCTTCCGGCTCACTGAGCTGATGGAAGTAGTAGCTGCCCTGCCAGATCTTTTCCGGCAGATAGAAGGTGCCTTCCCCGGTGGTCTCATACTCCCGGTAGCTGATCTTTTCCGGGTAGTAGGTATTCAGGGTCTGCAGGCTGCCGTTTATCAGATGGGCCGTATCCGTGCGGTACAGCTCAAAGCGCACACCGGCTTCCTGAATGCGCCGCTCGGTCTCTTCATCGATCAGCTCGGCAAACACGGCGGCCTTAACGCCGTCCTCGTCGTAGCCGCCGCCACCGCCGCCGGTCTGGATGATCTGCTGATCGTATCGTCCGTCGCCGTCGCCATCGCCGGGGTCATCATCGGCACCGCCATCGTGCCAGCCGTCGTAGTCATCGTCATGCCAGCCGCTGGACGCGGCCTCCTCACTGGAAGAGGAGGGCTCTTCGAGGCCGGTGTAATCGCTCAGAAGATAAAGGCCCAGCAGTGCAATGATCAGAAGCAGCACATACACAAGGGCGCTCATCATATCGGTAGCCGGCTGCCAGAAATTGTATTCTGCATCCGGATCCTGTCTGCGTTTTCTCGTTTTCATCCGGAGTGCCCCACTTTCAGGATCCTGACAAATTCATCCACCGACAGCGGACGGGAGAAGAGGTATCCCTGCCCTTCGGTGCAGCCGGCTTTGCGCAGCACGTTCAGCTGCTCGGTGCTTTCAATGCCCTCGGCCAGCAGATTCAGCCGGAGCGTGCGGGCCTGTGCAAAAATACCGGGCAGCACATCGGTCTTATTCTGCAGCGCAGCGCTGCGCAGATCCAACTTGAGCAGGTCGGTGCCAAAGCCGCCCAGTGCGCTCAGTTCCACATAGTCGCCGTCAAAGCCGTCCAATATCACCCGGAAGCCCATCTGCTGCAGCTGCGCTTCCGTATCGCTCAGCGCACCATGGGTCTCCAGATAGGCAGACTTTGCAATATCGATGTTCAGATATTTTGGCGGGATACGGTACTTTTTGAGCATTTCGGAGAAAAACTCCGCCACATCGATGGCCAGAATATCCGTCTTTGTGACATTGACCGCGATGGGGACCGGGCGGACTCCCGCATCGATCCACACCCGGATGGTCTTGCACACTTCCTCCCAGATGTACTGGTCCAACTTGGTGATGTAACCATTGTTTTCCAGCACCGGGATGAACACGGCGGGCGAGATCACGCCCAGCACCGGGTGGTTCCAGCGCACCAGTGCTTCGGCACCGACCACCCTGCGGGTGTTCAGATCATATCGGGGCTGCAGGAAGAAGGTGAACTCGTTCTTGCGCAGGCCGTCCAGGATCTGCGGCATCAGTACGCGCTCGTTGAGGCCCGCACTTTGCACCGTCTCGCGGCTCAGAACGCCGTTGCCTGCATTTCTGGGCAGGCGCTCCAGCAGTTCCAGAATCTGCCGCACTTCGCGGCGGCTGCTGTAGCGCGCCTGCTCGTCGGTGGTGGGAATGACCGACTTGTGGAATTCTTCCAGAAACAGCCCGGTCTCACGATTCATGATAGTGCGCAGGACATTGTTTGTGATGTTGAAGAGGATCGACAGGATCACGCCTGCAATAGAGGTGTAGAATGCCGTGTTGATGCCGGCCAGAATGGACTGCACGCTGCCCAGTGCGGCTTCCACCGTGACGAAGCTGATGCCCCGCAGGCCCAGCAGCAGACCCACGAAGGTGCCAAGGATGCCCAGACCGGTCAGGGTGCCGGGCAGCTGCGCGATGACGCCTTTCCATGTGTGCAGCGCCAGCACATCTTCATTGAGCACTTCGTCAAGATCGCTGACGATCTGCCCGGTCTCACGCTGATGCTGCACTTTTTCACGATATTCCTCAAACAGTCCGTCCAGCGTCTTCTGCTGAAAAAAGCGTTCGATCTGCAGGGCCGCGACCCATGCGGAGCTGCCTTCGGTCTCAGACGCCTTGCGGATGCTTTTTTGGCCGTTCAGCAGACCGCTCGTAATGGAGATGGTCGGTAAAAGGCCGTGAATGCACCCGGCCAGTGCAATGATGCACATAAGACCAACGATCAGCGCTGAGAGCAGATCCGGGGAGTACGCTGCAAGTGCGATGCTGCTTAGAAGCAGCACCGCCACAGACAGGTAGGAAAACAGCTTCATATTTCCATCCTTCCTCTTGTTTTGAACGGAGAACCGTTTTCGTAAGCAGTGCACACTGCCGGAACGGCCTTTTTGCCCATATCCATTCGGTGCACTCTGCTTACGAAAACGCTTCCAACCGAGCACAAAACACCTGCTCTTCCGAAAACGCTGCCCCAAACGGCCCCTTTATGTAGAAATAGACTGAATTTTTGATGCTTCAGATACACCTTGATAAAAATGTGCATTTTTTGAGTGTTAGATTTCCATTTTACCACGTTCTCGGCGAAAGAGCAATCATTTCCGGAAGAAATCGGAATTGCGGAAGTTCCAGCCATGGAGCGGGATTTTGGTGCATGAAAGCCGGCATCCTGCGTCTCTCACAGCGCAGCGCGCGCAGCCATCATGCAGCCGCTGCGGAAGACCGGATGGGGCCGCTGTGCGCCGGATAAAAAAATGCCGTGGACCCTTTGCAGGATGCACGGCAGAGTTGTTATAAAACAGGACGGGCCTTACGGTTCGTTTTTCCGGGCAAGGTCCTTGGTGTACAGGGCACGGGTGGCGTTGAGCACAGCCAGCACCATCACGCCCACATCGGCAAAGATGGCGGTCCACATGCTGGCCATGCCGACCGCGCCCAGCACAAGGCAGGCAAACTTGATGGCCAGTGCAAACACGATGTTCTGGTACACGATGCGCAGGGTGCGGCGGGCAATGCGCATGGCCAGCGCGATCTTGGCCGGGTCGTCGTCCATCAGCACCACGTCTGCGGCCTCAATGGCGGCATCGGAGCCCAGCGCACCCATGGCGATGCCCACATCGGCACGGGACAGAACGGGCGCATCGTTGATGCCGTCGCCCACAAAGGCGAGGTTCTCTTTGGGCCGCTTTGCGGCGAGCAGCGTTTCGATCTGGTCTACCTTGTCGCCCGGCAGCAGGCCTGCATGGTATTCATCCAGACCCAGCTCTGCGGAAACGGCCTTTGCCACGGGCTCGGCGTCGCCGGTCAGCATGACGGTCTTGCGCACACCGGCGTCCTTCAGGCCCCGGATGGCCTGTGCGCTGTGGGGCTTCACCACATCGGCGATCAGCAGATAGCCCGCGTACCTGCCCTCAATGGCAACATGTACAAGGGTGCCCGTCTCGCTGACGGCGGGGACGTTCAGGCCCAGCTTTTCCATCAGGCGGGCGTTGCCGGCAGCAACGGTCCTGCCGTCCACCTTTGCGGTGACACCGTGGCCGCCCAGCTCCTGCACGTCGGTGACGCGGTTCGGATCGATCTCCCTGCCGTAAGCGGTCTTGATGCTCAGGGAGATGGGATGCTTGGACCAGCTCTCGGCCAGCGCGGCAGCTTCCAGCAGCTGCTGTTCCGTGGTGCCCTCTGCGGGGTGGATGCCGGTCACCTTAAAGGTGCCCTGGGTCAGGGTGCCGGTCTTGTCGAACACAACGATGCCGGTGCGGGCCAGCTCTTCCAGATAGGTGGAACCCTTGACCAGAATACCGCAGGCAGATGCACCGCCGATGCCGCCAAAGAAGCTCAGGGGGATGCTGATGACCAGTGCGCAGGGGCAGCTGATGACCAGAAAGGTCAGTGCACGGTAGACCCAGTCGCCAAAGCGGGCGGGCTGACCCATGAGCAGCAGCACCACCGGCGGGATAAAGGCCAGAGCCAGTGCGCTGTAGCACACGGCGGGGGTGTACACGCGGGCAAACCGGGTGATGAAGTTCTCGGCGCGGGCCTTCTTCATGCTGGAATTTTCCACAAGGTCCAGAATTTTGGAAACGGTGGATTCGCCGAATTCCTTGGTGGTTTTCACCTTCAGCAGGCCGGTCATGTTTACGCAGCCGCTGATGACCTCGTCACCGGTCTGCACGTCGCGGGGCAGGCTCTCGCCGGTCAGGGCGGCGGTGTTCAGGGCAGAAGCGCCCTCCACGATCACGCCGTCGATGGGCACGCGCTCACCGGGCTGCACCACGATCACGGTGCCGATCTCCACGTCGTCCGGGTCCACCTGCTCCAGTTTTCCGTCCTCGCCCTCAATGTTGGCGTAGTCCGGGCGGATGTCCATTAAGCTGGAAATGCTCTGCCGGCTCTTGCCCACGGCCACGCTCTGGAACAGCTCGCCGATCTGGTAGAAGATGATGACGGCGCAGCCCTCCATGTAGTCGCCCAGCGCAAACGCACCCACGGTGGCAACGGCCATCAGGAAGCACTCGTCAAAGGGCTGGCGGTTCTTGATGCCAAGCAGTGCCTTGCGCAGCACGTCCCAGCCCACCACGAGGTACGGGATGCAGTACAGCGCCAGCTCCACCGGTGTGGGGAACTGGGGCAGCAGCTTGAGGATGAGCACCAGAACTACCGCAGCGATGATGCGCTGCAGGTTCTTTTTCTGCTTTTTATTCATAGTAAAGCTCTCCTTTTTTGGGGGATCATGGGCCGCACTGCGCTGCGGCAGGCGGGGACTTTTCAACAATTTTTCCCCATAAAAATGGATATTCCACGGTTTTACCCGGGTTTTCCACGCAGTTTTTCTGCCGGAAAAGCACTTTTTCACGTTTCTTTTGCAAGTTTTCCGCAAAGGACGTTGAAAACTGGGTGGAAACTGTTGAAAACAGTCTGTTTTTTCAACACGAAAAACATTCTCTATAAAAAACTCCCCCGAAGGGGAGCGGGGCATTTTGAAGGGAGAAAATGCACTTAGATGTCAAAGATCTCGCAGTCGTCCTCCACCTTCTTGCAGGCGGCCAGAACGTTCACCATGGTGTCGTGGGGGTCTGCACCCTCGGCAAACTCCACCTTCATCTTCTGGGTCATGAAGCTGACGGTTGCACTTGCCACGCCTGCGACCTTGTTGGCAGCGTCCTCCATCTTCTGTGCGCAGTTTGCGCAGTCCACTTCGATCTTGTAGCTCTTCTTCATCGTCAATACCAGCCTTTCTTGGAATCACTCTTCGATATGATCCATCCCCATGGAGAGGATGCTGCGCACATGGTCATCGTCCAGTGCGTAGTAAACGGTTTTGCCCTCGCGCCGGAACCGCACGAGCTTGGAATCCTTGAGCACCCGCAGCTGATGGCTCACCGCCGACTGGCTCAGCGCCACCGCATTTGCAATGTCCTGCACGCACAGCTCGTTGTCGTGCAGTGCATACAGGATCTTGATGCGGGTGGAGTCGCCGAACACCCGGAACAGGTCGGCCAGCTCGTACAGCACCTCGTCGTCCGGCATATCCGGGCCTTCCGGCTGCAGGGCGGGCGCGGGGTCTTTTGTCTCAGGCATGTGGACAGCTCCTTTCGCAGTGGATTCATATGAACGTCTGTTCATGTGTTCATAGTATCACGCGGAATGCCCCTTGTCAAGGCTTTTTTCAAAGATTTTGGACATCTGCGCTGAATTGATGAAATTTGCCTTAAAACGCAGGAAATTTGCGTTTTTGAATCGCAATAAGGGTGCAGATTGGAGGCTTTGCACCCCCACGGTCAGCATCCTCACCCTCTCAGTCAATCCCTGTCGGGCTTGCCAGCTCTCCCAAAGGGAGAGCCTTTGGCAGTCCCCGCAAACTACATCTTTTTGCCAAGGCATCTCCCTTTGAGGAAAGACTTCCCCGCGCCGGGACGCCCCCCTTTCCACTCCATGACAGCCCGTTTGCGCAAAAAGAAAAAGAGAAATTTACAAAAAAGCGCAAAACAGGGTGCGTTCTGGTGCAAAATGTGGTATCTTATAAAGGTGTTCAAAAATAAAATGCGCCATACGGCGCGCAAAAGGAGAGGAAAGTATATGACATTGGAAACCGGTATCCGCGGGGCACAGAGCGTGCTCGTCACCGCAGCCAATACCGCAAAGACCATGGGCAGCGGCACGCTGGAGGTGTTTGCCACCCCGGCACTGGTGGCGCTGGCTGAAAAGACCTGCTGGATGAGCGTGGCCGACGCGCTGGGCGAAGGCAATGGCTCGGTGGGCACCAAGCTCGAGCTGGAGCACACCGCCCCCACCCCCGTGGGCATGACCGTGACCTGCGAGAGCGAGCTGGTGGCGGTAGAAGGCCGCAAGCTCACCTTCAAGGTGGCCCTGCACGACGAAAAAGGCCCCGTGGGCGGCGGTACCCACGAGCGCTTTGTGGTAAACGACGCAAAGTTCGCCGCCAAGGCAGAGGCAAAGAAGGGGTAAAACTCCTTCCGTCCTCGCTGAGGAAGCTGGCACGGCAACGCCGTGACGGAAGGAGCCGGCTTACTTCTCGTCCTCCTTCTCATCCAATCGGATCGGCGGCAAGTCTGCTTCCAGCAGCTGTTTTTCGGCCTGCTGCTGCGCGGCCTGCAAAAGCTGTGCGGCCTGCACGCTGGCCCGGAACAGCTCAAAATACATCGCTTTATAATCCGGCGCGGCGCACCCCTCCCTTTGCATTCGATGGGGATAGTTTTTCCTGCGCAAAGAGGGGTATGCATCCCCGGAAATTTGAAAAAAGAGGAATCCGTTATGAAAAACAAGAACCTTTCATGGTTCGCAGCTCTGCTGGTGTTTGCCCTGCTGCTGTGGTGCACAGCGGCAACGCCCGGCAAGATCGCGGACCCGTCCACCTATACCTGTGCGGTGTACAGCACCCTCTTTTCGCTGCTGCCGCCGGTGATCGCCATTGTGCTGGCGCTGAACACCAAGGAGGTGTACACCTCCCTGCTGGTGGGCATCGCGTCCGGTGCACTGCTGTACGCCAACGGCAATCTGGAACTGGCCATCAACACCCTGTTCTTCAACGAAGACGGCGGCATGGTCGCCAAGCTCTCGGACAGCAGCAACGTGGGCATCCTGATCTTTCTGGTGATGCTGGGCATTCTGGTGGCCCTGATGAACAAGGCCGGCGGCTCGGCCGCCTTCGGCCGCTGGGCCTCCACCCACATCCACTCCCGGGCCGGTGCGCAGTTTTCCACCCTGCTGCTGGGCGTGATGATCTTCGTGGACGACTACTTCAACTGCCTGACCGTGGGCTCCGTCATGCGCCCCGTCACCGACCGGCAGAAGGTGTCCCGCGCAAAGCTGGCCTACCTGATCGACGCCACTGCGGCCCCGGTGTGCATCATTGCACCCGTGTCCAGCTGGGCGGCTGCGGTCACCTCCAGCGTGCCCGAAGGCTCCGGCATCAACGGCTTTACCATGTTCCTGCGTACCATTCCTTATAACTACTATGCCGTGCTCACCATTGTGATGAGCCTGTTCCTCATCTTCACCGGCACGGACTTCGGCTCCATGAAGCTCAACGAGGACAACGCGAAAAACGGCGACCTGTTCACCACCGAGGACCGTCCCTACGGCAACGATGTGGACGACGGCACCGACACCTGCGGCCATGTGGCGGACCTGATCGCCCCGGTGCTGGTGCTGATCGCAGCCTGCATCTTTGGCATGATCTACACCGGCGGCTTCTTTGAGGGCGTGGACTTCGTTACCGCCTTTGCGGACTGCAACGCTTCTGCCGGCCTTGTGCTGGGCAGCAGCATCGCCCTGCTGTTCACCTTTGTGTTCTACCGCGTGCGCAGCGTGATGACCTTTCAGGACTTTGCCGCCTGCATCCCCGAGGGCTTCAAGGCCATGGTCAGCCCCATGCTGATCCTCTCCCTCGCATGGACCCTGTCCGGCATGACCGGCCTGCTGGGTGCAAAGTACTATGTTGCAAACCTGCTGAGCGGCTCTGCTTCTGCCCTGCAGTACATGCTGCCGGTCATCATCTTCCTTGTGGCAGTGTTCCTTGCCTTTGCCACCGGCACTTCCTGGGGCACCTTCTCCATCCTCATCCCCATCGTGTGCCATGCCTTCCCGGAGGGTGAGATGCTGGTCATTTCCATTGCGGCCTGCCTGTCCGGTGCCGTCTGCGGCGACCACTGCTCCCCCATCTCGGACACCACTATCATGGCCTCCGCCGGTGCCCACTGCAGCCATGTGAACCATGTGTCCACCCAGCTGCCCTACGCCATTACGGCGGCTTCCTGCGCGGCAGTGTGCTATGTCATTACAGGCATTGCACAGGCTTTTCTGGGTGCCAACGGCAGCCTGCTCACCTCGCTGATCCTGCTGGCTGTTGCCATTGTGGTGGAGCTGGCGGTGCTGAACGTGATCCGCCTGCGCACCAAAAAGACGAAGCAGGCCTGAAAAGGCTGTTCAGCTTCTCCGTGATTTCCCTTTGCGCTGCGTGCAAAATGTGGTATACTGAAAGAAAATGAACCATCGGAGGCGCACGACCCATGCTGGAACAGGCATTTCAGGACGTATATACCAAATTCAAGCTGCACTTTTACCAGAACATTTTTCAGCGCTTTGCCACCCGGGAAGCCACGTTGACCACGGTGGAATCCTTCTGTATGGAGGGCATCATGGCCATGGGCGAGCCTACCATTGCGGAGTTCTCCCGCATGATGCAGATCTCCACCCCCAATGCGGCGTATAAGATCGGCAGTCTGGTGAAAAAAGGCTATGTGGAAAAGATCCAGTCCACCACCGACCGGCGCGAATACAACCTGCGTCCTACCCAGAAGTATATCGATTACTACAACATCAGCTATTCCTACCTGCACACCGTAGTGGAGCGCGCCCGCGAACGTTTCTCCCCCGAGGACTGCGCAAAGCTGGAAGAGATGCTCACCATCGTGAGCGAGGAGCTGATGCCGGAACTGGATCTGCCCAAAAAGAACGCAGAATAAGCAAAAACCCTCCCGGTCGCTGCGACCGGGAGGGCTTTTTGCGTATCGTTATTTCTGCTCTTTATCCACTACCTGGATCTTGCCCTTCTTCCACAGTACGTAGGAGGTCAGGATGCCGATGGGCAGCATCACGATGATAAAGATGCCCACAAGGCCGCCCAGCACGGAGCCGTAGCCTGCAAGGCGTGCGGCGAGGAAGAGCACTGTCATGATGACCAGCACCGGCAGCACGCCCTTGATGCCGCCCTTGACTACCTTGCTGCCGCTGGACGAGCTGGCGAACAGACCCAGCGCCATGGAGCCGAACAGGGCCGGCAGCTCGAACACCGGGCTGATGAAGGAGGCGCACACCGCTGCCAGCCTTTAGAGGAAAATTGATTTTCTTGTTTGTTTTCGGATACACCTTTGCAAAAGCCGTGAAACCTGCTATAATAATACATACATCTACATATCGAAAAAGTGGGTTTGACGGCAGCACTGCGGCTGCGGTCAAAGGCCCCTATGCTGTTTTTTGAGGGAAGACCAATGGAATATGCAACCGGACAACAACTGACAAGGCGGCAGAGCACCGTATGGCGGGCACTGCGCGCCGCCGCACCGCAGACCATCCCGGTGCTGGCGGGCTATTTTGTGCTGGGGATGGGCTACGGCATTTATGTGCAGTCGCTGGGCCTGCCGGTGTGGATGCCCATGCTCATGGGCACGGTGGTCTACGGCGGTTCGCTGGAATTTGTGCTGGCAAGCCTGCTGCTGAGCGCGTTCTCGCCCCTTTCGGCCTTTTTGATGGCGCTGATGATCCAGGCGCGGCATCTGTTCTACGGCCTTGCCATGCTGGAGCGCTACAAGGGCTACGGCCTGCGCAGCTTTTATATGATCTTTGCCATGAGCGACGAGACCTTTTCCATCACCTGCTCGGCCGAGCCGCCGGAAGGGGTGGACAGGGGCTGGTTCATGTTCTTCATCACCCTACTGGATCAGTGCTACTGGGTGTTCAGCGCCGGTCTTGGCGCGGTGGTGGGTTCGGTGCTGCCCTTCAGCACCGAGGGTGTGGACTTTGTGATGACCGCCATGTTCACGGTGATCTTCCTCAACCAGTGGGAAAAGGACCGGCAGCACTACAGCGCCCTGATCGGCCTTGCCGCCCCGCTGGTGTGTCTGGCTGTTTTTGGCTCCGGCAGCTTTCTGCTGCCCTCCATGGGATGCATCCTGATCCTGCTGCTGGCCCTGCGTAAACCCATTGAAAAAGCCGAAGGCACCGAAGCAGAAAAAAGCGGCGAGGAGGTGGGCGCATGACCGCAGTCCAGATGGGCCTGACCATTGCAGTGTGCACCGCCGCCACCATGATCACCCGCTTTCTGCCCTTTGTGGTGTTCTCTTCCAAGGATCAGCAGCCGCCGGAGGTGGTGCGGTATCTGGGCCGGGTGCTGCCCGCAGCCATTTTTGGAATGCTGATCGTCTACTGCCTGAAAAGCGTCACCCCCTTTGCGGGCAGCCGTGGCATTCCGGAGGCTATCGCCCTGCTGGTGACGGTGGGCCTGCACAAGTGGAAGCATGAGACCCTGCTCAGTGTCGCGGGCGGTACGCTGTGCTATGTGCTGCTGGTGCAGCTGGTGTTCTGAAGAAAGAGAAAAGCGCGCTGCCGCGCAGGAAGATTCCTGTACGACAGTGCGTTTGTGCATGGGACGATCCGCTGACAGCGAACCGGAGCAGGACCGTCCGAAAAAACGATGTTTTGCGACCCGGTCACGGAAATTTTTCAAAAAAAGGTGTATACTGTAGAAAAATGCATCCGAAGGAGGGGGTTCCCCATGCCCAGCATCATCATTGTCGGTTCCGGCCCGGCGGGCATTTCCGCTGCTCTGTACGCTGTCCGCGCCGGTGTGGATACCACGGTGCTCACCAAAGGCCCCGGTGCCCTTGACCGCGCCGAAAAAATTGAAAACTACTACGGCTTTGCCCAGCCTGTTTCCGGTGCGGAGCTGGAACGCCGCAGCATGGAAAACGCCAGACGTCTGGGCGTGCAGTTCGTCACGGCCGAAGCGGTGGGCCTGACCTATACGGATAAACTCGCCGTAGAAACAGTGGATAAAAATTACCCGGCGGACGCTGTGATCCTTGCCACGGGCGCATCCCGGGCGGTGCCGCGCATCCCGGGCCTTGCCGGGCTGGAGGGGCACGGCGTGAGCTATTGCGCCGCCTGCGACGCCTTTTTCTACCGTGGAAAGGACGTGGCGGTGCTGGGCAGCGGCGAGTACGCCCTGCACGAGGCGCAGGCTCTGCTGCCGGTGGTGCGCAGCGTCACGCTGCTGACCAACGGCGCACCGCTGACGGCGGACTTTCCGTCGGAGGTCACAGTCTGTCCGCAGGCCGTGGAAGCTGTTCTGGGCGAAACCGTTGTCACCGGCGTGCAGCTGTCCGGCGGAGCGCAGCTGCCTGTCAGCGGTGTATTTGTGGCGCTGGGTGTGGCGGGCAGCACCGCACTGGCCAGGAAGATCGGCGCAGAGGTGGACGGGAACCGCATCGTTGTGGATGCGCGGATGCAGACCACCGTGCCCGGCCTGTATGCGGCGGGCGATTGCACCGGCGGCCTGCTGCAGGTGGCAAAGGCCGTGTATGAGGGCGCACAGGCTGGCACCGAAGCCGCCAAGGCCCTGCGGAAAGGATGAATGGAATGACGGAAAAAGCGACCGACCACCGTGGCTGTCTTGCCAAAGGCTTTCCCTTCTGGAACGACCTGACGCCGGAGGAGCAGGAGATGCTCTGCCGCTACACCCGGCCGGTGCACTACGCAAAGGGGGCAAGGGTGCACAGCCCGCTGGAAAGCTGTGTGGGCATCCTGCTGCTGCGCTCGGGCCAGCTGCGGGCCTATCTGCTCTCGGAGGACGGGCGGGACGTGACCCTTTACCGCCTGTTCGGCGGGGAGGTGTGCATCCTGTCGGCCTCCTGCGTCATGGACTCGGTGAACATCGACCTCTATATCGACGCCGAAGAGGACACCGAAGCCTACTGCATCAGCGCGGGCATCTTCCGCAGGCTGATGCAGCAGAACGTGCATGTGCGCTGCTACGCCTATCAGATGACGGCAGAGCGCTTTTCCGACAGCATGTGGACCATGCAGCAGGTGCTGTTCATGAGCGCAGACCGCAGGCTTGCCATTTTTCTCACCGATGAGCTGGCCAAGACCGGCGGCGACGAGGTGCGCATGACCCACGACCAGATGGCAAAGTATATGGGCTCCGCCCGCGAGGTGGTGAGCCGGATGCTGAAATACTTTGCACAGGAGGGCTGGGTGCGGCTGTTCCGGGGCGGCGTGCAGGTGCTGGACCGGAAAAAGCTGCAGCAGCTGGCAAGAGGACAATAACCAAAAAGGGACGATGTGATGTTCACATCGTCCCTTTTCTAGTCATATGTTATCCTTTGCAGCCCTGTTCTTCCCAGTCGCCAAAGTCACTGGCTTCGGCGATCTTTGTGGGGTCGAACTTGCCGCTCGCGTCTTTGGGCGCCACGGCGGGGCCTGCTTCCACCGGGTTCGGGTTGGGCGCCTCCGGGTCGCACACCGGCTTCTCGCCGCCCTCTGCGGGTGCTGCCGGGGCAGCGGCTTCTTCGGCGGGCTGGGCAGCAGGTTCGGCAGCCGCTTCCGGGGTTTCGGCGGCAGCGGCCTCTGCATTGGCCTCGTCTGCCGCCTTTGCCTCGCCCTCGGCGTAGGCCTCGGCAGCCTTTTCGGCCTCCTTGGGGTCCAGCTCGGCGTCCTCGGGGAATTCTACGTCCTCCACGTGGAGCGGGTCTTTCTGGTTCAGGATCTTGTCCAGTGCCACGATGGCAGCACCGGTAACGGCTACCGCAGCAACCGTGCCAAGGATACGGAACAGTGTTTTCATGCCGGGACCTCCTTGAAAGATCAGATCAAGAGAATGTTACTACATCTTCCAGCGGCTTTTCGGCGGGCTCCACCGACACAGCGGTGAGCACCGGGCCTTTGCCGCGGTAGATGTTGTGGAACTTGTAGCCTACCTTTGCGGTCACCCGCACCCATGCGCGCTGCTCCAGCGCCTTGTAGCCATCGTAGCTGCAGGGGAAGCCCACGAACTGGATGTCCTGCACGCAGCAGGTCATGGCGAAACGGCCCGGCACGAAGCTGTTCTTGCCGGCACGATTGGTCTGGCACACCTGTGCAAGGAATTTGACCGTTTTACCGGTGTACTTCTGGGGCTCGTCCTGACAGTCCATATACCAGATGCCGAAGTCGTCATCCGGAATGTCGATGATATCCGCGTTGATGTCAAAGGGCAGCGGGTCGGGGATGTCGTCATAGGCCACGCTGCCGTCGGCAAACTCGTAGGCGATGTCGCACTTGCGGGAAGCCTGACGCACCAGCTTGTGCAGCTCCTGACGGGCGGCGTCGTTGTTCACGGCTTCGGCGCGGTTGAACACGATCAGCTCACTGCGGGCGATCTTGTCCAGCAGCAGGCTGCGCATGGAGTTGTCGCGGGCGTAGGTCAGGGCGGTGGTGCCGTCAGCGGTGGCGATGCACTGGTACACGATCCAGCTCTCGGGCAGAGCTTCGGCCAGATCCTGCAGCAACCACATGCCGTTGTACTCAATGACCACACGGCCTGCGCCGGATTCCTTTTCCAGCTTGAGCAGGTTCTGCGGGTTCAGTTCGGCCTTGTCCTCCAGCACCTTGACGGTCACGCCGGGAAAGGCGAACTTTTTGGGATTATACTCTTCTTCGCCCTCTTCGCAGATCAGCAGCAGGGTCTTGTCGCCGGAGTCAAAGTTGGGGTCTTCAAAGGTCTCCTGAATGAATTTGGTCTTGCCGCTTTCCAGAAAGCCCACAAACAGGTAGACCGGAATTTCTTTTGCCATAGGAATGGTTTCTCCTTATCGATGATTCGTCCTCTCTGCTCCCTCGCTGCGGGAGCTGGCGCGGAGCGCCGGAAGAGGGGTTCAGCAGCCGAACAGCTCTGCAATGGCCTTTTCGTTCAGCTTGGAGCCGATGACCACCAGTTTGCCGCCCACATCTGCACCGCGGGCACGCACTTCCCACTCGCCGGGCACATAGTCGAACTCCAGCCAGCCGTCTGCGCCGCCGTTCACGATGCCCTTGCTGCGCAGGATCATGCCGTAATTGCCGGTATCCAGCTCGGTGAGGGCGTGCTCCACTTCTGCCTTGGTGAACTTGCGGGCCGTCTCGACGCCCCAGCTGGTGAACACCTCGTCGGCGTCGTGGTCATGATGATGGTGATGGCCGCAGCAGCAGTGGCCGTCATGGTCGTGATGATGCTCGTGCTCGTCCTCGTCATCGTCGTCATCGTGGTCGTGATGGTGGCCGCAGCAGCAATGGTCATGGTCGTCATGATCGTGATGATGGTGCTCGTGCTCATCGTGGTCATCATCTTCATCGTGATCGTGGTGATGCTCTTCTTCCTCGTCCTCATGGGTGTGCTCTTCGTTGGCCTTTGCAGCCATGGCGATCAGCTCTGCCTTGAAGTCGTCCTTGGTGGACATGGCTTTCAGGATCTGCTCACCGGTCAGCTCGTCCCATGCGGTGGTCACGATGGTAGCGGTGGGGTTCTTCTCGCGCAGCAGGGCGACTGCAGCGGCGATCTTCTCCTCGCTGGCGGTCTGGGTGCGGCTGAGCAGGATGCAGCTTGCGTGGCTGATCTGGTCGTCGTAGAACTCGCCGAAGTTCTTCATATACATCTTGACTTTGTTCACGTCGGCCACGGTGACAAAGCTGTTCAACTGCACATCCAGATGTTCGGCCACGCCTTCCACAGCGCGGGTCACGTCGGAGAGCTTGCCCACGCCGGAGGGCTCGATCACGATGCGGTCAGGGTGATACTGCTCCACCACCTGCTGCAGGGCGGTGCGGAAGTCGCCCACCAGAGAGCAGCAGATGCAGCCGGCGTTCAGCTCGTTGATCTGGATGCCGCTTTCCTTCAGAAAGCCGCCGTCAATGCCGATCTCGCCGAACTCGTTTTCGATCAGAACGACCTGCTGGCCGGCAAAGGCCTCTTTGATGAGCTTTTTGATCAGCGTAGTCTTACCGGCACCCAGGAAGCCGGAGAAAATATCGATTTTGGTCATGATTCAATTGCCTCTTTCTTTTTAGCGCAAAGAGCCGCAGAGTGCTGGCTCAAATATCTTACATTCCTATTATAACAAGGCTGTCAATGGGAAAACGGCCTTTTTCAAGAAAAAATTGTAACTTTTTTTGCAAATTGGCGGCATTTTGAGGGAGAACGAACTCCCTCAGTCAAAACCTGACGGTTTTGCTGAGAGGACGCCAACCCTCTCAGGCTCACTGCGTTCGCCAGCCGTTCCCCTTTCTGGCTTCGCCATCTTCCTCCGGCCGGGGAAAGTCGTTCCACGCAGGGGGAGCTTTTTGCCATCTGCCGATAAGTGGAGTAAAACCTCCCCCTTTCGGGGGAGGTGGCATCGCGCAGCGATGACGGAGAGGGTTCGTCCCGCCCCTGCATTGCAATCTTTTTCCCGGAATGATACAATAGGACACAGAAAAATTCCCTGCCGCCGGGGGCTTTTCCGGCGGTCCGGCCATAAAAAAGGAAGCTGTCATTATGAGCATGAATACCGTACCCGAGCGCCTTGCCGCGCTGCGTGCCGCCATGGCCGCAAACGGCGTGGCTGTTTATCTGATCCCGGTGGGGGACCCCCATGCCAGTGAGTACCTGCCCGCCCACTACACCAGTCTGACCTGGTTCTCCGGGTTCCACGGCGAGAACTCCAACCTTGTCGTCACCCGCACCGGGAGCGCCCTGTGGGCCGACGGCCGGTACTTCGTGCAGGCGGAAAAAGAGCTTGCCGGTACCGAGATCGAGCTGCAGCGCATGGGTGAACCGGGTGTGCCCACCGTGGAGGAATACTGTGCCAACGCCCTGAACGAGGGGGAGGTGCTGGGCCTGTGCGGCCTGACCGCCAGCACGGCCCTCGTGAACGGCCTGAAAAAGGCACTGGAGAAAAAAGGCGCTTCCATCCGGACGCTGCGCCTTGAGGACGAGCTGTGGACCGAGGGCCGCCCCGCCCTGCCGGACACCCCGGCATGGATCCTGCCGGAGGAGTATGCGGGCTTCTCCCCTGCCCAAAAGCTGGAACAGCTGCGCGGCAGGCTCCGGAAACTGGGCTGCACCGCGCAGTTCGTGGGCAAGCTGGATAATCTGGCATGGCTGCTGAATCTGCGCGCCATGGACATCGAGTGCACCCCTTACGCCATGGCCTACTGCTACGTGACCCCGGACCGGGCGGTGCTGTTCATCAACACAGCCCGCGTGGCCCCGGAAGCCCGGGCAGAGCTGGAAGCAAACGGCGTCACGCTGGCGGAGTATGATGATGTGCTGCCCTGCCTTGTGGCCGAGACCGAGCCGCAGACCGTGCTGGCCGAGACGGCCACCGTTAACTACGCCGTATATCAGGTGCTGGAACAGAATGCAGCCCTCACCGTGAAGGACGGCACCGACCCGCTGCTGCTGATGAAGGGCGTGAAGAACGAAACGGAGCTTGCCCACACAAAGCAGGCCCATATCCGAGACGCTGTGGCCATGGTGCGGTTCCAGATGGAGCTGGAAAGCCGCCTTGCCGCCGGTGAGACCCTGACCGAGCTGACCGTGGACGAGATCCTGCACAAGTACCGCAGTGCGGACGATAAATTCCTTGTGGAGAGCTTTGGCACCATTGCGGCCTACGGCGGCAATGCGGCCATGATGCACTACCACGCCACCCCGGAAGATCACGCTGTGCTGGAAAAGAAGGGCTTTCTGCTGGTGGACAGCGGTGCCACCTACATGGACGGCACCACCGACATCACCCGCACCTATCCGCTGGGTGAGCTGACCGAGGACGAAAAGCGCCTCTACACATGGACCCTGCAGAGCCATATCGACCTTGCCAGGGCTGTCTGGCTGGATTACTGCGAGTGTAAGATGATCGATACCATCGCCCGGGAGCCGCTGTGGCGTCACCTCATCAACTACCGCTGCGGCACCGGCCACAGCGTCAGCTTTGTGGGCAATGTGCACGAGGGCCCCCATGCCCTGAACAGCCGCAACACCACCCGGATGCGTCCCGGCATGGTGGTCACCGATGAGCCCGGCGTCTACGAGACCGACCTTGTGGGCATCCGCATCGAGAACGAGCTGGTGTGCATCCACAAGGCGGATAACCAGTACGGCACTTTTCTGGGCTTTGAGCCGCTGACCTTTGTGCCCATTGCCACCTCGCCCATCCTGCCCGGTGTGCTGGACAAAGACGAGCTTGCATGGCTGAACGATTACCACCGTCGGGTGTTTGCAAAGCTGGCCCCGCACCTGAACGCGGAAGAGCGGGTCTGGCTGGCCGAAAAGTGCGCCTCCATCGGCTGCTGAGCCGGATAAAAACAAAAACACCCGGATGCTGTACAGCGGCAGTCCGGGTGTGTGGTTCTCAGAAAAGCGGTGCGCCGTTTTGCCCGCGGAAACAGCCGGTTACAGCCTGCAGGAATGAGCCTGCGGGGTGTCCAGCGGCGGCAGGGTAAACTCGTTCTCGCCAAAAGCGGAGCGCAGAATGGCGGCCCGGGTCTCCGGGTAGATGCCCAGTTCGGTATAGATGCTCTTGTACAGGCCCATCACCCGCCGCCGCAGCCGAAGGATATCGGCGGTGGTCACTCTGGAGTGGGAAACGCTCTGGCTGCACTGCAGGTAATAGTAGCCGATGTCCGGGATGGAAACGGCGGTGCGCACATAGCGCAGGTATTCGGTGTTGAACAGCTGATCTTCCGCAAACAGCTCCTGCCGGAAGCGGATGCCGTGCCCGGCAAGGAGATCCCGGCGGTAGAGCTTGTTCCACAGCACACCGTAGTAAAAGGTATTGGGCTTTTTGATCAGCTGCCGGGCGTACTCCTGCCCGGTGTACACCCCGGCGGGCAGATAGCCGTAGGCCCGGGTGCGGGGCGGGTTGCGCCGGAGCACGGTGCCCAGCGCCTTTTCCCACGGGCGGGTGTGTTCCATGTAGTCCTTCGGATACACCATCCAGAAGGGCGCGATCACAAGATCGGCGGTGTGGGTCTCGGCGGCGGTGACGAGCTTTTCGGTAAAGTCCGGGGCCAGCCAGTCGTCGCTGTCCACGAACTGGACGTAGCGGCCATGGGCCAGCGCAAGCCCCTGATTGCGGGTGTCCGCCGCGCCGGAATTGGGCTTGTCCACCAGCGCGATGCGGCGGTCCTGAGCGGCAAGAGCACGGCAGACCGAGAGGGTGTCGTCTTTGGAGCCGTCGTTCAGCAGGATGATCTCAATGCTTTTGTAGCTCTGGGCACAGATGCTTTTTACACAGCGGGCAATGCAGTCTGCGGCGTTGTACATGGGCACGATGATACTGACAAGGGGAAATTCCATAGCGTCTCCTTTTCTCAGATGCGGCTGTGGGTACGTGCAGCGGCGTCGGAGAGCCGCTGCACCGGGCCGTTGGGCAGGGGGCTTTCAAACAGGCTCAGGTAGATGCCCCGCAGCCGCAGACGGAACCGGTCATACACGCCCAGCTGAATGCACATCTGCCGGTAGGCGCGGTACATCCGGTCACGGTGGCGCAGCATGTCTGCCACCCTCACCTGTGTGTGACAGACGCTCTGCGGGTTCTGGATGTAGCAGTAAACGGCCTCGTCGATGGCGGCGAACCGCTGCGCCGCCTGCAGATACCGGGTGTTGAACAGCTGATCCTCGGCGAAAACGACATTTTCAAACCGGATCTGCGCCATCCGGATCAGGTCGCGGCGGTAGAGCTTGTTCCACAGCACGCCGTAGTAAAAGGCGGCGGCATGGCCGGTGAGCTGCCACAGGTAATCCACCTTGCTGTACTCCCCAGCGGGCAGCAGGCTGTATTCCCGGGTGTCATAGCCGCCGTCTCTGCGGGGCACCATCATCCGGTAGGGGGCCAGCACAAGGTCGGCACGGCTGCGCCGGGCAGCTGCCACAAGGTTTGCCGTGCAGCCCGGCAGCAGATAGTCGTCGCTGTCCGCGAACTGGATGTACTCGCCTCTGGCCAGCGCAAGGCCGCAGCTGCGGGTGTCGGCTGCGCCGGTGTTCAGTTTGTCGATCACCCGGATGCGGGGGTCGGCTTCGGCCAGCTTCCGGCAGATGGCAAGGGTGTCATCCCTGGAGCCGTCGTTCAGCAGAAGGATCTCAAGCTCCTGATAGCTCTGGGAGACGATGCTCTCCACACAGCGGGCAATGCAGCCTGCGGCGTTATAGGCGGGCACAATGATGCTGACAAGGGGTTCCGGCATGGCAATGGTCTCCATTTCTGTTTTTTCGGTGCAGCGAGGTTTCATTTATCATACTCCAGCCCTGCGCAAAAATCAAGGCGGGCGGCTGGCGGAGAGGGGAATGTCGGATGGTCTTTCACATTGCGGTATGCAGCACGGATGCGGCCCTGCGCAGCGGGCTGGAACGCCAGTGCATGGAATATTTTGCCCGGCGGCAGGATGCGTGCATCGTGCAGCAGCTGCCGGACGCAGATGCGCTTCTGCGCCGTGACGCCGAGGGCGAGCGGTTCGACCTGTATCTCATAGAGCTGGCAGCGGTGGCGGCTCCGGCCGGGCTTTCGGCGGCTGCGGAGCTGCGCCGCCGGGGCCGCAGGGCTCCGCTGGCCTTTGCGGCCCGCACGGCGGCCCACGCCTACAGTGCCTTCCGGGTGGACGCCATGCAGTATCTGCTGCTGCCGGTGCATCAGCAGGAGCTTTCGGCCCTGCTGGCCCGCGCCACCGAGCCGGAGTATGGCCCGGCCCTCACCGTGGCCACGGCCGAGGGCCTGCGGCTGCTGCCCTATGCCCAGCTCGAGTATCTGGAGTGCACCCACCATGTGGTGCGTTTCCACCTGCTCAGCGGGGAGGATGTGATGTCCCTTTCGCTGCGGGTATCCTTTGCCGAGGTGGCAAGGCCGCTTTTGGCGGACGGCCGCTTTTTGCAGCCGCACCGCTCCTATGTGGTCAATCTGGCGGCGGCCCGGCTGCTGACGGCGGGCGAGCTGCAGATGAGCAGCGGTGCGCGCATCCCTATCCCCCGCGGGCGGGAGGGCATGGTGCGCGAGGCCGTCCGCAGCTGGACCGACCGGTAAAATGGCAAACAAAAAAGAGCTGCCTTGTGCAGCTCTTTCTCATGTACGGAAGTTCAGGCCTCTGATTTGGCGTGGCGTTTCTTTTCCTTGTCGGAAGCATCCAGAACGCCAAAGCCCCAGCGGTTGGCCATGTCCATGATGATCTTCTGGGGCGAACCGGCGGGATAGGCATTCTCCGAGAATGCGGTCAGGAATTTGTACAGCTGCGGCTGCACCTTGTCGTACAGACCCAGCTTTGTGTAAAGATCTTTGTAGTAGCGGAACACCTGCAGCTTGTTCTGCACGATGGAAGCCAGATTGATCTGGGTGTGGCAGATGCTCTGAGGGTTCTGCACATAGTGGTAGCCTGCCTTGGGAATGGAAACGAATACGTTGGCGTACAGGATGTATTCCAGATTGAATACCAGATCCTCGGCCCAGCGCACCTCGCTGGTGAACTGCAGATGGTTGTCCACAAGGATGTCGCGGCGGTAGAGCTTGTTCCACAGAACGCTGTAGAAGAAGGATGCGGGCTTTTCCATCAGGCGCAGGGCAAAGGTGTCGCGGTCATAGATGCCCTCGGGCAGAAAACCGTATTCGCGCACATCATCGGGACGCTTTTCCTCGATGCCAAGGTTCTCCTGCAGGTTTTCCAGAGCCTGACCGGCCTTGCAGGAGTTTGCCGGGATCACCATCCAATAGGGGGCGATCACCAGATCGGCATTGTTGGTCTCGGCGGCCGTTACCAGCCGCTCGGTAAAATCAGGCTCGATATAATCGTCGCTGTCCACAAACTGTACGTACTTGCCGGATGCAAGGGTCATGCCGCAGTTGCGGGTGTCCGACACGCCGGAATTGGACTTGTCCACCAAAACGATACGCGGGTCTTTTTCGCGGAACTGCTCACAGACCGAAAAGCTTTCATCTCTGGAACCGTCGTTGACCAAAATGATCTCGATATTCTTCCACGTCTGCGCACAGATGCTCTCCAGGCAGCGGGCAACACTATTCTGCACATTGTACACTGGCACGATAATGCTGACGAGTGGGTTGTTCATGACGGAAGGTCTCCTCTTTACGGATATTATACCTTTATATTTTGAAAATCAAACGGTGTATTCTCACATATCTTACAAAAACAGGAAAATGAGGGCACTGCCCCCTTGGGACAGTCCTGTTTATAATATCATACTCTTCTTGACGGCAAAAAGCAAGAGTAATACCCCTTTAATATGAAAAAGAACCGCACTCTGCGGCCCTTTTTTATTACACGGCGGTCCAGTCCAGCGCATCCCACCGGGGGAGGAACTGGCTGCAGATGCGGCGCATCTCCGGCTCGTCGGCGGCAGAGGCGGGGTCCGCGATGCCCACAACGTAAAATCCGGCCCCGTGCGCCGTGGAAGCGGCGTACACTGCATCCTCGCACACCGCACACCGGGCGGGGTCTGCACCGCCCAGACGGCTCATGCATTCAAAGAACACTTCCGGGCGGCTCTTGTGCAGCGCGCCCTGCGCCTCCACGATGAAGGAAAAATACCCGGCAATGCCAAGGCGGGTGAGCACAGTGCGGCACTGGTCGGCCCAGGTGTTGGAGCAGATGCACATGCGGGCACCCTCGGCCTGCAGCTTTGCCAGCATCGTGCGCACGCCGGGCTTGAGCTCCACGGTCTCGTACAGCTCGGCGATCACCTCCCGCATCACGGCAAAGTAGCTCTCCTCGGTCAGCGGCAGATCGTATTCCCGGATCAGGTACCGTGCGCCTTCCTGCATCCCCATGTTCAGCAGGGTGGCACGCAGGTCGGCCCGGGGCGTGCGGCCGTAGCGGCGCAGCAGGGCGTCCGGCGCACCCTCCCATACCACGGTCATGCTGTCGGTCAGGGTACCGTCCATATCAAAGATCCATTGGCTGCAGTGCATGAGAATGCCTCCTTTAAAGTATCCTGACAAGTATACCATGTTTCTTAGCCGGGAGAAAGCCTTCAATTTACAAAAAAAGGGAGAAATTTCTCCGGAAATATGCTATAATCTGAACAAAACCGGAACCAATCAAAGGAGGCGGAGGCAATGGAAGAACGCAGTGTCCCGTGCAGGGCTCTGGTGCTGGCCGGCGGCGGTGCCCGCGGCAGCTATCAGGTGGGTGTGTGGCGCGCGCTGATGGAGCTGGACTGGCACCCGCAGATCATCACCGGCACCAGTGTGGGCAGCCTGAACGGTGCCATGTTCGTGCTGGACCAGTACGAAACGGCGCGGGACATGTGGCTGAGCATCCGCAGCAAGGACGTGATGGAGCTGCCGGAAGAGGATGCCGACCTCTCGGCCCTGCACCAGTTCCTGCGCAGTGTGGTGAAGGCCGGCGGCATGGACGTGACCCCGCTGGAGGAGATCGTGGAGCGGGTGCTGGACGAGGATGCTCTGCGCGCCGCACCCACCCGCTTTGGCCTTGTCACGGTGGAGCAGCGGGGCCTCAAGGCCCGGGAGCTGACGCTGGACGAGATCCCGGCAGGAAAGGTCAAGGACTACCTGATGGCCTCCGCCGCCTGCTTCCCTGCTCTGCGGGCGCGGGAGATTGACGGGGTCAAGTTTCTGGATGGCGGCTACAGCGACAACATGCCCACCGGCCTTGCCAAACGGATGGGCGCAGAGGAGCTGGTGTGCGTAGACCTTGAGGGGGTGGGCATCACCCGCCCGAACCTCACCGGCCTGCCCACCGTCATGGTGCGCAGCTACTGGGAGCTGGGGGACATCCTGCACTTTGACCCGGACACTGCCCGCCGCAACATCGAGCTGGGCTACTACGACACCCGCCGCGCTATGGGATATCTGCGGGGGTGCGCCTATGCGGTCTCCTGTGACGCCCAGAGCTGCGCGGACGCTGCTGCTTTCCATGCAAAATTTGAGCGGGTGCAAAAGCAGGTGCGGGAGAAATACCCCGTCACCCTGACGGCGGACGCCGCCCTGCTGCTGGCCAACATGAAGGATGCGGACCTTGCCCCGCTGGAAGCTGCCGCCGAGGATGTGGGCGTGAGCCCTACCGGCTACTATACCACCCATACCCTGTGCGATGCGTTCCTTGCAAAGTGCGATCAGGCACGGATGCAGAGCTTTGCACCGCTGTTTGAGGGCAGCGCCGATGCGGCGCGGGCTGTGCTGGCGGCATTGCTGCCCAATACCTTTCTGCAGGCGCTGGTCTGGCACACCCTGACCGCGCCGGAAGCGGAACTTTTGCCGGAGGTGAACCAGAATGAAGATCTATAAAGGTTTTTGTGCCTCGCCGGGCCTTGTGCTGGGTCAGGTGAGCCGGTTGGAGCACCATGTGGAGACCACGACCGTTGGCCCCTTTAAACCGTCCCGGGAGCTGCAGCTGCTCACCGATGCCATCCGCACCGCGCAGGACGAGCTGGAATCCATGGCAGACCGCGCTGCGCCCAGCGAGCAGGCCATCTTCCAGTTCCAGAGCATGATGCTGGACGATGAGGGCATGATGAACGAGGTGCGTTTCTGCATCAATGCGGGTGTTGGCGCCGCTGCGGCCATGAATCAGGTGGGCCAGCGCTACGCCGACCAGCTGGCCAACATGAAGGATAACCCCTACATGCAGCTGCGCAGCGTGGATATTCTGGACGCCACCCGGCGGGTCATCAACATCATCACCAACCGCCCCCGCATGTGGCTGGCGCTGGACCACCCGGTGATCCTTGCCGCAGAGCGGCTGATGCCCACCGACCTGTTCAGCGTGCCCTCCGGCATGATTTTAGGCATCATCACGGCAGAGGGCAGCGGCCAGAGCCACGCGGCCATCATTGCCCGGGCAATGAACATCCCGGGCATCGTGCAGGTGGGCCGGGATTTTCTGGACGACTGCGACGGCCGCACCGTGATCTTGGACGCCACCGGGGGCCAGTGCACGCTGGACCCGGACGCTGCCGCCCGCCAGCAGGCCGAGACCCGCATCTGTGAGCTGCAGCGGGAGAACGAAGAGATGGGGCAGCTGTATGCTCTGCCCAACAGGACAAAGGACGGCCAGCCCTTTGAGCTGCTGGCCAACTGCTTTGGGCCGGAGGACATCGACACGGCCATGCAGTCCGGCGCACAGGGCGTGGGCCTGCTGCGCACCGGTTACATGATGCTGCCGGGCCGCATTCTGGACGAGCAGGAGCAGTATTTCTTCTACTGCTCCTGTCTGGCGGCGGCGCAGGGCCGGCAGGTGACCGTGCGCACCTTCGACTTTGGCTCAGACCGCACCATTTCCGATGCCTATCAGGGCCTGCAGTCCTCCAAGCTGGGGCTGCGGGGCATCCGCAACAGCCTGCGCCAGCCCCGCCAGTTCGAGACGCAGCTCTGCGCGCTGATGCGCGCCGCCGCCCGGGGCCCGCTGCAGGTGATGTTCCCCATGGTGACGACGGTGGAGGACTGGGACGCCGCCATGCGCGTGGTGGAGCGCTGCCGGGAGCATCTGCGGGAGCGGGGCGTGCCCTTCAAGGAGGATACCAAGTTCGGCGTGATGCTCAGTGTGCCTGCCGCCTGCCTGACGGCGGAGGAGTTCGTGGCGCACGGGGTCGATTTTCTTGTGGTCGGCACCAACGACCTGACCCAGTACACCCATGCCGCCGACCGTGAGCTTGCCAGCGCGGAGCACTACTACCGCCCGGCCAGCAGCGCCATGAAAAAGCTCATCACCATGGTGATGGACGCCGCCAGAGAACGGGATGTGCCGGTGACCATCTGCGGCCTTGCGGTGGGCAACCCGGCCAACACGGTGCAGTATCTGCAGCTGGGCCTGCGCAGCTTCTCGGTGAGCCCGCAGAACCTTTTGAACGTGAAGAAAGCTCTGCGGGAAGCAGAGATCAAATAAAAACAGGGGCTGCTGCACGCATGGATGTGTGCAGCAGCCCCCTTTGTTTGGGGAACCTGCCGTGCAGCTTGCGGAATGCACAGCAGGAGGAGATGGCTTTTAAAAATGGTTCCTCAGTTCATGCGGCGGTTCTTGCGGTCCGGCACAAAGCCTGCGGCCAGCAGGAACATGCCGCTGAGAGCAGTGCCCACCACCGCCAGCCAGTTTGCACCGCTTGCGGTCAGCACGGCAGAGGAGGCAGTGTTTACTGTGCCGTCACGTTGGCGATGACGTAATATTGGCAGCCGCTCGCCTTCACGGCCTGCTCATAGACCGTGCCCGCAGCGTCTGCAGCAGGGTGGATCATCAAATCGCCCACGTCCTCCGCCAGCTTCCAGTTTGCCTTGTCTGCCAGCAGAGACTCGACCTGTGCTTTTTCTGCCGTTGCGGTCTGCTCATCTGCCGAGAGCACCTTGCCCTGCAGGGCTGCCGGGGCAGCCTGTGCGGCGGCATCCCAGAAGATCACGCCGACCTCGCGCATTTCGACACTGCCGGATTCCTCCGGGGTCAGTTTGGGCAGCACCACACGCTTGGTCTGGCCGCACTTGTCAATGCGGCAGATGTAGTCTGCATAGCCGTCCTTTTCCAGCGTAGGCTCCACGACCTCGCCCACCAGCTTCCAGTCATGCAGGTCATCATCCTTCAGGTTGCTGGTGTCAATTTTGGGGTTCTCGTCCATGTACTTGCGGTTGTGGACGGTCTGGTAAAGCTCACCGAGGTTATAATTGATTCTGTTATAACGGTGGGTATTCTCGTCGTAGTCTTCGTCTTCGAGCGTGCAGGTGCCCTTTTTATACATCCGGACCACGACACTGTGGTCCTCACCAAAAGGAGAAACACCGTCCGCATCATAGCCGATGATGTCCGCAGTGCCGTTGCCCTTAGAAATAGCACTTTCTATATTATTCACACAGGAAGCATTGATGGTGGTGTTGCCTGTGGTGCCGTTGATGGTAACGGTGACATCCTGCGCCGGGCTACCGTCTTTGTAGTCTTTGCTGCCGCCAATCGCAGAAGAAAAAGAACCGGAAATAGCATTGACCGTACCGCCGGTGATGATGATATCCGTCTTGCCAACATTCCTATGATCATTACCGTTTCCGATGCCTGCAGAAATAGCATCGCCAACGGCGGTCACATTGGCGTTGTCCGAGATCGTAACGGTAGTATCCCTGCGCTCCGGGGCGACCGCATTGCAGTTGTAATCGCCGGAACCGATGCCGGAACCGCCGTTATTCCCTTGTGCAAAGACGGTGGCATTGCCGGAAATGCTCACCTCACCGCCGCAGCCACGACCACCGCCAATACCGGCTCCGTTTCCACCTGCGTAGGCATGCACATCGGCGTGGTCTTTGATCTGGATGTTCTTTCCGGCTCCATATTCAGCACCGCCGATCCCGGCAGCATCCCAACCCCGAGCGGTAACCTTGGCATTGCCGGAGATGGTGATGTTTTCACCATTTCCTCCTGCAGTGTACCATTTGCCGTCTTCGCCTTTCTTGCGACCGTAGAAGGCACCGCCGATCCCGGCGGCATAGTAACGGCCATAGGCATCCACATCGGCATTGCCGGTGATGGTGATGTTGGTGCCATTTCCAATACCAGCACCGCCGCCAATGCCCGCACCGGCGCCCGAATGATAACTATACTCGCATCCCTTGGGAATATAGCCTGCACGAATATTTCCGCCGGTGATGATGATGTTGGAGGCATCAGACTCTATTTCGCCCTGTCCGCCGATGCCGGCACCGCCATTGCCACCGCCTACTACAGCCAGCGTACCGGTATCGCCGCCGGTAGAATAGCCGTACTTGTCTTTCTCTTCTTTTTCAGAGCCATCGTCATTCTTATCGTCCGTGATGGTCAGCGTGCCGGAGCATTCGGCATCGGTCTTTTCCAGACCGGCGTGGGCACCGGTGCTGGACAGCGTGTTGTTCCCGTTCAGCTCAATGTTGGTTTTGCCATCGCCCTTCACGGTCAGCGCAGCCTTGGCATCGCTGTCAGAAGCCCTTTCCCGGTTGATAAACACATCCTGCAAGGTCACATTGGTAGTCTGATCTTTTGCCGTCTCCACCGTGATGGTATTTGAAGTCTGACGGCCGTCGCTGGTGATGGTGACGCCGGTAGTGTCTGGGCGCACTTTTATATCTGTGTTCTCCTGCGTCACATAGGTGGTGCCGTTATCTTTGGTCTCTACCGTCACACTGCCCGTGTTCAGGTCGTATTTTTCTGCAAACGCCGCTGTGGCGATGGACGAGACCATGGCCATCAGAACCGCTGTGGACAGCACCCGCAAGGCAAGCTGTTTTTTCACGTTTTTCCTCATTGCAAAACCCTCCAAACATAAAAACTTACAGAGACGCGAACGTTGCCGTGAACGTTACCGGGAACGATACCGAAAACCGGCAAAAACCGGGATTTCGGCGCATAAAATCACATAGCTGCGCATTTTCATGCCCGGCGTCTCTTTGCGGCACAAGTATAGTGCTGTGCCGTGGAGAATGTCAAGACAAAATGCTGAATTTTCAGGGGGGGGGGTAGCAATTTTGTAAAACAAGTACAAAATAAGCTGAAAATTTGCGGCAGAATGACAGGGCAAAGCTGCACAAAAATCCGGGAGATCTTTATACGGGGCAAAAAAATGGGCCCGGGAAAGCCCGCAGACTTTCCCGAACCCGTAGGTCAGAATTTTTCTTTTATGGAAGGTGCGCCGCCCGCCGGAGCCCCGGTTATTCCAGATCCCCGGTCAGGGTCATGACGGACGCAAGGACCGCCAGCGGGGCGGTCTCGCACCGCAGGATGCGGGGGCCAAGGCCCACCGTTCTGGCACCGGCCTTTGCGGCCATTTCGGCTTCCTCGGCGGCAAAGCCGCCCTCGGCTCCGGTCACGATGGCAATTTTCCGCTTTCTGCCGTCGGCAGGCGCGGTCTCGGCCAGCAGCTGGCGCAGGGGCGCGCCGCCGCACTCGTAGCAGAACAGCACAAGGTCATACTGGTCAAAGGTGCGGCACACGGCCCCGAAGTTCGGCAGCGGCAGGGCCACATCCGGCAGAACGCCCCGGCCGCACTGCTTGGCGGCTTCCGCTGCAATGCGGTTGTAGCGCTCGTTCTTCTGCTCCTCTTTTTTGGGCGCGGCCACGCAGTACCGGCTGAAGAAGGGGATGAAGTGGGCTGCGCCCAGCTCCACCCCGTGCTTGATGATCTGTTCCAGCTTGTCCTGCTTGGGATAACCGGCCAGCAGGGTCACTTCCACGCCGGGTTCGGCGGCGCTGGGATAGCCCGGCTCCACCGAAAATTCTACGCACTCATCCCCGAAGCCGGTGATGGTGGCGGTGTATTCCACGGCGTTGCCGTCGCATAGAATGACAGTATCGCCCAGCCTTGCGCGCATCACGCGGGCAAGATGGTGGGCATCGGCCCCGCGCAGGGTGGCGGTGCCGTCAGAGATCTCGGTGGTAAAATAACGGTGCGGCATTTTATCAATCCTTTTACATCTTATAGCTCGCCCTTCGGGAGAGCTGGCGCGTCAGCGCCTGAGAGGGTTCTCCTTACGCTTTCTTGCAGACGATGCACTCCCAGCCGCGCTTCTCCTTCACTTCCACAACGGCAAGGCCGGCCTTTTCCAGACCTGCGATCACTTCGTCCCTGCGGCTGTCGATGATGCCGCTGGCAATAAAGGTGGCACCCTCTGCCATCAGGCCCGGCACGGCGGGGGCCAGAGACAGGATGGCGTTGGCCACGATGTTGGCGGTGATGATGTCGTATTTGCCGCTGGCCTTGTCCGAAAGGTCGCCCACCAGCACGGTCAGCTTGTCCTGCACGCCATTCAGGGCGGCGTTCTCCCCGGCGGTGCGCACCGCCACAGGGTCGATGTCCACGCCCTCGGCCACGGCAGCGCCCAGCTTCAGCGCCGCAATGGCAAGGATGCCGCTGCCGGTGCCGATGTCCAGCACCCGTTCGCCGCCGGTCACCCGCTCGTCCAGCGCTTCCATGCACAGGCTGGTGGTCTCGTGGCCGCCGGTGCCGAAGGCAAGGCCCGGGTCAAGGATCAGCTTTACCCGGTCGGTGTCGTACTGCTGCCACGAGGGCACCACCGCCAGCCGTTTGCCGATCTCCAGAGGGTGATAATACTTGCGCCAGCCGTTCTGCCAGTCCTCCTGCTCCACGCCCTCGGTCTCTGCGGTGTAGGCGATGCCGGCGGCTTCCATGCGGGCGGCAATGAGGGCCAGCGTCTCCACGGGGGAAGCGCCCGGCTCCAGATACATATGGATGATAACGGTGTCGCGGGGCTTGTCCAGCAGCTCCTGCTCGATCAGATCCACATGGGCAATCTCGGCCACCTGCTGCTCGATGTCGCTGTAGTCTTCGATATAAATACCGCCCTCGGCGATCATGGTGGCAACGGCTTCGGCGTTGTCGGCATCGGCCTTAGCCACGGTCAGGCGGATATCAGTCCATTCCATAAAGTAAACCTCCTTCGGTTCCCGGCTTTTCTTATAATAGTATAGTACCCGATTCGGCTGTGGGATGCAAGCCTTTGGGCAAAATGTACGCAAAAAGAAAAGAATTTTCAACATAAAGACGGTGCGCGTGCGGAAAAGCCAAAAATTGTTGACCATAAAGCCGGTAAATAAGGACTTTTGACGCATTTTGATAGAAAAAATGAGAAAGGGGCTTTCTTTTCTTTCAAAAATATGTTACTATTCTATTACGGAATTATGGACGGCCGACAACCAGAGGCGTCTGTAAACACAAACATTTCTTAAGGAGGAATGTGCTTTATGATGAAGTCTCTCCAGAAACTGGGCAAAGCATTGATGCTCCCCGTCGCGGTCCTGCCGATCTGCGGCATCCTGATGGGTCTCGGTTATGCCCTTGCTCCGGGCGTTATGGGCGTTCCCGGTGCTGCAACCTCCGGTGCAGCTTACACCGTTGGCTTCCTGCTGGTCAAGGCAGGCGGCGCTCTGATCGATAACATGGCATGGCTGTTTGCCATTGGTGCCGCTGTCGGCCTTGCTGATAACGACGGCACCGCAGGTCTGGCCGGTCTGGTCAGCTTCCTGATGATGCAGCAGCTGCTGAACCCCGGTGTGGTCGGCATGGTCCGTCACCTGGAAGAAGGCACTGCTACCTACATCGCCTTCCAGAAAGTCGCCGGCAACTCCTTCATCGGCATTCTGGCCGCTGTTGTGGGCGCTGCCTGCTACAACAAGTTCAAGGATATCCAGCTGCCTGACTGGCTGGCATTCTTCTCCGGCAAGCGCTTCGTTGCAATCGCTACCGGTCTGATCTCCATTCTGGTGTCCGTTGTTCTGCTGTTCGTCTGGCCCGTCATCTTCGACGCTCTGGTCGCAATCGGCAACGGCATCGCTGGCATGGGCGGCATCGGCGCTGGCATCTACGCCTTCCTGAACCGCCTGCTGATCCCCACCGGCCTGCACCACGCTCTGAACAACGTGTTCTGGTTCGACACCATCGGTCTGGGCGACCTGTCCCACTTCTGGGCTGGCGAGACCTCTGCTGATGTGGGCTGGAGCCTTGGTATGTACATGTCCGGCTTCTTCCCCTGCATGATGTTCGGTGTCCTGGGCGCTGCTCTGGCTATGGTCAAGACCGCTAAGAACAAGAAGGCCGCCATCGGTCTGGTTCTGTCTGCTGCAATCTGCGCATTCGTCTGCGGCGTTACCGAGCCCTTCGAGTTCGGCTTCATGTTCCTGTGCTTCCCGCTGTACGTTGTGTACGCTGCTCTGTACGGCATCTTCACCATCATCACCTACTACTCCGGTTTCCGTGCTGGCTTCTGCTTCTCTGCAGGCGCTACCGACCTGGTGTTCTCCGCTTCCCTGCCCGCAGCTGCCAAGACCTGGATGATCATTCCTCTGGGCATCGCAGCCTTCGTGGTGTTCTACGCAGTGTTCTACTTTGCCATCACCAAGTTCGACCTGAAGACCCCCGGCCGTGAGGACGAGGACGAAGAGTCCGAGAAGAAGGTCGTTCTGGCAAACAACAACTACACCGAAGTTGCTTCCGCTGTTCTGGCTGCTGTTGGCGGCAAGGAGAACGTGAAGGACGTTGGCTACTGCGCAACCCGTCTGCGCTTTGAGGTCAAGGATAACGCCAAGGTGGACGAGAAGGCCGTCAAGGCTGCTGGTGCTGCCGGTGTCATCCGTCCCAGCAAGACTGCCTGCCAGGTGATCATCGGCACCAAGGTCCAGTTCGTGTACGACGAGCTGAAGAAGATGCTGTAACACAAGGCATTCCATCTGACCCGATGCGGGAGACTGGTTGATCCCGCACCATCATAAAACTGCCGCCGGGAGACGGGACTCAGCTGTCCGCTCCCGGCGGCTTTTTTGCGTTCCTGTACGGAGTATGCTATACTGGAAGCAGCAAAACAGGGCGCACCTGCCCGGGAGGAGAAAGCAATGAGCAAAACGTACAACTGGCGGAAACTGAACGAAAAAGAGCTGACGCGGGTCTATCTGGACGAAATGCGGCGGGACTTCCCGCCCACGGAGCTCAAGCCCCTGAGCATGATCCTGAACAGCGAAGCCAACGGCACAGCCCACACATGGGGCGTGTTCGACGGCGAAACACTGGCGGCGTACCTGCTCATGGTGCGCCCGGCGGGCAGCAGGGTGAGCCAGCTGGATTACTTTGCCGTGCTGCCGGAATACCGTGCTGCAGGGCTGGGCGCGCAGCTGCTGGCCGACCTGCCGCAGCACGAGCGGGGTGCACAGGCCATCCTTATTGAGGCCGAATGCCCGGATAAGGCGGAGGACGAGACAATGGCGGTGCGGCGGCTGGGCTTTTATGCCCGGTGCGGGGCCCGGGACTCCGGCTTCACCGAGCATCTGTTCGATGCATGGTTCCGCATTCTGGTGCTGGACTGCCCGGGTGCCGGTACCTTTGCGGACCGGCAGGCCGTGGATGCACTGGTGGACTGCTACCGCCGCACCATCAGCGAGACCGAGTGGCAGAAGTACGTGCAGTTCTACTGCCCGGACGGAACAAAATACTGCTGAGCAGAAGGCGCTCCATGGAGGGCGCCTTCTTTTTTTTGTCACTTTGCCCAGCCAGAAAATGGTATTTTCGGCATATTTATTCTGTTTGTAAAATCCGAGTGCAGGTTTTTCATCCCGGCTTTACACAGAGCTGACACGCCCGCAAAAACGGTGTGCAAAGCTTTACCTCCATTTTGCGCGTACATGGTCGCAGCGCGCATGGCGGTGCGGTACAATAAGGCCGTTCCCAAGGAAAACACAGAGAAACAAGAAAACATCGGCCGGAACTGCATTCCGGCATTTATTGGAGGAAAAGGGTTATGAAAAAGATCACTCGTCGTTCGTTTATCACTGTCTGCGGCGCTGCTGCTGCAGCGATGGCTCTGACCGCCTGCGGCGGCGCAGCCTCTTCCACTGTGGCATCCTCTGCTGCAGAGTCCACCTCTTCTTCTGCCGCTGCTGAGACCGCTGCAGGCACCCTGTCCGGCAATGTGGCTACCGGCGGTTCTACCTCTATGAAGAACGTCATCGCTGCCCTGACCGAGGGCTTTGCCGAGGTGGAGCCGGGTGTTACCGTCAGCTACGACCCCACCGGTTCCGGCGCAGGCATCACCGGTGCTACCGATAAGACGCTGGACATCGGCCTGTCCTCCCGCGCCCTGAAGGACGACGAGAAGAACGACGTGGACGGCACCATCGTGGCTCTGGACGGCATCGCCATCGTTGTCAACAAGGCCAGCAAGGTGGCAGACCTGACCGTAGACCAGCTGAAGCAGATGTTCACCGGCGAGATCACCAACTGGAAGGATGTGGGCGGCGACGACGGCGAGATCGTTCTGGTGGGCCGCGAGGCCGGTTCCGGCACCCGTGATGGCTTTGAGAGCATCGTGGACGTGAAGGACAGCTGCAAGTACGCACAGGAGCTGACCGCCACCGGCGCTGTCATCAGCGCTGTGGAGGCCAACCCTCTGGCCGTCGGCTACGCTTCCCTGTCCGCTGTGGGCGACACCGTTGCCATGGTCACCGTGGAGGGTGTGGAGTGCAGCGAGGATACCGTCAAGGATGGCAGCTACAAGATCCAGCGTCCCTTCGTGTTCGTCACCAACAAGAGCGTGACCCTGTCGGAGCAGGCACAGGCCTTTGTGGACTTTGCCACCAGCAAGGACGCTGCCGACCTCATCCGCACCGCAGGCGCTGTGCCGGTGAACGAGTAACGGTTAGCGGGCTCGCCCTCTCCGTCATTGCTTGCGCAATGCCACCTCTCCCAAAGTGAGAGGCCTTGGCAGTCCATGCAAAGTCTCCGGTTTCGCCAGAGGCTCTCCCTTTGGGAGAGCTGTCGAGACACGAAGTGCCGAGACTGAGAGGGCAAAGCCGCTGACAAATACACAGAGCTGCCGCGTCGGGCTGCCGTTTCTGCGGGCCGACGCGGCTTTTATAAAGGATCTCCGCTATGAACAAAAAATCCTATCTGAGCCGGGTGCGGCTGCCCCGCACCCCCGCCGAATGGCTGGAAGCGGTGATGAACTTCATCTTCTTCCTGTGCGGTATGCTGGCGGTGGGCTGCGTGGTACTTATCTCGGTGTACATGGTGATCTCCGGCGTGCCGGCCATCCACAAGATCGGTCTGTTCCAATTCCTGTTCGGCACAAAGTGGGCCTCCACGGCGGCCCAGCCGCTGTTCGGCATCCTGCCCTTTATCCTGTCCAGCATCTATGGCACGCTGGGCGCTGCCATCATCGGTGTGCCCATCGGCCTGCTGACGGCGGTGTTCCTCTCCAAGGCCGCCGACCCCAAGCTGCGCACCGTGGTGGTCACCGCCATCGAGCTGCTGTCCGGCATCCCCAGCGTGGTGTTCGGCCTGCTGGGCATGCAGGTGCTGGTGCCTGCCGTGGCAAAGACCTTCGGCAAGGCTTCCGGTGCCTGCCTGCTGAGCGCCATCGTGGTGCTTTCCATCATGATCTTGCCCAGCATCGTGTCCGTGTCGGTCACGGCGCTGAATGCCGTGCCGCCGGAGTATGAGCAGGGCAGTCTGGCACTGGGTGCCACCGACGCCGAAACGTGGTTCAAGATCAGCATCCCGGCAGCCAAAAGCGGCATTGCCGCAGGCGTTGTGCTGGGCATCGGCCGTGCCATCGGCGAGGCCATGGCGGTGATGATGGTGGCAGGCAACAGCCCCAACATGCCGGACAGTCCCTTCCGCAGCGTCACCTTCCTGACCACCGCCATCGCCAAGGAGATGAGCTATGCCGGCGGTCTGCAGCGGCAGGCGCTGTTCAGCATCGCGCTGGTGCTGTTCGTCTTTATCATGATCATCAATGTTGTGCTGAATGTTGTGCTGAAGGGAGGAAGCCGGGATGAATAAGGGCCTTTCGCCTTCCCGTCAGATGTGGAACCGGGTCATGACCGCACTGGTCTGGGCCAGCGCCGTGCTGGTGATGGTGCTGGTGGCCGGTATCATCGGCATGGTACTGGTGCGGGGCATCCCCCACATCAGCTGGAAATTCCTTTCCACCACCGCCAGTGTGCTGAAAAAGACCGATGGCATCCTGCCTGCCATCCTCAACACACTGTATGTCATTGTACTGACATTACTGATCGTACTGCCGCTGGGCGTGGGCGCGGCGGTCTACCTGACCGAGTACGCCTCCAACCGGCGGCTCATCGAGGTCATCGAGTTCACCAACGAAACGCTGGCGGGCATCCCCAGCATCATCTACGGTCTGGTGGGTATGCTGGTGTTCAGTCAGGCGCTGGGCTTCCAGACCTGTCTGCTGTCCGGTTCACTCACGCTGGTGGTCATGAACCTGCCCACCATCATCCGCACCACGCAGGAATCCCTCAAGACGGTGCCGCAGGGCTACCGGGAGGGTGCCATGGGTCTGGGTGCAGGCAAGTGGCACATCATCCGCACCATCGTGCTGCCCTGCAGCATCGACGGCATCGTGACCGGCTGCATTCTGGCTGTGGGCCGCATCGTGGGCGAAAGTGCCGCCCTGCTCTTCACCGCCGGTGCCGCAGAGGTCATTGCCAAGAGCGTGGCCAAAGCCTACACCTCCAACGGTGCCACCCTGTCGGTGCTGCTGTACCTGCGTGCCTTTGAGGACGGCGACTTCGCTTCGGCCTGGGGCATCGGTGCAGTGCTGCTGGTGCTGGTATTGGCCATCAACCTTGCGGCGCGGCTGGCAAAGACTAAGCTGAAACAGAAACAGTAAAAAAGAGAAGAAACCCTCTCAGTCATTGCTTCGCAATGCCAGCTCCCCCAAAGGGGGGAGCTCTTGCGGAGTGAGCCGAAAGTGGAAAAAGCTCCCCCTTCGGGGGAGCTGGCACGCCGTCAGGCGTGACTGAGAGGGTTCGTTCCAATTCAACAATGAGGTACTCTATGGAAAACACGAATGTGCCGGTGATATCGGCAAAAGACCTGAACCTCTGGTACGGCGACTTCAAAGCGCTGAAAGGTATCTCGCTGGACGTGGGCGAGCGGGAGATCACCGCTCTCATCGGCCCTTCCGGCTGCGGCAAATCCACCTTTTTAAAGACCCTCAACCGCATGAACGACCTTGTGCCGAATGTGCGCATTGAAGGCGATGTGCGGCTGAAGGGCGAGGACATCTTTGCCCGGGAAATGCAGCTTACCGACCTGCGCCGCCGGGTGGGCATGGTGTTCCAGAAGGCCAATCCCTTCCCCATGAGCATTTACGACAATATCACCTACGGCCCCAAGCTGCACGGCGTACGCAATAAGGCTGAGCTGGACGAGCTGGTGGAAAGCTCGCTGCGGGGCGCTGCCCTGTGGGACGAGGTGAAGGACCGCCTGAAAAAGAGCGCGCTGGGCCTTTCCGGCGGACAGCAGCAGCGTCTGTGCATCGCCCGTGCACTGGCGGTGAAGCCCGAAGTGCTGCTGATGGATGAGCCCACCAGCGCACTGGACCCCGGTTCCACCATGAAGGTGGAAGAGCTGATGAGTGAGCTGAAGAAGAACTACACGGTGGTCATCGTTACCCACAACATGCAGCAGGCGGCCCGTATCAGCGACCGCACCGCCTTCTTCCTGCTGGGCGAGCTGGTGGAAGTGGGCCCCACGGCGCAGATCTTCAGCGCACCGCAGGATAAACGCACCGAGGACTACATTTCCGGTCGGTTCGGTTAAAGGAGGAAACAGCTATGAGTATCCGTAAACAGTACGACACCGATCTGGAATCGCTGAAAGAATCGTTGACCGAAATGGGCCGCAACTCTGCCGATGCCGTGGAGAACGTTCTGGAAGCGCTCTGCGTCGCTGACGCCGATGCAGCTGCGGCCATCGTGAAGGGGGACGCCCGTATCAACAACATGGAGCGGGACATCGAGCACCGCTGCATGACCCTGCTGCTGCGTCAGCAGCCGGTGGCGGGCGACCTGCGCCGCATCTCCACGGCCATGAAGGTGGTCACGGACATCGAGCGCATCGGCGACCATGCCGCCGACATCGCCGAGATCATCCCCCACCTTGTCACCGTCCGCAAAGAGGGCGACCCGGCGGTAAGTCAGGCCATTGCCATGGGCAAAAAGGCTCACCAGATGATCCTGGATGCCCTTGCCGCCCTGATGGCCGAAGATGAGCTGGCGGCGCGCAAGGTCATTGCCGCAGACGACGCGGTGGACTACGATTTCAACGCCATCAAGCATCAGCTGGCGCAGGAGATCGCCGAAGACCCCGGAAAGGTGGATGCAGCGCTGGATCTGCTGATGGTCATCAAGTATCTGGAGCGCATCGGCGACCACGCTGTGAATGTGGCCGAGTGGGTGCAGTTTGTGCGCACTGGCTGCTATAAGGACGAGAGCATGTTCTGAGCATTTCCCTTCCTCATTTTTGAGGGTTCGTGTTTTCTTTATTTCTCCTGAAAAAGGCCGTTTCTGCCTTGTGCAGAGGCGGCCTTTTTCTGCAGGACGAAAATTGACTAAAAATTTTTTAGCTTTCTGCAATATTCTGGTGCGTCGGTTCGTATCTGAGGTGTAGGGCGGCAGGAGCCGCCATTCCCTGTGCGGCGGGCGTCCGACATCCCCCAGTCCCCGCCCGCCGCACCCTTTACGGAGGAAACGCAGATGACACAGACGAATCCTATCCTGCCGGAAGTCAGGGCCGGAACGGTCAGCCGCGAAGCGCTGGTGCAGGCGGCACTGAAAGAGATCACCCAGAACTACCGGGAAGCCAGCCTTTCCAACGTGGCGCGGGAGTATGGCGTTTCGCTGGCATACGTCAGCGAGTGCGTGCGTGCCGAGACCGGCCGCACCTATAAGGAATTGCTGCAAAAGCACCGTATGGAGACCGCTGCCCGCCTGCTGCGCCGCAGCGACATGAACATCCAGCAGATCATTTCTCTGGTGGGCTACGAGAACACCAGCTATTTCTACCGCCTGTTCCACGAGCGCTACGGTCTCAGCCCCCGGGAATACCGGCTGGTGCGCACGGGCCATACCCGCACCAGTGCATGAACCACAGCCTGACCAGACAAAACAGGGCACAGCAGACGCCGTGCCCTGTTTTGTCGTTTCAGAACGTTTTATGGCAGATCGATGCAAAAAACTGGATTTTTATGGAAAAATGGAGTACAATAGAACCATTCTAGCCGCATCGGTGCGGCGCTGTCGAAAGAGGTGGAATGAATGTTTCGTGGAGCAGTGAGAGGGGATCTGCCCCAGATCCTGAAGATCTACGCCCATGCACGTGCAGTCATGAAGGCATCTGGCAACCCGACCCAGTGGGGGGATGATTTCCCGCCGCAGGAATTGCTGGAGGAGGATATCGACTCGAACCGGTTGTTCCTCTATGTGGTCAACGGCCAGATCGAGGCCGTGTTTGCCTTTATTCTGGGAACGGACCCCACCTACGCCGTCATTGAGGACGGTCAGTGGCTGGACGATACCCTGCCCTATGGCACGGTGCACCGTCTGGCATCGGCCGGTAAACAGAAGGGGGTGGGCAAGGCCGTGCTGGACTGGAGTCTGGAGCACTGCCAGAGCCTGCGTGCGGACACCCATGCCGATAACAAGATCATGCAGCATCTGCTGGAACAGAACGGCTTTACCCGCTGCGGCGTCATCCATGTGCGGGATGGCTCGCCCCGCTTTGCCTACCAGAAGCTTGCGCCCACCCAGCCGCTGCGCTGAAAACAGAATACACCCCCAAAGAGCCCCGGTCTGCGGATGCAGAGCCTGCCTTGCAGGACTGCGCACGCAGACTTTTTTGTTTGCCCCTGCCCGCTCCGCCCTGCGCCGCTCGACGGTGACGGAGAGAACAAAGCCGCAAACGGTTAAATCTGTCCTTGTCACAAATACAGATCAACGGAAAAACCCCATGGACACCGACCTGAACGCAAATTTGTGAACGAAAAATGTCTGAAAATGCTTTCATTTCTCTGCCGTGTGTGCTATAATAACACCCGTCCTCGTGTAAGAGACAGGAAACTGTGCGCCAATGGCGTACAATAGGAAAGAGGAGTGTCTATATGAAAACGTTGAACAAGGCAGTTGCCCGCTACAACGGCATCAGCCTGATCGTTCGCATCCTGATCGGTCTGATCATCGGTGCGGTGCTGGCTCTGGTGGCCCCCGGTGCAGGCTGGGTGGGTGAACTGGGCAGCCTGTTCGTTGGTGCACTGAAGGGCATCGCCCCGGTGCTGGTGTTCGTGATCGTGGCAAGTGCTCTGGCACAGGGCTCTTCCAAGCTGGACCGCCGCTTCGGCACGGTCATCTGGCTGTACATGCTCACCACCTTTCTGGCTGCGGCCATCGCAGTGGTGACCAGCTTTATGTTCCCGGTCACGGTCGTGCTGGCAGACGCTGCCCAGTCGGACGTGGTGCCGCAGGGTCTGGGCGAAGTGATGGGCACCCTGCTCACCAACTTTGTGGCAAACCCCGTCAGTGCCATCATGAGCGGCAACTACATCGGCATCCTGTTCTGGGCCTGCATGTTCGGCGTGGCCATGAAGAAGATCGGCTCTGACACCACCAAGACCTTTATGGCAAACACCGCCGATGCGGTCTCCCAGATCGTGCGCTGGATCATCAATCTGGCTCCCTTCGGCATCATGGGTCTGGTCTACACCAATGTTTCCGGCAACGGCCTTGCCATCTTTACCCAGTACGGCAAGCTGCTGGCTCTGCTGGTGGGCACCATGCTGTTCATGGCCCTCATCGTCTCCCCCTTCATCATGTTTATCTATCTGGGCTGCAACCCCTATCCGCTGGTGTTCCGCTGCCTGCGTGAGTCCGGCCTGACCGCCTTCTTCACCCGCAGCTCCGCCGCCAACATCCCCGTGAACATGGCTCTGTGCGAAAAGCTGGGTCTGGACAAGGATATGTACTCCGTCTCCATCCCGCTGGGCGCTACCATCAACATGGACGGTGCCGCCATCACCATCACCATCATGACGCTGGCCGCTGCCAACACCTTGGGCATTCAGGTGTCTCTGGCTGCAGCCATCGTGCTGAGCGCCATGAGCGCTCTGGGTGCCTGCGGTGCTTCCGGCGTGGCCGGCGGTTCCCTGCTGCTGATCCCCATGGCCTGCTCCCTGTTCGGCATTTCCAACGATGTCGCCATGCAGATGGTAGGCGTCGGCTTCATCATCGGCGTGGTGCAGGACTCTGTGGAGACTGCCCTGAACTCTGCCGGTGACGTGGAGTTCGCTGCCACCGCCGAGTATCATCAGTGGCGCAAGCAGGGCAAGCCCCTGCCGGAGTTCCTGACCGGTAAGAAGAACTGAAAACTTGTTTTTGAATTGCGAACCAGCAAAGCTTACGGACTTTGCTGGTTCGTTTTTTATAGAACAAACTTAAAATTACGGCCCTTCCCGTGAAAAAACAGAAGAGCAGCGGCCGCAGCCGCTGCTCTTTTGTAATAATAAAAATAAAATTTCCGCTGTTTATGCCCAGAGCAAAGCGGAGGGCATTCTAAATAGTAAGTCAATCCATGACCTTTGCCTTCTGCAAAGCCACTAAAATCAGCGGGATGAGCACCAGCTGTGCCACAATGCCCGGCACGGCGGTGAGCAGCGCGCCGGACAAAAACGCGCTGAACGGGAAGGACGAGCCGGTCAGGCCTGCCAGCACAAAGCGGACGGCACCCCACACCAGACGTCCCGCCACCATGGCGGTGACGAGAGAAGCGTACATCATGGGAACGGTGTGCTTCACCTTGCGCCAGAGCACGCCGGACACAAGGCCGTAAGCGGCCAGCTCAAAGGCCATGGAGATGGCGATGGGGAACATGGGCGGCATGCCGAACAGCACCGACCGCACCAGCGGAGCAATAAAGCCCACGGCAAGGCCCCATGGGCCGCCCAGCACAAAGCCGCACAGCAGAATGGGAAAGTGCATCGGGCACAGCATGTTGCCCACCTGCGGCACATGGCCGGTGATCATGGGCAGCACAAAGGCCAGTGCAAGGAACAGCGCAGCCAGCACGAGGCTGCGGGTGGTGGAACGGGGGTTGGTTTTCATAAAAAAGCTTCCTCCTTTTGCCAGATAAAAAAGGGGCCTGCCCGGCTTGCAAGCCAAAGGCAGACCCCTTCGTGGCGTCTGTAAAAAATTAAGATGGCAGGGCCTGGACCGGCCCGCCGCGCCGCGCACATGCGCAGCGCGCAGATGGAGCAGATGCTCCGCACAAATGGAGAAAACAGGCTTCTGCCTGCGCATCCGGCTTCCTGCCGGAATCTGTGAAAAATATAGCAGATGCCTCTGGCTTTGTCAAGATACGGCAAAAAGCCTGCAATTTGACCAAAAAGCGGCGGATTTCCATGAATATTTCCCCGCGTGTGTACATTTTGCATGAAGAAGCTTGACCTTTTTGCATAGAATAGCTAATATAAACTTGAAAAAGAGCGCGCTGCGGGCAGCAGGACTGCACCGGCGCTGACGAAAGGCTTTTTTGAACATGTGCAAATCTGAGGTTCATACGGGAGGACCATCATGACAAATGCAGAAAAACTTACTCTGGCCAAGCACGCCTGCCACATCCGCATGGGCGTGATCGAGGGCACGCACAGCGCAAAGTGCGGCCATCCGGGCGGCAGTCTGGATATCGCCGAGCTGCTGAGCTACCTCTATTTTGTGGAAATGAACATTGACCCGAAGGACCCCAAGATGGCCGACCGCGACCGTCTGGTGCTGTCCAAGGGCCATGCTGCACCGGCACTGTATGCAGCGCTGGCAGAGCGCGGCTATTTCCCGGTGGAAGACCTCAAGACCCTGCGTAAGATCGGCAGCTATCTGCAGGGCCACCCCAATATGAACGAGACCCCGGGCGTGGATATGTCCACCGGCAGTCTGGGTCAGGGCATCTCTGCCGCCTGCGGCATGGCACTGGGCGCCAAGCACGCCGGCAAGCCCATCAACGTCTACACCATCGTGGGCGACGGCGAGGTGGAAGAGGGCGAGTGCTGGGAAGCCTTCATGTTTGCCGCACACTACGGCCTTTCCAACCTGTGCGTTGTGCTGGACCGCAACCATCTGCAGATCGACGGCACCACCGAGACCGTGATGAACAGCGCCCCGCTGGAAGAGAAGCTGAAGGCCTTCAACTTCAATGTCGTCACCATCGACGGCCACGACTACGACCAGATCGAAGCCGCCATGCAGGCGTTCCATGCAGAGACTGTAAAGCCCACCTGCATCATCATGGACACCACAAAGGGCAAGGGCGTTTCCTATATGACCAACTCTGTGGACTGGCACGGCAAGGGCCCCAACGATGACGAGTACAAGATCGCAATTGAGGAACTGAACGCCGCATACGCCGCGCTGGAGCAGGAGGAAAACTAAGATGGCAGATGTGAAGAAGATCGCTACCCGTGAAAGCTACGGCAACACCCTGAAGGAGCTGGCCGCAGAGGGCCACGAGGATCTGGTGGTGCTGGACGCAGACCTTGCCGCTGCCACCAAGACCGGCATGTTCCGCAAGGCTTACCCGGACCGTCACTTTGACTGCGGCATTGCCGAGGGCAACATGATGGGCGTGGCCGCGGGCCTGTCCACCATGGGCTATGTGCCCTTTGTTTCCAGCTTTGCCATGTTCGCCGCCGGCCGCGCCTTCGAGCAGGTGCGCAACTCCATCGGCTACCCCCACCTGAACGTGAAGATCGGTGCCACCCACGGCGGTATCTCGGTGGGCGAGGACGGTGCATCCCACCAGTGCTGTGAGGACTTTGCCCTCATGCGCAGCATCCCCGGCATGACCGTGATCTGCCCGGCGGACGATGTGGAGGCCCGCGCCGCTGTGCGTGCTGCCTACGAAATGGAAGGCCCCGTCTATCTGCGCTTTGGCCGTCTGGCCGTTCCTGTGTTCCACGACGCCGAAAACTATCACTTTGAGATCGGCAAGGGCGAGCAGATCACCGAGGGCAGCGACATTGCCATCATCGCCACCGGCCTGATGGTCAACGAAGCCCGCATGGCTGCGGAGCAGCTGGCCGCCGAGGGCATCCACGCCCGGGTCATCAACATCCACACCATCAAGCCTCTGGATGAGGAGATCGTCCTCAAGGCTGCAAAGGAGTGCGGCAAGGTCATCACCGCCGAGGAGCACAACGTCATCGGCGGTCTGGGCGAGGCCGTCTGCGCCGTGCTGAGCGAAAAGCTGCCCACTCCGGTGCGCCGCGTGGGCGTGCAGGACGTGTTCGGCTGCTCCGGCCCGGCATGGGACCTGCTGAAGTTCTACGGTCTGGATGCTGCCACCATCTGCAAGACTGCCCACGAAATGCTGGGCAAATAAAGCTGTCCGGAATATTATAAGAGCTGAGGGGCTGCTGCACGTTCGTTCAAAACGAGGTGCAGCAGCCCCTTTTTGCGTTCATTCTTCGCCCAGCAGCTTTGCACGGCTGGCGTATACAGCGGTAAATACCTCCCGCAGCCGTTGGATCTCGGGACGCGGGTCGTCCCGCAGGGTCAGCAGACAGGTGTCCGGCAACGGCAGCTGCAGCGGCAGATACCATGCCGCCGGAAAGGCCGGGTATTTCATCGGGCACAAGAACATGCCGCGCCCGGCAAGCAGATCGTTGTAAACACACTCGTAGTTTTCCACCATGTGCCAGCTTGGTGCGGAAAACGGCAGGCCGGGCTGAACAACGGCAAGATCCACCATTTCCTGATACAGCGGCTCATAAAACAGCTGCTGCCCGGCAAGATCGGCCAGCGCCAGAGTGCTGCGCCCTGTGAGCGGGTGCTCCGGCGATACGATCAGGTAAAAGGTGTTGTGCAGGATGGGGAGGCGCTCGATCTCCGGCTGCAGCGGCCCAAAGGGCAGATAGAGGGCTGCGTCTGCCTCGCTGCAGAGCATTTCGTGGGGGTTGCGTGACACGGGCCGAGTGTCCACCGCAAACTCATATCCCGGCAGCGCGGCGTGCAGCCGTGCCATCAGGATGGGATAAATGGGATCCCGCTGCAGCAGCACCGGCGGCAGGCGCAGGGTCAGCGTGCGCCGCCGGGCAAAGCCCTTCAGCGCGGTGCGGGCATTCAGGATGCTGCGATAGAGTCCCTCCGCCTGCGGCACAAAGGCCCGGCCCGCTTCGGTCAGCGCCACGCGGGTGGTGCTGCGCTCAAACAGGGCCAGATCCAGCTCTTTTTCCAGACTGCGGATCTGGTAGCTGAGGGCGGGCTGGGTGCAGTACAGCTCCCGGGCGGCTGTGGTAAAATTCAGGGTCCGGCTCACGGTGAGAAAACACAGCAGCTGGTGGTCGTTCATCCGAAAAAAGCTCCTTTCTGTGCAGGGAAAGATCCGTCTGCTCTCAGTATAACATGGCGGGAGACAGTTATAAACACTTTTTATCAGGGTGGCAAAATTTTTTTGTTTCCCTTTTACTTCGTTATATTTTATACTAAGTGCAGCGTGGGAAAAACTCCCGCAGAGACGAAGAGAAAATGATGAGAAGAAAGAGGAACTCCAAATGGAAAAGATCTCCCGCAAAGGCTTTTTGAAGGTCGCCGCCGCTGCCGCCATGAGCGGCGTCACCGCCGGTGCACTGGCTGCCTGCAACTCCGCAGCTTCTTCCAGCACCGCCGCTTCCGGCGATGCCATCTACACCGCCGGCACCTACACCGGCACGGCCACCGGCATCGGTGAGGTGAAGGTGACCATGACCTTCAGCGAGACCGCCATCACCGAGGTGGTCATCGATGCCTCCAACGAGACCGAGAGCATCGGCGGCGTGGCTGCACCCACCCTGCAGGAGGCCATCATGGCCGCACAGGGCACCGAGATCGACAACATCTCCGGTGCTACTGTTACCACCAACGCCGTCAAGAAGGCGGCTGCCAGCTGCATCGAGCAGGCCATGGGCGTCAAGGCAGACGGCGCAGACAGCTCCGCTGCCGCTTCGGAGAACGACTGGCTGGGCACCGAGCCGGAGATCGACGAGAGCAAGGTCACCAAGACGGTGGACGTGGATGTGGCCGTGGTGGGCTGCGGCATTGCCGGTGTGGCAGCCGTGCGCAGCATCGCCGAGGACGGCGGCAAGGTGGCAGCCTTTGAAAAGGCTGACGGTCCCCAGTGCCGCAGCGGCGAGTATGCCGTCATCAACGGCAATGTGCAGGCCAAGTGGGGCCGCAACACCTGGACCCGTGAGCAGATCGATGAGATCGTGGACTCTCACATGGTGGAAAGCACCTACCGCTGCAAGCGCTCCATTATGAGCAAGTGGGCCCACAACATCGGCGATGCCTTTGACTGGTGGGTGGAGGCAAACCCGGATCTGTACTACGCCGAGACCACCCGCAGCGCTATCCCTGACGAGAATGCAAACAACTTCCTGATCCCCATTTTCTACCCGCTGCCCGAGAACTACGACTGGAAGCAGGAGCGCTTCCCCTGCTACCCCACCTCCGTGGAGTTCCTGCCCAACCAGTCCGTCACCGTCAATGCCAACATGCAGAAGGCCGTTGACACCGGCAACGTGGACACCTTCTACGGCTGCTTTGTGGAAAAGCTCATCATGGAGGACGGCCGCTGCGTGGGCCTGTATGCCCGCGATGCTGCCACCGGCGAGTACATCAAGTGCAACGCCGCCAAGGGCGTCATCCTGTCCACCGGCGATTACTCCCAGAACACCAAGATGCTGCAGCATTTCTGCCCCGAAGTCATTGAGAACAACATCCAGTGCCTGTTCACCAACGTGGACGTGGAGGGCAGCTTCACCAATCAGGGCGACGGCATCCAGCTGGGCATGTGGGCAGGCGCTCAGGTGCAGCAGAGCCACGCACCCATGATCCACCATATGGGCGGCGGTGCCGACCTGTCCGGTGTGGGCGTCATGGGCAACGCAGGCTTCCTGAATCTGGATCTGAACGGCAAGCGCTTCATGAACGAGGACCTGCCCGGCCAGCAGCTGGAAAACCAGATCGAGCTGCAGAAGAACCGCGAGAGCTGGCAGATCTTCGACTCCAACTGGCCCCAGCAGCTGCCCTACATGCCCGCAGCCCACGGCGGTGCTTGCTACTATGAGGACTACGCCAGCGAGGCAGAGGGCCCCAAGAACAACACCACTTACCGCAACTACAAGAGCCCCTATCAGCTGGAGGCTGCTGTGGCCGATGGCCGCGCTGTCAAGGCCGACACGCTGGAAGAGCTGGTGGCAAAGATCTACCCGGATGACACCGCTGCCCAGCAGACCGCGCTGGAGTCCATCCAGCGCTACAACCAGCTGGCCAAGGACGGCTACGACGAGGACTTCCACAAGCCCGCATCCCGCATGTGGGCGCTGGAGAACGGCCCCTTCTACGCCGACAAGTTCACCACCGCCCTGCTGCTGGTCTGCATCGGCGGTCTGGAGAGCGACGAGAACTGCCACACCTTCGACGCCGACCGCAATGTGATCCCCGGCCTGTATGTGGCAGGCAACGTGCAGGGCAACCGCTTTGCCACCGAGTACCCCATCGGCCTGAAGGGCGTCAGCCACTCCATGGCCATGTACTACGGCTACGTTGCCGGCAAGAACGCCATGCAGGAAGTCTGAGCCTGACAGCACAATAACATAACCATTCCCCGCCCGGAGCAGTATTCTTTCTTCCTGCTCCGGGCTTTTTTGCGCCCCAATGTGACCCGGTTACGGAAAAGCCCCGGCATTTGGGGTATACTGATGCCATAAGAACAACCACGAACGAACCCTTTCAGGAGGTAGAAATATGGCAGTTGTTACGATCACGAAGGAAAATTTTGAGCAGGAGGTGCTGCAGAGCACAAAGCCCGTCCTGCTGGATTTCTGGGCCAGCTGGTGCGGCCCCTGCCGCATGCTCAGCCCCATCGTGGACGAGGTAGCCGAGGAGCGCACCGATGTGAAGGTGGGCAAGGTGAATGTGGACGAACAGCCGGAGCTGGCCGGGGAGTTCGGCGTCATGAGCATCCCCACCCTGCTGGTGTTTGAGCAGGGCAAGCTGGTGCGTCAGGCTGTGGGTGCCCGCCCGAAGGCCGGTGTGCTGGACCTGCTGGGATAAAATCTGCCTGAAAAGGAGCTGCTGCATTCGGTGCGGCGGCTCCTTTTTTCCTGCCCTCTGTACAAACGCACAGAAAAATCATGTTATAAAACAGAAAACACTGGCACTTTCCTACTTTACAACTTTATCTTGATAAAGTAAAATAATAATAGAACCAATTCCGTATGGAAAAGGCGCGGAGGTGCCGCGCAAAGGAGCGCCGGGCAGTGGGGTCCGGCGGATGGGATAGAGGAGTCGAAAAGTGCCGGAGAACGCCGGCGATGGATGTAAGAAACAGGGGGAACCGACGATGGAATTCAGCCTTGCAAACCTGCAGCCCAAGGAGCGCGCCTCCTTTGCGCTGCGCGCCTTGTACGAAGCGGCGGGCTGCCGCAAGTACCACATGGGCCGCTTTGAGGAGTACGGCCTGTATCAGGAGAACCGCAGCTTCCTCTCGTCCGAGCAGGTCATCACCTTCACCGATCTGGACGGCCGTCTGCTGGCCCTCAAGCCGGACGTGACCCTCTCCATTGCCAAGACGGCGCAGCCCGCCCCCGGCGAGACCCTGCGCTACTACTATCACGAGAATGTCTACCGCCCTTCCGCCGAGAGCCACACCTTTAAAGAGATCAGCCAGATGGGCCTTGAGATGCTGGGCGCGGTGGGCGAAGCACAGGTGCAGCAGGCGGTGTGTCTGGCGGCGCGGTCGCTGGATGCGCTGGGGGCCGAGTGGGTGCTGGAAGTGAGCCACATGGGCTACCTGTTCGGCCTGTTCGACGCGCTGGGCGTGCCGGATGCCGCCCGCGCAAAGCTGCTGGAAAAGCTGCGGGAGAAAAACGCCCACGAGCTGCGGGCCGCCGCCGGAGCTGCCGGTCTTGCCGATGCCGCCGCCGACATCCTGTGCAGTGTGCTGAGCCTCTGCGGCAGCTATGCCGATACCCTTGCAAAGGCCGCTGCCCTGTGCCGCAATGACGCCATGCGCGCGGCTGTGGCCGAGCTGGAAGCGCTGGCTGTGCCGCTGGAAAAGGCGGGCGGCGTCATCCGGCTGGACATGACCCTGGCCGGTGAGATGGAATACTACAACGGCCTTGTGTTTCAGGGTTATCTGAAAGCCCTGCCCCGCCCCCTGCTCAAGGGCGGCCGCTACGACCTGCTGATGCAGAAGTTCACCCCCGGTGCCGGTGCCATCGGCTTTGCGGTCTATCTGGACGAGCTGGACCGCCTGAGCGCCCCGCTGCCGCCGGTGCAGAAGAACAGCACCGACAGGGTGATGCTGAACGTGGCCCTGCCCAAGGGCCGTCTGGGTGATAAGGTGTATCATCTGCTGGCGGGCATCGGCTACGGCTGCCCGGAGGACTACAACGCCACCCGCAAGCTGGTGGTGGAAAACCCGGAGGCCGGCATCCGCTACTTCCTCGTCAAGCCCAGCGACGTTGCCATCTATGTGGAGCACGGTGCCGCCGATGTGGGCATCGTGGGAAAGGACATCCTCACCGAGGCTTCTGCCGATGTGTACGAGCTGCTGGACACCGGCCTTGGCAAATGCCGCATGTGCGTTGCCGCCCCGGCCGATTACCAAGACGACCCCAGCCGCCCGGTGCGGGTGGCCACCAAATTCGTCAGCATCGCAAAGAGCTATTACGCATCCATGGGGCGGGACATCGATATCATCAAGCTGAACGGCTCCATTGAGCTGGCCCCCATTCTGGGCCTTTCGGACGTCATCGTGGATATCGTGGAGACCGGCACCACCCTGCGGGAGAACGGCCTGAAGGTGGTCACCGAGTTCATGCCCATCTCGGCCCGGTTCATTGCCAACAAGGCCAGCTACCAGTTCAAGCACGCCGAAATGGACACCATGCTGGAAAAGCTGCGGGCGGAACTGCAGAACAAGGAGGAAGCAAAATGATCAAGCTGTATAACTTTGACGAGCTCAGGCCCGAAGAGATTTTGAACCGCGACATCCGCGCGGAAAAGAACGTGGAGGACGTGGTGGACGGCATCATTGCCGATGTGCGCGCCCGGGGCGATGAAGCCCTGAAGGATTACGCGCTGAAATTTGACGGTGCAAAGATCGATGCCCTGCAGGTGACGCAGGAGGAGATCGACGAGGCCTTTGCGGGCATGGACCCCTACTTCCTCGAGACCCTGCGCGAAGCCGCCGCCAACATCGAGAGCTTCCACCGCCAGCAGGTGCACAAGAATTTTATGGTGAACGACAAGCCCGGCATCGTGCTGGGCCAGAAATATACCCCCATTGAAAAGGCCGGTGTCTATGTGCCCGGCGGCACGGCGGCCTATCCCTCCACCGTGCTCATGGACGTGATCCCGGCAAAGGTGGCAGGCGTGTCCGAGATCGTCATGACCACCCCCGCCGGAAAGGACGGCAGGGTGAACCCGGTCATCCTTGCCGCCGCTGCCACCGCAGGCGTGACCAAGATCTTCAAGACCGGCGGCGCACAGGCCGTGGCGGCTCTCGCCTACGGCACCCAGAGCATCCCCGCGGTGGATAAGATCGTTGGCCCCGGCAACATCTACGTTGCCACCGCCAAGCGCAAGGTGTTCGGCAAGGTAGGCATCGATATGATCGCCGGCCCCAGCGAGATTCTGGTGCTGGCCGACGGCGGCTGCAACCCCGCATGGGTGGCGGCGGACCTGCTGAGTCAGGCCGAGCACGACAAACTGGCAAGCCCCGTTCTCGTCACTGACAGCCCGGAGCTGGCCAAGGCCGTGCAGGCGGAGCTGGAGGTGCAGATTCCGCAGCTGCCCCGTGCCGCCATCGCCCGCGCCAGCGTGGACGACAACGGCAAGATCATCCTCTGCACCGACCTGCACAAGGCCATCGAGGCCTGCAACATCATTGCACCGGAACATCTGGAAGTGTGCGTGGAGGACCCCTTCGGTGTGCTGAACGAGATCAAAAACGCAGGCAGCATCTTCCTTGGCCGCAACGTGCCGGAAGCGCTGGGCGATTACTTTGCAGGCCCCAACCACACCCTGCCCACCAGCGGCACCGCCCGCTTCTCCAGTCCCTTGGGCGTAGACGACTTTGTAAAGAAGTCCAGCTTCCTCTACTACACCCGGGAAGCGCTGGGCGAGGTAGCCCCCCGCATCGCCGATTTTGCCGAGCGCGAGGGCCTGCACGCCCACGCCCGCAGCGTGACCATCCGGTACGAAAAGTGAGGATTTGAACCATGAGTAAATTCCTTTCTCCCACGCTGGCCGCTGTCACCCCCTACACCCCGGGTGAGCAGCCGCAGGATCAGCAGTACATCAAACTGAACACCAACGAAAGCCCCTATCTGCCCTCCCCGGCGGTGATCGCCGCCGTGAGCGAGCACGAGGTGGAAAAGCTGCGCCTTTACTCCGACCCCGCCTGTGCCGACCTGCTCAAGGCGGCCGCAGCCCACTTCGGTTTGCAGCCGGAGCAGATCATGCCCGGCAATGGCAGCGACGAGAACCTCTTCTTTGCGCTGCGTGCCTTCTGCGATGCAGACCACCCGCTGGCCTATGCCGACATCACCTACGGCTGCTACGGTGTGTGGTGTGGGCTGATGCACATTCCCAGCCACATCATCCCGCTGAAAGAGGATTTCACCCTTGACCCGAAGGATTACTACGGCCTGAACCAGACCATCGTCCTTGCAAACCCCAACGCCCCCACCGGCATTGCACTGCCCCGGGCGGAAATTGAGGGCATCCTGAAAGCGAACCCGAACAACGTGGTCATTGTGGACGAGGCCTATGTGGACTTTGGCGGCGAGAGCTGCGTGCCCCTCATCGACCAGTACGAGAACCTGCTGGTGGTGCAGACCTTTTCCAAGTCCCGGCAGCTGGCCGGTGCGCGTCTGGGTCTGGCCATGGGCAATGCAAAGCTCATTGCCGACCTGAACCGGGTCAAGTTCAGCCTGAACCCCTACAACATCAACCGCCTGACCCTGAAGGCCGGGCAGGCCGCGCTGGAAGACACCGCTTATTTTGACAGGACCCGCGCCGCCATCGTGGACACCCGCGCATGGACAAAACAGCAGCTGGAACAGCGGGGCTTTGCCGTGCTGGACAGCCGCTCCAACTTCCTGTTTGCAAGTACTGACCGGAAAGACGGCGGAACACTCTACAAAAAGTTGAAGAAAAATGGCATTCTGGTGCGCCATTTTGACGCGCCCCGCATCCAGAACTGGCTGCGCATCACCATTGGCGCATCGGAACAGATGAAGATATTCGTGAACACACTGGATAAGATCATGGAGGAATGAACCATGCCGAACCGAATGATCTCGCTGGAACGCAACACCAATGAGACCCAGATCGACCTGACCCTTGATCTGGACGGCACCGGCCGCTATGAGGTGGACACCGGGTGCGGCTTTCTGAACCACATGCTGGAGCTGTTCGCCCGCCATGGCCGTTTTGACTTAGTGCTCACCTGCCACGGCGATGTGCAGGTGGACTACCACCACACCACCGAGGATGTGGGCATTGCGCTGGGGCAGGCCTTTGCACGGGCACTGGGCGATATGCGCGGCATCCAGCGCTACGGCAGCTTCTACCTGCCCATGGACGAAGCACTGATTTTGTGCGCCGTCGATCTTTCGGGCCGCTGCACCCTGAACTGGGACGTCCATTGCAGCACCGAAAAGGTAGGCGATTTTGACGTGGAGTGCGCCAAGGAATTCTGGCTGGGCTTTGCCCGCAGCGTGCCCGCCACTGTCCACTTTGTACAATTTGCGGGAGAAAATACCCACCACATCCTTGAGGCCTGCTTCAAGGGCGCAGGCCATGCGCTGGGCGCGGCCGTGAAGATCGACGAAGCTCACAAGGACGAGATCCCTTCCACGAAAGGACTGCTGGTATGATCGCAATTATCGATTACGGCGTGGGCAACCTGTTCAGCCTGAAGTCCAGCCTGAAGCAGCTGGGGCTGGAAGCCGTTGTGACTGCGGACGCGGACACCATCCGCAAAGCCGACCGGCTGATCCTGCCGGGCGTGGGCGCTTTTGCCGACGCCATGGCAAAGCTGGAGGCAACGGGCCTTGTGCCGGTGATCCGGGCCGAAGCCGAAAAGAAGCCGCTGCTGGGCATCTGCCTCGGGATGCAGCTGCTGTTTGAAAAGAGCTACGAGTACGGTGAGCACAAAGGCCTTGGCTTTGTGAAGGGCGAGGTCTGCCCGCTGGAGCCCGACCTTACGGACAAGAGCCTGAAGGTGCCGCAGATCGGCTGGAACGCCTTGCACATTGTAAAGGACGACCCGCTGTTCCAGTACATCCGTGAGGGCGAATACGTCTATTACGTCCACAGTTACTACGGCAAGAACTGCGCCGAAAGCACGCTGGCCGTGAGCGATTATTCCATTCCGGTCACCGGCGCGGTGCGGGCAGGCAGGGTGTACGGCACCCAGTTCCACCCGGAAAAGAGCGGTGACACCGGACTGAGGATCTTGAAGGCGTTTGCGGAGCTATAAGGAAGCACCCTCATCAGGCTCAGCCTGCGGCTTCGCCAGCTTCCCCCGACTGGGGGAAGCCTTCAGGACGCTGCCGATCTCGGAAAAGCCTTCCCCCGGACGGGGGAAGGTGGCTGCGAACAAAGTGAGCAGACGAATGAGGGCGCACCGCAAGCAGAACACAACAGAGGAGAAACAACTATGCAGCTATTTCCAGCCATTGACCTGCGGGGCGGCAAAGTGGTGCGTCTGACGCAGGGCGACTACGACCGCATGACCGTCTACGGCGAGGACCCCTGCGCACAGGCGCGGGAGTTCCTTGCGGCGGGTGCCAAAAACCTTCATGTCGTTGATCTGGACGGCGCAAAGGACGGCACCCTTTCCAACTACGATACCATTGCCGCGCTGGCAAAGCAGGGCGGTTTGTACATTGAGGTGGGCGGCGGCATCCGCACCGAGGAACGCATTGAAACATATCTCTCCCTCGGCGTGGGCCGCTGCATTCTGGGCAGCGTGGCGGTGACGGATTTTGACTTTACCGCCCGGATGCTGCAGAAATACGGCGATAAAATTGCCGTGGGTGTGGACGCAAAGGACGGCTATGTGGCCATCCATGGCTGGAAGGAGGTAAGCCGGGAGCCGGGCGTGGACTTCTGCAGGCGTCTGGCCGCCGCCGGATGCACCGCCATCATCTACACGGACATTGCCTGCGACGGTGCCATGAAGGGCACCAATCTGGGCCTGTACCGCCAGCTGGCAGAGGAAGTGCCCGGCGTAGCCTTTACGGCCAGCGGCGGCATCTCGTCCGAAGCAGAGCTTCTGGAACTGAAAAAAATGGGCACTGCCGCTGCCATTTTGGGCAAGAGCCTGTACACCGGCGCACTGGACCTTGCGCGCTGCGTGCAGCTGGTACAGGAGTGAACGGAGGGGAAACGACATGATCACCAAACGCATTATTCCCTGCCTTGATGTGCGCAATGGCCGCGTGGTCAAGGGCACGAACTTTGAAGGCATCCGGGACGTGGCCGACCCGGTGGAAATGGCCCGCATGTACAACGCTGCCGGTGCAGATGAACTTGTGTTCTACGATATCACCGCCAGCTTCGAGGGCCGGGCACTGTTCACGGATATCCTGACCCGCGTCGCCAGCGAAATTTTTATCCCGCTCACGGTGGGCGGCGGCATCAATACGCTGGAAGACTTCGACCGGGTGCTCAAGTGCGGTGCGGACAAGGTCAGCGTCAACTCGGGCGCATTGAAGGACCCCGGCCTCATCCCGGCGGCGGCACAGCGTTACGGCAACCAGTGTGTGGTGCTCTCTGCCGATGTGAAGCGGGTGGACGGCCAGTTCCGGGTGTTCGCCAAGGGCGGGCGCGAGGACACCGGCCGGGATGCACTGGACTGGATCAGCTGGTGCGTGGATCACGGTGCGGGCGAGATCTGCCTGAACAGCATCGATACCGACGGTGTGCGCAGCGGCTTCGACCTTGAGATGCTGGATGCGGTTGCGGCGCGGGTGAACGTGCCCATCATTGCCAGCGGCGGCGCAGGCAAAAAGGAAGACTTTCTGGAGCTGTTCCACCACAAGGGCATCGATGCAGGTCTTGCCGCGGGCATCTTCCACCAGAAGCTGCTGACCATCCGGGATCTGAAGGAATACCTCAACGCAAACGGCGTGGAGATGCGGCTGTAACGCCGGGGTATTTCTCCCCGGCGCGGGGAAAAGCCGTAACGCGAAACTGGATTTCCGCAAAAACAATCCGCAAACTCTTGCGTTTGCGCACCGAATACGCTAAACTAGTAATATCCCCATCCGGGGAGGGAGAACCGTTATGAATCTGAAATTTGATGAAAAGGGCCTGATCCCTGCCATCGTGCAGGACCACTACACCAAAGAGGTGCTCACCCTCGCTTACATGAACGCCGAGACGCTGGCACTCACCATCGCCGAGGGCCGCACCGTGTTCTGGAGCCGCAGCCGTCAGGAGATCTGGCGCAAGGGCGAGACCAGCGGCAATGTGCAGCGGGTGGTGTCCATCACCGCAGACTGCGACGCAGATGCACTGGTGGTGGAAGTGGTCAAATCCGGCCCCGCCTGCCACACCGGCGCCGAGAGCTGCTTCTTCAACGAAGTATACGTCTCGCCGGAGCTGAAGCAGTTCAGCTGGCAGGGCCTGTACCAGCTCATCAAGGGCCGCAAGGATAGCCCCAAGGAGGGCAGCTACACCACCTACCTGTTCGAGAAGGGCAAGGAGAAGATCCTGAAAAAGGTGGGCGAAGAGTGCACCGAGGTCATCATTGCGGGCGAAAAAGAGGATAAGGAAGAAACCGTTTACGAGATCAGCGATCTTGCCTACCATGTTCTGGTGCTGATGGTCAGCGCCGGCATCACGGTGGAGGATGTGACCCGTGAACTGGAAAAACGTCACGTCATTGACCACAAGGTCAAACAGGAAAGGATGCAGTGAATTATCTATGGCAGATTATAAGAAGTCCAGTGTCCATTGCCACTCCACCATGTGCGATGGCAAAAATACCTTGCAGGATATGGCAAGTGCTGCGTGTGCGCAGGGCTTGACCACGCTGGGCTTCACCGGCCATAGCTACACCCAGCGCGACCGCGAATACTGCATGAGCCCCAGCCGCACCGCCCAGTACAAGGCCACCATCGCAAAGCTCAAGGCCGAGTACAAGGGCAAGGTGGATATCCTGTGCGGCATCGAGTGGGATATCCTGAGCGAGGACAAGCGCACCGGCTACGATTACTGGATCGGCAGCGCACACCACCTGTACGGCAAGAACACCGGCAAGTATTACGAGATCGATTTCCGCCCGCAGGACCTGTGGGACTGCATCAACGATGATTTTGACGCAGACCCCCTTGCCGCTGTGGAAGCCTACTTTGCCGAGGTGGAAAAGGTTGCTGCCCTCAAGCCGGATATTCTGGCCCACATCGACCTGATCAAGAAGCTGAATGCCAACGGCGAGTTCTTCGACGAAGAGTCGCCCCGCTACAAGGCCGCTGCCCTCAAGGCCCTGCAGGCCGCAAAGGCAAACGACTGCCTGCTGGAAGTGAACACCGGCGGCGTGTACCGCGGCTACCGCAAGGACTTCTACCCCGGCCCGTGGCTGCTGGGCGAGTGGCAGAAGATGGGCGGCAAGGTCATCATCACTTCTGATTCTCATGATATCAACAGCCTGACCTTCGGCTTTGACGAAGCTGCCGCCGCCATCAAGGCTGCAGGCTTTACCAGTGTGCAGGTGCTCACCGGCAGCGGCTTTGAGACGCAGGAGCTGTAATGATTTAGAATTGCCTCCGCTTGCGCTCTGGCAATAAATAGCGGAAAATTGGTTTATCTTTGCAAATCTGGAAAATCTGCGGATTTTCCAGATTTGTCTTTTCACGAGAAGAGCCCGTGCGGGCAGCTTCATCGGAAAAAGCAACAGCATCACACGGCAAAACAAGGGGCTGACTTTTGTGCAGTCCCTTGTTTGCGGTAAAAATAGAACTTTGGAGGAACCCTATGACCCACGCGCAGCCCCAAAAGAAAAGTTTATGGAACATGAATGTGGACCTGATGCACGGGCCTATTTTAAAAAGCCTGCTGCTCTTCATGCTGCCCATTCTGGTTTCCAATCTGTTCCAGCAGCTCTACAACACGGTGGATACCATGATCGTGGGCAATGTGCTGGGCGACACGGCCCTTGCCGCCATTGGCTCCTGCGGCTCCATCTACGAGCTTCTGGTGGGCTTTGGCATCGGCATCGGCAACGGCCTTGCCATCGTTGCGGCGCGCTCCTACGGCGCACAGGACGAAGACCTGCTCAAGCGCACCGTGACCGGCTCCATCGTCATTGGGCTGATCGCATCGCTGGTCATCACGGCGGCGGGCTTTTTGGGGCTGCGTCCCCTGCTGCAGCTGCTGGACACCCCGGCAGAGATCCTGGAGGAGGCCTACAGCTACATCATCGTCATTGATCTTGGCGTGATCGTCATGTTCCTGTACAACCTGTGCGCCGGTCTGCTGCGCGCCATCGGCAACAGCGTGATGCCGCTGGTGTTCCTGCTCATAAGCTCGGCGCTGAACGTGGGGCTGGATCTGTGGTTCATTGCGGGTGTTGGCATGGGCGTGCGGGGCGCAGCGGTGGCAACGGTCATTGCACAGGGCATTTCGGTGGTGCTGTGCATCCTGTATGTGCTGGCAAAGGTGCGCATCCTCATCCCGGAGAAGAAGCACCTTGCCGTGGGCTCCCATCTCTATTGGGAGCTGTTCAGCCAGAGCATTTCCATGGGCCTGATGAGCAGCATCGTCTCGGCGGGCTCTGTGGTGCTGCAGTACGGCATCAACGGTCTGGGCACCCTGACCATCGCAGGCCACACCGCCGCCCGTAAGCTGTTCGCCTTTACGGATATGCCGCTGATCTCCATGGCGAATGCAGGCTCTACCTTCGTCTCTCAGAACCGCGGCGCAAACCAGCCGGACCGTGTGCGCAGGGGAATGCGGCAGATGTATCTGTATTCCGTGGCGGTGATGATCGCGGCGGTCTTCCTGATGAAGTTTGGCGCAGAATGGATGGTGCGGCTCATCTCCGGCTCCACGGAGCCCATCGTGTTGGAAAACGGTGCGCGGTACCTGCTGTGGAACGCACCGTTCTATGCGGTGCTGGGGGTGCTGCTGTGCACCCGCTACGCGCTGCAGAGCCTTGGCCAGAAGGTCCTGCCGTTGTTCTCCAGCGTGATCGAGCTGGTGGGCAAGGTGATCTTTGTGCTGGTGTTCATCCCGAAATTCCAGTACAATGCGGTCATCCTGTGCGAGCCCATCATCTGGTGCTTCATGGCGCTGTATCTGGTGCTGGTGTATCTGCACGAGCCCTTTGTGTTCCCGAAAAAATAACCCTCTCAGTCATCGCTGCGCGATGCCAGCTCTCCCGAAAGGGAGAGCTTTTTGCATTTTACGGGAAGCACAAAGAAAGCTCCCCCTTTCGGGGGAGCTGGATGCGAACGAAGTGAGCAGACTGAGAGGGGTTACAGCGCCGAATAGCCAAAGCTGTTCACCAGCGCATCGATGTGCTGACCGGCCTTGCACATGGGGCAGTCGCGGCTGTCGAAGCTGGCGTAGTCCGGCAGGCTGGAGGGGTCAAAGATGGAGGTGACCTCATAGCCCATGCACTCGTGGGTGGTGGCGAAGATGGCGGAAAGGCCCGCCACCATGCCGCCGTAGTAGTTCACGGCTTCCACAGCGGCCTGCACGGTGTAGCCGGTGGTGAGGGAAGCGGCCAGAATGAGCACATGCTTGCCCTTGACCATGGGGGCCAGATTGTCGCGCAGAATGATCTGACTGCCGGTGGTGTACTCCGGTGTGATGACATAGATGGTCTGGTGGGCGTTCATGTTGGCAAAGCCGTCCTTGGTCAGCTCGTTGGCAAGGCAGGTGCCGATGACCTGCGTGCCGTCCAGACAGAGCACGGTATCCACGATGGTACTGTGCTGGTAGGCGGAAACCAGCTCCTTTGCCACGGCTCTGGCCTCGGAAAGACGGGACTTCTGGGTAGTGACGTCGATGTAATAGTTGATATGGCTGTGGCTGGTAGCAAAGTGGCCCTTTGCCACGCGCAGGAACAAGTCGCTTTTCTTGGTGGGAAGCTTTACCATGTTGATCATCGAAACAGCACTCCTTTTTTCAGGTTCTTCGGGTCGCCCCTCAAATGCAAAAAGCACCGCATCCCTGCGATGCTCTTTCACGTTTTCATATCCCTATTGTACCGAAAAACGGCCCTGTGCACAAGGCACAAAACAACTAAAATGTCTTGGCTGTTTTACAGCATAACTTCCAAAAACTGGGATACAAAAAGGCCCGCACCTTGCGGGTGCGGGCCTTTGATGCATCAATCAGATCAGGTGGTGGGTTTGAACAGAGAGGTGATGTCCCAGGTTGCGTAAACATCGCCATAAGTGTCGTTATCCTTGCCCAGAGCATTGTGGCGGGGGAAGTACTGGATGTAAACAGCCTTAGCTTTTTCCACATCAGCCTTTACATTAGTCGGGATGGTAACAGTTACCTTGGCATGTGCTTCTTTGTTGATTTCCAGACCATCGCCACCGGTGGACGTCAGAGAACCGTCAGCACTGGTAACATAATGGTTTCCGTCATCAGTAACATACTTCAACTGATAGTGGGGAGCTGTGATACCGGTACCTTCCGAAATAGGATAGTGGGTGAATTCCAGATTGAGAGTGCCGGAACTAGAAGTATACGAACCGCCCTTATTCAGGACGAGGTAATCCTGTGTGCCGCCAATACCCAAAAAGCCGCCAGACTTGCCGCTAAAGGTCAGCTTGCAGTCAGCTTCTTTGTTATAGGTGCCGAAAGGACGGTTGGGGTTGGAGAAGCTGCCACATCCGGTGAACATGCTGGAACCGGCAACGGCAACGGCTGCAACAGCAGAGTACTTCATAAAGTCACGGCGGGAGAATGTATAAGACATAATAATTCCTCCTTTGAATAACAAATCATATAAGTATAAGGCCTTGCGGCGTTACCTATAAAATAGGCGAAAACGGGGCAAAAGTCAATGCTTTTGGCAAAATAAAAGTATGAAAATTTGAGCAGCAACGTACATTCCGGACGAAATTTCGTCTCAGGAAACCGTTCTCTCAGGCGCGGGTCATGTCGGCGGCGGCCATGTTGAAGGTGATGGTCTTATCCGCCACAAAGGTGGGCATGTAGGTGATCTGCAGGTTCTGCCAGCCCTTGGGGACCATCAGCATCAGCTGCAGATAGCCGCTGCCCTGCGGGGGCAGGTTGGTGGACTCGGAGAAGGTCTGGGAGTTGGAGTTGTACAGCGAGATGTTGGCACCGCACTCCACACCCTGACCGTCGCAGGAAGCGGCAAAGTCGGTGGAAGCAGCAGCCAGTGCATGGAAGTTGGCGTCCACGTTCTCCTGCGGGGGCACAGGGTAAGCTGCGCTGATCTCGGCCAGATTCTGTGCGCCGATGTTGAAGGTCTGGTTCTTGGTGCGGTTGACCACGGTGACCAACACAGCGATATATTCATAACCCTCCTGTGCAGGAGCGGTATCGATGCGGAACAGGCTGGTCAGCATCACGCCAAGGCCGTTCCAGTTGCTGATCTTATCGCCGACCTTGACATCCACGATGGTGTCACCGCCACTCTGCTGGCAGCCGCCCAGCAGGCCTGCTGCACCCAGAGCAACAGCGGATGCGCCGGTGCACTTGAGGAACGTACGGCGGGAAATGGGATTCGACATAAAGAGATCCTCCTTATCGATCGGAAAAAACGTATTCCAGAATATTCTAATTTGTTTATACCCTTTCTGCCCGCAAGATGCAAGGGTTTCGGGGCTGAATTTACAGCTTTTTCACAGGAATATCACCCTTCGGGAGAAAGGCCCTTCACATGCGTCTCGCTGGTTTTGACCAGATTTAACAGGCTGGGCGTATAAAGCGGGAACTCCCGGGTCAGGCTTTCGGTGGTCATGGAAAGGCAGGCCGGGTCCTTGACGCCCTCACCGCCGTTCACATCCTGCCCGGTGAGCAGGGCTTCCACGTTGGCCTCGGACATGCGCATCACGGCGTCGGAGCAGCCGCGCCAGCGGATGGGCTCGATGCTGAACAGGCTGGCGGCGTTGTGGGGCTCTGCCGAGTACAGCAGGCGGAACATCTTTGCCACCGCCATCATCAGGTAGGTGCTCACCTCGGTGGTCAGGGCCTTGCTGTGGCACTGGCCGATCTTGGCGTACAGCACATTCAGGCTGTTGGAGATCAGCTTTTTGTTCATGGTGGGCAGCACGCTGCCGTGGTAGATATTATCCTTCATCTTATCCGGGTTCGGGATGTCCTCTGCGGAGAGCATCATGCCGTTGCGCTCTGCACTGCGGCCCAGAAGATAATCGCAGGAAACATTATAATAATCGGCCACACGCACCACAAAATCCAGACCGCATTCGCGGATGCCTTTTTCGTAGTGGGAAAGCAAAGCCTGCGAAACGCCCAGATCCTCGGCGGCCTGCTTCTGGGTGATGCCGCGCTCCTTGCGCAGCAGCTTGATGATACGGTTGAATTCCATGATTTTTGGCTCCTCAAAGTTCGGTGTAAAGGAACATCCTTGTTTTTGGTTTACAGCAGGTTGATTATACACAACGGAAAACCTTTTGTAAAGCAAGAAAAGTGACGATATTTTTCGTTGATTTTCGTCATTTTTGTCAAAAGGCTTGCTCTGGACACCATATCTATGTTAAACTAAAGGTATTAACGCATACATTTTGTGGCCTGCGCAAAGCGGCTGCCGCCGCCAAAAGGTGAAAAATCTGGCAGACGGGATGACTTTCTGCCAGATTTTTTCTCCGCAGCGGCACCGGCAGCCTGTTTTCGCGCAGGCCGCACAGCGATAAAGAGAGGCACTACCCATGAAAACTTTCAAGCTTCACCTCATCCGTCACGGCATGACTGCCGGCAACCTGCAGGGCCTGTACATCGGCAGCGGCACGGACATCCCTCTGTGTGATGAGGGCCGCGCTCAGCTGGCGGAGCTGAAGGAGCGGTTCGAGTATCCGCAGGTGGATACCGTGTTCTCCTCTCCCCTGCTGCGTGCAGTGGAGACGGCAAACATCCTGTTCCCGGATGCAAAGCACACCTTTACGGTCCACGACCTGCGGGAGGCCGGTTTTGGCAAGTTTGAGAACAAGCCTGTCAAGGAGCTGGTGCACGACGAGGACTTTAAAAAGTGGATCACGCCGGGTTCCAACTATCTGCCGGAAGGGGCAGAGCCCACCGACCAGTTCCACGCCCGCTGCGCCGAGAGCCTGATGAAGCTGTTCGAGTATATGATCCGCATGGACGTGACCGAGGCCGCCTGCGTGACCCACGGCGGCGTCATTATGAGCATGCTCAGCCAGCGCGCCGTGCCCACCCGCCACCCGGAGCAGTGGATGGCAGACCCCGGCTGCGGCTACACCGTGCAGACTGATGTGCAGCTGTGGATGCGGGACCGTCTGGTGGAAGCCATCGACATCGTGCCCTTTGGCTATGCCGACACCCTGCGCGGTCAGGCCGAAGCCGAGGAAAACGAGGCCTTTGAATAACAAGCCGCTTTTACAGTTGAAAGTGCGGGTAAGGAAACAGTTACAGTTTTGGTCTATCCCTTGACAGAAACAGCACAATCCTTTATTGTATAAGGAAACGATTGCTTTAGGAGGAAGTTCCATGTCCCAGTCCATTTCCCGCCGGTCATTCCTGAAATGTGCCGGTTCCGGTGCGGTCAGCCTTGCGGCAGCGCTGCTCACCGGTGTATCTGCTGCGGCGCAGCAGCCGCATCTTGCGGGCGAGCCTGCCCTGCTGGACGGCAAGGCGGCCGTGGAGCTGCTGGGCTATGCCCCTGCGCAGGAAATGGGCAATGTGCTGGTGTATCTCTCGGTGGAAAACCTCTCTGCCGCTGCCCTGCCGGTGGGCGCAAGCTATCTGCAGAGCCGCGAGGTGCGCACCCTCAGCGACCTGTACAGCATGGGCACCGGCGTCACCGCCGTATGTGACGGCAAGCCGGTGCGCTGCGGCAGCTTTGCCGCGCCGCTCTATGGCGAGAACGCGGCGGACGCTTCGGTGTTCACCCTGAACCTGACGGCGGGCCGCGGCGCGCTGCTGCACTGTTTCTGCGCTGTGCCGGAGAGCTGGCAGACGCTGGAACTGACCTACCACCCGGACTTTGCGGCAGGCCGCAGTGTGGCCTTCACCGTCCACCGCAGCACCGACAAGGCTGTTCTGGGCATGGTGCCTGCTTCTCCTGCCGAAGTGGGCAGCGTGGTGGACCTGTAAAAGGCTCCTCTCAGGCGTACTCAAAATACAAAAAGACCATCTGAGAAGCATTCAGAATGCCTCAGATGGTCTTTTTTGTTCTGTCAGTTCAGCGCATTCTGCCCGGCAGAGTCCAGCACGGTCAGCTCCTGCCCGGTCACGCTGGACACCATTGCGATGTAGCTGCGGCCGGCGCAGATGGACAGCGGCCTGCCGTCTGCATCGTAGAAGACAAAAGTGGAATCGGTCCCCTGCGTCCATGTGATGTGCCACAGCCGCCCGCCGTTCAGCCATACACCGCCGCCAAAGGAAAGGTCGTAGTCCAGCGTAAGGCCGTCGTCCCGCAGGCTGGATGCGGAGTAGAGGACCAGCAGATTATCGAACCGGGCCTGCATGCCGGTGTTGGCGTCCAGCTGGGCGCTGCCGTCGGCGCGGAGCATCCCATAGCTGCCGCTGGCGGCATCGTAGGCAAAGCCGGTGGTGCTCTGCGGGGCAAAGTTTATCAGCACCTGTTCAGCGTCCCGGGAACCGGGCTCCGGCAGGCGGGGCTCTTTGGCCTGCGGCAGAAGGGCGGGCAGAGCGGAAATGGCAGAGCTGTCCTCGGCAGTGCTGGCCGAGGAGGAAGCGCTGCTGCCGTGGTCGCCCAATGCGCCGGAAAGGTTCAGGCGGCCCAGCACGGAAGTAATCTCCTCGCCGCTGGTGTGCCACAGCGGCGCGCCGCTCCAGACATCATCGCAGGAAAAGGCGTTGCGGCCCACTTCCAGCGCATCTACGGCCCGGAGGTTATAGTAGTCCAGATAGTTGCGGGCAAACTGGCCTGCGCCCCGCTGGATGGGCAGCACCTCCTGCCCGCTGAGCAGCCGCCAGTAAAGGTCCTGCCCCAGCGTGACCGGGCCGACGGTGGGCATGGCCGACACCGACGGATAGGCCAGACACAGGCTGGTGGGCCGGTCGTTTACGGTCAGGGCCTCCAGCACCACCGAAGCGCTGCCAATGCCCCACTGGGTGGTGCTGGCGGGCGCATTGTCGATGACGACAGCGGCGACCCGCTCGCCGGGATACTGCAGCTCCTGCCCGGTCAGCGGGTCGGCAGGCGCAGAGCCGGCCGGTGCGGTGCTGCCGTTAAAGGTGCACCCGCACAGCAGCGCAGCGCACAGCACCGCAGTGCCAAGGGCCAGATTCCAGATGCGTTTCATGCTGTTTCCTCGTTATTGATAGCTGAAATTAGACCACTCGTCATCGTCCACGATGGCAAGATAGGTCTTGCCGCGGTTGAAGAGCATCTCAGCGCCGGTCTTATCGTAGACCCGCAGCGGGTGCTCCGGCGAAGCCTTCTCCCAGCGGCCATGCTGCACGCCGCCGCGGCTGAAGAAGTAAGCGTCGCCGCCGGAGATGTAGCTCACCTGCTGCACATCGCCGGAGTCACCGGGATAGCGCTCGATGGGCGCAAAGCAGACCAGCAGATTGTCAAAGCTCAGCTGCTTTGCATTCAGCTCGTCCACGGTGTTTTCAAATTTGCCGGAGATGCGGCTGTACATCTGCATTTTATAGGTGCGGGACTGCGGATCATAGCGGAAGCTGGTCTTGTAGTGGTCCGAGTGGGTGATGCTGACCGCCTTGCCGGAGGAAGCACCCGCCATGGCATTCTCCTCGCCGGTGCGGTAGTCCGCAAAGCGGAAGAAGGTGGCGTCGTAATCGTACTTCAGCCCGATGCCGGCATTGGAAGCGGCCTGCCGGATCTCCTTGCCGGAGGTGAACTCAGTGTGTTCATAGGCCACATCCCGGCCGCGGCTGTCGCGGTGAGCCACATGCGGATGGGTGGGAGTATTAAAGTAGCTCTTGCCGCCGATGTTCAGGCCGGAGTAGTTGTATACACTGATAAACTTGGTGCAGGCGGCACTTTCGCCATCGTGATAGTACAGGGCCTGATAGGGCATCAGCAGCTGCAGAAACTGGTCGCGGCCAGAGCGCAGCGGGCCGATCTCCGGGATGGAATCGGCATCGTGGAACACCGCGCAGAAGCGGGTGATGCCGCCCTCCACCTTGCATTCAATGAGCAGGTCGGCAGAGGAAAGGCCGCGCTGCGGGCGAGCGTTCTGCCGGGTGGTGTTGGAAATGTTGTTGACCATCACGCCCACGATGCGCCCATTGCTGCGCTTGGCTTCGCCGGTCAGCGGGTCGGCATCGTACGCCGGCAGTGCGGCAAGGCTGGCAGCGGGCTGCTCGCCTGTCGGCAGCGGGGAAGCAGCCATGGCCTCCGAGGATGCAGCAGAAGAGGCGGCGCCGGAAGAGCTGGCACCGAAAGTCTGCTGGAGCCAGGCAGAGAAATTACTGCCCAGAATGGCGCTGCCAGAAGCGCTGCAGCCGGAAAGCGCCAGCGCTGCAGCGGCAGTACCGGTAAGACGGAGAACGGCACGACGAGTGAGCTTCATACGAAAAACCTCCTGCTCAAAACAGTATCGGTGTGGCCCGGCAGGACGCCGGTGCCGGAAAAGGCGGACGGGTGCAGCACTGCCGGGCAGAAAACACGGCGTGGAGCAGACGGATTTGATTTGATTGTAACGGTTCTGCCCGCGTTTGTAAAGAGGAAGTTATCGGTATGAAGCCCCTGCCCCCTGCCGACACCGGAGCATCTTCGACCTGCTGTGCGGATGGAAAGCGGAAGCCCACACCGATGCAGGAGCTTTTTGCGCCTTTTTGTCCGGGAGCCCTTGCATTTTTGCGCAAGTTGTGGTAATATTATTCGGCAGTATGTTCACTGTAGAAATATGCGCTCGTAGCTCAGCCGGTAGAGCATCTGACTTTTAATCAGAGGGCCAGGGATTCGAGTTCCCTCGAGCGCACCAAAATCCCACGAGGAATCGTAAGATTCCTCGTGGGATTTTCTTTTTTCTGGGGCTCTGCACACTTTTGCACACTTTTTGCACACCGGCGGGAAAGCCGTGTTTTTCCTTGCATTGTCTGCATTCTGTGCATCGTGAGCGTTTTTTCCATACTTTTTTCAGGCGAACAGCAGGCGGGTGAACTCACGCCGCTGCTCGGGGTTCATCTGCCGGACAACTTTCAGCATCCCTTCCGGGGTGATCTGGATGCTGTCCGGCAGATTTTCTTTTACCGGCACAGAGCCGGATTTAGGGGAGCCGATGTCCTGCGAATAGAAGTCTGCTTCCAGCTTCTCAGCCAGCTCCAACCGGGGCTTGTCCTGCGTGTGGGCGTAGGTGTCCATCAGGATGCCGGTGGTGGCGTGACCGGTGTTGCCCTGCACGGCTTTGATGTTGCCGCCGGATTCGATCAACTGGTAAGTGGCACTGGAGTGGCGCAGACCGTGGAACACGATCTTCTCAAACTCCGGGTGCTCTGCACGCCAAGTGCGGTACCATTTAGAAAGGGCTTCCGGGGCAACAGGCATACCGTTGGGCAGGCGGAAGAGCTGGCCACAGTTGCGATATCTGCCATCCATGGCAAGCTCGTCCTGACGGAGCTTTTCCAGCCAAGCCAGCAGTTCCTCTTTCAAGGGTCTCGTCAGATAAAGGGTGCGGCTGGATTTCTTGGTTTTCGGCTTCTTCAGCACCAGTGCGGAGCTGCTGCCCTCACGCTGGTCGGGGAAGATGTGGTAGATCTGATTCGGGTCGGTCTTTTCCAGTGCAGCCTTTTCGGTGCGCTGTAAGCTCCTGCCGACCGTGATGGTCCCACGTCCATCCGCTGCATCGAAGTCGATGTCTCCCGGCTGCAAGCCAAGGATCTCTCCGACACGCAGCGAGAGAATCATGCTCAGATGAACAGCAAGGTGGAGCGTAGGGTCGGTCATGGTCTGCAACGCAGCAAGCATGGTCTTTTCGTCCCAGATGGCACGTTCTTCCGAGGTCGATTTCGGGGCTTCTCTCGGAATCGGTGACTTGAGGAGCAGACCCCACTCAACGGCATAGGAAAAAGCAGTCTTGAGCATGGCGTGGACTTCCCGGATGGAAGCACCCGTCAGAAACTGCCGCTTCTGTTTGTCGGTGAGCGTTTGCTTGACACCCTGCTTATACAGTCCGCGCGGTGTCCGGCTCAGCGTGGCGTAGAACTGTTCGAGGTCATACGTCTGAACCTTCTGAATCTGTTTCTTGCCGAGATAGGGCACGACAAGATTCTGGATCATGGCTACCGTGTGAGTGTAGGTTTTGGGTGCCCACTTGTGCTTGCTGGACTGGATGGGGAGCCACTTGTACAGCATTTCCGCTACCGTCATTGCATCGGGTATGAGGAACGTACCGTCCAAAAGTTCTTTCTCTACCGAGATCTTGCGGTCTTGCGCTTCCTTCTTGGTTTTGAAGCTCTCCCAGCCTTCACAGATCCGGCCAGCATGGTCTTTGTATTTGAAACGAACGGAGTAGGAATCTCCGCGCCTGAGAATAGATGCCATAGATGTTCCCTCCCTCAGACCGCTGCAAACCAATCGTCAAAGCTCTGCTTGCTTACCCGGATGCTGGTACCGAGGCGGATCACCTTGAAGTCTTTCGTGGTGTTGCACAGATTGTACGCAGCACGGTTGGAGATCGCCAACAGTTGGGCGATCTCCTCCACCCGGTAAACGAGCGGGGCGTGTCGGACAGTTTTTCTGGTCTGGTCAGAAGGTTCTACGGCAGGGGTTTCGGACAATTCCATTGTAGGAGATTCGGGCGCGATTTTCAAGTCCTCACGGGTCAGTTTAGCGGAATTTTTGCGGACATTCGTCATAGGCATGTCTCCTTTGCACTTCTCCAGACCCGGTGCAGCTCCGGTTGAGCTGCACCCTTGTGGGCCGGTAAATATGTAAGGGCCTGCCGCTCCTGACCCGAAGCAGCAGCCCAAAAAAGTGCGAGAACTTGAATTTACGCGCCCCACGCGCCCCAAACTACACAAAAGTACCTTTCTGCGTGGATTTTACAGGGCGCATGGCTGGGATGGACGCGCCCTTTTGGGGCGCATCCGGGTTTCTTTCCCGCCCCGAAGGGCGCGTTGCCGCCCTGCATCCGCCCGGAAAGGGCAGATACGCGCCCGGAGAAAACAGCGATAACAAGTCAAAACCATAGCTTTAGGGCGCGTAGGGCGGGAGTTTTTCACTTTTCGTGTGTTTTATGCCGCAGCAAAGGCGGGGTGGACGCATACGCCCCGGAAGCCGCAGAACTTGTCGGGGCAAAGCCCCTCCATCTTGCTGCACAAGACCGTTCTGTCGCTTAAAGTCCCCACTGGGGACTTCATTGTTTCGCTGCGCTTCACAAACGCGAACTTTCCCTCGATGTGCTTGGAGAAGGTCAGGCCATACTTCCCTGCATTTTTCAGCAGGAACTGGCTGAACTTCTTTTGCGGAACGGGTGATTCCAGATTATCCTCGCACCACTTGGTGTAGGCGCGATAGAGGTAGGTGGAGCGTTCCTCGGTGTCGGGCTTGAAGCGGACATACGCCGTTGCCTGCATGAACTGGGTCAGGTTGTCGCTGTCCGCCATGGCTGCTTCAAGGTTCTGGATGGAGCGCTCGCTGATGGTGAACTGATAGCGGTTCGCCAGCAGACGGTGCAAACCTTCCAGCATCCACAGCAGGATGCCGGGTCGCTCCTCGGACAACTCTTCGATGAGGAAGGGATTATCCACCCGGGCAGGGTCACGGTCTTTCACCGTGATGAGGATTTGTCTGCGCCAGAAGCCGTCGCTGTCATCGTGAGCAGCCACAAGGTTGCCATTGCCGAAGCAAATGAAACGAACGTACAGCAGACCTTGGACAGCCTGCTTGTTTTTCCGCTCGATGCACAAACGGTCTTCGGCGGTGACGATGGACTTGATGTTCCGTGTTTCGGGCAAAGCCACCATGTTCAGATCGTCATCGACCATGACCAGCTTGTACTCCAGATTTGCACTGGCAAAGCGGTTCGTTTCGATGCGGAGGATGGATTCGGAGTGAGAGGCTTCCCCGAACAGCTTCTTCAGCAGCAAGCCGATGCGGGACTTCCCCTCGCCGCCCTTGCCGGTCATGACCAGCATCTTCTGCGCCTTGGTAGACGGGATCAGGAGATAGCCAAGGTATTCCTGCAAGGTCAGAATGTCCTCCGGGATGAGCAGACCGTCCAGAAATTCCAGCCACTTGGTCGGTGCGGGGGCATCGGGCTGGTATTCCACGGGGAGCCGGTTCAGGCAGAGTTCCTTTTCCGGCACAAAGCCCCGCTCGTCCAGAAAGTAGGTTCCGTTTTAGTAATAAATATTTTCAACGCGATTAAAAATAGCCAATATTTAAAACGCTATCTTCAATTAAAGCTTCATTATGCATTTGCGAAATAATATGGTCGATAAAACGTTTAAAAACATCAACGGAATAAGGGTGCTCTTGTAAGTATGCAATGTATGAAGCGCGTGCCCGCTGCCTTCCGGAATAAGTACTGTAAGTCTTTCGGATATTGGAACTTATTCGTTTAGCTTTTCGAACCAATAGTATCTCGTCTATATCGGTTGTAGTGGTACTAATGGGTGTCATATCTAGCCAATCGCATAAGAGATAATATTTAGCACCGGTTACGGCTTGCTTTATATCGTGTGCAGTTGCAGATGCTTCTTGAAACATAGTTTTATCAAGATTAGTTTTCAACTCAGCTAAAACGTAGCCAAGATGAGTTGTCAATTGAACAGTTTCGGATTCAATAAAATCGGGAGAGTATGAAGATTTTAAGTATAAAGTACGGCTCATGGAAAAGTCTTGATCCTTTGTTTTTATACAGATTCCACCGCCCTTTTCTGGAGAGCTAAGACTCGAAGCAAAGTAAATAGAAGAAAATGTTGGAGTTTGAGAACTAATAGTCAAATTACAGGTGCCGGTTTCCTTTTCGATGCAACGTCGTACAAAAATCGGCAAAAACTCTTCCATTACAGTATTATCAAGTTTTAATTGGCCTTTTTGGCGATATAAAAAATCTTCAGGGCTATCAAAGATTAAATCGACGTCAATATAAAGTTTATAGTCATTTAATAGTGCTACCATTTTTTCGATAAGTTCGTCTGTTGTGGTAGCGTCAATTGTCTTTAATTGGGTTACCCAATTATCATAAACATTTAGCGCTGTTAGAAGTCTTGATTTATCATTTGTAGGGGTTTTATCACTTGTAATTGCAGCAACGATTTTGTCGCCATGAGTTCCACGAGTCATACTACTTCCTCCGAGGGTTTTACTTTACTTACTTTTTTTAGAGCTTCAACCAGTAAAGGCTTATTGGGATTGTCATTTGATAAATTGATTTTTTCTTGGATAATGTCAATGGCAATGTTTCTCGCTTTACTGATAATTTCTGAAGAGGTTAAGTTTTGTGATTTGTTGTTAAAAAAGTGAAGAATATCCTCATAAATTATTTGTCCGAATCGATTTTTGAACATTCGTTCCTGTCGAAGAACAAAATCGAAGAAAAAAATCTCGGTTCCAATTTTGTAAACCAACTCGCTATTGCAGAATGAATATCCAAGAACTGACGATTCTCGACCAACGATATATATCATGCGGGAAGCATCCTTACAAGTTCTTCTTGCCTCATTCATAGAAAGGGCCATATCAATACAATACTGAATAACTGTTAAAAATCTATTTCCGCGATTTTTTCGATTAGAGCCAAACTCCGTTTTGGCAGTCGAGAGAACATCATACCCTAGCAATTCGACAGACTTTCTGTATTTTTGATGGTAATTAAAAACGTTGATATATGGTGGGGATGTTATGAGTAAATCTGCGCTGGAATCATAAAGGTGCAAATGGCGGGCATCACCTTTATCGACATGTATACACTTGTCACTAGTTGGAATCTCATAGAGAGCCTTTTTTAGCGATTCCCATTTTTTTTGAAGATGATTGAGCGCAACATCTCGATTGGGTATATCCATGAGAATAACGAGTGTGGAAAGAATGTTTTTGTATGCGGGAATTTTAGAAAAGTCGATTTCATGTTTTAACGTAGGAATTATAAAGGTACTACAATCAATTGAATAAATTAAAATATCAACTTTATTTATAATTTCGCTTCGTTCAACATCTGAGAGATTTGCTAGCTCATAATTCTTAGCCATGTGGTAAGCTGAAGCGTTCAGTTCAATACCATATGCACTAATTCTTTTTCTAGCACATTCGCATAAGACTGTTCCAGATCCAGCAAAGGGATCGATAACAAAGAAATCAGAAGAAGCGTAGTTACTCAACAACGCTTCAATAAATTGGGGTGAAAATTGTCCATTCCATGGAAAAAGGTTGGAACGTACTTTCTCATCGATATTCAATTCACTTTGTGAAATATCGGTGTGGTTTATTGGAATTTGCAGAAAAGAATTTCCGATAGGCATTATAGAATCCTCTACTTTAGGCAAGAAATTGAGTAAAACACTTATATACAGTAGTATAGCGTACCTGACAGAAAATCTCAATCACAGAGTAGTAAGATTTTATTTCCACAAGTCGGATGACTGCTTGATGGTTGCCATACAGTTCACCAACCATCTCCTCGGCTTTCAGCCGAAAGTTCGTGAGTGCGGACAGTTCCTCCAGAATTTGCGCCCGGAGCTGCTCGGTGTCTTTGCCGCCGGAGTTGAAGTGCCGTGCAAGCTGGTTGAGGTTGCTTCCCACCTTGCTGCACTGGGCAGACAAGGTAGCAAGCGCCGCCAGTGCATCCTCGCCGCCCTGCGCCACCACAACGGTGTGCTTGACGTTCACGCCGTACAGGACGCGGCGGACGAGTTCGGACTGGGTGAGGTGGAGTTCTTTGCAGGCGTATGCGATCCGCAGTTTTTCTTCTGCGGTCACCCTGACTTTGATGATGTGTGTCTTTCGTTTTCGCGGCGTGTCATTGCGGTTCTTCTTTGCGTGTACATTCGGACTTTTCATTTCAGCCATATTCGACCTCCTGTGAAAATGATAAATGCCCGCTCCGGGATGGAGAGGGCTATGTAATGCGACACGCCGCATTCGCACCAACGGTGCGAAGCTAGAGCAGGGTTTGGGGAAGGCACTCCCCAACAAGGATGACTGAGTGGACAGCAATTTTTCAAGCATTGAAAATTTGTGGCCACAGGTCGATACTTGCTTTCGCCCTTTCCGTGCAACACTGAAAATTTCAGAAGTCGAACCGCAATGCACGTTGAAAATTTTGCAGAGCAAAACGTGTGAAAAGGCAAAGCCCCTGCTCGTGGTCACCGTTCACGCCGAACGCAGTTCCTACCCCTGTTTTGCAGCGGCGTTGTCCGGCTCGCCCACAGAAAGTGTGAGGTCATGGCGCAGTATCTCGTTCAGACGGCTTATGTAAGATTCAAGGTTCAGTATGAAGAAAGCTGGGCGCAGTGCAGACACTACAGCCTGCTTCTTTCAAGCGTCAGAATAACACTTTGAGGTTGTGCAGTCAACAACTAAAAACAAATTTTGGAAGATTGAACAACTACATAAGATTTTATTTGTGAAAAAGAAAAATACCGCCCATGCAGCGCAGCGATGGATTTTGTCGGGTGAATCGGCGGCAAAATGAATCGGGTGTGTTGCGGGGCGGTAAAAATCTTCATGGGGAATAAATCCTCGCCGCTCTGTACTTTTCTACAAGACCGCGTTTGCGTAGCAATGAAAGCCCCAGTGGGGCTTTTAAGCGGCAGAGCGGTCTTGCGCAAGCAAGATGGAGGGGCATTGCCCCGACAAGCTCGGTGGGATTTGCGATAAAGGGTATCACGGATCGCAGGGCACGTCAAGATGGTTTTGCAAGTTTTATTGCAGTAAAGCAGTGATAGTAGGACTTATCATCTAAAACCGCGCAGAAATCAGCTGTTCTGCGATCGATACCATTCATTGAAATAGCGGTTGCTTTCCTCTTCATCGTGAACCCATTTTTTTGATGATTTGAAGGCATTGAATGGAGGACTGTACCCTCTCAGCGGCGTGATTTCCTGCACGTCTTTGACGTTCCGATGCTGGATAATTTCAAATTCACTGCGCTCTGGAAGATATGCAATCACCTTGTCGGCGTGAATTGTTCCTTGATATACATGGCAGGGGCAGCGGTAAAAGAGTTCACTGCGGTGTGCAAACCATTCAGCAACATCGTAAGAGAGCGACCATGAAATAGAAAGCGGTGCGCGCTCAATGCTGCCGATGCCGCCGCGATATACGGTAAATATCTCAATGTCTCTTACGCTCTCCGGCAGAGCATCGCGCCAGTTGTCAGGACGAATGATTTTGGCTCGGCGGACATACTTCCGAATGATGGGAGAATGATCGCCGTGACTGTAATAATGTTGTAAGGCGTACCGACATTTGATCTCAAGCGGCATCAGGTGCTCACATTTGTACAGCAGGTCTTCCATCATCTTGGCATCGTAGAAGGAATATTTTTCAGAGGTTTGCCAATCTTGGTCATGGGCAGCTTGGACAGCCTCTTGGAATCTGGCGTTGAGAAACAAATTGTCTCGATAGATCACGCTTCGGGTCGCCTCCTTGTCATGGTTTGGTGAAAGGTTTGCAGTTCCTGTCCCATAAAAGAAAAGAACCGCCCTGCAAGTCAAGCGAAAAATTTTGTCGGGTGAAACGGCGGCAAAATGAATCGGGTGTGTTGCAGGGCGGTAAAAAATCTTCATAGGGAATAAATCCTCGCCATTCTGTACTTTTCTACAAATTTGGTGGGATTTGCGATAAAGGGTATCATGGATTGCGGAGCGCGTCAAGATGGTTTTGCAAATTTTATTGCAGTAAAGCAGTGATAGTAAGACTTATTTATATTGGTGCTGTTTACGGAAAAAGAATTTTTTAACGAGAATCGCATTGTACAGTTCGCATTTATGTAAAATACAACGTAAAATCTATCAATATTGGAAGTCTTACTTTGCAACTTAAGTATCAAAATGAAAGCTCTATGGTACGCTTTTTTGAAATTTTGTGAAGAAAAGAAACAAAAGGTGTCAACGATATTGATGTTTTATCGTGCGTTCGGTACAATGCAGACAAGAAAGCTGCTATGGCAGCGGACAACAAATGAAAGGATGTGTCTGATGAAATCTTTACAAAATAGCTTTCCCGAAGATTTTCTGTGGGGCGGCGCGATTGCGGCAAATCAGGCCGAAGGTGCTTACAACGAAGATGGAAAAGGTCTGGACATCTCGGACGGTTTCCCACACGGTATCAAGCACAGGTATGACCCTGAATTGGTTCCCGGACAGTTTTATCCGACTCATGAAGCAATCGACTTCTATCATCACTACAAAGAAGACCTTGCCTTGATGCAGGAGATGGGCTTCAAAGTGTTCCGTACCTCTATCAACTGGTCACGCATCTTCCCGAATGGCGATGACGAGATGCCCAATGAAAAGGGACTGCAATTCTACGATGATCTGTTTGATGAGATGCTCAAGCGCGGAATGCAGCCGCTTGTGACCTTAAGCCATTATGAGACCCCGACTAATCTGGTCAAGAAGTATGGCAGCTGGCGCAGCCGCAAGCTGATTGGCTTCTTTGCCAAGTATTGCGAAACCGTGTTCCGTCGCTATGCGGGCAAAGTCAAATACTGGCTGACCTTCAATGAAATCAACAATATGCGCCGAATGCCCGGTGCGGCTGGCGGTATCTTCTTCAAGAAAGGTGAGAACCATCAGCAGGTCGTATATCAGGCGAGCCACAATATGTTTGTTGCAAATGCGCTGGCCATCAAGCTGTGTCATGAGATCATTCCTGATGCCAAAATCGGCTGCATGCTTTCTTTGAGCAACGTTTACCCGCACAGCTGCCGCCCGGAAGATGTGTTTGAAACTATGGAGCTGCGCCGCCGCTCTCTGCTGTACGGCGATATCATGATTCGCGGCTATTACCCCAACTACATGGCGGACATTTGGGACAAAGAAGATGTTCATGTGGAGATGGAACCGGGGGACGAAGAAATGATGCGGAAGTACACTGCTGATTATCTCGGCTTCAGCTACTACCGCACCACCACCCATGAATATGGAACACCGTTCTATGGCGATACCGGCGGCGATCAGGGGACACCGAACCCCTACCTGAAAACAACGCCTTGGGGATGGCAGATTGACCCGCTGGGGCTGCGCTTTACGTTGAATGAATTGTATGACCGCTATCAAATTCCTCTCTTTGTTGTGGAGAATGGTCTGGGACAGATCGATGAGCCAGACGAAAACGGTATCGTTCACGATGATTACCGCATTGACTATCTCCGCCAGCACCTGATGGCTCTGCGGGACGCTCTGCGGGATGGAGTAGACATTATGGGCTATACCTACTGGGGCCCCATTGATATCGTCAGCGCGGGCACCGGCGAAATGAAGAAGCGGTATGGCTTCGTTTATGTAGACCGTGACAACGAAGGACATGGGACCATGGAACGCAGAAAAAAAGATTCCTTCGCTTATTATCAGAACGTGATCCGTACCAATGGACAGGAACTGTAAAGGAGAAAAGCGAAAATGGACTATGCAGAAAAAGCAATGGAGCTGCATCGTCAGCTCCGTGGCAAGTTGGAAATGCACACCCGCACGGAAACCAATACACGGGAAGCCCTGTCGATTGCTTACACTCCCGGCGTTGCGGCTCCCTGTCTTGCCATTAAAGAAGACCCGGCACAGAGTTATGAACTGACCCGCCGCTGGAACACGGTTGCAGTTGTGACCGATGGAACGGCAGTTCTCGGTTTGGGTGATATCGGCCCGGAAGCCGGTATGCCGGTCATGGAAGGCAAGTGTATTCTGTTCAAAGACTTCGGTGATGTGGATGCTATTCCGCTGTGTATCCGCAGCAAAGATGTAGACGAAATCGTACACACAGTCAGTTTGTTGGCTGGCAGTTTCGGCGGCATCAATCTGGAGGATATCAGCGCGCCCCGTTGTTTTGAGGTCGAGCGCAAATTGCAGGAAGTCTGTGATATTCCGGTGTTCCATGATGATCAGCACGGCACTGCAATTGTAGTCAGTGCGGCTCTTATCAACGCGCTGAAGCTGACGGGCAAAAAAATGGAAACCATCCGCGTTGTACAGAATGGCCCCGGTGCTGCTGGTACAGCAATCATCAAGATGCTGATGAGCATGGGCGTCAAAGATATCATTGCAGTAGATGAACACGGCATTCTGATTCCGGGACGTGCAGCTGGTCTGGCAGGCCACAAGAAAGAACTGGCCGAGATCACCAATCCCCGCAAGGTCAGCGGTGGTCTGGCAGAAGCCGTCCGTGGTGCGGATGTATTTATCGGGACCAGTGTTCCTCACTGCCTGACGCAGGAAATGGTCAAGAGCATGAATCACGATGCCATTGTCTTTGCCTGCGCCAATCCTACTCCGGAGATTTTCCCGGAAGAAGCAAAGGCAGCTGGTGCAGCGGTGGTCAGCACTGGCCGCAGCGACTACCCCAATCAAGTAAACAACGTGCTGGTTTTCCCCGGTCTGTTCCGTGGTGTGCTAGATGCTCGTGCTTCTCGTGTGACCGAGGGTATGAAAATCGCAGCAGCACACGCCATTGCGGATATGATTCCCGAAAACGAACTGAACACGGATAACATTCTGCCGCTGGCCTTTGATGCTAACGTAAAAACTGCGGTGGCGGAAGCTGTAAAGAAAGCTGCCGTGCAGGACGGCGTAAACCGCGTAGAGGTTCAGTAATTGGTTTCTGTGTCCGGGAGGTAGGTGTAATAGTAGCCGCGCTCCACTTTGCGCTGAGCGAAAGCCGAAAGATTCTCTTTGTTCTGTTCGTAATTCAGAGAGAACATCGTACCATACAGACAGTCCAGCAGATAAAGAAACGCAGTCCGGGAAGCAAAACTGCCCATCTTATAGCGGCTTTCCGTGCAGCTGATGCGCAGTGTGACCTGTGCGAACTTGTCATAAGGCCATGCTTTTTCCGCCGCTGTTACCAGAACAAACGGAATATTGGCGCTCATCAGTTCATCAATGATGTAATGTACCTGCGGGCTGTTGCAGTATTGGGAAATCACCAGTGCGCTTTCCCGGATATGAGGGTTCTGCACATGGCTGCGTGCTTCCTGAAAACCGTTTTGCGTTTCCAGCACGGAGTTCATACCGATACGAATGAGCTTATAGTGAAAATCTTCCGCTATAATTAGAGATTCGCCTCGTCCATAGATGTGAACGATGTCGGAGTAGGCAAGTAGCCGGGCTGCTTTTTGTAAGGCAACGTGATCCAGCGAGTTCAGCGTAGATTCAAGGGCGCGGAGAGAAAGATTGTAAAAAGTCTTTGCAACTGTCTGGCTATTGGAATCCGGTTCGATCGGGATATCTACGGAAATTTCCTGATTATCCTTTGCAAACAGGCTCAATTCCGATGCAAGTTGAACTTTGAACTCTGCAAACCCCTTCGCACCCAGTTTTTTGCAAAGGCGGATGATGGAAGCCTGTGAAGTGAAGCAAGCCGAAGCAAGGTCATCCAACGAAAGATTGGTCACAACACGTGGATGCTCCTGAATGAACTCGATGACTTTCTTTTCCGTTGCGGTGAATTTTTTCTCATCAGAAAGTTGCTCGATAATCATGAGAAAACCCTCCTATACGCAATAAACCTCTTTTTTATAGTCTATTAAGGATTTGCCCGAAAGTCAACAGATAAAAACGAAAGGAAGTATTTTATGGATTTCCGTAAAGTAGCATCCGAACTCATTAAGTTGAGCGGAGGAACCTCGAACATCACCAACGTAACTCATTGCTCTACCCGCCTGCGTTTTATCATCAAAGATAAATCCGCAGTAGATGTGGATGCCATCAAAAAGTGCGAGGGCGTTCTGGGCGTTGTTTTCACCACTGACGAACTTCAGATGGTTTTCGGCAAAAATGTGATCCCTGTGTATACCGAAGCCAGCAAGTTATATGAAGCTGCTGGCAATAAGGCAGGCGGCACAGTCCCGGATGAAGTCCCTGCAAAGAAGGCTTCCAAGCCCGAAAAGAAGAACGCCAAGAGCATTGCAAACAATATTGTCGGCTTTGTTTCTGCATCGGTCACTCCGCTGATTCCCGGTCTGGTTTCGGGCGGTATGCTGAAAGTGTTCCTGCTGTTGACAACACTGGTATGGCCTGCGTTCAAAGATGCTTCTGCATACACTTTACTTAGTCAGCTGGCAAACGTACCGTTCTATTTCATGCCGGTGTTCGTGGCCTATGGTGTTGCCAAAAAGCTGGGCAGCACTCCGCTGTATGCCATGAGCGTAGCAGCTGCGTTGGTTTACCCGGACTTCATCGCTATGCTGAAGGAAGGTCCTGTTACCATCTTTATGCTGCCGGTCACTAAGGTGTCCTACAGCAGCACGCTGCTGCCGGCACTGCTCATTGGTATCTTTGCCTGCTACTGTGAAAAGTTCCTGACTAAGATCATTCCCGGTATTCTGCGTACGGTTCTGGTCGGTGCAGGCACCATGACCATCACTTATATTGCAGGCGTGACTGTCCTCGGACCTCTGGGCGATCTGGTCGGCGGTGTTGTAGTCAAGTTCTTCCTGTGGGCATCTGCCACCTTTGGCCCCGTTGCCATCGCACTGCTGGCATCCGCTATGCCGTGGCTGGTCATGACCGGTATGCATCATGCTGTTACTCCGTTCATGGTTCAGGCTTTTGCGGACCCCGGCTATGATGTGTTCTTCCGTCCTTCCTACATCCTGCACAACATGGCAGAGGGTGGTGCCTGCCTCGGTGTTGCGCTGCGCACTAAGAATCAGGAGTTCCGCGCTGAGTGCCTGAGTCTTGCCTTTGGCTGCATTGTTGCCGGTGTTACCGAACCTGCTCTGTACGGCGTAAACCTGCCCCTCAAGCGTCCTATGCTGGGCATCATGGCTGGCACCGCTACTGGTGGTATCGTGGCTGGTGTTTTGGGCGCAACGGCTTACGTATATGGTTACTCCACGATTCTGGCTCTGCCGATCTTCCAGCAGACCATGTGGGCTATGGCTATCGCAATTGCAGTTGCAATCGTTGTGTCCGCACTGGTCACTGCGGCACTGGGCTTTGAGGACCGCCCGGTGAAGGTGCAGAAATAATCGTTTTTGTGTGTGGAAAATGATGGGGATAAGAAAATGAAGAAGTTCAGTTATATAGTTCAGGATGCGACTGGCATCCATGCGCGTCCAGCTGGTCTGCTGGTAAAAGCGGCCAAGGTGCTGGACAGCACTGTCGCGCTGGAGAATGCAGCAGGCAAGTCCGCTGTGGCAACCAAGCTGATGGCAGTCATGGGATTGGGGATCAAGCAAGGAGATACCGTGACAGTGACTGTCGAGGGCGGCGATGAAGAAGCGAGTATTGCCGCTATGGAGAAGTTCTTTAGCGAGAATCTGTAAATGAAAGAACGGCCACCTGTTGCACCGGCTTGGTGTAGTAGGTGGTCGTTTTTGTATTTATACTATTAATCTTCCAGCCTGCCGTGGTCACATCCCAGCGACAGATAATGCTCCACCTCCCCACCCAGCACAAGCTGGGCGTACTCCAAGGGCTTATTATACAGCAGCCAGTCCAGCTCTGCCCGCTGTGCCGGGGTGTTGCCGTACTCATCCTCGACGGCGATGCAGTCGATGGCAAGGGTGGTGCTATCCTCGAACCGGGCTTCCACCCGGTTGGTGTCCATATTGAAGCGGCAGGTAAGCAGTTTATTCATGGTGAACCTCATTTCTACATCAAATGGTGTCTGTTTGGATGTCCTAAACCCTGCCATAAAACCGGTGGTTGATTTGTCCATTGGGCTTTGTTTTGCCCGTCTGCACATTTTTGCACACTTTTTGCACACCTGAATAGCTGGATAACGGTTGCGAAGTATTACACTGTATGCAAACAATGCGGTGTGTACAAAGGCGTGTTTTGCGATGATGCGATAAAAATAATGCTTCTTCGAACTTTTGAAATTTGACGAATGATGCACCTTGGATTCTTTTAATCAGAGGGCCAGGGATTCGAGTTCCCTCGAGCGCACCAAAATCCCACGAAGAATCGTAAGATTCCTCGTGGGATTTTCCTTTTATACGCCATTTGCACGGTCTCTGCACGGTTTTTGCACGGTCCGCATTTTTCGTGTCAGATGGAGTAAGTCTGTGAATTACTCTGCAATTCGTGCTATTTTTTGCAATTCAGGTCAGCAGAGCCAGGCGAAGCTGCGCTTTTACGGCAGGGTCTGAGTCCTTCAGAAGCTCCAACAGAGCCGACACGGAGATAGTCGGTTCTGCTTCAACCGGGGCAGCCTGCACAAGTGTTGCTCCCGGCTTGTAGAAGCCTTCCTCGAACTTTTTACCCAGCTTTTTACGGGAATCCTGCTGGATGTGTGCATAGGTGTTGACCAGAAGATTAGCGCTGGCATGGCCCGTTGTGCCCTGTACCGCTTTCACATCGCCGCCGGAGATCATCAGTTGGTAAGCAGAGCGCAGGCTGCGCGATGGAATCGCTGAATAGCACAAAAGCATGTTGGAGTCCAGACGTAAAGAAAAAATGGCAAAGCAGATAAAATTCACTTTACCGTTTTATAGCAATTCAACTTCTTCATGCAACAGCAACAGCGTTGAATTGCATATCGCAAATTGCTGTTTTAACGTTCCACTAACTTTTTGCCTTGCGATCAAGAAAGCACTTCCGTTAAACGCTCTACATTGAAAATATAATCGTACACTGCTATAATAAAATTGTGATATTATCAACAAAAATTCAAGATGCAAAGCGTTTGCGATTGGCAAACATTCAGGAGGAACGCATGGTAACAGGAGCCATTAAAAATAAGGTAGACAAGATCTGGACGGACATCTGGGCAGGCGGCATCACCAATCCGCTGACCGTCATTGAACAGCTGACCTATCTCATGTTCATCCGGTCACTGGACGAGAAAGAGCTTGCCACCGAAGATTTTGAAAACATGGCGGGCGAAAAGATGGAGCACATCTTCCCGGCCAGCGCGGCAGGACAGTCTATGCGGTGGAGCCGCTTCAAGGACAAGGACTCCCGCGAAATTTTCCTGACCATGCAGCAGCGGGTGTTCCCGGCCATCAAAAAGATGAAGTATGGCCGTCTGCCGGACTTTGATGCGAACGGTGAGCTGGTGGAAATCGAAGACGACCCCACCCGTCCGGACGAGGGCAACACCGCCTTTGCGCGGTATATGGACGATGCCATGTTCCTGATCCCCACGCCACAGGTACTGCAAAAGATCATCACCGGGCTGGAGGATCTTTACACCCACGACATCGCCGACCTTGATATGCAGGGCGATCTGTACGAGTATATGCTGGGCAAACTGGCAACAGCGGGTCAGAACGGCCAGTTCCGCACGCCCAAGCACATCCGCGACATGATGGTGGAGCTGGTGCAGCCCACGCCGGACGACTTTATCTGCGACCCCGCCTGCGGCACGGCGGGCTTTCTGGTGTCCAGTGCGCAGTACCTCCGCGCCCACTACGAGGACAGCATGACCCCGGAGCAGTGGCAGCATTTTGCCGGCCCGATGTTCACCGGCTTTGACACGGACCGCACCATGCTGCGCATTTCGGCCATGAATCTGATGCTCCACTCCATCACGAACCCGGAGATCGACTACAAGGACAGCGTGTCGAAGCAAAACTCCATTTGCAGCAAGTACACCGTTTGCCTTGCAAACCCGCCGTTCAAGGGCACTGTGGATGCCGAGAGCATCAACGATGACCTGAAGGCCGTCACCAACACCAAAAAGACGGAGCTTCTGTTCCTTGCACTCTTCCTGCGGATGCTCAAAACCGGCGGACGCTGTGCCTGCATCGTGCCGGACGGCGTGCTGTTCGGTTCCAGCAAGGCGCACCAGAGCATCCGAAAGGAACTGATTGAAAACCACCAGCTGCGGGCGGTCATCTCCATGCCCTCCGGCGTGTTCAAGCCCTACGCAGGCGTGTCCACAGCGGTGCTGGTGTTTACCAAGACCGGCGCGGGCGGCACCGACAGGGTGTGGTTCTACGATATGAAAGCCGACGGCTTCTCGCTGGACGACAAGCGCACCGAGGTGAAGGAAAACGACATCCCGGACATCCTCGCCCGGTTTCAGAACCTCGACGCCGAAACTGACCGCAAGCGCACCGAGCAGAGCTTCTTTGTGCCCAAAGCGGAAATTGCCGCCAACGGGTACGATTTATCCATCAATAAGTACAAAGAGACCGAGTATGTGCCGGTGGAGTACCCCTCGACCACGGAGATCCTTGCCGACCTGCATGAGCTGGAAATGGAGATCACCAAAGGTTTGGCAGAGTTGGAGGAGATGGTGTGATGGCGAAGTTGGGAGATATTGCAACATACATAAATGGATATGCCTTCAAACCACAAGATTGGTCAGACGAAGGTATTCCAATTATTCGGATTCAGGACTTGACCGGAAATTCGTATCAGGCAAACCGTTATAATGGTGAATACGCATCCAAATATGAAGTAAACGATGGAGATGTTTTGATTTCATGGTCTGCCAGTCTTGGCGTATACGTTTGGTATGGAGAAAAGGCAGTATTAAATCAGCATATTTTCAAGGTTGTTTTTGATAAAGAAAGAATCTCAAAAGATTTTTTCGTACATCAGGTAGGTTTGATTCTGGAAAACGCTGCATCCGATGCACATGGCGCAACAATGAAGCATTTGACCAAGCCCGTTTTTGACGCGTTGCCATTTTACTTGCCACCGTATGAAAAGCAGTGCGAAATTGCAGGAATCCTTGATAAAGTAACGAGTTTGATTTCTCTCCGCAAGCAGCAGCTTGATAAACTGGACGAGCTGGTAAAGGCACGGTTTGTGGAGATGTTTGAAAATAGTTCGTGGCCAAATACATCATTAAATGATATTTGCTCCGAGATAGTTGACTGTCCGCATTCTACGCCAAAATACGAAGGAAATCTTGAACACCCTGCGATTAGAACAACGGAAATAAAGAAGGGGTATATTGACTGGGATAGCATGAAATATGTTTCAGAAGAAGAGTATCAGAAACGAATTAAAAGCTTGAAACCGGTTCCCGGAGATATTGTGTATGGAAGAGAAGGAACATATGGAAATGCGGCAATTATTCCAGATGGGTATGAGTTCTGTCTTGGCCAACGAGTAATGCTATTTAGACCTAATAAAACAAAATGCATTTCCGCGTATGTTTTATATGCTATATTGTCTGACCGTGTGAAAAGACAGGCAGATGAGAAAAATGTAGGAGCAACGGTTCCTCATGTTAATGTGGCAGATGCTAAACAGTTCGACGTTGTTCTTCCCCCGCTTGAATTACAAAACCAGTTTGCCGCCTTTGTAGAGCGTGTAGACAAACAGAAGCAGACTGTACAGCAGAGCCTTGAAAAGCTTGAATTGATGAAAAAGGCACTGATGCAGGAATATTTTGGGTAAAAGGGTGTGCAATGGTGGAGTTTAGCGGTATAATAACGTTAAACAGAACATTTTACCACGAAAGGAGCATACGATGATGACTTTTGAAGAAGAAAGAGACTACAATAATGCAAAGTTTGATGCAATCAAGGCAAAGAACTCGATTCAAAAGCTGAAACCTGAGCTTCGGGAGCAACTGCTAAAAGAACTGGTTGGAGCAGAAGCGTATGCTGCAATGTGGCAGACATTTAAGCAATTATGCAACGGTCAGAGGTGATATTATGGAACATTTTATTACAAGTGTCCACATCAATGAGGTTCGACATCTAAAAGACATTGAAATCAAACTGAACCCTGAAAAGCGTCAGCATCTTATCCTGACTGGTAAAAATGGCTCCGGTAAAACTTCGGTATTGCAGGCGATGAAAGATTATCTGCAGGCAATCGATGATGGGGTCTATCAGAAATTGTGTATTCGGAGATCCTATAAATCGAATGATAAGCTTTCTGAACTTGAAAAAATTGTTGCCGAAACATTTGCAAAGTATAATTCTGGAGTAGAAGTAGACGTTTCAAATGTAGTAGGCTTAGACCGTTTATATAGCCAGGGAGAATTTGTAACTGCTTACTTTCCGGCAGACAGAAAGACAGTGATTCATCGCGCAAAGGGAGTTCAAGATGTAAAACTAGAAAATCAATACAGTTTGGATGATACACCAGAAAATATTTTGCTGAAATATATGGTTCATCTCAAAACTCAACAGGCATATGCAAAGAATGAAAATGATTTAAGTGTCGAGAAGAAAATCGCGGAATGGTTTTCCCGCTTCGAAAATGCGCTAAAAGTATTGTTGAGCGATGACAGCATCCGATTGATATATGACTATAAAAACTATAATTTTCTAATTGAACAGAAAGGTCGAAATCCGTATAGCTTGGATGAGCTTTCTGATGGCTATTCTGCCATTATTGGAATTGTAGCCGATTTGATTCTCCGCATGGATCGCAATTGGTTGCTAAAGGGCGAGTTGAGCCAGTATGATGTGGAAGGCATTGTACTCATTGATGAATTGGAGACACACCTTCATGTGGAGCTTCAGCGTAAGATTTTGCCTTTCTTAACGGAGTTTTTCCCGAGAATCCAATTTATCATTACTACACATTCGGCTTATATTCTTAATTCTATCAGCAACGCCTGCATTTATGATTTAGAAAAGCAGGTGCAGTTTACAGATTTCTCTTCGTATTCAGTTGATGATATTGCAGAAGGTTATCTGGATGCAACGGCGTTCTCTGATGAATTGCAGAAGAAAGCCAAGCGCTATCAGGAGCTTTATGACCGCACAGACCTTTCCGATGAAGAACGTGCAGAACGCGCAGATCTGAAAAGAGAACTGAAAAATGCAGAGAGCGTTCTTGCTAAAATCGAGGAAAAGAAGGTGTCCTGATGGTTAAAATCGAACGGACGGACAGCCCAGAAGCTAGAGCAGCTGTTGAATCGTTGGGCAAAGAAAAAGTGCGGCCAAGCGGAACGTATAGAACGGAAGAGGTGAACAAAGCATTAGGACTTATGTTTGCGCATAAGTGTTACCTATGCGAACAGAAGGGATTGAGTGACCTTCAAATTGAGCATCTTATACCGCATCGCCAAAATCGCGATTTGATGTTTGACTGGAATAATTTGTTCCTGTCCTGCGCTCATTGTAACAATATAAAAAATGATAAATATACGCCGATCTTAGATTGTACAAGAACAGACGTGGACAAAAAAATTGCATTCCACAGATACCGTGAACTGTTTGAAGAAGATCGGTTGGATATCGTGGCACTGGATGATAGCCTTGAAACAAAGAATACGGCGGATTTGATGAATGAAGTGTACTATGGTACAACACCGCAGAAAAAAGCAGAGGCTAAAATTATTCGAGAAAGATTATCAAAAGAGCTTGACGAATTTCAAGACTGTGTTAAAAGCTATAATCTTGCAGATGGTGAGGATAAAAAAGACTGTGAACTGTCCATTATGATGAAATTAAAGTGGAATGCCCCCTTTGCTGCATTTAAGCGTTGGATGATCCGAGATGCCAGCGATAAATTTCCAGAATTACTGAAATACTGCCAATAATTATTCTACATAAAGGAGTATACTTTTATGTCCAACTTCTCCTATCTCTCCACCCGCCCCGAATATTCCCTCTTCGCCAATTCTGCCATCGAGGCCGAGAAAGTGTTCTCCACCTCCCCGGCGATGTGCGCGGTGGGGTGTCGGAAGGCGTTGGAGCTGGCGGTGAAGTGGGTGTATGCGGCAGATAAAACCATCACGATGCCCTACAAGGACAACCTGCAATCCCTGCTGCACGAGCCGAGTTTCCGCTTCGCGGTGGACCGCAATGTGTGGAGCGTGCTGCCCAGCATCGTGAAGGCGGGCAATCTGGCGGTACATACGGGGCATAGTGTGTCGGCGGCGGATGCAGTGTTCAGCCTGCGGGGGCTGTTCGATTTCATCCAATGGGTGGATTACTGCTACGGCACGGACTATGTGGAGCGCTCCTTTGACGAGACAGCCATCCCCGGCGAAAAGGTAACACTGGACGAAAAGAAGATCCGGGAACAGGAAAGTTTACTGTCCCAGAAGGATGCCGAATTGGAAGCCTTGCGCAAGCAGGTGGAGAGCCTTTCGGCGGCATACACGGCCAGCAAACAGCAGAACCAGCAGAGCCGCAGTTTCACCGCCGCCGACCTGACCGAGGCCGAAACGCGGCAGAAGATCATCGACATCGACCTCAAGGCCATGGGTTGGAAATTCACCGGGCCGGACGCCGATGTGCGCACCGAGTACGAAGTGGACAACATGAACGGCGTGCTGGGGCAGAAGGGCTATGCGGACTATGTGCTGATGGGCAAGGACGGCTTGCCGCTGGCGGTCATTGAAGCCAAGCGCAGCACCAAAGACCCCAACATCGGGCGCAAGCAGGCTCAGCTTTATGCAGACTGTCTGGAGCAGAAATTCGGCCGCCGTCCGATGCTGTTTAACACCAACGGCTACACCACCTATTTCTGGGATGAGCAGAGCGGCCCGCAGCGTGCCGTGAGCGGGGTGTTCTGCAAGGACGACTTGCAGAAGTTGATGAACCGCCGCACCGAGAAAAAACCGCTGGATACCATCGAAATTGATGACAAAATCACCGACCGCTACTATCAGAAAAACGCCATCCGGGCAGTCTGCGCCCATATTACGCAGGGCTTCCGGCGCAATCTGCTGGTCATGGCAACGGGCACGGGCAAGACCCGCACTGCATCCAGCCTGACCGATGTGCTGAGCCGGGGCGGTCATGTGACCAACGTGCTCTTTCTGGCAGACCGCACTGCGCTGGTCAAGCAGGCGAAGGACGACTTCAAAAAGTATCTGCCGGACCAGTCGCTGTGCAACCTTTGCTCCTCTAAGGACGATAAGGCCGCGCGCATCGTGTTTTCCACCTATCCCACCATGCTCAACGCCATCGACAACGCCAAGACCAAGGACGGCGTGCCGCTGTTTTCGCCCGCCCACTTTGACCTTATCATCGTGGACGAGAGCCACCGCAGCATTTTCAAGAAATACCGCGCTATTTTTGATTATTTCGATGCGATTCTGGTGGGTCTGACCGCCACCCCGAAAACCGACGTGGACCGCAACACCTACGACTTTTTCGAGATGGAACACGGCATCCCCACCTACGCCTACGATTACGATACGGCGGTCTACACCGACCATGTGCTGGTGCCTTACTACAACTACGAGGTCAAGACGAAATTCACAGAAGAGGGCATCCACTACGACCAGCTTTCACCGGAGGATAAGGCTCGTTACGAGGACGATTTTGCCGAGGACGACACCCTGCCCACCTTCATCCCATCCGAAAAGCTGAATAAGTTTATCTTCAACGCCAACACCGTGGACACGGTGCTGCAAGATCTGATGGAACGGGGCATCCAGACGGCAGGCGGCGACCGCATCGGCAAAACCATCATCTTTGCCCAGAACAAGCGCCACGCGGAGTTTATTCGGGAACGCTTCGGCAAGCTCTACCCGCAGTTGGAGACCCAGTACCCGGGATTCATCCAGCGGGTGGTCTGCGACGACGCCTATGCGCAGTCCATCATTGACGACTTCAAACAGCCGGACAAGCCGCCGTTTATTGCGGTCTCGGTGGATATGATGGACACGGGCATTGATGTGCCGGAGTGTGTGAATCTGGTATTCTTCAAAAAAGTACGCAGCAAAACGAAGTTCTGGCAGATGATCGGCCGTGGTACACGGCTCTGCCCATCCCTTGCCTGCGTGGATGCCATCGACGGCGAATATACGGGCAAACGGCGTTTTCTGATCTTCGACTACTGCGGCAACTTTGAATTTTTCCGTCAGAAACCCAACGGCTACGAGAGCGCGGACACCAAGAGTCTGTCCGAGAGCATTTTCTGCAAGCAGGTGCGGATCGCCGCCGCGCTGCAGGATGGAGCCTATGGGGACGAAAAATACCAGAACTGGCGCAAGATCTTAACGGAGACCTGCCGTGCCGAAGTGGGAGCGCTGAATCCGGAGCTGGTATCCGTGCGGCTGCACCGACAGGCCGTGGAGCGCTACCAGAAGCCGGAAGCCTTTGTCAGCCTGACCGAAACGGACAAGGGGACGCTGATGAAAGAGGTGGCACCGCTCATCTCGCTGGACGACAAAGATGAAGCCGCCAAGCGGTTCGATAACTTTGTGTATGGCTTGCTGCTCTGTGAACTGGAAGGTCTGCCGGGGCTGGGCCGCGCCCAGAAACAGCTGCGCAATACAGCGGCAATGCTGGAAGGGAAGGCTACCATCCCGCAGGTGCAGGCAAAGCTGCCCCTCATCCGGGAGGTGCAGACAGACGAATTTTTGACCTCGCATGATCTGCTCCGCTTTGAGGAAATGCGGCAGGAACTGCGGGAACTCATCAAGTTTCTGGTGGACGGTGTAGAAGGGCAAAAGCCTGTCTACACGGCCCTTGCCGACCCGGTACTGGAACAGACCGAGGGCAAAGCGCTGGATTCCGGCTACGATTTCGGCGAGTACCGGGAACGTGTGAACCGCTACATCATGGAGCACCGCAGCGATACGCTGGCCATCCACAAGCTGACCCAGAACATTCCACTTTCTCAGGGCGACTACACCGAGCTGGAACATATCTTTACCTGTGAGCTGGGCAGCAAAGAGGACTATGCACGGGAGTTTCGGGATACACCCTTTGGTCTGCTGGTGCGTAAAGTGGCAAAGCTGGACCACGATGCTGCCATGCAGGCCTTTTCAAAATTTATCAATGACGAATCGCTGAATGCAAAGCAGATCGCATTCGTGCAGAAGGTCATTCATTACATCGAGCAGAACGGTTATGTGGAAAGCAAAGCGGTGTTGATGAAACCACCCTTTGACCAGCCCATTCTGTTTACCCGCCTGTTTGATGGCAAAACAGGCAGTGAGCTGATGGAGACAATCAATTCGGTGAAAGAGAATGCCACCCATGTGACCGCATAAAGTAGTGGAATGTACTGATAGAAAACGGTATAATGGACAAGGAGCGGATAGACGGTTTCCGCAGCGCCTTTGCGCCGGGAGAAACTTCATTCTGGCAGGTCCCTGCTGCGGCAAGGGAGAGAATGGCGTTTTACAGTGAGAACCTTCCCCACCTTTTTTCTGAAAAAATCACGGCGGTATTTGCGGTGTCCGACCACTATGCGCTGGAATTTATGCGATTTTTGCAGGGACAGGGCATCCGCGTCCCGGAGGATGTGCAGATCATTGGCTTTGATGATACACTGGCAAGCCGGGAAAGCGTTCCCGCTCTGACCACCATTCATCAGGATGCGGCGCTCCGGGCAAGGACTGCCATCCGCCGCCTTGAAGCCCTGCGGGACGGCACCCCCCTGCGATGCCGGCATCGTTCTGCCGGTGGAGCTGGTGGAACGGGAAAGCACAAGGAGGCTGCCATGTCAGACTTTATGAGGACCCTTTGCAAAATCGCCATTCCGGTCTGCCTTCAAAAGGAAGCGGAACGCCCGCTCACCGTGGAGATTTGGACACGGTGGGCGGGCGTTTTATGTTTATTTTCCGAGTACAACGGAGAGCCTGATTTCCTTTTCCGTCTCGCTCAGGTCAAGAGCGCCGCCATCGGCGACGGTCACGCGCAGCTCATAGAGCGTACCGGCGGTAAGTTCCGTTACAGCCTCGCCGTCCTCGTCTGTGATCGACCACAGTGCAGGATCGACCTTTGCCAGCTTGCCGTCCACGCCATAGGCGTAGAGGGTCAGACCGGAGGTGCTGCCGGACAGGTTATTCATGCGGAAAGCTACCGTGGTGTTGGGATGTACGTTGCGGACGGTCACAGTGTTGCGCCAGCTTGCAACGGTGCCTTCGCCGCCGTCCTGCGCAAACTGTTCCTGCGAGAGGACATTTCTTGCTGCCTGATCAAGATCGACCTTGCGGTAGGGCATTTCGGGCAGATAAACGAAACGGTCCTGCAAACGAAGCAGTTCCAGATAGCCTGTCGGGCAGTAGAGCGCATTGCCGCTGTTGCCGGCATACATTCCAATGGCCATGTTGTTATAGCCGTACTTGTTGGAAACATCCATCGTGAAAACAGTCTCGCCGGTTTCAAAATCCAGAATGATGTACTGCCACATCCCGGTGGTCACATCCTGCACATAGCCGTAGATATAGCCCGTTGCGGTGGAAAGCTTCAGGATGGAAGTGTCGCTCAGGTCGTTCCGGCACCAGACGCTCTTCATCTCGTAGCCGTTTGCGGTCTTTACGGTGTCCACGCGCTCGATGCCAGGGGCGATCATGATGTTGCCCTTCATGAGCCAGTTCTGGTCGTAAATATTGGCGTAGCTCTGGATGGAGGAGTCGTTGTTGGGATCAGCCAGACCTGCATTGCCCGCACCGAACCAGTTGCAGACGATGGTGCTGACGGTGCCATTGCCGTCGTCATAGACGATGGCAGAGTTCTCAACGGCTACCTGATAGCCCTCGGGCAGGTCATCCAGCACCGGGGTGCTTGCCACGACCTCGCCGGTCTTCATATCGAGTGCAAGAAGGTTTACAGTGTCCTGATTATCCGTGAACAGCACAAGGTTCGGTGTCAGCGTGGGCGAGCAACCGCCGCCCCACGCAAGACCGCCGCCGGTGGTCTTATCGCCTTCGCCGCTCACCTTTGCACCCGCGCTCTCATAGGGCGTGCACCATACAACGTCTACGCCTTCTTCTGCGCGCAGAAGATAGCAGTTCTGGTTGGTCAGGACCACCGCGCCATCCTTGGAGGCGGCGATGCCGTTTTCAGCGCCCTCGCCGGGGGTCAGTTCGTGGACAAAAACAGCCTTTGAAAGGTCTGTCTGCTCGCCGTTCAGGATCGCATCAATGGCCGAGCGGGCAATATAGCCGATGACGCCCTGCTGCTGGCGCTGCGGATAAATGCGGAAGCCTCCCGTTGCAAACCAGAGGTTTCCGTCATAGTCAAAGACCACGGACAGAAGATTCTGCGTCAGTTCTTTTCCAAGCGCGGCCTCGGCAGCAGCTTTGATATCAATGTCCAGCACCTTTTCAAATTCCGGCAGAACATTGCCGTTTTCATCCGTTGCGCGGAGCATCAGCACATGGTTGTTGCTCGTGGGGCAGACGATGCGGTTGGATTCGTCAAGGAAGGTATAGGAGCTCTGGATAACGTAACCGCCGCCGTCATGCTGTTTGGGGGAGAAATAGCCGAGCGTCTTTGTCTCTTCGGCGTTCAGGTCTCGGATGGCGATGCCGCCCAGCAGCGGCACAACGGCATGGCCGTAGCTGTCAAAATAGATAGCGGGAGAAGCATTTGCATTCGTTGTCTCATAGGAAACGTTGATCTCGGGATAGATCGCAAGCGGCAGGATCTCATCCGTCGAGTCGGTGTTGTAGCCATCGTGATGAATGTTTGCATCGCTCTTGGCCATGTAAGGGTTTTCCTCTACCTGCTTGGGGTTCAGAGCCTTTACCGGCAGCGCCGCAGAGGCTTGTTCCGCTGAAGAGGGCTGTACCGCAGCGGACGGGGCAGCGGGCTGCGAAGCGGCAGCACTGTCTGCCGGCGTCTGTGTTCCGCCGCAGGCAGCCATGGAAAGGCACAATGCTGCGGTCAGCGACAGGCTTAACGCAGAATGGACGATGTTTCTCTTTTTCATAAACCGTTCTCCTTGTTGTGTTCGTTGCGGTCAGACCAGTGCTGCTCCGCCTGATTTTTTCCATCCAGCCAGATGCGGAATCCCTGCCGCAAGGCGGCTTCGGTCACCGGCTCCAGCAGAAAATAGTCTGCACGCAACCGGAAGGCATGGAGCGAAAAATCCAGATCGCTGCACCAGATAATGCGTGTCTGTGGACAAAGCGCGCGCAGATGCTCTACTGCATTCAATCCATCGACCCCCGGCAGGGCAATCACGGCATTTGTCAGCGGCTCGTTGCGTGCAGCCTCAAAAAAGCTTTCCTGATCGTGGTAACAGTCCATTTTCGGGAACAAGCAATGTTCGACGCAGAACCGCGAGATCTGCTCTGCCAGAAAAGCTTCCTGCGCCCTGCTGCTTGTCAGCACGGCAATTCGGTACACAGCGTGCCTCCTTTCTCTTGCGCCATCGTTGGCGTTCTCTGCTTTCAGTATACGGACAGGCATGGTCTTTTCAAGCCATTTAGCACGAAAGCCCCTTTTCCGTCACGAAATCCCATTTTCGGCTGCGACATAACCGGGCAACTGTGCTATAATCAGGATGAAAGAGTTTATAAAGGAGGTTGGAAGCTGTAAAACGGCTTCCTGATACAGCATGAGGATCGCAATCGTCGATGACCTTGATACCGAGCGCACACTGCTGAAGGAGCGCTTGGTGCGGCAGCTGAGTCAGCGCGGCGCAGATGCGGAAATTTTAGAGTTTGACAGCGGAGAAGCCTTTCTGGCGGCAGAAAAAGAGCAGCGCTTTACCGCCGCATTTCTGGATATTTACATGAATGGTTTAAGCGGCATGGATGCGGCAAGAGAACTTCGGAAAACCGATGCAGACTGCCTTCTGGTTTTTACCACCACCTCGACAGACCATGCACTCGAGGGGTTTCAGGTACGGGCATTTCATTATTTGGTCAAGCCCTTTTCAGAGGCCGAGTTGTCCGGTCTGTTGGATGAAATGCTCGCAAAACTCCCCCGCCCGGAGCCGGTTTTGACGGTGAAGGTGGATGGCAGCGACATCCATTTGCGCTATCGTGATATCATATCCGCCGAGCATTTCGCCCACATGATCAACATCCGCACCACTGCCGGCAAAACGCTTGCTACGCGCCAGAGCTTCAAAGCGTTCACCGAGCCGCTCAAAAAAGATCCGCGCTTTTTTGTCTGCGGACGCGGCGCGATCATCAATATGGAGAATGCTGCCGATTTTCAGGCTGCCGCCTTCTGTATGACGGACGGCAGCCGCGTCTATGTCAGTCAGGAGCTTTTGAAAGCCGCCCGACAGGCCTTTATGGAATTTCTGCTGCAAAGGGGGCGTGCGGATTGAAGGATGTTCTGCGCCCGGTTCTGGAACTTACGGTCGTGTTTCCCGGTTTGCTGCTTGCGTATTTTCCGGTAGGTTCCTATCTGAAGCTGCCGCCCGCAAAGCTTGCAGCAGGGGCGGTGCCGCTGCTGCTCGGGCTTTGCCTTGGCGGCGGGCTGTTTTGCTATCATTTTGGCATTTCAACGGCGTTCTCCGTGCTGCTTATTACGCTTACAGCAATTTTTTTGTATCGCAGAACGCTGCGGATCTCTCTCTGGAAATCCGGAACCATCGCGCTTGCGGTCTGCGCGGTATTTGCGTGCCTGAACAGCCTGTCCCGGGCCGTCGGCACGGCAATCGTGATCCGGATGCAGCTGCCGCCGGACAAGCCGTGGTTCTGCTTTGGCGCCTGCATCTTTTATAATGCGGTCTGCTGGCTGATCACTGCCGCAGCCTATTATCCCGCCACCCACGCAGTACGCGCGATGGTGGAGGATGACAATTTTGCGCAGACGTGGTATGTGTTCTGGATACTGCCGCTGGTGTTCATCCTGCTGAACCTTTTTATAACCCCGCGCTACCAGATAACGCTCCGGACAGGGCGGGTCTTGCAGGTCTACATCGTTATGAGCATCGCGCTTTTGTTTCTGATGTTCATGTTCAATGCGATCTTTCTGCTGATGGCAACCAGCCTTAACAAAAATGCGAGATTGCAGCAGGAAAACCAGTTTCTTTCCATGCAGCAGCAGCGCTATCAAAGCCTGAAAGCCGCCATTGAAGAAGCCCGGCAGGCGCGGCACGATATGCGCCACCAGCTGAATCAGATCTCCGCACTGGCCGAGGCAGGAGATCTGGACGGCCTGAAAGCCTACCTTGCAAAAACTGCCGCCCGGATCCCGGATCTGGATATGAATTTCTGCGAAAACCGTGCAGCGGACAGTGTTGTCGGCCATTATTGCGCCCTTGCAAAGCGTGAGGGTGTTCCCTTTTGTGCCAAACTCGACTTGCCACAGGTGCTTCCTGTGGACGAGATCGATCTGTGTCTGGTGCTGTCTAATCTTCTGGAAAACGCATTCGAAGCCAGCCTGCGCACCGCACCCGCCCGGCGCAAGATCGAGGTCACCGCGTATGTCCATGCCGAGCGGCTTCTTTTGGTCGAAGTGGAAAACGCATTTGACGGTGAAGTCAACGAAAAAAGCGGGCTCTTCCGCTCGTCCAAGCGAAAGGAAAACGGGATCGGCATCCAGTCTGTCCAGCATATTGCAGAAAAGACCGGCGGTGCAAGCACATTTACCCATCAGAATGGCGTTTTCTCTGCCAAGGTCATGCTTTGTGGAGAAAAGCAGCCGCCAGAGACCGCGGACAGCACCACGGAGTTGTACGGAAAATGTGAAAAGCAATGCGGAAAGCGCAGAAACTTGCCATATAAAAAGTGGAAACTTCATTCCCCAAATGGCAACCTCCATGCTAAAAGTGGCAAGTGACATATACAAAATGCCATTATACAGAATGCCCACTCCCCTGAGAACTCCTCAGACGAGTGGGCATTCTTCTTTCCGTGTATCAAATTTACCTCTGTGGTCACTCAAATCGCCACCAAGTCATGGATCAAAAATCATCATTTTTCATTTGTCCCAGAGTAAGTGCACGGTTTCTGCACTGTTTTTGCACACCGGCGGGAAAGCCGTGTTTTTCCTTGCATTGTCTGCATTCTGTGCATCGTGGCGGAACTTGTCGGGGCGAGGTCCCTCCATCTTGCTGGCGCAAGACCGTTCTGTTACTTAAAAGCCCCACTGGGGCTTTCATTGCTGCGCTGCGCTCGCAAACGCGAATTTTCCATACTTTTTTCAGGCGAACAGCAGGCGGGTGAACTCCGGGTGCTCCGCATTTCTGCACGGCTATTTTTTCCGCTGCCGCTGAACACGGCGGGCGGCGTCCCGCCCGGCTGCGATCCCGCTGCCGAAGGCCCAGTGCAGATTGAAGCCGCCGCAGCTGCCGGCGCAGTCCAGCGTTTCGCCCACAAAATACAGGCCCGGGCAGCCCTGAAACTGAAAATGCGCATCCACTTCCCGCAGCGAAAGCCCGCCGCCGGTCACCTGCGCCTGCTTCCAGCCGCAGGGGGTCAGGCCCTCAAAGCGCCAGTGCTTGGCGGTGTGGGCCAGTTTCTGCCACTGTCCGGCAGTGAGAACGGCGGGAGCGTTGCCGTCCCTCAGCCCGGCGGCAGACCACACAGCGCAGCCCAGTTTCCGGTTCAGCAGACCCAGCCAGAACCCGGCAGGGCTGTCCCCTGCCGTCTGGGCGGCATGGGAACGGAACAGGGCGGTCAGCTCTGCTTCGTCCAGTGCCGGAAAAAGATCCAGCTCCACCGCAGGAGCCTTTGGGCTGCGGCCCGGTGCCAGCAGGCCGGACAGCTGCATGATGCAGATGCCGGAAAGGCCATAGTCGGTGAACTGCACCTCGCCGGTCTCTGCGGCCAGCACACGGCTTCCGTCCAACAGGGAGGCCGCGGCTTTGGCGCGGATGCCGGCCAGAGTCTTGTTGGGCTTTGCGCACTGCAGAGCAGTCAGACAGGGATACAGCGGCTCCGTTCTGCCGCCGCACTGGGCGGCGAACCGGGTGCCGAAGCCGTCGGTGCCGAACTGCGGCCCGGCGGCACCGCCCATGGCGCAGATGACGGCATCCGCGCGCAGGGTCTCGGTGCTGCCCTCTGCCGCCTCGAACTGCACAGCGTAGCCGCTGCGGCTCTGGCTCAGGGTGCGCACGGTGCAGCCGGTGCGCAGCTGCACATGGTGCTGCGCAAGGTGGTGCTCCAGCAGGGCCAGCACGTCCGCTGCCTGATTGGAATAGGGATAGATGCGCCCCGCTTCGTCGGTGCGGGTATAGAGCCCCAGCGCACGGAACCAGCCCAGCGGGTCGGCTGCATTCACAGCGTCCAGCAGCGGGAGCAGCGCCGCCGGGTCGGCTGTGAAATACCGCTCCGGCACGATGCCGGTGTTGTCCAGATTGCAGCGGCCGTTGCCGGTGGCCAGCAGCTTTTTGCCCGGCCTTGGGTTGCGTTCCAGCACGACCACCTGCGCGCGGGGTGCACTTTGTGCGGCGGCCAGCCCGGCGGCCAGCCCGGCGGCACCGCCGCCAAGAATGAGGATGTTCGGCATCCTGACACCTGCCTTTCTCAGCAGAATTTCAGAAGCTGTCCTCATAAGCAGGGTGCTGTGCTTATGAAAACGGCTTTTTGTATCATTGTAGCAGAACCCTGCCGGAAACGCAACGAAGGGGCAGCTTTCCGTAGGTATAAATTGCCCGGGCTGACAGATACTAGAGGTGCAGGCATTTTCAAGGAAACGGAGGAGCCAACAATGAAAGCAACAGGTATCGTGCGCCGCATCGACGAGCTGGGACGGGTGGTGATCCCCAAAGAGATCCGCCGCACCCAGCGCATCCGCCGCGGCGACCCGCTGGAGATCTTCACGACAGGCGACGGCGAGGTGATCTTTAAAAAGTATTCCCCCATTGGCGAAATGAACGCAGTGGCGGCCCAGTACACCGAGGTGCTGAGCAAAAGCTTTGCGCTTACCACCTTTGTGGCAGACCGGGACCGCATCCTCACGGTGAGCGGGAGCGGCCGGCGGGAGCTGGCCGACCGCAGCATCAGCCAGCCGCTGGAAAAGCTGATGGATGGCCGCAGGCTGTACCAGTGCGAGGGCGTTGCGGAAAAATGCATCCTGCCCTGCGAGGGCTCGCCCCGGGTGGTGCTGTGCGCCGCACCCATCATTGCGTCGGGCGATGTGATCGGCGTGGTGGGTCTGCTGACCGAAGACCGCACCGCTGTGCCGGATGCCGCCCAGCTCAAGGCGGTGAATGTGGCGGCAGCGTTTCTGGCCAGACAGATGGAGGAGTAAGGCGGGACGATTTTGAATGCGCGCCGCGCTGCTTTGGACGAGTTGTGGCACCCAGCGGCTGCTACGGCCCTTGAGCGGGCCTTGCATCCTGCTGGCCACGGCCCCAACAGCTCCTCCCTGCTTCGGCCGCAGGCCGCAGTCGTCGCCGTTGCATATTCAGCGGAAAAATTATTTATAATAGAGTAATGCCGGGCGGTCTGCGGACCGCCCGGCATTGCGTTTTCACGGGTGGGGGTCGTGGCGGCAAACGGCATTTGCAGCGCTGCTTTCTGCGAAAGCGCGGCGCAGCGGGAAGCGGGCTTGCCCCCTCAGACGCTTTGGCAAAACCGGAAAGCCTGACGTACTGCCAAGGTCACACCCCTTTTTATGACAGAATTATGAATCTTTGATAACATTTTTCCAAGGGGCTTGACAGCACCGGAAAATTGGCTATAATGGTCTTAGCACTCAGGAACAAGGAGTGCTAAACAAACAAAGCGAACGCAAAAAGGAGGCAGGCGCTATGACGATGGATGCACGCAAGCAGCGAGTCTTGCAGGCGATCGTGGCGCTGTATGGTCTCGAAGGCGAGCCCGTTGGCAGCAGCGTGCTGGCAAACTACTTTGACATGGCAGTTTCCAGCGCAACGCTCCGCAACGAAATGGCGGCGCTGACAAAGCTGGGCCTGCTGGAGCAGCCCCACACCAGCGCGGGCCGTGTGCCCAGTGCCAAGGGCTACCGCTACTACCTTGATAATCTGCTGACCGACGATCAGCCGCTGGACCGCGTGAGCCGCGCCCGTGTGGATGCGGTGTTCGCAAGCCTCGACCACGAGCCGGAAAAGCTGGCGCAGGGCGCAGCCCGGGCGCTGGCCTCCATCAGCGGCTGCACCGCCGCCATCAGCACCCCGTGTGCAGAGGATCTGTGCATTGCCCATTACGAAGTCGTTCAGGTGGGCCGCAGCGCAGCCGCTGTGCTGGCTGTAACAACTGCCGGTTACGTCCGCACCCGTGTGGCGCGGGTACGCACCGGCCTCTCCCGCGAGAATGCGGCGGCTCTTGCCGCATTGCTGAACCGAAACCTCACCTTTGTGGCGCCGGTGGATCTTTCGCCCCGGCTGCTGGCAGAGCTGTGCAGCCAGATCGACCCGGAGCTGGTGCCTGTCATCAGCGCGGCGGCGGCCATCCTGCAGGACTCCGTCAAGCCCCACGTATTTCTGGGCGGTGAGCAGTATCTGCTGGACTGGCCTCAGCTGGACGGCAAGGTGGGCGACATCCTTACCCTGCTGAACGACGAAGAACAGGCAGCGGCCCTGATCGCTCCCCCGACAGACCGCAGCGAGAGCGTGCTGCTGGGCGAGGATCTGGAACCGCAGATCCCGGGCCTGTGCATCGTGAGTGACCGGTATCTGGTGGGCGGAGGCCTGTGGGGCTCCATTGCATTGATCGGCCCCACCCGGATGCCCTTCCAGAAACTGATGCCGCTGCTGCATTACTTTGCAGACCAGCTGGGCGAGGGCATGAGCGGCAAACGAAAAGACACCCCACAGGCTGCCGTACCCCGGCGGACTGTGATCTATAAGGAGGATCTGGAATGAGCGAAGAAGCAAAAAAGACGGCTCCGGCTCAGGAAGCTGAGCAGCCCGAAACGGCTCCCGAGGAAAAGGCCCAGCAGGCAGCACCCGAACAGGAACCTGCTGCCGAAGCTGCCGACCCGAAGGATGACAAGAAGAAGGATGGCGGCTGGTTCAACAAGAAGGCCCGTGAGCTGGAAGCCGTAAAGGCAAAGCTGGACGCGGCCGAAGCCAACGCTGCACAGGCCAAAGACCAGCTGCTGCGCATGGCTGCCGAGTACGAGAACTACCGCAAGCGCTCCACCCGCGAAGCCGACCAGAAGTTCAACGATGGCATTTCCTTTGCGGTGAACCAGATCATCCCCATTCTGGATACGCTGGAGATGGCGGCCAACGCCCCCACCACCGACGAGAACTACAAAAAAGGCGTGACCATGACGCTGGACAAAGCCGCCAAGGCGCTGGACGTCCTCCATGTAGAGGAGATCGAAGCGCTGGGCAAGCCCTTTGACCCCAACTTCATGAACGCGGTGCAGCAGATCCCCGCCCCGGACGGACAGGAGAGCGGTACCGTCATCACGGTCTACCAGAAGGGTTACAAGCTGGGCGATAAGATCGTCCGCCATGCGACCGTTGTGGTGGCCGAGTAACAATGCAGAAACCCGCAGGGGTTTTGAATATAATATCCGCTTACAAACATTTGAGCATCACATAAACAATACGATTTGTTCTTTCGAGAGGAGTTTTCATTATGAGTAAGATCATTGGTATCGACCTTGGTACTACCAACAGCTGCGTGGCTGTCATGGAGGGCGGCGAGCCCGTTGTTATCGCAAACTCTGAGGGTGCACGCACCACCCCGTCTGTGGTCGGCTTTACCAAGACCGGCGATCGTCTGGTGGGTCAGGTCGCAAAGCGTCAGGCCATCACCAACCCCGAGAACACCGTTGCTTCCATCAAGCGCTTCATGGGCACCGATCACAAGGTGACCCTGAACGGCAAGGAGTACACTCCCCAGCAGGTCAGCGCTATGATCCTGCAGAAGCTGAAGGCTGACGCCGAGGCTTATCTGGGTGAGTCCGTTACCGAGGCCGTCATTACCGTGCCTGCCTACTTCAACGACAGCCAGCGTCAGGCCACCAAGGACGCAGGCACCATTGCAGGCCTGAACGTCAAGCGTATCATCAACGAGCCCACTGCCGCTTCTCTGGCATACGGCATCGATAAGGAAGAGGACCAGAAGATCATGGTCTACGACCTGGGCGGCGGCACCTTCGATGTGTCCATCATCGAGATGGGCGACGGCGTTACCGAGGTTCTGGCCACCAATGGTGATACCCATCTGGGCGGCGATGACTTTGATGAGCGCGTTATCAACTGGATGGCAGACGCCTTCCAGACCGAGAACGGCATCGACCTGCGCAAGGACAAGATGGCTGCTCAGCGTCTGAAGGAAGCTGCTGAGAAGGCAAAGATCGAGCTGTCCAGCGCAATGAGCAGCCAGATCAACCTGCCCTTCATCACTGCCGACGCTACCGGCCCGAAGCACTTGGATATGACCCTGACCCGCGCAAAGTTCAATGAGCTGACCGCTGATCTGGTGGACCGCACCATGGGCCCCGTCCGCAAGGCTCTGCAGGATGCAGGCCTGCGTCCCTCTGACCTGAAGAAGGTCCTGATGGTCGGTGGTTCCACCCGTATCCCCGCTGTCTACGATGCAGTCAAGAAGGAACTGAACTGCGAGCCCTTCAAGGGCATCAACCCCGATGAGTGCGTGGCTGTGGGTGCTGCCATTCAGGGCGGCGTGCTGCAGGGCGACGTCAAGGGCCTGCTGCTGCTGGATGTCACCCCGCTGAGCCTGGGCATTGAGACTCTGGGCGGCGTGTGCACCAAGATCATCGACCGCAACACCACCATCCCCACCCACAAGAGTCAGGTGTTCTCCACCGCTGCCGACAACCAGCCCTCTGTTGAGGTCAACGTGCTGCAGGGCGAGCGTGAGTTCGCACGCGACAACAAGAGTCTGGGTGTCTTCCATCTGGACGGCATTGCTCCGGCTCCCCGTGGTGTGCCTCAGATCGAAGTTACCTTCGATATCGATGCAAACGGCATCGTGAAGGTCAGCGCAAAGGATCTGGGTACCGGCAAGGAGCAGAACATCACCATCACCGCTTCCACCAACATGTCCAAGGAGGACATCGACAAGGCTGTGAAGGAAGCTGAGCAGTTTGCTGCCGACGATAAGAAGAAGCGTGAAGAGGTCGATATCCGCAACGGTGCCGACCAGATGGTGTTCCAGACCGAGAAGATGCTGAAAGAGAACGGCGACAAGCTGCCCGCCGACGTCAAGACCGAGGCTGAGAGCAAGCTGGCCGACCTGAAGACCGCTGTTCAGTCCGGCAACGTGGACGACATCAAGGCAAAGCAGGAAGCCCTGAGCCAGGTGTTCGAGAAGATGTATCAGGCAGCCGCTGCCGCACAGCAGGCCGCCGGTGCACAGCCCGGCCCCGATGCAGGCGCAAACAACCAGCAGAAGCCTAATGATGACGGCGTTGTGGATGCCGACTTCAAGGAAGTCTGATAAAAAACACAGCAGTGTGTGCCCGGCCAAACCGGCGGACACATGCGTAGAATAGCAAAAGCCGCTCCGGTTTTGCCGGAGCGGCTCTTGCTGGTTATAGAGCGAGGAACCAACCGGGGCGTTTCCCGGATCAAACGTTCCCGGAGAGGTGAGTGGATATGGCACAGGAAAAGCGTGATTACTACGAAGTGCTGGGGGTATCCAAGACTGCGACCGATGCCGAGATCAAAAAGGCATACCGCAAGCTTGCAATGAAATACCACCCGGACTATAACCCCGGCGATAAGAACGCCGAGGAAAAGTTCAAGGAAGTAAACGAAGCAAACGAGGTGCTTTCGGACCCGAAGAAGCGCCAGCTGTACGACCAGTACGGCTTTGCAGGTGTTGACCCTGCCTATGCAGCACAGAACGGCGGCGGCCCCGGTGCGGGCGGCTTTGGCGGTTTTGGTGGCGACGGCGTGGATCTGGGCGACATCTTCGGCGATATCTTTGGCGGCGGTTTCGGCGGCTTTGGCGGCTCGTCCCGTCAGGCAAACCCCAACGCACCGCGCAAGGGTCAGGATATCCGGGTACGCATCACCCTGAGCTTTGACGAGGCGGTGCATGGCTGCAAGAAGAACATTACCATCACCCGCCAGCAGGAGTGCACCGAGTGCCACGGCAGCGGCTGTGCTGCCGGTTCCAGCCCCGAGACCTGCCCGGACTGCGGCGGCCGCGGCTTCGTCATCCGCCAGCAGCGCACCCCCTTTGGCGTGATGCAGACCCAGCAGCCCTGCTCCCGCTGCGGCGGCAAGGGCAAGCTGGTCAAGAACCCCTGCAAGGTCTGCCACGGCGCGGGCAAGGTGGCTACCAGAAAGACGCTGGAGGTGTCCATCCCCATGGGCATCGACGACGATCAGAGCTTTGCACTGCGCGGCATGGGCGATGCCGGTGCCAACGGCGGCCCTGCCGGTGATGTGATCGTCATGGTCACGGTGCGCCCCAGCGAGGTATTCCAGCGCGATGGCTACGATGTGTGGGTCACCGTGCCCATCACCTTCAGTCAGGCCGTGCTGGGTGACGTCGTGCAGGTGCCTTCCATTGACGGCAAGGTGGAGTACACCGTGCCCGAGGGCACCCAGAGCGGCACCACCTTCCGCCTGCGCGGCAAGGGCATCCAGTATCTGAACGGCCGCGGCCGGGGCGATATGTACGTCAAGTGCGAGGTGGAGATCCCCAAGAAGCTGAACAAGACCCAGCGGGAGGCCCTGAAGAAATTTGAGGGCACCCTGAAAGAGGAAAACTACGAAAAGCGCAAGGGCTTCTTCAAAAAGCTGAAGGACATGTTCAACAGCTGAACATAAAAAGCATGGCATAACGCAAAAGCGGCGGCACTTCCCAACCGGGAGGTGCCGCCGCTTTTTTGCTGCAGCCGCGATTCGCTGCAAATTTTACGTTGAATTTTACAGCATGCTGCGGTATACTAAGGCTGAAAGGAGTGGATACCATGCCCAATATCAAACCGATCTCTGACCTGAGAAACTACAATGAGGTGCTGCGCGATGTAGAAGAAGGCTCGCCGGTGTTCCTCACCAAAAATGGCCGCGGAAAATACGCCATTGTGGAGCTGCGTGATTACGAAAAAGCGCAGGCGACCATCCGCCTGATGAGCGAGATCGCCAAGGGCCGCCGCTCCGGCGAAGAGGAGGGCTGGCTGAGCCTGGAGGAAGTGAGGGCGCATTTCCGCGCGAGAGCGAATGAAAAATAAAGTTCGATATACAGCGCAGGCTCTCCATGATCTGGATGAAGTGTGGGACTATATTTCCTTTGAACTGCAAAACCCGCAGGCGGCAGAAAAAACGGTCAATAGGATTTTGGATAAGGCAGATCAGTTGGTGGAGTTTGCCCAGAGCGGGGCGCTTCTCTCTGCGGTATCAGAGGTGATGGGAGAAGAACGTTTCCTTGTCTGCGACAGCTATATGATTTTTTACCATAGCGAAAAGCAGGAGGTTACGATCGACCGTGTTCTCTATGGCCGCAGGGATTACCTGCGGGTACTGTTTGACAAAACAGAACTGCCGGAGCAGGAAGGATCATAAACAACAGGCGGCGGCACTTCCCAACCGGGAGGTGCCGCCGCTTGTTGCTTGTTCAGGGAGATACAGGGGACGCTCAGGAGCCAAAGACGATCAGTGCATTGGGCACCAGACCGATGATGCTCACACAGGATGCGGCAAACCAGAAGCCGCATCCTGCATCGTGGATGGTGTTCAGAGAGCTCTTTTCAGCGTGGACGACCAGAGCGTTCATGCCGTTCTCCACCCAGTTGGAGTTGATGTTTGCCTTGCGGTAATCGTGGATGGTGGAAACGGCCTTATACCAGCCGTACAGCGGGAACCAGGCCATGACGGCCTGCACGACGCCTACGCCGCCCTCGGTGTAGGTCATCTCATCACAGGATAAAACATGGTATGCAGCGGGATACGTAATGGTGTTCGTCATAAAGCAAACTCCTTTGTTTTTGTATGGAAATAAAAGCAGCGGCTCTTCTCATGAAGAGCCGCCGCAAAAAGCCCTTTGGGATACTCCTGAAAGTTAGAAGTAGATGATGCCCAGAGACATAACAGCAGAAAAGCCTGATGGTCGATGCAGCATTCCAGAAGATCATGCCGGCATGGTAGAAGGTGTTGGTCACATTGCCCTTGCAGCCGACTTCTTAGTTCTGCTTGATAAAAAGCCCGCGGCCCTCTCTGGCGGAAAAGGCCGCGGGTAAAGGGGTCTTTGGTCTCTCCGGACGGATCTTATGAGCAGGGTCAGAGCAGGACGATGGCAGCATTGACCAGCAGGCCAACGCCGGTAGCGCTGGTTGCAGTGACCCAGACGATGCGTCCCAGATCACGCAGCATGTTCTGCACACTGGAATCCATATCGCGGCTCAGAGCATCCAGACCGGTATCCAGCCAGTCGTTGGGGTGGCTCTTGCGGTAGCGGCGCATGGCGGTAACACCCATGTACCAGCCAATGGGCGGGATCCAGTTCAGCAGAGCTTCCGTAAAGGTAGCACCGCCCTCGGTGTAGGTCATCTCTTCGCAGGAAAGAACGTTGTAGGAAGCAGGCATCATGATCTTGTTTTCCATAATAACACTCCTTTGAATCAAAGATCGTATCAGCACATTCTATGCACTGTTCACACCAGATTGAACCATCGGTGAAGAGCAGCTGCTCTATATCGCCATTGTACAACACCCGTTGCATTTTTTCAAGAGGTGAATGGGCAGTCTGCGCAAAAACTGGAGAGACTTCCGAAAAGAACTGGAAAAATTTGTGGAAAAGCACTGCAATAAAATACACCCCTCCGCAAACCGCGCTGGGCGGTCGGCAGAGGGGTGCGTTCCTGTGCGGGAGAAGGCGGGGCTTACCCCGCTACTCCGGCACGGTAGAGGTACGGGTCGCTCTTGAAGCTGTCAAAGCTGTACAGCACCAGGATCTGGTCGTAGCCGTTGTCGGCGATCAGCTGGTCCAGCCCGTAGTTGTAGTTGCGGAAGTCCACCACGTCGATCTCGGCGTAGTTTGCGGTCAGGTAGGGCGCAAAGCAGTTGGCATAGCTGTCCTTGATGACCAGAATGCGTCCGGTGCCATTACCCTCGATGCGGCTCAGGCCGTTGTTGCCGTGCAGGAACATGGCGTATTTGTCGTACACACTCAGCTTGTCGGTGTCGTACAGACCGGTGGTCTGGCCGTCCGTCGGCTGGCCTGCCGCCGTCACATTCCAGATGGTCAGGGTGTTCGGCAGGTCGTAGTAGGTGATGGTATCCGGCACTGCGTTCCATGTGCGGGCCTTGGAGTAGTGGGTGCCGTAGAAATTTTCGGCCGTCAGAGCGGTGTGCGCGGCGGGGTCGAAGGGGGTCAGGCTCAGCGCACCGCAGAGCTGCTGGTAGGCGTAGTATGCGCCAAGGCTCGTCCAATGGTGGTCTGTGCGGTAGTAGATATATTCGTCCTTGTGCTCGGCAAGGGTCTGCCGCACGTCCACAAAGCGGCCGCCTGCCGCCTGCACGGCGGCAGAGAGCTGGTCAAGATAGGCATCCTCGTCCAGCAGCGGCGCATTTGCAGGCACTTTCTCCGGGTAGATCACCGATGCCGCCGGTGCCAGCAGAACATCCACCTTGCCCGGGTACCGCTGACACAGCGCTTCCACGGCGGCGGTGTTTTTGGGCAGGGTGCGGTTCTCGCTGTCCAGCAGGCCGAAGGTGCGGGGGAACATCATGTGCTCTTTGCCCAGCAGGATGCCGCCGCTCTGCTCCTTTTGCAGCAGGGTGGTCTCCACCACGCTCTGCAGGCTGATCCAGTTATCGCGGCCGAACACCTGATCCTTCACGTATTTGGTGTAGGCGGTAAAATAGCTGTTCAGTCCCTTGGCGGAAAGCTGGGTCAGCGCCGGGCGCTGGCTGAGGGTGGTGTTCTCCATCTCGCTGTAGGCACGGTCCGGTGTAATAAGGTCCAGTGCGAACAGACCAATAAAGAACAGGCTGAACACCACCAGCACCGGGTAGTGCAGGAGCGAAGAAGATCGTTTGGAATGCTTGTCCATCTTCACGCCTCCTTAAAAGTTAAAGTAGAGGAACGGGCTGTTGGTGCTGCCCACCACATAGGCGGTGGAGATCACCAGCAAGGTCAGGATGGCGGCACAGCGGGTGACCACGTTCCTGCGCAGCACATCCCAGAGCTTTTCAATGAGCGGGGTGCAGCACACCACGCTCACCGTCAGCAGCACACCGTAGTTGCGCAGGAAATACAGCGGAGAAACGCCGCCGGAGGGGATGAACAGCTTCTGGAACAGCAGGCCGAAGCTCACGCCCGTGTCGTTGCCCACGAACATGGCCCAGCCCACCACCACGAGGAACAGGGTGTAGATGTGGGGCCAGACTTTACCCTTTTGCAGGTGGGGCAGCAAGAACAGCTTTTCTGCCGCCAGCAGTACAAAGTAGTACAGGCCCCAGCAGATGAAGTTCCAGTTCGCGCCGTGCCAGATGCCGGTGAGCAGCTCCACCACGAACAGGTTGAAGATCTGGCGCTTCAGGCCCTTGCGGTTGCCGCCCAGCGGGATATATACATACTCCCGGAACCAGCCGGACAGGGTCATGTGCCAGCGCCGCCAGAACTCGGTGATGGATGCGGAGATATACGGGTAATTGAAGTTCGCGGGGAAATCGAAGCCCAGCATCTTGCCCATGCCAATGCCCATCATGGAGTAGCCGGAAAAGTCAAAATAGAGCTGCAGACTGTAGGCGATGATGCCCAGCCACACCAGCGGGGTGGAGGCATTGGCAAGGCCCACAAAGGTGGTGGAGGGGCTGTCTGCCACCCCGATGATGTCGGTCCACAAAGCGCCGATGGCGTCCGCCAGCAGCACCTTTTTGGCAAGGCCGAAGGTAAACAGGGTCATGCCCTCTTCGATCTGCTGCAGGCTGTAGCGGTGCCGGTATACGTGCAGCTGGCTGGAGACATCGCGGTATTTGACGATGGGGCCGGCGATGAGCTGCGGGAACATGACCACGTAGGCGCCGAAGTCGATGATATTGCGCTCCGCCTTCACATCCCGGCGGTAGACGTCGATGGAGTAGGACAGGGTCTGGAAGGTGTAGAAGCTGATGCCCAGCGGCAGGGTACCGATGCCCTGGATCTCGGCAAAGCCGGTGCCCAGCAGGGCATTGACGCTGCGCAGAACGAAGTTTGCGTATTTGAAATAGAACAGCATCCCAAGGCTGCCGATCAGGGCGGCAAGCAGGAACGCTCTGCGCAGGGCCGGGCGCTGGTCAAAATGCTCGATGGCAAGGCCGCTGATATAGTTGATCAGGATCAGGGCCACCATCACCGGGAAAAAGCGTACCTCGCCCCAGCAGTAGAACACCAGACTGCACAAAAACAGCACGGTATTCTTGAGCTTCGGGGGTGCAAGATAGTACAGCGCCAGCGTGATGGGCAGAAAGCGGAACAGGAAGATTATGGTGCTGAAAACCAAGGCGTCAGCCTCCTTTTGAATTAAATCGGAAGAAACCCTCTCAGGCCGCTTCGCGTCCAGCTCCCCCGAGGGGGAAGCTTTTTTGCAAGACAACAAGGCCCGCGTCTCCAAAGCTCCCCCTTTCGGGGGAGCTGGCAACGCCGAAAGGCGTTGACTGAGAGGGTCACTACCGAAAAAAGCCGATGCCGCAAATGGCACCGGCTTCGGGTGGTTCGGGTTTATGCCAGAGCGTTGTTCACGGCGCTGTCCAGATCAGCGGTGCACTCGTTGGATGCGATCACCATGACCACGGTGTTGTCCTTGAAGGCGATGACGGCGTTCTCCACGTTGTCCTGTGCCTGTGCGAACTCGGCGTAGTTGCCGTAGAAGGCCACCTGATCCTGCTGGTAGGCAGCCAGCTGGTTTGCCACATCCTCGGCCTTGCCGTCGGCGGCTTCCATCACCAGCACCAGACCGGCGTCGCCGTTGTCGTTGCTCTTGACGCCCTTGTAGCTCACCACGTCCTCAGCCTTCAGGCCGAAGTCGTACTCGATGTTCATGGCTGCGATCTCGAACTGGTTGGAAATGGGGTCCTGCTCCAGCAGGGCGTTGTAGATGCCGTCCAGTGTGTCGGTGCCGTTTTCCGCATTGTCCACCACAGAGGACACAGCGGCGCTGGAAGCGGAAGATTCCGCCGCAGCGGTGGAAACGGAGGACGGCGCAGCGGAAGAGCTGCTGCTGCCGCAGCCGGTCAGTGCAGCTGCAGCCAGCGCACCGGTGAGGGTGATTGCAATAATTTTTGTGCGATTTATCATAAAATATTCCTTCTTTTGTTCAAAACATTCTCGCAGCTGCCCAAAGCGGTCCTGCATCAGGGCAGACTATTGTTATCTTACCATAACCGCGTGCAAAATGCAACGCGCAGACCACCGGTTTTACGGATTTTTAACCGGCCGTGTTTTCCCCTGCGGCCAGCTTCTGCAGCAGGGCAACGGCGTCCTCAAGGCACAGGCCGCTCTGCTGGATGAGAGCCGCATTCTCCGGCCCTACATAGCGCCAGTGCCACGGCTCATAGGTGATCTCGGTGACGGCTTCGGCGTCCTTGGGATACCGCAGGATGAAGCCGTACTCCACGGCGTGGGCCTTCAGCCATCGGAAGGCAGCCGTCTTTTCAAAGCCCGTGTCAAGGCCGGTGTGCTCCGGGCTGTTCAGGTCGGCGGCAAGGCCGCAGTTGTGCTCGGAGTAGCCCGGAGGATTCACGATGGAAGCGGCCTTCTGCAGGGCCTCGGCCCGGCTCAGCCCCTTGTCCAGATAATACTGGGTCTTTTTGTTGTAGAGCCCTTCCTGATACTTCACGCTGCGGTAGCCGCTCTGCATCCAGATGGTCACGCCCTCTTTGGCGGCAGCGGCCTGCATGGCAAGAAAGGCGTCGGCGGCTTCGGTCTGCAGGGTCTTATTGACGGCGGTGGCCGAACCGCATTCTCTGGTGGTAAAGGTGTAGTCCTCCGGCATCTTGTTGGTATGGTTCACCAGCACCATGCGGGGGTCGTCCAGCATGGCCTGCGCCTGCTGAGCGGAGAGCAGGCCGGGTTCTTCCTCCACGGCCGAAGCCGCACCGGAAGCAGGAGCGGTTTCGGCTGCTGTACTGCTGACGGAAGCCGCCGATGCACTGGAAACGGCGGCATGACGGCTGAGCAGGAAAGAGACTCCGCCCGCAGCCGCGCAGGCCGCAAGGGTGAAAGCAAGCAAACGGCGCGCAGCCGGGCGCAGAGGATGGCGGTGATGGGAAGTCGGATGCATGGAAAGCCTCCTTTCCGGCGGGGTTGTACCATTGTGTATAGAATGGGCATCCCATGGGCAGACTATGCCCGGAGGGAGCAGGATATGAAGATGACAGCACAGGAATATGCGCGCCGGGTGCGGCGTGTGGGGCCACACTCACCTCTGGGAACAGACTGTCTGTGGGCCTTTTGCGTGGGCGGCGGCATCTGCCTGCTGGGCGAGATACTGCGCCAGCGGTATCTTGCCATGGGGATGGAAGCCGACCTTGCCGGTACCCTGACCAGCTGCACCCTGATCGCCCTTTCGGCGGTGCTTACCACGCTGGGGTGGTATCAGAAGCTGGCGGCAAAGGCGGGGGCCGGGTCGCTGGTGCCCATCACGGGCTTTGCCAACGCAGTGGTCAGCGCGGCCATCGAGTTCAAGGCCGAGGGCCGGGTGCTGGGCACCGGGGCCAAGATGTTCACCATCGCCGGGCCGGTCATCGTATATGGTACGCTGGCGGCGGTGGTGTACGGCGCGGTGCTGTGGGTGCTGGATAGGCTGGGGATGCCCGTCCTTTTATAAAAACGGGCAAGTGTGCCGTAAGATTGCAGCATGCTGTTATTATACAACATTTTATGGAACTTTTTCCATCTATTTTCCACGAAGGAGAAATTTTGCCTATGTCGATCCGGTGCGGGGACACCCTGCTGTTCCAGACGCCGCCGGTCATTGCTGCAGGGGCGGCAGTGGGCGGCAAAAAAGAGGGCGAAGGGCCGCTGGCTGCAGAGTTCGATGAACTGAGCGCAGACAACCGCTTTGGCCAGTCCAGCTGGGAAGCTGCGGAAACATACCTGCAGCTGCGTGCCGCGCGGCTCTGCCTGCAAAAAGCAGCGCTCCCGCAGGAAAAGGTGCAGCTTGCCCTTGCAGGGGACCTGCAGGCCCAGTGCACGGCGTCCAGCTACGCCATGCGGGAGCTGGGCGTGCCCTTTGCCGGGCTGTTCGGGGCCTGCAGCACCATGGCCGAGGGGCTGGCGCTGGGGGCTGCCTTGTGCGAGAGCGGTGCGGCCCGGGCGCTGCTGGCTATGGCGTCCAGCCACTTCTGCGCGGCAGAACGGCAGTTCCGCACGCCCCTGAGCTATGGGGCTGTGCGCACGCCTACGGCCCAGTGGACGGCCACCGCTGCCGGGTGCTGCCTTCTGCAGCCGCAGGGTGCGGGCGTGGGCATTGCAGCCGCCGCTTTTGGCCGGGTGCAGGATTATCAGGTAAAGGACATCAACAACATGGGCGCCGCCATGGCTCCCGCAGCGGCTTCGACCCTGTTGCACTATTTCAAGGATACCAACACCGAGCCGCAGGAGTTCGACTGCATCTATACCGGCGACCTTGGACAGACCGGCAGTCAGCTGCTGCGGGAGCTGCTGGCCGCCGAGGGCCTGCTCATCCGGAACCATGTGGACTGCGGATGCATCCTGTTTGACCCGAACGAGCAGAGGGTGAAGAGCGGCGGCTCCGGCCCGGGCTGCTGCGCAGCGGTGCTGTGCGGGCATATCCTGCCGCGCCTGCGCCGGGGCAGTCAGAAACGGGTGCTGTTCGTAGCCACCGGGGCCCTGATGAGCCAGACGACCTTTTTGCAGAAGGAGAGCATCCCTGCGGTGGCCCATCTGGTGGAGCTGCGCGCCCCGCAGAAAGGAGACAGGACATGAATTATTTCTGGGCGTTCTGCGTGGGCGGAGCCATCTGCGCGGCGGGGCAGCTGCTCATCGACCTGACCGGCCTGACCCCGGCCCGCATCCTGACCGGATACGTGGCGGCGGGCGTTGTCCTTTCCGCCATCGGGTGGTATGCCCCGCTGGCCGAGTTCGCAGGCTGCGGTGCCACCGTGCCCCTGCTGGGCTTTGGGCATCTGCTGGCAAAGGGAGTCCGCACCGCTCTTGCCGAGGAGGGGGCCGTGGGCATCCTCACCGGCGGGCTGACCGCTGCTGCGGCGGGCATCACCACCAGCCTTGTGTGCGGCGTGGTGTGCAGCTGGGTAGGCAAAAGCCATGACCAGAACTGAATAGGATGCGTTTGCGGGCAGCAGCCTTGCCCTCTCAGTCATCGCTGCGCGATGCCAGCTCCCCCATGGTGGGAGCCCTTGGCAGTCCGCGCGAACTTCATCTTTTTTGCCAAGGCCTCTCCCTTTGGGAGAGGTGTCACCGGAGGTGACGGAGAGGGCGAGCCCGCTGAAGAAATACACCAGAACATCGTCATTTTGCCCGCCACTCTTCGCCCTGTTTTTCCACCGCACTGCAGTAAACTGTGGAAAACAGGAGGTGATGTGCATGAAGCACCGCTGGACCACTCTTTTGTGGGAGCTGTGGGCCGCGCAGGCTGTCTGTGCGGCGGCAGCACTGCCGCCGGGCAGCGGGTTCCATACATGCCCGGCTCTGGTGCTGCCGGGGCTTGCCCTTGCGGCGGCGGTGCCCACGGCATGGGCTGCGTGGGCGCTGTTTGCCGAGCCGCCCGATCCCCTGCCGCCGGAGCGGCTTCTGGGGCCGGTGTCGGAGTTCGACCTTGCCGCCCTGTGCGATCTGGAACAGCCTGCTGCCGTGCCGTAAAGCGGGCAAAACAAAAACCCCTGTGCCGGAGATCCGGTACAGGGGTTTTGTTCGTCAATCAAAAAGCGATCAAGCGTTCTTGTTAGCACGCTTTGCCATACGGCTGATCTTGCGGCTGGCGGTGTTCTTCTTGATGACACCCTTAGCGCGAGCCTTGTCGATCGCGGAAACAGCAGCCAGGACGGTTGCGTCCTTGTCAGCGGCATTCGCATCGATGGCAGCGTCTGCCTTCTTGACGACTGTTTTCAGGTTGGTCTTAATGGCCTTGTTGTGAGCCTGCTCTGCAACAGCCTGCACGACACGGTCCTTCTGAGATTTGATGTTAGGCATTCGTTCCACCTCCTTGGCTACCTATAACAGCGCACCTTATGATACCATATTTGTCGTATTAACGCAAGCGTTTTTTTGATTTTTGTTTAGAAAAGTTTGATTTTTGCCATACTTTCTGCGTACAGAGGGGGCATTTGGCCCCAAAACAGGCAGGAGGGGCGAGAAAATGCGCTTTACGGATATGGCCGATGAGCTGTTTGGCACGGCAGAGGGGGCCCTGCCCGCGGGGGTGCGGCTGGCAACGGCAAAACGCGGCGGCGTCACCGTTACACGGGTGGAGATCGCGCGGGAGGGGCTCAGCCGGCCCCGGGGACGGTATGTGACGCTGGAGATGCCCAGCGTCAGCGTGCTGGACGAGCGGGACACCGACGTCATCGAGACCTGCGCGGCAGAGCTGCGGGCCCTGCTGCCGCCGGAGGGGCCGGTGCTGGTGCTGGGGGTGGGCAGCCGCCGCATCACGGCAGATGCGCTGGGCCCCCGCACGGTGCAGAAGGTGCTGGTCACGATGGGGCCGCAGCATGCGCTGCCGGTGCGCGGCATCCGGCCCGTGGCCGCCATTGCGCCGGGGGTGTCGGGCAGCACCGGGCTCACCCTGTGCCAGCTGGCCGGAGCAATGGTGGAAGCGGTGCGGCCTGCAGCCCTCATCTGTGTGGACAGCCTTTGCAGCACCGAGGGTGCGCGTCTGGGCCGCAGCATCCAGTTTTCGGACACCGGGCTGCACCCGGCGCAGGCAGACCACGCAAGGCATCTGGACGCCGGGATGCTGGGCGTGCCGGTGGTCGCAGCGGGCATCCCCACCCTGATGGAAGCGGAGGAGGGGGCGGATCTTGTGGTGACGCCCCGGGCGCTGGACAGCGTCATTGCCCACGGCTCGGCTCTGCTGGCAGCAGCCATCAACCGGGCCCTGCAGCCCCGGCTGAGCGTGGCGCAGCTGTGCTGGCTGACCGGCTGAAAACGTTTTTTGCAGAGCGTGGCGGCTGCAGCCTGAAAGTGCACAGCCCCTTTGGGATTCTGCGCTATTTTGCACCCGGCCCGGCATACAATGATAAAACAAGCCGGAAGGAGGTGCCGCCATGCGCAGCAGGACCCCGCTGCCCGCCCGGGGACAGGGGCAGGTCAGGCCATTTCTGGAAGCGGCAGTGCTGTTTGCCGCACTATGCATCTTTGCCCGCAGCGCGGCGCTGGTGCTGGCAGCGGCCATCACAGCACCGCTGCCCATGGCCGAGACCCTTCTCTGGCTGGGCCGGCAGGCCGCAGGAGAAACGGCATCCTCGGTGCAGGAGCAGGCAGAGCCGGAGTCCGTACCGCAGGGGCCCGCTTCTTCCCTGCCGCAGGCCGTGCAGGCGCTGCCGGGCAGCATCGAGGACTATCTTGTGCCCCTGCTGGGGGAGGATGCCCGCCCGGCAGACGCGGGGAAGATCATTGAAAAGCAATATCCGCAGGGCAGCGGCGAAAAGTACATCCCCTGCGGGGCGGGCAGCATCAAGAACAACACCCGGCAGAGCGCAGCGGACATTGCGGCAGAGATCCAGAATCCGCTGCCCTTTGCCATCGAGCCGGACAGCCCTGACCCGCAGGTGCTGGTGATGCACACCCACGCGACCGAGGACTACCGTCTTTCGGCAGGGCTGTGGTTCGCCCCGGGCGACGGTGCCCGCAGCACCGACTGCAGCGTGAACATGTGTGCGGTGGGACGCGTGGTGGCCGACACCCTCAATGCGGCGGGCATCAACACCCTGCACGACGAGACCCTGAACGACTACCCCAGCTACACCGGCAGCTATGCCAACAGCCGGGCCGTCGTGCAGCAGTATCTGGCCCGGTACCCCAGCATCAAGGTGGTGCTGGACGTCCACCGGGACGCCATCGAGACCGAAAGCGGCTCCCGCTATGCCCCGGTGTGCACGGTGGACGGGCGGCAGGCCGCGCAGGTCATGATCATCTGCGGGTGCGACAATGGCACCACCGTCCGGCTGCCCGGCTGGCGGCAGAACCTGCGCTTTGCTGCCGCGTGGGAGCGCAGCATGGAGGAGATGTACCCCGGGTTCACCCGGCCGGTGCTGTTCAGCTACCGGTTCTATAATCAGGACCTGACCACCGGCAGCCTGCTCATTGAGATCGGCGGGCACGGCAACAACCTGAACGAGGCCCTCTACGCCGGGCAGCTGGCGGCAAAGGGCCTTGCCGCCGCACTGCTGGGTGGTGCTTGACAAAACGCCGCCAAAGTGCTATTTTTTAAAGGTCAAATGCCTTGATCGGGAAAAGTAGCGCGGGCCGTCCGGCCCAGAGAGTGCGGCACAGCTGAGAGCCGCGCCCGTGCGCCGCGCGAACGAACACCCGGGAGCAGCAAGCTGAACACGGCCTTTTGGAATGGGCCGCCAGTAGGTGCGCCGCAGGTCCTGCGTTACGGGGACAGCGCTTTTTTGAGCGCGTGAGCGACCGGACACTTCCGGTAATTCAGGTGGCACCGCGGACATTACAAGACAGCTTGTTCGCCCTGAACTTTCAGGGAGAAAAAGCTGTCTTTTCTTTTTTGGGCTTACCTTCGAGCCGCCCCGGCGCTGTCTGACGGGTCTTTTTGCCGCCATGCTTTGCTTATCTCGCTTGAAATACACAAAGTATTCCTGCGCTCAATAAGCTTTGCCTGACAACAAAAATCCTGTGTCAGCCAGCGTCTTGGCAGCTTTCAGGCAAGCCAGAATAGCATCTCTTTCTTAAAGTGTGAAAAGGAGAAAAAGTTATGGAACGTACCGAGATCGTTTCGCTGTTCAAAAACACCCCCGCCGACGGCACCGAGATCACCGTCTGCGGCTGGGCAAAGAACATCCGAGACTCCAAGAACATCGGCTTCATCGCCCTGTCGGACGGCGGCTGCTTCAAGACCCTGCAGGTGGTGCTGGAAGCCGGCAAGCTGGCCAACTACGATGAGGTCATCCACACCGGTCTGTACAGCAGCCTGCGCATCAAGGGCAGGCTGGTGCTCACCCCGCAGGCAAAGCAGCCCTTTGAGCTGAACGCCGACAGCGTGGAGATCCTGGGCGACTGCCCCGCAGAGGAATATCCCCTGCAGAAAAAGAAGATGAGCATGGAGTATCTGCGCACCATGCCCACCCTGCGCCCCCGCACCAACACCTTCAACGCTGCATTCCGGGTGCGCAGCGTCGCCGCTTATGCGATCCACAAGTTCTTCCAGGAGAACGGCTTTGTCTACGCACACTCCCCGCTGCTGACCGCCTCCGACTGTGAGGGCGCCGGTGAAATGTTCCGCGTCACCACGCTGGATCTGGAGAATGTGCCCAAGAACGAGGACGGCACTGTGGATTACACCCAGGACTTCTTCGAGAAGCCGGTCAACCTGACCGTTTCCGGCCAGCTGGAAGCCGAAGCCATGGCCATGGCATTCGGCAAGGTGTACACCTTCGGCCCCACCTTCCGCGCCGAGAAGAGCTTCACCACCCGTCACGCCGCCGAGTTCTGGATGATCGAGCCGGAGATGGCATTCTGCGACCTGTCCGGCTACATGGACACTGCCGAGGCCATGACCAAGTACGTCATCCGCTACGTGCTGGACAACTGCCCGGATGAAATGGCCTTCTTCAATCAGTTCATCGACAAGGGCCTCATCGAGCGTCTGGAGCTGGTGGCAAACAGCGAGTTTGGCCGCATCAGCTACACCGAGGCCATCGAGATCCTGAAGAAGAACAACAAGAAGTTCCAGTTCCCTGTGGAGTGGGGCGTGGATATCCAGACCGAGCACGAGCGCTACCTGACCGAGGTGGTGTTCAAGAAGCCTGTGTTTGTCACCGACTACCCGAAGGAGATCAAGAGCTTCTACATGAAGCAGAACGCCGACGGCAAGACCGTGGCAGCTGCAGATATGCTGGTGCCCGGCATCGGCGAGCTGATCGGCGGCAGCCAGCGTGAAGAGAACTACGACAAGCTGGTAGCCCGCATGGACGAGCTGGGTCTGGACAAGTCCAGCTACGACTGGTACCTGAACCTGCGCAAGTTCGGCGGCGTGGAGCACTCCGGCTACGGTCTGGGCTTCGAGCGCATGATCATGTACCTCACGGGCATCCAGAACATCCGTGACGTGCTGCCCTTCCCCCGCACCGCATACGGCTTCTGATAAGCGCGCATACTTTTACCGGGCTGCTGCATTCCGCGGCGGCCCATTTTTTGATAAGGAGCACAAAACAAGTGGAAAATATCTCTCCTGCCCTGCTGGACTGGTTCTACAAAAACCAGCGCAGCCTGCCCTTCCGCACCGACCCCAGCCCCTACCATGTATGGCTCAGCGAGATCATGCTGCAGCAGACCCGGGTCTCGGCGGCACTGCCCTACTACCAACGCTTTCTCGCCGCCCTGCCGGACATCCCGGCCCTTGCCGCCTGCGGGGAGGAAAAGCTGCACAAGCTGTGGGAGGGCCTTGGCTACTACAGCCGGGTGCGCAACCTGCAAAAGGCTGCACGCATCGTCTGCGAGCAGTACGGCGGACAGCTGCCCGCCGACTACGATGCCCTGCGGGCCCTGCCCGGCATCGGGGACTACACGGCGGGGGCCATTGCCTCCATCAGCTTCGGCATCCCGGTGCCGGCGGTGGATGGCAATGTGCTGCGGGTGTTTTCCCGCCTGTACAACGACCCTGCCGTCGTCACCGAACCGGCGGTGAAAAAGGCCTTTACGGCCCGGGTCATGGAGCACCAGCCGCCGGACGCTGCGGGCGACTACAATCAGGCCCTCATGGAGCTGGGGGCGCTGGTCTGTGTGCCGAACGGTGCGCCTTTGTGCGAAAAATGCCCACTGGCGGCAGTCTGCCGCGCCCGGGCGGCGGGCACCGCGCCGGAGCTGCCCCATAAGGCTGCGCCAAAGCCCCGGCGTATGGAGCCGGTGACACTGGCCCTGCTGGAAAGCCCGGCGGGCTTTCTTTTGCAGCAGCGCCCTGCAAAAGGCCTGCTGGCCGGGCTGTGGCAGCCGGTGCTGTGGGAGGGCGAAGCCCTTGCGGACGGAGAGGTCCTTGCCCGTCTGCGGGCCATGGGACTGGACACGGGCTGCGCTGCGCCGGACGCCCTGCCCGCCGCAAAGCATATCTTCAGCCATATCGAGTGGTACATGAGCGGCATCCTGCTGCATCTGCCTGCCCAGAGCGCCCCGGCGGGCTGCGTCTGGGCCAGCCGGGAAGCTTTGCAGGCGGAGTATACCCTGCCCGGTGCATTTAAGTCATATAAGAAGCTTATGGTATGAAATTTTGGCCTTTTTGACCTGAATGGTTGTAATTTTTGACAGGAACGGGTATAATAAAAGCCAACAAGCACTGGATAAAAGCTGAAACACCGTTTCAATCAAAAAGGAGTGTACGAACCTATGAAGAAATCTTGCCTGGTCGCTGTGATCACTGTTCTGGCTGCTGTTGCCGGTGCCCTTGCCGCTGTTGCTGTTTATCTGCACCGCCGTGAGAAGGAACTGGACGAGTACGAGCGTCTGCTGTTCGGCGAGGACGATGCTGAGACCGTTGAGCCCGCTGCTCCCGCTGAGGATTCTGCCCCTGCCGAGGACGCCGCAGAATAATCCCTGAACTGCAAAAGACCTTTCGGGCGCACCGGCAGTCTGCACAAGACTGTTTCGGTGCGCCCTTTTTGTTACATAGAAGCTGTTTTTATCGGCGGGATGCAGAAAAACAGCGTTGCGGAAGGAGTACATCATGAAGCGTTTTCTGCTCTGGCTCGTGGGTGTGGTGCTGGGCGTCGGGGTGTTTCTGGGGGCGGTGATGGGGGTGAGCTACGCCTTTACCACCGAGGGCAGCTGCCCGGACAGTGCGGCGCAGTTCGGCGGCGAAGCGCTGGAGAGCAACGGAGCCTGCTGGCAGGTGCCGCTGATCGGCGGACAGCTGGATAAGGTGTTCGCCAGCCCGGCGACCCTCACGGTGCAGAAGCTGGGCATCCTGTACACGGCCCACCCGGCCCTCACCCTGCCGGACTGGTCCGTTTATACCACCCTGACCATCCGGACGGCTTCCGGCGAGACGGTATTCACGGGCACAGCCAGTGAATACGAGAGCTTTCTGTTCCCGGCCAATGGCGAGTACAAGGCCGAACTGACCGTCTGGCGGGTGCCGGAGGGCGGTACCGTGATGCAGTTCGAGGGCGGCAGCACCGGAGCTGTGCGCAGGAATCTGAGGCTGGAAAAGCCCGCAAAGCCCACCGGCTGGTACCGTTATGCCTTCCGGTTCACCCTGCAGGCCAGCGCAGAGGCAGAGCTTTCGGCCGAGCGGGTGGAGCAGGGCGGCGTGGTGGGCCTGCGCATTTCCGGCATGACCGGCGATGCGGCCCCCACGGTGGAAACGGACCTTGGCAATGTGCAGTGCGTGCGTGCACCGGATGGCTGGCGGGCCTATATCCCGGCGGCTTACAACGCTTCCTCCGGCGGGCATGAGGTGAACATCACGGTGAACGGCGAGACGGTCAGCCGCAGCATCGTTGTGCTGCCCAGAGATTTCGGCACGGTGGATGCGGAGCCGGAGCCGGATGCATCGGAAGCGGCGAACACCCAGTTCCGCAATGCGGTCTGGGGCCTGTACGAAGCACCTGCCAGGGAAAAGCTCTGGCAGGGCGGTTTTGTGAACCCTGCGGAAAGCTACACCACGCTGGTGGATTACGGTCAGGTCAGGGTGGTCAACGGCCGGCAGGGCAGCCGCTCCAACTCCACAAAGCTCTACACCATTCCCGGCGAGCCCTGCCGCGCCCCGGCAAACGGCGTGGTGGTGCTGGCCGCAGAGCTGGCCCTCACCGGAAACACGGTGGTCATTGACCACGGCTGCGGGATGCGCAGCTACCTGTACGGGCTGCAGGCACTTTCTGTCTCTGCCGGGCAGACGGTGGAAAAGGGGCAGGCCGTGGGTGTGCTGGGCGAGGAGCTGACCATGGACTTCAAGCTTGGCAGCAAGAGCGTGAACCCATGGCCGCTGTTCCAGACCTCCGGCGGTTTGTTCTGGAAGGAGAACGGCTGAGATGCAAAAAAGCCTCTGACCATTGCGGTCAGAGGCTTTTTGCGTCTTAAATCAAAAACTCAGGAAATAGCATCCACGTCCCACTTCATGCGGACGGCATCGGCACCGTCCAGCTTGATGTTCAGCGCACCGGCGTTGTCCATCACCTGCTGCGGGGTGCGGGCACCGCACAGCACATGCAGGCCCGGGATCATGCGGGCGGTCAGGGCGATGACCAGCTGTGCCAGAGAGCAGTCGTATTTTTCGGTCAGGTCGCCCCACTTTGCCAGCATGTCCAGCGCCTGTGCCCGGCGGGCGGGCTGGAAGCTGGGGTTGGAGTTGCGGGTGCTGCCCTCGGGATAGGTGGTGTCCATGGTCACCTTGCCGGTCAGCAGGCCCTGCTCCAGCGGAGAGTATGCCTGCACCGAAACGCCCAGCTCCCTGCAGGTGGGCAGCAGCTGCTTTTCCACGCGGCGGGTCAGCAGGCTGTACTTTTCCTGAATGACGTCCAGCTGACCATACTTGCAGTAGCCGCGGATGATGTCCGCAGTCACGTTGGATGCACCGATGGCACGGATCTTGCCCTGCTCCTTTAGCTTCATCATGGCCTCCACCGTCTCTTCCAGCGGGTAGATGCCGAAATCGGGGCTCTGCCAGTGAGTGTACAGCACATCCAGATGATCGGTGTGCAGGCGGCGCAGGCTGTCCTCCACATCCTCGATGATGCTCTGGGCAGACAGGTCACGGTAGACGGCAGTGCCGTCCACGACCTTGTGCAGCACCGGCGTCTCGTGCCGCCACTCCAGACCGCACTTGGTGGAAAGCACCACCTTGTCGCGGTCGATGTGCTTCATGGCCTCGCCCACCACGGTCTCGCTGTGGTACAGGCCGTAGATGGGAGCGGTGTCGATCCACTGGATGCCCTGCTCCACAGCAGTCTGGATGGCCTTTACCGACAGGGCGTCGTCGTTGTCGCCCCACCAGGAGCCGCCGCCGATGGCCCAGGTGCCCATGCCCAGAAACGGCACCTGAATGCCGCTTTTGCCAATATTGATGTTTTGCATATACTTCCCTCCATGCCAGCAGTGTTCCCCGCAATGGGAGCAGCTCATTCCATAACTGGCATTCTTTGTTGTATTTTTTGTGTTTTGTGAAAAAAGAGCCGCAGCTGCAGGATATTCCCGCACCGCAGCTCTCTTTCAACTCAGATATTGCCGAACTCGCTCAGTTTCAGCGTTTCGTTGTGGGTCTCGGCCCAGCGCACGGCCCAGTCAGAAGTGAACAGCAGCAGGCGGTTGCCCTTCATATCCTCCACAGCCTTGGTGTCGCTGGTCAGGTCCAGATCCCGCAGGTTGTAGGTGTCGGGGTCGTTCTGTACCCAGCGCAGCTGCTCAAAGGGCAGCTGCTGCATCCGGATCTCCACGTTGTACTCGGTGTTCAGGCGGTACTCCAGCACTTCCAGCTGCAGCACGCCGACCACGCCGACCACCACTTCTTCCATGCCGCCGCCCACTTCGCGGAAGATCTGGATGGCACCCTCCTGCGCGATCTGCTCCATGCCCTTCACGAACTGCTTGCGCTTCATGGTGTCCTTCTGCTCAATGCGGGCAAAGTGCTCCGGGGAGAAGGTGGGGATGCCCGCAAACTGGACCTTCTTTTTGCCGGTGCACAGGGTGTCGCCGATGGAGAAGATGCCCGGGTCGAACAGGCCGATGATATCGCCGGCGTAGGCCTCGTCCACGATAGCGCGGTCCTGCGCCATCAGCTGGGTGCCGGTGGCCAGCTTGATGTTCTTGCCCTCCTGCACATGGAAGGCCTCCATGCCGCGCTCGAACTTGCCGGAGCAGATGCGCATAAAGGCGATGCGGTCGCGGTGGGCCTTGTTCATGTTGGCCTGGATCTTGAAGATGAATGCCGAGAACTCGTCGCGGCAGGGGTCCACGGTCTCGCCGGTCAGGCTGTCCACGCGGGCCAGCGGGGTGGGAGTGAGCCGCAGGAAGTTCTCCAGAAAAGGCTCCACGCCAAAGTTGGTCAGGGCAGAACCAAAGAAAACGGGGCTCAGCTCGCCGCGCAGCACCTTGTCGAGGTCAAATTCCTCGGCGGCACCGTCCAACAGCTCGATCTCATCCACCAGCTGCTGGTGCAGGTAGGGGGTGAGCAGCTCGTCCAGTGCGGGATCGCCCAGCTCGGCCTCGGTCTCATCCACCTTCTTCACGCCGTTGGCGCGGCCGTCGCTGGAAAATGCCAGCACCTTGCGGGTGTTGCGGTCGAACACGCCCTTGAACTCCTTGCCGCAGCCGATGGGCCAGTTCATGGGGTAGGTCTTGATGCCCAAAATCTCCTCGATGTTCTCCATCAGCTCAAAGGGGTCGCGGGCTTCGCGGTCCATCTTGTTGACGAAGGTGAAGATGGGGATGTGGCGCAGGGTGCACACCTTGAACAGCTTGATGGTCTGTGCCTCCACGCCCTTTGCGGCGTCGATGACCATGACGGCAGAGTCTGCCGCCATCAGGGTGCGGTAGGTATCCTCCGAGAAGTCCTGATGGCCCGGGGTGTCCAGAATGTTCACGCACTTGCCCGCGTAGTTGAACTGCAGGACAGAGGAGGTGACGGAAATACCGCGCTGCTTCTCAATGTCCATCCAGTCGGACACGGCGTGCTTTGCGCTCTGCTTGCCCTTGACGGAGCCTGCCTGATTGATGGCTCCGCCGTACAGCAGCAGCTTTTCGGTCAGAGTGGTCTTACCGGCGTCGGGATGGCTGATGATCGCAAACGTCCGGCGGCGCTCGATTTCTTCACGATTTGTCATAAACTATTATTTCTCCTGAAATGGATGGAACTCCTTCCGTCACGGCGTCAGCCGTGACGGAAGGAGTATATTTTTACACATACGTACCCTATTTTATCCGAAAACGCTCCATAATGCAAGTGTTTTCGTTATTTTTTCAGGATGATGCAGGGCAGAGGCGCGGTTTCGGCCCAGTTGGCAAAATCACACACCAGAACGGTAAAACTTTTGAGCGGAAGTGCCCGGAGATATTCCAGCACCGTCTGCTTTTCGTCCGTGCCGATGACCTGCCCGCTGTAGAGGATGGCGCTCACCACGCCGCCGGGCCGCACGGCTTCCAAAGCCGCCTGCAGGGCGGGGATGCTGCTCTGTGCGGTGGAGAACACTGCGTGGTCGGCCCCGGGCAGCCAGCCAAAGTTGAACATCACCGCATCTGCCGTGCCGGGCTGCACAACCTGTAAAAGGTCTGCGTGGCTTTGGCAGTGCAGCTCATACCGGGAGGCGGGCACGCCCAGCTGCTCCAGATGCTTCCGGGTGGATGCAATGGCCTCGGGCTGGATGTCGAAGCCCAGCACCCTGCCCTCCGGAGCGGTGAGCCCGCACAGGAAGGCTGTGTCGCCGCCGTTGCCGCAGGTGGCATCGATGCAAAGGCGCGGGCGGCCCAGCCGTGCGGCTAAAAAGTCCTGCACGAACCGGACGGCTGTCAGGTCCGGGGTGCGGCGGCGCACCAGCTGCGGCCCCTCTGCTGCAAAGCCGAACCTTGCCCAGAAGGCAAGCTCTGCGGCATTGGCGGGCAGCGGGGCGGTGAACACCGTGGCCTGCTCGCGGTCATATCCGGCAAAGCTGCGCAAGATTTCTTTTAGAAAATAGGAACCGTACCCTTTGCGCCGCCACTGGGGCTGAATGCAAAGGGCGGCGATGGCGGCCCCCTTCGGGGCCGGGGTCAGGGTGCAAAAGCCGATCTGTGTTTTCTCCTTGTAAAGGGCAAAGCCCTCCTTTGTGCGGTGCAGCTCCATGGTGTGTTCCCTCCTGAATCTGCTTCTAAAATAGCAAGTGCGGGGGCTGCTGTCAAGAGCAGAAAGTGTGTCTTTATTTCACAGTTTCTTCACTGCGCAAGCGATTGATTTTCACAATTGTCCGCTACAATGAGAACAGTTCAAAGGAGCATGGCTCCTGTGGGCAGATCCTCTACGGAAAGGAAGTATCAACATGGGCAACGAGAACAAGTGGGAATATGATTATTCCTCTCAGAATAGACCCGAAGGCGGCACCGGCTATCCCAATGTGGGCAGCAGCGGCATGAATACCGCCAACCAGTACAATGACCCGCAGCCGGAGGCGCGCGCAGCAGAGCCTGAGACGGCCGGCGGAGCAGGCGGCACCACGCCGCCGGTACAGCCGGTGCAGCCGCAGACCGGCGCAAAGCCGCCCCGCAAAAAGAAGAAGGGCACCGGCAGGCGCATCGCACGCAGTGCGGTGGCGCTGGTGCTGGCCGCAGCCATGGGCTTTGCCGGCGGCTTTGTGGGCGCAAAGTTCGGCGGCAGTGGTAAGGTGGTCATCCAGCAGGTGGCACCTTCCTCCACGGCAAGCAGCTCCGACAGTGCGGACAGCAGCATCGCCGCAGCGTCCAGCACCGGCACCGACCTGACCACCGAGCAGGTGGCCGATCTGGTCAGCCCCAGCGTGGTGGTCATTACCACCGAGCAGGTGGTCTATTCCCAGTGGTCCTGGTACGGCCAGAATCAGGTGGAGAGCGGCGCCGGCAGCGGCGTCATCATCAGCTCGGACGGCTACATCCTCACCTGTGCACATGTGGTGGACGGCGCTTCTACCATCACCGTTACCATTGGTGACAAGGACTATACCGCCACCCTCGTGGGCGAGGATACCACCAGCGATATCGCGGTCATTAAGATCGACGCCGACGGCCTGACCCCCGCCACCGTGGGCAACAGCGACGGCCTGAAGGTGGGCCAGAGTGTGATGGCTGTGGGCAACCCGCTGGGTGAGCTGGGCGGCACCGTCACCGGCGGCATGATCAGCGCTTTGAACCGCAGCGTCACCATTCAGGGCAGCAGTTCTGTGAACACCATGTCCCTGATCCAGATGGATGCTTCGGTCAGCCCCGGCAACTCCGGCGGCGGCCTGTTCAACATGAACGGTGAGCTGATCGGCATTGTGAACGCAAAATCCTCTTCCAGCGACGCCGAGGGTCTGGGCTTTGCCATCCCCATCAACGACGCCATCAAGGTGGCGCAGGAGCTGCTGGAGAACGGCTATGTGACCGGACGGCCTTATCTGGGCATCACCTATCTGGCCGTTGAGGATGCACAGACCGCAGCCCAGCTGGGCGTGAACGCCTACGGCGTCTACGTTGTGGAGGTGGTCAAGGGCGGCCCTGCCGAGAAGGCGGGTCTTCAGGCCGGAGACCGCATCGTGAGCGTGGACGGCACCGAGATCGCCTCTAAAGACGACCTTGGCACCCTGATGCAGAAGCATGCCGCAGGCGACACCCTCTCCATCACCATTGCGCGTGAAGGCCAGATGCAGACGGTCAATGTGACGCTGGGCGAAAAGACGGCTTCCAACAGCTGAACAAAATAGAAAACAGGAGCGGATGAGAGTTTTCCATCCGCTCCTGTTTTTTATATCTGTCCGAAGATGGTGGCGCTGTAAGGCATCAGTACGGCCTCGTGCTCGTACACCCTTGCCGGGCCGCGCCACAGGCTGGAAGAAATGCCATCGCTCAGCATCTGCCAGCGCCCAACCGGCAGCGGCACGGTCCTGCCGACATCGGTGGGGTTGTAGAACACACACAGCGCCTGCCATGCCGCACCATCGCCCCACTGTGCCGGCAGGAGCCAGCCCACCAGCGGCTGCTCCAGCGAGAAAAAGTGCAGGGCATCCGGCGCGTGGGGGTCGGTGCTGGAAAGCTGCGGGAACCTTGCCCGCAGCGCCAGCAGGCCGCGGTAGTAGTCCACCAGTGCATGATATTTTTCGGCCCGCTCCCAGTCCAGCCGGTTCAGCGCAGGCGAGGAGCGGTAGCTGTTGCCCTTCCCTTTTTTGGTGCGGGCAAACTCCTCGCCCGCCTGCAGGAAAGGCAGGCCGAAGCTGGTCAGGTAAATGCCCGCCGCCAGCCGGTTCTGGGCAAGGGCTGTGCCGTCTGCCGCCGTGAACTCCGGCTTTTCGTACCGGACCAAAAGCAGCTTGTCCCACAGGGTGAAGTTGTCGTGGGCGGAAACATAGTTCACGATCTGGCTGGGCGCGTGGGGCGGCAGACGGTCACTGCGGCACCATGCCGCCACCGCACCGCCGATGTCCCAGAAGCTGCCGGGCCTGCCCTCCACATAGCCCGGCTCCCGGGCGCTGAAGCAGCCGCCCTTGATGGTGTCGCGGGTGTCGTCGCAGAAGATGCCGATGCGCTCGTTCAGCATGGACAGATTGGCCTTGTTGGCCTCGTACCGGTGCAGCTGGCTGCCGCCGCCCTGCCACGGCTCGCCGTACATCAGGATATCCCGCCCGCCGGGCAGCGCATCCAGCGCGGCGCGCACGGCGTTGATGGTCTCCACATCGTACAGGCCCATCAGGTCGAACCGGAAGCCGTCGATGTGGTATTCCTGCGCCCAGTAGAGGATGGAATCGATCATATACCGCCGGGCCATGGGCCGCTCGCTGGCAAATTCGTTGCCGCAGCCGCTGCCGTTGGAAAAGCTGCCGTCCTCGTTCTGGCGGAAAAAGTAGCAGGGCACGGTATCGTTCAGCGGGTTCTCATTGCGGTACATGTGGTTATACACCACATCCATCACCACGCCGATGCCCGCCGCGTGCAGCGCTGCGATCATCTCCCGGCACTCCCGGATGCGCACCTCGCCGCGGGTGGGGTCGGTGGAATAGCTGCCCTCGGGCACATTGTAGTTGGTGGGGTCATAGCCCCAGTTGTACTGCCGCAGCAGCGGCTTTGCCTCGTCCACGCTGCCAAAATCAAAAATGGGCATCAGCTGCACATACTTTACGCCAAGCCGCTTTAAATAATTCAGGCAGGTGGGGTGGATGCCGTCCCCGTGCAGGGTGGTGCCCTGCTGGGTAAAGGCCATAAACTTGCCCCGCCATGCCGGGCGCACGCCGCTGGCAGCGTCCTGCGAGAAGTCGCGCACGCTCACCTCCCACACTGCGCGCTGCTCCGGTGGGATGACCGGACGCACATCCCGCTCCCACCCGGAGGGGGCGGTGCGGGCAAGGTCCACGATCATGCTGCGGGTGCCGTTCACACCGGCAGCGCGGGCGTAGGGGTCGCCGGTCTGGCGCGAAATGCCATCCACTGTGACCGTATAGGTATAGTATCGTCCGTGCTGGTCGCCGGGCAGATAGATGCTCCACACCCCCTGCTGCCCCCGCTCCAACGGCAGGGTGCCTATGGGCTCACCGCCGCTGCCTTTGCGGTAAAGGCTGACCTCCACCCTCTGCGCCGTGGGTGCCCACAGGCGCAGATGGGTGCCGGAAACAGCATATTCCTGCCCCAGCGGGCCGGTGTAGGTGGTTTGAAGGTCAAAGGAGATGCTCTCGTATAGCGTTTTCAGTTCGGCGGGCGTTTTGACGGTCATAGTTTCTTCATTCCTTCTTGCAGATTTCCTATCAGATATAAGTGTAAACACCGGCGGTCTTTTTTGCAAGAGGGAATTGCAAAACCTGTCCGGGTACACTATACTGGAAGAAAACGACAAAAACGGAGGGCAAACCATGGCATATACCGACGATTGGGAAAACCTTATGAACGGTGTGTTCGGTGCAGGGGGCAGGCCGCGCTTTGGCGGCACCGCCCAGCCGGAGGCGAAGCCGCAGAAATCCGGGACCTCAGCCGTGCCGGACCTGAACGCTGCTCTGCTGGAAAACCAGAAGCAGCTGGATGCCCTGCTCAAAAAGCAGAATGCCCAGCTCCGAACGAAGGATGACGCGGTGCAGTCTGCACTGAAGGACAGCCGCCAGATGCTGCGGGATATGGAAGCCGACGGCCTGCTTGCCAAAGGTACGGCAGACCTGCCCGCAGAGCAGCTGGGCAGCTTTGAGGGCCTTGCCGCCGAGGTAAAAAAGACCGTGCTGGGGCAGGACGCCTTTGTGGACAGTGTGGTGCGCGCCATGCGCCGGCCCTTTGTGCTGGGCACCGAGCGCCCGGCGGCACGCAACGTGATCCTGATCTGCGGAGGTGCGGGCACCGGGCGGCACTTTGCGCTGGAAGAGACCGCCCGCATCATGGCGGCGCGGGGCCTGTTGCAGAGCGACAAAACCGCGGTGGTGGATCTTGCCCTCTACCCCAATTCCGGTGCGGAAAAGCTGTTTTTGCAGGATCTGTATGCGGCCCTGCACGCACCCGGGGAGATCGTGATCTTTGAGCACTACGAAAGCTGCCACCCCGGCTTCCTGAAAATGCTGTCCGATCTGGCCGTCAAGGGCAGTGCGCCGCTTTCCAGCCGGTATCTGGTGAACAAGGAGGGCATCCTTGTGGATGCGGGCACGGCGCTGGCCCCGGGCGCAGTGAGCAGCATCACCCCCTGCGGCAAGTACCTCTTCTTCTTTTCCCGCAAGGGCCGGGACGCGCTGGCAGATAAGTTCGGTGCGCCCTTTGTGGCGGCGGTGGGGGATGTGTGTGTGACCAGCGCCTTTGCCCGCGAGGACCTTGCAGCGCTGGCGGCGCAGCAGCTGAATGCGCTGGCCCAGAAGGTGAGCACCCGCCTCGGTCTGACCCTCTGTGCGGGGGCCGATGTGCGGGACTATGTTGCAGCCCGGTGCACCAAAGAAAAGGGCGCAGCGGGCCTTGCGGAAGCCTGTGATGAGATCTTCCGTGCCCTGAGTGAATACTGCCTGCAGACCGATGCAAAGCTTACCGGCACCGTCACCCTGACCGCAAAGCCGGAGGGTGTGTGGTTCAGCCTGAACGGCGGCGGGGAGCAGGCGCTGTCCGCCCTGCTGCCCGCCGAGTACACGGGGGCTGCGGAAGCGGTCCGCGCAGAGCTTGACAGCCTTGTGGGCCTTGGGGCGGTCAAGGAGTATGTGTTCGGTCTGGCGGATAACCTGCAGGTGCAGCAGCGCCGCGCGGCGGCAGGCTTCAAGACTGCCAGCCTTTCCATGCACATGATCTTCACCGGCAACCCGGGCACCGGCAAGACCACCATTGCCCGGCTGGTGGCAAAGTACCTCAAGGCTATCGGCGCGCTGAAGGGCGGTCAGCTAGTGGAAGTGACCCGCGCCGACCTTGTGGGGCGCTACACCGGCCACACCGCCCCGCTGACCAATAGCGTCATCGAGAGTGCGCTGGGCGGTGTGCTGTTCATCGACGAAGCCTACAGCCTCTACCGCGGCGAGCAGGACAGCTTTGGCCTCGAAGCCATCGACACCCTTGTGAAGGGCATGGAGGATCACCGGGACGAGCTGGTGGTCGTTCTGGCGGGCTACACCCGGGAGATGGAAGTGTTCCTTACCGCCAACAGCGGCCTTGCCAGCCGCTTCCCCAACAAGATCGAGTTCCCGGACTACACGGCAGACGAGCTGCTGGACATCACCAACGTGCTGGCAAAGGGCAAGGGCTACCGCCTTGCCGAGGGCTGCACCTTCCCGCTTTTGGGCTACTACAAGCGCCGTCAGGCGCTGGACAGCCGCACCGCCGGCAACGGCCGTCTTGCCCGCAACACGCTGGAAAAGGCCATCTTCCACCAGAGCCGCCGCCTTGTGGCAGAGCCGGACGCGGAGCTGGACCTGATCCTGCCCGGCGATCTGGAATTTGAGGAATAACTTCCATATATGAGAACGGCTCCTGCCCATTGGGCAGGAGCCGTTCTTTTCGGTTATTGATGCATCTCCGCTAATTTTTGGGCCATTTCCCGCATCCCCTGCCGCACCTCGGCGGGGGCGGTCACTTCCACCTTGCCGTCAAAGCCGCACACCCAGCCGTAGAACTGGGGGCTGACGCACACCGGCACATCAAAGTGGAAGTGGGTGCCGTCCTCTTCCGGAACAAAGACCGGCGCTTTGCCAAAACGGTCTTTCATGGCCGCTTCAAGGTCAGCCGAGCAGCGCAGGGTGACCCGGTATTCGGTGCCGCCGAACATATTAAAGTGCTTGCGCAGGTAGGCGGGCAGGTCAAACTGGCGGAACTCGGCTTTGCCCCGGCGGGCATCGCCCAGCACTGTCACGGCAGACATGCGGTCCACACGGTAGTTGCGGATGCCGGCAGGCTCTTTCTCGTCCTGATAGGCAATGAGGTAGTAGCACCCGCCGTCCCACGCCAGCCGCCACGGGCTCACGGTGCGGGTGCCGTCTTTTTTGTACCGGAAGCTCACCATCCGGCCTGCGTTGATGGCGCTGTGCAGGGCGTCGATGCTGTACAGCAGGGTGTGGCTGTCGCTTTTGGGGCGGCCGTCCACATACACCTGACGCTGCAGCTGGGAACCCTCGTAGTCGGAGCAGAGGGCTTCCAGCTTGTGGATGAGCTTTCTGCTGGTGCGGGCAGAGATGACCTTGCTGGCCTGTACGGCATCCACCAGCAGCTTCAGCTCAGAAAGCTCAAAGGTGCGGCTGGCCAGCCAGTAGCCGCCGCCGCGCCCGCGCCGCAGCTGGATGTCATACCCCAGACTGCGCAGGGTGTCGATATCGCTGTAGATGCTTTTGCGCTCGGCAAGAATGTCCTGCTGTTCCAGCAGCTCTACCAGCTGCGGTACATTGAGCAGGTGTTCTTCGTCGGTCTTTTGTTCCAGAATACGCAAAAGGGTCAAAAGCTTGGATTTCTGGCCTTCCTGCTTGGGCATGGGAGCACCTCCGGTTTATTCGGGCAGTTTTTTGTCGAACGCCGCGCGGCGCTGGGTGGAAAGACGGAACATCTGTTCCAGCTTATCCCGGTCGTCGGCCACAAGAGCAGAGCGCATTTCCAGCAGAGCGGCATCGAACTGGTCGATCTCGCTGATCAAGTTCTGTTTGTTCCACAAAAACAGTTCTGCCCACATTTTATCGTTGATGCGTGCAATGCGGGTCAGGTCACGGAAGGAGTCGCCGGTGTACTCGCACAGCGAAGAGTTATCGTTGGCGCACATCAGGCTCACGGCGATGGCGTGGCACAGCTGGCTCACATAGCCGATCATCTTGTCGTGTTCCTGCACCGTCAGGGTGCAGATGTGGTGGAAGCCCAGCACTTCGGCCAGCTCTCGCAGCCACTGGATGGCTTCGGGCGTGTTCTTTTCCGTGGGGGTGATGATGAAGTTGGCCGGGGCAAAGTTCACCTCGGCGGCGTGCTCCACGCTGGAAGTCTCACGGCCTGCCATCGGGTGGCTGGCAATGAACTCCACGCCCGCCGGGCACATGGCCTGCACTGGCTCCACAAGGCCGGTCTTTACGCCGGAAACATCGGTAAAGATGCAGCCGGGCTTGAGCAGATGGCCGTAGGTGCGGAACCACTCGATGAGGGCCGTGGGGTACAGACCAAAGATGATGTGGTCGGCGCTGCTCACAAGGTCCTCAAAATCGTGGGTCTTGCCGCTGGCGATATAGCCGTGCTCTAGCGCGTACTGCAAATGCCCTTCGCTGCGGTTGATGCCGTCCACATGGAAGCCGGCTTTCGTCAGTTCCAGCGCGTATTTGCCGCCCAGCAGGCCAAGGCCCACCACGAGATAACGTTTTGTTTTATCAAGCATATTCCACCTCCGCGCCCAAGGGCTTGATGGCTTCAAAGAAATTCGGCCAGCTTTTTGTAATGGCTTCGGCATCGTCCACGGTCAGGGGGATGCCCGTACTCAGGGCCAGCACCGCAAGGCTCATGACCACACGGTGGTCATTGTGCCCATGCAGAACACCCGCCGGAGCGTGCAGCCTGTCCGCGCAGCCCTGTACCGTAATGGTGCCGCCCTCGCTTTCCACTAGGCCGCCCACGGCGCGCAGCTCGGCCTCCATGGCCGCGATGCGGTCACTCTCCTTCAGGCGTAAACGCTCTGCGTTGCGGATGACTGTAGTGCCTTCGCACAGCAGGCCCAGCACCATGAGCACAGGGCCAAGGTCCGGGCAGTCCGCAAGGTCGATGTCCACCCCGTGCAGGGGGGCCTTTTCAAAAGAGATGCCCTCTGCCGTGCGGGTAAACACCGCGCCGCAGCGGCGCAGGATATCCAGAATGGCGGCATCGCCCTGCAGCGTTTCCGGGGCAAGGCCGGTGATGGTCACGCCGCCGCACGCGGCACCCAGCACCGCCGGGAACGCGGCCTGACTGTAATCGCCCTCCACGGTGTAATCGCAGGGGTGATAGTGCTGCCCGCCCGGGATGGCAAGAGTGTTTTCGTCCAGCCAATGGCTCTGCACACCGAAGGCTGCCTGCACAGAGCGGGTCATATCGATGTAGCTGCGGCTCTCCACCGGCGGGATGAGGTGCAGCGTGCTGTTGCCGGAAAGCAGCGGCAGGGCAAACAGCAGCCCGCTGATGAACTGGCTGGATACATTGCCTGCAAGGCGGTATTCGCCGGGGGTCAGTGCCCCTTCCACGGTCAGCCCGGCAGCGCTCTGCTCAAACCGCAGGCCCTGCTCCCGGTACAGAGCTTCATACACCGACTGAGGCCGCTCCATCAGCCGCCCGCGGCCGGTGAAGGAAACTGCCTGTCCGGTCAGGCTGGCGATGGGGATGAGAAAGCGCAGGGTGCTGCCGCTCTCGCAGCAGTCCACCGGCGCGGCAAGAGGCACAAAATGCCCCAGCCCTTCCACCACGGCATCGTCTGCGCCGGTGCGCACACGGGCGCACAGCTGTGCCGCTGCGCCCAGCGTGGCAGAGATGTCCTTGCTGAATTCCAGATTGGTGATGTGGCTGCGGCCTTCGGCCAGCGCGGCGCAGAGCACAGCACGGTGGGCCATGCTCTTGCTGGGTGGGGCAGTGATGGTGCCGGAAATTTTACTCGGGGATCGTGTTATTGTTACAAGCATAGATAAATCCTTTAGGCGGCTTGCCCTCTCCGTCATCGCTTACGCGATGCCACACTCCCCCTTTTGCCACCTACGGTGACATCTTCCCCCGGAGCGGGGGAAGTCTTTCCTCAAAGCGAGAGGCTTTGGCAGTACGGCAAAGTTTCTGGTTTTGCCAAGGGCTCCCCCTTTGGGGGAGCTGTCGAACGAATGTGAGACTGAGAGGGCGAGGACGCTTGCCTTTTACATATCCCGGCCAATGGCCCATGCCACCTGACGGCACTTTGCCATGGCCTGTGCGAAGGAATCCGGGGTCAGGCACTGTGCGCCGTCGCTCCATGCGTGCTGCGGGTCGTAGTGGACCTCCACTTCCAGACCGTCGGCACCGGCGGCCACGGCAGCGATCATCATGGGCTCGACCAGATTGGCCTTGCCGGTGGCGTGGCTGGGGTCCACGATGATGGGCAGGTGGGTCTTTTCGTGGATGATGGGCACTGCAGAGAGATCGAGGGTGTTGCGGGTGTACTTCTCGAAGGTACGGATGCCGCGCTCGCACAGGATGACCTGCTCGTTGCCGCCGGCCATGATGTACTCGGCGCTCATGATCCACTCCTCGATGGTGTTGCACAGGCCGCGCTTGAGCAGCACGGGCTTGTGCATCTTGCCAACGGCCTTGAGCAGCTGGAAGTTCTGCATGTTGCGAGCACCGATCTGCACCACGTCCACATACTCCTCAAACTCCGGGATGCGGTCCTCGCTCATCAGCTCGGAGACGATGGGCATGCCGGTAGCCTCGCGGGCCTTTACCATGTCCAGAATGCCCTCGGTCTCAAGGCCCTGGAAGGAGTAGGGAGAGGTGCGGGGCTTGTAGGCACCGCCGCGGAACAGGGTGGCACCGCCGGCCTTCACGCTCTGTGCAATGCGCAGAGCCTGCTCTGCACCCTCGATGCTGCAGGGGCCTGCCATGACGGCGATCTTTTCCTTGCCGCCGATCTTCACGCCGCCGCAGTCGATCACGGAATCTGCCGGGTGGAACAGGCGGTTTGCACGCTTATAGGGCGCGGACACGCGGGTGACGTTGTCGATCCACGGGTTTGCCAGCACATCCCGTTCGTCGATCTTGGTGGTGTCGCCCACAAGACCGAACACGTTGTAGTCCTTGCCGGTGATCAGGGTCACGTCCAGACCCTGCTTCTCGAATTTGTCAACGATCTTTTCCAGTTCATCCTTCGGAGTCCCTTTTTTGGTGGAGATGATCATAGTGATAATTTCCTTTCGTTTTTACATCACGATATGCGCCTTGCTGGAGCCGTCGGTGCGCAGCAGCTGGGCCAGATAAATGCAGGCGTGCAGGTAGCCCTGCGGGCCTTCCCCGATGAAGTGGCCCTGACAGCCAAAGGACACCACGTCCGTCTTGCGGAAGGGCTCCCGCTCGTCCGGGGCGTGCAGCATCACTTCCACGGCGGGTACGCCGCACAGGCGCAGCGCATCCAGAATGGCCACGCTGTAGTGGGCGTAGGCACCAGGGTTCAGCACGATGCCGTCCACCCGGCCCGCTGCGGCCTGAATTTCGTCCACGAGGTCGCCCTCGTGGTTGGACTGGCAGCAGTCGGTCTCAATGCCCAGCTGTTCGCAGCCTGCCTGCACATAGTCCATGATGGCGTTATAATCCAGCTCACCGGGTACGCCCGGCTCCGACCAGCGCATGATGTTGAGGTTCGGGCCGTTAAGAATCAAAAATTTCATCCAGTGCCTCCATGGCGGCATGCAGGGCATCGTCCAGCGTGCCGTTGTTGGGAATGACGGCATCTGCCGCTGCCAGATACAGCGGACGGCGCTGTGCTTCCATCTGGCGCAGTGCGTCCATGCTGGAAGAAAGCGGCCTGCCGCCGCCCACGGCCAGCGCATCCACCGGCCGGTCGATGAACAGAATGACACCGTTCTGGTGCAGAGCACGCAGATTCTCCGGCTTTTTTACAATGCCGCCGCCGCAGGAAATGAGCTGCCGGCCCTCTTTGCCAAAGCGCTGTGTTTCGGCAGTTTCCTTTGTGCGGAAGCCGTCCTCGCCCTCGGCTGCAAAGATATCCGGGATGCTGCGGCCGTCGGTCTTTACGATCTCCTCATCCAGATCCACAAAGGTACGGCCAAGGCTCTTTGCCAGCATCCTGCCGAGGGTGGTCTTGCCGGAAGAGGGCATCCCGATCAGGGCAATGTTCAGCATATCCCGGCGCAGTGCGGCAGTGATGCGCCGAATTTCAACCGGCGCATCCTCGAACTTGCGGTCCAGAAAATATTCTGCGGCATACACCGCCTGCGCCACCAGCATTTCAAGGCCGCCCACAGCCACCGGCACGCCCGCTTCCTCGGCGCGGAGAATGAGCTCGGTCTTGTCGGGGTTGTACACCACATCCACTACAGCCTCGAGGCCCGGCATGGCGGCAACGTCCAGATTGCACACACCTGCATTCGGGTACATGCCCGCCGGGGTGGTGTTTACCACGATCTGTGCCCCGCTGGAAACGGCCTCGGCATAGCTCAGCTCGCCCTTTTCCGGGTCCGGATGGCGGCTGACGGTGAGCACCTTTGCCGCACCCTTGTCCCGGGCCACAGCGCTGGTGGTGTTGTGGGTGCCGCCGGTGCCCAGAATGAGCACGGTCCTGCCTGCAAAATTCACGCCGTGGGCATCGCACAGGTGGGCAAAGCCCATGTAGTCGGTATTGTATCCATAGAGCAGGCCGTTTTTGTTCACCACCGTGTTCACCGCTCCAATGGCCTTAGCCCGCGGGTCGATGTAGGAACAGTATCCCATCACCAGCTTCTTATAGGGGATGGTGACATTGATGGCCTTGAACTGCCGCCGATGCAGAAACGCCCGGGCCTCTTCCTCCGTGGGCAGAGGGCACAGGTCGTAGTGGTAGCCGCAGAGCATCTCGTGGATGATCTTGGAGTAGGAGTGGCCGAGTTTTGCGCCGATGAGTCCGTATTCCATTTTACTCGTCCTCCTTCCGGAAGCTGGTGGGGTGGGTCATCCAGGCCTCGCCGTAGCGTGCCGTGAGCAGGTCGCCCACAGCCAGTGCGGCGGCGCAGCTCTGCACGATGGCGGCTCTGGGCACGATGCAGGGGTCGTGACGGCCCTGAATGGACAGCTGCGCGTCCTTTTTGGCAAGATAGTCCACTGTATCCTGCTGCTTGTAGATGCTGGGTGTGGGTTTGACCACGGTGCGGAACACCACCGGCATCCCGTTGGCGATGCCGCCGTTGACGCCCGCATTGTGGTTGGTGGCAGTGACGACTGCTCCCTGCGGCGTCATGCGGAAGGCGTCGTTTGCTTCGGAGCCGCGCATTCCGGCAAAGCCGAAGCCGGTGCCGAACTCGATGCCCTTGACGGCGGGCACCGAGAACGCCAGATGTGCGATCTCGCTTTCCACGCTGTCGAAATAGGGCTCGCCGATGCCGGCCGGCAGGCCGAGGATGGCGGTTTCCAGCATCCCGCCCACGCTGTCGCCCTCGGCTCCGGCGGCACGGATGGCGGCTTTCATGGGTTCTTCTACGCTCTCGTCCAGCACCGCAAAGCCCTCGGGCTTGCTGGCAAGGGTTTCCACCTGTGCAGCCAGCTGTGCGGCATCGTCCAGCGCAAAGCGGGTGTCCGCAATGCCGGCACACTCCGCGATATGGGTGGTGATGTCGATGCCCGCACGGTGCAGTGCGCTCAGCACGATGGCACCGCCCGCCACAAGGGCGGCCGTCACCCGGCCGGAGAAGTGCCCGCCGCCCCGGGCATCCTGAAAGCCGTGGTACTTGGCATAGGCGGTATAGTCTGCGTGGCCGGGGCGCAGAAGGTCTGCGGTCTTGGCGTAATCGCCGCTGCGGGTGTTGGTATTTTCGATCATCAGGGCAATGGCGGTGCCGGTGGTGCGGCCGTTCACCACGCCGGACAGCAGCTGCACGGCATCTGCCTCCACCCGGGGGGTGGACAGGCCGTCGCCCCGGGCACGGCGCTTGTCCATGCAGGCGGCGAGAAAGGTCTCGTCCACCGGCAGGCCTGCGGCCATGCCGTCCAGCACCGCGCCGATGGCGCGGCCGTGGCTCTCGCCGAAAATGGTCAGCGAAAGGTCGCTGCCGAATGTATTTTTCATGGCTTACTCCTCAATGCCCAGCAGGGGACGCAGGCCCTCCACCGGGATGGTCTCGGCGCGCCAGCAGCCCAGCCCCGGCACCTTGATAATGGTGATCTGGCCGCTCTGTGCCTTTTTGTCGTGCAGCATTTCAGCCAGCACCTTTTCCTTATCGTAGGTGGTGCGGGTGGGCAGGCCGAGGCGGCGGTATACCGCGCGCACCCGCTTCTGCAATGCCTTGGATTCGATCATGGGCAGCATGCCCAGCGCCACGCACTCGCCGTGGTAAAGGCCCACGGTGCGGCGGCCCTTGATGCCCTTGACGGCCTCGATGCCATGGCCGATGGTGTGGCCGAAGTTCAGGGCCTTGCGCATTCCCTGCTCGGTCTCGTCCTGCTCCACGATATTCTTCTTGAACCGCAGGCTGCGGCAGATGATCTCGCCGATCTGGGCATCAACGTCGCCATTTTCAAAGATCGCGAACAGCTCGGGGTCTGCCAGCAGGCTTGCCTTGACGGCTTCTGCCAGACCGTTGATGAAGTGGCGGCGGGGCAGGGTGGCAAGGGTGTCCGGGTCCACGATGACCAGCTTGGGCTGCCAGAAGGCACCCACGATGTTTTTGGTATCGCCCAGATCCACGGCGGTCTTGCCGCCGATGGAGGAATCGATCATGGAAAGGGTGGTGGTGGGGCAGTTGATAAAGTCGATGCCCCGCATGTAGATGGAAGCGGCAAAACCGGCCAGATCGCCTACCACGCCGCCGCCCACGGCGATCACCAGATCGCCGCGGCCCATGCCGAATTCCAGCATCTGGCGCAGCACGGATTCCAGAATTTTAAAGCTCTTGCTGGCTTCGCCCTGGGGCACCGTAATGATGCGGGCATCCTTGCACTGGTCGGCCACCATCTGGGCGTACTGTGCGGGCACACCGCTGTCGGTGACAACCGCCACCCGGCGGTCCAGCCGGGCGAACTGATACAGGTTTTCCAGCGAGCCGCTCTTGACGATGATGTCGTAGCTGCGCTCACCCAGATTCATGGTCAGCTTGGTTCCGATAAATTCACTCATTTGGTATACACTCCTAACAGCCGCACGGTACGGCAGGTGCGGTCAAGCTCGCGCAGCAGCGCGGCGGTCTCATCGGCGGTGGGGTCGCCCACCAGCTCGACGTAAAAGTAATATTCGAAGGGCACATGGGGCATGGGGCGGCTCTTGATGGATTCCATATTGAAGCCGCTGGCACCGATGATCTGGATCACCTCGCCCAGCTTGCCGGGCTTGTTGTCCACCGTGAACAGCAGCGAGAACCGGTTGCCGCCGGTGGGCTTTTCGCGGCTGAGCACGATAAAGCGGGTGGTGTTGTCGCCGTCGGTGTTGATGCTGGGCACCAGCACTTCCAGTCCGTACAGGGCCGCCGTCTCCACGCTTGCAATGGCCGCTTTGGAGGCATCGCCGCTTTCAGCCACGAACTTTGCGGCCATGGCGGTGTTGGCCATGGCGGTGGCGGGCAGGCCGAACTGCCTTAAAAAGGTCTCGCTCTGGGCGATGGCCTGCTGATGGCTGTAGACGCTTCTGATCTGGTCGAGCTTTGTGCCCGGCAGCACCAGCAGGTTCTGGGAGATGGGCAGATCGTACACATCCACCACCCACAGCGCCGGGTGATTGTAGCACAGATCCAGCACGGCAGAAACATCGCCCGCATGGCTGTTCTCAAAGGGAACGACGCCCCGGGCGGCATCGCCGCGTTCCACCGCGTCAAACACCTCGTCCCAGGTGGGGTAGCTCACAGCCTCGGCGTGGGGGAACAGCGCCCGGAGGGCGATGTGGGCAAAGGCACCCTCCACGCCCTGATAGGCGGCGCGGTTCTGGCCCAGCACCACGGCTTCGTACTGCTTTGCCACATCCATCAGGTTCTGCACGTGGTCCTTATAATAGGGCCGCAGGGCAGGAGACTGAATGCGGGCCGCAGCCTTTTCCAGCACTGCCGTCTCGCGGGCAGCGTCGTAAATGGGCAGGCCGTGGGCTCTTTTGTATTCTGCCACCTGCAGCACAGCGGCCATCCGCCGCTCAAACAGTGCAGCAAGCTGGGTATCCACTGCGTCGATCTCGGCGCGTGCCTGTTCCAGTGCGTCCATGGGTTCACATCCTTTTATATGGCTCAGATCGGCCATTTGATTCTCAGATACCCAGTAAGTATACCATAACTGGGACGGAGAAACAACAAGACCTCCGGCGTTTCAAAGGGGAGAATATTTCAAATCAGATATGTGTAAAAAGAACAAAATAGAAAACAGAAAAGACGAACCCTCTCAGTCTGCTCCCGTTGGTCGCAGCCAGCTCCCCCGAAAGGGGGAGCTTTATTAGCGTCTACCTTCAGATGGAAAAAGCTCCCCCTTTCGGGGGAGCTGTCAAAGCCGCAAGGCTTTGACTGAGAGGGTTCGTACCTTGCAAAAAAGGCTGCCGCACAAAATGCTGTGCGGCAGCCCGGGTCAATCTGTTGCTTTATTCTTCAAAATATCCTCCCAGCTGCGGGCCTTGCCGTAATATCTCCCGTAGGGATTGTCCAGCGCCTGCGCAAGGGAGACCGGCTTTTCCGGCTGTGGCTTTACCACCGGTTTTGCCGTCCGGTCAAAGCGGAGCTGTGCGGCAGGCCCGCCGCGCGTTATCCGGAACCGCATGGCTCACCCCTCTGCCCCGGCGGTGGAAACAGCCCCGGCGGTCAGGGCGCTCCAGAGCGCCTCGCCGCCAGCCAGCAGGTCGGCGGTGTCCTTGTTCCATGCACCGCGGATGCCGATGTAGTACCGGCTCATCAGCTCCTGACTGGAGCCGCTTTCGCTCTGCACAGCATCAGAAGCGTAATCGCCCAGATCAAGGCCCGCCAGCACCGGGCAGTCGGTCCAGCGGTAGACCATGTTCCACCAGTCACTGTCTGCGTCGGACTGCGGCAGGCTGCCGTCGAGGTAGCGCAGGGTGCCGGTGGTCTGCTGGAACCCGGCTGGGTCGTACAGGATGAAGATGGAACTCAGCGCGCCCTGAATGTCGGTGGAAAGTTTGGTGGTGCCTGCCATGTCAAGGTAGGCATCCGAGTCCTCGTTGCCAAAGTCCATGGTGTAGAGGTTCAGCTTTACCACCACCTTGCCGTCGTCGTTCCGGTCTTCGCCGTAGGCGGCAAGGGCGTCCTGCAGGGCGGTCTGGGTGGCTTCCGGCAGGTAGTGGGGTGCCACAACGGCCACGTTATAGTCTGCATGGACGGTAAAGAAATACTGCCCGATGAAGTTGTAACCGAAGAACACCACGATGATGCCGATGATGATGACCCACTTGAGGTTATAATCCCACCAGTTGGCCCAGCGTTCCTTGCGGGTGTACTGGCGCTGTTTGCGGGGCTGGAGGTCTTTGGGGTCGATATCGCGTTCGTAACGGTAGCTTGCCATGGGGCAGTTTCCTCCAAGTTCTGATTTACAGCTGTGCCAGAATGGCCTGACGCACAGCGTCCGGCAGCTGCTTCTGCTCGGCCTTGCTCATGCCTGCAGTCCGGATGGGCGGCAGCACCTTGATATGCACGCTGCCCGGATGGCACAGGTTGCCATTGTTCTCAAACAGGGCACGTGCACCGGTAATGGCCACCGGAACCACCGGTGCGCCGGTCTTGACGGCAATGCGGAATGCACCGGCCTTGAACTCACCGGCACCGCCCTCTTCTCCCTTGTAGCGGGTGCCCTCCGGGAAAATGACGAAGCTCTTGCCGCTCTCCACAATGGCAGTGGCATCGTTCAGGGCACGCACGGATGCCCGCAGGTCGTCGCGCTGCACGAACACACAGCCCAGCAGCTTCATCCAGCGGTTCAGCAGCGGGATTTTTTCCAGCTCTTCCTTGGCAAGGATGCCGTGGGGCTTATCCAGACTGGCCAGCAAAAGCGGGATGTCGTAGTAGCTGCGGTGGTTGCCCACGAACACGCAGGCCGTATCTTTGGGGATATTCTCAAGGCCCTCCACGCTCAGGAAAACGCCGGTCACCTTTAAAATGCCCCGGCTCCAGTGCGGGATATGCTTGTTGACGAGCTCTTCCACCAGCTGCATGTCGCCTGCAGCCAGAGCGCGTTCCGCCCGGCGCAGCACGCCATAATGGACGATCATATAACCAAATAAGTAGATAAACATCGCAATCGTGCGAAAAATACTCATTGTGTTTTCCTCCCTCCGGCAAAATATGCCATTGTCATTGTATCACACTTTTTGTAAAAAGGGGAGAAATAACACTTTTTTTACAAATCGGAGGATCTGCGGTCTTGCAAAATTGACAAAATGCGGGTATATTTATAGTTGTAAAGCCAGCACAATGGCACTTTCTGCACGAAATGCTTTCTGCCGGCCCAATGGATGAAGAGAGAGGTACCATACGAACATGGGTTTATTTCCTTCCGCAAATGACTTCAAGGCCGGTAAGGGCGTTGAAAAGGATGCTCCCCGCAAGACCGGCATAGGCCGCTTTTTTGAGCTTGTGGGCCGTGATATGAACGGCATGTTCCTTGCAAACCTGCTGGCCTGCATCGGCTTTCTGCCGGTGATCTGTCTGGTGTACATCGGCTTTCTGGCAAACAGCCTGCCTGTCATGCTGGCAAGCGCGGTGGTAGGCGGCATTCTGGCCGGGCCTGCGCTGGCCGGCATGTACGATACCGTGCTGCGTGCCCTGCGTGACGAAGCCGGTTACTGGTGGGTGACCTATCGCCGTGCCTTCAAGCGCAACTTCAAGGCCAGCATTGCGCCGGGCATCTTCTACTGCGTCGTGGTCACAATGCAGATCTTCCTTGTGTATTTCTGCTTCAGCATGCTGGCGCAGGGCACCAATGTGGGCGTGCCGCTGTGGGTGGCCACGGTGCTGAACCTGCTCATCTTCCAGATGCTGTTCGCCTACATGTGGCCGCAGGTGGTGCTGCTGGATCAGCCCTTCAGCCTGACCGTGAAAAACAGCATCAACTGCATGATCGCGTTCCTGCCCCACGCACTGGCGGCGGCCATCGTGCAGATCCTGTTCTGGGGCGTGGTGATCCTGTGCATGCCGCTGGGCCTGCTGCTCATGCTGATCTTCGGCTTCTGGTTCGTGACCGAAGTATCCTGCCAGATCATCTACGGCGATATTGAAAAGGTGTTCCACATTGAGGAGAGCATCCGCAAAATGAAGGATGCCGAGCTGGAAGCCGCCCTCCAAGAGGACTACGGCGAAAGAACCGACGACACCAAAGAGTAAATTTGAACTTCCGCAAAGGAGGGGTGCTCCATGGAACAACGGAATAATCTGGTTTTGCAGGGCACCGAGACCTTCTCCCGCGGGCAGCTGGACAATGTGGCACTGGACGGCGGTGCACTGGTGCTGGACAGCGTGGCGGGCCGCTGCCTGCAATACGGCAGCTATACCACGCCGGAATTTGCCATGCCGGCCTTCTGCAATCTGAATGTCAGCTGGAACGCCTTTGCGCCCCACAACACCATGGTGGAGGTGCGCTGCCGGGTATATGCCGGAGGAAACTGGACCGGCTGGATGAGCTTTGGCAAGTGGGCACCGGGCTACCCCCGCTGCAGCTGCAATTCCCAGAGTGACGACGGCATGATCTTCCTCATGGGCGATACCGTGACCGTGGCAACGCCCGGCGGCGGCACCGGCGTGCAGCTGCAGGTGAACCTTTCCACCAACGATGACAAGGTCTCGCCCGCAGTGCGCCTGCTGGCCGCGGCAGTGCGGCCGCTGGCGTGGGAGAAGCACAACGGCCACCCGTTGAACCGGCAGCTCTATCTGCCGGAATACTGCCTTTCGGCCCACGATCCCAGCTTTGGGCGCACTATGGATCTGCCGCTGGTCATGGCGGCACTGATGAACTGCTGGGGCGAGGATGTCCTGCCCGAAGAAGTGGCTTATGTGATGGAGGACATGGCCCACAGCACCACCGCCAATGCGGCCTTTGCGGCTGCTGCCGCCGGCTGCTGCGGCTACCCCTGCTGGCAGGCATGGATGGACCTTGCCGACCTGCGTGCCCAGATCCACGATGACTGCTGTGTGGCAGTGCAGGTGGAGCGGCGCATCCGCGGCCAGCGGGACCCGGTGCGGGTCTGGATGGGCCTGCGCGGCTTTGGCCACGACGATGCCGTAATGGCAGATTATGTGCTGCTGAACGACCCCACCGCAGATTCCAACGGCGCAGTGAACTGCACCATGGCGCTGGTGGACTTTATGCGTTACTTTACCGGGCGCGCCATCGCCCTGCGGGCAAAACCCCGCGACATGGCAGCCAACCGCCCCCGGCGGCTGCGCTGTGAGCTTGTCCCCGGCAAGGAAGAGGGCGTTTATTTCTTTGAACAGCACGGTGAGGCCGACCCGCTGCCGGAGGATTTTTCCGGCTGGACGGCCTACGCTGTGCACGACGGTGTGGCCCATGCCACCACCGCCCACCGCAATTTCCACTGCATGGAGCGCACCCGGGACGGCGGCATCCGCTTTCCGGCAGCGCAGATGGCCGAGGGCGGACGCTGCAGCGTGTACGCTGTGGACCAGACCGGCACCATGCGGGTGGCGGAGGTGCGGCTGCCCAAGCCGAAGCCTGCACCGGATACAGCACGACCGGCTTCCCAAGCACAGGCAAAGCCGGAGAAGTGACCGGCAGCACCTGAGCGAAATCATACACACAGGAGGAACACATTATGGCAAAGACGATCATCACTTTGGGACGTGAATACTGCACGGGCGGCCGCTACATCGCAGAAGATGTGGCAAATGCACTGGGCATCAAGCTTTACGACAAAGAGCTGATCACCATGGCAGCAAAGCATTCCGGCCTTTCGGAAGAAGCTGTTGCTGCCAGTGAAAAGCGGCATACCCACAGCCTGCTGTACAGCCTGTACACCATGGGCAATGAGCTGCCGCTGGGCGATCAGGTGTTCATTCTTCAGAGCCGCATCATCAAGCAGCTGGCCGAGGAAGGCCCCTGCGTGATCCTGGGCCGCTGCGGCGACTACGTGCTGCGCGAGCGCAAGGATGTGCTGCGCGTGTTCGTGTATGCACCCAAGGAGTGGCGGCTGGAATACGCAAAGACCAACCCGCTGGTCAAGGCCAAGGACGAAAAGGGCATCAGGGAAGAGGTGGAAAAGACCGACCGCAACCGCTCTGCCTACTACAACTACTACACCCAGAACCGCTGGGGCGATGCCCACAACTATGATCTGGCCATCAACGCAGCTCTCGGCCGCGAGACCTGCGTGAAGATGATCCTGGACGCAGCTGCCGCCAAGGAGAAGGACCTCGGCTGACCGCCGGGGCGCTTCAAAAATAAAACAACGATGATTCGTGGGTAGGGTGTGCAAGCGCCCTGCCCACGTTTCGGGCAACGGCGACGACCGCGGCCTGCGGCCAAAGACTTCCCCCGGCCGGGGGAAGATGTCGCATAGCGACAAAAGAGGGAATGCAGGGAGGAGCCGTTGGGGCAGCGGCCAGCAGGACACGAGTGCCGCATGGGCGGTCACGAAGTGGACGCTGGGAGCCGCAACCCGGGCGCTGATGCCGCTTCCGGTTTTCAGAAGCCTTGCCAGCTGCACAAGTGCGGCAATATGTCTCTGGCAAAAAACATCTCAAGTCAAAAGGAGCAAACGTGGAAACAAAGCAATCCCAAACCTCTCCCGCCGCGCGGGAAAATATCATGGGCACCATGGAGATCAACCCTCTGCTGGTCAAGCTGAGCGTGCCCATGATGATCTCCATGCTGGTGCAGGCACTTTACAACGTGGTGGACTCGGTGTTCGTGTCCCATGTGAGCGAAAGCGCCCTCACCGCCGTCTCGCTGGCGTTCTCGCTGCAGAACGTGATGATCGCCGTGGGCGTGGGCACCGGCGTGGGCGTCAACGCCCTGCTGTCCAAGAGTCTGGGCGAAAAGAACCAGCACCGTGCCAACGTTACGGCAGAGAACGGCATTTTTCTTTCACTGTGCAGCTTTGTGGTGTTTCTGGTCATCGGTCTTACCTGCATGAAGCCCTATTTCTATGCGCAGACCAGTGATGCAGCCATTGCCCAGCAGGGCATCCAATATCTTTCGGTGTGCTGCATCTTCAGTCTGGGCCTTTTCACCCAGACCATGGGCGAAAAGCTGCTGGCCGCGACCGGCCGCACCCAGCTGAGCATGATCAGCCAGCTGGTGGGTGCAGTGGTGAACATCATTCTGGACCCCATCTTCATCTTTGGCTACTGCGGGCAGGCGCTGTCCGGCACCACCGGTGCAGCTGTGGCAACGGTCATCGGCCAGTTCTGCGGCGCAGGCATGACCCTGTTCTTCAACCTGAACAAAAACCCGGATATCCAGATCAGCTTCAAGGGCTTCCGGCCCAGCGCCAAGGCCATTGGCCGCATCTACACGGTGGGTCTGCCCAGCATCGCCATGCAGTGCGTGGGCAGCCTGATGACCTTTGGCATGAACCTGATCCTCATGGCCTTCTCGGCTACGGCGGTGGCGGTGTTTGGCGTCTACTTCAAGCTGCAGAGCTTCGTGTTCATGCCCATTTTCGGCCTGAACAACGGCATGGTGCCCATCATCAGCTACAACTACGGCGCCCGCAGACCGGACCGCGTGAAAAAGACCATCAAGCTGGCGGTGTGCTATGCCGAAGGCATCATGCTGGTGGGCTTCTGCATCTTCCAGTTCGCGCCCCGGCAGGTGCTGGGCATCTTTGCGGCCAGCGATGCCATGCTGGCCATCGGCGTCCCGGCCATGCGCATCATCTGCCTGCATTTCCTGCTGGCGGGTGCCAGCATCGTGCTCAGCTCGGTGTTTCAGGCACTGGGCAACGGCATCTTCAGCCTCATCGTTTCGGTCTGCCGTCAGCTGTTCGTGCTGCTGCCGGCCGCATGGCTGCTGGCACAGACCGGAAATGTCAACAATGTCTGGTGGGCCTTCTTCATCGCTGAGATCGTCAGCGTCCTGATGAGTCTGGCCTTCTATGCCCGTATCAACAAAACGACCATCGCACCCCTGTACCACTGACCCGGGTGCGGGCAGACGGCCCTGCAAACGAAAGGAACGTGAACTCTATGGTAAAAAAGCTGAAGTGGAATCTGGTCCTCATGAGCCTGCTGTATCTGGGTCTGGGCGTTTTTCTGGTCATGAAGCCCGGTACGGCCCTCAACATCGTGTGCTATGCGCTGGGCGGCGTGGTGCTGGCCTGCGCAGCGGTGCAGCTGGTTCGCTACTTTGCGGTGGAGCGCGGGGTGTTCCAGAGCCAGCTTACCCTGGTCTCCGGCATCGTGTGTCTGGCGCTGGGGGCTTTCCTCATCATCCGCAGCGACATCGTGGTGAGCATCCTGCCCATCGTGTTCGGCCTGTTCGTCATCTTTGACGCCATTGGCCGGGTGCAGAATGCGCTGGATCTGCGCCGCTGCGGCTACGACAGCTGGAAAGGGTTCCTGTTCCTGCCGGTGCTCAGCGTGGTGCTGGGCGTGGTGCTGGTCATCAACCCCTTCGGTGCCATGGAAAAGCTGGTGATGGCCATTGGCATCATCCTCATCGTGGAGGGGGCCATCAACCTGCTCAGCGCCCTGTACACGGTGCTGGCCGTGCGCCGCTTTACCAAGCTGCACCCGGAGACCCAGTCCATGCTGGAGTCCCTGACCGGCGAAGACCTGAACGGTGACGGCGTGGTTGCCCCGGATGTGACCCGCACCGATGCCGAGGCCAGTGCTGTGGAGCTGGATGAGGTGGACGAGAGCGCCACTGTGGAGCAGGAGAACGAGAAATAAACCCTCTCAGACGCTCCGCGCCAGCTCTCCCGAAGGGCGAGCTTAATGCGCTGTTTTGATGACGTTTTCCTCATACTGTGAAGAAGGTGTACCCTTTCTTCCGTAGGAAAAAGCTCCCCCTGAGAGGACAGATTTCCCCCGGCCGGGACAGATTCTCCCCGCGCCGGGGAGAAATGTCACCGCAGGTGACAAAAAGGGGAATCTGGCAACGCCGTCAGACGTTGACTGAGAGGGTTTTATACGAACGACTAAGTAAAGGAAAAAGAGAAAATGGAAAAGTACGATCTGATCATCGTGGGCGCCGGTCCGGCCGGCATCTTTACCGCTGTGGAGCTGCTGCGCCGCGGCAGCAAAAAGAAGATCCTTCTGGTGGAAAAGGGCAAGCCGGTGGAAAAGCGGCACTGCCCCAAGGCCGAGGTGGGCCACTGCGTCAACTGCCGCCCTACCTGTGCCATCACCACCGGCTTTTCCGGTGCAGGCGCTTTCTCGGACGGCAAGCTGAGCCTTTCCTACGAGGTGGGCGGCGACCTGCCCACCCTGATCGGAGAGGAGTTTGCACAGGAGCTCATCAACTACACCGACAAGATCTATCTTGAGTTCGGCGCAGACCCCCATGTGGAGGGTATCTACACCGGCGAGGAGATCAAGGAGATCCGCAAGAACGCCATCCATGCCGGCCTGAAACTGGTGGACTGCCCGATCCGCCATCTGGGCACCGAGAAGGCACAGCAGCTGTATCTGGCCATCCAGAACCATCTGGCCGACAGCGGCGTGGAGATGCTGTTCAATACCGAGTGCGAGAACATCATCCTTGAGAACGAGGAGTGCAAGGGCGTGCTGCTGAAGGACGGCGATCAGGTCCGGCCCGTGTATGCAGATACCGTGGTCATCGGCACCGGCCGCCGCGGCGCAGACTGGCTGGAAAAGATCTGCGCGGAGCACCACATCGCCCATAAGCCCGGCACCGTGGACATCGGCGTGCGCGTGGAGTGCCGCAACGAGGTCATGGAAAAGGTGAACAAGGTGCTGTATGAGTCCAAGCTCATCGGCTACCCCAAGCCCTGGAAGAACAAGGTGCGCACCTTCTGCCAGAACCCCGGCGGCTTTGTGGCGCAGGAGAACTACGACAACGACCTTGCCGTGGTCAACGGCCACAGCTTCAAGGAGAAAAAGAGCGAGAACACCAACCTTGCCATTCTGGTCTCCCACAACTTTACCGAGCCCTTCAACCAGCCCATCGCCTACGCCCAGAAGGTGGGCGAGCTGACCAACATGCTGGGCGCAGGCCACATCATGGTGCAGCGCTACGGCGACATTCTGGACGGCAAGCGCACATGGCAGAAGGAGCTGGCCCAGTCCAACGTGAAGCCCACCCTGAAGGACGCCGTGGCAGGTGACATCACCGCCGCCATGCCCTACCGCGCCATGACCAACATCATCGAGTTCATCAAGATGCTGGATATGGTGGTGCCCGGCTTTGCCGCCAACGAGACCCTGCTGTACAGCCCGGAGCTGAAGTTCTACTCCAACAAGGTGAAGATGGACGAGAACCTGGACACCAACATCAAGGGCCTGCACTGTCTGGGCGACTCCTCCGGCTGGACCCGCGGCCTGATGATGGCTTCGGTCATGGGCGTGCTCATGGGCCGGAAGCTGGCCGAAAAAGAAGGCTGCTGAAAAACGGCAGCGTCGTAAATATAAATAAAAGAAAAGCGACAGTGTGTCAAAATTGCACGCTGTCGCTTTTTGTGCTATACTGTCTCTGCGGCCCTTCTCCATGTCCCCCAAGCGCGGAAAGGAGGTGGCACCCATGAATGGATTCGTCACATTCATTCAGACTGTCGGAGCACAAGTAGTAGCCTACTATCTGTGCAAGTGGCTTGACAGTTTGATCGGCAAGGGCAGTAAGCACTAAAAAGAGCCCCTCGGTAGTGCTAGTACCGGGGGGCTTTGTTTTTTGCGTGGCATCCACGTTCAGGCTTCGTCACATTGCCTAGCTCTATTATATGCAGCTACGCGCAAAAGTCAAGAGAAGCAAGGTGGATTTTTGAGGGGGATCAGCCCTCAATGAGCTCCACGGTCTTCATCTTGACCGGGGTGGTGGGCTTGTCGTTCCAGTCGGTGCGAACCGCTGCGATCTTATCCACAACGTCCATGCCTGCAACCACCTTGCCAAAGGCGGCGTACTGGCCGTCCAGATGGGGTGCATCCTGATGCATGATGAAGAACTGGCTGCCGGCGCTGTTGGGGTTCATGGCGCGTGCCATGCTGATGACGCCGCGGGTGTGCTTGAGCGGATTGTTCACGCCGTTGGCGGCAAACTCGCCCTTGATGTTCCAGCCGGGGCCGCCAGTGCCGTTGCCCAGCGGGCAGCCGCCCTGAATCATGAAGCCGGGGATCACGCGGTGGAAGGTCAGGCCGTTGTAAAAGCCCTCGCTGACCAGCTTCTTGAAATTCTCACAGGTGATAGGAGCGGCTTCTTCGTTCAGCTCGATATCGATGATGCCGCCGTCTTCCATAGTAATGCGAACCATAACGCTACAATACTCCTTTTGTGTTGCCCCGCAGCAGTGCGGGAGTGTTCGGCAGAAGGCCTGCCGGATATCTCTTATAGTATACCATAGGTTTTGGGGGTTGCAACGGCGCAGATGCAACGTTTTTGTTAAAATTCATCTTTCATCTCCACCATATCGGCCCAGAAGCGCTTGGGGCAATGGCTCATGCGGCCTTTTTCGTTGCGACGCGCCTGAATTTCCAGCGTTTTGTAGAACTGGGTCCACAGGGCCTGAAACTGCTGCTCCCGCTCGCTGGGCGGCGGCAGCTCCAGCGGTGCGGCCAGCTCCAGCAGCCGGGCCTTGTGCTCCTGCTGCAGCAGCACGGCCTGATGCACGGCATCATAGATCAGAAAGTCCTCTTCCGGGAACCGTCCGCAGAAATGGGGCCGCAGCAGCGGCAGGATGTAGTTTTTAGGGTGGATGACGGCCCCCAGCATCCCGTCGTGCTCCTCAAAGCGGACGAAGCCCTGAAATTTGTCCACTTCCCAGTCCAGACTCTTTTTCATTTCGTACAGCGGGGCCACGTCCGGGTGGCCGGTGCGCTTTACGGTGCCGGGGCCGAGGGCGAAGGCCAGATGCAGAAAGCGGATGAGCAGCAGCTCCTTGTCCTCCCGCCCGGAGAGAAAATCCCGGCTGACAAGATACTCGGTCTCAGCCCCCAGCTTTCTGCCAAAGCTGGCGAACACCCGCTGCGCCCGGACGTGGTCGGTGGGGATGTCCTTCACCGGATAGAGCGTGGAGGTCTCCCGCTGGGGCGTCCACACTGCAAAGGGAATCTCGTGCTGGGCAAAGCTCTCAAATACACAGCACAAAAAGCCCTCAAAGCTGCCATCGTAGAGATAGACCACATCCGCATCGTGGAGCCTGCGGGCTCTCTGCGGGTTCACAGTGCCTTCGCCAGACATTGCACTGCCTCCTCTCGCACCATGCGCAGGGCGGCGCGCGGTGCCACGCCCTGCGTGATAAGATCGTCCACCGCAGGCGGCGTGAACAGACTCAGCTGCTCACAATTGCCGCCGAACACGTTGGGGTCGATGAGCGCTTGGGTGATGCGCTCCCGCCCGGCGGTGCCGCGGCCCGGGTGCGCACCGGAAAAACCATTGCATGTGATGAAATACTGCGCCCGCTTGAGCACCACGCCCATCCGCTTGAGCTCGTCCAGCCCGAGGCTGGACAGCTTGCGGGCGTGCCAGATGCGCCGGGCGCTCTTGGGGCCGATGCCCGGCACACGCAGCAGCATTTCAAAAGGGGCGCGGTTCACATCTACCGGGAACAGCCCGTAGTGCTGCACGGCCCAGTTGCATTTGGGGTCCAGATAGGGGTTGAAGTTGGGGTTGTCCCGATCTAAGATCTCGTCCGCCTCGAACTGATAGAACCGCAGCAGCCAGTCGGCCTGATACAGCCGGTGCTCCCGCAGCAGCGGCGGCTTTGTGTCCAGCGCAGGCAGGCGGCTGTCCTCGGCTACCGGGATATAGGCAGAGTAGAATACCCGCTTCAGGCTGTACTTCCGGTACATGCCCTCGGTGAGCTTCAGGATGTGGTAGTCCGTCTCCGGCGAAGCGCCCACGATCATCTGGGTGCTCTGCCCGGCGGGGGCGAACTTTGGAGCATGGCGGTAGACCGTCAGCTCCTGCTTGCTCTGGGCACCGGAGACCGCGATCTGTTTCATGGGGCGGAAGATGGAGTGCCGGCCCTTGTCCGGTGCCAGAAGATTCAGGCTCTGCTCGCTGGGCAGCTCCACGTTCACGCTCAGACGGTCGGCCAGATATCCCAGCTGCTGCAAAAGCTCCGGGCTTGTGCCGGGGATGGCCTTGGCGTGGATGTAGCCGCCAAAGCGGTATTCGCCCCGCAGCAGCCGCAGGGCGGCCAGCATCCGTTCGGTGGTGTAGTCCGGCGTGCCCAGCACCGCGCTGGAAAGGAACAGCCCCTCGATGTAATTGCGGCGGTAAAACTCCACGGTCAGCTCGGCCAGCTCCCGGGGCGTAAAGGTGGCCCGGGGGATATCGTTGGAGCGGCGGTTGACACAATAGCTGCAGTCAAAGGCGCAGCAGTTGGTCATGAGCACCTTTAAAAGGCTTACGCAGCGGCCGTCGGCGGTAAAGGCGTGGCAGCAGCCCGGCGCATAGCAGCTGCCCAGCGTTCCGGCCCGGGCAGTGCGGGAAGCGCCGCTGGAGGTGCAGGCCACATCGTATTTGGCGCTGTCGGCCAGAATGGTAAGCTTGTCCATCAGGGTCTGTTCCATGCAGAATACACCTCCAAAGGGGAAAAAGGGTCAAAAAATAAAGCCATGCGCAAAATTGCAGATGGCTTTTATGGTTTCGGCCTTTTTCGTGAAAATGCGTTTGGAGCGCCCCGCAGGGCGCGACAAACGCGAAAATAAAAATAATTTTCCGCTGATCATGGCCAGAGTGAAACGGAGGCCATTCAAATGGTTGAATGGCTCACCATTTCGCTTTTGTTTCCACCACACGCCCGGCGATGTGCAGATGGTTCAGGTCTTCGCCCTTGATGACCATTTCGCTGTAGGCCGGGTTGAAGGGCTGCAGCACCACACAGTTGCCGCGCTGGATGTAGCGCTTCAGGGTTCCCTCGCCCTCGTCGCCGTAGATCAGCACGCCAAGATCGCCGTTTTCCAGCGTGTCCTGCCGGTGCACCAGCGCAAGGTCGCCGTCCTGAATGCGGGGCTCCATACTGTCGCCGCGCACCACCAGATAGAAGTAGTTGGAGGGGTCCTTCACGCGGGCGTATTCCTGACCGTAGTCCTCCTCAAAGGCGAGGGCACCGTAGCCGGCCTTCACCGTACCGATGACCGGGATCAGGCTCTCGGAATAGCTGCCGAAGAACCGCTCCTCCGGCGCAGATACATTGCTCACCGGACGGTACAGGCCCAGCAGATAGTCTGCGGTGGTGTTCAGCAGCTCTGCAATGCGGGCCACCGTGGTGGGGTCGGGAGAGGATTTGCCGCTTTCCCATTTGCCGACGGCCTGCTGGGTCACGCCCAGTTTGGAAGCCAGCTCAGCCTGACTGACGCCCTGCTTTTTGCGGCACTGCTTCAAAAGTTCTGAAAACGACATGGTATATTCTCCTTTACACCGCGAGGAAATTTTCTTGTGATTATTATACAACAAAAAGGTGTGCTTGTAAAGAGGCTGAATGGGCCGAGACCAAAAAAGGTTGTGATAAATTTCTCTTTTTTGCGTCTGGTGAAAAAAATTGCATGAAAGGCTTGACAGCGGGGCACAAATCTGGTAAATTAAATAGGCATTCGACACGGCGTAAAGCGGATGTCCACAAGGAGAGATGTCCGAGTGGTTTAAGGAAGCAGTCTTGAAAACTGCCGTACGGCAACGTACCGTGGGTTCGAATCCCACTCTCTCCGCCATTTTTTATTGAATAAGTGTAACACACTTTGCTCTGGAGTAGTACTCAAGAGGTCGAAGAGGCGCCCCTGCTAAGGGCGTAGGTCGTCTAAACAACGGCGCGAGGGTTCAAATCCCTCCTACTCCGCCAAGAAAAAGCTCGTTGATTCGTTGAAATCAATGGGCTTTTTCCTTTATAAAGGAAAAAATGCGGCTTGCGGAACAAAAAAGGAGGAACCAATGGCGTTTGGTGTTTTGGCGGGTCAGATCACCGTGATCTTTCTGGAGGTGCTGCTGGGGTATGTGGGGGCCCGCAGCGGCATCATCAAGGACCGGGACAGCAAGTTTTTGTCCGACTTCATCATGAAGCTCCTGCTGCCCTGCACCATGCTGGCGGGCGCTGCGGTGGAGGGTGAGCCGGAACTGCTCACGCAGGCCGGCATCCTGTTCGTTTTGCTGCTGCTGTTGTTTGTGGCAACCACGGCACTGTGCCGTGTGAGCAGCTGGCTGCACCACGACACGCCGGGAAAGTATGCGGTGCTGGTGGGTACGGCGGCCATGCCCAACTGCGGCTTTATCGGCCTGCCGCTGTGCAGTGCTCTGCTGGGCGCAGCACGGGGCACCGTGTTTGCAGGCATGGCAATGGCCTCTTATAATGTATGGTTCTTTACCTATGTGGTGTGCCTGTTCCGCCCCGGCGAGAAGATCCGGCTCAAGACCTTCATCACCCCCACCAACATTGCCACCGTGGCCATGCTGGTGCTGCTGGCGACCGGCTGGCGTCTGCCCGCACCGGTGCAGCAGTTCTGCAGTGCGGTGGGCGGCTGCACCACCCCGCTGGCCCTTATGATCGTGGGTGTGCTGCTGGCAGACAGCGACATCCGCGCGCTGCTGCACACCGGCTTTCTGTACCGGGTCACCCTGCTGCGCGGCATCCTGTTCCCGCTGCTGTTCATGCTACTGCTGTGGCTGCTGCCGCTGGACAATGTGCTGCGCACCGGCCTGTCCATCATCGCCTGCTGCCCGGCCGGCAGCCTTGCCGCGGTGCTGGCCAAGCAGACCGGCACCGAGGCGACCCTTGCCAGTCAGGCGGTGGCCCACTCCACCGTGTGTATGCTGGTCACAGTGCCTGCCATGCTGCTGCTGACCGGTGCGATGTTCCCGATGTGAGAAGCTGTAAAAAGCCCGCTGTCTCCGGACGGCGGGCTTTTTTTACAGCATAAGGTTTGTGATCATTGCCAGCACCAGCAGATGCACCGGGTAGAACCAGTAAAAGGCCTTTTTCAGCAGCGGACTGCACGCGCCGCGCTGTCCGTTATAGAACCAGACCAGCACAAAGGCCAGCGGCGCGGTGAGCTCGAACAAAAACAGCACTGCGCCTGCAAGGCACTGCCGCTTGCGGTCTGCGCGGGTCAGGTACAGGGTGCAGATGATGAGCACGCCGATGGCGTGGTAGTCGGTGCTGGCGGCCAGCGCCAGCACGGCGCAGCCGCCCGCCCACACAAGCCCCTGCCAGCCGGGCAGGCCGTTTTCCTTTTCAAAGCGCTTGAGCCCTGCCATGGCCAGCACGCCCAGCGCCAGCGTCCAGTAAACGTTCTGGTGCTGCGGGGCGAACGGCGTGCGGAAGAAGGCCAGATCAAAGGGTACCTCGCTGACAAGGCCGAACAGCACCAGCCGCCCAAGGTAGTCTTTGACGTTGTGGGTGTGCACAAAGCCCTCCACCAGCAGAAAGCAGAACAGGGGAAAGGCCAGCCGCCCGGTGAAGCGCAGCACCATGTCCAGCCGGTACAGCGGATAGGCGGAAAGGGTGTCCTGCGAGAGGGTGCCGACGTCCAGCCCGGGCGTAAGGATACCTGCCTCGATGCAGGACGCGCCGATGTGGTCCACCAGCATGGTGATACAGGCAATGGTTTTAAGAGCAGTGCCGCTGAAGCTGAAGCTGCGGCGCGGGGAAAGTGCGGTCATAAAAACACCTCGGTCAGTTTGAAAAAATCGTTACAGGAACTATAACGGAGGAAAGGCGGCGTTTCCTGCGTCTGCTGCGGCAAAATCTGCACAGAGCGTGCAAAATCGGGGCAAAAATGCTTGACAGAAAAGGTGCGGGATAGTACAATCAAGAAGATAATTGAACTATCGCAAACCAAAGATGAAAAAGATTCACAGAGAATCGGGCGTCTCCGAACCGGATCAGAAGGAAGGAGGCTTTAGGCATGACGCTTTTTTCCTACGAGATCTTTGATGCAGTGGCACGCCAGGGCAGCTTTAACAAGGCGGCACAGCAGCTGCATCTGACCCCCTCGGCCATCAGCCACGCCATTGCCGTAATGGAGGAGGAACTGGGCTTTGCTCTGTTCAACCGCGGCAAGAACGGCGTTTCCATGACCAGCTACGGGGCCTCGCTGTACCCGTCCATCCGCGATGTGCTCAACAGCGACGAGGCCCTCAAGCAGAGCATCGCCCGCCTGAACGGCCTTGAAAAGGGCAAGGTGAGGCTGGGCGTGTTCAACTCGGTATGCGCGTCGCTGCTGCCGGGGCTGCTGAAAAGCTTTATGACCCACTACCCGCAGATCGAGATCGAGGTCTATCAGGGCACCTACGATGATGTGAAGGAATGGCTGCGCACCGGTCAGGTGGATGTTGCGTTCCTTTCTTCCACCTGCCGGGAGGAATTCAACCTCACCGAGCTGTTCCGGGAGCCGCTGCTGTGCATCGTGCCGCAGGACTGGCCCGAACCGGAAAACGGCGTGATGACCCCTGCCCTGATGAACGGTCAGAGCTTTGTGGTGCAGTGTGACGCCACCGACGCAGAAATGCGCCAGTTCCTGAAGAAATACAAGGTCGGCACCGAGCGCCGCTGCCACGTCATCGACGACCAGTCCAATATTGCCATGGTGGAAGCCGGTCTGGGCATTTCCATCATGCCGCAGATGCTGCTGCGGGACTGCAAGGCCGCTGTGAAGATCTACCCCATCGAGCCGGAGGAATACCGTGTGGTGGGTCTGGCCGTCCAGCGCCCTGCCGCGATGGCTCCTGCCGTGGAGCAGATGTTCCACCACATCGTGGACTACTGCAAGCAGGTCGAGCTGCAGTAACGTGGGATCCCTATTACTATAGCACATTTCAGCCGGTGTTTGGTGCGCCGGCTGAATTTTTTTGCAAAATGCGCCCGGATGCAGGGGTGCGGGTGGCAAGTCTATTGTATCTGCTGGGAAAATCCGGTATACTAAACAAAAAACAACAGGAGAATGCAATGCATACTTTTTCTACCCTGCCCGCCGCCGAGGGCTTCCGGATGCCGGCGGAATATGAGCCGCACCGCGGCTGTGTGATGATCTGGCCGGTGCGGCCCGGTTCCTGGCTGTACGGCGGCCGGGACGCCCAGCCTGCCTTTGCGCAGGCCGCCCGCGCCATTGCCGAGAGCGAGACGGTGTGGATGCTGGCCGGCCCGGCGGATGCCGGTGCCGTGCAGGCGGAGTTTGCCGGGGACGAGAACATCCATGTGCTGACCATCGAGACCGATGACGCATGGGCGCGGGATGTGGGCCCCACCTGCGTGGTGGACGATCACGGCACCGTGCGGGGCGTGGACTGGCAGTTCAACGCATGGGGCGGCATGGTGGACGGTCTGTACGCCCACTGGGAAAAGGACAATGCGGCCGCCCGCGCCATCTGCGCGGCACTGGGCATGGACTGCTATGATGCACAGCACTTTGTGCTGGAGGGCGGCTCCATCCACTCGGACGGCGAGGGCACCATCCTTGCCACCGAAGCCTGTCTGCTGAGCCGTGGCCGCAACCCGGAGCTGAGCCGGGCCGAGATCGAGCAGGAGCTGAAAAACTATCTCGGCGCACAGAAGATCGTCTGGCTGCCCCGGGGCATCTACAACGATGAGACCAACGAGCATGTGGACAACGTGTGCGCCTATGTGGGCCCGGCAGAGGTGGTGCTGGCGTGGACGGAGGACGAGAACGACCCGCAGTACGCCCTGAGCAGGGCAAGTCTGGATGCGCTGGAAGCAGCTACCGATGCAAAGGGCCGGCACTTCACGGTGCACAAGCTGCCCATCCCGGCAAAGCCCATCTGCGTGACCGAAGAGGAACTGCAGGGCTATGCCTTTGAAGAGGGCGAGGATACCCGCGAGGCCGGGGAGCGCCTTGCTGCAAGCTATGTGAATTTTTACATCTCCAACGGCGGCATCATCCTGCCGCAGTTCGGAGACGAGAACGACGCCGAGGCAGTGCGCATTCTGGGCGGACTGTTCCCGGGCCGCAGGGTGTACCCCATCCCGGCCCGGAGTATTCTGGTGGGCGGCGGCAACATCCACTGCGTCACCCAGCAGATCCCCAGAGGCTGACAGAAACGATATGAGGAGGAAAGCAGTATGAGAAACGTAACGGTGGCCGTGGTGCAGATGCAGTGCGCCAAAGAGGTGGAGGCCAACATCGCCAAGGCAGATGCCATGGTGCGGGAGGCGGCGGCAAAGGGGGCCAAGATCATCCTGCTGCCGGAACTGTTCGAGCGGCCCTATTTCTGTCAGGAGCGGCAGTATGAATATTACGCCTACGCCACCCCCACGGCACAGAATCCGGCAGTGCAGCACTTCCGGGCAGTGGCAAAGGAGCTGGGCGTAGTGCTGCCCATCAGCTTCTATGAGAAGGCGGGCACCCAGCTGTTCAACAGCATCGCAGTGCTGGATGCAGACGGCACCCTGCTGGGCGTCTACCGCAAGACCCACATCCCGGACGACCACTACTATCAGGAAAAATTCTACTTTACCCCCGGCGACACCGGTTTCAAGGTGTGGGATACCCGCTTTGGCCGCATCGGCATCGGCATCTGCTGGGATCAGTGGTTCCCGGAGACGGCCCGCAGTCTGGCCCTGATGGGGGCCGAGCTGCTGTTGTACCCCACGGCCATTGGCAGCGAACCCATTCTGGACTGCGACAGCGCCGGGCACTGGCGCCGCTGCATGCAGGGCCATGCCGGCAGCAACCTTGTGCCGGTTCTGGCGGCAAACCGCATCGGTCTGGAAACGGTGGAGCCCTGCGAGGCCAACGGCGGGCAGAAGTCTGCCCTGCGGTTCTACGGCTCCTCCTTCATTGCAGACGAGACCGGTGCACTGGTGGCAGACGGCACCCGCGATACCGAACAGGTGCTGACCGCGACCTTCGATCTGGACAAGGTGGAAGAAAACCGCATGAGCTGGGGCGTGTTCCGGGACCGCCGCCCGGAGTGGTACGGCGAGATCACCCGTCAGGGCCGGGGCGTTTGAGAAAAGACCATGAAACGAAGAGATTTCTGTAAAACGGCTGCCGCGCTGCTGGCGGCGGGCACACTGGCTCCCCATGCGGCGGCAGACGCTCTGCTGCCGGAAGAAACACAGGCCGTGGTGGGCAGCATCGTGCCGGAAGACCGGTATCCCATAAGCTTCCGCAGCGACCACAGCGAGACCGATCTGACCCATGACTTTTACTATACCGACGCCTTTTTTGAGAACACGGCGCTGAAGTATGACCATCGGCTGGCGCTGGCCACGCTGGGCCTTGTGGCGGCATGCGGCAATACCTACCGCAGCGATGACCTCTATTGGCTGGAGGGGGAAGCGGGCCGCGAAGACCACATTGCAGCGGCCTACCGGGAGCTGGGCTTTGCCAATCCGGTCTGCGTGGGCTATCAGAGTAGCCTGAATACACCGGCAGACCGGGCGGGCTGCGCCTTTGCCCAGAAAACGCTGGTGCAGCAGGGACGGCGTACCACCATCATTGCGGCGATGCTGCGCGGCGTGGGTTATGGCGCAGAGTGGGTCAGCAACCTGCATCTGGGGGAGAACAGCTGGCATTACGGCTTTGTCACGGCGGCAGAGCAGTTCTTTGCAGACCTGCAGGACTATCTGGCCAGTGCAAAGGCCGCAGCCGGAGAGCTGGGCACCATCAAATTGTGGCTGGGCGGCTACAGCCGCGGCGCGGCAGTGGCAAATCTGGCCGCCGCCCGGGTGCGCAGGGAGCTGCCGCAGATCGCGCAGGAGAACACCTATGTGTACACCTTTGCAGCCCCGGCGGCACTGACGGCGGCAGACCTGCCGGAGCTGCAGGCAGACTACGACAACAACCACACTGCCAGCGGCCAGCTGAAAGCAGACTGGGACGGGAGCAACATCTTCAATCTCATTTCCAGCGGCGACGTAGTGGCCCGGGTCATGCCGGAAGAGTGGGGCTATCACCGCAACGGCAACGATCGTTTCCTGCCCGCCACGACCTATCGGAACGAGCTGGACGATCTGAACATCATCGAGAGCCGCATGGGCGGCGTGCCGCTCCGGTTCGACCAGCTGGCGACCCGGGAAGATGTGGATTCGGTGATCGCGGCGGCCCTGCGTTTCTGTAAGAGCCGCGAGAACTATCACCAGAAATACGAAGCGGCATTCATGGATATGATCCAGTGCGCCTTTACCCGCTCGGAGGAAGAGGTAGCCGACGGCGTGATCCTGGACGACGAGGCCGTGATGGCCCGTCTGCGCAGCATGCCGAACATCCGGCAGATGGATTGGAGCAGAGTGCTGCGCTGCGTAATGACGGCCTCTGCCATGAGCCGCCCCATTCTGGAGCGGGTGGGGGCCATCATCCCGCTGCAGGCACGGCAGATCGTGATCCCGGTGCTGGCCGTGGGCCTGTGCTATGAGGTGGAGACCGATGTGCTGAAGCTGCTGGTGTACTACATCATCAGCCTGATGAGTGTGAACAGCCCGGCAGACAGCGTTCTGCGTGCGGCATTCTGCCACTACCCGGAAAACTACATCACCCTGATGGAATACTACGACCCCGCCGAGCACGGCATGGCAGGATATACCAGAAGATAAAAAGCCCCGCGCGCCGCAGGGCATCCCATCCAAACAGAAACCCGGAACCCTTTTTGAGCCGTTGGCCCTGAAAAGGTTCCGGGTTTTGTACATGCTTTCGTGGTGGAATATTGTCCACAGCAGGCGAACTTTTAAGCGGGCATATCGTTGCTGCGGTCAGAGCGCTTCAAACCAAGAAATGGCGGCACTTCGGAACGCTTCAGCCCTTGCTCGTGTGCTTTTTTCAGTTGGTATTCGTGCAGGGCAATGCTGTCCAGCAGATCGCGCTGATTTTGGGAAGCTGCATAGTAATCAACGCCGAACCGCTTGCAGACTGCGCTGAGTTGGTCGAGCATTTCGACAGCAGTAGGGGACATTCGTTTGACCTCGATATCCATAGGAGCACCACCTTATATCGATCATGACCGATCAACGACGGATTTATAGTAATTGCCAAAGTCTGCAAGTGCATTGACGATTGGCAACATTTCCGCTCCGAGATCGGTCAATCCATATTCCACTTTGGGAGGATTCTCGTGATAATCACGGCGGTAGGCAAGTCCATCATCGATCATCTGCCGTAAACTCTCGGTCAAAACTTTCTGCGAGATCCCGTCGATGCTTCTTTGCAACTCATTGAATCTCCATGGACGCTCTTTCAGATTTCGCAGAAGCAAGAGCTTCCATTTTCCGCCAATCAGGGATACTGCTGTTGCAACCGGACATTCCGGCAGTTCTTCTTTTGTACGCATATCGGTCACCTCGGTATAGAGTATAGCACATTCATTTTTGAGTGTACAGTTACAAAAAGGTGCGTACTTGTTTTTGAATGTGTGAGCTTCTATACTTAGCTCAGGCAATGAAAGATTGCGAATCAAAATGGAGGTGCTTACAATGGCAAGCTACACAAAAATGACAGTTGGAAAAGAAAATCGGACGGAGCTTCATGAAAAACTCGCCCTGACTGGTGCGGAGATCAGCCTGAATACGCTTCCTGCGGGAGCAAATGTTCCGTTTGTCCACTCCCACAAGGCAAATGAGGAAATCTACGGTGTTCTTTCCGGCAAAGGCAAGGTCGTTATCGATGGCGAAGAAATCAGCCTTGCAGCAGGCGACTGGCTGAAGATTTCTCCCGTGGCAAAACGTCAGTTCTTTGCTGCAAGCAATTCTGAAATCACTTATATTTGTATTCAGGTCAAGGAGAATTCTCTCGAAGGCTATACGGCAACGGATGCTGTGATTTACGGATAAAACCTATCAAAACAAAAGGCAGGATACCATCGCCACGATGATACCCTGCCTTTGCTCGTTCCTGTTCTCGTCCTGTACCATCCACCACGAAAAAAGTCCCCCAGACCGAATGTTCTGGCGGCATCTTTCTTGGTAGACATTCCTAGGCGTTGGGAACCGCGGGCTAAGCAACAGCCCACTGGGCTGATTGCTTACTCTGCTTCGCAGAGCCGCCCTGTTCTCGTCCTGTACCGCCCACCACAAACAAAAAATCCTTAGACGAAAGTCTGAGGATTTTTGTGGTGGAGCATTGTCCACGGCACTCGAACCCAACACTTCCTCACGGGTGACCGTTTTGGCATCATCCGTGAAGTTGAAATTGAGTACGACCCGGTCATCAAAGACGTAGACCGAGTTGACAAAGGTATCAATGATCTGCCGCTGGTGTTCCGTGCTGCCCACGTCACCCTTGCGGAATTTTTCAAGCCAGAACCGAATCCACTCACGGGTCAGGACGGGCTTTTTCAGCTCTTCTTCCAGAATGCTGGTGTTCAGGGCTTCTTTCCGGGCTTCCAGCTCGTCCAACCGCTGCTTGGTGGTCGGGGTCAGGATGCCCTGTTCAATGGCTTCCAGAAGGTTTGCGAGTCGTTTCTCCGTATCCCGGAGTTGCTCTTTCAGAACAGGCAGCCGGGTGTTCTCCTGCTGCTGGGCTTCCATGACCAAATCTATCAGCCGTTCGATGATTTCATCGCTAAAAATCACCTTAATGGCAGTGTCCACCACGAACCGTTCCAGCGGCTCCTTGCGGATGGCTTTCAGGTCGCAATGCGCCTTGCCGTGGCGTTTGGCGTTGCCGCACTTGTAGTAATAGTAGGTGTTTCCCATGTGGCTGGTGCCGCTTTCGCCACCCATCAGGGTGCCGCACTTGCCACAGAACAGCTTGGTGGTCAGCAGATATCTCACATCCTCTTTTGCAGGCCGACCATGGGCGATCCTGTTCTGCTCAAAACGCTGCTGCGCCCGGTCAAACAGGTCCTGGTCAACAATGGCCGGAATGCCGCCCGGCGTCACAATGTCCTTGTAGCGGTATTCGCCGATGTAGCGGCGGTTGCGGAAGATCTGGAAGAAGCTGTTCTTTACGAACGGCTTCCCGGTGCGGGTACGCAGGCCGCGCTCATTCAGGGATGCTGCAATCTTCTCAGCCGGTTCGCCGTCGGCGTACCGGGTGAAGATTTCCTGCACGATGGGAGCCGTTTCCGGGTCGATATGGTACAGCCTGTCCTCCTTGCCAATGGTGAAACCCAGCGGCACTACACCGCCGTTGTATTTGCATTGGAGTGCATTTTCGCGCTCACCGCGCGCCACTTTCAGGGCGAGTTCGGCGGAATAGTATTCCGCCATGCCGATAAGCATACTCTCCACCATAATGCCTTCAGGCCCCTGCGAAATGGGTTCCATGGCAGACACCAGATGGACACCGTTCTTTTCCAACTGGTGCTTGTAGTTCACGGCATCGTAGCGATTTCGGGCAAAGCGGTCGAGCTTCCAGACCAGAACCACATCGAAGATTTTCTTCGCGCTGTCCTTTATCATGTGCTGGAACTCCGGGCGGTCATCCGTCTTGGCAGAATAGGCACGGTCAATGTAAGTGCCGACCACAGTGATGCCGTTCTTCTCGGCGTAGTCCTTGCAGTCGCGCAGTTGTCCCTCAATGGACGCTTCGCGCTGACTGTCGGATGAATAGCGGGCGTAGATTACGGCGGTCATGGTAGCACCTCTCTTTGCACATCATTGAATCAACGCAATGTTTCGTATAACCTATATACCATATTTCACACCTGTTTGCAAGAAAAACAAAACGGAAAAGTGGTGGTGCTCATCGTGAACACCACCACTTCAGAAGAAAAAAGTTCTTTGCCCGCTTATGCGTTTTAACAATTTGGAAACAATTACGGAAAATCGAATTTGAGCTTATTAGCTGAGAGCAAGAATCGTCCCGTGGCCACAAATTTTCAGTTCTTGAAAATTTCCTGTCCATCCGGGACTTCACTTCTTCAACTCTTGCGAGTTTCCGAAGTGTTCTTGTTGGGGCGTGCCTGCCCCAAACCCTGCTAGGAACGCGTGCTATAAGCTGGAATTTATAGATTCAATGGATAAAGGTATGGCTTGTTCCAAACTCATGCATTTATTATAATAGGGCTGTGAGGAGGTGCTGGAATGAAGCAGTGTCCCATTGATTTCTTTGACCCGGAGGTGCAGCATTTGGCCGCATCTGCCGGGTGCAGACTTTACCGGATGCAAAACGACACCGGCGAAGGGCTCATCTCTGAATATCCGATCCTGTCGGGGATCGATCTTTTCTACAATGACTTTCACATGAAGGACGGGCAGAATCAGAACAAACGCCCCATGCCGGATACCATCGAAATCAATCACTGCCGGGAAGGGCGGTTTGAGTGCGAATTTCAGAACGGCGATTATCAGTATATCGGTGCGGGCGACCTGTCCATTCACCGGCTGAGCCACACCACCCGGCAGACCCGTTTTCCACTGGCGCACTATCACGGCATTTCCATCACCATCGACTTGCCGCGGGCGCAGCAGACGCTTTCTTCTCTGGAAGCCATCATGGGCGATCTTGATATCCATTTGGAAGCCATCGCCGAGCGTTTCTGCCGGGAAGAGAGCTGCTATGTGCTGCGCAGCAACCGGGAAGTCGCGCACATTTTCTCGGAGCTGTATGCCGCCCCACCGGAACGGATGGCACACTACCTGAAAGCCAAGGTACTGGAACTGCTCATGCTCCTAAACGACCTACCGCAGGAGTCCTTCTCGGAAAAGCGGCAGTTTTTCTCCCGCAGTCAGGTCACGGCTGTCCGGGCGATACACGATGCAATGATACAAGATCTCAGTCACCATTACACATTGGCTGAGCTTTCCCGGCAGTTCGGCATTGCGCAGACTTCCATGAAGCTCTGCTTCAAAGCCGTTTATGGCAGCTCCATTTATCAATACATGAAAACCTACCGGATGCAGACCGCCCGCGTCCTTTTGCAGGATACAAGCCGCAGTGTGACCGAGATCGCAGCTACACTCGGCTATGATAACCCTAGCAAATTTTCGGAAGCGTTCAAAAAGGAATACGGCATAAGCCCCACTCTGTTCCGAAACTCGCCGTCCGAATTGGATGTTTCCTGACGGTTCGGAGTGGCAGACCGTCTTTGTTTTGTTATACTTTCTGGTTAGAAGAAACTAACAAAGAAAGGATATTCCATTATGAGACGAATTCAAACTGGCGTGATTGCCGTATGCCTCGCCGCCGCTCTCCTGTCAGGCTGTGCAGGTTCTTCCGCCCAGAGTACCGCAAGCAGCACTGCCGCAAGTTCTGCGGCAGCTTCTTCCATCAGCACCACTGCTGTTTCCGCCAACTATGACGGTGGTTCCGGCACGCAGGAAGACCCCTACCAGATCAACAGCGTAGATTCCCTGCTGACCTTTGCTTCCAACGTCAACGATGGCTCGCAGGGCGGCTATGCCGGTGTTTCCTTCAAGCTGACCAGTGATCTGGACCTGTCTGGCGTCGAGTGGGCTCCCATCGGCAACATGAACGACATGGAAACACACTCCACCCTGTTCCTCGGCTCCTTTGATGGCGACGGCCATACCATTTCCAACCTGAACTATACTTCGGATGTTTACAACTGCGGTGCCGGTCTGTTCGGCGTAAGCTGCGGTGAGGTGAAAAATCTGACACTGGAAAATGCCACGGTCACAGTAACGGAAGGCACTTCCATGGCCATTGGCGGTGTTGTGGGCTACAACATGGGCTCTGTAGACAACGTCACACTGAAAGGTGATTCCACCATTACCGGCAACAACTGTGTCGGCGGCATCGTGGGCGGCAACAACAACTCCATCACCAACTGCACGGTGGAGGGCGCTACCGTGGTCGTCATCGGTGACAATCACTTTACCGATCAGATCATCCAGGCAGACGTTGCCGAGTGCGGCGGTCTGGTAGTCGGCGGCAGCTTTGGCGGCAGCATCGACAGCTGCACCGCATCCGGCACCGTAAAAGCCACCGGCAATGAGCCGGTGGGTCTGGGCGGCATCGGTGGCTGTCTGGAAATGATGGACACCATCACCAACTGCACCGCTGATGTGACCATCGAGAGCGAAAACGGTGGTCACGCCATTGGCGGTTTATGCGGCTATGCGGGTACTCATTCCAACCCGGATATCTGCCTTGAGACGGAAGGCTTCTCCACTAAAAACTATCCCTCTGTCATTGACAACTGCAATGTGACCGTGAACATCAAGGCAAACGGTGCCACCCATGTGGGCGGCCTTGTGGGTACCGGTCTGTACTACTACGGTGAGGAGACGGTTTTCAAAATCACCAACTGCTCGGTAAAGGGCAGCATTGACGGTGCCGTTACACCCGGTACCGTTGCAGGCCGCGCCGAGGGCAGCACCATTGAAAGCTGCACTGCCGATGTGACCATTGACGAGAACGCTGGTACGGAGCAGGTCGGCACAACGACCCAGATGTACGAAAGCGCAGACCAGTAAAATGATTTTCTCCATAAGGGCAATCAAGTTCGCACAATGATAACTTGATTTCAAAGAAAAAGGCAGGATACCACCGCCACGGTGATACCCTGCCTTTGTTCGTTTACCGCTCTGCACACTCTCGCCGCAGAACTTCCGATAAACAAAAAACGTACCCGAACCCTTTTTCGTAAAGAATTGGGTTCGAGTACGAACTGTATGGTGGACGGTACAGGACTCGAACCTGTGACCTCCTGCACGTCAAGCAGATGCTCTACCAGCTGAGCTAACCGTCCATATTCCGTTTTTGCCGAAATCAGCTTGTTTATGTTATCATACCTTTTGCAAAAAAGCAAGCCTTTTTTGCAAAAAATATAAAACTTTTTTGAAATTACGGTCTCAAAAAGGCCTTTTCTGCGCGGGAACGCAGATTTCGGCGCAAAGGATCGGCGGCTTTCTGTTGCTCACACTGTTTTGTTGTGATATAATAATAAAGTTATAATAGGAATAGTATCGGAAGGTATCGCAGCATGAGAGTTTTGGGCATCGACCCCGGCTACGCCATCGTGGGCTGGGGCGTGGTGGATTACGCAGGCAACCGGTTTGCGCCGGTGGACTTCGGTGCGGTGTGCACCGACGCGGGCGTGCCGTTCGAGCGCCGTCTGGACGAGGTGTATGCAGGCATCAAAGAGGTGATCGAGCGCACCCGGCCTGAGGTGCTGGCCATCGAAAAGCTGTTCTACCAGCACAACCAGACCACCGTGATCGGCGTGGCCGAGGCGCGCGGGGTCATTCTGCTGGCGGCGGCGCAGGCGGGCCTGCCCATCTACGAGTACACCCCCATGCAGGTCAAGCAGGCAGTCACCGGCTACGGCAAGGCAGTGAAAAAGCAGGTGCAGGAAATGACCCGTGTGCTGCTGCATCTGCCCGCCGTGCCAAAGCCGGACGATACCGCCGATGCGCTGGCAATGGCCATCACCTTCTGCCACACCAACGGCAACCAGCTCAACCGCTTTGTCCGCCGTGTGGCCGGGCCGATCTGACCCTCTCACCGGTTCCGTCCGCCTGCGGCGGCGCGGTGCCGGAGCTCTCCCGAAGGGAGAGCTGAACAGAGGAGAATTGGCCGACACAGAAACTGAGAGGGTTTCAAATGATTTACTGTCTGACAGGAAAAATCGTCAAAAAAAGCATGAATGCTGTGGTGCTCAGCTGCGGCGGTGTGGGCTACTACGCCCAGTGCCCGGCCAGCGTGGCGGGCGCACTGCCCGGCGTTGGCAGGGAAGCCACCATCTACACCGTGATGAGCGTCACCGAGAACGATGTGAGCCTCTACGGCTTTGCCACCGAGGAGCAGCAGGCCTGCTTTGAGATGCTGACTGCCGTGTCCGGTGTGGGCCCCAAGGTGGGTCTTGCCATCCTGAGCGTGATGGAGCCGGAGCGGGTGGCGCTGGCGATCTCGGCGGGGGACCACAAGGCGTTCAAGGCGGCTTCCGGCGTGGGCCCCAAGCTTGCCCAGCGCATCGTGCTGGAGCTGAAGGACAAGGTTGCCAAGGGCTTTGTGGACGGCATTTCGCTGGAGGATGTGGCGGGTGCTTCCGCGCAGACGCCCGCTGCCCAGAGCAGCAGTCAGGCCATTGCGGCGCTGGTATCGCTGGGCTACAGCCAGAGCGAGGCCGCACTGGCTGTTTCCAAGATCGATGCAACATTGCCCGTGGAAGAGATCATCAAGCTGGCCCTGCGCGGCATGGCAGCAGGCAGGAGGTAAACGATGCAGGATGAAACCGCGCTGTATGGCGCAAAAATGATGCAGCCCGGCATGACTGCGGCGGACAGCGAGGAAAACAACCTCCGCCCGCAGCATCTGGAAGACTACATCGGGCAGGAAAAGGTCAAGCAGAACCTGAAGATCTATCTGGAAGCCGCCAAGCGGCGCGGGGAGCCCATGGATCACATCCTGCTCTACGGCCCGCCGGGTCTGGGCAAGACCACGCTGGCGGGCATCATCGCCAACGAGATGGGGGTGCAGATCCGTATCACCAGCGGCCCGGCCATTGAAAAGCCCGGCGACCTTGCCGCCCTGCTGACCAACCTGCAGGAGGGCGATGTGCTGTTTATCGATGAGATCCACCGCCTGTCCCGGCAGGTGGAAGAGGTGCTGTATCCGGCGCTGGAAGACTATGCGCTGGATATCATGATCGGCAAGGGCCCCAGCGCCCAGAGCATCCGCATCAATCTGCCCCGGTTTACGCTGGTGGGTGCCACCACCCGTGCGGGTCAGATCACCGGCCCGCTGCGGGACCGCTTTGGTGTGCTGCTCAAGCTGGAGCTGTACGGCCCGGACGAGCTGAGCCGCATCATCCAGCGCTCGGCAGGCATTCTGGATCAGCCCATCACGCCGGAGGGAGCGTACGAGCTGGCAAAGTGCAGCCGGGGCACCCCCCGCGTGGCCAACCGCTTTTTGAAGCGCATCCGCGACTTTGCCACCGTGCTGGGCGATGGCATCATCGATCAGGACGTGGCCCTGATGGGCCTCAAGCGGATGGACGTGGACGCGCTGGGTCTGGATGAGCTGGACCGCAGCCTGCTGCGCGCCATCATTGAAATGTACAACGGCGGCCCGGTGGGTCTGGAAACGCTGGCGGCGGCTCTGGGTGAGGAGGCTGTCACACTGGAAGACCTGTGTGAGCCGTATCTGATGCAGATGGGCTTCCTGACCCGGACGCCGCGGGGCCGCTGTGCCACCCGGCTGGCCTACGAGCATCTGGGCCTGAAAGCGCCGGAGACCGGCGCGCCCGAAGAGAACGGGCAGCAGAGTTTATTCTGACCCTCTCAGGCCGCTTCGCGTCCAGCTCTCCCGAAGGGAGAGCTTCATGAGCGAAAAACCAAAAGATGCCCAAAAGCTCCCCCTTTTGGGGGAGCTGACAATGCCGCAAGGCATTGACTGAGAGGGTTCTTCTTTCTATAGAAAGTGGGGTTTTATTATGGGAAAATACTTTGGAACCGATGGCGTGCGCGGTGTAGCGGGCGCAGACCTGACCTGTGAACTGGCTATGAAGATCGGCCGCGGCGCGGCTGCGGTGCTCACTGGCAGCACCGGCCACCGTCCGCGCATCCTCATCGGCAAGGACACCCGCCAGTCCGGCGATATGCTGGAAGCAGCCCTGACGGCCGGTCTGTGCAGTGTGGGTGCGGATGTGGAGAGCCTTGGCGTTCTGCCCACGCCCGCTGTGGCCTATCTGGTGGGCAGATACAATGCAGATGCCGGCATCGTGATCTCGGCGTCCCACAATCCGATGGAGTTCAACGGCATCAAGATCTTTGCCGGTACCGGCTATAAGCTGCCGGACGAGGTGGAGAACCAGATCGAAGCCTACATCGACAACGGTTGCGCGGGCATCGAGCTGAAGACCGGTGCCGAGGTGGGCCGTGTGTACCGCCGCGATGACGGCCTGCAGGACTATGTGGATCACCTGTATGAGTCCATCCACGGCGACCTGACCGGCCTGAACGTCTGCATCGACTGTGCAAACGGTGCTTCTGCCGCTGTGGCGCAGAAGCTGTTCCCCCGTCTGGGCGCAAAGTGCACCTTTATCGGCGTTGCACCGGACGGTGAGAACATCAACAAGGGCGTGGGCAGCACCCATCTGGAAAATCTGGAAAAGGCCGTGGTGGAAGGCGGTTTTGACTGCGGCATTGCATTTGACGGCGACGCCGACCGCTGCCTTGGCTGCGACGAAAAGGGTCAGGAGATGGACGGCGACAAGATCATTGCCCTGCTGGCGATGACCATGAAGGAAAAAGACCGTCTGGACGGCGACACCGCTGTGGTCACGGTCATGTCCAATCTGGGCTTCATCAAGTACATGGAGGCACAGGGCATCAACACCGAAAAGACCGCCGTGGGCGACCGCTATGTGCTGGAAAACATGCGTGAGAACGGGTTTGCCATCGGCGGCGAGCAGAGCGGCCATGTGATCCTGCTGCACCATGCCACCACCGGCGACGGTGAGCTGACCGCCGGCAAGCTGCTCAAGCTGCTGGCGGAGAGCGGCAAAAAGATGAGCGAACTGAACGGGATCTATGCCCAGTACCCGCAGGTGCTGGTGAATGTGACCGCCAACGCCGCCCAGAAAAAAGCCTACAAAGAGGACGAGGTGCTGGCCGGTTTCATCGAGAACGAGCAGCAGAAGCTCATGGGCATGGGCCGCGTGCTGGTGCGGGTGTCCGGCACCGAGCCGAAGATCCGCGTGATGGTGGAAGGGCAGGATCTGGACGCCATCCACCGCTGCGCCGACCGCATCGTGGATAAGATCAACAAACGCATTCTGGGACAGTAAAAGAAGGGAGGACGCCATGCGCCCTGCAGATACCTGGAAAGACTATGAACTGCTGGATGCCACCGACGGCAACCGTCTGGAGCGCTGGGGGGAGACCATCCTCATCCGCCCGGACCCGCAGGTGGTGTGGAAAACGCCCAAGCAGAGCCCCCTGTGGGCAAAGGCGGATGCGGTGTACCACCGTTCCAATCAGGGCGGCGGCGAGTGGGAGTACAAGCGCCGTCTGCCCGAAAAGTGGAAGATCAGCTGCGGCGAGGGCGAGGATAAGCTCACCCTCATCGTCAGCCCCACCGGCTTCAAGCACACCGGCGTGTTCCCGGAGCAGGCCGTCAACTGGGCATGGTACGCCAAAAAGATCCGTGCCGCAGGCCGCCCGGTAAAGGTGCTGAACCTGTTCGGCTACACCGGCGGTGCCACACTGGCCTGTGCGGCGGCAGGTGCCACCGTCTGCCATGTGGATGCCTCCAAGGGCATCGTGGCGTGGGGCAAGGACAATGCCGTGGCAAGCGGCCTTGCCGACCGGCCCATCCGCTGGCTGGTGGACGACTGTGCCAAGTTCGTTGCCCGCGAAAAGCGCCGCGGCAACACCTACGACGGCATCATCATGGACCCGCCCAGCTACGGGCGCGGCCCCGGCGGTGAGATCTGGAAGCTGGAGGACTGCATCTACGACCTCATCAGCCAGTGCGAAGAGGTGCTGAGCGATACGCCGCTGTTTTTTGCGGTGAACAGCTACACCACCGGCCTGTCCCCGGCGGTCATGGAATATATGCTCAAGACCACGCTGGTGCCCCGCTTTGGCGGCGAGACCTCCTGCGATGAGATCGGCCTGCCGGTCTCTGCCACCGGCGGCGTGGTGCCCTGCGGCGCAACGGCCATCTGGGAAGAGTAAAACGATTTTAAATGGCCGCCGCGTGCGCTTTGGCCATGTTCAGAAGAAAATAATCTTTTAGTTTCGTGTTTGTCGCGGCCTGCGGGCCGCTCCAAACACATTTTCACAGGAAGACTTAAGAATGGGGTACAGCCCCTTTCAGAGGGGCGCACCACCAGAAAGAGAAACACAAATGGAAGAGACGATTTTAACAGCACAAAATCTGAAATTCCGCTACGACAGCGACCAGCCGGTTTACGCACTGGACGGTGTCTCAACGGAAGTAAAGCGCGGCGAATTCGTGGCCGTGCTGGGTGCCAACGGCTGCGGCAAGTCCACTCTGGCAAAGCACTTCAACGCCATCCTGCTGCCGGAGAGCGGCAAGGTCTACGTGGAGGGCATGGACACCGCAGACGATGACAAGATCTATGATATCCGCCAGACCGTGGGTATGGTGTTCCAGAACCCGGACAACCAGATCGTTGCCACCGTGGTGGAGGAAGACGTTGCCTTTGCACTGGAAAATCTTGGCGTGCCGCCGGAGGAGATGCGCCGCCGCGTGGACGACTCCATGAAGATGGCCGGCATCTATGAGTACCGCGAGCGCGCACCCCACAATCTTTCCGGCGGCCAGAAGCAGCGCGTCGCCATTGCGGGCGTAGTTGCCATGCGGCCGGACTGCCTGATATTAGACGAAGCCACCGCCATGCTGGACCCCCGGGGCCGTGAGCAGGTGATGCAGACCATCCACTACCTGAACAGGAATATGGGCATCACCGTGGTGTCCATCACCCACTACATGGAGGAAGCTGCGCAGGCAGACCGTGTGCTGGTGATGAGCAAGGGCCATGTAGTGATGGAGGGCACCCCCAAAGAGGTGTTCAGCCAGACCGAGAAGGTGCGTTCCCTGCATCTGGACGTGCCGCAGGCCGCAGAGCTGCGGGATGAGCTGGTGAAGGCCGGCATCCCGATGCCGGAGGGCATCATCGACACCGGCGAATGCGCACAGGCTCTGTACGAGCTTTTGCAGTAAGGGGGGCAGACGCAAATGGCAGATATCATCAAAGTAGAACATCTGAGCTACGTCTACAACCCCGGCATGCCCAATGCGGTCACTGCGCTGGACGATGTGAGCTTTACGGTGGAAGAGGGCGACTTTGTGGGCATCATCGGGGCCACTGGCTCCGGCAAGAGCACCCTCATCACCCACATGAACGGCCTGAACAAGCCCACCAGCGGCAAAATCTATATCGATGGGCGCGACCTGTGGGCCGACCCGGAGAAGATCCGGGATTTCCGCTTCCTCACCGGTCTGGTGTTCCAGTATCCGGAATACCAGCTGTTTGAGGAGACCTGCTATAAGGACATCGCCTTTGGTCCCAAGAACATGGGTCTGGACGAAGCCGAGATCGACCGCCGCGTGCATGAAGCCGCCGATTTCGTCGGCCTTGACCCGGCCCTGCTGGAGCGCAGCCCCTTTGAGCTGTCCGGCGGCCAGAAGCGCCGGGTTGCCGTGGCGGGCGTCATGGCCATGAAGCCCCGCATCCTTGTGCTGGACGAGCCTGCCGCGGGCCTTGACCCGGAGGGACGGGACGACATCCTCAGCGAAGTAAAGGAATACCACAAAAAGACCGGCACCACCGTGCTGCTGGTGTCCCACAGCATGGAGGACATTGCCAAGTATGCCAACCGTGTTCTCGTGATGAGCAATAAGAAAATTGCCATGTACGACACGGTGGAAAAAGTCTTTGCCCGCGCTCCGGAGCTGCTGGAGCTGGGCCTTTCCGTGCCGCAGGTGACGAAAATCTTCCTCAAGCTGCGGGAAATGGGAGTGGATGTGCCCGCTGATGTGTACACCATCCCCTATGCGGTCAAAATGATCCTGGAGGCGAAGCGCCGCCGGGATGCAGGCGAGAGCCTTGTGCTCCCGCGGGAAGCAAAGCAGAAAGGAGGTGCTGCCGGATGCTGAGAGATATCACCATTGGCCAGCACTTCCCGGGCAACAGTCTGGTGCACCGGTTCGACCCGCGCCTGAAGCTGGTGCTGACCATCGCCTATATCGTGCTGCTGTTTGCAGCCTCCAATCCGCTGGGCCTTACCCTTTCCATCCTGTTTCTGGCAGTGATGTACCGGCTGGCAAAGATCCCCGGCAAAATGATCCTGAAGAGTCTGAAGCCCATCCTGCCCATCGTGGTGTTCACGGCGGTGCTCAACCTGTTCTTTGTGTCGGGCGAGGGCGAACCGCTGGTGCATATCGGGTTTTTGACCATTTATGCCGAGGGCGTGCGCTATGCGGTGCTGATGGCGGTGCGCGTCATGGCGCTCATCGCGGGCACCAGCCTGCTCACCTACACCACCAGCCCCATCGTGCTCACGGACGCCATCGAGCAGCTGCTCAAGCCGCTGGGCAAACTGCACTTTCCGGTGCACGAGCTGGCCATGATGATGAGCATTGCCCTGCGCTTTATCCCCACCCTCATTGAGGAGACGGATAAGATCATGAACGCCCAGAAGGCCCGCGGTGCCCAGCTGGACACCGGCAAGATGACCGACCGGGTAAAAGCCCTGGTGCCGGTGCTCATCCCGCTGTTCATTTCGGCCTTCCGCCGTGCGGACGAGCTGGCCATGGCCATGGAATGCCGCTGTTACCGGGGCGGCGATGGCCGCACCCGCCTGAAGGTGCTGCGCTGCGAAAAGCAGGATTATATCGATCTGGCCGTGTGCATCGCCTGCTTTGCAGTGATCCTTGCCTCCCGGCTGGTGTTCCCGAATTTTTAAAACTCCCCCAGTCGCCTTCGGCGACAGCCCCCTCGAGGAGGGGGCCTTATAGCCTCCCTCTTTGAGGGAGGTGGCACGGCAAAGCCGTGACGGAAGGAGTTCCATGCAGAACTTTTTACTTACCCTTGCCTACGACGGCACGAACTACTGCGGCTTTCAGGTGCAGCCCAACGGGCGCAGCGTGGCCGCTGCGTTTCAGGACGCGCTGGAAGCGGTGCTGGGCTCCCGGCCCGACATCAAGGGCTGCAGCCGCACCGATGCGGGGGTGCATGCGCTGGGCTTCCGGCTCAACTTCCACGCCGATACCCGCATCCCGGCAGCAAAGCTGCCGCTGGCGCTGAACCAGCATCTGCCGCCGGACATCCGGGTGCTGGATGCGCAGCCGGTGCCGGAGGATTTCCACGCCCGGTACGCCGCCCACACCAAGACCTATCTCTACCGCATCCACAACCACCCCATCGATTCGCCTTTTGATGTGGCCTATTACACCCGGGTGCCCCGGCATCTGGACGAAGCCAGAATGCAGGCGGCGGCGCAGCAGTTCGTGGGCAGACACGATTTTCTGGCCCTGTGCGCGGCGGGCTCTTCCGCTGCAGCCCATGGCGACACGGTGCGCACCATCACGGACTGTCACGTTACCCGCAAGGGGGACGAGATCGACATTGAAGTGACCGCCGACGGCTACCTGTACAACATGGTGCGCATCCTGGCGGGCACTTTGTGCGAAGCGGGCGCAGGCCGGCTGGACCCGGCGGAAATCCCCGCCATTCTGGCAAGCCGCGACCGCAGCCGCGCCGGGCCGACCCTGCCCGCCAAAGGCCTGTTTTTAAAATGTGTGGAGTATGATCTGTAAGGAGAACCATCCATGAGCAAAATTCGCCGCGGCGACCATTCCAGCGAAGGGGAGCCGCTTTCTGCCGGGCGCGTCGAATATCTGGAAGCCGCCCGGGCTCGGGTGCGCACACGGCGCATCCGCCGCACCGTCATCATCGTAGCGGTGCTGACCATCCTCGTCCTGTTTGCCACCGGCGCGGTGGGCTCCTCCATCGCGCGGGCAAAGGATCTGGTGGATACGGCTGTTATCACGCTGGCCCCGGCGCCCGGCTGGCCGCAGCAGACCGGCATCACCGACCCGGACACGGTGCAGCAGCTTTCCGGTGCCTTTGTGGAGATGGGCGGGGACAGCTGTGCTGTTTACAGCATGAACGGCACCCGGCTCAACAGCATCCAGAGCGGCTACGCCCGCCCGGCCATTGCGGCCGGCAAGACCCGCTTTGTGCTGTACAACCGCTCCGGCAGTGAGCTGCGGGTGGAAAGCCGCACCCAGAACCTTTACACCAAGACCATGGACAGCACCATCTACCTGTGCGCCGTGGCAGACGCCGGGCAGGTGGCTGTTGTGACCGACAATGCCGACAGCGCGGCAGCGCTGACCGTTTACAATTCCAGCATGCAGCAGCAGCTGGTCTGGAACCTGACCAGCGAGCAGGGCATTCCCCTGCGCATGGCGTTTTCGCCGGACAGCCGCCGCCTTGCCGCAGCCGCTGTGACGGCTGTGGGCGGGCAGCTGACCACCAACCTGTATGCGCTGCCCCTTGCACAGGGCGACCCGGTGCTGCTGAGCACTGAGAACAGTGTGCCCCAGTGGATGGGCTGGCTGTCCAACGGCTTTCTGCTGGTGATCTACGAGAACCGCGCCGTGCTGTACAACACCACCGGCGGCAGCATCGGCGAGCGTGCCAGCTATGACTTTGGCGGCAGCACCCTCGTCAGCGTGTCTGCCGAAAACAATGGTGTGGCCCTGCTGCTGAGCAATGGCCAGACCAGCACGGCGGTGCTGCTGGACGGGGAGCTGACCGTGGGTTACAGCGGCAGCGTGCTCTCGGCCAGCCAGATCATCCGGGCAAAGAACGATGGCTTCTATCTGCTCACCGACAGCACGGTGGAGCGCTTCAACAATGTGGGCGAGTTCCAGTGGAGCCAGCCGCTTTCGGCCCGGCCCCGGGCACTGGTCGAGGGCAGGCAGATTTTGGTGTTCACCGGCAACACGGTGCAGGTGCTCACGCCGCCGGAGCAGGCAGCTTCCAGCGGACAGTGACTTTTTAGGTGGGAAATCATGCGGAAATAGCACTCTTGCGGGGAAAGTGATAAAAATAACAGGGAAAACAAGGTATGTTCAAGAATCCGTCATTTCTTTTTGATATTATATGCACTGTAGTATGGGTGATCCTGATGGTGCGCTATGCGCGCAAGGGCTTCCTTGCGTCCATGGTGGGGCTGGTGGGCAATCTGCTCAGCCTGCTGGGTGCCCACCAGCTTTCCGCCGCCTGTGCCGGATGGGTGTTCGAGCACATGCTGGCCGGCGGCTTCCGCACCCAGATCGCCGCCAGCATCGCCGCAGGCGGTGCGGTGGACCTTTCCGGCATTGCGGAAAAGTATGCAGGCTTTCTGCCCGCCAGCTTCCGCGCGTCCATCGTGGCGGCCTGCGAGCGCTCCATTGGGGCCGTTCTGGCCGACAATGCCGTGGTGCTGGCCGATTCCATTGTGGAGAATGTGCTGCAGCCCCTGCTCACGCCGGTGATTACACTGGTGCTGTTCTTCCTGTTCTACGCGCTTCTGCGCCTGCTGGTGAGTATGCTGGTCACGGTGCTGGGCCTTGTGAACAAGCTGCCGGTCATCGGCACGGTGAACCGCGGCCTTGGCTGGCTGGTGGGAGCCGGTACGGCACTGCTGGATGTCTATCTGGTGCTGTGCATCCTGTGGGGCCTCATCGTGATTACAGGCGGCAGCCTGAATGTGCTTAACGATACGGTGATGAGCACGAGCCTTTACTACAAAATCTTCAATCTCTTCAACCCTTTCCTGTAAAGGGTTTTGAATAAAGGAGGAACTATGCTCTGTATTCGATGCCAGAAACGTCCGGCGATCATCTTCATCCAGCGGATGGATGGCGGTCAGATGAAGCAGGAGGGCTACTGCCTGCACTGCGCACGGGAACTGCACATCAAGCCGGTGGATGATCTGATGAAGCAATTCGGCATGTCGGATCAGGATCTCGATAACATGGAGAGCCGCATGGAAAGCATGATGGAGGAAATGGGGGACTCGAACCCGCTCTCCATGATGATGAACATGGCAAACGGCGGCGAGGACGCCGACCCGGACAGCATGGACGAGGATCTTGTGCCCGGCAGCAATGCCACCTTCCCGCTGGGCTTTACCAGCAGCGATAAAAAGGAAGGCGATAAAAAGACCGACCGCAAAAACGGCAAAAAGCCGCCCAAGCGCAAATTTCTGGATACCTATTGCGAGAATCTGACCCGCAAGGCCCGGGAAGGAAAGCTGGACGATATCATTGGCCGCGACCGCGAAATTTACCGCACCATCCAGATTTTGAGCCGCCGCCAGAAGAACAACCCCTGCCTCATCGGCGAAGCCGGTGTGGGTAAGACTGCCATTGCCGAGGGCATTGCGGAGCGCATCGCAAAGGGAAATGTACCTATCGGCCTGAAGGATAAGGAGATCTATCTGCTGGACCTCACCAGCCTTGTGGCAGGCACCCAGTTCCGCGGCCAGTTCGAGCAGCGGGTCAAGGGTCTGCTGAGCGAGGTAAAGGCTGCGGGAAATGTGATTTTGTTCATCGACGAGATCCACACCATCACCTCGGCCGGTGAGAGCGAGGGTGCCATGAACGCGGGCAACATCTTAAAGCCCGCCCTCTCCCGGGGTGAAATTCAGGTCATCGGTGCCACCACCTTCAACGAGTACCGCAAGTACATTGAAAAGGATCAGGCGCTGGAACGCCGCTTCCAGCCCGTGCGGGTGGAGGAGCCCAGCGTTGCCGACACGTTGGCCGTGATGAACGGCATCAAGCGCTACTACGAGCAGCACCATCATGTTCAGGTGCCGGCCGATGTGCTTTCGGCCACCGTCACCCTGAGCGAACGCTATATCACCGACCGCTTCCTGCCCGATAAGGCCATTGACCTGCTGGACGAAGCCTGTGCCTGCTGCAATCTGGCCCATCCGGTCATTTCCGAGTATCTGGGGATGCAGAAGGAGCTGGATGCCCTGAAGCAGGAAGAGGCCGAGATGGAGAATGCGGATGTCAATGAGCCCATCGACTACGAGCGTGTGGCAGAGCGCAAGACCCGCATCGCCAAGCTGGAGGCAGAGCTGCCCGCAAAGCAGGCTGCTGCCAGCGAGATCCAGGTGACCATGGACGATGTGGCCAAGGTCATCGAGCTGTGGACCGGCATCCCGGCGGTAAAAATTCGCGAGACCGAGTTCGCGAAGCTGGCAAACCTTGAGGGCGAGCTGAAAAAGAAGATCATCGGGCAGGACGAGGCCGTGCATCTGGTGGCGCAGGCCATCAAGCGCAGCCGCGCCGACCTTTCCGGCCGCCGCCGTCCCGCCAGCTTCATCTTTGTGGGCCCCACCGGCGTGGGCAAGACCGAGCTGGTCAAGCAGCTGGCAAATCAGCTGTTCGACGGCCCCGATCCGCTCATCCGTCTGGACATGAGCGAGTATATGGAAAAATACGCGGTGTCCCGCATGATCGGTTCGCCTCCGGGCTATGTGGGCTACGAGGAGGCCGGTCAGCTCACCGAGAAGGTGCGCCGCCGCCCCTACAGCGTGGTGCTGTTCGACGAGATCGAAAAGGCACACCCGGATGTGATGAACATTCTGCTGCAGATTCTGGACGAGGGCAAGATCAACGATGCGCAGGGCCGCACGGTGGACTTCTCCAACACGGTCATCTGCATGACCTCCAACGCCGGCAGCAGCGACCAGAGCGCGGGCAGCCTTGGCTTTAACAAGAGCGACGCCCAGCGCAGCGAGGAAAAGACCCGCAAGGCGCTGGCGCAGTTCCTGCGCCCGGAGTTCCTTGGCCGCGTGGATGAAGTGATCGCCTTCAAGCCCCTGACCGAGGAGACCTTACAGGGCATCGCCGCCCTGATGCTGGACGAGTACAAGCCCGGCATGGAGGCCAAGGGCATCGCTTACAGCTATACCCCGGCAGCCCTCAAGGCACTGGTGCAAAAGAGTCAGGGCGGCAAGTTCGGCGCCCGCGACCTGCGCCGCGTGATCCGCAAGGCGGTGGAAGACCCCGCCGCCGAGCGCCTGATCGATGGCAGCCTTGCTTCCGGCGGCACCCTTGTGGTGGATGCCGATGAAAACGGCGAAGTCGTGCTGAAATAATCATAACCGCAAAGCACCCCAGCTGAAAACAGCTGGGGTGCTTTTTGTCTGCTCATAAAAACTTTTTGTAATATATACTTGACATTTAGAATGGTAAATGCTACTATATGTCCAGAGAATAAAACAAATGCCGACCCGGCAGGAAAGGAACGTATCAATGCCGAAGAACCTGAAATTAAAGGCCGCCCGTGCGGAAAAGGATATGACGCAAGGCGCGCTTGCCGAGGCGGCAGGGGTTTCGCGCCAGACCATCAACGCCATTGAAAAAGGGGAGTACAACCCCACCATCAACCTTTGCCGCAGTATCTGTAAAATTCTGGATAAGACACTGGATGAACTGTTCTGGGAGGAATGAACTATGAAATTTTCACTATACAGCAAGAAAAACCAGTTGGACGAGATGCAGGAGCAGACCATGCGCAAAATTGAAAGCCATGGCTTCTGGCTGCTGTGGGGCAGCCTTCTGGCGGCGTGGATCGTGCAGACGGTGTTCGGGGCTGCGGACAAGGCCGCCGGAGAGTGGGTCGTATTCATGATCGGCTGCATCTATACGGGTGTCGCGTGTCTGCGCAATGGTCTGTGGGATCGCCACTTTTCGGATACGCCCCCGGCCAATGCCGTGTGGTCTCTGGTGGCTGCGGTGGCGGTTACGCTGATCATCGGGTTTTCCCGTGGATACTGGGTCGGTGCCGCTTTTACCGGTGTTTTTACCGGCATCCTGTGCTTTGCATTGCTGCAGCTGTGCGCCGCATTGACACGCAAACGGCGCGAGCATCTGGATGACCCGAAGGACGGAGAATAATATTATAAAAAGGGGCTGCTGCACAGCATTTGATGCAGCAGCCCTTTTGCATGGGTGTATGATATGATCCCGCATTGACAAAACTGCGCAGAATCAGTACAATAAAACATAGCTATCCGCAAATTTTTTGCATGAGAATAAAGGAGCGTTTTTCTATGCCGAGCAATAAAGTCCGCACCCGTTTTGCGCCGTCGCCCACGGGTTATATGCACGTTGGCAACCTGCGCACTGCCCTGTACACCTACCTGATGGCAAAGCACGAGGACGGCACCTTCATCCTGCGCATCGAGGATACCGATCAGGGCCGCTATGTCGAGGGTGCGGTGGATGTCATCTACAACACCCTGCGGGAGACCGGCCTGCTGTGGGACGAAGGCCCGGACATCGGCGGCCCCGTGGGCCCCTATGTGCAGAGCGAGCGCATGGGCATGTTCAAGCAGTATGCCGAGCAGCTGGTGGCCGAGGGCAAGGCATACTATTGCTTCTGCACCGAGGAGCGTCTGGAAGCCCTGCACGCCGAGCAGCGCGCCAACGGTGAGATGACCCACTACGACGGCTGCTGCCGCGACCTGCCCAAGGAGGAAGTGGAAAAGCGCCTTGCCGCCGGGGAACCCTATGTTATCCGCCAGAAGATCCCCCGCGAGGGCGTGACCGGCTTCGACGATGTGGTGTACGGCCACATCGAGGTGAACAACAGCGAGATGGACGACCAGATCCTCATCAAGACCGACGGCATGCCCACCTATAACTTTGCCAACGTGGTGGACGACCACCTCATGGGCATCACCCACGTCATCCGCGGCAGCGAGTATCTGTCCTCCACCCCCAAGTACAACCTGCTGTATCAGGCCTTTGGCTGGGAGATCCCCACCTACATCCACTGCCCGCCGGTGATGAAGGACGCCCAGAACAAGCTGTCCAAGCGCAACGGCGACGCCAGCTATCAGGATCTGGTGGCAAAGGGCTACCTGACCGAGGCCGTGCTGAACTATATCTGCCTGCTGGGCTGGAGCCCCAAGGGCGAGTATGCCGAGCAGGAGATCTTCTCCCTGCCGGAGCTGGTCAAGATCTGGTCTCCGGACGGCATCTCCAAGTCTCCCGCCATCTTCGACCCCCTCAAGCTGCGGGCCATCAATGCGGAATATATCCGCCGCCTGTCTCCCGAGGAGTTCCAGAAGAAGGCGGAGCCGTGGATCGACAAGGCCGTGCACACCCCCATTGACAAAAAGCTGCTGTGCGCAAACCTGCAGCCCCGCTGCGAGGTGCTGGGCGAGATTCCCGAGCAGCTGGATTTCTTTGACGTCATGCCGGAGTATGATGTGAGCCTGTATGCCAACAAAAAGCAGAAGACCACCCCGGAGACCGCCAAGGAGGCACTGGAAGCCCTGCTGCCTGTGCTCAGCGACGAAGCACTGGATTTTGGCAATCGCGATGCCGTCTTTGATGCTTGCAAGGCCAAGGCCGAAGAGCTGGGCAAAAAGAACGGCTGGCTGCTCTACCCGCTGGGCATTGCCCTTTCCGGCAAGCAGCGCACCCCCGGCGGCGGCACCGACCTCGCCTGCATGATGGGCCGTGAGACCACCCTTGCCCGCGTCAATGCGGCAATTGAAAAGCTGAACGGTTAAGCATAAGTACAGAGATCTGGGAGGTGGAACCTATGATGTACCCGTTTATGACATTGGATGACGATACCGAAATCGTGCATTCCGAGATGAAGCCCGATGGCCGGGTAAAGGTGTACCTTGAAAAACCGGATGCAGAAGATTGTTTCCACTCAGCAGTGTGCTGGCTGCCGGGCTATGACTGGCAGGAGGTACACGGCTTCACGCTCGAGGAGATCGCGCGGTATCAGAAGATCGTGGAGTCTACCGCGCATCTGATCTTGCGGTTCTCCCAAGAAGGAGGCGTGGAAAATGCCGCAGGTTTTTAAGGTTGGTTCCTACTGGGTCTATTTCTGGGCCAACGAGAATGAGCCATTGGAGCCGATCCATGTGCACGTTGCGCAGGGCGCACCCAACAGCAACGCCACGAAGATCTGGATCACCAAGGCGGGCGGCTGCTATCTGTGCAATAATAACTCCCAGATCCCACCCCGGGTGCTGCGTAACATTATGGCGGTTATTGAGGCCCGCAGCGGCGAAGTAATCGAAAAATGGACAGCCTTTTTTGGCGAGGTCCGCTATTTCTGCTGAACGGCTGATTTTTTGCAAAATAACACAAAGCTCTGCGGTGTTTTTGAATGCCGCAGGGCTTTTTTGCGTCTTTGGGCCGGTTTGCGGCAGAACACTGCACTGCGCTAAAAATCGCCGCCGCCCCGCGCTACAGTATATGCAGAAAGTGCGGGGCACAGAACAACAGGACCCCGCCGGAAAGCGGGGATTTTTTATGACAGAGCGGATGGGTCTGGTAACAGCAGGGCGGCAGGACGGGCGTTCGGCGGCATTGGCACGGCGGGCAGAGCTGCGCCCGGCAGCCCGCAGGCTGGCGGCGGTGGCAGTGGGATTTGCAGGCGGCTGGGCCGTTCTGTACGGTGCACTGATGCCCTTTGGTCTGGGCTTTGTGCTGGGCTTTGCAGCGGACTGCTTTGCCCCCTGCGCGGCAGGCGCGGCGCTGGGGATGCTGCTGCACGGGTTTGGTGCATTCTCGCTGCGCAGCGTCTGTATGCTGTGCGCATTGGGCGCTGCGGTGGCGGCACGGTGGATGGGAGCCAGAAAGCTGGCCCCGGCTGTGCTGGCGGGCTGCGGAACTCTGGTCGGAATGGCGCTGTGCTTTGCCTTTGGCGGAGAAGGAACGGAGCTGGTGCTCTACAGTGCGGCAGATGCCCTGCTGGCTGCAGCCATCGGTTTCTGTCTGCGGCAGTTCGCGCCCGAAAAGCCGGGTGCAGGGATGCTTCTGGTAGGGGCTGCAGCGGCAGCGGCGCTGGGCAGTGTGCAGCTGTGGCAGCTGCAGCCGGGGGTCATTGCCTGCGCGGCACTGGAGCTGTATCTGTGCAGTAAGGCGCAGGTCAAGGCGGCCCTTGCCGCCAGCGCGGTGCTGGGGGCAGCCCTGTGCGCCGCAGACCCTGCCCTCAGCTTTGCGGCGGCGGGCCTTGCCTGTGCCACGGCGGCAGCAGCCGTGCTGGCACCCGGGCGGCGGATGGAAGCAGCCGCGGCCTATGCGGGCGGCTGCGTGACCGGCGCACTCTGCGTCCAGCCGCCCGGAAGCGCGTTCCAGTACCTGCTGAACGTCTGCATCGGCATCACGGCGTTGGCATTGATGCCGGCGCGGTGGCTCGTGCCGGAGCCGGAGGACAAGACGCCGCCCCGGCAGGCACAGCACCCGCAGTACAGCGCTGCCGCTACCCGGCTGGAACAGGTATCCCAGAGTCTTGCATCGCTGGCCGAGACCGTGAACGATGTCTACGACACGCTGCCGCACCGGCGTGAAAATTTCCGGTGGGTGATCGACAACACGCATGATACCCTCTGTTTTAATTGTGGGCGGCGGGATACCTGCTGGAAACAGGAATATGCCGCCACGCTGGAGGGGATGGAGGCACTGCGCCCGCTGCTGGAGCAGAACGGCGGGCTGGAAACCGCCCAATTGCCCGGGCAATTATCCCGCTGCATCCACCCGGCGGCACTGTGTGCAGCCGCAAGCCGCTCCTTTGCGTTGTACCGCAGCCGCAGGGAGGCCCGCCTGCACGCGGAAGCCATGCGCACCGCCCTGACCGAGCAATACAGCGCGGTGGCCGAAGCGCTGGGCGTGCTGGGGGAGCAGCTGGGCCGCCCGGGAGACCCGGAACCTTACAGCTCCGGGCGGGTGGCGGACTTTTTTGCAGGCCTTGGCACCCCGCCGCAGGAGTGTGCCGTTACGTTGGACGACTTGGGCCGCACCCACGCGGCGGTCACGCTGCCGCGCACCCGTTTTTCCGCGCAGGAGCTGGCCGCACTGGCCGGGGAGGTGGGCCGCATCTGCCGCCGCACGCTGGAAGTGCCGCAGGTGCTCTCCTGCAAGGGGATGACCACCCTGCTGTTCTGTGAAAAGCCTGCCCTGCGGGCGGTGTTCGGCATGGCGGGCGCGGCGGCGCGGGGCAGCATTTCCGGCGATGCGGTGCAGCAGTTCTGCAGCCCGGCAGCGGCACAGATGATCCTGTGCGACGGCATGGGCACCGGCCGGCCTGCGGCGGTGGACGGAAACCTTGCCGCAGAGCTCACCGCCCGGCTGCTGAAGGCAGGCTTTACTGCGGAGCTGGCGGCAAGGCTGGTCAACGTGGCTCTCGCCCTCAAGAGCGAGGATGAGAGCGGGGCTACGCTGGATCTCATCAGCGTGGACCTTTACACCGGTACGGCAAGGCTCTTCAAGGCCGGGGCAGCGCCGGGGTTCCTTGTGCACGGCGGGCGGGTGCGGGCAGTGGGGGACGCCAGTCTGCCGGTAGGGATCCTGAGCGGGGTGAACGGTCAGAGCCGGGTGGTGCATCTGACGGCTGGAGATTACGCAGTGCTGGTGTCGGACGGCCTTCTGGTGGATGGCCCGGGCTGGGTGGCAAAACAGCTGGAGCTCTCGGCGGCAGCAGGGGAGCCGCCGGAGCAGATCGCAAAGACGCTGGTGGAGACGGCCCGTGTGCGTGCCCAAAAGACCGGCAGGCCGGACGACATCACGGCGGCGGTGCTGCGGCTGGAAAAGTGCTGAGTTCACACAAACTTCGTTGATTTTCGGCAGGGAAGAAGGTATACTATGGAAGCATAGAAACAAAACGGGAGGACAGAAAGATGCTTACCATTACCGTGGCGCAGGACGGCAGCGGCGATTTTGCTTCGGTGTCCGAAGCAGTGCTGGCCGTGCCGTATGACTGCAGGGCAGAGATCCATATCGGGCCGGGCACTTACCGGGAAAAGCTGGTCTGCGAAAAAAAGGACATTGCCCTGCTCGGTGCAGGCATGGACAACACCCGCATCGTGTGGGGCGACGGCGGCAGGCTGCCGCACTCGGACGGAAGGCCCACCCATACCTTCCGCAGCTACACGGCGTTTTTCAGCGGAGAACATTTGCGGGTGGAAAATTTGACCATCGAGAATGATGCCGGTCCCGGGGCCGAGGTGGGTCAGGCTGTGGCGGCTTACGTGGACAGCGCCCGCGCGTTTTTTGCGGATGTGCGGCTGCTGGGCAATCAGGACACCCTGTTCTGCGCCCCTCTGCCGGAGAAGGAGCGGGAGAAGGACGGCTTTCTGGGCCCGCGCGGCCTTGCGCCCCGCCGCCCGACTGCCCAGTATTACCGGCACTGCCAGATCGCAGGGGACATTGATTTTATCTTTGGCGGTGCGGAAGCCCTGTTTGAGCAGTGCACCATCCGCACGGTGAACAATCACCTGCCCGTCAGCTATGTCACGGCTCCCTCGGGCCATGCCGATGGCCTCGGGTTTGTGTTCTGGGACTGCGACTTTGTTTCGGACGACTGCCCGGCGGGCACGGTATTTCTGGGCAGGCCATGGAGGCCCACCGGAAAGACTGCCGTGCTGGACTGCCGTCTGGGAGCCCACATTGCACCGGAAGGCTTTTCGCCCTGGCAGAGCCGCACCGACTCGGACCTGGCCTGCTTTGCGGAAGCGGGCAGCACCGGCGAGGGCGCAGCAGCGCGCGGTGCATGGGTGAAGCAGCTGGACAGCCAGCAGGCCGAAGAGCTGCTCAGATGTGCACGGAAGCTTTGCAGACCGGAATAAAAGCGAAAAATATAAAATAAAGTATAAAACGGATTTGAAGGATCTTCTATGAAAAAACTGCCGAATTTTGTCAAATGGCTCATCATTCTGGCGGCACTGGCTGCAATGGGCTGGATGATGTGGGCTGTGAATGATCGTGCCTCCCGGGTGGAAATGCCCGCACCGGATAATACATTTGGGATTTATCACACAGCAGATTCCAATTCGTAATCGGCCCGTAACAGAAAAACGGCCTGCTGCAGCTGAGCAGCAGGCCGTTTTGGCTTTTCTGGGAGAACTCAGTTCCAGAGCCGGGAGAGCCGGTCCAGCAATGTGTCGGCCGGTGTACTGGCCCGGAGCGAAAGACCGGCCTTTTCCTTCAGGGTCAGGATGCGACGGACGCTCTCGTCAAGCCGTTCCTCGGAGATCCGGCCGGACTCCACGGCGGCAACGACACCGTCAAAGGCTTCCTGCAGGTCGGCAGGGAGCAGAAGGAGATCGGCACCGGCATCCAGAGCGGCAATGGCAGCCTCTGCCAGAGAATAATGGTCGGTGATGGCTTTCATGCCCAGCCCGTCCGTGCAGATCACGCCGGTAAAGCCAAGCTCGCCGCGCAGACGTTCGGTCAGCATCGTGTAGGAAAGCGAGGCCGGCAGGCCGTCCTCGGTGGCGTTGGGGGTTGTGATGTGTGCGGCCATGACCACATCGGCTCCGGCCGCAATGCCGGCCTCAAAGGGCAGCAGTTCCACCGCTTTCATCTCTTCCCATGTCTTTGTGCTGGTGGCAGTCCCGGCATGGCTGTCCTCAAGGGTGTCTCCGTGTCCGGGGAAATGTTTCAGCGTGCAGAGCATCCCGGCTTCATGGAAGCCCTGCACCGCAGCACGGACCATCCCGGCGGTGACGTCCGGGTCGGAGGAAAAGGCGCGGCGGCCGATGACCGGGTTCAGGGGGTTGGAGTTGACATCGGCGACGGGGGCAAGGTCCAGATTGAAGCCGTAATGCTTCAGGTAGCCGCCGATGGTGCGTCCCATGGTCCTGGCCTGCTCGGGATCGCCGGTGGTGCCGATGGCGGAAGCACTCGGGAATTTCGGCAGGTCGAAGGCAGAGCTGTTTGCCAGACGTGCCACCGGGCCGCCCTCTTCATCCACCGCGACCAGAAGGCTGTTCCCGGCGGAACGCTGAAAATCCCGGATCAGTGCGGTCATCTGGGACTGGCTGGAAATATTGGTGGCAAACAGCACGATACCGCCCACCGGGTAGGAGCGCAGATGCTCCCGCATGGAGCAGGTCAGCTTCATGCCGCCGGAGCGCTGCTCAAAATCCAGCGCTTCCGGCCGCACGGCAAACAGCTGGCCTACCTTTTCCCGCAGAGTCATGGAGGCGAGTGCAGCTTCCACTTCATCCGAAGCGGCTCCTGCCGCGGGGGGCATCCCGGCCAGCAGTGCCAAACTGACGATGGCGACCGCCGCTCTTTTCCAAAATTGCTTCATGAAGGCTCCTCCTGCTTTTGACGATATCTTATTCTATCATCTTTTCCCCGGGATTTTCACCGCCTCTGTCTTCCACCGTTTTCTTTTCGTTGGCAGGCAGATCGTTCATGACGAACCAGAATGTGGTGCCCATGCCAATGGCGCTCTGCACGCCAAAGCGGAAGCCGTGCTGCTGGAAGATCGCCTTTGTGATGGAAAGGCCAAGGCCGGTGCCCTGCTTTCCGGCGTCGGAGCGGGAGCGGTAGTACCGGTCGAAGATATAGGGCAGGTCGTCGGCGGCAATGCCGGGGCCGTGATCCTCCACCTCGATCCGCACGCCCTCGGTGCAGCGCTGGGCCCGCAGGATGAAGATACCGTCTTTGCCGATGTGGTGCATGGCGTTGCCCAAAAGGTTGTGCAGTGCACGCTGCATCATATCCGGGTCGGCGTAGACCGGCAGCTCCTCGTCCGGCAGTTCCAGCTTCAGCTGCCAGCCGTTCTGGGCGCAGATGGCGTCGTAGCGCTCGCTCACCTCGTCACACAGCTGAGCCATGTCAAAGTGCACGCGCTCACATTTTGCTGCGCCGCTGGTCACCTTGCTCAGCTCCATCACGCTGGAGACCAGCGCGGTCAGACGGTCGGTCTCATCCACGATAATGTTCATCTGTTCATCGCGGTGGGCCTTGTCGTCGCCGGTAATGTCGCGCACCGTCTCGGCGTAACCCTTGATGAGGGTCAGCGGGGTGCGCAGGTCGTGGGAGACGTTGGCCAGCAGGTCGCGCTGCATCTGTGAAGAGCGCTGCACCTCGTTTGCCATGTGGTTGAAGTCCTGCGCCAGATCGCCCAGTTCATCGCTGCGGCGGGTGTCCACCTGCACGGCGTAGTTGCCCATTGCCATCTGGCGGGCAGCGCTGGAAAGCTGGCGCAGCGGTTTTGTGAACCACTCGCTGAACAGCCACCCTGCCGTCATGGCAAAGGCGAAGATCACGGCTGCTGCCATGGGCAGCACGGTGCTCAGGATCTTGCCTGCCTCGGCCACATGCACAAGACTGGTAGTGACAAGCACGGTGTACTCGCCGCCGGCCGTGTTGCGCCCCACCAGCAGCTGGGCGGAGCCGGACAGCCGCGGCGGGTTCAGGGTCTGCACAAAGCCGCCGGTGGTGCGGCATTTTTTGCGCATGGCCACGGCGGTGGAAACGATCATGTCGTTGTTGGCAGAGTCGGAAAGCAGCGTTTCGTGCAGGTTGCAGTAGGACTGGTTCTCGATCTTGTAAATGGTGCGCATGGTGGAATCCGAGATATCCACGCAAAAGCTGTTCAGAGAACCGCTGGCGTACAGCTGGGTGGCCAGCCGGTCAAAAAAAGACGTGTTTACAGAAAGCCGGCCAAAGGACCAGGAGGAAAGCGTTTCGTCCTCCGCAAGGGCTTTATCCAGATCTGCCGTGATGTTTTCGGCCTGCGTGGTCAGCTGCTTTTCAATGTGCTTGGTGTACAGCGGTTCCAGCAGCTGGGTGGACAGAAACCACACCAGTGCCAGCAGGAACAGACAGATACAACACAAAAACCACATCAGCTGGCCGCGGATGCCGGGAGAGTGATGGTGCCGCATGAACCCTACACTCCTTTATCAGCGCGTTGCGTCGGGGTCGAATTTGTAGCCGATGCCCCACACGGTAGCAATGTAGCTGCGGCACTTGCCCAGATGGCCCCGCAGCATTTTGACATGGGTATCCACCGTGCGGTCCTCGCCGAAGTAGTCGTAGTTCCATACCTTCTGCAGGATCTTTTCACGGCTGAGGGCGATGCCCTTGTTGGAAGCAAGGAACACCAGCAGGTCGAACTCCTTGGGGGTCAGGGCGACCTCCTCGCCGGAAACACGCACCGTGTGGCTGGCGGTGTCGATGGTCAGCTCGCCGAAGGTCATGGTGTCGGAGGCGGCAGCGGGCTTGGGCATGGTGCGGTTCAGCACCGCTTTCACGCGGGCCACCAGCTCCCGGGGCGAGAACGGCTTGACCACATAGTCGTCTGCACCGCCCTCAAGGCCCGCCAGCTTGTCGTATTCCTCGCTGCGGGCGGTCAGGATGATGACCGGCGTGTTGATGTGGCGGGCACGCATCTCCCGCAGGCAGGTCATGCCGTCCATGAACGGCATCATCAGATCCAGAATGACCAGATCAAAGGCCCCGCCGGAAAGCTGTGTCAGCGCAGCAGTGCCGTCAGCGGCCTCTTCACAGATGTAACCGGAATATTGTAAATGTTCACGGATCAGCTCGCGGATACGCGGCTCATCGTCAACGATCAGGATCTTAGCCATAGTACACAGTCCCCTTCCTCGAAAATAGACTTCATCTCTATCATATCATACAGCAAGAATAAAAAAAAGCTGTGAAGTTTGCGTGAACGCTTTTCAAAAAGCATCGGCGGGCCAGCCTGCAGCCCTGCTGTCAGTATACCACAGAAAACCGGCCCTGCACAGCCGCAGTTTCAAAGCGGATAAAACAGACAGTTTTATTGCACAAAAGCGTGGAATATGATACTATAAAGATAAGATTTTTTGCCGGAAAACGGAATACAGGAGGGCGGGCTCATGGGCATTCTGTACGACAGACTTCTGATCCTGCTGAACGAATCCAGCAGCGACTCCACCTTTTATCACATTGCGCTGGCCATGCTGCAAAATATGGAACTGCTGCACAGCCTTGCCATCAACGAGGTGGCGGACCTGTGCAGGGTATCCAAGTCCACCATTTCCAAGTTCATCCGGGCGCTGGGCTACGAGGACTACGCCGAGTTCCGGGAAGCGGCTAGGCTTGAGGAAAACAAATATCATGTCTCCTACAATTTTTCCGTGGATGTAATCGGGTATCTGGAATCCCACTCGGTGCAGGAGTATACGCAGGAGATCGCAAAAGACATCCAGCTCACAGCGCAGCAGCTGGACTGGGATGCCGTTGACCGGCTGGTGGACGATCTGATTTACTATAAAAAAGTGTTTGCGCTGGGCATGATGTTCTCCGGTACCGCAGCCATGGATCTGCAGATCAAGCTGGGCCGCTGCGGCAAGTTCATTGTGGCACCCCGGAACGATATCCAGCAGATGGACAATGTTGCCCGTGCGGACGAGGACACGTTGCTGATCGTGTTCAGCGATTCCGGCCAGTACCTGAACCGGTACGACGCCATTGAGGATTTCTATGATAAGGGAATCTTCAACACCACAAAGGCAAAGACCGTGCTGATCACCTCGGACGAAAAAATGGCCCATGACCCCCGCGTGGCCTACAGCATCCTGTTCCACCGGGGCGGTAATGTGCACACCCACCGCACGACATTTCCCTTCGTTACGGATATGATCGCATGGCGTTACTACGAAAAATCCCATAAAAACCGGTAATATTGGAATACTGCACAAATCAAAGCGCGTACATTTTAGCAAACTGCCGAATGTACGCGCTTTTTGTTTCCAAAATGCGAAATTTCCCATGTATCCATTACGGGCAAATATAATAGAAGCAACGAACGGCAAATGCGATTTTCAAGCACAATGACGAAGAAAAGGAGACGCATATGAGAGTACCCGATGGATTTTTGTGGGGCGGTGCCACCGCCGACTTCCAGTACGAGGGCGGCTGGCAGGAGGGCGGACGCGGCCTTTCTACCCACGATTTTGAGACCGATGGCTCCGTGCAGGACCCGCGCGGCAACACCCTGCTGCTGGCAGACGGCGGCTTTGCCAAGGCACGCAGCAGCTTTTTTGCAGCCGAGAGCTTCCCGGAAGGCGCAAAGCCGCACGTCTACCCGGACTGCTACTATCCCAGCCACAACGCTGTGGACGGCTACCACCACATGAAGGAAGATGTGGAGCTGATGGCCGGTATGGGCTACAATGTGTACCGTTTCTCCATCTGCTGGAGCCGTATCTTCCCCACCGGCGAAGAGCAGCAGCCCAACGAAGAGGGCCTGAAGTTCTATCTGGACCTCATCGACGAGCTGGAAAAGCACGGCATGGAGCCACTCATCACCATCCATCACGATGAGCTGCCCGCCGCTCTGGCCGAGAAGTACAACGGCTGGGAGAGCCGCCACACCATCGACTGCTACCTGCACTACTGCCGCACCCTGTTTGAGCGCATCGGCATGCGGTGCCGCTACTGGCTCACCTTCAACGAGATCAACGCCGTGCGCGGCTACGCCTCCTGCGGCACCTCCAGCGCCGACGACCAGACCCACTACAACGCCGTGCACAACATGTTCCTTGCCAGCGCACAGGCCGTCAAGCTGGGCCACGAGATGATGCCCGGCTCCCAGTTTGGTGCCATGTATGCCCTGAGCGAGATCTACCCCGCCACCTGCAAGCCGGAGGATATGTTCCGCCAGATGCAGTGCCGCCGCGAAAGCCTGTTCTTCATCGATGTGATGGCCCGCGGCTACTACCCCTCCTACACCGGCGACCTGTTTGGCCGCCGCGGTGTGACCCTGCACACCGAGCCGGGCGATGACGAGATCCTGAAGAGCGGCACGCTGGACTTTGTGTCCTTCAGCTACTATCGCTCCTGCACCGTGAGCACCGAGACCAAGTTCAACGTGATCGGCGGAGACCAGAACCCCTATCTGCAGAGCACCCCGTGGGGCTGGCCCATCGACCCGCTGGGCCTGCGCTATTGCATGAACGAGATCTACGACCGCTACCAGAAGCCCATCTTCATCGTGGAGAACGGTCTGGGTGCCATCGACGAGATCGAAGAGGACGGCACCATCAACGATACCTACCGCATCAACTACCTGCGCGACCACCTCAAGGCCATGATCGACGCGATCGTGATCGACGGTGTGCCGTGCCTGGGCTACACCATGTGGGGCTGCATCGATCTGGTAAGCCTTTCCACCGGTGAGATGAAGAAGCGCTACGGCCACATCTATGTGGATATGGACGATAAGGGCAACGGCACCTGTGCACGCCGCAAGAAGCTGTCTTACGATTGGATGAAAGAGGTCATCGCCACCAACGGCGAAAGCCTCTGGAACGAATAAAGGAATCATAAATAAAGCAAAGGAGAAACAATATGGCATTTGACGCAAAGAAAACGGCTGCGGAAGTGGTTCAGCTGGTGGGCGGTACCGAGAACATTTCCAGCGTGGCACACTGCATGACCCGGCTGCGGTTCGTGGTCAAGGATCTGAACAAGGCGGATCAGGAAGCACTGAAAAAGATCCCCGGCGTGCTGGGCGTGATCTACGCCGGCGGCCAGCTGATGGTGGTTTTGGGCAAGAATCTGCTGCCCGTGTATGAGGCGGTCGTGAAGGACTTTGACCTCAAGGAAGGCGCAGCCATCAACGAGAATCTGGATGTGCCCAAGGAAAAGCAACCCCTCACCGTGAAGAGCGCAGGTGTTGCAGTGCTGAACTACGTTTCCGCTGCCGTGTCGCCCATGATCACCGGCCTGGTGGCCGGCGGTATGCTCAAGGTGCTGCTGCTGCTCATCACGCTGGTGAATGCAGGCTTTGCCGATACCGCTACATACGCCCTGCTCAGCGGCGTTGCGGATGCAGTCTTCTTCTTCATGCCCATCTTTGTTGCCTACGGCGCAGCCAAAAAGCTGGGCGGCACCCCCATCTACTCCATGATCTGTGCCGCAGCCCTGCTGCACGGCAAGTACACCGCGCTGGTGGCTGCCGGTGAGCCCATTACCCTGCTGGGCATCCCCGTGCGCCTGATGAGCTACTCCAGCTCCCTGCTGCCGGCGCTGCTGATCGCACTGTGCGCATACTATCTGGAAAAGTTCTTCAACAAGATCGTTCCGGGCATCTTCAAGTCCCTGCTGGTGGGCCTGTGCACCGTTACCGTCACCTCCATTCTGGGCTTCACCGTGCTGGCTCCTCTGGGCGGCTATTTGGGCAACTATCTGGCCGTCGCGTTCAGCTTCCTGGGCGATAAGATCGGCTTTATCACCGTGGGCCTGCTGGCCGCCTGCCTGCCCTGGCTGGTCATGACCGGTATGCACATTGGTCTGGTGCCCTTCATGGCACAGGCTCTGACCAACCCCGGCTACGACGCTGTGTTCCGCCCCGCATTCATTCTGCACAACATGGCAGAAGGCGGTGCCTGCATCGGCGTGGCCCTGCGCACCAAGAGCGCTGAGAAGCGTGCCGAAGCTCTGTCCATCGCATTCGGCTGCATCGTGGCCGGTGTTACCGAGCCTGCCATCTACGGCATCAACCTGCCCCGCAAAAAGCCCATGTACGGCGTGATGGCCGGCGGCGCTGTGGGCGGCGTTGTGGCCGGCCTGCTGGGCGCTAAGGCTTACGTGATGGGCTACTCCACCGTGCTGGCCCTGCCCATCTTCCAAGATACCATCATCGCCATGAGCATCGCCATCGTGACTGCCATCGTGGTGGCTGCCATTGTGACCTACGTACTGGGCTTTGAGGAATAAGTGCTTTACAGGTAAATGAAGAACGCTGCGCCGTGCAGTGGCGCAGCAGAACGTAAAAGGTCCTTCCGGATGCACCCGGAAGGACCTCTTTTTGTATGCATTTTCGGCTGCGGCACGGCGCTTATTCCTCGATGCGCACAAAGCGCGGCTGCACCCTGCCGTCCCGCTCCACGGTCTCACACCACATGGCGGCCGGGCGCACCCAGAGGCCGCGCTCACCGTACAAAGCACGGTACACCACCATTTCCTCTTCGGTCTCGCTGTGCCGGGCCATGCCCAGCACCTCGTATTCGTTGCCCTTGAAATGCCGGTAGCGGCCCGGCAGAACGTTGTATTTGAATGGTTCCATTTTCATCCTCGATTCCGGTCGTTTGTGCACGATGTTATCACCAAACGGATTATAGCATACTTTCGTGCAGCAAAAAAGCCTTTTGCAGGAAAGATGCGGAAAAAGGTCTGCGGCGGATGCTTGCACTGCCGCGCCGCAAATGCTATACTGAAACGATAAGGGCAGGCAAACCTGCCAAGACTGCTGACAAACAAAGGAAATAGCCCTATGAGGATCGGACTTGTTGAATTTCTGCTCATCCTTGCCATTGCGTCGCTCACCATTGGGCCGCAGGTGGCATTGTTCGTGGACCGCTGGCTGCGGCGGGCAAACCGCGTCAATGCCAGAGCCGCCCGCCGCCGGGCAGAATATGCCGCGCAGGCGGCTGCCGAGCGGGACGCCCTGCTCAAGCGCTTCCGCACGGCCAGCACGGTGTTTGGCGTGTGCATTCTGCTGGCGCTGGTATATACACTGGTGTTCCGGCCCATCGATACACCGCCGCAGGCGTACGATGCCCCTGCTGTACGGCAGGATACCGGTGCAGCACAGACGGCCCTTGCAACCGACGATAAGGGTACGCTGGACCTGGGCGAGTATCAGAACGTGGACTGCATCCGCGCCCGGGACGGCCTTGTATATGCTGCAGTCTACGATGGCGCCGCGCTGAAAAAGCGCCGGAGCGACCTTGTGCGCACCGATGGCGGTCACACGGCGGCGGTGCTGACGGTGGACGGAGAGCTGACCGGCTTTGCCTTTGACGGCAGCGGGGACCTGTGGCTGAACATCCTCACACCCGGCGGCGGCAGTCTGTGCCGTGCCGCCCACGACAGCTGGGGCACGGCGGTGGAGCAGGTGGTGACCCAGATCGATGGCGCGCCGCTGGGGGCCGTTTCGGCGGTGGAAGCCGCGCCGGACGGCCGGATCTATTTTGCGGTTGCTGCCGCTGCCGGTGCTGCCGACGGGCTGGAGAGCACCCTGCGTACCGAACTGCTGGCCCACACCGGCACCGGCTGTGTGTATGTGTACGACCCGGCGGCACGCTCGGTGCAGAAGGTGCTGGGCGGCGTGGCCGGTGCGGCCGGTCTGGCACTGAGCCCGGACGGCAGCACCCTGTATGTCTCCGACCTTGCAAACCGCTGTGTGTGGAGGGTGAGCGCTGACGCGCAGGATCTGACCGCAGGCGGAAAGAACTGCAGCAGCTTGGTCTCCGGCCTGCCGGGGTATCCCGGTGCACTGGCGATGGACCCGGACGGGACCCTGTACATCGGCTACCGCTGGGCCCGCAGCAGCTGGCTGGAAAAAAATGCAGGCAGCACCCTGCTGCGGGGCATCGCCCTGCGTGCAGGCCGGAATCTGCAGGAGAAGCTGTTCAGCCTGCCTGCGGACGCCCCCTGCGCCGAGGCGGTGGACACCGCAGACGGCAGCTGGCAGCGGGTGGTCTCCGGCCGAGGCGCAGGCAGCGTGACAGCGCTGTGCCCGGTGGAAAGCAGGCTGTATCTCGGCCTTGCAGGCAGCGAAAAGGTGCGCAGTGCAAATCTTTGATTTTTGATAAAAAACGAGGTGTTTTTTATGACAGAGGAATTCAAAAAACAGATCGAAACCGAGGCGCGGCAGGCCGTGACAGAGCTGCTGGCGCAGGCTAAGCTGAAAAAAGGGGACGTGTTCGTAGTGGGCTGCTCCTCCAGCGAGATCGTAGGCGGGCACATCGGCAAGGATTCCAGCCTCGAGGCGGCACAGGCCGTGTACGCGGGCATTGCCCCAGTGCTGGCCGAAAACGGCATCTGGCTGGCCGCGCAGTGCTGTGAGCATCTGAACCGCGCTATTATCATCGAGCGCGAAGCCGCCGAAAAATACGGTTGGGAAGAGGTGTGCGTGGTGCCCCGCCCCCATGCAGGCGGCAGCTGGGCCACCACCTGCTGGAAGAAGTTCCGGGAGCCGGTGGCCGTGGAGGAGATCCGCGCCCACGCAGGCATTGATATCGGCGGCACCCTCATCGGGATGCACCTCAGAAGGGTGGCAGTGCCAGTGCGGCTGAGCCTTTCAAAGATCGGCGAAGCCAACATCCTGTGCGCCCGCACCCGCCCGAAGCTCATTGGCGGCGAGCGCGCCAAGTATACCGAGGAGGACTGAGCATCATGGCAGAAAAGAATCTGGAACAGATGAAGGAGGCCGTGGCAGAGATCCGGGAAAAAATGGCTGCTGCCGCCCGTGAAGCAGGTCGCGACCCGGCAGCGGTGCAGCTGTGCGCTGCCTGCAAGACCCGCACTGCACAGACGGTGGCCGCAAGTGCCGCGCTGCCCATCGATGTGTTTGGCGAGAACCATGTGCAGGAGCTGTGCGCAAACTTTGACGCCGGTGCCTACTGCGGTAAGCCCAGCCACTTTATCGGCCATCTGCAGACCAACAAGATCAAAAAGGTGCTGGGCCGCGCCAGCCTCATCCAGAGCGTGGACAGTGAGCATCTGCTGAATGCCATCGAGAAGGAAGCCGCCAGGGCCGGCATCGTGCAGGACGTGCTGCTGGAGGTGAACATCGGCGGGGAGGAGAGCAAGACCGGCGTGGCACCGGAAGCACTCTGGCCGCTGCTGGATGCCGCTGCCGCACAGGAGCACATCCGGGTCAAGGGGCTGATGGCCATTCCTCCCGTGAACGACGATGATGCCCGCAACCGCCGCTATCTGGCCGAGGTGTACAAGCTGTTCGTACAGGCGGGCGAACGCGGCTATCCCAACGTGTCCATGGAGACCCTTTCCATGGGCATGAGCGGCGACTTTGAAAACGCCATCTGTGAGGGTGCCACCCTCGTGCGCATCGGCACCGCCATCTACGGCGAACGGGATTACAGTAAAAAGTAAGAGAATGAACCCTCTCCGTCATTGCTGCGCAATGCCACCTCCCCCGAGAGGGGGAGCTGGCGAACGAAGTGAGCCTGAGAGGGTTTTACAACAGGAGGAACCATGTCAAAAACCAAGATCAACGACCCCGGGGCGCACCACGCAGGCAGCGGTGCGCTGATCCGGCGGTTTCTGCCCTATCTGGCAAAGTACAAAAAGACCCTGTTTCTGGATCTGTTCTGTGCAGCGCTGACCACCCTGTGTGATATCGTGCTGCCCAAGATCATGAGCACCATCACCAACGCCGCCATGGGCGTGGGCATCACCCTGACGGCGGGCATCGTGCTGCGGCTGGCGGCACTCTATTTTGTGCTGCGCATCATCGACGGTGCAGCCAGCTACTATATGTCCAGCATCGGCCATATCATGGGCGTCCACATCGAGACCGACATGCGCCGCGATGCCTTTGACCACCTGCTGAAGCTGGACCACACCTACTACAACAACACCAAGGTGGGCACCATCATGGGCCGCATCACCAACGACCTGTTCGATGTGACCGAGTTTGCCCACCACTGCCCGGAGGAATTTTTCATTGCGGCCATCAAGATCGTGGTGTCCTTTGTCATCCTGTGCCGGGCCAGTGTGCCGCTGACGCTGGCGGTGTTCGCCTGCGTGCCGCTGATGGGCGTGGTGTCCGTTTACCTGAACGGACGGCTGCGGGCGCGGTTCCGCCAGCAGCGCGTGCAGATCGGCGAGCTGAACTCCACCATCGAGGACAGCCTGCTGGGGCAGGGCGTCGTGAAGGCCTTTGCCGCCGAGGATGAGGAACGCGAGAAGTTTGCAAAGGGCAACAGGGATTTTGAGCAGATCAAGACCCTCGGCTACTACGCCATGGGTGCCTTCAACACCTCCACCCGCCTGTTCGACGGCCTGATGTATCTGGTGGTCATTCTGGCAGGCGGCCTCTCGCTGGTGTACGGCAGGATCACCGCCGGTGACATGGTGGCCTATATGCTGTACGTCACCACCCTCATTGCCACCATCCGCCGCATCGTGGAGTTTGCCGAGCAGTTCCAGCGCGGCATGACCGGCATCGAGCGCTTTGCCGAGATCATGGACACCCCTGTGACCATCGGCGACGCCCCGGACGCGGTGCCGCTGCAGCCCGGCCCCGGTGACATCCGGTTTGAAAATGTCAGCTTTGAGTACCCGGACGACCACAACAAGGTCCTGCACAACGTCAGTCTGGATATCCGGGCGGGCGAACGGCTGGCGCTGGTCGGCCCCTCGGGCGGCGGCAAGACCACCCTGTGCAACCTCATCCCCCGCTTCTACGAGGTGACCAGCGGCCGCATCCTGATCGACGGACAGGATATCCGCCATGTCACCCTGCGCAGCCTGCGCAACGACATTGGCATCGTGCAGCAGGACGTGTACCTGTTCAGCGGTACGGTAGCCCAGAACATCGCCTACGGCAAGCCCGGTGCCACCCGCGAAGAGATCATGGAAGCGGCGCGTCTGGCGGGTGCGGAAAAGTTCATTCTGGCCCTGAAGGACGGCTTTGACACCTACGTGGGTGAGCGCGGCGTCAAGCTCTCCGGCGGGCAGAAGCAGCGCATCGCCATTGCGCGGGTGTTCCTGAAGAACCCGCCCATCCTCATTCTGGACGAGGCTACCAGCGCACTGGACAACGAAAGCGAGATCCTGGTGGGCCAGAGCCTTGAAAAGCTGGCCCATGGCCGCACCACCCTGACCATCGCCCACCGCCTGACCACCATCAAGGACTACGACCGCATCCTTGTGCTGGGCGAAGAGGGCATCGTGGAGTCCGGCACCCATGACCAGCTGCTGGCAAAGCAGGGCGTCTACTACCGCCTGTGGAACCAGCTGCCGGGGGAAGATACACTGTAAAAAAGCACGCATACAAAAAAGCTCTGCCGCAAGCACGGCAGAGCTTTTTGCGTACAGAGGGATCATTCGCCCACGATCAGGCGCACAGAACCATAGATACCGGCATCGTTGCCGAGGATGGCGGGCACGATGGGGGTCTCACGGCAGGACTTGAAGGCATAGACCTTGAAGTGCTCCCGCAGCGGGGCAAACAGAACCTCGCCTGCGCGGGACACGCCGCCGCCCACCATGAACATCTCCGGGTCCACGGTGGCGGCAATGGTTGCCAGCGCCATGCCGAGGGTATCGGTCATCTCGTCCACCTCGCGGGCGGCAAGGGCGTCGCCATTGCGGGCGGCATCAAACACGTCCTTGGCGGCAAACTCGGTGCCGCGCAGGGTGCAGGGGGTGTCCGGGTTCTCGTCCAGCAGCTTCTTCATGCAGCGCACAACGCCGGTAGCACTGGAATACTGTTCCAGACATCCGTGCTTGCCGCAGCCGCAGGCGGCGGTCTCGTGGCGGTCCACCGTGATGTGACCGATCTCGCCGCCGGCACCGTGGGTGCCATCGATGACCTTGCCGTTGACGATGACGCCGCCGCCCACGCCGGTGCCCAGCGTGACCATGACCGCGCTGCGGCAGCCCTTGGCCGCACCCATCCAGATCTCGCCCAGAGCAGCCACGTTGGCGTCATTGCCCACCAGGACCCGGATGCCGCCCAGCATGGTGCTCAGCTCTTCGGCTACGTTGTGCTTGCCCCAGCCGCCGAGGTTTGCGCAGATGATGGGCACGATGCGGCTGTCCAGCACAGGGCCGGGCACGCCCACGCCCACGCCTTCCACCTGAGCGGCGGCAAGGCCTTTTTCCTGCATCTTGCCCTGCACGGCGGCAGCCAGATTTTCCAGAATGTGTTCACCGGCGTTGGAGGTGTCGGTGGGAACTTCCCACTTTTCCAGCAGCTCGCCGGTGGTCTTGAACAGGCCGATCTTAGCGGTGGTACCGCCCAGATCGATGCCGAATGCGTATTCCTTCATAGTTCATTTACCCCTTCTGCGGCCCGGGGCCGCATTTTTCATTCATACAGCCAGTATAGCACACCCGCTCCGAAAAGAGCAGTGCCGCTGCGGATTTTCATGCAAACAGACGGAAAACGCAGTGGATATTTGGCACAAATGCCAGTGCTCACCGCACGGTGTTGGTCAGGCTGCCAATGCCGTCGATCTCGCAGCGCACCGTGTCGCCGGGCTTCAGAAACTGCGGCGGGTCCATGCCCATGCCCACGCCTGCCGGGGTGCCGGTGGCGATGATGGTTCCGGCCTTCAGGGTCATGCCCTGCGACAGCTCGTGAATGACATGGTCGATGTCAAAAATCTGCAGGCCGGTGTTGGAGTCCTGCCGTTTTTCGCCGTTGACAAAGCTGCGGATGCCCATTTTGGGCGGATAGGTGTCAAATTCGTCTGCGGTAACGATGCAGGGGCCCATGGGCGTAAAGCCGTCCAGACTCTTGCCGAAATACCACTGCTTGTGGGCGGTCTGCACATCGCGGGCGGAAACGTCGTTCAGGATGGTGTAGCCGAACACATAGTCCTTCGTCTGCCCGGCGGGCACGTCCCGGGCGTCTCTGCCCAGAACCACGGCCAGTTCGCATTCGTAGTCCAGCTTCTGCACAAGGTCGGTGTGGGCTTCAATGAAGCCGCCGTCCGGCACAGCGCGGCTGACCCGCTTGGAAAAATAAATGGCGTCCTGATGCTTTGTGGCAAAGGCATCGGCAGAGTATTTCTCTGCCTCGTCCGAGTGGGCCATGTAGTTGATGCCAAGGCACACCACGTCCTGCGCGGGGCAGGGGATGGGGCTTTGCAGCTGCACGGCATCCACGGGCAGGGCCGGGATGCCTGCAATGGCAAGCTGCAGCCCGGCCCGCACCTGCGGGGTCAGAAAGGGAATGGCGTCGGACAAGGTTTCATAGGAAAGGCCCAGCCAGCTCAGGGGCCAGACCTGTGTGCTGTCGGCAGAAAGGATGGCCGGATCCTCTACGCCGTCCGGCAGGCGGCAGGTAACAAAACGCATACTGACTCCCTCCCTCAGTGGCGGTAGGCGATGGCGTTCCGGATGCGGTCGGCCTCAGCCTGTCCGGCCAGCTGGCGCACCAGCTCCAGCGCAAAGGGAATGGCACCGCCCAGACCGTAGCTGGTGGTGATATTGCCGTCCACGACGACCTCGGCATCCAGCACCTCGGCACCGGCCAGCTGATCCTGAAAACCGGCGTGAGCCGTGGCCTTTCTGCCTTCCAGCAGGCCCAGCTGTGCCAGCACGCTGGGGGCGGCACAGATGGCGGCGACCTTTTTGCCCGCCTGTGCAAAGGAAACACAGGTGTCGGTGACAGTCTTGTTGGCGGCAAGGTTCGGGGTGCCGGGGATGCCGCCGGGCAGCACCACCATGTCCACATCCGAGTAATCGATGTCCTCTGCCAGTGCGTCGGCGGTGATGTGCACCTTGTGGCTGCTGGTGATGGCGCGGTTGCCGGTGGCGCTGGCAATGGTCACCTCCACCTTGGCGCGGCGCAGCAGATCGACCACCAGCAGGGCTTCACACTCTTCGGTGCCCTCGGCAAAAAATACAACAGCTTTACTCATAAAATATCCCTCCTGTGAAGGTTTTCTCCGGAGAAAGGCAGCGCAGGATCCCCGCGCGGCGGGAACCGGCTGCTTCCCGGTCGGATGACAAAAAAGCCGCATGCCGCTCCGGGCGGCACGCGGCACAGCTTCTCATTTTTTGGTTTTGCCGGCAGATTTCTCCGCTTCCAGCAGGCCGCGCAGCACGCTGTCGTCGGCACTGAGCACCCGGCTGACCCGGCTGATGATGGCACTGGACGCACCGGTCTTATCCATGATCTCGGTGTAGATGCGTTTGTCCACCAGCATTTCGGCAATGTTGTAGCGCTGCTCCATTGCGCTCAGCTCGGAATAGCTGCACACATCCTGTAAAAAGCGGTAGCACTGTTCCGGGGTCTTGAGCTGCAAAAATGCCTGATACAGACCGGACTGACCGGTAGGATGATCTTTTGCCATGTCGTTCTCCTTCTTTGCAGATGCCGCCCACAGGCAGGCACTTTATTACACTACATTAGTGTAGAACAAACGAAGAAAAAATTCAATAGCATTTTGCGGTTTTCCGGCAGCAAAATCAGCCCAGAGTATGCTCAAACACCACTTCGTCCCGGGGGACGGTGCCGGTGTCCTGCTCAGCAGGCTTTAAATTGCGGTAGCGCAGTGCCTTGAAGAACTGCTGCACCGGCAGGGCCTTGGCGTGCACGGTGCACCACACACGGCCCTTGCCCTCGCCGCGGGCCAGCCGCTCGCAGGAGAGCACAATGTCCCGGCCCAGTGCCTTGCCGCGGTATTCGGGCTTGAGGTACAGATGCATCAGATGCAGGGCGGTGTTCTCCATCTTCCACGCAAAGTAGCCGATGGTCTTGCCGCCCAGAACGACCAGAAAATAGTTCACATCGTTGTCGATGTCCGCTTCGATGGCGTCTGCGCTCTGCAGCTCCTCCACAAGGGTGTCCAGCTGCTTTGCGGGGTAATAGCGCTTGTACACCTCGTGCCAGAGCTCACTGGCAAGGTCGGCGGTGGCGTGGATGTATTTGGCCTTGGCGACCAGCTTGTAATCAGGCTTCATAGTTCTCCTTATACTTTTACGATATAATCCGGCTTGCGGGGTGCGGCGGGCTTGGGGTCTGCAGCAGGATAGCCCAGAATGCAGTGACCGACGCCGACCCAATCACCCTCGATGCCCCACTGCCGGAGCAGGGCCTTGCCCTCGTCGGATTCAAACTCTTCCTTTGCACGGTTGATCCAGCAGCTGCCCAGCCCCAGCGAGGCCGCGGCCAGCATCAGATTGCCCATGACAAGGCTGCCGTCGGGCACGGCATTCTTGGAACCGGCATCGGCCAGCACCACCAGAATGGTGGGAGCGCCGTACATAGGGTCGGTGTCCTTGCCCATGACAGCGGCGTTCATGCGGGTGAGCTGGGCGCGGGTGGCAGCGTCCTGCACCACCACGATCTTTGCGCTCTGGCGGCCCATGGCGCTGGCGGCGTAGGTGCCGGCTTCCAGCACGGCATTCAGCTCTTCGTCGGTGATCTGCTCCGGCTTATAGGCACGGCAGCTGCGGCGGCTCTTAATGGTTTCCAAGGTTTCGTTGGTCATTCCAAATCCCTCCCTAAAAGCGTGTGCCTTTATTGTATCACAAGACGGGCCGGAGTGTAAAGAAATTCCCTGCAGAGACGGTTTTGTTGCGCGTAAACGTTATCGTTGCGGGAATCATGTCAAAATGCACAATAAAACGTAAAAAGATTATGGAAAAGCATCCTTGCTGCCAAAGGACAAATACGTTATAATAGGGCTACCAAACTGGAAAGGAGTCGTGCTCTATGGCAAAGGCATCGCAGGCAGTTATTCTGGAAAATGAATTTTATATCATCAAAGCCCCCAATGGAAAGGTGCTGGAAGTAAAGAACTTCAACACCGAGAACGGCGCGGCCATCCAGCTGTGGAGCTATGCAGGCCATCCGTGGCAGCAGTGGCAGTTCGTGGATGCAGGCGAGGGCCGCTGGCGCATCTGCAACCGCTTTACCGGCAAGATGATGGATCTGGCCCTTGGCGGTGTGGTGGAGGGCACATGGCTGCACCAGTGGGGCCGCACCAGCGGGCTGAGTCAGTGCTGGGCGCTGGAGCCCACCCGCAGCGGGCGCACCCGCATCCGCAATGTGCTGGCGGATAAATACATCGACCTTGTGGGCATGAACACCGCCAACGGTGCACAGGCCCAGATCTGGAACTTTGTGGCCGGCGGCAATCAGGAATGGACGCTGGAACGCATCGACCCGGACGCCGCCCAGAGCGGACGCCGTGCCGAGGAGGCCAAAGACCCGCAGCCCACGCCCAGCCAGCGCAAGCATCAGAACGACCTTGTGCGCAAGCTGAACAATGCGGGCAAGGGAAGAGCAAGCCGGAAGGGGCAATGACTTTAAATTGCCGCCGCGTTGCTCTGGCATATTCAGAGGAAAAAGTTATTTTTGGTTTGCACCCCGGCAAAGCCTGCGGGCTTTGCCGGGGTGCTTTTTCCCGGGAGGGGCCGCAGCGAAAAACGGCATTTTCCACAAAAACAAGATCAAAAGGAGAACGCAATGAATCTAGGAGCCTTCATGAACCCGGAATTTCCCATTTTCAGCACCACGCTGTGTTATCTGGAACGGGAGGATGCCTACCTGATGCTGCACCGCATCAAAAAGCAGGACGACTACAACCACGACAAATGGATCGGTGTAGGCGGAAAGTTTGAGCGGTTTGAAAGCCCGGAGGACTGTCTGCTGCGGGAAGTGAAGGAGGAGACTGGCCTGACCCTGAAACGCTTCCGTGCCCGGGGCCTGCTGACCTTTATTTGGGGCAACATGACCGAGTTCATCCACCTGTATACCGCCGACCGCTGGGAAGGCGAAATGGTGCGGGGCAGCGCCTGCAGAGAGGGCGTGCTGGAATGGGTGCCGAAGGAGAAGGTGACCGGCCTGCCCATCTGGGAGGGCGACAAGATCTTCTTCCGGCTGCTGAATGAGGACCGGCCTTATTTCTCCCTCAAGCTGGTGTATGAAGGCGACACCCTTACGCAGGCGGTGCTGGACGGGAAACGGATCGTTTGAGCGCTTCCTGTGCAGAGCGTAGTCGTGTGTTTAACCGTGAAAAGACAAATCCCGGCAGACCGCAGCCTGCCGGGATTTGCTCTATCAAAAAGCAAAAAGAATTTTCTGCTTAAAAAATCAGTTCAGCTTCAGATCGCCCTCTTTGATCCAGCCCATCTTCCGCTCGATCTCGCAGAAGATCACGCTCAGCACGGCGGGCAGAACAAAGCACAGCAGCACCATTGCAGCCCAGTCCATGGGGGTGATGGCGGTCTTGACGCCGGCGGCAATGTCGCTGACCCAGCCGGTGTACACGCCGATCTGGCCCACCAGACCGCAGGTGCCCATACCGGAGGACACGGCGGCACCGTTCATCTCAAAGTGGAACACGCAGGTGGCCAGCGGGCCGGTGATGGCACTGGCCAGCGTGGGTGCGATCCAGATGCGGGGGTTCTTGACGATGTTGCCCATCTGCAGCATGCTGGTGCCAAGGCCCTGGCTCACCAGACCGCCCACACCGTTTTCCTTGTAGCTCATCACGGCAAAGCCGATCATCTGGGCACAGCAGCCTGCCACGGCAGCACCGCCGGCAAGGCCGGTCAGGCCCAGCGCGGCGCAGATGGCGGCAGAGGAAATGGGCAGAGTCAGTGCAACGCCCACGATGACGGACACCAGAATGCCCATGACCAGCGGGGCCTGCTCGGTGGCCCACATGATCAGGGTGCCCACCTGACTTGCAGCGGCACCGATGGGGGCGGCAATCAGCATGGAAAGGCCCACGCCGGAAAAAATGGTCACCAGCGGGGTCACGAGGATGTCCACGCGGGTCTCCTTGCTCACGGCCTTGCCCAGCTCGGAAGCCGCGATGGCGATGATGAGCACGGCCAGCGGGCCGCCTGCGCCGCCCAGAGCGTTGGCAGAGTAGCCCACGGTGATCAGGCTGAACAGCACCAGCGGCGGGCAGTGCAGTGCCCAGCCGATGGCACAGGCCATGGCGGGGCCGCTCATGGCGGTGGCGTAGCCGCCCAGATCCACCAGCACGTCCAGACCGGTCTGCTGGCCCAGCGTCTTGATGATGGTGCCGATCAGCAGGCTGGCAAACAGGCCCTGTGCCATGGCACCCAGCGCCTCAATGAGATAGCGCTGCGGGGTGATGACGATATCCTTGCGTTTTAAGAAATCTTTCACATTTGACATGAGAAACTGCCTTTCTGTTTCAAGATGGTTGATTCAATGCAAAAACTGTATGTCAAGTATAATACCATACACCTGTCAAGACAGCAAGATGAAACGCTGATTTTACTGGAAATATCTGCAATTTTTGGCTTTGTGCAATGTTTTTGCCGGTGCAGACGTATCTGTTTTGGAGCATTTTCTGGTACGGGGTCTTGGGCAGCGCAGAGGGCGCACGGCACAGGAGCGGCAATTGACGGAAGCTTGTCTGCGGGTGTATACTGGAACCGTATCCGAAATATGAAATGCTGCCCTCTGCGAGGGCGGCATCCCGATAAATTCAGAAAGTTTGGAGCACAGCATGAAAAAAATGTTCTGGAACAAGTTCAAGGTCCGCAGTGCGGCGGCGGTTCTGGCGGCGGCACTTGCCTTTTCGATGAGCGCACCGCTGGCACTGGCTGCACAGCCGGAGGAAACGGCAACGTCTGCCGGGACGGTGCAGGAGGCGGATATGCCCACCCTGCAGCCGGAGACGCCGGAGCTGGCCGCCGAGGACCCGGAGGCACCGCCCGTACAGGCCACAGAAGCCGAAGAAAACAGCACGAATCAGCACACCCCGGAAAACAGCGTTGTACTGACCCCGGAGGAGATCCGTGCCGCACTGGATGCCGGTGCCATGGATGCCGCCGAAGCTCAGTGCATCGACCTGAGCGATGAGAACGGTTTTTTCAGCTGGCTGTTCAATTTCCTGTTTGGCTGGCTGGGCAAAAAAGACGAGTCCCAGCCGGAGCCGGTCTACTCCGGCTGGCGCACCTCCGGCGGCAAGACCTACTACTACAGCCAGAGCACCAACAAGCCGGTGACCGGCATCCAGTGCATCGACAATAAACTCTATTATTTCAATGCGGACGGCGTGCTGGAAAAGGGCAAGACCTTCGGCGTGGATGTTTCCAAGTATCAGAAAAATGTGGACTGGGCGAAGATCAAAAAGGCGGGCGTCAGCTTTGTCATCGTCCGCATCGGCTACCGCGGCTATGGTGCGGCCGGTACGCTGGTGCTGGACCCCATGTTCGAGGAGCATTTCACCAATGTGAAGAACGCAGGCCTGAAGGTGGGCGTGTACTTCTTCAGTCAGGCCACCACCGAAGCGGAAGCCAAGGAGGAAGCCTTTGCCTGCGCCTATGTGCTGAACGGCCGCAAGCTGGATTACCCCATCTTCTTTGACACCGAGGCATCCGGCGCTTCCAACGGCTCCGGCCGCGCAGACGGTCTGGGTATGGAGGACCGCACCAAGTGCGCCATCGCCTTCTGTGAGGAGGTCAAGGCACAGGGCTACAAGCCCGGCGTGTACGCCTCTACCCTGTGGTACCGCAAGCGTATCAATCTGAACAGCCTGAAAAAGTATACCATCTGGAACGCACATTATGGCGTTGCCAGCAGCCCCATCGACTGCGCACTGTGGCAGGGCACCTGCACGGCACGCCTGCCCGGCTATAAGGGCGATATGGATGTGAACATCAGCTACATTGGATAAGGGATAAGGGAGGGACCTATGGACCACATTCGCCTGATCGCGTCGGACATGGATGCGACCCTTCTGGACGAACGCAGCCAGCTCCCGCCGGATTTTGCGGAAACGATCCGCGCATTGGCCGGGCAGGGCATCCTGTTTGCCGCCGCCAGCGGCAGACCGCTTTACACGTTGGAGACCATGTTCCCGGAATTGCTGGAGGAGATCATCCTCATTGGCGATAACGGCGGTGCGGCCCGCTGGAAGGGCAAGGATCTGTTTGTGTCCGAAATGCCTGCCGAAGGCTGGCGGCAGCTGGTCCGGAGCACGAAGCAGGCCGGAGATGTGGGCCTTTTGTGCGGACTGCAGGCGGCCTACGCGGAAAAGCGGGATGAAGGATACGATGCCGTGTTCAAGAACTTCTACACCCGGGTGGAGTACGTGGATGACCTGACCGCTGTGGAAGCGGCGGCGGATAAGTTTACCATCTATCTGCCCAACGACGACTCGCAGGAAGCCTTCGACCGGACCTACGGCGCATTCCACACCGGAAATGGCGGTGCATTCTCGGTGGCGGTGGCAGGCAGAAACTGGGTGGACGTGATGAACCCCGGTGTACACAAGGGCGCAGCACTGGCAAAGGTGGGCGCACTGCTGGGCATTCCGACCGACAGCATGATGGCCTTTGGCGACACCTACAACGATGCCGAGATGCTCACCACTGCGAAGTACGGCTTCCTGATGGAGAACGGCAGCGAACCGCTGCGGGCGCAGGTGCCGTTTCTGGCACCGTCCCATCGGGAATACGGCGTGATGCAGGTGCTGAAACGGGTGCTCCGCCAGAACGGCGAAGTCTCGCCGGAGGATTTTGTGAAGGCGCATTAAAGCGGGAGAGACGATTTGGAATGCTCTCCGCTTCGCTCTGAGCATAAATAGCGGAAATAGTATTTTTATTTGCAACTCCGAAACGGCTGCGGCCGTTTCGGAGTTGCTTTTTCACAGGGAGGGTCGTAACGGCAAACGGTATTTGCTGACGCTGGCTCCCTGCGGGAGCATTCGCGTCAGCATGAAAACATGCTGTTGCCCTTACGTTTCGTCGCGCAAGCGACTTCAAATCGGCGCAACACAAAAAATCCTTTAGCGAAGCGACTTGGATTTTTTGTATGGAGCCCAACTCCTTTGGGGTTACTAGGGGCGTGCAGCCCTTAGTTTGCAACGGCGACGACCGCGGCCAGCGGCCGAAACAGGGAGGAGCTGTTGGGGCAGCGGCCTGCAGGATGCGAGTGCCACTCAAGGCACGAAGCAGACGCAGGGAGCCGCAACCCGCCGCCTCCCGCGCCTCGAAAGTAGCGGAGACCTTGCCGCGCTGAACACGCGGCATTTGCTGCGCAAACCGGTCTGCGGCTTAAAAGCCCCACTGGGGCTTTCATGCCCTGCGGGCACCGCCGTCTTTTCTGGTTCTCTTTTGGCACGCAAAAGAGAACGTACCCGGCGGAGAAAAATTTTGTAAAAGCCATCCGGCCTGCCCCACACGGCCGCGCCCTGCACGGGAAGAATCATACGGCGGGCGTTTTAAATCGTCATAACCTGCCCGGACTCTGAATAAATTGTTCTCAGAGCAATAAACAGGCTGGGGAGGCATGGGGATATGTTTGTAGTTACACTGAGCAAAACGAGCCTGAAAAAACTGGGTCTTGGCGCCATGTGCTGCGCACTGGTGGTGTGCAGCGCCCTGCTGGGCCGGTTCATCAGCCAGCGCACTGTTGCGGTCTCGGCGGCGGTGAACCGGATCGAGAGCGCGCAGGATATCCAGACCTGGTTCACCGGCTATGGTCTGGATGTGGACGGCGCGTCCATCACGGCAGATAAGGTAAAGATCCCCCGCAAATGGGATGACAGCTTTTCGGCCTTCAACGGGGTGGTGCAGCAGAGCGGCATGGATCTTGCCCGCTATAAAGGCAAGACGGTGGAGAAATGGACGGCCCTGATCCCGGCAGCCAGCAGCGGCGAGACCAGCCGCTACGGCGTGCTGCTGGTGTATAAGAAAAAGGCTGTGGGGGCCTATCTGCTGGAACGGCCTTCCGGCGTGGTGGTGGGCCTGAAAGACATGCAGGCCGCCATGGCAGAGGCAGAAGCACAGCAGACCTCCGGCGAGGATTACAGCGGTGACTGGGGCGAGCGCCACGACGAGGAACTGACCGACGAAGCACAGCAGACCTCTGGCGAGGACTACAGCGGCGACTGGGGCGAACGCCATGACGAAGAGCTGGATGTGCAGCAGACCTCCGGTGAGCCGGACGCTGCCCCGCAGGCGGTGCCGTATACAGAACTGCCGCTGGATGCGGAAGGCTACCCGGTGGAATGAGCACCGGAATGGCCCGCAAAAACCGGGAACAGCCGGAAATGTCTTTGGCTCCTGCTGCAAAGCCAAAGGACAAAATGCCTAAAATTTACGCACAAGCGGAAGAAAAAGTGAAATTTGCGCATTTTTGTCACATTTGTATGTTCAATTGTACCAAAATTTTGCATAAAAAATTAGCAATATAAAATGGTGAAAAATTTCCGACTAGGGTTTATAATAGAAGTATCAACCGTGCCGCAGCTGGGCTGCGTCCGGCGCAGGTGCAGAAGCGCCGCACGGGATCTAAGTAAGGAGAAAATGATTATGAAGGAATTCCAGTATACCGTTAAGGATGCATGCGGCATCCACGCTCGTCCCGCCGGCCTGCTCGTCAAGACCGTCAAGGGCTTTGCCAGCAGCGTCACCCTTGAAAAGGACGGCAAGAGCTGCGATATGCGCAAGCTGATGGCTCTGATGGGCATGGGCGTCAAGCAGGGCGAGACCGTTACCATCAAGGTCGAGGGCGACGATGAGGAAGCTGCAGCCGCAGCTGTCCAGAAGTTCCTGACCGAGAACGTCTGATTCCGCAGTTAACATGAGGAAGGCCCTCGCGGGTGAGCTGCGGGGGCTTTTTTTGGACTGTCGGAGCAGTGCGGCCCCGGCACAGATGAAGAAGGAGTAGTGTGCAATGCAGGTAGGCACCGGCAAAAGCGTACTCAATGGCATCGCCATTGGCAAGCTGAAGATCTATAAGAAAAAAGATACCGCTATTTCCACCGCCCCTGTGGCAGATACTGCCGCAGAACTGGAGCGTTTTGAAGCTGCCCGCCAGAAGGCCATTGAGCAGCAGACCGCCCTGTACGAAAAGGCACTGGCAGAAGCCGGCGAGGACATCGCCGAGGTGTTTAACATCCACGCCATGATGCTGGATGACGACGACTTTGTGGACGCCATCAAGGAGATCATCAACGGGCAGAAGATGTGCGCCGAGTACGCCGTCAAGACCGCCGGCAACAATCAGGCTGCGGTGTTTGCCGCCATGGACGACCCGTATCTGCAGGCCCGCAGCGCCGATGTGCTGGACATTGCGCAGGCCATGCTGGACATTCTGCAGGGGGTGGACAACGCTTCCCTGCAGGGCACCGAGCCCAGCATTCTGGTAGCCGAGGATCTGGCTCCCTCCGAGACCGTCCGCATGGATAAAAGCCTGCTGCTGGGCTTTATCACCCGGGAGGGCAGCTCCAACAGCCACACCGCCATTCTGGCCCGCAGCATGAACATCCCCGCCCTGATTCAGTGCAAGGATATTCAGGACGACTGGGACGGCAAGATGGCGGTCATCGATGGCTACAATGCCTGTGTGTATGTAGACCCCACCCCCGACCTGCTCAAGAGTCTGAAAAAGCGCCAGCAGGAAGATCAGAAAAAGCAGGCCCTGCTGCAGGAGCTGAAGGGCAAGCCCAATACCACGCTGGACGGCAAGACCATCAATGTCTTTGCCAACATCGGCGGCATGAGCGATGTGGGCGCTGTGCAGCAGAACGATGCCGGCGGTGTGGGCCTGTTCCGCACCGAGTTCGTCTATCTGAACTGCAAGGACTTCCCCACCGAGGACTACCAGTTCGAGGCTTACAAGCAGGTAGTGGAAAGCCTTGCACCCCGCAAGGTCGTCGTGCGCACCTGTGATATCGGCGCAGACAAGACCGTGGATTACATGAAGCTGGATCACGAGGATAACCCCGCGCTGGGCTACCGCGCCATCCGCATCTGCCTGACCCGCAAGGACTTCTTCAAGACCCAGCTGCGTGCGTTGCTGCGTGCTTCCGCCTACGGTAACATGAGCATCATGTTCCCCATGATCACCAGCCTGCGGGAGCTGCAGGACGCCAAGGCTGTTCTGGAAGAGTGCCGTGCGGAGCTGACCGCTGAGGGTGTCAAGATGGGCAAGAACATCGAGGTCGGCACCATGATCGAGACCCCCGCCGCCGTGCTCATCGCGGACGAGCTGGCCGCCGAGTGCGACTTCTTCTCCATCGGCACCAATGACCTGACCCAGTACACCTGTGCGCTGGACCGCCAGAACGCAAAGCTGGAGCCGTTCTTCAACCCGCACCATCCCGCTGTGTTGCGCGCCATCAAGATGACCATTGAGGCGGGCCACCGCCACGGCATCTGGGTGGGCATCTGCGGTGAGCTGGGCGCAGACACCGCCCTCACCGAGACCTTCCTGCGCATGGGCGTGGACGAGCTGTCCATGAACGCCAAGAGCATCCTGCCGGTGCGCAAGATCATCCGCAGCGTGGACCTGAGCAAGCCTTCTGAGAAGTAATTCATCCGAGAATCCCGGTTTACCGTTCCCATAAAGCTCCCCGGCAGGGCATCCCGCTCTGCCGGGGTCTTTCTATACCGGGCAAAAGTTTACGGAAAATACTTTAAAACGATAAAGCGAAATGCTATACTATAAGCGATAACAGGGTATGCAGGTGTCCAGCGCTGCCCATGGAGGACCGTTATGACTCAGTTTTTGATCCGTCTTTTCATTCGCCAGCCCGACCATGCGCAGGACCCTAAGGTGCGCGCCGCCTATGGCAACCTTGCCTGCTGGGTGGGTATGGCGTGCAACCTGCTGCTGTGTCTGGGCAAGCTGACCGTGGGCACCCTGTTCGGCTCCATTGCCATCATGGCAGATGCCCTGAACAACCTGTCGGACGCCTCGTCCAACGTGGTCAGTCTGGTGGGCTTCAAGCTGGCCGCCAAGGCCCCGGACGCAGAGCACCCCTTCGGCCATGCCCGGTATGAATATCTGGCGGGTCTGGCAGTCAGCGTGACCATTCTCGGCATCGGCTTTTCGCTGCTGAAGGAATCGGTGGTCAAGGTGCTGCACCCCACCCCGGTGTTGTTCAGCTGGCTCACGGTGGCAGTGCTGGCGGCGTCCATCCTCGTCAAGCTGTGGATGAGCGGCTTCAACCGCACCATCGGGCGCATCATCGGCTCCGAGACCCTCATTGCCACTGCTGCCGACAGCCGCAACGATGTGCTGAGCACCGGCGCGGTGCTCATTGCCGCAGTGCTATGCCGCGTGACCGGCTGGGATGTGCTGGACGGCCTGATGGGCGTAGGCGTGGCGGCCTTCATCCTGATCTCCGGCTGGGGCCTTGTGATGGACACGCTCAGCCCGCTGCTGGGCGAAAGCCCCAGCGAGGATCTGGTGGATCACATTGAGCAGAAGGTGCTCTCCTATCCCGGCGTGCTGGGAATGCATGACCTGATGGTGCACGACTACGGCCCGGGACACCAGTTCGCCTCCCTGCATGTGGAGCTGCCCGCCGAGCAGGACCCGCTGGAGGCACATGACCTGATCGACAACATCGAACGGGACTTCTTTAAAAACGACAACCTCATGGTGACCATCCACTACGATCCCATCGTCACCTCGGACGCCGCAGTGGGGGTGCTGCGTGCCCGTCTGACCGAAAAGCTGCGTCAGATGGACCCGGAGCTTTCTCTGCATGATCTGCGCATCGTGCCGGGCAGGACCCACACCAACGTGCTGTTCGATCTGGTGCTGCCGGCAGGCTATGCAGGGGATAAGGTGGAGCTGCTGACTCAGCTGGAACAGTTCATCAAGGAACAGGATACAGCCTACAGCTGCATCATCAAGGTGGAGCAGAGCTATACGGCTGCCCACAAATAAACTCTCAGGGGGAAGTATTATGCTGAATGAGACCTACCGCGCGATGCTCGGCAATAAGAGCGTCATCCGCGAGACCTTCATGTACGGCAAACAGCGTGCCGCAGAGATCGGATATGAGAATGTGTTCGATTACTCGCTGGGCAACCCCAGCGTGCCCTGCCCGCAGGAGTTTACTGCCGCCATGCAGGACCTGCTGGCCAACGAGGAACCGGTAAACCTGCACGGCTACTGCCCCAGTCAGGGCGACCCGGGCTTCCGCACCGATGTGGCAGCGCACCTGACAAAGACCTTTGGCCTGCCCTATGAGCAGAAGCACATCTTCCCCACCACCGGTGCGGCGGGTGCCATTGCCCATGCCATCCGCGCAGTGACCCGGCCCGGCGATGAGGTGCTGACCTTTGCACCCTACTTCCCGGAGTACGGCCCCTATGTGGCGGGCACCGGGGCGGTGCTCAAGGTGGTGCCGCCGCAGGCACCGACCTTCCAGCCCAATCTGGATGCCTTTGAACAGATGCTCACCGAGAAGGTGACGGCGGTGCTCATCAATACCCCCAACAACCCCACCGGTGTGGTCTACTCTGCCGGGACGCTCACCCGCATGGCAGAGATCCTGACCGAAAAGAGCCGGGCATTCGGCCACAACATCTTCCTCGTCAGCGACGAGCCCTACCGGGATATCGCATTTGACGGCAAAAAGGTGCCTTACCCGGCAGCCTTCTACCCCCACACTCTCACCTGTTTCTCCTATTCCAAGAGCCTGAGCCTGCCCGGCGAGCGCCTTGGTTATGTGGCGGTGCGTCCGGGCTGTGAAGGCGAGGACATCCTTGTGGACATGATGGCCCAGATCTCCCGCTTCACCGGCCACAACTGCCCGCCCAGCATCATCCAGCGGGCCGTAAGCCGCTGTCAGGATGTGACCAGCGATCTGAGCGTGTATGAGACCAACATGAACCTGCTGTACGATAAGCTCACCGCGCTGGGCTTTGAGGTGGAGCGTCCCGGCGGCACCTTCTACATTTTCCCGAAGGCGCTGGAAGAGGACGCCAACGCCTTCTGCAGAAAGGCCCGGGAGTTTGACCTGCTGCTGGTGCCCAGCGACAGCTTTGGCGTCAAGGGCTATGTGCGCCTTGCCTACTGCATCGACACCGAGAAGGTACAGCGCAGCCTGCCGGCCCTTGAAAAGCTGGCGGCGGCCTACCGCAAATAAACAAGCCGAACCGCTCCGGCGCGGCGCTCGGCTGCGCGGGACTGAAAACAAACCGCAAGAGAGGAAAGGGAACCCTGCTATGGAAAAGATCAAAATGACCACGCCCCTCGTCGAGATGGACGGCGACGAAATGACCCGCATTCTGTGGAAGATGATCAAGGATGAGCTGATCCTTCCGTTTGTGGACCTCAAGACCGAATACTATGATTTGGGCCTGCCCAACCGCGACGCTACCGCAGATAAGGTGACCATGGATGCCGCCCTTGCCAACAAGAAGTACGGCGTTTCGGTCAAGTGTGCCACCATCACCCCCAACGCCCAGCGCATGGACGAGTACAAGCTGCACGAAATGTGGAAGAGCCCCAACGGCACCATCCGCGCGGTGCTGGACGGCACCGTGTTCCGTGCACCCATCATGATCGACAGCATCAAGCCGGTGGTCAAAAACTGGAAAAAGCCCATCACCATTGCCCGCCACGCCTACGGCGATGTGTACAAGTGCACCGAGTTCCGCATCCCGGGTGCCGGCAAGGCTGAACTGGTGTTCACTGGTGCCGATGGCTCTGAGCAGCGTGCCACCGTCTTTGATTTTGAGGGCGCAGGCGTTCTGCAGGGCCAGTACAACAAGGACGATTCCATCCGCAGCTTTGCCCGCAGCTGCTTCAACTATGCACTGGATGTGAAGCAGGACCTGTGGTTCGGCGCAAAGGATACCATCTCCAAGAAGTACGACCACACCTTCAAGGATATCTTCCAGGAGGTGTACGACGCCGAGTATAAGGCAAAGTTCGAGGCCGCAGGCATCACCTACTTCTACAGCCTCATTGACGATATCGTTGCCCGCGTCATTCGCAGCGAGGGCGGCTTTGTCTGGGCCTGCAAGAACTACGACGGCGATGTGATGAGCGATATGGTGTCCACTGCCTTTGGCTCTCTGGCAATGATGACCAGCGTGCTGGTCAGCCCGGACGGCAAGTACGAGTTCGAGGCCGCCCACGGCACCGTCACCCGCCATTACTATAAGTATCTGAAGGGTGAAAAGACCTCCACCAATCCCATGGCGACCATCTTTGCGTGGTCTGGCGCGTTCAAGAAGCGCGGTGAACTGGACGGCCTGCCGGAGCTGGTGAAGTTTGGCGAGGCACTGGAAGCCGCCAGCCTGCAGACCCTGAACGATGGCATCATGACGAAAGACCTGTGCGGTCTGGCTGAGGGCATCACCCCCACCGCCGTGGACAGCGAGGGCTTTATCAAGGCCATCCGCACCCGTCTGGAAGCCAAGCTGGCATAAAACGATTTTCAATATAACATAAAAACCGGAACGATCCACCCGAAAAAGGGAAGATCGTTCCGGTTTGTGTTTTAGGCAGGATGTGCGACAAACTGGAACTTGTCGGGGCGAGGCCCCTCCATCTTGCTAACGCAAGACCGTTCGGTCGCTTAAAAGCCCCACTGGGGCTTTCATTGTTCCGCTTCGCTCCACAAACGCGAATATTCAAATTAGTCTTTGCAAATAACCTTTGAACCTTCACCATCAATTACAATTCCCTGACGATTGTTAATTGGGCATAGATTCAAATCCGAAAACTCAGTCATTATTTTCTCGGTAACTTTCTTAAATGGTGCTGTAAGATAATGCGGAAGAACATAGAAATCAATCAAATCAAGCCCTGCATCATCTTCTTGTGAGTAGTCCTCCGGCTTTTCATCCATTTGCTCGATATATTGGATGCTTGGAGCGCATATAATCGCACCTGCCGATTCCCCAATCATCAGTTTTCCCTTTGCCAATTCTTTCTTCAACAGCTCATCCGTTCCCGTTTTACGGAGCTGATCTATAAGGAAAAAAGAATTTCCGCCGGTAAAATATATCACATCCGCATCTTCAAAAACAGACTGTATCGTTGAATAAGCCTCCGTTGAAATATCAATTTCAGTTACGATTGCTCCCAACTTTTTGAATAATTTTCGAGCCGAGCCGACATAACCGGTGTAGCCTTCACGCAGCGAAGCTGTTGGAATAAATGCGACTTTTTTATTTTCAATTTCTTCCTTTATCAGACTTCCTACACTTGAAAAGTGCGAACATAAAAACAGTTTCATCAATATTCTCCTTTATATATAAATTCACGTTTGTGGAGCGAAGCGGAACAATGAAAGCCCCAGTGGGGCTTTTAAGTGACAGAACGGTCTTGCGGCAGCAAGATGGAGGGGCCTCGCCCCGACAAGTTACGATTTGTCGGTTACAAATGCAGTGCATCTAGCACTTCATTTACGATGTCCAGCGAAACCTGCCCCGGTGCACTGGCCTGCCCGGGATTGGCAAAGGTCATGGCGGAGCCGAGGGCTTCGCCGGAAAGGCGGCTCACCGCGCCCAGAGCTCCCATGCTCATGGTGATGATGGGAGTCTCCGGATGCCGGTCGGCCATTTCAGCGGTGGCAGCCAGAAGCTCCAGCACGTCGGTGCGACTCTGGGGCATCACAGCCAGTTTGGGCAGGTCAGCCCCGGCCCGCTGCATGGCAACCATGCGGCTCACCAGCTCGGCGCGCGGCGGCGTTTTATGGAAGTCGTGGCTGGAACACACCACTGCAGCCCCGGCGGTGCGGGCTTCTTCGATCAGCGCAGGAAGCTCTGCGCCCGCGGTGAAAAATTCAATGTCGATCAGATCGGCGCAGTCGGTGGCAAGAACGGTGCGGATAAAATGAAGATACTCTTCGTGAGCCAGAGCGACTTTGCCGCCCTCGGCCTTTGTGCGGAAGGTGAAAAGAAGCAGCTTATCCTTTAAGGCAACGCGAAGCTTTGCAGCGCAGTGCACGATGGCGGGAAAGTCTTTTGCACCTTCAAAGCAATCGATGCGCCATTCCACACAATCGGCGCGCAATGTGGAAAACTCGGCGGCCTTTTCCAGAATGGCGGTTTCTGTGGACTCTATAATAGGAACAATAACTTTAGGGCGGCCCTCACCGATGCAGCAGCCGCGGATGTTGACACAGGACATGGCGCTTCTCCTTTATGGAATAAGTATAGCTACCTTATACAGGATGCTGGGGGATGACTCCATAATACGTTCTGCCCGCCGCCTTGTCAAGAAAAAGGCACGCCCTGAAACGGGTGAAAAACAGGGAGATCCTTTACTCTGCAAAGAAAATGGAAAAAATCTGTCAAAAAGTGTTGACAAGGAGGCGGGGGTGTGGTATTATACTTGAGCGCCAAGCGCTGAGGCAAAAGAATGACTTCCGGAGCCACAGCGGGAAGCCCTTGAAAAGAACCAATAGACGCAGAAAACACCAGTTGACACTGAGATGTTTGAAGCGCTCCAAGTTCAGAAAGTTCAAAAGCTTCTAAAAAATAAGGCTTGACAAAAAACCACTTCGGTGGTATAATAAACAGGTCGTCAGCCGCAAGGCTGAGGCGCACAGGACCTTGAAAATTGAACAATATCGAAAAAACTTGTAAGGAACCTTTATGTGTTTGGAAAAACACTTAAAACAATTCCAAAAGTAATTCACACAGGACGCAAGCGATTGCGTGCTGAGCGAACAAGATTTAACACTTTTAAGTGATAAATATCATTTATAAAGAGTTTGATCCTGGCTCAGGACGAACGCTGGCGGCGCGCCTAACACATGCAAGTCGAACGAGCGAGAGAGAGCTTGCTTTCTCGAGCGAGTGGCGAACGGGTGAGTAACGCGTGAGGAACCTGCCTCAAAGAGGGGGACAACAGTTGGAAACGACTGCTAATACCGCATAAGCCCACGGCTCGGCATCGAGCAGAGGGAAAAGGAGCAATCCGCTTTGAGATGGCCTCGCGTCCGATTAGCTAGTTGGTGAGGTAACGGCCCACCAAGGCGACGATCGGTAGCCGGACTGAGAGGTTGAACGGCCACATTGGGACTGAGACACGGCCCAGACTCCTACGGGAGGCAGCAGTGGGGAATATTGCACAATGGGGGAAACCCTGATGCAGCGACGCCGCGTGGAGGAAGAAGGTCTTCGGATTGTAAACTCCTGTTGTTGGGGAAGATAATGACGGTACCCAACAAGGAAGTGACGGCTAACTACGTGCCAGCAGCCGCGGTAAAACGTAGGTCACAAGCGTTGTCCGGAATTACTGGGTGTAAAGGGAGCGCAGGCGGGAAGACAAGTTGGAAGTGAAATCTATGGGCTCAACCCATAAACTGCTTTCAAAACTGTTTTTCTTGAGTAGTGCAGAGGTAGGCGGAATTCCCGGTGTAGCGGTGGAATGCGTAGATATCGGGAGGAACACCAGTGGCGAAGGCGGCCTACTGGGCACCAACTGACGCTGAGGCTCGAAAGTGTGGGTAGCAAACAGGATTAGATACCCTGGTAGTCCACACCGTAAACGATGATTACTAGGTGTTGGAGGATTGACCCCTTCAGTGCCGCAGTTAACACAATAAGTAATCCACCTGGGGAGTACGACCGCAAGGCTGAAACTCAAAGGAATTGACGGGGGCCCGCACAAGCAGTGGAGTATGTGGTTTAATTCGACGCAACGCGAAGAACCTTACCAAGTCTTGACATCCCTTGACGATGCTGGAAACAGCATTTCTCTTCGGAGCAAGGAGACAGGTGGTGCATGGTTGTCGTCAGCTCGTGTCGTGAGATGTTGGGTTAAGTCCCGCAACGAGCGCAACCCTTATGGTCAGTTACTACGCAAGAGGACTCTGGCCAGACTGCCGTTGACAAAACGGAGGAAGGTGGGGATGACGTCAAATCATCATGCCCTTTATGACTTGGGCTACACACGTACTACAATGGCGTTAAACAAAGAGAAGCAAGACCGCGAGGTGGAGCAAAACTCAGAAACAACGTCCCAGTTCGGACTGCAGGCTGCAACTCGCCTGCACGAAGTCGGAATTGCTAGTAATCGTGAATCAGCATGCCACGGTGAATACGTTCCCGGGCCTTGTACACACCGCCCGTCACACCATGAGAGCCGGGGGGACCCGAAGTCGGTAGTCTAACCGCAAGGAGGACGCCGCCGAAGGTAAAACTGGTGATTGGGGTGAAGTCGTAACAAGGTAGCCGTAGGAGAACCTGCGGCTGGATCACCTCCTTTCTAAGGAGTCAGGCGAAAGAGCGACATCAAAGATGACGATCTTTCGGACAGGTAACAAACAAGCAGAGTAGATATTGTTCGATTTTGAGGGCCCTGAAAAGGGAACTCAATTCCTAATGTGGGGGTTTAGCTCAGCTGGGAGAGCACCTGCTTTGCAAGCAGGGGGTCAAGGGTTCGATTCCCTTAATCTCCACCACATGGGCCAATAGCTCAGCTGGCTAGAGCACACGACTGATAATCGTGAGGTCGATGGTTCGAGTCCATTTTGGCCCACCATGTGATGGAAATCAAAGTTCCGGGAGACCGGGCTTTGAGCAACATCACCAAGACGTACCTTGAAAACTGAATAATAACTGCGAAACAAAGATTATAGTAAGTTCTTTTTTAAGAAATATTGCAATTTCAAAAGGAAGGGTAACAATAATCTTCGTTGGCAAGAGAGAATCAAGAGGATACCAAATGTTCTTGAAAGAACGTTTGAAAGGTCAAGCGAACAAGGGCGCAGGGCGAATGCCTTGGCACTGGGAGCCGATGAAAGACGTGATAAGCTGCGATAAGCTTCGGGGAGCTGCAAATAAGCATTGATCCGGAGATTTCTGAATGAGGAAACTCACCTGGGTTCATACTCAGGTACGTTATACTGAACTTCAAAATAGGTATATCGGGGGAACCGCCTGAACTGAAACATCTAAGTAGGGCGAGGAAGAGACATCAAACGAGATTCCGTAAGTAGTGGCGAGCGAACGCGGAAGAGGGCAAACCGAGAGTAGAAATACTTTCGGGGTACGGAGCGCATTTAGGACTTAAGTTGTTAACCGAACGGCATGGGAAGGCCGGTCAGAGAGTGTGAGAACCACGTAGGTGAAAACGACGAGAGCCGAGCGAATTCCAGAGTACGGCCAGACACGTGAAACCTGGTCGGAATACGGGGGGACCACCCTCCAACCCTAAATACTACCCAGTGACCGATAGCGTATAGTACTGTGAAGGAAAGGTGAAAAGCACCCCGGGAGGGGAGTGAAAAAGAACCTGAAACCCTGTGCCTACAAGCACCTAGAGCGCGTCAAAGCGTGATAGGGTACTTTTTGTAGAACGGTCCGGCGAGCGATTGTATGCAGCAAGGTTAAGGACTTAAGGTCTGGAGCCGAAGCGAAAGCGAGTTTGAAAAGGGCGTTAAGTTGCATATAATGGGCCCGAAACCGGGTGACCTACCCATGGTCAGGTTGAAGTGGAAGTAAAATTCCATGGAGGACCGAACCGACCTCCGTTGAAAAGGCGGCGGATGAACTGTGGGTAGCGGAGAAATTCCAATCGAACCCGGAGATAGCTGGTTCTCCCCGAAATAGTTTTAGGACTAGCCTCAAGTTAGATACCTGGAGGTAAAGCACTGAATAGCCTAGCGGCCGAGAGGTTAGCGAAGCTTATCAAACTCAGAATGCCAGAGTATTGATGCTTGGGAGTCAGACAGTGTCAGATAAATGTCATTGTCAAAAGGGAAACAGCCCAGATCTACAGCTAAGGTCCCAAAGTCAGGTTAAGTGGAAAACGATGTGAAGATACGCAGACAACCAGGATGTTGGCTCAGAAGCAGCCACTCATTCAAAGAGTGCGTAATAGCTCACTGGTCGAGCGTCTTTGCGCGGAGAATTTAACGGGGCTAAACCTGACACCGAAGCTTAGGCAATACAGCAATGTATTGGGTAGGGGAGCGTTGTATACGCGGTGAAACAGTAGCGTAAGCGGCTGTGGAGTGTATAGAAGTGAGAATGCCGGAATGAGTAGCGCGAATGCAGTGAGAATCTGCATGGCCGAAAGCCTCAGGTTTCTGGAGGAAGGTTCGTCCGCTCCAGGTCAGTCGGGAGCTAAGGTGAGGCCTAACGGCGTAGCCGATGCACAGACGGTAGAGATTCCGTCACCACCAAAAGAGTTAAACACAGGGACACATATGAAGTCTCGGAGCCGGGTGTTGGTTCCGGTAGCGATCGAGGGAAATTAGTACCGAAGTCCGGGATGGAAGATGGCGAGAAAAGCTGTGTGTATTTCTGCGGTGCCCGTACCGCAAACCGACACAGGTAGGTAGGAAGAAGATTCTAAGGCCAACGGGAGAAGGGTTGTTAAGGAACTCGGCAAATTGACCCCGTAACTTCGGGAGAAGGGGTGCTGCAGCAATGCAGCCGCAGAGAATCGGCCCAAGCAACTGTTTACCAAAAACACAGGTTTGTGCTAAATCGAAAGATGACGTATACGAGCTGACGCCTGCCCGGTGCTGGAAGGTTAAGAGGAGATGTGCAAGCATTGAATCGAAGCCCCAGTGAACGGCGGCCGTAACTATAACGGTCCTAAGGTAGCGAAATTCCTTGTCAGGTAAGTTCTGACCCGCATGAAAGGCGTAATGATTTGGGCACTGTCTCAACAGCCCGCCCGGCGAAATTGTAGTACCGGTGAAGATGCCGGTTACCCGCGACAAGACGGAAAGACCCCATGGAGCTTTACTGTAGCCTAATATTGGGTTTCGATGTTGCATGCACAGGATAGATGGGACTCTGGGAAGCAGGTGCTTTGGCGCTTGTGGAGAGGCCGTTGGGATACCATCCTTGCGATATTGGAATTCTAACCTGCGCCTTTGAATCAAGGCGGGGGACATTGTTAGGTGGGCAGTTTGACTGGGGCGGTCGCCTCCTAAAGAGTAACGGAGGCGTTCAAAGGTTCGCTCAGCTTGAACGGAAATCAAGCAAAAGAGTGCAAACGCAGAAGCGAGCCTAACTGCGAGACTGACGGGTCGAGCAGTAACGAAAGTTGGAGTTAGTGATCCGGTGGTATGTGAGTGGAAATGCCATCGCTCAACGGATAAAAGTTACCCTGGGGATAACAGGCTGATCTCCCCCAAGAGTCCACATCGACGGGGAGGTTTGGCACCTCGATGTCGGCTCATCGCATCCTGGGGCTGTATTCGGTCCCAAGGGTTTGGCTGTTCGCCAATTAAAGCGGTACGCGAGCTGGGTTCAGAACGTCGTGAGACAGTTCGGTCCCTATCTGTCGTGGGCGCAGGATATTTGATGGGAGCTGTTCCTAGTACGAGAGGACCGGAGCGGACGTACCTCTGGCGCACCAGTTGTTCTGCCAAGAGCATAGCTGGGCAACTATGTACGGATCGGATAAACGCTGAAAGCATCTAAGCGTGAAGCCGACCCAAAGATAAGATATCCCATTGTTTCAAACAAGTAAGACCCCTTGAAGACTACAAGGTTGATAGGCACGATGTGTAAGTGGAGCGATCCATTCAGCAAGCGTGTACTAATAGGTCGAGGGCTTGACCACAATTCGCTTGAGACTCTGAGAGTCAACGAAAAAATGTCAGCAGTGATTATTCAGTTTTGAAGGCACGTCCTTCTAAGAAACACTGGACAAAGTAGACCAGTTATGGTATACTGAACCAGTCAGATCGGTCGGTGTCGATGACGGTGAGGTTCCACCTGTTCCCATTCCGAACACAGAAGTTAAGCTCACTTGTGCCGAAGATAGTTCGCTGGAAACGGCGCGTGAAAATAGGTAGTCGCCGACTTGAACAGAAACGCTTCAGAAGAAATTCTGAAGCGTTTTTTTGTTGCGTTTCGGGGCAAAAAATAGTATCATAAAAGGCAGAACCTTATACTTTCTACAGATTTTCCTGTTACACTGAATGCACAAGGAAAGGAGAGTCTGTATGGAAAAATTGACGAAAAAAGGGCTGGACGGTACCCAGCTCAAGACCATTGCACTGGTGATGATGGTACTGGACCACATTCATTATTTCTTCGAGTTCACCGGCTGCATCCCGACGGTGTTCAGTATGCTGGGGCGGCTCAGTGCGCCGCTGTTTCTGTTCTGCACGGTGGAGGGCTTTGCCCATACCCATGACCGCAGGCGGTATTTTATCCGCATCTGGGCTATCGGTGCAGCCATGGCGGCGCTGGAATTTTTAATGATTTACGCCAAGGCCTTCCGGCGCGGGGATGGCTTCTACCCGCAGAATGCCATTTTTCAGGACCTGATGGTGCTGTGCATCGTCTGGCAGGGCATTGACTGGCTGCGGGAAAAGAAATTTGCAAAGGGCATTGGCACCATTGCCGCCGTTTTGTGCTGGCCGTATGTGGTGGTAGTATTTCTGCTGCTCTTCCCCGGGGTACAGGAGATGCCCATTGCTTCAACGATCGTAGCCTTTGTCATTACAAGTCCGCTGCCCATGTGGACAACCATCACGGACGGCGGCTGGAGCTTTTTGCTGGGCGGTGTGCTGCTGTATGCCCTGCGGGGGCATCGCCGCGTACAGCTGACGGCATGGGCCGTGCTCATTTTCCTATGTGATTTTGTGCCGACCTTTGGGATGCTTTGCAGACAGGCGGATTTTGTGTGGACGCAGATGTTCACCGATTACTACGAGTGGTTCGGCGTAGCGGCGGTGCTGCTGATGCTGCTGTACAATGGGCAGCGTGGCAGCGGACATAAGCAGCTGTTCTACTGGTTCTACCCCGCCCATGTGTATCTGCTGTATGGAGCATCCTGCCTTGTTTATAACGTGTTGAGGTGATCTTGTGGCGAATATTCTGGCCGTGGACGACAATCTGGAGCTCTGCAAGCTGATCCGCACCACTTTGGAGCGGGACGGCCACCGGGTAGAAACGCGGCAGGCGGGCGGGGCGTTGACCGAACCGCTATGCCGCTGGGCAGACTGCATCCTGCTGGATGTGATGATGCCCGGGGAGGACGGCTTTGCGGTCTGTCGGCGCATCCGCAGCCTGACCGAAGCACCCATTCTGTTTCTGAGCGCCCGCACCGACGAGGCCGCTGTGCTGGAGGGACTGGGCATCGGAGCAGACGACTTTTTGTCTAAGCCCTTCCGGGTGGCTGAGCTGAGGGCGCGGGTGGCGGCACATCTGCGGCGGCAGAGCCGCACCCCGGCACACCGGATGGTGCGCAGCGGCGTGGCCTTTGACCTGACCGCCCGGAGCGCGGCGGTAGAGGGGAAGGCGCTGCCCTTGACCCGCTCAGAGTATGCCATCTGCGAGTATCTGGCGCTGCACGCCGGGCAGACCTTTACCAAGGAACAAATTTACGAAGCAGTTTTTGGCATTGACGGCACTGCGGACGACACCGCCGTGACCCAGCACATCAAGAATATCCGGGCAAAGCTGCGGGCGGCGGGCGTGCCGGAGCCGGAAAAGCTGCTTAATACCGTATGGGGCGTGGGGTACCGATGGAAAAGCGAAGACTGATTTCTCTGCGCAGTGTGCTGCTGCAATATCTGGTGCGCACGGCGCTGGCCTGCCTGCTGGTCGCGGTGGGGTGGCTGCTGGTGCTGCTGTTGTGGATCCAGAACAGCGGGTTGTTTCTTCCCGCGAATCAAGCTGCACAGGCCTGCCAGAAAGCCGCACAGGACGTTTTACCGGGCATGACCGCCGCTACTTTTGACGAGACGCAGCTGGACTCCTTGTGCCGGTACGCCCTGTTTGCCGCGCCGGACAGCAGCGAGGTGCTGGCCACCAACATGGATGCCGGGCACTTGCAGCGGGCAATGGAGAACCGGCAGGGGAAAACCCACTGGCATTTTGGTTACACACAGTATTATATGACGTCGAAATTGCAGGACGGAACGGTTTGCCTGCTGCAATTTGACTATGCCGTGCCCTACTCCGACCCTGCGCTGCGGGGTGTGCTGCCGGATATGCAGACCGTGCACTGCATTCTGGGCATTCTGCTGCTGATAGGGGCAGTGGTGTGGAGCACCCACAGGACAGGGCGCTTCCTGACCCGGGAGACCGAAAAGCTGACCGCCGCCGCGCAGGCGGTGGCGCGGAAGGATCTGGACAGCGCCGTGTTTTCCGGTGCGAAGGTGCGGGAGTACGAGAGCGCTTTGCAGGCATTGCAGACCATGGGCGATGAATTGACCGGTAGCCTGCAGAAGCAGTGGGACATGGAGCAGCGGCAGCGGGAGCAGATCATTCGGCTGTCCCACAAGCTGAAAACGCCGCTGACCATCATCGAGGGCAACGCGGAGCTACTGGCGGAGGATGACCTGACTGAGGAACAGCGGGCGCAGGTGGAAGCGATTCTGCAGGGTGCAGAGCAGACCCGCACCTATCTGGGAAAGATCCGTGCCGAGGTGCAGACCCCTTTGAAGTATCGACAGAGAAAATGAAAACAGCCCGGTGCGAAACTCTTTCGCACCGGGCTGTCTGCTGTGATAAGCGAAAATTACGGCTGCTCAGCCACCATCATCTTGCTGGCCTTGTAGATGTCGCCGCAGCCGAGGGTGATGACCAGATCGCCTTCCCGGGCGTTCTGCTTGACCCAATCAGCGGCCTCCTCCAGACTGTTCACCAGAACAGAGCCGGGAATCTGGGCAGCCAGCTTTGCGCTGGTGATGCTGGGGTCGTTGGGCTCACGGCTGCCCATGATGGGAGTGAGCACCGTGATGTCGGGGATCTTGAGCACATCCACAAAGTCGTTGAACAGCATCTTGGTGCGGCTGTATGTAAACGGCTGGTGGACGGCGATCAGCCGTTTATAACCCATTTCCTTGGCCGTGGTCAGGGTGGCGCGCAGCTCGGTGGGGTGATGGGCATAATCGTCCACGACCAACGCACCGTTGCATTCGCCGTAGACCTCAAAGCGGCGGCCGGCACCCTTGAAGTTCAGGGCGGCATCGGCGCACTGCTCCACGGTCAGACCGATGAAGCGGCAGACGGCGCACATGGCAAGCGCATTGTAAATGTTGTGGTAGCCGGGCACAGCCAGACGGATATGGCCGGTGACCTTGCTCCACTCCTTCAGGTCGAACTCAAAGAAGCCGGGCTTGTATTCGTTCACGTTCAATGCCTGATAATCGCCGTCGTTCTGGATGCCAAAGGTACGCACGCGGCGGTCCAGCGTGTACATGACATCCATGGTGTTCTTGTCGTCCGCATTGGCAAAGATCATGAACTTGGTCATCAGGGCAAAGCGCTTGAAGGCGAACTTCAGCTCGCCCATGCTGCCGTAGTAATCCAGATGGTCGTTGTCGATGTTCAACACAACGGACAGATAGGGGGTCAGCTTGAGGAAGGTCTCGGCGAACTCGCAGGACTCGATCACGATGTCGTCGCCCTTGCCGGCCTTGCCGTAGCCGTTGATGAGGGGCAGCTTGCCGCCGATGACAGCGGACGGGTCGCGGCCTGCCAGCTCCAGCGCGGTGGTGATCATGGAAGTGGTCGTGGTCTTGCCGTGGGTGCCGGAGACGCAGATGCTCTGCTTGTACAGGCGGCTCACATAGCCCAGCAGCACGCTGCGCTCGATGGTGGGGATGCCGTAGGAGGCAGCGGCATTCAGCTCCACGTTATCCTTGGAAATAGCGGCGGAATAAACCACCATATCGGTGCCGATGACATTGTCTGCACTGTGGCCCAGACTGACCTTGACGCCCATCTCCCGCTCGTAGCGGATGATGCTGCCATCCAGCACATCGCTGCCGGAGATCTGGTAGCCCTTGGCCGCAAGGATCTGAATCAGCGGATACATGCCGCTGCCGCCGCAGCCGATGAAGTGGATCTTTTTTACATTGTCCAGCAGGTGCTGGTTGTAATCGGTGTACATGAACATAGTAAGGCAACCTCCAAATAAATAACGGCCGCAGAGCAGACCGATTCAATCCATTCTATTAGGATACATCTTATTATATAATTTTTGGCGGACAAAATAAACAGGTAAACCCGAATTTTCGGAAAGAACCATAAATCCAATTCGGAATTTGTGATAAGTGTACAAGAAAACCGAAACCGGCAACTTCTTCATAAAAGATTTACATTTGCCTTTGCAAAATACTTAACAACTTTGAATCATCTGTGGTAAAATAGAAAAGGACAATTTTTTAAGGGATCGTCGGTGCGGCCGACAGAGGATGCAGAACGGTTTTATAAAAGGAGAAATAATGTGAGAATCAAGATCACAGCGGACAGCACCTGCGACATGTCCGAAGAGCTTTTGGCACAGTGGGACATTGCCCTGATGCCCATGCACATTCTGATGGGCGAGGATAGCTATCTGGACGGCGTAACGATCTACCCGGCAGATGTGTTTGCCTATGTGAATGCGGGCGGCAAAATGCCCAAATCCGCCGCCGCAAATCTGGTGGAATATACCGAATTTTTTGAGCCGTTTGCCAAAGAGTGCGATGCGGTGATCCATATTTCGGTCAGCAGCAAGCTTTCGTCCTGCTTCCAGAATGCGAAGCTGGCGGCAGGCGAATTCGAGAATGTCTATGTGGTGGACAGCCAGAATATCTGTACCGGGCAGGGCTATCTGGTGCTGAAAGCGGCCAAGTGGGCTGCAGATGGCCTGCCCCCCCGCAACATTACGATGCGGCTGCAGAGCCTTGCCAAACGGGTAGAGCTGAGCTTTGTACTGGACCGGCTGGACTTTATGGCCAAGAGCGGCCGCTGCTCCGGTGTGCTGGCCTTCGGGGCAAACCTGCTGGGCATCAAGCCCGCACTGGAAGTGATCGACGGCGAGCTGAAGGTAGTCAAAAAATACCGCGGCAGCCTGCCCATCTGCGTGGGCAAGTACATCACCGACCGTCTGGTGGAACGCGACGACATCGAGGACAGCCTTGTGTTCATCTCCTCCTGCCAGCCGAAGCCCGGCTGCATGGACGCAGTGAAGGCGGGGCTGAAGAAATACGGCAGCTTCAAGGAATGCCACGAGACAGACATCGGCACCACCATCGGCGGCTATTCCGGCCCGGGTACCATTGGCATCGTGTTTGCACGGAAGGAAAAATAAAAAAGTGGCTGTTGCACATGCGACAGCCACTTTTTCTCACTGGGAGCGGCGTTTTAAAATTTCGTCCAGAATGGCGTCGGCCACATCCGCCTTGCTCATCAGCGGAAGCTCCCGGGCACCGTCCGGGGTGATGAGGGTGACTACATTGGTGTCCACGCCAAAACCGGCACCGGCCACCTTGAGATTATTTGCCACCACCATATCCAGATTCTTTCGGGTGAGCTTCGCAGAGGAGTTTTCCACAAGGTCGCGGGTCTCCATGGAAAAACCACACAGGAACTGGTGGGCCTTCCGGGGACCGATGGTGCCCAGAATATCCGGCGTGCGTTCCAGAGGAATGGACATGTCGCCGTCTTTTTTCTTGATCTTGTCGTTTGCTACGGCAGCGGGGCGGTAGTCGGCTACGGCAGCGGCCATGATGAGAACATCTGTGTCCTCAAAGCGGCTGGTGACGGCCTCGTACATCTGCTGGGCGGTGGTCACGGGCACATCGGTGGTGAAGCGGACCGGCTGCAGAGCGGTCTCGCCGTGGATGAGGGTGACATCCGCGCCGCGCATGGCGGCAGCCCGGGCAAGGGCGTAGCCCATCTTACCGGTGGAGTGATTGGTCAGGTACCGCACCGGGTCCAGGGCCTCCTGCGTGGGGCCGGCGGTGACGGCAATGCGCAGACCGGCAAGATCTTTGGGCCGGGCAATGGCATGCAGGATATACTCGATCAGCACATCTTCCTTAGGCAGACGGCCGCTGCCAACATCCTTGCAGGCCAGCACGCCGCTCTCGGAGGGGATCACCGTGAAGCCGTAGCGTTCCAGCGTGGCGATATTATCCTGCGTGATGGGGTTTTCCAGCATTCCGGTATTCATGGCCGGAGAAACGAGCTTGGGGCACTTTGCAGCCAACACTGTGGTGGTGAGCATATCATCGGCGATGCCGTGGGCCATCTTGGCGATGACGTTGGCAGTGGCCGGGGCGACAAGGATCACATCGGCTTTTTTTGCCAGCGAGATGTGGGTGACTTCAAACTTGAAATCCCGGTCAAAGGTATCCACCATGCACTTGTGGCCGGTAAGCGTTTCAAATGTAACAGGGGTGATGAACTGGGTCGCATTTTTGGTCATGATGACCTCCACATCGGCTCCCAGCTTGCGCAGTGCGCTGGCCACGTTAGCCATTTTATAGGCGGCAATGCCGCCGCTTACGCCCAGAAGGACGCATTTCCCTTTCAGATCCATTGGTAAAACCTCCTGCAAAAACGTACTGTTTCCACATATCTTCCTTTAGTATAATGCAAAAGTTCCGCCAGCACAACAAAATCTTTGTACAGGCTTGTAACTGGGGACAAAATGCGGTAAAATACAGCTTGACAAAGAATAGACAGACTGCGGTGAGGGGCAGGCCATCGGGGAGCTTTCTCCGCCGTCCTGCCGGATACTGCCGCGTTATAAAGGGAAAACAGAATTATGATCTTAGCCATTGATATAGGCAACACCACCGTCGCCCTTGGGGGCATTCGGGACGGACGTGTATGCTTTGTGGCGCGCATGGACACGGTGCGCACCCGCACGGCTGCAGAATATCGTGCCGAAATGGATAAAATTTTTGCGCATCGCCGCCACCCGGAACGGCCCATGCGGTTTGAGGGCGCTGTGCTCACCAGCGTGGTGCCCCAGATCACGGGGGCGCTGGCGGAGTGCGCCCGCTATTATACGGGCAGGAAGCCGGTCATCGTCTCGCCGGAGATCCGAACCGGACTGACCATGGGCGTGGATGAACCCCACGCCGTGGGCAAGGATCGCCTTGTGGATGCGGCTTATGCGGCGGCAAATTTTCCGCTGCCGGTGGTCACGGTGGATCTTGGCACTGCCACGACCTTTAATGTGGTGGACGAGAACCGCGTGTTCCGGGGCGGTGTCATCTGCCCGGGGCTTTCCACCGGGCTGCGGGCACTGGGCGACCGCTGTGCCCAGCTGCCGCAGGTGCATCTTGGCTCGCCCAAAAGCGCCATTGGCACCAACACCGAAAAATGCATGCTGTCCGGCTCCGTGATGGGCACGGCTGTGCTCATTGACGGCATGGTGCAGCGCATTGAGGAAGAGCTTGGCCGTCCGGCCACTCTGGTGGTAACAGGAGGACTGGCAAAGTATGTGACACCGCTGTGCCGCCACCCGCTGACCTACGACCCGGAGCTGCTGATGAAGGGACTTGCCCTTTTGTACCAGCTCAATGCGTCCCAGCCGCAGCACCACAGTGCGGGCGGCGGCAGGCATTATGCCAAGCAGAACCAGCACGGCCACGCGAAACAGCGCGCCTACAGCAAAAAGCGCACCCGCCGCGAGCCGGAAGCACTGGCAGGCTGATGCGGGACGATAGGATAGGGAGAAAAAACAGATGAAATTAGGCATTCTTGGCACGGGAAAGATCGTGCGGGAATTTTTGCCCTGGCTGGTGGAGCACACGCCCTTTGCGGTGCAGGCCATCTGCAGCACCGAGCGCAGCGCCGAGCTGGCCCAAAGCCTTTGCGGCCAGTATGGCGTGCCGCAGCACACCACCAACTTTCTGGAGCTGCTGCAGTGGGTGGATGTGGTGTACATCGCAGTGCCGAACCTGCAGCATGTGCGCTACGCCCGCGTGGCGCTGGAGGCAGGCAAACACGTGATCGTGGAAAAGCCGCTGGCCCCCTCGGCAGCACAGACCGAAGAGCTGGTGGAGCTGGCGCGGCGCAAAAAGGTGTTTCTGTTCGAGGCCGTGACCACCCAGTATCTTGAAAATTACGCAAAGATCCGGGAGCTGCTGCCCCGCATCGGCACCGTGAAGCTGGTACAGTGCAATTTCAGCCAGTATTCCAGCCGGTACGATGCCTTCTGTGCAGGCGATGTGCAACCTGCCTTTGACCCGGCCTGTGCCGGCGGTGCCCTGATGGATCTGGGCGTGTACAATGTGAGCTATATCGTGGGCCTGTTCGGCGAACCGAATCAGGTAAAATATACCGCCAACATGGAGCGCGGCATCGACACCAGCGGCATCCTGACGATGGATTACAGCGGCTTCAAGGCTGTGAGCATCGCCGCCAAAGACTGCGCGGCCCCGGCCCGGTACATCATTCAGGGCACGAAGGGCTATATCCTGCAGAAATCCACCGCCAACTGCTGCGGCGGCGTCACCTTCCACCCCAACGAGGGCAAGGAGGAGCACTACAATCTGAACGGCGGCAGGCCACGGCAGGCGGCAGAGTTTGAAGCTTTTGCCCGTGCGCTGGAAAACGGCGATCAGGAGCTGTGCACCCGGATGCAGGATACCACCATCGCGGTCAGCCGTGTGCTGACGGTGGCCCGCCGCAGTGCGGGCATCCGCTTCCCGTGCGACCGCTGACCCTCAAAACAGCCATTTCCATTGGAACACGCCCTGACAAAACGCGCTCCGATCTGTTTGAATATTTACTCAAAACCCGCATAGAGCGGGCAGGTTTGCGCCGTATCCGACGTATCGGGCGGAACGGCAGCAGGAGGAAAACTGAATATGAAAAATACGAAAACTCTTACCCGTGTGGCACTGCTGGTTGCCATTGAGCTGGTCATGAAGATGGTGGGTCTGGGCAGTGTGCCTGTGGGCCCGCTGTACATGAGCTTCCTGACCCTTCCCATCGCAGTGGGCGCCATCACCATGGGCCCGGCGGTGGGTGCGCTGCTGGGCGGCGTGTTCGGCGCAGTGAGCTTCTATGACGCCATCACCGGTGCTTCCGCCATGACCGGCGCACTGTTTCAGGTGAGCCCCGTCAACACCTTTATCCTGTGTGTGGGTATGCGTGTGCTGATGGGCCTGTGCTGCGGCCTGATCTTCAGCGGTCTGAAGCGCTTTGACAAGCCCGGCACCTGGAGCTACATCCTCAGCGCCATGAGTGCACCCTTCCTGAACACCGTGTTCTTTATGGGCTGGATCGTGCTGGCCTTCTATGGCTGCGACTACGTGCAGAACCTGGTGTCCGTCAAGGGCGCTGCGAACCCCTTTATGTTCGTGGTGCTGCTGGTCGGCGTGCAGGGCGTGGCCGAGTTCCTTGTCTCCGGCATTCTGGGCGGCATCGTAGCCCGTGCCGTGGCAAAGTTCGTAAAATAAAAGATGTGCCGAATGTCAGGGCGGCGCATCCGTGTTATGAATAAAATCCAAAGCTCCTCCGGCGGCTGCCGGGGGAGCTTTTTGCTGGGAACGCTCCGCTCGCTCTGCTTCAAAAAGGGGGCTTGACCTTGCGGGAACCGGCACATGTTGTTCACCGCCCAAGCCCCTTCCCGTGAAACCCGAAATTTAAAATCTTTTTTCCGCTGAAGATGCGCAGAGCAGCGCGGAGCGCATTCAAAATCGTCCCTCTCACGTATTTCCATCTTCCTGCATAGGATGGCGCACAGCGGAAAAGGGGAGGGAACGGCATGGAGACAAAGCGGTTTGCGATCGTGGGCACCGATGCCCGGCAGGCGGCGGCAGGCCGGGCACTGGAACGGGCGGGCTGTGCGGTGAGCGGAGCCGAACAGGTGGCGCGGGCAGACTGCATCCTGCTGCCGCTCCCGCTGGACGAGAGCCGCACCCCGCTGGCAGAGCTGCTGCGTGCCGCAAAGCCCGGCGCGGTGGCGCTGGGCGGCAGGCTCTCGGCGCAGGCAAAGACCATCGCGCAGGAAGCGGGCGTGGAGCTGGTGGATTACTACGCGCGGCCGGAGCTGGCCATCTACAATGCCATCCCCACGGCGGAAGGGTGCATCGGCATCCTGCTGCGGGAGAGCACCCGCACCCTGTGGGGCGCAAACATCCTGCTGCTGGGCTTTGTCCCGGTGGGGCAGGCGCTGGGGGTACGGCTGGCAGCGCTGGGAGCAGATGTGACCGTCTGCGCCCGGCGTCCGGAACAGCGTGCTCTGGCCGAGAGCCTTGGCCTGCGCGGTGCAGAGCTGGCCCGGCTGGGCGCTCTGGCCCCGGCCTTTGACCGGGTGGTGAACACGATCCCTGCACCGGTGCTGACAGAGCCGGTGCTGACGGCCCTGCGGCCCGGAAGCCTGATCGTGGATTTGGCCTCGAAGCCCGGCGGAACGGATTTTGCGGCAGCGCAGCGGCTGGGCCTCCGTGCCATCCATGCACTGAGCCTGCCGGCGGTCTGCGCGCCGGAAACAGCGGGCGAAGCGGTGGCACGCACGGTGCTGGCCATTTTGCGGGAGCGGGAGGAATGCACATGACCACACAGAAAAGGGGAAGCGCCGCATTTGCAGTGTGCGGCAGCTTCTGCACGCTGGAAACAGCATTGGAAGCAGCGCGGATGCTGACGCTGCAGGGCTGGGACTTGCTGCCCATCATGAGCTTTGCGGCCGGACAGGACACCCGCTTTGGCACCGGAACGTTCTGGAAGGAACGGCTGGAGGCCCTTACCGGGCACCCGGTGCTGGATACCCTGCAGGCCGTGGAACCATTGGGCCCCAGACAGATGGCGCAGGCGCTGGTCATTGCGCCCTGCACCGGGGCCACGCTGGCAAGGCTGGCGGCGGGCCTTTCCGATACGCCGGTGACGCTGGCGGCAAAGAGCCTGCTGCGGGTGGGGTGCCCGGTGCTGGTGGGCATTTCCACCAACGATGGGCTGGGAGCGTCGGGGGAAAACATCGCCCGGCTTTTCCAGCGCAAGCATTACTATTTTGTGCCCTACGGGCAGGATGACCCCATTGCCAAGCCCAGCAGCCTGAAGGCGGACTTTGCCCGTCTGCCCGCTGCACTGGACGCTGCGCTGGCCGGGCGGCAGCTGCAGCCCGTTCTGCTGCAAAACAACGTTTGAATGGCTTTTCAGCCGGGACAAAATGTGGTATACTGAATTTGATGCTTTGCCGGTGCAGTACGGCCGGGCAGAATAAGCTTCGATGGAGAAAACCAGATGAAAAAACTGACCGCAGCGCTGTGTGCTGTGCTGCTTGTGTTCTGTATGTTCGTGCCGGGGGCTGCGGCGGCTGGCCCTGCCCTTGGTGCCACCCGCGCTTACTGCATCATCGATGCAGACACCGGCCTTGTGCTGGCACAGCAGAATATGAACGAAGAGCTGCACCCGGCGTCCATCACCAAGGTGATGACGCTGGGTCTTGCCTGCGAAAAGGCGCAGGGAAGCTGGGAGGATACAAAGCTGACCGTGAGCCACGAGGATGTGTACTCGCTGGCAGGCACCGATTCCAGCCACATCGCCCTGCTTGAAGGCGAAGAGGTCCCCCTGACGGATGCGCTGTATGCCACCCAGATGGCCAGCGCCAACGACGGCGCCAACCTGCTGGCCGAATATTTCGGCGGCGGCACCATCGCGGACGGCGTGGAGAAGATGAACGCAAAGGTGAAGGAACTGGGCCTTGCGCACACCCACTTTTCCAACCCCCATGGCATCAGCGACGAGGACCACTACACCAGCTGCTACGATATGGCGCAGATCCTGCGCTGGGCACTGGAGCAGCCGGGCTTTGAGCAGGTGTTCACCCGCAATGAGATGTACACCATGGACCCCACCAACATCCAGCCCGTGACCCGCTACTTTTCCCAGCAGGACAAGCTGCGCATCGGCTCCAGCCGGTACCATATCACATCGGTCAAGGGCTCCAAGCTCGGCTATACCAACACGGCCCGCTACAGCTACGCCTGTCTGGCGGAGCAGAACGGCGTCCGGCTCATCTGCGTGACCATGCAGAGCGAGCTGAGCACCGATAAATACAACGATGTCCGCACCCTGCTGGACTACGCCTTCAGCACCTTTACCGGCTACACCGACCTGCCCGCCCGGGGCGTGACCGCGCAGCTGCCGGTGATGGGCGGCGGCGGGAGCCTTGGCACCGTGACCGTCTCCGACCCCGGCGTGCGGCTGCTTCTGGCTGACGGCCTGACCGCGGAGGATGTGGAAGTGGCGCTGGAGCTGCCGGAGACCTATCTGCTGGGCACCGAGCCGGAGGTGTACGCAGTGTACACCGTCAAGGGCGGCACAAAGCAGGAAAAGACCAGCGTCCGGGTGGAAGCCGAAGTGACCGGCCTTGCCCAGCTGCTGGACGGCAGCACCGGCGTAGAGCTGGAAGCGGCCAAAGCGGTAAAGCCCAAAAGCCGGGTGCTGTGGCTGCTGGGCATTTCGCTGGGGTCCACGGCGGCGGCAGCGGCAGTGACCATTGTGGTGGTGCGGCTGCTGGCAAAGCGGAAAAAGCGCCGGGCCGGCCGCCGGTGATCATGCGCAAAAGCCTGCACAGGAGCAGACTTTTCCAGATAAAAATGAGAAGCGGCTTTTATGCGGACGAACACCGCGAAAAAGACCGCTTCCAAAATCGCTTTACAAAAAGAGAGGTACAAAACTATGGGCAAGTTTACGTTTACTCAGACCGAGATCCCCGGTGTTGTGGTCATCGAGCCGCAGGTGTTCGGCGACGACCGCGGCTACTTTATGGAGACCTACCAGAAGGATCAGTTTGCCGAAGCCGGCATCGATAAGGAGTTCGTGCAGGACAACCAGAGCCGCTCCACCCGCGGTGTGCTGCGCGGCCTGCACTTCCAGAAGAACCACACGCAGGGCAAGCTGGTGCGTGTGACCAAGGGCGAGGTGTTCGACGTGGCCGTGGACTGCCGCCCCCACAGCGCCACCTTCGGCAAGTGGGTGGGCGTGACCCTGTCCGAGGAGAACAAGAAGATGTTCTATATCCCGGAGGGCTTTGCACACGGTTTTCTGGTGCTGAGCGATGTGGCAGAGTTCTGCTACAAGTGCACCGATGTCTACGACCCCACCAGCGAGGGCGGCATCCCCTACGATGACCCCACCGTGAACGTGCAGTGGCCGGACTGCGGCTGTGAGCACAAGACCAGCGCAAAGGACAAGCTGCACGAGCCCTTTGCTGCACAGAAGTTTGAATATTTTGAAAAGTGGTGATCGCCTGTGGCAAAATTCAAAGCAATGTGGAACGGCTTCTGGTGCTACCGCTACCTGCTGTGGAATCTGGTCAGCCGTGACTTCAAGCTCAAATACCGCCGCAGCGTGCTGGGCGTGGTGTGGAGCGTTCTGAACCCGCTGCTCATGTGCCTTGTGTACTGGGCCGTGTTCAGCAGTCTGATGGACATGCGGGGCAGCGGCATCGACAACTTTGCCGTGTTCCTGATGTGCGGCCAGCTGCTGTTCAACTTCTTCAACGAGGCCACCTCCACCGGCATGAGCAGCGTGCTGGGCGCAGCGCCCCTGCTCAAAAAGGTGTATATCCCCAAGTATATCTTCCCGCTGGAAAAGTGCTGCTTTGCCATGGTGAACTGCGTGTTCAGCTTTGTGGCACTGCTGCTGGTGATGATCTTCACCGGTGCACCCTTCCACCTGACCCTCATCGAGGCGGTCTACCCGCTGGTGACGCTGTTCTTCTTCAGTCTGGGCGTGGGCCTGCTTCTGGCAGCGGCCACCGTGTTCTTCCGGGATATCATGCACATCTGGAGCGTGTTCATCACCGCATTGCTGTATTTTTCCGCCATCTTCTACGATCCCACCCAGATGACCTTTTCCATCGGCGGGTTCAACATGCAGCAGATCATCAAGCTGAACCCCATGTACTGGTACATCACAGGCTTCCGCCGTACCGTGATGTGGGGCATCCCGCTGGATTTCAACATGTTCGCGGTGTGCGGCTGCTGCGCCGTGCTCTCCATGCTGGTGGGCGTGTGGGTGTTCCGCAAAACGCAGGACCGCTTTGTGCTGCATATTTAAGGAGGAAGAACAATGGAACCGATCATCAAAGTGGACAATGTTTCCATGTGCTTCAACCTCTCCAAGGAAAAGCATGAGAGCCTGAAGGAATACTTCCTTGCCATGGTGCAGGGCCGCCTGCAGTACGACGAATTTTACGCCCTCAAGGACGTGAGTCTGGACATCATGCCCGGCGATTTCTACGGCCTTGTGGGCCTGAACGGCTCGGGCAAATCCACCCTGCTCAAGACCATTGCGGGCGTGTACAAGCCCAGCAAGGGCAAGGTGACGGTCCGCGGCTCCATCGCCCCGCTCATCGAGCTGGGCGCGGGCTTTGATATGGACCTGACCGCCCGCGAGAACATCTACCTCAACGGCACGGTGCTGGGCTTCTCGCCCAAGTATCTGGACGAAAAATTTGATGAGATCGTGGAGTTCAGCGAGCTGCAGAACTTTCTGGATGTGCCGCTGAAGAACTACTCCTCCGGCATGGTGGCCCGCATCGGCTTTGCCATTGCCACCATCACCAAGCCCGATATCCTCATTGCGGACGAGGTGCTTTCGGTGGGCGATTTCCTGTTCCAGCAGAAGTGCGAAAAGCGGATGCAGGAGCTGATGGCAGGCGGCACCACGGTCATTCTGGTGTCCCACTCCATCGAGCAGATCGAGCGCATGTGCAGCAAGGTGGCATGGCTGAGCCACGGCCACCTGAAAATGAACGGCGATACGGCAACGGTCTGCGCAGCCTACAAGGCAACGCAGCGCGGCGAGGCCTGATATGAATGTACGACTGAAACGAGCCCGAGAGCTGGCAGGCTATGCGGTGCAGCTGACGAGGGACGAGGGCCTGCCCACCATGCTCAAACGGGGCGCGGGCTTTGTCAAGCGCCGCTGCTTTGGCAAGCGTGCCCGCTATCTGCCCGCAAAAAAGGTGCTGGAAGCCCAAAAAGCAGAAATGGCCGGCAAAACGGCGGCAGACTGCGGCCTGCCCACCATCAGCATCCTGACCCCGCTGTATAACACACCGGAAAAATACCTGCGGGAATTTCTGGATTCCTTTGTGAACCAGACGTCCCCCAACGGTCAGCTCTGCCTTGCGGATGCTTCCGATGCAGAACATGCCGATGTGAAGCGCATCGCAGAGGAATATCAGGCAAAATATCAACGTATCGTATACAAAAAGATCGAAAACAAGGGCATCGCGGCCAACACCAACGCTGCGGCAGAGCTTGCCGCAGGGGAATATCTGGCCCTTGCCGACCACGATGACATCCTTGCACCCCACGCCCTGTACACCATGGGTAAAGCCATTCTGCAGCTGCGGCAGCGCGGCGAGCCGGACGGCTTTCTGTACAGCGACGAGGCACTGTTCACCAAGAGCATCCAGCGGCCCATGGTGGCCCACTTCAAGCCGGACTACGCCCCGGACTACCTGCTGTGCTGCAACTACATCTGCCATCTGGCGGTGTTCCGGAAAGCCCTGTGGGACGCCATTGGCGGCGAGCGCCCGGAGTGCGACGGCAGTCAGGACCACGACCTGTTCCTGCGCCTTGCCGAAAAGACCGGCGGCGCGGCCCATGTGCCGCAGGTGCTGTACTACTGGCGGGTGCACGCAGGCTCCACCTCCGGCGGCGCGGACGCCAAGCCCTATGTGGCGGCGGCGGCAAAAAAGGCGCTGGCCGACCATCTGGCCCGCACCGGACGCACCGGCACCGTGGAGGACGGCCTGTTCCCCAGCACCTACCGGGTGAAGTGGGACATTGTGGGCGAACCGAAGGTGAGCATCCTCATTCCCAATAAGGACCACACCGAGGATTTGGAAAAGTGCCTGCACAGCATCTGGACCAAAACCGGCTGGGAGAACTTTGAGGTCATCGTCATCGAGAACAACTCCACCGACCCGGCCACCTTTACCTATTATAAGGAAGCCCGGCAGCGCTACGACGGCCTGCAGGTGGTCAACTACCCGCAGAAGGGCTTCAACTTCTCCGGCATCAACAACTTTGGCCGACAGTACGCCAGCGGGGATTACCTGCTGCTGCTGAACAACGACGTGGAGGTGCGCAATGCCGACTGGCTCACCGAGCTGCTGCGGCAGTGCGCCCACCCCGGCGGCGCGGTCATCTGCGGCGCGGAGCTGCTTTACCCGGACGAGACGTTGCAGCATGCGGGCGTCGTGACCGGCCTTGGCGGCTACGCGGGCCACAGCCACAAATACCGCAAGGCAGGCGGCAGCGGCTACATGTTCCGCGCTGCCACGGTGCAGGACTTTTCCGCCGTCACCGGTGCCTGCCTGCTGGTAAAGACCAGCGTATGGGACGAAGTGGGCGGTCTGGACGAAGCCTTTGCGGTGGCCTTCAACGATGTGGACTTCTGCCTGCGGGTGCGGGATGCAGGGTACCGCATTGCATGGACACCCTACGCCCGGCTGACCCATTACGAAAGCAAGAGCCGCGGCGGCGACGAAAAAGACCCGGTGAAGGCCCGGCGCTTTGCCGCCGAGCAGCAGCGGCTGTATGCCGTGCACGGCAAGGCGAACATCCTGCACGACCCCTACTATAACCCCAACCTGACCATGGACCGGGAGGATTTTTCCGAAAGCAATGATCTGCGCGGGCTGAAAGAGGGACGCATCACGGTGCAGTGGAGGAAATAACAGCATGAACATCAAAGGCCATTTTGAGACCATCACCCGGCACAAGCTGCTGGTGATGAAATACTGCTTTGCCTGCGGGCTCTATGAGCAGGGCCTTGCCCACGACCTGAGCAAGTACAGCCCTACCGAGTTCATTCCGGGCTGCATCTACTATCAGGGCGACCACAGCCCCAACGAGGCCGAGCGCGCGGCGCGGGGCTACTCCTCCGCGTGGCTGCACCACAAGGGCCGCAACAAGCACCATCTGGAATACTGGATCGACTACAGCACCCGGAAGGCGGGCCTTGCCGGCATGAAGATGCCCCTGCGCTATGTGTGCGAAATGGTGTGCGACCGCGTGGCCGCCAGCCAGATCTATCTGGGCGACAGGTACACGGATGCTTCCCCGTGGGAATACTACGAGCGCAGCAAGACCCACTACCTGCTCCATCCGGAGACCCGCGCCCTGCTGGAAGAGCTGCTGAAGATGGTGCGCGACCTTGGGCATGACCGCACCTTTGAGCACATGAAATACCTGCTGGGCTGCGAAAAAGATTACTAAAAGGAATATTTTGTTTAAAAACACCGCTGAGGGAGACCCGGCGGTGTTTTTTTGTTGAAAAAATCAGGGATTTGAGTACAAAAATGCATTCAAAAAAGTATCCGAAAAGAAAGTGCAGGTGCCAAAAAAGAAAAGATATTTTTCACTGAAAAACCGTGAAAAAAGAGCAGATCAAACAAAAGTTCTTCCATGGAAAAATCTCCGGGGGAGGGTACAATAAAAGCAGGAAGGGAGTCGGAGAACATCCGCTCCGAAACATTCAACGATGGAAGGAGAATTTTGTTATGAAATTGTTCAAGCGCCTGATGACTGCTCTGCTGGCTGGTGTGCTGGCGATGGGGATGCTGGCCGGATGCAGCGGCGCACCGGCTGCCCCGAACACTCCGCTGCCCAATGACGCCGAAGCTCTGGCACTGTATCAGGGCGTCTCGGAAACCTGTAAAAAATATAATGTAAAGACGCCGGTTTACTGTGCTGAACTGGAACCCATCGCGCAGGAGATTGCCAAGGCGGCTGTGATTCACCGGTACTACACCACGCAACCGTCTGCTGCTGTGATCAACAAGGCTAAAATGGATGTGTCTGCTCTGATGGATGGTGCAGAGTATCTGGTGTATGAGTTGAACCCTTATGACACTGCAGCCAAAGCTCCGCTCTCCGTCAATAGCATGAAGAACACGATCATCCAGAAGGGTGCAAACCGTGTGGGTATTGCAATCGTCACCCTGACGAATGCCGATACCAAGGAAGAAGTAAAGTACGAGTGCACCGTGTATGTCCGTTTCCCGGATGCAGCTGCACAGGAATAAACCGGACAGGAGGAAAAAACGATGAAACTGTTTAAAAAACTGATGTCCGCAATGCTGGCCGGTGTGCTGGCGGTAGGGATGCTGGCTGGCTGTTCTGGCGGCAGTGTGAACGGCCCTGTGCCTACCAGTCCCCGCCCGGAAGACCCGGCCGTGCAGGCTGTATATGAAGTGATCGAGCAGAAAACCGCAAAGATGAACTTCGTTTCCGCCCCGGCCTACAGCAAAGAAGCTTCAGCACTGGCAGAAGCATATCTGAACGGCGGCGATAAGACCAAAGCATTTAACGAGCTGAAAGCCGCTCTGGCCCAGCAGGGCCTGCGCATTTCCAATGCACAGGATACCGCTGAAGCATCCAGCCTGAGCAAGTTTTCTGGTCCCGATGCTGTGTGGACCAGCGATCTGGAAGAAACCAACTATAGTTTGAACAAACGCTATACCGATACTATGATTGCGGGCTTGGTGGATTACCGCTGCAACAGCGTGGGCATTGCCGTGAAGGACGGCAAGATGTCGATCGTCTACCTGCGCATTACCGAGATCCCTGCTGAAAACAGCTGACCTCAGCATTTTTGCTTTCCTCATAAGTTCTCCAAGTGCAGCGCCCTGCCGGGCTTTCCCTCCGGCAGGGCGCTGCCGCGTTTTCGATGGTGCGCTTTACTGCAAAAAATACACGACATTATACCGGATGTATTATCCTGCTGCAAGGGCCCAGAAATAAATAAGAATTCTGAAAACACCGCTGAGGGAGACCCGGCGGTGTTTTTTGTATGCCATGAAAAAACATAAAACCACTCTAGTTGGCTATCACGCGGGACTGCAAAAAATACATGTCATTTTTTGTGGCATCCGCGAATTGACAAAAGGGTACGGGGGGGGGTAAACTTAACTCATCCAAGCCGGAGGGGTTCCGCTTGGGTGTGAAAAAACTCTGATAATCAGGAGGAAATGCAAAATGAAACTGTTCAAGAAACTGGCAGCAGCCGCTCTGGCAGCTGTTCTGGCCCTGTCTATGGTGGGCTGCGGTAAAGCAGAGGTTGGTGCTGCTTACAAGACCGAACTGACCAACATGCTGAAAGACAGCGTGTATGGCACAGGGGCTACTGTTGAAAATACGACAGAGCTGGACAACGCAGCTCAGGTGCTGCTGGCAAATGCACAGACCGAATATGGTAAGCTTACTGCCGATCAGCAGAAGGCTGTATCGAACCGCCAGATCACCGGCTGGCTGACCGCTGAGGCTGCTGTGGCAAAGGCAACTGGCCTGAAGGACAAGTGCTGCTTTGTGTCCTTTGTTGAGAACCCGAACCTTGTGAGCAACTTTGGCAATCAGTATAAGTATGCGATGATGATGGAGAGCCTGACGCCTAGTTATGATGGGAACAATCAGATTCATTTGAAGCCTAATCAGGCTATTGTTAACAGTGGGGCTAAGAAAAACGATACGAAGGATGTCAAGGTTGGCTTTGCAAGCGGCAAACTCGGTGACAAGACCTATGTTGTTATGGTCATGTTCTGATTTTTTGCCAAAGGAATAAACTGTTAAGTAAAACTCCCGGCACATGGAAAACCCCTTCCGCGTGCCGGGAGTTTTTGCGCCGATTATTTCCACAAAAAACCACAAATCCCCCAGCCCGGGCAGCGGCGTGCCGCTCAGGCTGGGGGATGCTTTTGTGCAGGACGCGGGGTTACTGCTCGTTCTCGTAGATCTGGATATAACGGGGTGCGTTCTTATCCTGAATGAACAGCAGCGCGGCGGTCAGGGCCACCGCCAGAGCAGTGAGGACGGCGAGCAGTGCTTTGAGAACCTTCATCGTTTCAAGCCTCCTTGGTAAGTCTGGCGCGGAGCGGGGGACGTTCCGCAGTTTTTGGTTGCCTTTAGTATAACATAATCCGCATACAAAGGCAAACACCGGATGCAGGAAGAAAAATACGGTGGTTAGTTGTATATAACTACGAAAAAATGAAAAGAAAGTTCAGGAAAATCCATCATTTTTGCGCCATTGTCGTTGACTTCCCACGCCAAAATGATACAATAAGTGTGTTAAGCAGCTGCTGTCCCTGTACCAGTGCGCCTGCATGGGCGTGGGGGCGGCAATTCAAGCAGAATGGGGGATTTGAATTCCATGTTGAACAAGCTGAAACGTGCGGCGCTTGGCGCGCATACGCCGCATGACAAGGCAACTGCTGCAAGCAAACCGATCCCGATGCCTCTGCCCGCGCAGGTACGCATCCTCATGAGCCAGCATATCGGCGCTCCCGCCAAAGCTCTGGTCAAAAAGGGCGACGAAGTGTTCGTTGGCACTAAGATCGGCGAGGCTGGCGGCTTCGTCTCTGCAAACATTCACTCCAGCGTTTCCGGCACGGTTGCCGCGGTGGAGCCCTTCCGTCTGTCCAATGGCCGCATGTGCGACTCTGTCGTTATCAAGACCGATGGCAAACAGACCGTGGACCCGGCTGTCAAGGCACCGGAAGTGACCGATAAGGCCAGCTTCCTCAAGGCTGTGCGTGAGTGCGGTCTGGTCGGTCTGGGCGGCGCAGGTTTCCCGACCGACGTAAAGCTGCAGCCCAAGCAGCAGGTGGATACCCTGCTGATCAACGCTTCCGAGTGTGAAGTGTGGCTGACCAGCGATACGCAGGAGATGCTGAACTGCAGCGATGATATCATCCGCGGCATCAAGGCCGTGCTGCAGTACACCGGCATCCCGAAGTGCGTCATCGGCATTGAGAACAACAAGCCCGAGTGCATCGACCTGCTGTGCAAAAAGACCAATGGCGACAGCACCATCGAGGTCAAGCCCCTGCCCAGTGTCTACGGCACCGGCGCAGAGCTGATCCTCATTGAAAAGTGTCTGGGCCGCGAAGTGCCCCACGGCGGTCTGCCCGCAGATGCCGGCGCTATCGTCATGAACGTGACCAGCGTCTCCACCCTTGGCAAGTATCTGGCTACCGGTATGCCGGTGGTCGAGCGCACCATCACCGTGGACGGCGACGCCTGCGCAAAGCCCCAGAACATCGTTGTCCCCGTGGGCACTGCCTATCAGGACATCATCGATTTTGCGGGCGTCAAGGGCGAGCTGGGCAAGGTGGTTGCCGGCGGTGCCATGATGGGCCCCGCTGTGGAGAACCTGAACTACCCCACCACCAAGACCACCTCCGGCCTGATCTTCCTGAGCAAGGCCGCTGCAGAGCCTGCACCGGTGAATCCCTGCATCCGCTGCGGCCGCTGCGTGGAGTACTGCCCCATGGGTCTGGAGCCTGTGGAGGTCAATCAGGCTTACGCTGCACGCGATGTGCAGGAGCTGGGCAAGCTGCATGCAGACTACTGCTTCAACTGCGGCAGCTGCTCGTTCGTCTGCCCGGCAAAGCGCCCTGTTACCCAGATGATGAGTCTGGCAAAGGCGTTCTACCTTGGTGAAATCAAAAAAGGAGGCAATAAGTAATGGATACGAAGCTTATTGTTTCGGCTTCCCCGCATGTGCGCAGCGAAGAGACCACCCAGAGCCTGATGGCCAACGTGATCGTCGCCCTGTGCCCCTGCGTGGTGGCCTCTGCCATCATTTTTGGCGTGCGTGCACTGCTGGTAACAGCCGTGTCCGTGGTGGCCTGCGTGGCCTTTGAGTGGCTGTACTGCAAGCTGCTCAAGAAGCCCAACCCCATCAGCGACCTGTCCGCCGTCGTCACCGGCATCATTCTGGCCATGAACGTGCCCGTGGGCATGCCCATCGGCCAGCTCATCATCGGTGATCTGGTGGCCATCGTCATCGTCAAGCAGCTGTTTGGCGGCATCGGCATGAACTTTGCCAACCCCGCTCTGGTGGGCCGTATCGTGCTGTTCATCAGCTTTGCCGGTTCCATGAACAAGTGGGTGTTCCCGGATGCAGCGGTGGATCAGCTGTCCAGCGCTACCCCGCTGGCTGTGGCCGATAAGTCCAAGCTGAGCCTGCTGGATCTGTTCATGGGCATCCACGGCGGTGTGCTGGGCGAGACCTGCGCACTGGCCATCGTGCTGGGCCTTGTCTATCTGGTGGCCACCAAGACCATCAGCATCGCCATCCCGGCTTCTTACGTCGGCAGCATGTTCGTGTTCTACCTCATTGCTACCCACAGCGTGCACGAGGCTCTGGTTGCCGTGCTGAGCGGCGGCCTGCTGTTCGGTGCCGTGTTCATGGCTACCGACTACGTTACCAGCCCCTTCACCCTGAAGGGCAAGCTGGTGTACGGCGTGGCACTGGGCATCGTCACCTTTGCCATCCGTTACTGGGGCAGCTACACCGAGGGCGTGTCCTTCGCACTGCTGTTCATGAACCTGTGGGTTCCCTACATCAACGATCTGACCCGTCAGACCCCGTATGGCTACATCAAGCCTGCAAAGAAAGCAAAGGAGGGTGCTGGCAAATGAGTAAGTCTTCCAACTGGGAGAGCACCATCAAGCCCATCGTTGTGCTGAGTGTTATCTCCCTGATCGCCAGCCTGCTGCTGGCACTGGTGAACGGCATGACCGCCCCGGTCATTGCCGAGAACACCAAGCGCACCACTCTGGCCGCTTATGTCGGCGTGCTGCCCTCCGTTTCGGACGCCAGCGAGCTGGAAGAAGTGACCGATTACACCACCGCCGGCATCACCGGCGTGGTCAAGACTCCGGACGGCAGCACTGCAATCAAGGCCGAGGAAAAGGGCTTTGACGGCGGTATCCTGACCGTTATCATGGGCTTTGATGCCAATGGTGCCGAGACCGGCATCTGGGTGGACGCTTCTACCCAGACCAAGGGCATCGGCTCCAACGTGAGCAGTGACGACTTCCTGGCGCAGTTCGATGGCATGGATGGTACCCAGAACATTGTGATGAATCAGGATTACGATGCCTACAGCGGCGCAACCATTTCGTCCACCGCTCTGTTTGCTGCCATCAATGACTGTGTCAACTGCTACAACGAGCTGGCGTAAAGGAGGTTGGTAAGAAATGGCACAAGAAAATAAGTCCAAGGTAAGCATCCTTACCAACGGCATTATCAAAGAAAACCCCGTTCTGCGTCTGGTTCTGGGTACCTGCTCCATTCTGGCAGTTACCACCGCAGTTTCCAGCGCTCTGGGCATGGGTGCCGCCTTCACCTTCGTGCTGGTGTGCTCCAATATCATGATCTCCCTGCTGCGCAAGGTGATCCCCGGCAAGGTGCATCTGCCCTGCTACATCGTCATTATCGCAAGCTTCGTGACCATCGTTCAGATGTTCATGCAGGCTTACATGGAAAGCCTGTACAACGCTCTGGGCGTGTTCCTGCCCCTGATCGTTGTCAACTGTATCATTCTGGGCCGTGCCGAGATGTTCGCCTGCAAGAACAGCATCGTGGACTCCGCACTGGACGGCGTGGGCATGGGCGTTGGCTACACCCTCACCGCTACCCTGATGGCCTCCATCCGTGAGATCCTGGGCAGCGGCACCTGGCTGGGCTTCCAGGTGATCCCGGAAAGCGTTGCCAAGGTCTCCATCATGACGCAGGCTCCCGGCGCATTCTTCTGCTTTGGCCTGTTGATGGCCGGCTGTGTGTGGCTGGAAGGCAAGCTGGACGCCCGCATCGAGCGCAAGAGCTGCTGCGACCTTGATAACCTGAAGAAGGAGGCAGAATAAGATGTTAGTAAAACTCGCTGCGATCTTCTTCAGCATGATCCTGGTCAACAACTACGTGCTGGTGAAGTTCTACGGTATCTGCCCGTTCCTGGGCGTTTCCAAAAAGCTGGATTCTGCGGTTGGTATGTCCGGCGCTGTCATCTTCGTCATGTTCATGGCAACGGCCGTTACCTTCCCCATCCAGATCTTCATTCTGGACCCGGCTGGTTTGAGCTACCTGCAGACCATCGTGTTCATTCTGGTCATTGCTGTTCTGGTGCAGTTCATCGAGATCTTCCTCAAGAAGTACGTGGTTGCACTGTATAACTCTCTGGGCGTTTACCTGCCCCTGATCACCACCAACTGCTGTGTTCTGGCTGTCACCATTCTGGTCGTGGGCGACTACGGCGCAGATGTGGCTGCTATGGGCTTCGGTGTTGCTTACATTGAGGCTCTGGTCTGTGCCATCGGCGCAGGCTGCGGCTTCATGCTGGCCATGGTCATGTTCAGCGGCGTGCGCAAGCGCGTGGAAGCCTGCGATCCCCCGGCACCCTTCAAGGGCCTGCCCATCACCCTGATCGCAGCAGCAATCACCAGCCTGTCCTTCATGGGCTTCGGCGGTATCGTCGAAAACCTGTTCAATGTCACGCTGTAAGGGAGGAACAGGATTATGAATATTGTATCTGCTGTTATCCTGTGTACCATCGTGGGCGCAGTCGGCGCGATCGTTCTGGTCGCAGCGGCCAAGTTCATGGCGGTGGAGGAAGACCCCCGCATTGAAGAAGTTACCAACTGCCTTGCCGGTGCAAACTGCGGCGGCTGCGGCTACGCAGGCTGTGCGGACTACGCAAAGGCTGTGGTCATGGACGGCGTGCCCTGCGACAAGTGCGCACCCGGCGGCCCCAAGGCTGCCGCTGCCATTGCCAAGATCATGGGCGGCACGGCTAGCGCCGTGGAAAAGAAGGCGGTTGTCCAGTGCCAGGGCAATTCCGAGCACTGCAAGCCTGCTTACGATTACAAGGGCATCCAGACCTGTGCAGCCGCTGCTGCGCTGTACGGCGGCCCCAAGACCTGCTCCTTTGCCTGCGTTGGTCTGGGCGACTGCACCAAGGTGTGTAAGTTCGATGCCATCCACATTGTGGACGGTGTTGCCAAGGTGGACAAGGACAAGTGCACCGGCTGCGGTGCCTGCGCAAACATCTGCCCCAAGCAGGTCATTATGATCGACGTGGGCGGCCCGCGCAAGCCGGTGGTCATGTGCTCCAACAAGGACAAGGGTCCTGTGGCCATGAAGGCCTGCACCACCTCCTGCATTGCCTGCGGTATGTGCGAGCGCACCTGTAAGTTTGACGCTATCCACGTGGTGGACGGCGTGGCCCGCATCGACTATGACAAGTGCAAGGGCTGCGGCATGTGTGCCCAGAAGTGCCCCAAGCACATCATCCTCTTCCCGCTGAAGGATGACCCCAATCCCCCGAAGCCGGTGGTGAAGCCCGCCGCTCCCGCTGCTGCCCCCGCAGCAAAGCCGGAAGCTAAGGCTGAGGCAAAGCCCGAGACCAAGGCAGAGTAAACTGTAAAAACCAAAGCCCGCCGTGCAGCGATGCCCGGCGGGCTTTTTGCATAGAAAATGATTGGAAATGCCCTCCGCGTTGCTCTGGGCATCTTCAGCGGAAAAATCATTTTTAATTTCGCGTTTGGAGTGACCGCATTTGCGCAGCAATGAAAGCCCCAGTGGGGCTTTTAAGCGGCAGAGCGGTCTGCGTAAGCAGATGGAGGGGTGTTGCCCCGACAAGCTCTGCGGAGCGCTCCAAACGCTTTTTTCACGAGAGGGGCTGTGACGGGAAAATGCATCTCATCTCTGCGACCTTTCTTGTGAAAATGGTAGAACGGAACGCCCGCAGGCGTTCCGTTCTACCGAAATCCAGAGTAATATTTCCTTGAATTATGCCCAGAGCAACGCGGAGGGCATTTTAAATCGTCCATGCCCCGGCGGGCTTTTTGCAACTTTTTGTAAGAAAATCCGGTTGCAATGAGGCGGAATTATGGTTAAATAGAAGGAGGATATTTTCACAGAAAGAGGACGATTATGGAACAACAGTCTGCACGCCTGCGGAATACAGGCTTTCTTACCTTCTTCTTCAGCGGCATCTGCGCCATCAGTGCGGGCGTTGTGGTCAGCCTTTTGCAGGAAGAGTACGGCTTTGCCTACGGCATGACCGGAACCCTGCTCTCGCTCATGAGCATCGGCAACCTGATCGCCGGGTTTCTGGTGGGCGTGCTGCCCGGTGCGCTGGGCATGAAACGCAGCGTGCTGCTGCTGACCATCGGCTACGCGGTGGGCTACAGCCTGATGGGCCTGACGGGTGCCGTGGCGGTGCTGGCGCTGGCGTTTTTTCTGGTGGGCATCGCCAAGGGCAGCGTCATGAACACCTGCACCATTCTGGTCAGCGATAACTCGGCCAACCGCACCCGGGGCATGAACCTGATGCACAGCTGCTACGCCTGCGGTGCGCTGCTGTGCCCTTTCCTCATTGCAGCGGCGGCAAGGGTGAGCACCGCGCTGGCAGTATTCCTGCTGGCAGTGCTGGGCCTGATGCTCTGGCTGGTGTATGGATTTACTCCGCTGGGCGGCGGGAGTCAGAAAACAGCCCGGACGAAAGAGGTCATCGACTGGAGCTTTCTGCACGCGCCGCGCTTCTGGCTGCTGACCGGCCTTTTGTTCTGCCAGAACGCGGCGGAGCAGAGCGTTACCGGCTGGATGGTGACCTATTTTAAGGGCAGCGGCATCATTGCTGGTTCGCTGGCGGCCTACACCGTCACGGTGATGTGGGGTGCCACATTGGTGGCACGCCTGCTCATTGCGTTCGTGTTCCCGTTCAGGAACCCGCGTAAGGCCATGGTGGGCATGAGCGTGCTGTGCACCTTCTTCTATGTGCTGCTGGTGCGGGCCGACACGCAGGGCATGGCCATTGTGCTGCTGTTTGCATTTGCATTCTCGATGGCAGGTCTGAACCCCACTGCGGTCGCCAGTGCAGGCCGCATGACCAGCGTTACCAGCATGGGCATCATGCTGCCGGCGGCGTCCAGCGGTGCCATCCTCATGCCGTGGATCATCGGCATCGTGGCCGAAAAGGCGGGCCTTGCCGCCGGTATGGCGTCCAATATCGTGCCCTGTGTGGGGCTGATTATTTTCACCCTGCTGGTAGCTAGATTGCCGGAGGAATAAACCCTCTCAGGCGCTATCGCGCCAGCTCCCCCGAAGGGGGGGGGAGCTTTATGCGCTAAAACCGTTTGGTATTCTCTTTTCAGTAAAGAAAATAACCGTTGGGAAGTAGAAAAAGCTCCCTTCTCGGGGGAGCTGGCATTGCGCAGCAATGACTGAGAGGGTTATTTCTCAATGCCACGTGCTTTTGCGCTGAACTCGCACCCGCAGTAGTCCTGCCGGTACAGGCCGTATTCCTCCGAAAGCTGCAGGCTGCGCAGGTAGCCGTTGTGCTTTTTGAAGTCTGAGGGCAGATGCTTGACCCCAAATTCTGCCTCCAGCTCCTGCCCGATGGCGTTGATACGCTTGGCGTCCTTGTGGGGGCTGATGGACAGCGTGGTGGTGAACCAGTCAAAGCCGTTTTCACTGGCGTACTGTGCCGCCCGGCGCATCCGCAGCCGGTAGCAGACCGTGCACCGACTGCCCCGCTCCGGCTCGTTTTCAAGGCCGGTGACGGCGGAGTAGAACTCCTGCGGGTCGTAGTGGTCCTCCACCACGGTCACACCCAGAGGATGGGCTGCCGCCACGAATTTCTTCAGTTCCTCGCCGCGGCGGTGGTATTCTTCCGCAGGCCAGGTGTTGGGGTTATAGTAAAGCACCGTGATCTCAAAATACTGGCACAGCTGTTCCAGCACGGCGCTGGAACAGGGCCCGCAGCAGGCGTGCAGCAGCAGGCGCGGACGGGTGCCGCCCAGCTCCTTGAGCACGGCATCCATCTGCTGTGCAAAATTCAATTGAGTTGCCATTTTTATCATCCTTTGCTATACTGATTGAGAAAATTCCTTAAAAAGCTCGCCCCTTCGGGAGAGCTGGCATTGCATAGCAATGACTGAGAGGGTTTATTTTCTTATTATAACATATTCTGCTTGAAAATACAGGAGGCCCCATGACACAGGAAAAGATCGCCCGCATCAACGAGCTGGCAAAAAAGAGCAAGACCACCGGCCTGACCGAGGCCGAAAAGGCAGAGCAGCAGGCCCTGCGCCGCGAGTACATCGATGATATGAAGGCCAGCCTGCGCGCACAGCTGGCCAACACCTCCATTCAGGAGCCGGACGGCACCATCCACAAGGTGACCCTCCGTGCCGACCTTGAGAAGCCCCGCAGCTGAACGCACAATTTTACGCGCACTTTTTTGGAGGAAAACGCAGCTCAAAGCTGCGCTTTCCTCTTTTTTTGCGCGGGAAACTGTGCTATACTATACTAGCATTGGTGCGTGCATGATGCGCCGGTGCGCTTTCCCAAGGTGGCGTATCCCGGGCAAGGTGCACGGAAAAGGCTGTCTTTTGAAAAAATGATAAAGAGGTCATTTATTATGCTTACTGCAATTACGGGTATCAACTGGGGCGATGAAGGCAAGGGCCGCATGGTCGACCTCATCAGCCAGGAGTATGACATCGTTGCACGCTATCAGGGCGGCAACAACGCCGGTCACACGGTGAAGAACGAGCGCGGCAAGTTCGTGCTGAACCTGCTGCCCTCCGGCATCCTGCGCCCCAATGTCGTCTGCGTCATGGGCAACGGTATGGTCATCGACCCGCATCATCTGGATGGCGAGATCAACAAGCTGCGGGAGCAGGGCGTTGAGATCAGCCCGGCAAACCTGAAGATCTCCGACCGTGCAACCATCACCATGCCCTACCATGTGGAGCAGGATGGTCTGGAAGAAGCCCGTCTGTCCAAGACCGGCGCACAGTTCGGCTCCACCAAGCGCGGCATTGCCTACGCTTACGGTGATAAGTACATGAAGAAGACCCTGCGCATGGGCGACCTGCTGCATCTGGACGACGCGGTGAAGAAGCGCCTGGTCACCATGGTGGACTCCAAGAATCTGGTGATGGAGGGCAGCTACAACGCCGCTCCCATCAGCGTGGATGAGATGTGGGCATGGCTCGAAAAGTATGCCGCCATCTTCAAGGACTACATCTGCGATGTGGGCCAGTATCTGGCCGATGCCGACGCCGAGGGCAAGAAGGTGCTGTTTGAGGCACAGCTGGGCGCTCTGCGCGACATCGATTTCGGCATCTACCCCTACACCACCTCTTCCAATGTCATCGGTGCCTACGCTCCCATCGGCGCAGGCATCCCGGGCCACAAGCTGCACAACTCCATCGGCGTCATGAAGGCTTACTCCTCCTGCGTGGGCGACGGCCCCTTCGCTGCCGAGCTGGCAATGACCGAAGAGGAAAAGCACGACCTGCGTGAGGCTGGCCACGAGTACGGCGCAGCCACCGGCCGTCCCCGCCGCGTGGGCCCCATCGATCTGGTGGCAAGCCGCTACGGCGTGTTCTGCCAGGGCTGCGATGAAGTTGCTCTGACCCTGCTGGACGTGCTGGACTACATGGAAAAGATCCCCATGGTCACCGCTTATAAGCTGACCGACGGCAGCACCACTACCCGCTTCCCCATGGGTGAAGCTCTGGATACCGCACAGCCCGTGGTGGAGTACCTGCCCGGCTGGCACTGCGATATCACCGCGGCCCGCAAGTGGGAAGACCTGCCCAAGGAAGCGCAGGACTATGTGGAATATCTGGAAAAGGCTGTTGGCTGCAAGATCACCTATATCTCGGTGGGTGCCGAGCGTGAGGCTTACATCCATCGCGTCTGATGTTCCCGGCAGCCCCGAATGTTGCAGAAAAGGAAGCGTCACAGATGTTTGATATCATTACCGACAGCGCATGCGACCTGACGCCGGATACGGCCCGGCAGCTTGGTGTTGAGGTCGTGCCCTTCTACGTCTCGCTGGACGGCGAGCACTACCGCAAGGAGGGCACCGAGATCGCCGTGCGGGATTTTTACCAGTTCATGGTGGACAACCCCTCGGCCTACCCCAAGACCAGCCTTGCCTCCATCGAGGACTTTGAACAGATCTTCCGTGCCCATGCTGAGGCGGGCCGGGCTGTGCTGTGTCTGGTGTTTACCAGCAAGATGAGCGGCTGCGTGGGCAGCGCCCGCAATGCCCGGGATCTGGTGCTGGAAGATTTCCCCGATGCCCGCATTGAGGTCATTGACAGCGCGGCAGCTACCGTTACCGAGTCCACCATGGTGGAAAACGCCGTGGCCATGCGGGACGCAGGTTGCTCGCTGGACGAGACCGTGACATGGCTGGAAGCAGAGAAGGCCACCAACCAGATCTTCTTCACGGTAGGCAATCTGGACTATCTCATCAAGGGCGGCCGCATCGGCAAGGTGACGGGCCGTGCAGCCAACATGCTGGGCATCAAGCCGATGATCCTGTTCAAGGATGGCGAGATCTTCTCCGGCGGCGTGGCCCGCGGACGCCAGAAGAGCTTTGAAAAAGCACTGGACCAGCTGATGAACTATCTGGATGCCCACGGCGGCACCCCGGACGACTACCGCATCACCGTAGGCTACGGCTACGATGCCGACGAGGGCAAGCGCCTGTGGATGCAGACGCGCGCGGCTCTGCGTGCAAAGTACCCCGGCGCACAGTGCGAAGTGGGCCTGCTGCAGATCGGCTGCACCATTGCCGTGCACACCGGCCCCTATGCGCTGGGCATGGGCGTAATGCGCCGCTGGAAAAAGCAGGGCTGATACCATTATAAAATAAGAACGGCACCGTATGGCTAAAAAGCTGTACGGTGCCTTACTTTTTTACATAAAACTGCTATCGTAGAATCGGCCCGCGTGTCGGCAGCTTTCTCTTCGGACACGAGTCGGGCCATTCCATCGCCCGCCCTATTGCCTTGCGGCAACAGGGTCCCACCCCAGCGGACGGTCCTCAGAGAAACTCCCGACCCACTGACCGTGGCAGATTCTTTTGAATGGGAAAATTGTGATTTGCAAACTTTTTATGAACCCTATTGACAAAGTGGGAAAACAGGAGTATAGTTTTAGCAGTCGAACAGATAGAGTGCTAAAACAAGCAAAACCAGTTCGGCAGGAGGTGCACGAAACCGTGAAACAACTGAAGAATAGCTGCTGCTTCCCGTTTGGCAGCATCTCTGCGCCGGGATTTTAGCAAACGGCTGTCATGTCCGCTAAAATAAACCTTCCGGTATGAATGGAGGCTTGACTTTATGAATACCAATCAATATACGCAGAAAACGCTGGAAGCTCTGCAGGCAGCGCAGCAGCTGGCTGTGGAGTATCAGCATAACCAGCTGGAACCCGAACATCTGCTGCACGCACTGGCTTCGCAGGAGCAGGGCCTGATCCCGCAGCTGCTGCAAAAGATGAACGTGGACCCCGGCAGCTTTTCTGCCGCCGTGGCCGAAAAGCTTTCGACTCTGCCCCGGGTGTCCGGCTCCGGCCGTGACCCCGACAAGGTCTATATCTCGCAGGCCACCGATAAGGTGCTCAGCGCCGCAGCCCGCGAGGCAAAGGCCATGAAGGACGACTATGTCAGCGTAGAGCATGTGTTTCTGGGCCTGCTGAATGAGCAGGATCAGAACACGGCAGAACTGTTCCGCGCCTTTGGCATCACCAAGGATAAGTTCCTGCAGCAGCTCACAGCAGTGCGCGGCAACCAGCGCGTCACCAATGACAACCCGGAGGATACCTACAATGCCCTGCAGAAATACGGTCAGGATCTGGTAGACCTTGCCCGCAAGCAGAAGCTGGACCCCGTCATTGGCCGCGATCAGGAGATCCGCAACGTGATCCGCATCCTGTCCCGTAAGACCAAGAACAACCCCTGCCTGATCGGTGAGCCCGGCGTCGGCAAGACCGCCATTGCAGAGGGTCTTGCACAGCGTATCGTGCGCGGCGATGTGCCCGAAAACCTGAAGGACCGCATCGTGTTCAGTCTGGACATGGGCGCTCTGGTGGCCGGTGCAAAGTACCGCGGCGAGTTCGAGGAGCGCCTGAAGAGCGTGCTGAACGAGGTGAAGAAGAGCGAGGGCAAGATCATCCTCTTCATCGATGAGCTGCACACCATCGTGGGCGCCGGCAAGACAGACGGCGCCATGGACGCGGGCAACCTGCTCAAGCCCATGCTGGCCCGGGGCGAGCTGCACTGCATCGGTGCTACCACGCTGGACGAGTACCGCCAGTATATCGAGAAAGACCCCGCTCTGGAGCGCCGCTTCCAGCCGGTACAGGTGGATGAACCCACCGTGGAGGACACCATCTCCATCCTGCGTGGCCTGAAGGAACGGTACGAGGTGTTCCACGGCGTCAAGATCAACGACAGCGCCCTGATCGCCGCTGCCACCCTGTCCGACCGCTATATCACCGATCGTTTCCTGCCGGATAAGGCCATCGACCTTGTGGATGAAGCCTGTGCCATGATCAAGACCGAGATGGACAGCATGCCCAGCGAGATGGACGATCTGGCCCACCGCATCACCCAGCTGCAGATCGAGCAGGTGAGCCTGAAAAAGGAGACCGACGCCCTGAGCCAGAGCCGCCTGAAGGATCTGGAAAAGGAGCTGGCCGAGCTGCAGGACAAGTTCCGCAGCATGAAGGCAAAGTGGGAGAACGAGAAGAACGCCATCGGCAAGGTGCAATCCCTGCGTGAGCAGATCGAGCAGACCAATGCCGACATTGAAAAGGCTCAGCGTGAGTACGACCTGAACAAGGCTGCTGAGCTGAAATACGGCAAGCTGCCGCAGCTGCAGAAACAGCTGGAAGAGGAAGAGAAGATCGCCGCCGCCAAGAAAGAGGACAGCCTGCTGCGTGACCGCGTGACCGACGAGGAGATCGCCCGCATCGTGGCCCGCTGGACCGGCATCCCGGTGGAGAAGCTGGTGGAGGGTGAGCGCGAGAAGCTGCTGCATCTGGACGATGTGCTGCACCAGCGGGTCATCGGTCAGGACGAGGCTGTGACCAAGGTGAGCGAGGCCATCCTGCGCAGCCGCGCCGGTATCGCCAACCCCAACCGCCCCATCGGCAGCTTCCTGTTCCTCGGCCCCACCGGCGTGGGCAAGACCGAGCTGGCCAAGGCACTGGCACAGGCACTGTTTGACGACGAGCGCAACATGGTGCGAATCGATATGACCGAGTATATGGAGAAGTTCAGCGTCAGCCGTCTGATCGGCGCGCCTCCGGGATACGTCGGTTACGAAGAGGGCGGCCAGCTGACCGAGGCTGTGCGCCGCAAGCCCTACAGTGTGGTGCTGTTCGATGAGGTGGAAAAAGCCCATCCCGATGTGTTCAACATCCTGCTGCAGGTGCTGGACGATGGCCGCATCACCGACAGTCAGGGCCGCACCGTGGACTTCAAGAACACGGTCATCATCCTCACCTCCAATCTGGGCAGCGACATCATCCTGAACGATCTGGAGCAGCGCCGTGCCAACGGCTCCAACGAGCTGAGCGAGGAAGCAAAGCACCAGATCGACCAGCTGCTGAAGAGCAAGTTCCGCCCCGAATTCCTGAACCGTCTGGATGAGATCGTCTACTACAAGAGCCTGACCAAGGACGAGATGCGCAAGATCGTGGATCTGCAGCTGCAGGATCTGCGCAAGCGCATGGAGGAGGGCAAGCACCTCAAGCTGGAGGTCACCACCGCCGCCAAGGACTTCATCATCGATTCTGCCTACGACAGCGTCTATGGTGCACGTCCCATCAAGCGGTTCATCCAGAGCCGCGTGGAGACCCTGATCGCCAAGGCCATCATTCAGGGCAGCTATACCGAGGGCAACACCCTGACGGTAGACTGCGAGAATGGCGCTTTGACCCTGCGATAACGCGGATTTTACCTGTTTTGTACGGACTTTGCGGCCAGAAAGCTTGCACCACCGTACAGAATATGGTATGATTACAAATAACATTGATGTGCTTTTCATCGCGGAACAGCAACGATGGGGAGCACATTTTTGTATACGGAAAGAACTCCTTCCGTCATCGCGCGGCAAGGCTCCCTCTTTGAGGGAGCTGGCTGCGAAGCAGACTGAGGGAGTCTGTTCTTTAATAAAAAAACAGAAAGTTGAGTGTGATTTCCCTTTTTATGGACGATGGCAGTATTACGCTTTTGGCGGCGTTGATCATTCTGGTGGCATTTTCCGCCTTTTTCTCCGCCTCTGAGACCGCATTTTCTTCCCTGAACCAGATCCGCCTGAAAAGCCGTGCTGAGGACGGCGATTCAGCAGCAGCCCGCGTGCTGGCCATGTCGGAAAAGTACGACAAGCTGCTCTCCACCATCCTCATCGGCAACAATATCGTCAACATTGCCGCAGCATCCATTGGCACAGTGCTGTTCACCCGCCTGCTGGACCCGGAGCGGGGCGCGACGGTGTCCACCTTCGTGCTGACCATTGTGGTGCTGATCTTTGGCGAGGTGACTCCCAAGAGCCTTGCAAAGGAGATGCCGGAGACAGTTGCCACAGCGGTTTCGCCCTTTTTGAACCTGCTGCTGATCCTGTTCACCCCGCTGACCTGGCTGTTCACCCAGTGGAAGCGCCTGCTGGGGCATTTCATCCACAGCACCGAGGAGGACACCATCACTGAGGGTGAGCTGATGACCATGGTCAGCGAGGCCGAGAACGACGGCGAGCTGACCGACCGGGAAAGCCAGCTTATCCGCAGCGCCATTGAGTTCGACGATGTGGAGGTGGAGGAGATCCTCACGCCCCGCGTGGATGTGATCGCGGTGGAGGACGACCTCTCGCTGGATGAGGTGGCCGATACCTTTGCGGAATCGGGATATTCCCGTCTGCCCGTCTACCACGGCACCATTGACAACATCATTGGTGTGGTACATGAAAAGGACTTTTACCTTGGCCGTCTGCGCAAGGATACAACGCTGGAAGACCTTGTGAAGCCCACCCTTTATACCACCGGCTCCACCCAGATCTCCCAGCTGCTGCGCACCCTGCGCGAGCAGCACCATCACATGGCGGTGGTGGTGGACGAGTACGGCGGCACCGAGGGCATCATCACGCTGGAAGATATTCTGGAAGAGCTGGTAGGCGAGATTTGGGACGAGCACGACGAAGCGACCGAGGACTTCCGCAGGCAGTCGGATGGCAGCTGGATCGTGCTGGGCAGTGCCGGTGTGGACGACCTGTATGAGAGGCTGGGCCTGCCGGAGGATGAGGATATCGATTCCAATACGGTGAACGGTCTGGTGCAGGAAAAAACCTGCCATCTGCCCAAGGTGGGCGACCGGTTCACGCTGGGCGAGTACGACGGTGTCGTTACCCGCACGGCCAAGCGCCGCGTGACCGAAGTGCGTCTGACCCCGGCGGATAAGCCGGAGCCGAAGAAGGACGAAGAGGACAGGCAGCGCTTCAACCGGATCACGAATAAATAAGAAGCTGCTTCCCATAAGCTGCGTGAATAGACAGGACATTTTGCCCGGTCAGCAGGAACGGCAGCTGAAAGACCAAACGACATAAAAAAGCAAGTGCACACATCTCCATCAAAAACGCTGGTTTTTGAAAAGAGTGCGGCACTTGCTTTTGTTTTTGTTTTTGTGGGCTCACAGCCGGAACGATCTCAGGCGGGTTCTTTTTGAGTGGGCGGTTGAGTGGGCGGTTGAGTGGGCGGGGTGGGCTGGGCAGAGCAGACCACCGGGGCGTCCGGTGCAAACTGCAGATATTCCCGCGGGGCAAAGCCCAGAAGCCCGGCCAGCGGGGCAAAATGCTTTTGTTTCAGGGTGTTGTTGAACCGTGTGACCGAATCGTTGTAGATCAGGCTGCTGGTATAGATCATGCGGTTGTAGCAGTTGGCCGCTTCGATGCAGCGCTGGTAGGTCTTGTCTGCCTTGATGGCCGGGCGGCTCTCGGCCACGGCGGTCACATAGCTCATGGCCTGCGCAAGCCGCTGTTCCTGTTCCAGCACCTGTGCCGGTGTGGAAAGCGCATGGATGGAGGGCGGCGGCAGCACCAGCTGGGCCGAAGGGCCATAGCTCCGGAGCAGTTCCAGAAGCGCTTCCAGTGCGCGGAAGCGGGAGGAAAGCTGCAGGCCGATCTGTTCCATGGCAATTTTGATGTTATCGTCCAGTTCACGGAGACGGCGATATACTGCGCCGACCCAGACTGCAAGCAGAAGCAGCAATGGGATGAGTACGTATATCATACAGGAGACCTCCCTTCAAAGAAGTAAAATCGGGCGGCAGTACAGTCGTCTGAGCTTACTATAACACAAAATGTGCGGCAGAAGGGTATTTGGCATGAACCGCCCATAAAATGCATTGAATCGACCTTTTACAGGGAAATGCGCAGCACGAACTGATCCTGCTGCCGGGCAAAGCTGTACATGCCGCCGTATTGCTCCACAATGGCGCAGATGCTGCGCACGCCAAGGCCGTGGCCGGGCTGGCTGGTGGTTGGAACGCCCTGCGCGTCGAACTGGACCGGGAAAGAGCAGGAGTTCGCGATCTGCACAAACAGCCTGCCGTTCTTTTCGTAGGCGGTGGTCTCCACAACAGCGGGCTTTCCGGCCTGCTTCTGGCGCTGCCCGGCGTGCAGGGCGTTTTCCAGCGCGTTGGAAAACAGCACGCACAGATCGCTGTCCGGCAGCGGCAGCACCAGCGGGATGGCTGCATGGACCCGAAAATCGATGCCATCGTGCTGTGCGCGGGCAGCAAAGGAGGAGAGGATGAGATTGGCAGCCTCGTTCTCGCAGTAAACATTTACCTTGCTGGCTTCGATCTCGGCACACACACTGTGGATGTACTCCTGTGCGGCTTCCGTGCGGCCGTTCTCGATGCAGGCGGAAAGATACTGCAGATGATGGCGCAGGTCGTGGCGGTAGGTGCTGGCCTTGCGCTGGCTCTCCCGCATGGCTTCGATCTCACGCACGGCCTGAGCCACCTGCAGGTTCAGGCTGTTTCGGGTCTGTTCCAGCTGGCTGCGCAGCTGCTGCTCCTGTGTAGTGTGCAGCACAAAGCCCAGATAGGCCAGACTGCACACAAAGGGCATGAACTCCACCGCCGCCTGGTTGCCGCTGGAAAGCAGGTCGGTGTAGATGCGGGTAAAGTAGTCAAAGAGATAGCTCAGCAGCGGGATCATGCCGAATTGCAGCTGCAGCAAAAGCGGGGAGCGGGACAGCGCCCGCACCGACGGTGCGATCCAGCGGATCAGCACCAGAAGGATCGGCAGGGTGACGATCAGCTCGGTGGCGTCCTGCAGTACGGTGCCGCCCGCCGGGAACAGCGCAATGACCAGCAGCGCGGCCCAGCGCCGCAGCTGGCAGCACAGATAGGCTGTCAGCACGGATACCAGCGGCCATAGCGCACGGCGGGTCATGGCGGCCAGCAGCAGCCACAGCGGCAGATGGGTGATGAGCGGGTAGAGATACCGGGCAAGGCCGGTGCCCCAGCGCAGGCTGACCACGCCCTGCAGCGCCAGCATCAGGATGGTGCATCCCACAAGCAGGAGTTTGTGGCGGCGGGTCCATTCGATCTCACAGAAGGCGGCAGACAGCACGATGCCGAAAATGCCCACCGCGGCAAGGTTGCACAGGGAAAGAGCTTCCGTCAGGAGGCTGCTCACAGCATCACCTGCTTTCGGCGGAAGGCGTATTCCAGATACTGCCGGCGGATGTCGGAGGATTTGCCGTGGGGAATGGGGATCTGCACCAGATTGGTCAGGGTGACGGCCCGGCTGGAAATGTTCTGGACATATTCCATGTTGACAAGGAACGAGCGGTGCGGGCGCAGAAAGATCTCATAGGGGGCCAGCTGCCGGGCCAGCTCGTCCATGCTGCCGGTGCTCTCCAGAACGCCGCCGTCTGAAAGGTGGAACAGCAGGGTGCGGCCCAGCACCTCGCAGTACAGCAGCCGATCCAGCTCGACGCGGGAAATGCCGGTCTTGCACCGCAGCACCAGACTGCGCTGGTCGGCCCGGCGGCACTCGGCAATGACCGAGTCGGTCAGTCGGAAAAAACTTTCCTCCCAGATGGGCTTGAGCTGATAGAAGTAGGCACCCACCATATAGGATTCCACCGCAAACTCGGTGGAAGAGGTGAGAAAAATGATCTCGACTGCAGTGTCGTACTGGCGGATCTCCTTGGCGACGGTAATGCCGTTTTCAGCCGGCATGATGACATCCAGAAACAGGATATCATACCGCACACCCTTTTCGATCTCGGCCAGCAGATCCAGCGGACTGCGGAATGCTGTGCACTGGATCTGGATGCAGCGCTGAGTGCGGTATTTTTCCAGCAGGGCAGACAGCTGATCCAGAACAGTCTGGTCGTCGTCGCAGAATGCGATTTGGATCATAGCGGTTTCCACATCCTTTGTTCGTGTTGGCCGGGCACTTACAGCTGGGCTTTGCCCATGCAGTAGGTCTGCAGCACATCGTAGTTGTCGTCCAGCACCACAAGGTCGGCGTCCTTGCCCACCTGAATGGAACCCTTGCGGTCATCCAGATGCAGGCAGCGGGCCGGGTTGATGGTGCAGGCGTTCAGTGCGTAGTTGAAGGGCACCATGGCTTCTTCCACAAGGATGCGCAGGCCCTTGTTGATGTTCAGGGTGGAACCGGCCAGCGTGCCGTTGTCCAGATGCGCGCTGCCGTCCGGGTAGATGGTGATATGGTTGCCGCCAAAGATATACTCGCTGCCGATGGGGGTGCCCTTTGCCATCAGTGCGTCCGAGATCATGATGGCGTAGTCCGGGCCCTTGCTCATAAAGTAGTTGTTCAGGGCAGCCGGGGTGGAGTGGCAACCGTCGCAGATGATCTCACCGTACATGGTGCGGATGCGGTAGGCTGCGCCCACCAGACCGTTTGCACGGTGGGCAAAGGGGGACATGCCGTTGTAGACATGGGTCATGGAGCGGGCACCGTTGGCCCATGCCATCACAGCCTGCTCGTAGGTGGCGGCGCTGTGGCCGATGCTGACCACCACGCCGTGCTCGGTCAGGTAGTGGGTCAGGGCAAAGCCTTCGTCGTGCTCAGGTGCAAGGGTCACATAACGGATGTGGCCGCGGGCGGCCTCCTGATAGTGCTTGAACTGCTCCACGCTGGGCTTTGCAATGTACTCCGGCGGCTGTGCGCCCTTGTACTTCATATCGAGGTAGGGGCCCTCAAAGTGGATGCCAAGGATCTCGGCACCCTCGTAGCCGCTCTCCATCACGTCGGCCACATTGGCCACGGCATTGGTCAGCACCTCCACGCTCTGGGTGACGGTAGTGGCCAGAAAGCTGGTCACGCCCTCGGAGACGATATGCTTGGCCCAGTAGCGCAGGCCCTCCGGCTTTGCGTCGTTGGTGTCGAACTCATAGGCACCATGGCAGTGGATGTCCATAAAGCCGGGAACGATGCGCTTGGAGCCGTAGTCCACATCGGTCTGCTTTTCCCCATAGGGGAAGATGCCGGTGATCCGGCCCTGCTCCAGCTCCAATGCAGCCGGCACAAACTGGTCGGCAAGCCATACCTTCTTGCTCTGGATGATCATACGCTTAACCCTCCGTACTATTCATTATAAAACCTGCATCTGCTGCGCAGCAAAAGCGCAGTCTGTCTACCGAAAATTATAACATTTTCTGGTGAAAATAACCAGTGTTACAGCGGCTTTTCAAAAAAATACAGCAGGACCCCCGGCAGAACGCAATGCTCTGCCGGGGGTCCTGCTGCTTTATGAAAGATCAGTCCTTCTTCTCTGCGGTGCGGGCAAAGAAGTTGGCGAGGATGGCACCGGAAATGTTATGCCACACCGAGAACACAGCGCCGGGGATGGTCGCCAGCGGATACTGTGCAAAGTGGGCAGCGGCCAGAGAGGTGGCAAGGCCCGAGTTCTGCATACCGACCTCGATGGAAATTGCACGGCACTTGGTGGAATCCAGCTTCAGCAGCTTGCCCACGCCAAAGCCGGTGAGGTAGCCCAGCAGGTTGTGCAGGATGACCACAGCAAGGATCAGCAGGCCGCTGGTCATGATCTTGGCGGAGTTTGCGGACACAACGGCGCAGATGATGAGCACGATGGCAGTGGTGGAGACCAGCGGCAGCACGCGGACGGCGTTCTGGGTAAAGGCATGGAAGAAGTGGTTGACCACAAAGCCCAGTGCGATGGGCACCAGCACCACCTTGACGATGGACAGGAACATGTTCATGGGGTTCACATCCACACGCTGACCGGCATACAGCAGGGTGAGCAGCGGGGTAAGGAATGGAGCCAGCACGGTGGAAACGGCGGTCATGCCAACGGACAGTGCAACGTCACCCTTGGACAGATAGGTCATCACGTTGGAGGAGGTGCCGCCGGGGCAGGTGCCCACGAGGATGACGCCGATGGCCAGCTCGGTGGGCAGGTGGAACACCTGGGTCAGTGCCCATGCCAGAAAGGGCATCAGGGTGAACTGTGCAATGCAGCCGATGACGACGTCCTTCGGGCGGCTGAACACCACCTTGAAGTCCTCCGGCTTCAGGGTAAGGCCCATGCCGAACATGACGATGCCCAGCAGGGTGTTGACCCATGCGGTCTTGACCACGCTGAAGGTACCCGGGAAGAACAGGGCCAGTGCCGCCACCACGATGACGATGGCGGCCATGTACTTGCCCACAAAGTCGCTTACTTTTTCCAGTGTTTTCATGATGAACTCTCCTTTTTTCTGAACACTTTATTTTTGCGGATGCAAAGACAATGAAACATCCGGAAAATGGCTTTCCCGCAAATAAAAACGCCTTTGCCCCTTACGGTTCGTAAGAGACAAAGGCGTAAAAATTCCTCTGCGGTACCACTCTTATTGCCGGTGCAAAGCCCGGCCCCTCAGTGCGCATCCAACAATGCGCGGCCCGTGATAACGGGGGCCTGCCGTTCCCGCTTACTGGGGCGCAGATGCCGCCCATTCAGCCGGAAAGCTCGGAGAGGATCTTCCCACGGACGCCCTGCACTGCCTTGCACCATCCGGCAGCTCTCTGCGGCATTCTTTCCGGGTACTCTTTCTCGTCATAGCCGAATATTTCACTGCCCCGCAGTATACTCTTCCGCAAAGGCAAAGTCAAGGGATGGGGCCCGTCGGATTTTTCATCTGGTTTGCATCAGGGATGAAAGCAGTTCAGGCAAGAGCTGCGATCTTATCGTACAGCTTTTTCTGGCTGTCGGTCAGGGTGGGCAGCATCGTCCATCACCACCTGCTGCAACCCGGCAGGCAGGGCCTCAGCTCCGGTATTCCGCCGGCAGCTGATCCATGGTCTGCCACTTGTCCATGGCCTCTTCCAGCTTCATGCCCTTGGCCACTGCATCGCGGCGGCAGGCGTTGACGGCCTGAATCTCCTTCATCTTGGCACCGGTCAGGGTGTAGCCCTTCATGGCGATGAGGGTAGCCGCCCATGCCACCATGGGGATGATGCAGAACAGCACGATGACCACCCAGTTCATGCCCGGGGTGTAGGGATCATACTGGGTGGGCAGGCTCTGCAGGCCCACAAAGCTGACCGCAATGCCCACCACGGTGGCGGACAGGCTGGACACCAGCTTGTCCACCAGACTGAACAGGGTGCCCATGATGCCGGGGATATACTTGCCGCTGCGGTAGGTCTCGTAGTCGGAGCAGTCGGCCACCATGGGGATGGGCATATCGGCGGTGGCGTAGTAGGCACCGTAGCCGATGCCGAAGAAGGCAATGAACAGGATGGTGTACAGATTGATGGAAAGGCCATTCTCGCCCAGAATGGACAGGGTGAAGGCATCGCCGCGGCCCCAGAGCAGCAGCAGCACCAGCACGCCCACATAGCACACCAGTGCCACGCTGACGTACTTCATCAGGCTGGCCTTCTGTCCTTCCTTCTGGCTGGTGCGGACGGTGAGCAGGAAGAAGGGCACGCTGCACACATAGCATCCACAGAGAAGCTGCGCAGACCCACCCGGGTGGTCACTTCGTCCACCGGCTGGCCGTCCTGCAGCAGACGAACCACGCAGGTGTACAGGTAGGGGTCTTTGACGCCGTTCCACAGGTGGGGAGCATCCAGATGGAGGGAAGCATTTTCGCCTTCGCCCTTTGCAACGGTGCGGCCCTCGGTGTCCAGCAGCTCCACCGTCACGGTGCCGCTGCCTTCCACCAGCGTTTCCACCCGGATGTCGGCGCTGTTCTCCTGCAGGGCCGGGGTGATCTTCACGCCGGTATCGCCAAAGTGTCCCAGTGCGATGTGGTTCTTGTTCACCACCAGCAGGCTCACATCCCGGTAGATGCCGCCGTAGAAGGTGAAGTCCGCTTTCTGGGGGTAAACGCGGTCGTTGACGCTGTTGTCCACCCGCACCGTGAGCTGGTTTTCTGCCTGCAGCAGTTCCGTGACCTCTGCCCGGAAGGTGGAGTAGCCGCCGTCATGGGTGCAGAGCTGCTGACCGTTCAGCAGTACGGCGGCACTGGCGTTGATGCCCTCGAACTGCAGCCATACCTGTTGCTGTGCCGGGTCGTACACCGGTGCTGCAAAGCAGGTGCAGTAGGTGCAGCAGCCCCGCCAGTAATCGTTGCCGCCGTCCTGACCGTCCCGGGCGTTCCATGTATGGGGCAGCTCTACGGCGGTGGTAACGCCGTTCGGGCCGGTGAACTGCCAGTCCTTCATGAGCTTTGCAATACTACGCATCCGATTCCTCCTGTTTTTGCTGTGGTACAGTGATTTTTTTTTGCTTTCAGTTCTTTGTCATTATTTTATCAGAGTGACCGTATTTCGCAAGATGCGTGCGAAAATCGGTCGTTTTGCGTGCGCATTCGGTTTTGGGTTGCCAAATGTGAACTAATATATTTGTGAGTTTTTCACAAGCAGATGTATCCAACAAACCGCAAAAAGAAAACCGCCGCAGTCCTTCCGTTTCCGGAACTTCTGCGGCGGCTGCCGTTTTCTTAACTTATTTTTGCAGTGGAAAGATGATCTTTTCCGCAAAAAACTCTCCCTGTTCTTCCAGAGTCAAAGTGCCTTTGTACTTCTGCACGATGCGACGGATCACCTTCAGCTCGTATTGTGCAGAGCGGTTTGCCTGCTGTTCCGGCGGGCGCAGCGGACTGATGATGTTCACCACCACAAAACCCTGCCGCACACAGACCAGCAGATCGATGACCCGGCACTCCGGCCGGGAGGCCTGCACGGCGCTTTCCACGGCGTGATCCAGCGCATTGGCAAACAATGCGTACAGATCCCCCGCCTCAAAAAAGCCCAGACAGCTGCCGTTTGCCACAGCATTCAGCTGGATGCCCCGGGACTCGCACAGCAGGCTCTTCTCGGTCAGCACCACATCCAGCACCTCGTTGCCGGTGTTGCGGTTCGCGTCATACAGGCGGGCCGCGCGCTCGGCCTCATCAATGCACTCCGGCGGTACCGCTTCGGGCGACAGCTTGCGGAGATTGGCAATCTGCACCTTCAGCTCATGGCAGCGCTTGTTGATGATCTGCACGTTCTGCCGGGCCACCTGATACTGCTGGCGCTGCCGCTCGTACAGCAGGTTCAGTTCATTCATCTCTTTTTCCATGGCAGACTTCTTGAACAGCTCACTCTGAAAATACAGCAGGGTGATAAAATAGAACTGCCCGATCAGAATGGTAACGGTAAGGCTCAGCGGAGTATGTTCGGCGCGGGCATTGTCCAGCACGGCGGCCTGCACCATGAACAGGATGCCAATGAAGAACGCACTGAACAGCTGCTGGGGCCCGATGTGGTATTCTCCTTTATAAGGAAGCTGCCGCGCCAGCAGGATGTACACCGCCGCAAAAAATACCGCCCCGGACAGCAGCTGCACCAGAACCGCCCAGGGGGAAGCCATGTTCAGCGGGTGTCCATACCGGGTAAACTGCAGCTCCAGAAAGCACCAGCTCTCGTAAGCGCACTGCGCGATGAGCAGGCTCCATACTGCGCAGTACAGGGCACCTTTTTTATTGATATCCGTACACAGATAGATCATCCAGCCCAGCAGCGCAAAAAAGGAAACGTAAAGTACCAGCAGCAGGAGCTGCTGCTGCCACAGTGTTGTGGACTGTGCCAGCGGGTCCAGCAGCTGCGCCAACAAAAGCAGTGGGAGCAGCATCCCGCAGGCGCGGGCCCAGAAATGGGGCCGATGCCGCAAAGGTAGGCAAAAAACCAGCGCCGCGCCCCAGCGCAGCAGCGCCCGGAGCAGGCTGTTCAGCAGCGATGTGGTCACAGCACACCTCCCATGTAGGACGCTACTGCGGTAAGAAAGGCCGTCCGCTGCCTCCGGCTGATCTCCAGCCGGTCGTTTTTCACAAGGGCAAAGTCGTTTTCAATGCCCTTGACGTAGGCCAGATTGACCAGATAGCATTGGTTGCAGCGGACAAAATGATACTCGGCAAGCTGCTTTTCGGCACTTTGCAGGCTGGCGCGTGCCGCGAACTCGCCTTTGGAGGTGTGGTAGTACAGCATCCGGCTGTGGGTCTCCAGATAATAGATATCAGCGGTGTCCAGCAGCTGGATGCCGCCGCCCGCCAGCTGCAGCACCACCTGCCCGCCTCTGCGCCGCTGCACCCGCTGGATGGCGCGGGAAAGCTTGGTGCAGAACTGGTAATAGTTCACCGGCTTCAGCACATAATCCAGTGCATCCACCTCGTAGCCCCGGATGGCATACTGTGCCATGTTGGTCACAAAGACCAGCACCACATCCGCATCCACGGCCCGGATGGCTTCGGCTGCTCCAAAACCGTCCAGCCGTGGCATCTCCACGTCCATAAAAATGATGTCGAATCCCGGCGTATAGTGCTCTGCGATCTCGGCACCGTCTGTGATGAGACTGATCTCCACCTGCAGGCCCTGCTCCTGCGCATATTGCCGGACGAAACGGTTCAGGCTTTCCCGTGTTTCTTCCTGATCCTCTACGATCGCAATTTTGAACATCCTGCACCCACCTTCTCACTGCGTCTGGTCGCCGTATGGCTCTTTTTATTGAAACACACTTTTCTATGAAATGCAATGGAAAACCTTGCGGGGAAAACAGATGCGGTTCCCATCCTGTACCATCCACCACAAATAAAAAATCCCCAGACAACCGTCTGAGGACTTTTGCGGCAGTGCATTGTCAAGGAAAGGCAAACCTGAACTTGTCGGGGCGAGGCCCCTCCATCTTGCTGCCGCAAAACCGTTCTGTCACTTAAAAGCCCCACTGGGGCTTTCATTGTTCTGCTTCGCTCCACAAACGCGAAGTTAGCGATTTCTTTTTCCGGTATTCTCTGTCCCTCGGATTTCCTCATGATAGAAATAATCCACGATCACCGGATGTCCCTGCGGGACTCTGCCATAAGGCATTTCATTATCCACAAAGGCACAATCATACTTCTTAGCCATTTCCGCAGCTTTTACTTCAAGTGCTTCAAAGTAGCTGCGGTTATGCTTGTTATAGATCTCGTCGTAAAGTGGTACAAGATCAGGATGTTTTTCGGCGATATAATCCATAATTGTCTTTTTGAAACCGCCTCGAAGATTGAGATTTTCGAGCCAGAACAGATCGCACTGATCCTTTACCCGCTCAAAGATTGCTTCAAAATCCGTGATACCGGGAAATACCGGGGATACAAAACAGACTGTACGGATACCTGCTTCATATACCTGCTTCATAGCAGCGATACGCCGCTCAATGCTCGAAGCAGAGTCCATATCGTTCTTGAAATTTTCATCTAGTGTGTTGATCGACCATGAAACGGTTACACGTCCGAGCTTCTTCAGCAGATCAATATCCCGTACCACAAGATCCGACTTTGTGCAGATCAGAATATCTGCGTCACTGCCGATCAGCTGCTCCAGAAGTTTTCTGGTATTCCCGAATTGCTCCTCCTGTGGATTGTAGCCATCTGTCACAGAACCGATGACCACCCGCTGTCCGGCATATTTCTTCGGATTTTTAATTTTCGGCCAATGCTTCACATCAAGGAAAGTGCCCCATTCCTCCTTGTGCCCGGTAAAGCGCTTCATAAAAGAAGCATAGCAATACTTGCAGGCATGTGTACAGCCCACATAGGGATTGACCGAGTAACCGCCTACCGGCAGACTAGACTTAGTCATGATGTTCTTTGTTTCCACCTCACGAATGAGGATTCCATTTATTACTTCTTCCATGATTTCTGTACCTCTAACACTTTATTAAATTCTTCCGGCATTTCCTGAATTATATTTTCATCCCCTATGATAGGGACAAGGTCTTCCTTCATAAACACCGGAATGCCGAGCTTATCTGCCTGGTCTGTCAGAGACCATGCCCATTCCGGCTCCGTATGAATCTTTCTGCTCTGAGCCCCGGTCATGGTGCCGACAACGATCCAATTGATTCCGGAAAGGTCAACTGTGCCGGGATCGTCGAATAACGGTTCAAAGGTAACATGGTAATGTTTTGCTCTGATGTTTTTCCGAAGGGCATCAATACGCCACAGTTCTGCTTTCCTCGTCACCGTAACGCCAAACCATGCGTTTTCCAGATCGGTATCAAAATCCAGCAGATCGGGGCGCTTGGTCAGAAACAGAAACTGATGCTGTGGATTTTCACGGATCTTTGCAAATACCTCGTCTCTCCATTCCGGCTTCCATCCAGAGAGATCGCTCATGCCGGTAAGAAGAAAGTTCTGCGGACGTTTCTTTTCCATCATCTTGAGCTTACTCGGAAAGAATTCAGGGTCAGCGAAATCATCAATCATATGCCAACGTTTCACGTTGTTGCGGGCATAGCAATATGTACACCCCACTGTGCAGCCAATGACGATATTCATGTTCTGAATCTGATCTTTGATACAAATACTCATGACTTCTGCCACTCTTCAAGATTCTTTCTGATGCGGTCGAGGCATTCCTCAAACCGGGTAATTTCTTCCTCTGTAAAACCTTTGTAGTAAATACTGCCCATCTCATCAGATACAGAATCGTACTCGCCCTTTAAGGCATGTGCTTTCTCAGTCAGAAACAGGAGCGTTTTCCTTTTGTCCGTTTCAGACTGAACACGGCTTATCAGCCCTTGATTTTCCATTCTTTCCAGCATCGTAGTAAGAGATGTTATCGCTAATCCGCATTTAGTCGAGAGTGACCGGATTGAAATACCATCCTTCTGCCACAGCACATAAAGAATACGCCCTTGGGCTCCATTAAACGCATCAATATTCTTTTCACTGAGAATCTTCTCGAAAATCCGGTCTCCAAGCTGTTTTATTTTGGTGACAAGAAATCCGCCATTTGTTTTCATACAAAAGCTCCTATATAGTAGTTTTTTAATAATACTATATAGGAGCTTTACTGTCAAGAGTTTGTATGTTCCGATTTGTTGAACTGAGCCGAGTATACCACGCCTTGTTAAGAATATCAAAAGGCAGGATATCGCCCTCATGGTGATACCCTGCCTTTGCTTGTCCCGGTTCTCGTCCTGTACCGTCCACCACAAAACGGCAGTCATCCCGGTAGACATTCCTACGCATTGGGAACCGCGCACTAACAAACACCCCAGTGGGGTGTTTGTTGCCCCGCCTGCGGCGTGGCCGTGCTGTTCGAGTCCTGTACCGTCCGGCTCCGACGTGGGTTAGTGGATGAAGCAACAAAAAAGCCCCTGACCAAAGTCAGAGGCTCTTGTTTTGGTGGAGCATTCTCCACAGCACTCGAACCCAACACCTCTTCACGGGAGATGGTTTTGGAATCGTCCGTGAAGTTGAAATTGAGCACGACCCGGTCGTCAAAGACGTAGACCGAGTTGACAAAGGTATCAATGATCTGCCGCTGGTGCTCCATGTCTCTCATGTCACCCTTGCGGAATTTTTCAAACCAGAACCGCATCCACTCGCGGGTCAGGACGGGCTTTTTCAGCTCTTCTTCCAGAATGCTGGTGTTCAGGGCTTCTTTCCGGGCTTCCAGCTCGTCCAACCGCTGCTTGGTGGTCGGGGTCAGGACGCCCTGTTCAATGGCTTCCAGAAGGTTTGCCAGCCGCTTCTCCGTGTCCCGGAGCTGCTCTTTCAGGACAGGCAGCCGGGTGTTCTCCTTCTGCTGGGCATCCATGACCAAATCTATCAGCCGTTCGATGATTTCATCGCTGAAAATCACCTTAATGGCGGTATCTACCACGAACCGTTCCAGCGGCTCCTTGCGGATGGCTTTCAGGTCGCAGTGCGCCTTGCCGTGGCGTTTGGCGTTGCCGCACTTGTAATAATAGTAGGTGTTCCCCATGTGGCTGGTGCCGCTTTCGCCGCCCATCAGGGTGCCGCACTTGCCACAGAACAGCTTAGTGGTCAGCAGATAGCTCACATCCTCTTTTGCAGGCCGACCGTGGGTGATCCTGTTCTGCTCGAAACGCTGCTGCACCCGGTCGAACAAATCCTTGTCAACAATGGCCGGAATGCCGCCCGGCGTCACAATGTCCTTGTAGCGGTATTCGCCGATGTAGCGGCGGTTGCGGAAGATCTGGAAGAAGCTGTTCTTTACGAACGGCTTCCCGGTGCGGGTACGCAGGCCGCGCTCATTCAGGGATGCTGCAATCTTCTCAGCCGGTTCGCCGTCGGCGTACCGGGTGAAGATCTCCTGCACGATGGGAGCCGTTTCCGGGTCGATATGGTACAGCCTGTCCTCCTTGCCGATGGTGAAGCCCAGCGGCACCACACCGCCGTTGTACTTGCACTGGAGGGCGTTTTCGCGCTCACCGCGCGCCACTTTCAGGGCGAGTTCGGCGGAATAGTATTCCGCCATGCCAATAAGCATACTCTCCACCATAATGCCTTCAGGCCCCTGCGAGATGGGTTCCATGGCAGACACCAGATGGACACCGTTCTTTTCCAGCTGGTACTTGTAGTTCACGGCATCGAACCGATTCCGGGCAAAGCGGTCCAGCTTCCAGACCAGAACCACATCGAAAATTTTCTTTGCGCTGTCCTTTATCATCCGCTGGAAGTCCGGGCGGTCATCCGTTTTGGCAGAGTAGGCACGGTCAATGTAGGTGCCGACCACGGTGATGCCGTTCTTCTCGGCGTAGTCCTTGCAGTCGCGCAGCTGTCCCTCAATGGACGCTTCACGCTGGCTGTCGGATGAATAGCGGGCGTAGATCACGGCGGTCATGGTTGCACCTCCTTGGCGCGTATTCGACTTGCCTTTATAGTATCGGGTCAAGCGCAGCTTGTCAACAATCTGCGAGCAGATTGAAATGTGAAAATTGCGAAACGCAGCGAAAAAGGGGAGAGCAAGAATCGTCCCGTGGCCACAAATTTTCAATTCTTGAAAATTCTTGCCACTTTGGGACAGCTTCTTGTTGGGGCGTGCCTGCCCCAAACCCTGCTGGAACGAGTACGGCAAACTGGAATTTATAGTCCTCTCAAAACCAATTTGCTTTTTCTTCTCGAAATACGGGAATATCACTATCTCGATATGGATTGTAATTATGAAGATTGCAACCAAACTCTTTTAATGATTTTATTTTGTTATCCTGTGTCCATACAATTAAAGATATTCCGTCAAATTCTTCAACATTTCCATTATTCATTTTGCTTTTAAAATACCACTCCACGATTGTTTGATTGCCTTGATGAAAAAATTGCTTAATCTCCCAGACAAGAACACTTCCGCGTGTATTCCATTCGTCAAACCAGTGCTTTACCGTTTTGCGGTTTTCATATTTAGGACTCCAACTCTCAGTATATACAACATCATCTGTAAAAATATTGTCAATTCCTAAATCTGCTTTCTTAATCCACATATCAAACCATAATCGGATAATTTTTTCTCTCTCGTTCATAAAGTACCTCCATAACTTCCGATTTACTGGGCTAAGCCGAGTATACCACACTCCACCATGAAAGAACACCCCGATATAGTGAAATTTTGCCATTTTTCTGCGTACGTGCGTACACGATCCGCAGGGATTCTAAGGGGCTTGACCCCTTAGCACACGGACTTTGGAACAAAGTCTAGTGTGTTACACCTTGCCAGAGGTGTACACGCTCTCCCGGTACGCACGTACACAGCGATTGCCCCAATGCGTCATATAGGGTGACAACCAAGTTCGCACAAAGCGAACTTGATTCCGCAAAGCAAAAGGCAGGATACCACTATCATAGTGATACCCTGCCTTTGCTCGTTTACCGTTCCGAGTAGTCCTTCCTCAGAACCTCTTGCAAACAAAAAACGTACCCGAACCCTTTTTCGTAAAGAATCGGGTTCGAGTACGAACTGTATGGTGGACGGTACAGGACTCGAACCTGTGACCTCCTGCACGTCAAGCAGATGCTCTACCAGCTGAGCTAACCGTCCATAAGTCATATCGACTTGAATAGTTTACCACAGCCTGTACAAAAAAGCAATACTTTTCTGTGATTTTTTATTTTTCCACCTTCAGCGACCTGCGGACGATATCATACAGCACCGGCTTCATGGCCTCGATGTCATCGGGCTTGCCCTCCAGCACGCTGGAATAGCACACCGACATGCACATGCTGCCCAGTGCCGTGATGCGCTGGTAGATCTCCCGCTCGGTGCGGCCGGCCATTTCCGGGCTGGTCAGCACCACGTTCAGCAGCTTGCGCATCAGCGGTTCGGCTTCGCGGCTGGCCTCGATCTGGTCCAGCCCCGGCCATATGAAGTTGTGCTCCAGAAACTTGAGCACCAGCGTATCCTTCCGCAGCGCCTCGATGATGTGGTCGATCACCGCCACCATCTTGTCCGGGAAGTTTTCGAGCTCTGTCTGCTTTTCCACCGCTTCGCACGCGTCGCTCAGCAGCTGGTAGCTCACCCGGCCCAGCAGCGCCTGCATCACCGCACCTTTATCCTGAAAATACAGATAAAAGGTGCCCTTGGCCACCTTGGCCCGGCTGGTGATGTCCTCCACGCTGGTTTTTGTGGCACCTCGCTCCAGAAACAGATCATAGGCTGCCTCCAGCAGCGCCCGGCGCTTCTCCTGCTTTTTGCCCTCCACGGTACCCATAGTCCCTGACGATTCCTCTTTTCCTCTTGTTTTCTCTCGCTCGTTCGTGCTGTATCAATATTTTAGCAGTCCGGGCAGGATAGCGCAAGGGCCAATTCTTATACAATTTCAGGCAGTTGATAAGAAAACTGACCTCTGGTCATTTTTTGTTCTTGACACCCGGTCCGTCATGATTATAATAGATTTTGCTTAGAAATGACCGAGAGTCATTTTACTAAGATTTTTTAACCAAACCACTTTCTATGGAGGGTTCTCATGAAAAAGATCGCACAGGGCATCGTGCGGTTGCGCAAGCTGATCTTAACAGTAGCATTCCTGCTGTTGATCCCTTCCGCGATCGGCGCGATCGCCACCCGCATCAACTATGACATCCTCACCTACCTGCCGCAGGATCTGGATTCCATGATCGGCGAGGTAGCCCTTGAGGACGATTTCCATCTGGCCTCCACCGGTATGATCACGGTAGAGGGCCTGCCCACAAACGAGCTCATCGCCATGAAGAAGGATATTGAAGCCGTTCCCGGCGTCACCCAGACCTTCTGGCTCAGCGATGTGATCGACCCCAGCATTCCCACCGAGATGCTGCCCGCTGACGTGCAGCAGTTCATGTTCGGCAAGAACGATTCCACCATGCTGATCGTCCGCTTTGACGCTCCCAGCGCCAGCAACGAGACCATGGAAGCCGTCGCTCAGATCGAAAAGCTGCTGCGCAAGGACTGCTTCTTCGGCGGTATGAGCGTCATCCTGCAGGACACCAAGGCACTGGTCAATCAGGAAATGCCCATGTACATCCTGATCGCCGTGGGTGCCAGCCTGCTGGTGCTGTTCCTTTCGCTGGAAAGCACCATCACCCCGCTGCTGTTCATGCTGGGCCTTTTGTTCCCCATTGCGTACAACTTCGGTACCAACATCTTTCTGGGCCAGATCAGCTACATCACCGAAGCACTGGCCACCGTGCTGCAGCTGGGCGTCACGATGGACTTCTCCATCTTCCTGCTGCACCGCTATCAGGAAGAGAAGGAGCTGCGCTCCTCTAACGAGGAGGCTATGACCAGCGCCATCTGCAAGACCATGACTTCCATCTCCGCTTCCAGCCTGACCACCATTGCAGGCTTCCTTGCACTGTGTGCCATGCGTCTGACGCTGGGCCGCGATATCGGCCTTGTCATGGCAAAGGGCGTTGCCCTCGGCGTTATCTGCACCGTGGTCATCCTGCCCTCCCTGATCCTTACCTTTGATAAATGGGTGGAAAAGTACAAGCACCGCACCGTGATCCCCAAGCTGAAAAAGCTCAGCTACTTTGTTTCCAACCACTCGGTGCCCATCGTGGTCGTCTTTATCCTCTTCCTCATCCCCTTTGCCATCGCGCAGAACAAGACCGAGGTGTACTACACCCTGTTTGACTCCCTGCCGCAGGACCTGACCGGCATCGTGGGCACCAACAAGCTGGGCGAGGACTTCGGCATGACCACCAGCCACTTCATTCTGGTGCATGACGACCTGACCGCCACCGAGGTGAGCGACCTGTGCGATGAACTCAAGGACGTGGACGGCATTACGCAGGTCGTGAGTCTGGATTCCATCACCGGCCCGGGCTTCCAGACCGAGCTGCTGCCCGACAGCATCATGGAGATCCTGCAGTCCGGCGGCTACAAGCTGATTTTGGCCAACAGCTCCTATAAGACCGGCACGGATGCCATCAACAACCAGCTGGACGAGATGATCGGCCTGATCAAGAACGTAGACCCTGAGGGCGTCATCACCGGCGAGGGTGCCATGACCAAGGACCTGATCGAAGTGGCAGATGTGGACTTCAAGAACGTCAACGTCTGGTCCATCATGGCCGTTCTGGTCATCATCGCCGTTTCCTTCAAGAGCATTTCCATCCCGGCGCTGCTGGTGGCCAGCATTGAAGCCGCCATCGCCATCAACATGGGCATCCCGTACTTCACCGGTACGCAGCTGCCCTTCATCGCCAGCATCGTCATCGGCACCATCCAGCTGGGTGCTACCGTGGACTACTCCATCCTGATGACCACCCGTTACCACGAGGAGCGCGCCTTTGGCCGCACCCCGAAGGAAGCCGCCCAGCAGTCGCTGGAGCACTGCAGCCAGTCCATCCTGACCAGCGGCCTGACCTTCTTTGCCGCCACCGTCGGTGTGGCTGCCATCAGTAAGATGGAGCTGCTGAAGAGCATCTGCCTGCTGATCTCCCGCGGCGCACTGATCAGCATGGTGGTCATTCTGGTGGTGCTGCCCGCAGCCCTGATGCTGTGCGACTGGATCATCCGCCACACCACCCTCAAGTGGATGATACCCGAATCCGCCAACGCCAAGAAGTCTGAAAAGGAGTAATTGCGTTATGAAAAAATCGCTTCGTTTCGCCAGTGCGGCGCTGGCTCTGACACTCGCCGCAGGCTGCGCCATGCCTGCATTTGCAGCTGGTAAGAGCAGCTTTTCCAAATCCGAGACCGTCTATGCTGTGATGAACGGCGACGGCTCCATCAAGAGCACCACCGTCAGCGAGCACCTGTACAGCGCCTCCGGCCTGTCCGGCGTCACCGACAAGACCACCTTGACCGACATCCAGAACACCGAGAGCGATGCCGAGTTCACCCAGAACGGCGAAGAGCTGGTCTGGAACACCGAGGACACCGATGTTTACTACAAGGGCAATACCGACAAGGCCCTGCCCATCGATGTGAAGGTGACCTACGCTCTGGACGGGCAGGAAGCTGCGCTGGAAGACCTCATCGGTAAGAGCGGCCATCTGACCGTGACCGTTGCCCTGAAGAACAATGAGACCGGCACCGTGAACGTGAACGGCAAGGACCGCACCATCGTCACCCCGCTGATCACCGCTGTGGGCGTCATTCTGGGCGGGGATGCTTCCAACGTGACCGCAGAACACGGCATGGTCGAGAGCGCCGCCAAGAGCAGCGTTGCCGCCTTTGTCACCCTGCCGGGCGTGAAGGATTCCCTGTCCGGCCTGCTGCCCGATGAGGTGGACAGCATCGAAGACTATCTGCAGGATACCGTTACCGTTGAGGCAGATGTCACCGAGCTGACCTGCCCGCAGGTCATGGTGGCCTGTGCTACCAGCACGGCCGCTCTGGGCACGAGCAACGTGTTCGACCTGAGCAGCATCAACGACCTGACCGACGGCATCAACCAGCTGAACGACGCCATGAGCCAGCTCATGGACGGCGCTTCCCAGCTGGTGGACGGCACCTCTCAGCTGGCAAACGGTGTTCTGGCCCTGCTGGACGGTGCCAACACCCTGAACAACGGCGCTGCCGCTCTGGACGACGGCCTTGGCCAGCTGACCAACGGTCTGGACACCCTGAGTGCCAACAATGCAGCACTGAATGCCGGTGCCCAGCAGGTGGCGGACGGTGTGCTGGCTTCTGCCAACAAGACCCTGAAGGAAGGCGGCCTGATCGATGAGGACATGACGTGGTCGGACTACGAGGCTGTGATCGACAACATCCTCACCATGAACGATAAGACCCTCGCTGCCGGACGCCGCAAGATCGTGCGCACCGTGTGGGAGCAGGCTCCCAGCTTCAAGGACAGCCAGCTGGATCTGGCTCTGTATCTGTCCGCGACCAAGACGAACCACGATCTGGAAGCAGCCCTCAAGCTGATGCAGAACTACGACCCCTCCATGCTGTGCGGTCTGGTACAGCTGCTGACCAGCGAGGATGCCAAGAATACCGCCAAGGCTGAGCTGAAGTATCAGGTGGAGAACAGTCAGGATATGGCCGATGTCCGCGCCCTGAAGACCAGCCTTTCTCAGATCCAGTTCTTTGTTTCCAGCGTGAACCAGTACACCGCAGGTGTGCAGACCGCTGCGGACGGTGCCCACTCCGCAAAGGATGGCAGCGCACAGCTGGCCGCAGGCACCAAGACCCTGTATGACGGCGTGAACACCCTGAACACCGGTGCAGGCCAGTTGAATGACGGCGCAGGCCGGCTGAACGACGGTCTGAACCAGTTCAACGAGGAAGGCATCTCCAAGCTGACCGGCGCGCTGGATCAGGATCAGCTCCATGGTCTGAAGACCGTGCTGGACGAGATGACCGACCGCCTGAACGACTACACCAGCTTTGCCGGTGCACCGGATGATGCCGAGAGCAGCGTCAAGTTCGTCTATAAGACCGCCGAGACGGCTGCCTCTGTGGACGTTGCTGCAGCCGAGACCGAGACCGTGAAGGAAGGCAACATCTTCACCCGTCTGTGGCAGCGCATCGTGGACCTGTTCAAGTTCTGATAAGCCATTTCCGAGAACTCATGATGAACCTCTTTTCATAGAGAAGCAGAAGCCCCCGGCTGCGAATTGCAGCCGGGGGCTTCTGCTTTGCGACCATTTTATGTCAGCTTCTTCCTTCCACACAGCGGCTCCGGCAGAGAGCCTGCGCAGGCAGATGCTGTTTTCCTTTCCGGCCCCTTTCGTGAAAAAGCAGATCAGCCAGGCCCGCAGGCCTGGCTGATCTGCAATATCAAAAAATTTTTCGCTGATGTATTCGGGTCGCGGCTCCCTGCAGCTGCCTCGTGCCTTGGACGGCACTCGCATCTTGCAGGCCGCGGCCCCAACAGCTCCTTCCTGTTTCTGCCGCTGGCAGCGGTCGTCGCTGTTGCAGAGCGAATGCGGCGGCCATTTTAAATCGTTTAATTGATCAGATTTACGAACACCGGGCAGAGCACGGCGGTCAGCACACCGGCCACGGCAATGGAAAGGCCGCTCATAGCACCTTCCACCTCGCCCATCTGCAGGGCCTTGCTGGTGCCCACGGCATGGGCCGCAGTGCCGATGCCCACACCCTTGGCAATGGGGTCGGTGATATGGAACAGCTTGCACACGGTCTCGGCCAGCAGGGCACCCACGATGCCGGTGACGATCACGATGGCACCGGTCAGCGCCGCAATGCCGCCCAGCTCTGCGGCCACGTCCATGCTGATGGCGGTGGTCACGGACTTGGGCAGCAGGGTGGCATACTGCTCACGGGTCAGGTCCAGCGCCAGTGCCAGTGCCAGCGCGCTGCCAAGGCTCACCAGCGTGCCCACCGAAATGCCCGCAATGATGGCTGCGGCATTCTCTTTCAGCAGGTCGATCTTCTCATACAGCGGGATGGCCAGCGCCACCGTGGCGGGCAGCAGCAGGTAATTCACCGGTGCTGCGCTGATCTTATAGTCCGCATAGGGGATCTTGCACACCGAAAGAAACACGATGACAAAAATGCTGCCCAGCAGCAGCGGGTTGAAGATGGCCTTGCCGGTCAGCTTATTGATGAGGGCGCCCAGCGCAAAAGCGGCCAGCGTGAGCAGTACGCCCCATGCGGCAGAGCCGGACAGAAAATCATTCAGCAGCTGCGTCATTGTCGGCCTCCTTGTTTTTGCGGCCGCTCAGGGCCTGCGTGGTCTTGCCTGCGCTTACCATCACCAGCACCGTCACCGGGATGATGGCAATAAGGATGGGCAGCAGCATTTCGCCCATTTCTGCCCACAGCTCCATCACACCGGCGGCAGCGGGCACGAACAGCAGCGGGAAGATGCCGGTGAGGTAGGTGCCCACCTCTTTTACGTCCTCCAGCTTGATCAGCCGGAAGTTCAAAGCCAGCAGCAAAAGCACCAGCCCGTACACGCTGGCCGGCACCGGCAGGGGCAGCACACAGTGAAGGATCTCACCTAAAAAGCAAAACGCAAGAATGCGTGCAAACTGAAAAATGTATTTCGTAGCAAAACTCTCCTTCCTCGGGTAAAAGTGTAAAAAGTCACATCGAAAGTAAAGTATACCGCAGGAGTTCCAAACCATCAACCGTGATTCTGGATAAGAAAAATTGCACATTTTTCCCAGAACTGTGCAAAAAAAGGCGCACCGCAGAAACGGTGCGCCGATGGCAGAGCTTTCTCAGATCACATAATCGTTCCCGGCCTGATCGGGCAGGGCCAGATCGGCCAGAGTGATATTGCCGAAGTAGTTGGAGATCAGGTCGTTCAGGCCCTTCCACATTTCATAGGTGCGGCAGCTGGCCATGCGGGAGCAGGAGGCCGCACCGGGGGTCAGACAGGACACCGGGGCCAGACTTCCTTCGGTCAGCATCAGAATCTCACCTACGGTGTACTGGTCCGGGCTGCGGGTCAGGCGGTAGCCGCCGCCCTTGCCGCGCAGGCCCTCCAAAAAGCCGTTCTGCACCAGCACCTTGAGGATGTTTTCCAGATACTTCTCCGAGATCTCCTGACGGGCGGCGACTTCTTTGAGGGGAACATATTTTTCAGACTGATGTTCGGCAAGGTCGATCATCACGCGCAGTGCATAGCGCCCTTTGGTGGACACGATCATAATACGGTACTTCCTTTGTTGGTTATAAATTGAATTTTAACCTATTATACAACAGGGTAAATAATATTTCAATCCCACTTTTTTCAAAAAATCCATTGACAAGCGACCCAAGGGAGACTATAATACCATCAAACCCACAAACAATGTTGGTATAAAGGATTTAGAACCGGGTCATCCGGCAGGGCACATGTGCCCGTAACTGTATCAGGGAGGAAACTACAATGAGCAAGATTTATACTGCCGCAGATCAGCTGATCGGTCATACTCCGCTGCTGGAGCTGACCCACATTGAAAAGGAGCAGCAGCTGCCTGCCCATATCATTGCCAAGCTGGAATACTTCAATCCGGCCGGTTCCGTCAAGGACCGCATCGCCAAAAAGATGATCGATGATGCCGAGGAAAAGGGTCTGCTGAAGGAAGGCTCCGTCATCATCGAGCCCACCTCCGGCAACACCGGCATCGGTCTGGCGGCTGTGGCTGCAGCCAAGGGCTACCGCATCATCATCGTGATGCCCGAGACCATGAGCGTGGAGCGCCGCCAGCTGATGAAGGCCTATGGCGCAGAACTGGTGCTCAGCGAAGGCGCAAAGGGTATGAAGGGTGCCATTGCCAAGGCAGATGAGCTGGCAAAGGAGATCCCCGATTCCTTCATCCCCGGCCAGTTCGTGAACCCGGCCAATCCGCAGGCACACATCGAGACCACCGGCCCCGAGATCTGGGAGGATACCGATGGCAGAGTGGACATCTTCGTGGCCGGCGTCGGCACCGGCGGCACCGTCACCGGCGTGGGCCAGTACCTGAAGAGCAAGAACCCGGACGTCAAGGTGGTTGCCGTGGAGCCTGCCTCTTCTCCCGTGCTGAGCAGGGGCGTTGCAGGTGCGCACAAGATCCAGGGCATCGGCGCAGGCTTTGTACCGGACGTGCTGGACACCAAGGTGTATGACGAGGTCATCGCGGTGGAGAACGATGACGCCTTTGCTACCGGACGTCTGATCGGCCGCAAGGAAGGCGTTCTGGTGGGCATCTCCTCCGGTGCTGCCGTATATGCTGCGCTGCAGCTGGCAAAGCGCCCGGAGAATGCCGGTAAGAACATCGTGGTCCTGCTGCCCGATACCGGCGACCGTTATCTTTCCACTCCGCTGTTTGCAGAGTGATGCTCCGGGACCGTCCCGGTCCTGCGTGGACGAGATGAAAGGGACGACTGCAAAACAGTCCCGATAAAAAAGAGATAGGCTTCCCCGGAAGGGGCCGCCTATCTCTTTTTTGTTGTAAGCTGATGTGTGATCTCTTGGCCGCGTTATAAGCCGGAGAACATTATGCCAGCAGCGACATGATGTTTGCGGTGATCAGGCCGCCTGCCGTGCCGATAACGTAACCCATCAGAGCCATCAGAACGCCAACGGGCACCAGAGCGCCGCTGTAGGCACCGGCCAGAATGGGAGCAGATGCGGAACCGCCGATGTTTGCCAGAGATGCCACGCCGCAGGTGAACATATCCAGATGGAAGATCTTTGCCAGCAGCACCAGAACGATGCCGTGGATGGCAAGGATCATAAAGCCTGCCAGGATCCATGCGGGTGCATCGGTCAGCTCCAGGAAGCTTGCGCGGGAGGCAAGCAGAGCCACCACAGAGTACAGCAGCAGGTTGGACAGTTCAGTGCTGCCTGCCATGCGGCCCACGGGGGTGACAGCGCCGATCAGGCCGGACAACGTGATGAGCAGGACGGTCCAGGTGGCCTTGTCCAGGAAGGGCATTGCGCTGTTCAGGGTTGCGCCGATGTCCTGACCGAAGGCAGAGATCACCAGAGCCAGACCCAGCAGGAAGATCAGGTTGACAAAGCTGGCCTTGTCCTCGTTGCCCTTTGCATCCTCTTCCAGACGGCGGGACACTTCGTCCAGCGTGGTGGTGTCGGCCTTGACCCACTTGTTGAACTTGGGAGCCAGATTGATGGCCCACAGCAGGAACATGACCCAGATGGAGTAGTCGATGGAGTCCACCACCAGTGCGTAGGCCATGTCACCTTCGCCGATGTCCAGCGCAGCCTGCACGGCGATCATGTTGCCGGAGCCGCCCATCCAGCTGCCGCACAGAGCGCCCAGCGCCTTCCATGCTTCGGAGCCAAGGGGCCCCTTCATGATGGCGAAGGTGGCAATGAAGGCCAGCGAGATGGAGACGGAAGCGGCAAAGAAGCCGCCCAGCATCTTGGGACCCAGCTTGATGATCTTGCGGATGTCGCAGCGCAGCAGCATCAGGAAGATCATTGCATACAGCAGGTTGTTTTTCAGCACGGAGTAGGCAGGCTTGGTGGCCTCCATGTCCCATGCACCCAGCGTGCAGAGAATCATGGTAACGAGGTACAGCAGAACGATAGGTGGTGCATAGTCGAAGAATTTCGACTTCGTGTAGCGTTGCAGCCACACCAGCAGTGCGGCAATGAACACCAGCACGGCGATGTAGGTGAAACCGTTTGTGATCATGAACCCAATCCCCTTTCTTTTTGTGCAATTTTTTGCGGACAATTGTCTTTACAATATCGACAACTTCGTATACAATACTACCATAGATTTCATAATCTGGCAACATTTTTTATCGAAAGGGGTAGGTTTTTGCATGAAAATTACGGAAGTACGTCTCGGTCTGATCTCCGTGCCGCTGCGTGTGCCCTTCAAAACGGCGCTGCGCTCGGTCAGCAGCGTGGAGGATGTGATCGTAGAGATCCACACCGACACCGGCGCTGTGGGTTATGGTGAGGCACCTCCTACCGGCGTGATCACCGGCGACACCACGGGTGCCATCATCGGTGCCATCCGCGACCACATCGCAAAGACCATCATTGGCCGCGATGTGGACGACTTTGAGGACCTGATGATCGCCCTGAATGCCTGCATCCAGAAGAACACCAGTGCCAAGGCCGCTGTGGATATGGCCCTGTGGGACCTGTACGGCCAGCTGTACAAGATCCCCGTGTACAAGCTGATGGGCGGCGCAAAGAAGTCCATCGTCACGGACATCACCATCAGCGTCAACGACCCCGAGGAGATGGTGCGGGACGCGCAGAACGCCATCCAGCGCGGCTACGACTGCCTGAAGGTCAAGGTGGGCAAGGAGCCGGAAAAGGATATCGCCCGCCTGAGCGCCATCCGTGCCGCCGTGCCCAAGGAGACCTGCATCCGCATCGACGCCAATCAGGGCTGGACCCCGAAAGAGGCCGTGCGCATCCTGAACGGGATGCAGGAGCGGGGACTGGATCTGGAGTTCGTGGAGCAGCCGGTCAAGGCCCACGATTTTGACGGCCTGAAGTACGTCACCGAGCGCTCCTATGTGCCGGTGCTGGCAGACGAGAGCGTGTTCTCCCCGCAGGACGCACTGACCATTATGCAGATGGGAGCCGCAGACCTTGTGAACATCAAACTGATGAAGTGCGGCGGCCTGTACAACGCCCTCAAGATCGCATCTGCCGCCGAGGTGTACGGTGTGGAGTGCATGATCGGCTGCATGCTGGAAGCAAAGATCAGCGTGAATGCCGCCGTGCATCTGGCCTGCGCAAAGCAGATCATCACCCGCGTGGATCTGGACGGCCCCGTGCTGTGCAGCGAGGACCCCATCCTCGGCGGTGCCGTGTTCAACGAAAAGGAGATCACGGTTTCCAACGAGCCGGGCCTCGGCATCAAGGGCATCGAGCCGGGCAAGATCAAGTATTTGGACTGACCCTCTCAGCTTCACTTCGTTCAGCAGCTCCCCCGAAAGGGGGAGCTTTTTGCATCTTTACAGTCAGCACAAAGAAAGCTCCCCCTGAGAGGAACGACTTCCCCCGCTCCGGGGGAAGATGTCACCGCAGGTGACAAAAGGGGGGAATCTGGCACAGCGCAAGCTGTGACTGAGAGGGTTTTACTCTTTGTAAGCCAGAATGGCCTTCAGGTACTCCCATACACGGGCCACCGATGCAATATCGGCGCGCTCATTGGGGGTGTGGACATGCAGCAGGTTCGGGCCAAAGGAGATGCAGTCCAGCCCGTCGATCTTGCCCGAGAGGATGCCGCATTCCAGACCTGCATGAATGGCAACGATCTGGGGCTTTGCACCGTATTGTGCCTCGTACATAGCAACGCAGCGGTCGCGCAGGGCACTTTCGCGGGCGTAGGTCCAAGCGGGATAGTCGCCGTGGAACCGCACGGTGCCGCCCAGCAGCTCGGTCAGGGTCTGCAGCTTACAGCTCAGCAGCTCCTTCGCCGAAGGCACCGAGCTGCGCAGGGAGAAGCGCAGGATGGCTTCGCTGTCGTCCAGTTCGGCAACGCCGAGGTTCAGCGAGGTCTCCACAAGGCCCGGCACATCCATGCTCATGGCCTGCACGCCCCATGGCATCAGGAGCAGGGCCTTGCGCAGCCGCTGGACAGAAGCGCCGTCCAGTGCCTGATACCCGCCGCAGCCCTGTTCGGTGAGCTGCAGACAGATCTCCGGGTCGGCCGTGCCGTATTCGGCCTTCATCTGAGCGGCAAACTGGGCAGAGGCAGCACGGACGCCCTCCGTAATGCCGGTGGGCAGCACCAGTGTGACGCTGCTTTCCTTGGGGATGACGTTCTCCTTTGCACCGCCGGAAAGGGCCAGCACCGTGTAGTCCACGCCGTTTTCGGTCAGCAGGGTCAGCCAGCGGCCCAGCAGGGCGATAGCGTTGGCGCGGCCCTTGTGGATCTCGGTGCCGGAGTGCCCGCCCACAAGGCCGGTCACGTCTGCCTTTACGGCGGTGCCGGTCACAGCTGCACGGGTGACGGGCAGATGGCATTCAACGCGGCGTCCGCCTGCACAGCCTGCGGTCAGCACCCCCTCTTCCTCCGAGTCGATGTTGATGAGCAGGCGACCTTCCAGATCGGAAAGCTCCATGGCAGATGCACCCAGCAGGCCCACCTCCTCGCAGACGGTCAGCACGACCTCCAGCGCAGGGTGGGGGATGTCCTTTGCGTCCAGCACAGCCAGTGCGTAGGCCACGGCAATGCCGTCGTCGCCGCCCAGTGTAGTGCCCTCGGCGCGGACATAATCGCCGTCCACCACCAGCTGGATGGCATCCTTTTCCAGATCCAGCGGGCAGGCGGCGGTCTTGTCGCCCACCATGTCCAGATGACCCTGCAGGATCAGGGCAGGCTGGTTCTCGTAGCCCGGCGTGGCCGGTGCCTTGATGAGCACATTGCCCATTTCGTCCTGACGACAGGCAAGGCCGTGTGCCTTTGCAAACTGCACGCAGTAGTCGCTCAGCGCCTTTTCGTGATGAGAGGTGTGCGGGATGCTGCAGATCTCTTCAAAATAATGAAAAACCGATGCCGGTTCCAGGTTGGTTAATACGCCCATAATGACCCACTCCTTATAATATAGTGAAAAAACTTCCTTTTTGTATTCTAGCAGATTCCGGGGCCGGACACAATCACTAAATTCTGAGTCGTAACGTGTGCCCTCAAAACCGGGGATGCTCCTACGGCTTGCGCGGGGTACTCTTTTTTTGCCGCCTCACTTTACTTTCATAAGAAAATGTGCCATAATGGAGCCAGTATTTTTTGGTTCAAAAACTGCGCCCTGTACCGGGAAAGCAGGGCCGGAATCCAACAAGAAGAGGGGTATCCTTTATGAGCAAGACCATCATTCCTGCAAACTACACGCCTGCGCTGAACCTGTACGACACCCAGCGCGCCATCGGCACGGTCAAGCGCCTGTTTGCCGACACTCTGTGCGCCACGCTGAACCTGTACCGCGTGTCCGCTCCGCTGTTTCTGGAAGCGTCCACCGGCCTGAACGACGACCTGAACGGCGTGGAGCGCAAGGTCACCTTTGATATCAAGGACAGCGGCATTGAGGCACAGGTGGTGCAGTCGCTGGCAAAGTGGAAGCGCAAAGCTCTGAAGGACTACGACTTCCATGTGGGCAAGGGCCTGTACTGCGATATGAACGCCATCCGCCGGGATGAAGAGCTGGACAACCTGCACTCCGTCTATGTGGATCAGTGGGACTGGGAAAAGGCGATCCGTCTGGAAGACCGCAGCGAAGCATACCTGAAGAGCGTGGTGCGCTCCATCGTGTCTGCCGTCTGCGCCACCGAGATGAACCTGCACGCCATGTTCCCCCAGCTGCAGGAGCTGCCGCTGCACAGCCCCAACGTTACCTTCATCACCACCCAGGAGCTGGAGGACAAGTATCCCGACCTGACCCCGAAGGAGCGCGAGAACGCCTTTGTGAAGGAGAACGGCACCACCTTCCTGATGAAGATCGGCGCTCCGCTCAAGAGCGGCAAGCCCCATGACGGCCGTGCCCCCGACTACGACGACTGGGATCTGAACGGCGACCTGCTGTTCTGGAACGACCCGCTGCAGTGCAGCTACGAGCTGAGCAGTATGGGCATCCGCGTCAGCCCCGAGAGCATGGACAAACAGCTGACCATGGCCGGCTGCGATGACCGCCGTGCTCTGCCCTTCCACAAGGCCGTGCTGAACGGTGAGCTGCCCTACTCCATCGGCGGCGGCATCGGCCAGAGCCGTCTGTGCATGCTGCTGCTGGGCAGCGCCCACATCGGCGAGGTGCAGGCCAGCGTCTGGGACGCTGCCACCCGCGAGGCCTGCGCCAAGGCGGGCATTCCGCTGCTGTAAGCGTTCCGTCCACAGGACTGCCTGCTGAAAAAAGATCATATAAGACCCGGGACCTTTCAGGGCCGAAATGGCTCGAAAAGATCCCGGGTCTTTTTGCTTTGTATACGATTTCACTTCCCGGCAGACGCTCAATAGGACGTGAGTCCGAGACTGACATCCAGCGCCTGATCCACCCGTTTCTGGTCCTCCGGCGTGATCTGCCCGGCCCGCTCCCGCAGGCGGTGCTTATCCAGCGTGCGGATCTGCTCCAGCAGCACCACGCTGTCCTTGGCAAGGCCGGTGTCCGCCGCCCGGATGTTGATATGGGTAGGCAGGCGGGCTTTGTCCAGCCGGGATGTAATGGCCGCTGCAATGACGGTGGGGCTGTGCCGGTTGCCGATCTCGTTCTGCACGATCAGCACCGGCCGCACACCGCCCTGCTCGGACCCCACCACCGGCGAAAGATCCGCGTAAAAAACTTCTCCTCTGTGTACCTCCATGGAATCTCCCTCCCTGCATTTGGAGGATGCGCCCCGCTATGTGATGCGTCCGGCGCATCGTTCGTCTGCTCTCAGTATGAGCAGGAAGCACGGGGGATATTCCATTGTATGCACAGAAACGGTTCAGGTTTCCGTTTCCAGTGTACAGAACGCCAGCGCCATGCCGCCTTCGTGGCTCAGGGAGAGCCGGGCGGTCAGGCTGCGGGCCTGCACCCATTCTGCCGTCCTTCCGCTGAAGCGATAAGCCGGTGCGCCGTTTTCCTGCCGGATGGCTTCGATCTCGCAAAGCGAAAAGGGCTCCCGCAGGCCGGTGCCTGCTGCCTTTAAAAAGGCTTCCTTGGCGGCAAAGTTGGCGGCAGCACTGGCCAGCCGGTGGGCTGCGCTGCGCCCGGCGGGGAGGGGAGCGTCCAGCCCGAGAGCGGCACGCTCGGCCTCGCCGTAGACCCGGCGGACAAAGGCCGCAGCATGTGCGCCGGTAAGGCTTTTTTCCAGATGTGCCAGCTCGCACAGGTCGCAGCCGATGCCATACAGCATAAAAAGGCCTCCTTCTGCCGCATTTGCGGCGCTGCAGGCCGTCAGCCTGCAAAATCTGAACCGGAAATTTTATGCAAACTGTGCAAATCCGGTCCGTTTATCTTGAAGTTTCCCCGCAATTCGTGTACAATGAACGTAGTTCTTCCTAAGGGGGTGTATTCCGTGAGTGGCGAGACTGCTATTTTTTCGATCCACGACAAAAAGGACTATGAGATCCATGAGATCGTGCAGCAGGTGTACGATGCTTTAAAGGAAAAAGGCTATAATCCGGTCAATCAGCTGGTGGGCTATATCCTGTCCGAAGACCCCACCTACATCACGACCTACAAGAATGCCCGTGCCCTGATCCGTAAGGTGGATCGGGACGATCTGCTGCAGGCCATGCTGCGCAGCTATCTGAACGTCTGATACCCCTTATCTGCTTCGGCCCCGCTGTCTTTCAGATGGCGGGGCTTTTTCATAACAGAATGCAGATGCCGTTTACCGTTACAGCCTCTCCGGTGAAAACGCGTGAAAACACGATTCAGAAAAATCCGCAGATTTTTCTGAATCGCAAATATATAAAATAAAATTTCCGCTGAAGATGGCCAGAGTGAAACGGAGGCCATGCCGATCGTTACGGCCGGAATGGCAGCGTAAAGATCTGGTTCACCACCACCTCATACTCCCACGGTTCCCGGGCCTTGCGCAGCTGCTTTTCCAGCTTTTCGGAGCCCTCAAATTTGTGGATCAGGTAGAACCAGTGTCCTTTCATCCGGCTGACGGCACACCCGGCACTGCCGAACAGCTCGGTGTAGCCGTGGTAAAGATCATCGAGATAGCCCCGCAGCTCTTCCCGTGCGGCGGGCGCACCGCCGCGCGCCACCCGGAACAGGGCAGGGTCCGCAATGAGGCCGCGCCCCACCATGATGCCGGACAGCTGCGGGTATTGTTCTTCCAGCATGTGCAGATCGGCGGCAGTGGTCACGTCGCCGTTGTAGCACACCGGCATCCTGCACCCGGGCAGGGCGGCAGAAAAGGCCGCACGGTCGGCCTGTCCGCGGTACTGCTGACGCATCACGCGCGGGTGGATGGTCAGCTCACAGATGGGATACCGGTTATAAATGTCCAGAATGGCGGCAAACTCCTCCGGCTTGTCCACACCCAGCCGGGTCTTGACCGAGATGGGCCCCTCCGCATTGGCAAACACGGCAGCAAGGAAGGCATCCAGCTTTGCAAGGTCCCGCAGCATCCCGGAACCCTTGCCCTTGGCCGTCACCGTGCCGGCTGGACAGCCGAGGTTCAGGTTCACCTCGGTGTAGCCCAGTTTGCGCAGTTCGCCGATCATCCATGCAGCCAGCTTCCCGTCCTTTGCCAGCAGCTGCGGGATCACCGGTGCGCCGGGGTTGGCTGCGGGGGCCAGTTCAGCCATCTTCTTTTTGATGAGCACCCGGTTCTCCGGCGGGGAGAGAAACGGGGCATAGTAGCGGTCGGCGGCACCGGCGGGGCCGAACCATTTCTGGTGCGCCTGCCGCCACACCCGGTCGGTCAGGCCCTCCATGGGAGCAGCGTAGTAGTTCATGAGCAGATCTCCAAAGTGTTTGATAGGGCTATTGTAGCATAAATGAAATAGGGCGGCAATGGGGGAGAAGTATCTGCCATGGAAATCAACTTTCAGAATAAAGGCTTCCCCCGGAAGGGACAGATTCTCCCCGCGCCGGGGAGAAATGTCACCGTAGGTGACAAAGAGGGGAGCAGCTGTCACCGCAGGTGACTGATGAGGGCGCAGGCCAGCAGCATTTCACCCTAAATACCCCTCATCCGGCGCTACGCGCCACCTTCCCCCCAAGGGGTGAAGGCTTTAGCTCCGGGTCAAGCTACAAAAATTGATTTCCGTGAGTATCTGCTCCCGGTGCAGAACCCGCCGCCGCAAAAAAACAGGACCCCGGAACAGCAAGGTGCTTTTCAGCCCTGCGGTCCCGGGGTCCGTCTTATGAGCTTTTGCAGTGCAGAAGCTCTTTTTTGTTTTACAGCGATCAGCCGCCCAGATAGGCGCTGCGCACGCGCTCGTTGGTCAGCAGTTCGGCACCGGTGCCATCCATGACCACACGGCCCGTCTCAAGGACGTAGGCGCGGTCTGCCACGGAAAGGGCCATCTGCGCGTTCTGCTCCACCAGCAGGATGGTCATGCCTTCCTTGTGCACATTCTGGATGATGTCGAAGATCTCCTGCACCAGCAGCGGCGAAAGGCCCATGGAGGGCTCGTCCAGCATCAGCATGGAGGCGTTGCTCATCAGGGCGCGGCCCATAGCCAGCATCTGCTGTTCGCCGCCGGACATGGTGCCCGCCAGCTGCTTGCGGCGCTCCTTCAGGCGGGGGAACAGCTCAAACACCTTTTCCTTGTTGGGGGCAATGGTGGAGTTGGGCTGGGTGTAGGCACCCATATCCAGATTTTCTTCCACGGTCATGTGCAGGAACACATGGCGGCCTTCCGGCACGTGGGCAAGGCCCGCTTCCACGATCTTGTGGGCGCGCATGCCCTTGATGCTGCTGCCCTTGTACAGGATATCGCCGGTCTTGGGCTTCAGCAGGCCGGAAATGGTCTTCAGGGTGGTGGACTTGCCGGCACCGTTGGCACCGATCAGGGTGACGATCTCGCCCTGATGCACCTCAAAGGAGATGTCCTTGACGGCGTGGATGTTGCCGTAGTAAACGTTGATGTTATCGACCTTCAGTAACGTATCAGCCATGTGTCAGCCCTCCTTCTTGCCCAGATAGGCCTCAATGACCTGCGGGTTGTTGCGGATCTCATCCGGCGTGCCCTTGGCGATGATGCGGCCGAAGTTCAGCACGGCGATGCCCTCGCAGATGCCCATGACCAGACTCATGTCATGCTCGATCAGCAGCACGGCGATGTTGAACTCGTCGCGGATGCGGCGGATGGTCTCGGTCAGCTCTGCGGTCTCGGAGGGGTTCATACCGGCAGCAGGCTCGTCCAGCAGCAGCAGCTTCGGGCTGGTGGCCAGTGCGCGCATGATCTCCAGACGGCGCTGTGCGCCGTAGGGCAGGCTGCCGGCCTGAACATTGGCAAGGTCTGCCATGTGGAAGATATCCAGCAGCTCCAGAGCACGCTCAGTGCACTTTTTCTCTTCCTTCCAGTAGTTGGGCAGGCGGATCAGAGAGGAGGCCAGATTGTACTTCATGGATTCATGCAGGCCCACCTTGATGTTGTCGATGACGCTCAGTTCCTTGAACAGGCGGATGTTCTGGAAGGTGCGGGCCACGCCCATGCGGTTGACCTGATAGGTCTTTTTGCCGGCGGTGGGCATGCCATCGATCAGGATGGAGCCGCGGGTGGGCTGGTAGACGTTGGTCAGCAGGTTGAACACGGTGGTCTTGCCGGCACCGTTGGGGCCGATCAGACCGGTGATCTCGTTGCGGCCGATCATCAGATTGAAGCCGTCCACGGCGGTCAGACCGCCGAAGTCGATGCCCAGCTCACGCACGTCCAGAATGGGCTTTTTGTCCATGTCGCGGTCGGTCAGGAAGCCGCCGGAGGGCACACTGTGTAACTTGGTCTGGAACTCACTCATGGTCTGCACCCTCCTTTGCTTTCTTGCGGAACAGCTCGCCGTTCATGATCTTTTCCACGATGCGGCTCATGGAGAAGTCATAGCTGCCAAGCAGTCCGCCCGGGCGGAAGATCATCATCAGGATCAGCACCAGCGAGTAGACCACCATGCGGTAGCTCTCAAAGCTGCGGGTGGCCTCGGGCAGGATGGTCAGCACGGTCGCAGACAGGATGGAGCCCAGCATGGAGCCCATGCCGCCCAGAACCACCATGACCAGGATCTCGATGGACTTCATAAAGCCGAAGGTGGAGGGGTCCAGAACGCCCAGATAGCAGGCGTACAGACCGCCGGCCAGACCGGCGAAGGCAGCCGAGAAGGCAAAGGCCATGACCTTATAATAAGTAGTCTGGATGCCGCAGCTCTCGGCAGCGATCTCGTTGTCGCGGATGGCCAGCACGGCGCGGCCATGGCGGCTCTTCATCATGGCGTGGATGGCAAAGCAGGTGATGACCACGCACAGGAACACGTTCCAGTAGTTGGAATATTTGGGAATGTTCTTCAGGCCCTTGGCACCGTAGAACAGCTTGAAGCCCAGCACATCATCGATGTTGTTCAGGGTGATGCGGATGATCTCGCCAAAGCCCAGCGTCAGGATGGCCAGATAGTCACCGGTCAGGCGCAGGGCGGGAATGCCGATCAGCACGCCGAACAGCGCAGCCACGATGCAGGCCAGAACCAGACCCACGACAAAAGCAACGCCGGAGGGCAGATTGCTGTACTTGGTGAACAAAGCGCAGGTGTAGGCACCCACGGCCATGAAACCGGCGTGGCCCAGCGGCAGCTGGCCCAGATAGCCGGTGGCGATGTTCAGCGAGACGGCCAGAATGATGTTGATGCCCACGGTGAGCAGCACCTTGTTCTGGTAGGTGGACAGCACGTTCTGGGTGAGGAAGGACAGACCCACGAACAGCAGAGCCACCAGCACGGCGTTCATCAGGTAGCGCACGGGCATTTTGAGCGTTTTGCGTTTGGTATTCATCTTCATGCCCTCCTTACACCTTTTCCTGAACCTTGCGGCCAAGGAAGCCGGTGGGCTTGACCAGCAGCACAATGATCAGGATCGCAAATGTGACGGCATCCTTCCATGCGGAAAGGCCGATGGCGGAAACAAAGCACTCGCACAGGCCGATGGCGATGCCGCCGATCATGGCACCGGGAATGGAGCCGATGCCGCCCAGAACGGCTGCAACGAAGGCCTTCAGGCCCAGCATGGAGCCCATGGTGGGAGTTGCCTGCGGGTAAGAGCAGCAGTACAGCACCGAGCCGATGCCGGCCAGAGCGGAACCCACCGCAAAGGTAAAGGAAATGGTGCTGTTGACATTGATGCCCATCAGGCGGGCAGCGTCCATATCCTCAGAGACGGCGCGCATGGCCTTGCCGAGCTTGGTCTTCTGCACCAGGAAGGTCAGCACCAGCATGGACAGCACCGTGACCAGCAGGGTGATGATGGAGGTGAGGCCCAGCGGCACAGAGCCGATGCGGAAGGTCTGGTTGGTGTAGTAGGCCGGAATGACCTTTGCACCGGAGCCCAGGATCAGCTCGGCGGTGTACTCCAGGAAGAAGGACACGCCGATGGCAGTGATCAGCAGAGAGATACGGGGCGCGTTGCGCAGCGGGGTGTAGGCGATCTTTTCGATCACGACACCCAGCAGCGTGCAGGTGATGATGGTGGCGCACACAGCGGTGACCGGGCCAAGGCCCAGCTGGTTCATCACGAACCAGGACATGTATGCACCAACCATGATGACATCGCCATGGGCAAAGTTCAGCAGCAGGATGATGCCGTACACCATGCTGTAACCCAGTGCGATCAGTGCATAGATGCTGCCAAGGGACAGGCCGTTGATCAGCTGGCTAAAAAACACTGTCATGGACTGATACTTCCTTTCTTTGCGGCGGAGGACCCGCCTTTTGGGATACACTTTTTTACCAAAAAAGCGGAGACAGCCGAGCAAAACCTGTTCCGGCGGTCTCCGCAATGGGTCTTTTATTTCTGATTGCTGCCTTCATGCCGCACACCGGTGCGCAGGATCAAAGCAGATCAGAACATTTCCTTCAGAACGGGGGTTGCACCGTCGAAGCACAGGATAGCGGTCTGCTTGACGGGGTTGTGGTGCTCATCGAAGGTGAAGGTGCCGGTGATGCCATCGATGGTGCCGCCTGCGATGGCGTCGATGACGGCCTGCTTGTAGTCGTCATCGCCAGCAGCCAGACCGGCATCCTCAGCAGCCTGAATGCCGTAGACAACGGTCATGGCAGCATCGTAGCCCAGAGGAGCGAAGCCGTTGGGGTACTCCTCGCCGTACTCAGCCTTGTAGGCGTTCTCAAAGTCGGGGTTGGAGCCCTTTGCGTAGTTTGCGCAGAAGTAGGCGTCCTTCAGCTGGTCGGCCGTTGCGTAGCCTTCCAGACCATCCCAGCCGTCGCCGCCCAGGAAGGGAACTGCCAGACCGACGCTCTCAGCCTGAGCCAGGATCTGACCGACTTCCTGATAGTAGTTGGGGCAGAACACCACTTCGGGAGCCTTGCCCAGAATGGTGGTCAGCTGGGTCTTGTAGTCCACATCGCCCTCAGAGTAGGTCTCCTGATCGACGATGGTGCCGCCCAGACTCTCGAACTCGTTGACGAAGTTCTCTGCCAGACCCTCGTTGTAGTCAGCGCCCTTCTGGAAGATGACAGCTGCCTTGGTGTAGCCCAGCTTCTGGTAAGCGTAGTCAGCCATCTTGATGCCCTGGAACGGGTCGGTGAAGGTTGCGCGGAACACATTCTCGTTCACGGTGTCGGTCTCGGCATCGTAGGTGACAGCCTCAGCGGTAGCGGAAGCGGTGACCATGGGCATGTTGTAGTCTGCGCTCTCGGCAGCAAGTGCCAGAGTCGGGGTGGTGGTAACGTCGCCCACCAGAGCGGTGATGCCCTGATCGCACATCTTGGTGAAGCAGGTGACAGCCTGCGTTGCATCGCCCTGCTCATCCATGGTGATGATCTCCAGCTGCTTGCCGTTGATGCCGCCCTTTTCGTTGACCTGCTTCAGGTACAGGGTAGCACCGTTGATGACAGCCAGACCGTAAACGGAAACATCGCCGGTCATGGGGCCCAGAACACCGACCTTGATGGTGTCGCCGGAAGCGGCAGCATCAGCACCGGTGGAAGCAGCAGTGGAAGCAGCAGTGCTGCTGGAAGAACCGCCGCAGGCGGTCAGAACGCCGGCTGCAGCAACAACGCCAGCAGCGGCCAGAAAATTACGACGAGAAATCATCTTTTTCATAGTGAATTTCCTCCTTGGGAACATTCGTGATTCAATTATAAAAACGGAAGCAAGGCCCCTTCCCTCAAAGCGACCTTGCTTCGTTATCAATATTATAGACCCGCCGCCGCAAATGCGCAATTCACAAACCGTCCATACTTTTGGCTTCCGTTTGTGGACTTTGTTGACAAAATGGCTAAAACCACACAGATGTTTTTGTGCACTATTTCAAGTTGTTCATTTCATTTGTGCGTCAGATGAATCAAATTCACAAATTGCAAAAGGATTACAGGGTCTCCATTTCGGCGTCTGCGGCAAACACAGCCTCTGCACGCGCCTCGGCAGCTTCGCCCTCTGCTTCCGCTTTGGCCGGAGACTCTGCAAGGACCTTGCGGATGGCGGTAAAGTAGAACACCAGCGACAGACCGGTGCCGATGCACCAGCCCACAGGCCATGCCATCCAGATGCCGGTGGAGCCCAGCGCGGTGCTGCTGAGCACGATGGCAATGCCGACGCGCAGGATCAGATCGGAGAAGGTGGCGATCATAAAGCGCACCATCATGCCGCAGCCGCGCAGGATGCCGTCGGTGACCAGCTTGACCGACACCACGAAGTAGAAGGGAGACAGGATGTGCAAAAACAGCATACCGGTGTCGATGGCCGGGCCCTGCGGGTCATTCATGAACAGCAGCAGCAGGAAGCGGCCGAAGAAGAAGTACAGGAGCACGATGGGCACGCAGATGATCCACACCAGATTGCGGCCTGCACCAAAGCCCTCGTGCACACGGTCCATCTTGCCGGCACCCATGTTCTGGGAGGTGTAGTTGGAAATGCCGTTGCCCAGAGTGGTGAAGGAGGTGATGACCATATTGTTCAGCTTGACCGCTGCGGAGTAACCGGCGATGACGCTGGCACCAAAGGTGTTGATGACGCTCTGCAGGATGATGTTGCCCACCGAGACGAAGCTCTGCTGCAGGATGCTGGGGATGGCGACCATGGCTACCTTGCCCAGCATGTTCCAGGAGAAGAGCACCACCTTGTGGGTGGACTTGAAGGCACCGATGCGGCGGAACACTACCACCATGGCCAGCACGCAGCTCACGCCCTGGCACAGGAAGGTGGCCCATGCCACACCGGCTACACCCATCTTGAAACCGGCCACGAACAGGATATCCACGCCGATGTTGGACAGGGACGAGACTGCCAGAAAGTAGAAGGGCGTTTTGCTGTCGCCCAGAGCGGAGAAGATGCCGGTGGCAATGTTGTAGAAGAACATGAAGGGCAGGCCCAGCACATAGATATCCAGATACAGCGAAGAATCTGCAAGGATCTCCTCCGGGGTGTTGATGAGCTCCAGCAGGCCGTGGCAGCCCACCAGACCGATCAGCATCAGCACCGCACACAGCACCGCAGAGCCGATCAGCGAGGTGTAGACCGAGGTTTTCATTTCGTCGTAATCCTTGGCGCCAAAATAGCGGGACACGATGACCGAGCAGCCGATGTTGCAACCAAAAGCAAATGCAATGAAGATCAGGGTGATCTCATAGCTGTTGCCCACAGCAGCCAATGCGTTTTCGCCGATGAACTTGCCGGCAACAAGGCTGTCGGCAATGTTGTACAGCTGCTGGAAAATGATGCTGCCGAACATGGGCAGGCAGAACTGCCACAAAACCTGTGACGGCTTGCCTACCGTCAGATCCTTATTCATATGTAGATCCTCCTCTATCCTGTAAAAAACATGATCCGAACCAAAACAGAGTATAGAACGACCCTGCCAAAAAGTAAAGAAAAATTTTGGCATATCTGCCATACGAAATTTACATGGTCAGTACAACGCATCCCTGCTTTGCAAAAGGGGCAGACTATCCATACGCTTTTTCTCCCCTGTCCGGTGCCGCAGCCGCGTTCTGATGGCCGCGAGACTTCTGTTTTGCGTCCGGTCAAAAGTTTATGCCTGCAAACATGCGCACCGGCTCTTGCACCGGGGCACAAAGCGTGGTAGGATATTCTTGGCTAGTTAGACACAACTACCCAAACGGACAGCCACCCGTCTGCCCACCCGGGCAGCACCGGGAAGGAAATGATATTCAGGAGGTTTTCGAGATGAACTATCTGGAAATTGAATCTGTTGTAGGCCGCGAGATCCTGGACTCCCGCGGCAACCCCACTGTGGAAGCGGAGATCACGCTGGCCGACGGCACCGTGGCACGCGGCTGCGCACCTTCCGGCGCATCCACCGGCGAGTTCGAGGCGCTGGAGCTGCGGGACGGCGATAAGGGCCGTTATCTGGGCAAGGGTGTGACCAAAGCTGTGGAGAACATCAACACGGTCATCGCGGACGCAGTGGTGGGCATGGATGCTTCCGACATCTACGCCATCGACGCCGCCATGATCCGGGCCGACGGCACCAAGGATAAATCCAATCTGGGCGCAAACGCCATTCTGGCCGTTTCCATTGCCGCCTGCCGCGCCGCAGCCGCTTCGCTGGAAATGCCCCTGTACCGCTTTCTGGGCGGCGTAAACGGCAACCGTCTGCCCGTGCCCATGATGAACATTCTGAACGGCGGCGCACACGCCACCAACACGGTGGATACGCAGGAGTTCATGATCATGCCGGTGGGCGCACCCTCCTTCAAGGAGGCGCTGCGCTGGTGCGCAGAGGTATTCCATGCGCTGGCTTCCATCCTGAAGGCCAAGGGTCTGGCTACCTCCGTGGGCGATGAGGGCGGCTTTGCGCCCAACCTCTCCAGCGACGAGGAGACCATTGAGACCATTCTGGCCGCCATCGAAAAGGCCGGTTACGTGCCCGGCAAGGACTTCATGCTGGCAATGGACGCTGCTTCCTCCGAGTGGAAGAGCCCCAAGGGCAAGGGCTTCTACAAGCTGCCCAAGGCAGGCACCGAGTTCACCTCCAGCGAGCTGATCGCACACTGGAAGAGTCTGGTGGAAAAGTACCCCATCATCTCCATCGAGGACGGTCTGGATGAAGAGGACTGGGAGGGCTGGCAGGAGATGACCCGCGAGCTGGGCGGCAAGGTCCAGCTGGTGGGCGACGACCTCTTTGTGACCAACACCGAGCGTCTGGCCAAGGGCATCGGGCTGGGCGCCGGCAATGCCATTTTGATCAAGCTGAACCAGATCGGTTCTGTTTCCGAGACGCTGGAGGCCATCAAGATGGCCCACAAGGCCGGTTATACCGCCATCAGCTCTCACCGCTCCGGCGAGACCGAGGACACCACCATTGCCGATCTGGCCGTTGCTCTGAACACCTGCCAGATCAAGACCGGCGCTCCCAGCCGTACCGAGCGTGTGGCAAAGTACAACCAGCTGCTGCGCATTGAAGAACAGCTGGGCGGCAGCGCGGTCTACCCCGGCATGGCAGCCTTCAACGTGAAGCGCTGAGCGGCCCATCGCACCAACTGTTCCCATGGCACCTGTACTGCTTTTTTGGCGGTACGGGTGCTTTTTGTTTAAAGGCTGCCAATTTTTTCCTGCAATCTTCTGCACGGCCCGGACGTATCTCTGGCAGAACGGCCCGGAAGACCGCTTTGAAGGTTTGTCCTTTGCGCGGGCGCTGGTCCGGAATCACGCAAAGGAGAAGAACTTCATGTTATCTGCTATTTTACTGCTTTCCAAGCTGCTGGGCGAAGGCAGCCTGCTCAAGCTGCTGCTGTTTCTCTTGAAATTCGCAAAATAACTAGAAAAGTTCACACAAATGGGGTATTATAAGGATGGAAAGCTGTAGAGATTGCAGCGCGAAGGGAGGAAACCTTTATGAAAGTCAAAAAGTCTGTGGTGTTTGCGGCAGCATTGGCCTGCGGCATTCTGCTGGCAGTGCCGCTGGGTGCGGCGGCTGCATCTAACTATCGGATGGCCGAAAACGGCCCGGCAACCCGCGAGGAAAGTGCACGGCTGAACCGTACGTTTCTGTATCTGAACATTGAGTACAACGACCGCGCACCCCACGAGCAGCTGTCGCTGGACACGGCAGGGGACAGCGTGGTAAGCTGGCGCAGTGCAGACCCGTCCATCGTGACCGTAAGCCCGGACGGTGTAGTGACTGCCTGTGCGGAGGGCATCACCAACGTGTATGCCGATACGGCAAGCGGCACGACCCTGAGCTGTGCCGTGACGGTGACGAACAACATTGGCAGGGTGAGCCTGAGCGAGTCGCGCCTGTATCTGGAAGACATGGGCGGCAAGGCGGCTCTTACCGCCAGCGTGGCCGTGGAAAACCCGGCGGCAGTGCCCATCACATGGCGCAGCAGCAACCCGGCGGTGGCATCGGTGGATGTGAATGGCACGGTGACGGCTGTGGGCGAAGGCGAAGCCACCATTACGGCGTCCACTCCGGAAGGCCGGAACGCCACCTGCAAGGTGTACACCGGCGCTGTGGCTGTGCAGAAGCAGCAGAGCGGCGGTGCATTCCGCAATCTTTTTCAGTAAGCGATGAGAAAACGCGGCAGCGCGTTGAAAAACAGAAAAAAGGCCTCTGCGCAGGACGCGCAGGGGCCTTTTCTATGCCTGGGATTGATTCGGGATGCAGGCGCTTTGCCGCTTACTGAGCCTGACGCAGGCAGTCGTCCATGGCGGTAAAGATGGCCTGACTGGTCATAGTGGAACCGGAAACAGCATCCACGCCAGCGGTAGAACCGGTCTTGAGCAATGCAGCTGCCAGAGCTTCGGCAGCGGTGCCGCCCAGTTCGGGAGTCTCGCCGGAAGCGTCGATCTCCACACCGGTCACCCGGCCGCCGGTGACAGTGACCTTGACAGTCACATCACTCAGGCAGCCCTGCGCGCTGGACGTATAGGTGCCATCGGTCAGGCTGGCGGCGTTGTCGGCGGCAGGCACGGTGCCGGTGTTCTGGATGTACAGGCTGAGCGCAACTGCCATGATAACGGTAACAACAGCCATGAGGATCACGTTCCGGGTCATTTTGTTTTTCATGAAAGGTGGATGCTCCTTTGATTACTTTGCGGGCTTGAAGCTGTCACGCAGGGTGACGACGCGGTTGTACACGCCCGGGTTCTTGCTGTCCGGGGTAAAGAAGCCGGTGCGCACGAACTGGAACTTATCGCCGGGCTTTGCGTCCTTCAGGCTTTCTTCCAGCTTGCAGCCCTTGCGTGCCACCACGCTTTCCGGGTTCAGGTAGTCCTTGTAGTCGCTGCCCTCGGGGATGGCGTTCATGTTGGCCTCGGTGAACAGCTTGTCGTACAGGCGCACCTCGGCGTCCACGGCATGGGCGGCACTCACCCAGTGGATGGTGCCCTTGACCTTGCGTCCGTCGGCGGGATTGCCGTTGCCGGTCTCGAGGTCGGCGGTGCAGTGGATGGCCGCAATGCTGCCGTCGGCATTCTTCTCCACGCTCTCGCACTTGACGATGTATGCGCCCATCAGACGCACCTCACCGCCCACGGTCAGGCGCTTGAACTTCGGAGGCGGGACCTCGGCAAAGTCCTCGTTCTCGATCCACAGCTCGCGGGTGAAGGCCACCTTGCGGGTGGTGGTGTCGTTGGCCTCGCGGTTGGGGTTGTTGGCCACATCAAAGTACTCGGTCTTGTCCTCCGGGTAGTTGTCCACGATCAGCTTTACGGGGTCCAGCACGGCAATGCGGCGCTGTGCGGTCAGGTCCAGCTCACTGCGGATGCAGGCTTCCAGCTGGCGCATGTCGATGAGGTTGTCGGACTTGGAGATACCGGCCTCCCGCACGAAGGTGAAGATGGAGGTGGGGGTGTAGCCGCGGCGGCGCAGGCCGCACAGGGTGGGCATACGGGGGTCGTCCCAGCCGTCCACGATGCCCATTTCCACCAGCTCACGCAGGTAGCGCTTGCTCATGACGGTGTTGGTCATGTTCAGGCGTGCAAACTCGCGCTGTTTGGGGAAGGCAGTGCCGAAGATGTTCTCGATGACCCAGTTGTACAGCGGACGGTGGTTCTCGAACTCCAGACTGCACATGCTGTGGGTGATGCCCTCAATGGCGTCCTGAATGGGGTGTGCGAAGTCGTACATCGGGTAGATGCACCACTTGCTGCCCTGACGGTGATGCTCGGCGTACTTGATGCGGTAGATGGCCGGGTCGCGCATATTCATGTTGGGGCTGGCCAGATCGATCTTGGCACGCAGAGTCTTTTCGCCCTCCTGGAACTCACCGGCACGCATCCGGCGGAACAGATCCAGGTTCTCTTCCGGGGTGCGGTCACGCCACGGAGAAGGACGGCTGGGCTTGCCGGCGTCGGCACCGCGGTACTCGCGCATTTCGTCGCGGGTCAGGTCGTCCACGTAGGCCTTGCCCTCCATGATGAGCTTTTCGGCGTACTCGTAGCATTTATCAAAGTAGTCGCTGCCGTAGAAGATGCCGCCGTTGGGGTCGGCACCCAGCCAGTGCAGATCTTCGATGATGCTGTTGACGTACTCCTCACCCTCGCGGGCGGGGTTGGTGTCGTCCAGACGCAGGTTGAACTTGCCGCCGTACTGGTTTGCAATGGACCAGTTGATGTAGATGGCCTTGGCACTGCCGATGTGCAGGTAGCCGTTGGGCTCGGGCGGGAAGCGGGTATGGATCTCGCGGATCTTGCCCTCGGCCAGATCGGCGTCGATGATGTCGGTCAGAAAGTTTTTATCTGCCATATGTTTTCCCCCTGTCAAAGGCACAAAGTGCCTATATATTCCATAATACTATATAATACACTATTCTGCCGATTTCTTCAAGAGAAAACCCTCTCAGTCTCGCATACGCTCGCCAGCTCCCCCGAGAGGGGGAGCTTAACTCCTCCAGTCACCTTCGGTGACAGCCCCCTCAGAGATGGGGCCCTTGGCAGTACGGTAAAGCTTTCTCTCTTTGCCTGAAGGAGTCCTCCCTTCCTAAAAATCTCCGATTGATGTTATTTTCCACAACTTTTGTTCTATCCCTTGACACCGGCAGAGAAGGAGAGTATATTTTTGCATGGTGCAAGGCGGATTTTGCCGTGTTTAAAATAGGAGGAACCCCATGAACAGTTTAAAAGAAGTGTTCAGCTGGAAAAATATGCTGAAGAATTTAAATTTCTTTTGTGAGCTGAACCTTGGCCTGATCCTGACTGCGGTCGGCATCGTATACTTTAAAAATCCCAACCATTTTGCATTTGGCGGCACCTCGGGCCTGTCCATTCTGCTGGCAGACCTGTTCCCCCGGATCAACGTGGGCGGCTTCATGTGGATCATCAACCTGATCCTGGTGGTGCTGGGCTTCGTCTTTCTGGGCATCAAGACCATGGGCTGGACGATCTACTCTTCCTTTGCGCTGTCCTTTTTTGTGTCGGTGTGCGAGTGGCTCTATCCCGTCAACGTTTCCATGAGCGGTGACGCTATGCTGGATCTGGTGTTCGCAGTGTTCCTGCCGGCGCTTGGTGCGGCCATCGTGTTCGACATTGGCGCCTCCACCGGCGGTACGGATATTGTGGCCCTGATCCTGGCAAAATATACCTCTATGGAGATCGGAAAGGCCCTGATGGTCAGCGATATCCTCATCGTGCTGGCGGCGGCATGGCGGTTTGGCATGGGCACCGGCCTGTACTGTATCCTCGGCCTGATCGGCAAGAGCTTTGTGGTGGACGGTGCCATCGAGAACATCCGCCTGCGCAAGGTGTGCACCATCGTGACGGCCAACCCGCAGCCCATTCTGGACTTCATCATCAAGGAAATGAATCGCTCTGCTACTGTGGAAAAGGCCTACGGTGCCTACACCCACCACGAGCTCAGCGTTCTTGTCACGGTGCTGACCCGCCGTCAGGCACTGCAGCTGCGCAACTTCCTGCGCGAGAACGATCCCCGGAGCTTTATCACCATCGTCAACTCCAGCGAGATCATCGGCAAGGGCTTCCGCTCCTTTAATTAAGGGAAGGCGCAGGATCTGCCCGTTTTTGCCCATTGGTGCACAATGCCGTATTGACGAACGGCCCAAAAAACGATATACTATATCCCGGCGGTGCAGCAGTGCCGCCGGATGCCGGGGTGTTGCGCAGTTGGTAGCGCGCCTGCTTTGGGAGCAGGAGGCCGCGAGTTCGAGTCTCGCCACTCCGATATGAATAAAACCCACGGTCTGACGTTGCAAAATTCGTCTTTCCGTGGGTTTTTCTTTGCCTCGTCAGATCTGACGAGTTTATTTGATGCAGCTGGAGCAGGGCGTATAGCCTGCTTCCACGGCTTCCTCGTAGCTGGAGAACAGGACCTGATTCTTCTCTGCCGGCAGGTTCGGGCAGCTGGGCAGATGGAACTTTTTGCTGTTCACATTGCCGATGTAGGTCTGCTGGGCTGTGCTGGATGCTGCCGGGTCGGTGGGGTTCAGCGCGGAATCTGCCGCAAAATGCTCGGTGCCCACGGTGTAGTTCTGGCCGTCGGAACCAATGGTGATGGTGCCCTGCAGGTCGGTGCGGTAGACATCCACCCCAGCGTCCCGCAGGATGCTCAGGGTCTCCTCGTGGGGGTGGCCGTACTTGTTGTTCACACCGCAGGAGATGACTCCCATTTCCGGCAGCACCGCATTCAGGAAGAGGTAGCTGGTGGAGGTGCTGGAACCGTGGTGGCCCACCTGCAGAACATCGGCCCTGAGGTTGGCACCGCTGTTCACAAGGTCGGTCTCCGCCGTCTTTTCCATGTCGCCGGTCAGCAGGAAGCTGGTGGAGCCGTAGTCGATGCGCAGCACGAGGGAGGTATCGTTGGTGTCGCTGTACTGTGCCACCGGGCCCAGCATGGTCACGGTGGCACCGCCCAGCGGCCACATGGTGCCCACGGCAGGCACCTCTACCTGCAGGCCCTGCTGTTGGGTGTACTTGACAAAATCCTGAAAGCACTTGGTGGAGGCATCGGTCACCGGGCTGTACACATGGTACGCCGGGAAGTAGGCCAGCGCCGCAGCCAGACCGCCCACATGATCTTCATGGGCATGGGAGCAGAACACATATTCCAGCTGCTCCACCCCCTGACTCTGCAGGTAGGACACCACCAGACTGCCGTCGTCCACATTGCCGCCGTCGTAGAGCATGAACTGTCCGTCACACTCCACCAGCACGCTTAGCGCCTGACCGACATCGATAAAATGCACCTCCAGCGGTGCATCCACCGTGTCCACCGCCGCAGCGGCAGAGGACGGGTTCGGCACCACATCGGCGCTTCCGCCCGGAACGGACGGCAGCCCGCTGCAGCCTGCAAGGCTCAGTACCAGCGCGGCGGCAGCGGCCAGCGCAGCAAGGCGCTGCCACAGGCTTTTTTTATGCGGGGTCACTTTTTCTTCTTTCCAGTTTTCCACGTTGCGTTCTCTTTCTGTTGATCGTTTTTGGGCTTGTGCGCGGGTGCCGAATGGGGCGCAAAGCGTGCGCCGGGGCTGGGCGCACGGCCTGCCGGTGCAGCGCCGCGGCTCTGGCCGTGGGCAGTCTTGCCGTTATGGCCCTTCTGGTTCGGGCGCACCGTATAGGTGCCGTCATTGTGGATGGTCACATCGGCGGCTTCGGCCCGGCGGGCAGAGCGCTGCACGGCGCGGCGGCCTACGGCGGGCACCAGCAGGGGGATCAGGTCCTCCCGGTGGGTCATCTTCAACGCCTTGACCACCTTCTCGGCGTTGCGCGGTTCGTAGTACTGCAGCAGCGCCCGCTGCAGCGCTTTGCCCTCAGGGGTCTTTTCCACGAACACCGGCTTCAGGGTGTAGGGGTCCAGACCGGTGTAGAACATGCAGGTGCTCACGGTGCCGGGGGTGGGGTAGAAGTCCTGCACCTGCTCCGGGCGCATGTGGTTTTTGTAAAGATATTCCGCCAGATAGACCGCATCCTTGAGGGTGCTGCCCGGGTGGCTGGACATCAGATAGGGAACAAGATACTGCTTTTTGCCCGCCTTTTTGCTGAGCTCATAGAACTTATCCTTGAACTTGTTGAAGGTCTCGATGGGCGGCTTGCCCATGTAGGCCAGCGTATTGGGGGCACAGTGCTCCGGAGCCACCTTCAGCTGGCCGGATACATGGTACTCCACCAGTTCCTTGAAGAAAGTGTCGTCCGGGTCGGCCATCAGGTAGTCGAACCGGATGCCACTGCGGATGAACACCTTTTTCACGCCCGGCAGCTCCCGCACCCGGCGCAGGATCTTCAGATAATCGCTGTGGTCCACGATCATGTGGGAGCAGGTGGTGGGGGCAAGACAGTGCTTGCCGCCGGTGCACATGCCCCGCAGCATCTGCTCCCGGCAGGAGGGGAAGCGGAAGTTTGCGGTGGGGCCGCCCACATCGTGGATGTAGCCCTTGAAATCCGGCTCGTGGGTCATGCGCTCCGCTTCTGCCACGATGCTGTCCGCGCTGCGGCTGGTGACACGGCGGCCCTGATGCAGCTGGATGGCGCAGAAGTTGCAGCCGCCAAAGCAGCCGCGGTTCTGGATGATGGAAAACTGCACCTCCCGGATGGCGGGCACGCCGCCCATGCTCTCGTAGATGGGGTGATACCGGCGGGTGTAGGGCAGGGCATAGACCTTGTCCAGCTCCCCGCGCACCAGCGGCTTTGCGGGGATGTTCTGCACCAGATACTTCTCGCTCTGCTTCTGCACGATGATCTGGCCGCTGACCACGTCCTGATTGTCCATCTGGATGCGACAGGCCTTGGCGTAGGCGGTCTTATCCGACGCCACCTTTTTAAAGCCTGCGCACTCCACGTAGCGTTCGGGCAGATGGTCGAAGTCGGTCATGTAACAGGTGCCGTCCACATCCGTGATGATCTCCACCGGTTCCCCGGCGGCAAGGCGGCGGGCGATCTCCACGGTCTGGTGCTCGCCCATGCCAAAGCTGATGATGTCCGCGCCGGAATCCTCGGCGATGCTGGGCAGCACGGTGTCCAGCCAGTAATCGTAGTGGGCAAAGCGGCGCAGGGACGCTTCCAGACCGCCCAGGATCACCGGTAGGTCGGGATAGGCCTGCTTGGCAAGGCGGGTGTACACAGTGGCGCTGCGGTCCGGGCGTGCGCCGCCCTTGCCGCCGGGGGAGTATTCGTCCTCGGCGCGGGGGATCTTTGCCACGGAATAGTGGCTGACCATGCTGTCCACGTTGCCGCCGCCGATGAAAAAGCCATACTTGGGCTTGCCGAACCGCTTGAAGTCCTCGCAGTCGGTGTAGCGGGGCTGGGCCAGCACGCCGATCTTATAGCCCTCGGCTTCCAGCAGACGGCTGATGATGGCGGTGCCAAAGCTGGGGTGGTCCACATAGGCGTCGCCGCCCACCACCACAAAGTCCAGCTGCTCCCACCCGCGGGCCTCCATATCGGCCCGGCTGATGGGAAGAAATTCGGTGTAGATCTTAGGGGAAGAGTTGTCCATTTGCTAATATCCTCATTCTTGGTTGAACACGGGCGAGTGCTCTTTTATTTTTATTCCTCCGGCTGGTTCATCTGCTGTTCGATCCACTGCTGGCGGCTGATGAGCACTGCGCGGGGCTTGGCACCCTCGTAGGGGCCAATGACGCCTTTCTGCTCCATTTCGTCCATGATGCGGGCCGCGCGGGCGTAGCCCAGCTTACAGCGGCGCTGCAAAAGGCTGGTGGAGGCCTGACCGGCATCGATGACCACCTCCACGGCCTGCTTGAACATGGGGTCGCTGTCCGGCTCTTCGTCCGTATCCGCACCGCTGCTGCCCTTTTTGCCGTCCTGAATGGCGTGCTTTTCCATGGCCTCGATCATGGCTTCATCGTACTGCACGGTGCCGCTCTGCTTGATGAAGTCCAGCACACGGCTGATCTCCTCATCCCGCACAAAGGTGCCCTGAATACGGGTAGGCTTGGGTGCACCCACCGGCATGAACAGCATATCGCCCATGCCCAGCAGTTTTTCGGCACCGGAGCCGTCCAGAATGGTGCGGCTGTCCACCTGACTGGACACCGCAAATGCGATGCGGCTGGGGATGTTGGCCTTGATCAGGCCGGTGATGACGTCCACGCTGGGGCGCTGAGTGGCCACGATCAGGTGCATGCCGGCCGCGCGGGCCTTCTGGGCGATGCGGCAGATGGAGTCCTCCACATCCTTGCCCACCACCATCATCAGGTCGGCCAGCTCATCGATGATAATGGCGATGTAGGGCATCTTTTCCAGCTCCGGCCGTTCTGCGGCCAGCTTGTTGAAGGACTTGATGTCACGCACATTGTTCTCCGCAAACAGGCGGTAGCGGCGCTCCATCTCCTGCACGGCGCTGCCCAGCGCACCGGCGGCCTTTTTCGGCTCGGTGACCACCGGCATCAGCAGATGGGGAATGCCGTTGTACTCGGCCAGCTCCACCACCTTGGGGTCGATCAGCAGCAGCTTCACGTCCTCCGGGCTGGAGCGGAACAGCAGGCTCATGATGATGCTGTTCACGCACACCGATTTGCCGCTGCCGGTGCTGCCCGCGATCAGCAGATGGGGCATCTTGCACAGGTCTGCCACCTGAGCCACACCGGCAATGTCCTTGCCCAGTGCAATGCCCAACGGTGAGGTCATGCGCAGAAAGCTCTGGCTCTCGAACACGCTGCGGATATACACGGGGGTCTTTTTATGGTTAGGCACCTCGATGCCGACGGCGGGCTTGCCGGGAATGGGCGCTTCCATGCGCACGTCCGCCACCGCAAGGTTCAGTGCGATATCGTCCGCCAGCGAGGTGATGCGGCTGATCTTGACGCCCGCCATGGGCTGCACCTCGTACCGGGTGACGGAGGGGCCCCGGGAGATGTCCAGCACACGGGTGCGCACGCCAAAGCTTTCCAGCGTGTCCACCAGCTTCTGGGCATTGGCTTTCAGCTCTTCCTGCGCACCGGGGTCGGTCTCGTCCTGCGATTTTTCAAACAGCTCGATGGGCGGGTACTGGTACTGATAGGTATCCACCGGTTCGGTCTCGTCCACAGGGGCCGCTGCCGCGGCCTGCTCGGAGGCGGCAGGCTTTTCCATTGCCGCTGCCACCAGCGTGCTGATGTCCTTTTCCTCCACCGGATCAGCAGTAATGCTGATCCAGCCGTCCTCATCCGGTGCGCTGCGCATGGCCGCCGCGTTTTCTGCACTGACACGGGCGGGTGCCGTCGGCACAGCGGGCTGGATGGGTGCCGCGGGCATTTCCGGCGTGATGGCCGCTGCCGGAGCTTCCGGCGGGACGGTGGGCATCACCGGTGTATCAAAGCTTTCTGCCGCGGGCTGCACCGGCTGTGCGGCCTTTGCAAAGAAGTCGGACGCATCCGTTTCCACCGCATCTGCCACGATGGGCTGTGGGGCAGGTCCGGGGGCCGGGCGCAGCGGGTTCTGCCCAAAGGTGCCGCCCGGGCCCACGATGAGCGGCTCGATGGGCTCGCTGCCGCCCTCCTTTACCTCAGTGTGGTCGGGGCCAAGGTCTACGTCAAAGGAAGCCCGGGGCCGGGATACCCGTACCTGCACCGGCGTGATGGCCGGGGCGGCAGGTTCCGGCTGGGCAAGCGGCTGGCCGGAAGTGTCTGCGGGCGGCTCCGGCTGCGGGGCTGCCTCCGGCTCCTCCGCTTCCATCTCTTCGGTCACCTTGTGGCCCCAATGCCGGATGCCGTTCAGCCAGTCCGGCACACCGATATGGAACGCAGGGCCGGCCGGTTCGTCCTCCGGCTCCTCTTCCTCATATTCGTCTTCGGCTTCCTCCTCGTCCTCCTCGGCCTCTGCCGCCCGGGCGGCCGCACGTTCCGCACGGCGCTCCGCGCTCTGCCGGGCAAGGGCGGCACCCTTTGCGTGCACCCCGCCGAATGCGGCACACAGCCACTGCCAGACCTCTGCCGGAGTCAGGTCAAAAATGTACAGACTGACGCAGAGCGCCAGCACCGCCATGATCAGGTTTGCCGCCGGTCTGCCGCAGAGCAGCAGCAGATTGCCGCCCAGCAGTGCGCCCAGCGCGCCGCCGCCCAGCCATGCATTCACGCCGTTGGCATAGCAGGCGGCAGTCATCTGGAATGCAGACATGCCCTGCGGCTGGATATCCGAAAAAACGATCACGGTCCCGCAGGCAAACACCAGCCCCAGGATCAGCTTGAAGATCGGGGGCAGAAGGTCTTCGCCCCGGGTATACTGCACAGCAAGGCAGCACACGGCTGCGCCCAGCACAAAGCTGCCGCAGCCAAAAAGTCCGAACAGCACATCGTGCAGGGCCTTCCATGCCGAATCTCCCTCCACAAAGGCCAGCACCACCAGCAAAAGGCCTGCGAACAGGGTGCCAAGCCCTGCCGGGAGCCGCTGTTCGGCACGCTTTTTGCGCGATGATGCACGCCGTGTTGTTGTTTTACGTTTTCTTGTCGCCATTCTTCTCTGTTCCCCACACTTGTAGTAGACACACTATTTGATTTTATTATTGTACCACGCAGGGAAGAAAATGGCAAACCTATTGTTGTACAAATTTCTTCAGCCCGGCAGGCCAGCAGGGAGCTTTCTCCGCGAACAGCGACAGGTTGCGGCACCCAGCATCCGCTTCGCTATCGCTTGCGTCTTGCTGGCCGCTGCCCCAACAGCTTCTCCCTGTTTTCTGCCGCGGGCAGCGGTCGTCGCTGTTGCAAGACTCCAGTCCCGCCCTACTGCCTGCGGCAGCAGGGTCCCACCCCCAGGACATTCGCTGGAGAAACTATCTGCCGTCCTGTCTTCTTACTCTTTTTCGATTTCTTTATACAGCCACGCCAGCGCATCCGAAAGCCCGCCCAGCTCGTCGATGAGCTTTTCCTTCACGGCCCGGCGTCCGTCCAGCACGGTGCCCATGTCCATCACCAGCTCGCCGGTGTGGAGCATCAGGTCGGTGTAGCGCTTTTCGGTCATGCCGCTGTGGGCCGCCACAAAGCCGGTGATGCGCTGCTGCATCTGCTCAAAGCTGCGCATGGTCTGCGGCACCCCCAGAATGACGCCGGAATGCCGCACCGGGTGCACGGTCATGGTGGCTGTGGGCACAATGAAGCTGCGCCGGGCGCTGACGGCAAGCGGGATGCCGATGGAGTGCCCGCCGCCCAGCACCAGCGTTGCGCTGGGCTTGGATACGCTGGCGATCAGCTCCGCCAGCGCAAGGCCCGCTTCCACATCCCCGCCCACTGTGTTCAGCAGCACCAGCAGGCCCTCGATGCGGGGGTCCTCCTGCGCGGCCACCAGCTGCGGGATGACATGCTCGTACTTCGTGGTCTTCTGGCCCTGCGGTGCTTCCGAATGGCCTTCGATCTGGCCGATGACGGTCAGGCAGTGGATGACATGCCCGCCGCGGGCCAGCGTGACCGTGCCCAGATCCTCAATCTCTTCTTTTTCCAGCCGACCTGCGTCGGTCTGCTGCGTTTCATCGTTCATATGCTTTCCTCCTGCGTTTTTTGTCAGCATTCCCCGGCCTGTGCCGGGCTATACAGACCCGCCGCAGCAAAAAAACGGTAACATTTCATAAAATTTTTTTGAGAATGATTTGACATTCTCCATCAGTGCTGTATACTTTAAATAATTGACTGTAATATCTGCAAACTGTAATATCTGCAATATGAACCCGTAAACGGATCGGGGTTTCTCTGCGCCGCATCTGTAAAGCAGGCAGCTGCGGCAAGTACTGCGATAGAGCGAAAGGAGAAAGTATTCTATGAGCACCCCTGCAAAGGCTTCGCTTCCCGTTATCAAGCGTCTTCCCAAATATTACCGCTATCTGCGCTCTCTGCAGGAAGACGGCATCAACAGCATTTCCTCCCGCGAGCTGGCTGCTCAGATGGGCACCACTGCTTCGCAGGTACGACAGGACTTCAACTGCATCGGCGATGTGAATGGCCGGCAGGGCATCGGCTACTCGGTGGAAAACCTGCTCTCCATTCTGGAAGGCCTGCTGTTCGGCAACGGCGACCGCCTGCCCACCATCCTGATCGGCTGCGGCCGTCTGGGCAAGGCAGTGAGCCGCTTTATCACCACCGATACCAACGGCTACCGCCTGATCGCCGCCTTTGATGTGGCACAGAGCGAGGTGGGCAAGGAGATCAGCGGCATCCAGATCCGCCATATCGACGAGCTGGAGTCTTTCTGTGCCGAGCATCACCCCAAGGTCGCAGTGCTCTGTGTGCCCCGGGACGGTGCGGAGCAGGTCAGCGGCCGTCTGGTGGATCTGGGCATCGAGGGCTTCTGGAATTTCTCCCACTATGACCTTTCGGTGTCGTATCCCGATGTGGTGGTGGAGAACGTCCATCTGGGCGACAGCCTGATGAGTCTGGGCTACCGCCTGCGCAATCAGGACTGAACGTACCTATTATAAGTAATAAGAGAACCCTCTCAGTCAAAGCCTGAGATGCCGCCGAACCCTCTCAGTCTCGCATACGCTCGCCAGCTCCCCTATCGGGGGAGCTGGCAAAGCCGTCAGGCTTTGGCTGAGAGGGTTCGTTCTGTAAGGAGAGTTTTTCAAATGGCAAAACTGTATTTCCGTTACGGCGCGATGAACAGCGGCAAGAGCACCGCCCTGATGCAGGTGGCCCACAACTACGAGGAGCAGGGGATGCGGGTGCTGATCCTCAAGCCGCAGGTGGATACCAAGGGCGGTGGTGAGCTGGTCAGCCGTCTGGGCGTCCGCCGGAAGGCCGATCTGCTGATCCCGCCGGAAACGGATGTGTTCGAGGCGGTGCGTCAGGCCAACAGCACCGCTGCCCTTGCCTGCGTGCTGTGCGACGAGAGCCAGTTCTTCACCCCGGAGCAGGCCGAGCAGCTGTTCATGGTCACGGTGGACCTGAACATCCCGGTGATCTGCTACGGCCTGCGGGCAGATTTCTCCCTCAAGGGCTTCCCCGGCTCCACCCGGCTGCTGGAGCTGGCCCACACCATCGAGGAAATGAAAACCATCTGCACCTGCGGCCGCAAGGCCATCTGCAACTGCCGCAAGGTGAACGGCAGATTTGTCTTTGAGGGCGAGCAGGTGGCCATCGATCTGGAAAACGATGTGCAGTACGTGAGCATGTGCCCCCAGTGCTATTTTAAGGCAAAGCGCGCGTTCTACGCCGAAAAAGCTGCTTCGCAGGCTGACTGAAACTTGTATACAAGGCTGCTGTGTCCAACGACACGGCGGCCTTTCTTTTTTATCCCCGGCCTGCAGGCGCAGTCCACGCAGCAGCGCAAAATATGTCGCTGTCGGTGCTTTTTCACCCCCCAAAAGGGCGAAGAAACACCGATTTCCATGCCCGCAGACCGGTGCTGGGGGACCGCCGCAAACAATTGATATATCAGAGTGAACATTTTTTGCGCTATTGATATATCAGTTCAAAGGCTCCCATCCGGGCTTTTTAAGCGGTTGTTCGTCCACAATGTATGCAACGCTTCCACGTTCTGAAACGGAATGTTTACAAAAATATTGCAAAATTCGACGTTCCTCCTATGATGCATCCCAGTTTTCTATGCAAAATAGCGAAGTATACATGTTGCACAGTTTTTCGAGCCAAGTTTATTCATTTCAGCGAAGGCGTCAATTCTTGCGCGAAAACAAGAGCAATATTTGTACGTTTTTTGTTTAGATATCTGCAATTTGCGTCTTTCTTTTTGGCTGTTGTTTTGTTATCATAATTGTATACAACGGGGTATGTGCAGAACCCCCGTTCGAGATGATGTTTTCTGTATTTAGGAGGAGAACGAAAATGAGCAAGGCAATTTCTCGTCGTGATTTCATGAAGGTCACCGGCGCTGTGGGCGCTGCCGGCCTTCTGGCTGCCTGCGGCGGCAACTCTGCTGCATCCAGCTCTGCTGCTTCCACCGCTCCCGCTGCTTCTGCAGACGAGAGCCTGGCACTGTCTGACGGCCCTGTTTCCATGACCATCAGCTGGTGGGGCGGCGACAGCCGTCACGAGGCTTACCAGAACGCCATCAAGGAGTTCCAGGCTGAGCACACCAACATCACCATCGAGCCCACCTTTGCCGCATGGTCCGGCTGGGAAGAGAAGATGGCAGCTGCCTTCATCGCAGGCAACGCACAGGATGTGTGCCAGGTGAACTGGAACTGGCTGTACAACTACTCTGCCGACGGCAGCAAGTTCGTGGACCTGAACACCGTTTCCAAGTTCCTGGATCTGACCCAGTGGGATGACGCTGCCATGGACGCCTGCTACGTTGCAAACAGCCAGCAGTGCGTGCCTGTTTCCATGACCGGCCGTATCTTCTTCTGGAACATGACCACCTTCAACAAGGCTGGCATCACCGAAGTTCCCAAGTCTCTGGATGATCTGATGGCTGCCGGCAAGGCATTCAAGGAGAAGCTGGGCGACGATTACTACCCCATGCACCTGGGCGCATACGACCGTATGATCCTGATGGTCTTCTACCTCGAGTCCAAGTACGGCAAGGACTGGGCTGACCCCGTCACCTCTACCCTGAACTACACCGAGGACGAGATCGCTGAGGGCATCGACTTCATCAAGAGCCTGGTGGACGGCCACGTCATGATGAACCTGAAGACCTACTACTCTGCAAACTCCGATACCGCTACCCACCAGTCCAACGAGTGGATCACCGGTAAGATCGCAGGCATCTTCGAGTGGGATTCCGCTGCTTCCAAGTACTCCTCCGCTCTGGATGACGCCAACAAGGACGGCTTCACCGTTGGCGAAGAGATCAAGTTCGGCGACAACAACGGCGGCTTCTCCAAGGTCTCCATGGGTCTGGCCATCACCAAGACCAGCAAGTGCGTTGCCGAGGCTGCTACCCTGATCAACTTCCTGCTGAACGAGGAAAAGGGCGCTTCCATCATGGGTTCCGAGTGCGGCATCCCTGCTTCCAAGGCTGGTCTGGCTGCTGCTCAGGCTGCCGGCGCTGTCAAGGATCTGGTTGCTGAGGCAAACGCCAAGGTCATGGCTTTCACCACCAACAAGCTGGATCCCCTGTTCGAGAACAACGACCTGAAGGCTTCCGGCACCGGCATCTATCAGGAAGTGTTCGATACCGTTGACTACGACGGCGTTGCCGGCGCAGACGTTGTTGACACCCTGCTGGACGGCATGGAGTCTGTTGGCTACACCATCGGCTAAGTTCCATTTTTGAGTGCCGCTGTGTGCGGTCACGCACAGAAAAGGGCACCCTTTGACTGAACCCGAGGGGCACCTGCCGCCCGACCGGCAGATGCCCCTTTTTTGTCAGGGATATATTACAAAATCTTGACAAAGCTGTATCCAGTCTGTTACCCCTTCGTCCGTCTCATGCTCCGAAATTCCTTAAAAAGGAGGATTTCCCAGATGAAAGAAAGCAATGCTCCCGCCATCGGGCGCACCCCGTTCCAGAAGTGGCTGGACAAATATCAGGGTCTGTTTTATCTGATCCCCTGGATCATCGGTTTCGTCGTCTTTAAGGCAGTTCCCTTCGGTCAGTCGCTGTACTACAGCTTCACCGATATGAACTTCTTCGAGAGCGGCACCAAGTTCGTTGGTCTGGCCAACTACATCACGGCCTTTACCACCACCAAGATCACCAAGGCGCTGATCATCACCTTCAAGTACGCCTTCATCACCGTGCCGCTGAAGCTGGTCTTTGCGCTGTTCATCGCATACATCCTGAACTTCAAGATCGCATGCGTCAACCTGTTCCGTACTGTGTACTACATCCCCTCCATTCTGGGCGGCTCTGTTGCTATCGCCGTTCTGTGGAAGGCTGTGTTCAGTGTGGACGGCCTGCTCAACACCGTTCTGCGCGCTGTCACCTTTGGTCTGGTGCAGGGCCCCGAGTGGCTGTCTGACCCCAGCTACGCGCTGTGGATCATCTGCTTTTTGCGCATCTGGCAGTTTGGTTCTGCCATGGTGCTGTTCCTGGCTGCTCTGAAGGGCGTGCCTGCCGACCTGTACGAGGCTGCCACCATTGATGGTGCCGGCAAGTGGCGTCAGTTCTTCTCCATCACCGTTCCGATGATCACCCCCATTATCTTCTACAACCTGGTCACTCAGATCTGCCAGGCTTTCCAGGAGTTCAATGGCCCGTACATCATCACCAACGGCGGCCCCCGTGGTTCCACCACGCTGATCTCTCTGCTGGTTTACAACTACGCATTCAAGTCTTATGACATGGGTATGGCATCCGCTCTGGCATGGATCATGTTCATCATCGTCTGCATCCTGACGATCATTGCATTCACCAGCCAGAAGAAGTGGGTCTACTACTCTGACGAAAGGTAAGGTGACCAGTATGGGAATGAAAGCATCGAACAAAATCGCGACCTTCTTCAAGTATTTCGTCCTGATCCTGGTCGGCGTCATCATGATCTATCCTCTGCTGTGGATGATCAGCGCTACCTTTAAGGACAACAGTGAGATCTTTGCAGGCATCAGCCTGTGGATCAAGCACCCCACTCTGGATGGCTACCGCGGCGCTCTGAACAACTTTGGCGGTTCCATCAACATCCTGCAGGCCATGCTGAACACCTACAGCTACGTTATCCCCAAGGTGATCTGCACGGTGGTCTCCGCCTGTGTGGCTGCCTACGGCTTTGGCCGCTTCGATTTCCCCGGCCGTAAGCTGATGTTCAACATCATGCTGGCCACCCTGTTCCTGCCGCAGGTCGTTCTGAACGTGCCGCAGTACCTGCTGTACAACAAGTTCGGCTGGCTGGACAGCCCCTTCTATCTGGCCATCTGGGTGCACTGCGCATTTGCCACCGAGACCTACTTCGTCTACCAGCTGGTGCAGTTCATGCGCAATGTCCCCCGTGATCTGGACGAAGCTGCCGCCATCGACGGCTGCTCCTCCTTCCAGACCCTGTACAAGGTCATCGTGCCCATGCTGGGTCCCGCTCTGGTGTCCTGCGCACTGTTCCAGTTCATGTGGAGCTGCAACGACTTCATGGGCCCGCTGCTTTACGTCAGCACCCCCGGCAAGTATCCCATGTCCCTGTTCGTCAAGCTGTCCATGGACGGTGATACCGGTTTCGCCTGGAACAAGATCCTTGCTCTGTCGCTGATCTCCATCCTGCCGCAGCTGATCGTTTTCTTCTGCGCACAGGACCAGTTCGTTGAAGGTATCTCTGCCGGTGCCGTCAAGGGCTAAGCCCCGCGCACAAGCATAAGATCTCTGATACAAACACCCCCTGTGCCGTTCCCGTAGATGGCACAGGGGGTGTTTTTGATGATGTATTCGCCGCAGCGGAATGATCATTTCTTATGTCCTTTGCGGTACTGCAGCGGGCCGGTGCCCATCACCTCGCGGAATACCCGGCGGAAATGGGCGGCGCTGGCAAAGCCGGTCTGCTCTGCCACCGAGCTGATGGATAGCTCTGTGGTCTCCAGCAGCTTCTGGGCCGCTTCGATGCGGCGGTTGTTGATGTAATCCACGATGGACTGGCCTGTCACACGCCGGAACAACCGGCTCAGGTAGTAGGGCGAAAGATAAAACTGCGCCGCTACCTCGGTGAGGGAAAACTTCTGCCGGTAGTTGGCCGCAAGGTAGGCGCAGATCTGCTCCACCGTCTCGTTGCGGGGGCGTGCCACGGCACTGCTCTCTGCAAAGCACTCCTGCTCCACGTAGTGCAGGATCAGCAGCAGGTACAGCGGACCGGGATAATCCTGTTCATCCATTGCACTGCTCATCATTTCCAGCAGGGTGCGTATCCGGCTGGTCCACTGCACCGGTGCATACAGCACGGTGCGCTCCCCGGGCGCAAACAGACGCGAAAAATCCCGCCCTGCCGTGTTTTTCAAATCATGCAGCATCCCCAGCGGAAAATGGCACCCCACGATCTGGGGCACGGCGCTGCCGGTCTGCAGAAAGCTGCAGCCGCCCGGGCCCAGCAGCACAGCGCTGCCGGGGTTTACCAGTACGCTCTGACCGCCCGATTCCAGCATCACGCTGCCTTCGGACACCAGCAGCAGATAACAGGTGTCCTCGTCGGGCAGCAGCTCGTGGCGGTTTGCATTCAGGCGCAGGGTGGCAGCGGCCACCTTGCCGGTGATCTTTTCACGTTCTGATCTCATAATACACTTCTCATCATCTTCCGAGGGAAAACCCTCTCCGTCATCGCTGCGCGATGCCACCTCTCCCAAAGGGCGAGGTTTTATGCATTTGACCGTTCCGCTCCATAAAAGCTCCCCCCTTTCGGGGGAGCTGGCAAACCCAAAGGGTTTGACTGAGAGGGTTCTTTTTCATCATACCATGCCCAAGGCATTTGGGCAAGACAAAACCATCAGGAGGTTCTCTCATGAATCTGTCGCTTATCCGTTCCATGACGCGCAGCGCTGTTTTCGAGCTGGAAAACGACCTGTGCTACCGTCCGGCCCATCCGTTCATCGTCACCCTGAACGGCAGGACCGTCTACGAAGCCTGCAATACCAACGTGTTCTCCCTGTTCTCCCTGCTGCCCGGCACGGAATACACGGTGGGCGTGCAGGCTGAGGGCGAGAGCCTGACCTGCACCTTTACCACCGAGGCCGAGACCTTCTTTGTGGATGCATCCCGCTACGGTCTGGTGGCCGACGGCACCACGGACAACACCGGCAAGCTGCAGGCTGCCCTGTCCACCTGCCCCAAGGGCGGCACGGTGTATGTGCCGGCGGGCCGTTACCGCACCTGCAGCCTGTTCATGAAGAGCTGCACCACCCTGTACCTTGAAAAGAGCGCTGTGCTGCTGGGCGACAACGACCGCACCCACTATCCCATCCTGCCCGGTGTGCTCCCCAGCGAGAACGAGGTGGACGAATACTACCTGACCGGCTGGGAGGGCAACCCCCTGAGCAGCTTTGCCGGCCTTTTGAACATCACGCAGGTGCATGACGTCGTTGTGACCGGCGAGGGCACGCTGGACTGCGACGCGGAGAACGGCGACTGGTGGGTGACGCCCAAGATCAAGCGCATCGCATGGCGTCCCCGTGCCGTGGCCATGGTGGACAGCGAGAACGTCTGCCTGCACGGCATCACGGTGCAGAACAGCTACTCCTGGACCATCCACCCCATCTTCGTCAAGCACCTTGACCTGCTGAACTTCAACATCAACAACCCCTACAACGCCCCCAACACCGACGGCATCGACCCCGAAAGCTGTGAGTACATCCGCATCATCGGCGTGAACATCCATGTGGGCGACGACTGCATCGCCATGAAGGCCAGCAAGGTGTTCCTTGGCATGAAGCTGAAAAAGAGCTGCGAGCACACCGTCATCCGCAACTGCCTGTTGGACAAGGGCCACGGCGGCATCGTCATCGGCAGCGAAATGAGCGGCGGCGTCAAGGATATGGTGGTCACCCAGTGCCTGATGGACCACACCGACCGCGGCCTGCGGGTCAAGACCCGCCGCGGCCGCGGCAACACCGCCGTCATCGATGGGCTGGTGTTCCGCAATGTGGAAATGCGCGGCGTCAAGGCTCCCTTCGTTATCAACATGTTCTATTTCTGCGACCCGGACGGCCACGGCCCCTATGTGCAGTGCCGCGACGCCATGCCCGTGGACGAGTACACCCCCAAGCTGGGCAGCCTGACCATGGAGGACATCGTGGCCACCGACGCCCAGTTCGCCGGCTGCTACTTTGACGGCCTGCCGGAGCAGCCCATTGAGCGCGTTACCATGAAGAATGTCACCATCACCTTTGACCCCAACGCCAAGGAAGGTCAGGCCGCCATGGCAGATAACCGCCCGCTGGTGAAGAAGCTGGCCATCTATGCCGAAAACGTCAAGGAGATCGACCTGCACAACGTCAAGATCGAGGGCTACGAGGGCGAACGCCTGCATTTTGCCAACGTCGGCCATTTTGAGGAGGACTGAAACCATGACCCATGAAGAGATCCTGTCCATGCTGGGCGACTACGTGGACTATCTGATCGCCAATTCCAGCGCCGAAGCACCCATGTGGAACATCGAAAAGGTGCGCAGCGGCAAGCCCAACAAGTGGAACTACATCGACGGCTGCATGATCACCGCCTGCCTGAGCCTGTACAAGACCACCGGCGACGAGAAGTACCTGCGCTTTTCCAAGAACTTCATCGACTGGTTCGTGCAGGAGGATGGCTCCATCAAGACCTACGAGCCCAGGGAGTACAATCTGGACAACGTGAATCAGGGCAAAAACCTGTTCACCCTGTACGATATCTTTGGTGACGAGAAGTACCGCAGAGCCATTGACACCATCCGCAGCCAGCTGGCCACCCAGCCCCGCACCAAAGAGGGCAACTTCTGGCACAAGGACATCTATCCCTGGCAGGTGTGGCTGGACGGCACCTACATGGCCCAGCCCTTCTATATGGAATACGAGACCCGCTTCAACAAGATGCAGGGCTGCATCGACAGCTACAAACAGTTCATGAACATCAAAAAGCACATGAGGGACGAAAAGACCGGCCTGTACTACCACGGCTACGATGAGAGCCGTCAGATGTACTGGGCCGACCCCGTCACCGGCTGCAGCCCCAACTTCTGGCTGCGTGCCATGGGCTGGTTCATGGTGGCGATGGTAGACGTGCTGGAGCGGATGGACGAGCAGCTATATAATGAGTACCGCGGCATCATGGCAATGCTCAAGCAGACCATCGAGGATGTGCACAAGTTCCAGGACGAGGAGACCGGCATGTTCTGGCAGGTGATGGACCACCCCGGTGTGGAGGGCAACTACCTCGAGACCAGCGGCACCGCTCTGTTCGCTTACGCCGTGCTCAAGGGCGTGCGTCTGGGCTACCTGCCCAAACGCATGGCGGCATGGGCCGAAAAGGCCTTCTACGGCACCTGCGACAAATACCTTTCCAAGAACCCGGACGGCAGCCTGCAGCTGGACGGCATCTGTCTGGTGGCGGGTCTCGGCGGCAAGGATCACCGCGACGGCTCTCTGGCTTACTATTTCAGCGAGCCGGTGGTCTGCAACGACGCCAAGGGCGTGGGCCCGCTGGTGCTGGCCTACACCGAAATGATCGCCAGAAAGTAAAACTTTCAACAGCAAGGCCCCGCTCCTGTGGAGAACAGGGGCGGGGCCTTGTTTGCTGCCGAAAAGTATGTTAAACTGAGAGTGCCGCTTCGGCGGTGTTAAGGTGTTGTCTGCATAAAAGGTGGTCTAGCTCCCTCCGGCAAGCTTCCGGGAGGATGTGAAAGCCTTATTGTTGTTCCTCCCGGACGCAAACGCGAAAGGGGGGATGCCTCATGAAGTTGGAAGACGTTCTTCAGCTGCTCGTCGTCATCGGCGGGACAGTCGGAATTACATTTCAGATCACATGGGCAATCTTCAAGGAAATCCATAACAATAAGAAATGACCGCCCCAGCCTTCCAAACAGTGAACGGTCATTTTCTTATTGACTTACTAGCCAGAGGGAGCTGACCATTGCGGGCAGCACCTTTTCTATTTTCAGTATAGTGATTTTCTGCCCGCCTGTCAAGCGGGCTTTTTGTATTGCAGAGCAAAACAGGTTCAGCTGTTCTTCTCCCGCTCCTCCTGCAATACAGCCGTCACCTTCTGCATGATGTCCACAGCACGGCGCAGCTCGTCGTCGCCCAGCTCCGTGCGCAGGCGGGCATAGCAGCGCTTCATAAAATCGCGTTCTTCGGCCATCAGCTCCACGGCCTTGCTGGACAGCTCCACGTAGGTGCGGCCCGCCTCGCGGTCGGTCTTCCACGCCACAAGGCCCTTGTCCTGCAGTTTTTCCACCGCCTTGGACAGCTCGGTGATCTTCAGCCCCATCACTGCAGCCAGATCTGCCAGATAGATCGTTTGCTCCGGATGCTGGTCGGCCTCCATCTTGATATAGTACAAAATCAGATAGTCGGCCCGCTGGATGGTATTGAACACCCTGTCTGCATCAAAATTGTGCAGAAAGAACCATTCTTCCGGGTGATGTTTCAGTTCCATATCGTTTCCTCCTTCAAAAGCGGTTTTTTGTCCTCGATCCTGCTTGCAAAAGCAGCATCTTACCGTTCATTGCGGCGGATATATTCGTGGTCGCCGCCAAGGCTCTTGTAGGCCGGGCGGATGATCTTGTTGGCACTGAGCAGCTCCTCAATGCGGTGAGCGCTCCAGCCTGTCACACGTGCCACGGCGAACAGCGGGGTGTACAGCTCCATGGGGATGCCCAGCATATCGTAGACAAAGCCGCTGTAAAAGTCCACGTTGGGGCTGACGCCCTTGAAGATTTTGCGCTCTTCTGCGATCAGCTGCGGGGCCATCGTCTCGATCTTGTTGTAGAGGGCAAGGTCTTTGTCCCGGCCTTTTTCGTGGGCCAGCTGCTCCACATAGCCCTTGAACACCACCTCGCGGGGGTCGCTGAGGGAGTAGACCGCGTGGCCCATGCCGTAGATCAGGCCCTTGCGGTCAAAGGCCTCGCCGTGCAGCAGTTTTTTCAGGTAGGCTTCCAGTTCCTCGTCGTCCTCGGTGTCGTGCAGATTTTCGCGGATGTTCTGCATCATCTGCATCACCATCAGGTTGGCGCCGCCGTGGCGCGGGCCCTTGAGGGAGCACAGCGCTGCCGCCATGGCAGAGTAGGTATCGGTGCCGGAGGATGTGACCACACGGGTGGTAAAGGTGGAGTTGTTGCCGCCGCCGTGCTCTGCATGCAGCAGCAGGGCCACATCCAGCACCCGCGCTTCCAGCTCGGTGTACTTCATATCCGGGCGCAGCATCCGCAGGAAGTTCTCTGCGGTGGAAAGCTGGGGGTCCGGACGGTGGATGTACATGCTTCCGTCCTTTTCGTAGTGGTTGTAGGCGTGGTAGCCATACACGGCCAGCATGGGGAAAATGCCCGTCAGCTGGATGCTCTGGCGCAGCACATTGGAGATATCCAGATCGTTGGCCATGGGGTCGTAGGAGGCCAGCGTGAGCACGCTGCGGGCCATGGAGTTCATGATATCATGGCTGGGGGCCTTCATGATGACATCCCGGGTAAAGTTTGTGGGCATGGTGCGGCACTCGCCCAGCACCCGGCAGAACTCATCCAGCTTTTCCTGCGTGGGCAGTTCACCGAACAGCAGCAGATAGGCCGCCTCTTCAAAGGCGAAACGGCTGCCGGACGATCCCCGGATCAGGTCCTTGACATCATAGCCGCGGTAAAGCAGCTGGCCGTCCGCCGGCTTTTTTACGCCGTTCACATACTGAAAGGCGCGGATATCGGAAATATTCGTCAGACCCGCCAGCACGCCCTTGCCGTTTTCGTCGCGCAGGCCCGCCTTGACGCCAAATTCCCGGTAGAGATCTTTGGCGATGCGGTCATGCTCGGCACACAGCGGCTGCTGCTGGTCGAAATATCCCATCACGTTCTGCAGATGATCCATAGGTGTGTTGCTCCTTTCCCATTGCCGTCAGTTTGCGCTCACTTGGCAGGCCATCAGGAAACTTCCTGCCGTCCTGCCCGAAAAAACCGTATTGATTCGGGACGGCATTCACTTACATTCAGAATACTCTTCCAGATTACAAAAAGGATATTTCGGTGTCAAGGTACTGTTTGTAAATAAAAAAAGAACAAAACCGGAAAGCAGAAAAGCTGCCGGATGCGTGTTTGCCCGTTTGAAGAGAGTCAGAACGCAGCGGAGGTCGGTTTAAATCGCTTTCTTTCTCTGTGCGGGATTGCGAAAATCCCACAGGTGCGGTATACTTAAGACCACTTTATTTTAAAAAAGCAGGGAGGTGCGGTGGATGATCGGTGCTCCAAGGCCGCTGCCGCTGGCAAAACCGGCAGCCATTGATACAGCACAGGCCGCACGGTATTTTGGTGCCCGCGGTGAGCCGGACGAAAAAACCATGGCGCTGCTGGAAACATGCGCCCTGCCGCTGCTGGCGGCGGCAACGCCCCGGGCGGTCTGGCTGGAAGCGGACACGGCTGCCCTTGCCGAAGCAGGCATCCTGCGGGGTGGGGACGTGATGCGCCATCTGGAAGGATGTCCGCAGGCGGTGCTGCTGGCTGTGACGCTGGGCCCCGGCGTGGATGCACAGATCCGCCGCGCCGGTGTGGGCGATATTGCGGCGGGCGTAGCCTCCGACGCGCTGGGCAGCGCGCTGGCTGAGCAGGCCGCAGACGCGGCAGAAGCGGAGCTGCGCCAGTGGGCCGCAAAAGAGGGAAAGTATCTCACCGGGCGGTTTTCGCCCGGCTACGGTGACTGGGATATCGCGGTACAGCCGCTGGTGGCAAACGCGCTGGACACGGTGCGCCGTGCAGGCCTGTGCGTCACCGACACCAATCTGATGACCCCGCGCAAGAGCGTGACGGCCATTCTGGGGGTCAGCGGCCACCCGGTAAAGGGAAAACTGGCCGGGTGCGGCCACTGCGTGCTGCGCACCCGCTGCGAATACAGAAAGAGGGGAAAGACCTGTGCAAGCGAGTGAACTTTTCAAACAGAGCAATACCGTCCTGCTGGATGGCGGCATGGGCACCATGCTGCAGGCTTCGGGCCTGAAGCTGGGTGCAAAGCCGGAGGAACTGAACATCACCAACCCGGAGCTGATCGAGAGCATCCATGCAAAATATGCCGCTGCGGGCAGCCGCATTGTCAACGCCAACACCTTTGGCGCATCGGCCCACAAGCTGGCGGGCAGCGCCTACAGTCTGGAAGAGATCATTGCGGCGGGCATCGCCAACTGCAAGCGCGCCTGTGCGCCCTACGGTGCCCTGACCGCGCTGGACGTGGGCCCGCTGGGCGAGCTGCTGGAACCAAGCGGGACGCTGGCCTTTGAGGATGCGGTGAGTGAATACGCCCGCATCGTCCGGGCAGGCGCTGCCGCCGGGGCCGACCTTATTTTCTTCGAGACCTTTACCGACCTTTACGAGCTGAAAGCCGCTCTGCTGGCCGCAAAGGAAAACAGCACCCTGCCCATTCTGGCCAGCATGAGCTTTGAAGCCGGCGGGCGCACCTTTACGGGCTGCACGGTGGAAAGCTTCGGCGTGACCGCCCGCGGTCTGGGTGCCAACGCGGTGGGCATCAACTGCTCGCTGGGCCCCAAGGAGATCTTCCCCATGGCAAAGCGTCTGGCGGAGGCTGTACCCGGCGATTTCCCGGTGTTCGTCAAGCCCAATGCGGGCCTGCCCCGGGCCGACGGCAGCGGCTACGATATCACCCCGCAGCTCTTCGCCATGGAAATGAAGCCCTACCGGGAGCTGCATCTGTTTGCGGCGGGCGGCTGCTGCGGCACCACGCCGGAGTTCATCAAGCTGCTGAACAGCGTTTTTGCAGGCTGCGTACCCGGCCGTCCGGCCCACAAAATGCCCTCGGTGCTCTGCACGCCGGTGGACTTTGTCAACGTGGACGGCATCACGGTGGTGGGTGAGCGCATCAACCCCACGGGCAAAAAGCGCTTCCAGCAGGCACTGCGGGAAGAGGATATGAACTACGTTCTGGAGCAGGCGGTCAGTCAGGTGGAGGCCGGTGCTCAGGTGCTGGACGTGAACGTGGGCGCGCCCGGGGTGGACGAGCCTGCCCTGATGCCCAAGGTGGTCAAGGCCCTGCAGAGCGTCACCAGCCTGCCGCTGCAGCTGGACTCCTCCAATGTGGAGGCGCTGGAAAACGGTCTGCGCGTGTACAACGGCAAGCCCATCGTCAACTCCACCAACGGCGAGCAGGAAAAGCTGGACGCGATCCTGCCCCTGTGCAAAAAGTACGGTGCGGCCATCGTGGGCCTTGCCATCGATGAGCGGGGCATCCTGCCTGCCGCCGAGGACCGGGTGGCCATTGCCCGCCGCATCACGGAGGCGGCCCTTGCCGCAGGCATCCCACGGGAGGACATCTACATCGACTGCCTGACCCTGACCGCCAGCGCCCAGCAGAAGGACGTTCTGGCCACCGTGCAGGCACTGGAAGCCTGCAAAAAGGAGCTGGGTGTGCGCACCATTCTGGGTGTGTCCAACATCAGCTTCGGCCTGCCCTGCCGCCCCTATCTGAACACCACCTTCCTCACCATGGCCATGTACGCCGGGCTGGACCTTGCCATCATGAACCCTTCCAGCGAGGAGATGATGGCGGCGGTGTATGCTTACAACGTGCTGACCAACCGCGATCCGCAGAGCACCAAGTACATTGAGCGGTATGCCGACCGTGTGCCTGCATCCGCAGCCATCCGGCAGGCCGCGCAGGCGGTGCCTGCGGCTTCGGCATCCGGTGAGAGCGCAGAGCTTACCGGTCCTTATGCGGGCCTGATGAAGGCGGTGGAAAAGGGCCTGAAGGGCGATGCTGCCGCCCAGACCAAGGCACTGCTGGCCGAAAAGCAGCCGCTGGAAGTGGTGGACGAAGCACTGATCCCGGCGCTGGACATCGTGGGCGCAAAGTACGAGAAGGGCACGCTGTTCCTGCCGCAGCTGCTGCAGGCCGCAAGTGCGGCCCAGAGTGCCTTTGAGGAGATCAAGAATGTCATTGCCCAGAAGGGCGAGGGCAGCGCCAGCAAGGGCCGCATCGTGCTGGCCACCGTCAAGGGCGACGTGCACGACATCGGCAAGAACATCGTCAAGGTCATTCTGGAAAACTACGGCTTTGAGGTGATCGATCTGGGCCGTGATGTTCCGGTGGAGACGGTGGTGAACACCGTGCGGGAAAAGAATGTGCATCTGGTGGGCCTTTCCGCCCTGATGACCACCACCCTCAAGAGCATGGAGGAGACCATCGCCGCCCTGCACGAAGCGGGTTTGGACTGCAAGATCATGGTGGGCGGTGCCGTGCTGACCCCGGAATATGCCGAGAAGATCGGCGCGGACTGGTACGCCAAGGACGCCAAACGCAGCGCCGACATCGCCAAGGAATTTTTCGGGGCGCAGTAAAAGAGCGAAGGAGCGGTGTGCCGGAAGCTTTCTCCTCAGACACGAATCGGGCCATTCCATCGCCCGCCCTATTGCCCTTCGGGCAACAGGGTCCCACCCCAGCGGACGGTCTTCGGAGAAACTTCCGGCCCGCCGCCCCGGTAAGCTGGGGCCCTTTGAAAACACCGGAAAATCTATTTGCAAATTGTTCAAAAACTCCACAAAGAAATGCCACGATTGTCTGGTAGTATAAGGGTGCAGTCAGGGAGATGCAAAGACACCTCCCAAAAGCCGACAAGGGCTTTCCTCTGCGGGGGCCGGTGCTTTGGGCACGACCCAGCAGATCCTTATTAAAACACTGTCCCCCGTCCCATGCCAGGCAATAGCCCGGGCGGCGGACAGACTACCAAATCCCTCCTGATCCACCGCAAAGTTCGGGAGTTCCCATACCGCAGCCAGCACCGCTTTATCCTCCTTTCCACGGTGCTGGCTGCTTTTGTTTTTGCCTGAATGCAAGAGAACGATTGGGAATAGCCGCCGCGTGCGCTTTGGCTGTTTTAGCGGAAACTCTATTATCATTAGTTGAGCCTCGGAAAAATCTGCGGATTTTTCCGAGGCTCTTTTTCACGGATAGGGTCGAAGCGAGATACTTCATCTGAATGCAAAAAGCAAAGCGAGAACGAGATGAAATTGGTTTATACAGCTCGTTTTACTTCGCTGCGTTTCGCCCATTTGTTGCTGATCTTATCTGCCAGCAGGGAGCCGCAGGCCCCCACTGCAAGGCCCAGTGCCACGCCGCCCAGAATGTCGGTGGGGAAATGTACATACAGGTACATCCGCGTGAAGCCGATGAACCCGGCCAGCACAAGAGCCGGGACGCCGAGCCTGCGGTTCTGCAGCCAGAGCGCAAAGGCAGCGGCAAAGGCGGAGGACGTGTGTCCGGAAGGGAAGGACCAGCCATGCGGCCGGGCCACCAGCGTGAGCATCTCCGGCCGGAGGTCGCAGGGGCGCGGGCGTGCGAACAGCGGCTTTAAGGCGCAGTGGCCCGCCAGCATGTAAAGCCCCAGCGCCAGCGCCATGGCCAGCCCGGCCCGGCGGGTGCGCCGGAACGCCAGCAGCACCGCCGTGAAGGCGATCCAGATCTCGCCGTGGGCACCGGCCTGATCGAAAAACACCGCCAGTGCATCCAGCACCGGACAGCGCAGAGCCTGCAAGGCATCCAGAAGGGTAAATTCAAAGGACATGGATAAAGCCTCCCTGCTTGTTGTTCTTGCCCTTATGGTAACATGGAACCGGGCAGAGAATAAGAACAAGGCTTGTACAAAGGATAAACAAATCTTAAACCGGCAAAAAAGATGTCGGAAACAGCACAAAACTGGAATATAGAGACGCAATACTACAAATTGTAAATAGAAAAGAAGCCCTGCGGTGCTGGACGCAGGGCTTTTTGCATCCTTTACTGCATCTGGTCAAGGGTGGGGTAGCTGTCGATGGCACCGTGCTGCTGCACGCTGATGCCGCAGAACTGGTTGGAAAAGGCAAGGTACTCGCAAAGACGGGCCCGGCTCAGCTTTTCCAGCTTGTTCCGCGTCACGCCGTCACGTTCCAGCTGCCACAAAAAGGAGCCGATGAAGCCATCGCCCGCACCGGTGGTGTCCACAGCCCGGACTTTCTGGCAGGGGGCAAAGCCATGGGCGGTGCGGGTGTAGGCGTGGGCACCGCTGCTGCCGCAGGTGTAGACCACCAGCTGCACATCACCCACGAACAGCTGCGGCAGGGCGGCTTCGATGTCCGCCGTGCCGGTGAGAAATTCCAGCTCTTCATCCGAAATTTTGAGGATGTTGGAAAGCGGCAGGAACTGCAGCACCGTCCCGCGCAGCATGTCGCGGTCCGGCCAGAAGGGAAAGCGCAGGTTCGGGTCAAAGCTGACGATGCTGCCGACCTCCCGGGCGGCGGAGATGGCCGCAAGGTGAGCGTAGCGCATGGGACTGTCCACCAGCGAGACACTGCAGAAGTGCAGGGCAAAGGCATCGGCAAACCATGCCGGGTCGATCTGCTCCGGAGAATAGAGCAGGTCCGCCGAGGGCTTGCGGTAGAAGCTGAAGGTGCGGCTGCCGTCCTCTTCCAGACTGACAAAGGCAAGGGCTGTGCTGGCCTTGTCGGTAAAGGCCAGATGGGAGAGGTCGATGCCGCAGTCTGCCAGCTCCCGGGCGATCTTATGGCCGAAGGGGTCATCGCCCAGCTGGCTCAGAAAGGCGCTTTTGCCGCCCAGCCGGGCGAAGGCTGCGCACACATTGGCCGGTGCGCCGCCAGTGCGCGGGCTGAACGAGGGCACCTCGTCAAAAGAGCAGCCTGCTCTGGACGGGATCATATCAATGAGTGCTTCGCCAATGGAAAACAGTGTGCTGCCGGACATAGAGAACCTCCCAAATTAAGATGCTGGAAATAAAAGGCTTCCCCCGGCGCGGGGGATGGCTTTGTGACCGCTCCCAGTGTAAGGGTCAGAGCCCGGGCTGTCAATGCTTTTTTGCACGGTACAGGGCGTTTTTGTGTTGACTTGCATTTTGGGGTGTGCTAAAATATGCCGGTATGCGTAAAAAATGCCATGAAAGGGAACTTGGATGAACCTGACAAAGCAATTCTTCAAATATGTATCGCAGAACATTTTCGGTCTGCTGGGCACCTCGTGCTACATTCTGGCCGATACCTATTTTATCTCGCAGGCGGCGGGCACCGACGGCGTTACCCTGCTCAATCTCTGCCTGCCCATCTACAACTTCATCTTTGCTATTGGTGCCATGGTCGGGCTTGGCGCGGCTACCCGCTACGCCATCCTCAGGGCACAGGGCGATAAACGCTGTCAGCGGTATTTTTCCAATGCCATCTTCTGCGCCTGCGCGCTCAGCGTGCCGTTTTTGCTGGCGGGCATTTTTGCGCCGGGCAGCCTGCTGCGGCTGATGGGCGGCGACGCGGAAATCGTGGCGCTGGGCATTCCGTATGCCCGCATTTTCCTTATGTTCACGCCGTTTTTCATGTGCAACTACATCGTGTCGGCCTTTGTGCGCAACGACGGCGACCCCTCCCTTGCCATGGTGGCTACCCTGAGCAGCAGCCTGTTCAACGTGGTATTCGACTACATCTTTATGTTCCCCATGGGTCTGGGGCTGGCCGGTGCGGCGCTGGCCACCGCCGTGTCTCCCATCATCAGCATTTCCATCTGCAGCCGGCACTTCTTTAAAAAGGAGAACGGCGTGGAGTTCGTGCGCCGGATGCCCTCGGTGAAGCTGCTGGGGCAGAGCTGCCAGCTGGGCATTTCCGGCTTTGTGGGCGAGATGAGCTCCGGCGTTACCACCACCGTGTTCAACCTTCTGCTGCTGGGGCTGGCGGGCAATGTGGCCGTGGCGGCCTATGGCGTGGTGGCAAACTTTGCGCTGGTGGCAACGGCCATCTTCAACGGCGTAGCACAGGGTGCACAGCCGCTGGTGAGCGAGTGCTACGGCAAAGGCGACCGGGCGGGGGCCAGAAAGCTGCTGCTTCTCGGCAGCGGCACAGCGCTGGTGTTGGCCGCTGTGCTGTACAGCGTGGTCTTTGGTGCCACCGATGCGCTGGTGGGCATATTCAACAGCGAGAACTCCGTCCGGATGGCCCAGTTTGCCCACATGGGGATGCGGCTGTACTTTGTCGGCTACTTCTTTGCCGGGTTCAACATCGTGGCGGCGGGCTACCTGAGCGCTACCGACCGCCCGGCAGAGGCGTCCATCACCTCCATCTGCCGCGGCATGGCAGCCATCGTGGTTTGCTCGCTGGTGCTGAGCCGCCTGTTCGGCATGAACGGCGTATGGGCGGCGTTCCCGGTGTCGGAGCTGCTGACGGCCCTGCTGACCCTGTTCCTGCTGCTGCGGCGAACAAAGACAGAATAAGGCACGAATGCCCCACGGGGATGCGGATATAATGTAAAAATATGCCAGTATTTTCTTGAAACGGAAATAAAAAACAGGTATAATACACAGAAGGACGGATGATCGAGGAGCTTAATCATGAAATGAAGGAACTGCTATGAATCCTTATTATACAGCCAATACCATCTTTGTGGTGCTGGCCATGATGATCATGCTGGCGGCGGTCAGCTTCAATACAACGCTGGATCAGCAGCGCAAGAATATCACCCGGGTCCTGTTTCTGGTCATCAGCACGGCGGCACTGTGCGAGTGGCTGGGCAATGCGCTGGACGGCACCCCGGCAGAATCTATCGGGCTGCATAAGCTGGTAAAATATGTCGAGCTGTGCAGTGCGCCGTATCTGGGCCTTTTGTGCGGCAAAAGCCTCAGCAGCCGCGTTTTGTGGGAGAAGGGCATCCGATGCCTGCTGGCATTCCATGTGATGCTGGAGACCGTGAGCCTGTTCACGGGGCAGATCTGGTATGTGGATGCGCAGAACATCTACCACCACGGCCCGCTGTACGCGGTGTACATTGCATTCTATTGCTTCAGCGCCGTATATTATCTGGTGCAGGAGCTGCAGACCTTCCGGCGCTACCAGCAGAGCGGCAGCGTGATGGTGCTGCTGGTCACGGTCTTTCTGGCCAACGGCATCGCGGTGACCCTGCACGATAACAATGTGGAGATCATCTGGCTGGTGGTGGCCATCTCGGCCATTATGCTGTACAAATTCTACGGCGACATTTTGCAGCAGGTGGATGGCCTGACCGAGCTGGGCAACCGGTGGAGCTTTGAGGATCACCTCAAGCGGTACCGCGGTGCCGGTGTGATCCTGTTTTTTGATGTGGATCACTTCAAGATGATCAACGACACCTACGGCCACGCGGTCGGCGACAAATGCCTGTGCACGGTGGCGCAGGGCCTGCGCGAGGTGTACGGCGCCAGCGGCCGCTGCTTCCGGATGGGCGGCGACGAGTTCTGCGTGGTGCTGCGCCGGGATCTGGACAGGGTGGAACAGCTGAACGCCGAATTTGACGCGTGGCACAAGGAACATATCGGGAGCGACCAGCCCGTGATGAGCATTTCCATCGGGTGGGAAGCCTTTGACACCGGCACGGAAAGCGTGAAGGAAGCCTTCCGCCGCGCCGACGAGGCCATGTATCACGCCAAAAATGCGTGCAAAGAGGCCCGCATGAAGGAAACAGATACAGCTTCTCAGATATAAAGCTCCTGTTCGCGCAGGGATTCTTCCGGGGAAAGCCCGGACTGCGCGGCATGACCGGCCATTGCCCGCCACTGTGCGGGAGATTGGCCGGTTTCTTTTTTGAACACGCGGCACAGGTAGTTGGCCCCGGAAAAGCCGCACAGGCTGGCGACCACGTCCAGCGTGTATTCCCGGTGGAGCAGCAGCCGCTGGGCGGCCTCGATGCGCACGGTGGTCAGATACCGGCCCGGCGGCACCCCGATGGCAGCGGTAAAGGTGCGCACCAGATGGCTCTTGGACACGCCCAGCCGCTCGCTCAGCTCTTCCACACCGTACAGGCCCGCGTAGTTGGCGCGGATGTCCTCGATGGCGGCCTGTACCAGCGGCGGCAGGGCAGGGGCGGCGCTGTCGGCGTCAGAAAGCTCACACAGCAGCGCGTAGGCCAGCTGACTGCGCGCCCGGCTGTGGGAGGATTTTTCCTCGGCCAGACGGCCCATCAGCTCGGCGGCAGCAGGGCAGGAGCCGCCCTTGGCAAGGAAGGGCAGTTCCCGCAGCCCGGTGAGAAACTGAGAAGCGGCCTGTCCGGTGAGTTGGACGCAGAGCAGGTGACAGGCGCTTTCCGGCACGAGAGACAGCGGCGCGCGGCTCAGGATCAGGTGTCCGGCGGGCACCGACTGCGGCGGCAGGATCGAGCGCGGCCCCCGCCGGCGAGGGCCCGGCCCCGGGGACGGAGGCGGTGCATTTGCCGCTGGACACAAGGCAGACCCACAGCCCTTCGCCCGACAGGGTGAGGGGTGCGGAAAGCTGGAGATCCTGCACCGAAGAGGGCGCGGCGACAACGTTCCAGTCAAACAGCAATATCTGACACCTCTAATCAATAAAATGCTATTTTATATCACAAAATTATCTGCTATTATAGTACCAACGAAACAACACGCCGTCAAGTGCGTGAAATACAAAATATCAAACGGAGGATAACGCTTATGGCTTCCATCAGCTGCCAGCACATCTACAAGATCTACCCGGGCGCAACTGCCCCGTCCGTTACCGACTTCAACCTGGAGATCCAGGATAAGGAGTTCATCATTTTCGTCGGCCCCTCTGGCTGCGGCAAGTCCACCACCCTGCGTATGATCGCCGGTCTGGAGGAGATCTCCAAGGGCGAAATGTACATCGGCGGCCGTCTGATCAACGACGTTCCCCCGAAGGATCGTGATATCGCCATGGTGTTCCAGAGCTACGCTCTGTACCCCCACATGACCGTTTACAAGAACATCGCTTTCGGTCTGGAGCTGCGCAAGACCCCGAAGGACGAGATCGACAAGCGCGTGCACGAGGCTGCCAAGATCCTGGAGATCGAGCACCTGCTGGACCGCAAGCCCAAGGCTCTGTCCGGTGGTCAGCGTCAGCGTGTTGCTCTGGGCCGTGCAATGGTTCGTAACCCGGCAGTCTTCCTGCTGGACGAGCCCCTGTCCAACCTGGATGCCAAGCTGCGTACCTCCATGCGTACCGAGATCATCAAGCTGCACAAGAAGCTGGCTACCACCTTCATCTACGTTACCCACGACCAGACCGAGGCTATGACCATGGGCGACCGTATCGTTGTTATGAAGGACGGCGTCATCCAGCAGGTCGATACTCCGCAGAACCTGTACGATATGCCCTGCAACATGTTCGTTGCCGGCTTCATCGGCAGCCCCCAGATGAACTTCCTGGACGGCACCCTGATCAAGAAGGGCGACCTGTACGGTGTTGACCTGGGCGGCGACGTGATCCCCCTGCCCAAGGAGAAGACCGCAGACGGCAAGCTGGATGCTTACGTCGGCAAGAAGATCAAGATGGGCATCCGTCCCGAGGACATCGACGACGAGCCCGAGTTTATGGCAAAGCACGCTGACTGCCAGCTGGATACTCAGGTGGACGTCTCCGAAATGATGGGCGCTGAGATCTACCTGTATCTGGAGTACAAGGGCAACAAGATGACCGCTCGTGTGGCTCCCACCTCCAAGGCCCGCAACGGAGACACCGTCCGCGTTGCATTCGATCCCCACAAGGTCCACCTGTTCGACGTCGAGACCGAGCTGACCATCCTGAACTAAACATTTTAGCGACGATCATTTTTGATCCTCCTATCATAAGAGAAACCGCCGAAGGAAAGAAACCTTCGGCGGTTTTTCGTTTGTTCCAGATCATTTTGCCTGTGTATCTTCCAGCACCAGCTCGATAAAAGCCTTCATCTGAGGCGTGAGCCATTTGTCCCGGTGGTAGAACAGCTGGCGGTGCATCTCCACGGCACAGTCCGGCACGCTCAGCCGGGCAAGGTGCCCTGCGGCCAGCGCCGGACGAACGATGTACTCCGGCAAAAAGGAAAGCCCCATGCCCTGCTCCACCATCTGGCACAGCAGGGCGGCGCTGCCCAGCTCCAGATACGGGTGCACGGCAAGTCCGCGGGCCGCAAGACACTGGTCCAGCGCGTCCCGGTAGCTCATGCCCCGCTCGGTGAGCAGAAACTCCTGCTGCGTCAGCTCTTCCAGTGAGACTTCTGCCTGCCCGGCCAGCGGATGGCCGGAGGGGGCGATGAAGCACACCGGTTCTGGCACGTCGGCGGCAAGAACGAGGTTCGGCTGCAAAAGGGGCTGATCCAGCGTGTAGGCCAGATCGACCTGATTGGTGCCCAGCATCTGCAGCATCCCGTCTGCCGTGGTGGTGCACAGCACCAGCTCCACCTGCGGGCACAGGGCATGGTAGCGCTTGAGCAGCCCGGGCAGAAAGGTGGAGCAGACTGAATCCGCCAGCGCGATGCGCAGGCTGCCGCTGATCTGCTTTGCGGGCTGCAGCGCGGCCTGTGCCTGCTGGGCCGTGGCAAGCAAGGTGCGGGCGTAGCCCAGAAAGGTCTGGCCTGCATCGGTAAGCCGCACCGTCTTGCCCACCCGGTCGAACAGCGGGGCCCCCAGCTCGGCTTCCAGCTGGGCGATCTGGGAGGACACCGCAGACTGGGAATAGCCCAGATGCCGGGCCGTGCGGGAAAAGCTGTGCAGCTCTGCAATGTGCAAAAAGGTGTTGATGTTCCGCAGTTCCATAGACAGGCCCCCTCAGCGGCGGCAGACGCCGGTCACGGTCAGAAGCTCCCCGTCCACGGTGAAGTGGACTTCCAGCGGGCCGAACTCCATGCCATACACCCGCTGGGGATCGTGCTGGTAGGAGGGGCGCGGGTCGTTCGCCAGCACACCGGTCAGGGCGGCACGGTCGGACTGCGGCACCTGTTCCAGCAGCTCCGGCGGGAACGCTACCTGCAGATGGTGGGACTGGGTCTGCCCCGTGAAGCCTTCGGCGGCGTCCGGGTGGCAGTCGGCATAGGGGATATAGGGCTTGATGTCGTAGATGGGGGTGCCGTCCATCAGGTCGGCCCCGCGTACGATGAGCACCGGGCCCACGTCCGGCCGGTGCTCGATGGCTTCCAGCCGTACACTGGAAAGGCCCAGCGGGTTGGGCCGGAAGGGCGACCGGGTGGCGAACACGCCCATGCGGGTGTTGCCGCCCAGACGGGGCGGGCGCACGGTGGGAGACCAGCTGTCCCGCACTGCACCGGAAAACTGCCACACCAGCCAGATGTGGCTGAAATCTTCCAGCCCGCGCACCGCGTCGGCGCTGCGGTATTCCGGTGTGAACACCACCTCGCCGCGCAGCTCCTCTACAAGGCCGCTCTGGCGTGGGATGCCGAACTTGGTGGGAAAGGCCGTGTGGATATGTGCAATGACCTTCAGGGTCATCTCTTCGGGTGCAGTTGGCATGGCGAACTCCTTTTAATAGATCTTTTTCAGGGGGCATTCCGGCGGGATGCCGTACCGTGCCCGGAATGCGTCCAGTTCCTGAGGCGTGCGGATGAGCTGAACGTCCTCAAAATGGCCATCCGGGGAGATGAAACCGGCCACCTGCTCCCCGGTGCAGATGCTGCACCGCAGTGCGGGCTGCTGGGTGGCGGGGTCGTAAGAACGGGCAGGCTTTTTGCGGGAGAAAAACATGAGAAGCCTCCTTCTTTTATGAAACGTGTCTGAAAGACGGCAGGCGGCTCACAGCCCCCGGCAGAGGCCGACGGCCCGGCCCTCGATGTGCAGTTCTTCCAGCTGCGGGCCGGTGTAGACCATCGGCGGGCAGACGGCAGCGTTGTCGGCAATGAGCATCACGGTGCTCCCCTGACGATGGAAGTGCTTGAGGGTGGCCTCGCTGCCGATGCGCACCGCTGCGATCTGGCCCTGCTCCACCTCCGGCTGGCAGCGGATGCATACGATATCCCCATCGCAGATGGTGGGAGACATGCTGTTGCCGTGGCAGGTCAGGGCAAAGTCGGCCCGCCACGCAGCGGGAACGCCGATATAGCGTTCAACGTTCTGTTCTGCGGTGATGGGCGTGCCGCAGGCGATGGACCCGATCAGCGGGACCCGCACCATGGCAGGCAGCGGCTCAAAACCCGGCGGCGGACAGGGCGCATCCAGTCCCAGCAGGTAGGCGGGAGTGGTCTCCAGCGCGGCAGCAAGCTCCTCGAGCTTGGCCTGCGGCAGGTCGTTGACGCCCTTTTCCAGCTTTGTGATGGAGGATTTGGAACGGTAGCCCATGCGCTGGGCAAGCTCCTCCTGCGAAAGGCCCAGCTCTTTGCGGCGCAGGCGCAGGCGGGTGGATAATTCAGACATGGAAAACCTCTCTTGTAAACGTATGGTTGTTTGTTGAAGTGAAGGTCTGCTGCCCTCAGTATACCAGATAATTGCATTAAAATCAACTTTTTTCGGTGGATTTGGGAAAATGTGTTGACAATAAATCAATACAGGAATATACTACAACCAAAGATTGTTGCATGCCGATGCAAATACAAAAAGGAGAGAGGAACATGGCAAATACAGAGATGATCCGGGAGTACATTCGTGCCAGCGGCTACAAGCTGCAGTATGTGGCACGGGCAATGCAGATCAGCCCCAACGCGCTGGGACAAAAACTGCAGGGCCACACGCAGTTCAAGCTGAACGAAGCGGAACGGCTCAGCGCAGTGCTGGGCCTGAGCATGTACGAGCGGGACCTTTGCTTTTTTGAAGAGCAGAACCGCCGCGAGGCACTGGCGCGCCGTGCGGATGAAAAAAGGAGGGGAGAGTGTGACAAACGAGCAGAGAAATAAAACGCGGCTGGCGCTGTATCGGTACGGGATGCGGCAGAGGGCGCGCAATCCGGTGGAACACAGCTGGTGCGCTGCGATCGAAGAGAGCCTGACCTATTACCGCCAGCACGACCCGCTGCGCGCCGACCTGTTTGAGCTGCGCTATGTCCAGCACCGCACAGAGGACGATGTCATGGACCGGCTGCACATCGGGCGCACGACCTATAAAAAAGCCCAGCAGGACCTGCTGAGCACCGTGGCAGTGTACGCGGCCGAGCGCGGCGTGTTCTACCGTGAAACAGACAGCTGAAGAATACGAATGCCCCCGGAGCATGCCAGCAGGCAGCATCCGAGGGCATTTTAAGTTGAGATACCGGTTCCATGCGCAGGGCACACCGCCGGAACGGCTTTTTGCCTTGACGCGCCCTGCTTGCGAAATGGATTTCAGTGCTTTTTGCCGGGGTCCGGGTTTTCGCAGCGGCTGTGACAGGATGCACAGTTGCCGCCGCAGCCTTCGCCCTTCCAGCCGCCCTGCTTGGAGATCCATACAACGGCCAGTGCAAACAGGATGACCAGAACGATCAGCGTGATGATTCCACGAAGTGTCAACATTTTTCTGTACCTCTTTTCCGGAAGGAAAGGTTTCCGCATCCAGTATACACGATTTTGCCCCGAAGGGCAACGGAAAGTAAAAAGAAAAAGTGTGATTTTTTTAAAATTAGGGCTTGCATTTTGGCAAAGGCCGTGCTATAATAATCACGTTCCAGTTCGGAGCGCACGAAACAAAATATGGAGGATTAGCTCAGCTGGTTAGAGCACCTGCATCACACGCAGGGGGTCTGGGGTTCGAGTCCCTAATTCTCCACCATACAGTTCGTACTCGAACCCGATTCTTTACGAAAAAGGGTTCGGGTACGTTTTTTGTTTATCGGAGGTTTTGCGTTTGCGGCAGCAACAAACACCCCAGTGGGGTGTTTGAGCAACAGAACGGTCCGCGTTAGCAGATGGAGGAGCTTCGCCCCGACAAGTTCTACGGAAGGACTACACGGTAAACAGGAACGAGCAAAGGCAGGGTATCATCGTGGCGGTGGTCTCCTGCCTTTTGCTTGTTTGGGAATTTCGCCTTGTTAGAAAATTTCTAGTCTATGTTGAAAAGCTTTTCCTTTTATGATATAATCAATATGGGTAAATATATCGTGATTTGATGATGTGCGGAGGTGAAATCATGGCTACTGCGCCAAGCATGGGAAAACTAATCTATCATATAACATCTATAGATAATCTTCCTTCGATTTTAAAGTTTGGTCTGCTCTCTCGAAAATGCATATTACAAAACCACGACATACACTTTACTGATATTGCCGATCCAGAAATCTTAAGTAAACGTGAGCGATATAAGGAAGCTCTTTCACAATATGTCTTATTTCATTTTTTTGCAAAAAATCCATTTGATGGTGCAGTGTGCGAAAAGTATGGATCAGAAAATATGGCAATCATCGCTGTTTGGAGAAGTATTTGTGAACATAATAATTGTCAAATAATTCCATCACATCCATTGGATAGTGATGCTCCAGATCTTTATTCTTATGGAGAAGGTTTCAAGAAGGTTCGATGGAATATATTAGACGATAGAGAGCATCGCGATTATAAAAATGCAGAGATCCGGAAAGCATGTATGGCAGAATGTGTTGTGAAGGGATGTGTTCCGGTATCAGATTTTGCATATATTTATGTTTATAGTGAAAGGGCAAAAGAAAAGATTTTAAAAATGGAAAATGCCGTAGCTATTAAGGATAGGATACAGGTTATGCCTAGTATGTTTCCCATAAGTCGATAATTAAATTGGGAGGTGATTCAAGTGTTTTTCTATACAACAGGAGATTTGCTCCAGTCCGATGCGGAAGCTCTTGTCAACACAGTAAACTGTGAAGGTTATATGGGAAAGGGAATCGCCTATCAATTTAAACTTAAATTTCCAAACAACAACAAAGACTATGTTAAGGCGTGTAAAAATGGTACACTACGTCCCGGAAAACTTCATGTTTATAAGGAAAGTGAAAAAATCATCATTAATTTCCCGACCAAAGATAAATGGCGTGAAAAATCACGAATGGAATATATTGAGGATGGGTTGGATGCGCTTGTTTTACTAATAAAAGAACTCAACATAAAGAGTATAGCTATTCCACCGTTGGGAAGTGGTAATGGTGGTCTTATTTGGAATGACGTTAAGCAAGTTTTGGCAAAAAAACTAGAGGACACAGCCAAACAGGTAGCGATTTATATTTATGAGCCTTCTCGAAACTTTGCCACAACGCCAACACAGGAGCCAAAACTGAGCACATCAGCACTCGTGTTAATGGAATTAAAGGGGCATTTAAAAAAGTTTAACAGTCTTCGTTTGCAAAAAGCGGCGTATTTCATGGATTTGTTTTCCTCAAAAAAATATTTTCGTTTTGTTCCTCATAAATACGGTCCTTATGATCATTCCATTGATATAGTTAGTAAGGGAATTCGTGAATTTCAGCAGTTTCATGGAACATCTTCTACAAAAGAAGCTGAGAAAATTCTATTTAATAAACTTACGAGTGAGTCGGTAAATAATACTTTACAAGCATTGCTCCCTTGGATCATAAAGTCTTGTGATTTTGTAAACTCTATTGAAACTGATCATGAACTAGAATGTTTGGCAACAATTTGTTTTCTAATTGAAAATTCAGGAGGCTTAACAGCAGAAGGAATTGTTTCCGGATTTAAGAATTGGTCTGAGGAAAAGGCAAAGAGGTTTACTGAACAAGAAATTATCGAGGGAATCCAAAAGTTATATATGCTTGGAGTTATAGAAAAAAATCTTGTAGGTTATAAACTTGCTGCATAAAACAAAAACAGGGTGCGCCCACCCGGACGCACCCTGCCAAAGACCACAGACAATAGCGATATGTATACCAGGGAGTTCCCCAGCGGGAACTTCCTGGATTTCTTTTTTGTTTGCGTGATGAGCCTGTTCTGCCTACCATGCGGCAAATTCTCTTTGGCCTTCCTCGCTGTTCCAGCAGGCAAGGATGGCCGGGTAGAATGCCCGTGCCAGACGTTCGATGGCTTCATCGGGATAGGGGGAAGTGTTTGTGGACTTTTTCTTTTTGTTCAAACGCACGCTCCTTTGATCGTCCCACCGCAGCAAAGCCGGGCAAGAAAATCAAAGTTCCAGTTTTTATCAGGCGCAAGGGCGCGGATGCTTTCCGCCCTGCACTTGCGGCTGGTGGCTCGTTGATGGCTTACAAGTGCCTGTCGTTATGCGATTTTTTCATCGTTCAGCATTTCTTCAAACTGTGCCATATACGCTTTGTGCTGCTTGAGGATTTTTAGCGTTTCAGTTTTGGCGTAGGAATCGTCCGGTAGCTTAGGCAAGTATCTCATCAAAAAATCAAAGTCCTGCTGAATCCGCCGGACGGCGACTTCCAGCGCAGAGTAGTTGATTCCAGAGTAGTGTGAGTAGCTCGACTGCGGAGCGGGACGGTCTTCCGGGTGCAGAATCTCGTGCACGATCTGCTTGCGGTTCGGAAAATCAGCTCTGGCGAGGCGGTGCATATCGGCATCACGGACTTTGAATTGCCCGGACAGGATCTTTTCTTTTGTACCGGGCATCATCTGCTCCATGATCTCCACGCCCCGCATGAACTTTTCAGAACGGGCAACGTAGGATTCGCTGACATTGTTCCGCTCTGCAATCTGCTTACGAACGCTTGCTTCTGTGGCAGTGGGAGGAATTGTGTCAAATTGACACAATTCCTCCGGGGCGGTTTTCTTGGCAGCAGCCGTGTGCTGGTTGTTGCCGTTTCCACCGGGCTTCCGATGCTCCAGACTGTACTGTTTTCCAATGAGGAACTTCTTCTGCTCCGGCGTGAGATTACGCCGCCCCAGCTGATTCTTGCAGATCCATGCGAGGACTTCTTCTCTGCTTTCAAACGGGAGCGGCATGGTAGAAAAGCGGATTTCGGGATGTTTCTGAAGAATCGCATAACGGTTGTGACCATCAACAAGTGTGTTGTTCCACACGATCAAAGGAGAAATCAGCTTGCCCTCTTTGAGGATGTTTTCTTCAAGCTGCTTAAATTCATCATCGGTCAGAGGAGGAATCTGGGACTGGAACTCCGGGTCGATTTTCAGATTGATCATACGCACACTCCTTTATCTCTCCTGCTGCGTCTGTTCTTCCTCCCGGAAAAAGGACGCAACATTCTGCTTTGCGGTTTTCAGTTTGAGCAGTTCTTCCTTAGCTTCCTTGTACTGCTCGTAGAACTTTGCCTTTTCGGATGCCAGCTGCGCATACTCGGCTTCCAGTTTTTTCGGGCTGGGCAGCTTGGTGAGGTTGTTTGCCTTGAAATAGGCTGCTGCCGCCCGGTACGCTGTCAGCTCTGCACGATGCTGTTCCTCAAAGACTGCGGGGCGCTTGGCGGTCTTTAACTGCTGGGCAACATTCTTGGTGCTGGTGTAGGCTGCGATGTGATAGCGCAGCTCATTGTTGGCTTTCATGCGACCTTCGAGGTCTTTCACCACCGCTAGCGAGTCGTGATACTTGGTTTCCAGTTCAGCGATGCGCTGGTTCAAGGTGTCCTCGTCGGTCAAGCCCTTTTCCTGCAGAAGCTTCACGGTCTGTGCCATAATTTTGAGATTGTGTTTCGTGAGCCAACGCTTATAGCCGATGCCCTTGTCCTCGATCATCCTCGACTGGATGTCGATCAGTTTCCCGATGGCATCCTGCTTGAACTGCACCTTAGGTTTGCGTTCGGCGTTTGCCTGCAACGTGGCAAGCACTGCCGCCTTATCGAACTTGTCACCGAGATGTTTCGCTCGTATGAACTTTGATCTTCCAGCAGGTAGATAACTTAGGCACCCACGGCTTTCCTTGACGGCAATACCATACTGCTGCAAGAGCCTGTCGGAAAAATCTTCAAAGCTCGTGGCACGGTACAGCACTGAAGAAATCTGTTTCCGCAGGGTATCTTTTACGGTTTCAAACTTCTTCTGCCGGGGCTGCTGTCCGGCTACGGTAAGGGCGGCGTTTGCAAGGTCGAGCTTCTGCTGCCCACGCCTGCGCGCCCAATACTCCGCTTCGCTTACGCGCTCTTTCGAGCCGTTGAGAAGGTCAATCTGGTACAGTCCGGCACCCTCGCACAGCTCCATGACCTCGACACGCAAATGCCGCATGGTCTGGGCTGTGCTGGAGTGTTTCATGCCCTCTAGCCAGTCGCGGGGCTTCTGCATATAGGGCTTGCGCTCCACCTCTCGTGTTCGGATGCTGCCGATCACGATGTGGACGTGGATGTTTCCCGAACGGTTATGCCCATCCGGGTGAGTGCAGACGATGGCGGGATGACCGGGGAAGTTCTCTTCGCAGAATTTCAGGCCGAGAGCCTGTGCGGTTTCCATGGTCAAGCCATTGTCGGCTGCATCGCGTGGGTCAAAGCTGATGATATACTGGTGGCTCTTGATATCACCATGCTGGGTGTTCTTGCAATACTTGCGGTTTGCCAGCAGACAGGCCGTTGCGAATGAGAAATCGCCACACTCAAGGGTATCGAGGATGTACGATTCTCGCAGCATGGGTCGGCCTTGCTTGTCCAGAATTACCTTGCCGGAAAATTCATCGTGCTGGTAAACGAGGTACGCTTCGATGGCGGTGTAGTCCGAATTCTTAGAGCTGATATGCTTGAGCGTTGCCATACAGTTCACCCAGAACTTTCTCGGCGTGTAGCCGGAATGCGGTCAGGTCTGCAAGTTCGTCAAGGATTTTCGCCCGGATCTGCTCGGTGTCTGCACCGCCGGAGTTGAAGTGACGTGCAAGTTGGTTGAGGTTGATGCCTACCTTGCTGCACTGGGCAAGCAGGGTAGAAACAGCGGTCAGGGTTTCTTCTCCGCCGCCTGCAACGATGACTGTTTTCTCGATCTTGACGTTGTGGATGGCACGGCGGATAAAAGTGGAGAGGGAGAGATTCAGGAGTTTGCAAGTGAGTTCCAGTGACATTTTTTCCTCCGCTGTCACACGGAACTTGATGACGTGCGTTTTGTTGTTCGGCGTGTCGTGGTGCTGGGAATTGCTAGGAATCGGTTGAACATTCGTTTTGGTCATTGTACCTCCTGTCTGTTCGATAACTCCTCGGTGAAGTTATGTAAGCACGACACGCCGTTGCTGTTCGCACCGTCAGGTGCGAACCATGAGCAGGGTTTGGGGCAGGCACGCCCCAACAAGATCACTTCGGAAATGCAGGTGCATTGAAGAAGTGAAGTCCCGATGGAGCACAACATTTTCAAGAATTGAAAATTTGTGGCCACGGGACGGTTCTTGCCCTCTACCGCTGCGCTCAAAATCGTTTCCGGGTAATTGTTTCCGAATTGTTAAGACGCAAAAAAATAAGTAGAGGTTGTGCTGCTCATGGATGGGAATCACCGTTCGCTCCGAACGAAGTTCCTGCCCCTGTTTGTGCAGCGGCGTTGACGGAAAGTCTGTATCACGTCCGGTCGGCTCATGAAATTTTCAAGGTGCGTTTCCCATAAAAGAAAAATACCGCCCATGCAGCATAGCGATGGATTTTGTCGGGTGAATCGGCGGCAAAATGAATCGGATGTGTTGCGGGGCGGTAAATTCTTCGCAAGAAATAAAACCGCACAGAATCGTTTCTTTACAGAAATCGCTGTGGATTTGTTGGGAATGATAACATAAGTATTGATGTGTGTCAACACTTCAGGATAATGAATACATTAGATGAACGAAACACACAAAGCACAAGCGAAAGCAAAGCAATGTTTTAGGAGAATGTTTTAATTTTCGCAGTTCAGACGAACTTGAAGCGTAAATACACCGTCTTTCTTCTTCGTGTAGAAGTCACCATGGTTTTCCTGAACGATACGGTTTATATTTTTTAGCCCGTAGCCATGATGTTCTCCGATGCGGATTCCGCGAGAAGTATAACTGTATGGGTTTTCCAGCCGATAGAAAAGGCTCCGATATTGTTTGCGCAGCTGTAAATGGATGCTTCGTTGTTCCGCTGGCAGACCGCAACAGGCTTCAATGGCATTGTCAAATGTATTTCCGAGGATGATGCTCAGAGACAGCGATGAGATCGTCAAAACTTCAGGAATCGTCACATCTAGATTGACCTTGATGTTATTCTTCTCTGCGATTCGCAGGTAATAATTCAAAAGAGCATCCACAACAGGGTTCCCGACAGCAGAAACATTTGTGGAACGCTCAAAAATATCCGTGGCAGCTTGTGCAATCTTGTGAAGTTCTTTGGTATCGCCGTGTTCTGCAACCGCCTGCATCGCCAGAATGTATTTCTTTACATCATGCCGCAAAGAATCCCTGAACGAGCGCGGCCTGCGTACCCGCACCGGGAAACCGTTCATGAAAAACAGCTTCTTCCAGATCTTCCGCAACCGCCGCTACATCGGCGAATACCGCTACAAGGACATTGTGACGCCGGGCGGCATTCCGGCCATTGTTGACCAGGACCTGTTTGACCGGGTGCAGCAGCGTTTTGAGCAGAACAGGATCGCCCATGGTCGGCCTGCAAAAGAGGATGTGAGCTATCTGCTGACCACCAAGCTGTTCTGTGGCAAGTGCGGCACCCTGATGGGTGGCGAAAGCGGCACCAGCCACATGGGAAACACCTACTATTACTACAAGTGCGGCAACGCCAAACGCCACGGCAAGGCGCATTGCGACTTGAAAGCCATCCGCAAGGAGCCGCTGGAACGGTTCGTGGTGGACACTGCCATTAAGGTGATTTTCAGCGATGAAATCATCGAACGGCTGATAGATTTGGTCATGGAAGCCCAGCAGCAGGAGAACACCCGCCTGCCCGTTCTGAAAAACCAGCTCCGGGATACAGAGAAGCGGCTGGCAAATCTTCTGGAAGCCATTGAACAGGGCATCCTGACCCCGACCACCAAGCAGCGGTTGGACGAGCTGGAAGCCCGGAAAGAAGCCCTGAACACCAGCATTCTGGAAGAAGAGCTGAAAAAGCCCGTCCTGACCCGCGAATGGATGCGGTTCTGGTTTGAAAAATTCCGCAAGGGTGACATGAGAGACATGGAACACCAGCGGCAGATCATTGATACCTTTGTCAACTCGGTCTACGTCTTTGACGACCGGGTCGTGCTCAATTTCAACTTCACGGACGATTCCAAAACAATCTCCCGTGAAGAGGTGTTGGGTTCGAGTGCTGTGGAGAATTCTCCACCAAACGTAAGGCCGTTTACCTGAAGAGGTAAGCGGCCTTTTCTTGTACCTACGTGCTTTTTGATATGCAAAAGTGAAACAAATTCACTTTTGCATATTGATAATGAAACGTGTAGGAGGCCCCCTTTTCAGTCGTTTGTAGCAAAATTCGGAGAGGAACGGCAAAATGACCTCAGAAACCCGATTTTTGCAGATTTTTGAGTATAAAATTTTATCACCGAATTTTGTGCAGAATGACGGTGGTGCTTTTCATTCGGATTCTGATGCCGTATAATAAAGAAAAAGATCATGGATGAAAGGAGAAATCGCTGTGCGCTACACCATCCGGCATTTTGATTTGCCGCTGCTTACCTTTGAAGCAAACATGGACAGTGCAGATACGGACCTCCATATTATAAAGGTCTACGAAGAAAACCGTTCCTTTCTACCTTTGAACCTGACTGTATCAGAAGATGGCGTGGAACGCTGGCTGCGGCATCGCACAATTCCGAAGAACCGAGCGTATGTAGATGCTCTGCTCTCTAAGGTGGGGCTTTCTTTGAATCGACCGCTTGGAATTATTGCAGCCAATAAAGGCCTTTCACTCAATGATTGCTTTTGGGTAGATGCAGAGGGCTCCGGTGACACCTTTGAAAAAGTAAATCTTTACGATAATCGATTCAGTCAGGTGCTGGCAGCAATCGCCTTTACGGGATATGGCAGCAGCATACGAACTTCGCTTGCGTCCTGCCCGGAGTTCTCGACTAACGGGATGCTGCCAAAATGCTGGCGCAGACAAAACGGAAAAATCTACCTTTATAAAGGGGGTACGTCAGGGTTCAGCAATCTGGGGTTTGAACCGTACTCGGAACTGTATGCTTATCAAGTTGCGCAGGCAATGGGCGTGAATGCGATTCGCTACACCCTGACAAAAGATCTGAAAAAGACGCTTTGTTCCAAGTGTGAACTGTTCACCAGCAAAGAGTATTCTTATATTCCCATCGGACAGCTTGTGTCCAAAGGCGGAATAAAAGCAATTTTTGCGTATTATCAGACGTTAGGTCAGAACTTTGTGGATGCGCTGGAAGATATGCTGGTCTTTGATGCGATCATCTGCAACACTGACCGCCACTATGGAAACTTTGGCGTGTTGGTGGATAATAAGACCAACACGATTGCGGCACCCGCACCGCTGTTTGACCACGGAAACTCGCTGTTCAGTCTGGGCGGAACGGATCTTTGGGACAACCAGAAAGCGTTTGATGAATATGCCCGCACACTGCTTCCGCTTGCATACAATGATTTCTTTGCAGCTGCAAAGAGTGCAATGAAACCTCGTCACCGTACAATGCTCCATAAGCTGCTGGATTTCCATTTTGACCGCAGAGCAACACGTTATAATCTGCCGCCAAATCGCTTGAAGATGATCGAAAAAGAGGTACAGCGCAGAGCAAGAGTGCTTTTAGGGTAAAAAGGAAATCGCCAAACGTGAGAGATTTTTCTCTCATGCATTGGCGATTTTTTGTATCCATGAGAGAAAAATTCTCACAGATCGGCAGCTTTTCTCTTTGAAGTTGTTATGCCTTCGTTGTGGTCAGAACTTCATCATTGACCAGCTGATTGGCCTTATGCCGCCCCTGCGCGGACGCACAGCCTGCTGAAGCAGACCTTTTTGCTGTAGATGGCCCGGGGGTCAAGATGGATAGTATGATGCTACAATAAAAAGAGACTGATGCAGTGCAACAGTCTCTCGATAGCAATGAGGCTTATATAACGGGCATTTTTTTATAAAAATCCGTAGCAGCGCCTCCCATTCCAAGAGTGGTTTTGATGCCAACTCCGCCATGGGATGCAAAAGAGAGCAACGCGTTCCAAAGTTCCAGAAGCGGCGGCGCAAGGCGTGCCTCGATGGTCACATTGCCTTGAAAGGCTGGAATGCGCGTTTCTTTCAGCAGATAACGTGTGGTATGGAGATTATAATCCACAATATGAAGCCCTTGCTGTAAAGCCTGCAGTGCATCAGAATCGATAAGGGCATATTCTGGAAAGGCAGCGTTCCAATGCGCAATCAGACTTTGCAAAAGCAGAGTTTCCTGCGGGAAAATAGCATAGCGGCCGGACTGCTTGAAGGCGCAAGGCGACAGAAAAGCAATTTTGGCACGGGTTTCGCTGCGGGAGCGCCCAGAACGGATCAGCTCTTCAGCGGAGATTGCCGGAAAGGTGCGGACCTCTGAAACCGGGAAAGTCAATTCATGCAGAGGGATTTCCTTTGCAGATTCCAAAACGGGAAAAACTACCTGTCGAGCAGCGTCATTCAGCAGGTTGACCGTCCAGATCAAAGACTGTTTTTCCGGCGAAAAACATAGAAAATGCGCAATGGGGTGTTCCCCTTGCAGATGCATCTGCTCTCCAAATTCAGAAGAAATCTGTGACATCAGCCAGCCATACAGACGATAGGACCACGACTGTGGGATCCGCACATCATTGGGCGGAGATAAAACCAGTTGAATCTGCTGGATCATAAGATATTCACCCCGCAATATCCATAGGGATAAAGCCGACCACGAAAGCGAGCATATTTCATGGTGTGCGGGGAAATACCTTTTTCGGCATCACGCTCATGCTTATGTTTACGGAACATCTGCGCCATTTGCTCTGCTGTCCAGCGCAAACCTTCTTTTTCGCCCAGATAGGGATATGCCAGCGACTTGGCAAAGAACCCGGAGCCGCCGCCCAGGATCAGGTGTGGCTGCTGCGGCAGGTTAACGGCACCGCGCGGCAGGGTAAAATGCCGAGCGTAGGTCTGCTGATAGGATGCATCGAACTGTTGGATGGATTCCAGCAGAGAGTCTTTTGTAATGCGGCCCTTCAGCACAGACTGATCCAGGGTCAGCTTGAACCGGATGGCTGTGCCCGGTGCAACACATTCCCGGCAGAGGTTGATGCTGTGGGTTCCGCCATCTGTGGCGGAGTCTGTTTTTCCGGCCAGCATCATGCAGTTGTCCGGGATTGAGAGGCTGTCGGAAACCTGAATGCCACGGAAAATGCTGTTGACAGCGTCCGGAGCGGTGCTTCCATCTTTCAGAGTGCGCAGATGCAGCTGGTTGACATATTTCTCTTCCGGAAAGGTGGCCCGGCGGTTTGGCGCAAGGCTGTGTCCGGTACTGCGGTCAGCCAATACCGCACTCAGCAGCCATGCAGTACGCAGCGCACCCTTGATGCTGCTGCCGGGAATGTAGGCATGGCCCTGCGCATCACGCTGGAAAGCATGGATCTCTTTCAGCGAGTGCTCAGCATCCAGCGCATCTCCCACCTCGATCTGATAGCGCGTCAGCGTTTTCAGTTCTGCATCGGAAATGCCGCAGTCTTTGGTCAGAAAGGCCCAGAGATTGGACTGCTCGCTAAGCATAAACTGTCCGTACTTGTCCACCAGATCGTGCTCGACCAGAAAACTGAAAAATTTCTGCTCGTCCAGAAAGGAGACTTTGCCATTGCGGGTGTTGTACATGTACTCTTTTTTGGTATAGCTGCTGCCGTTGCCAACAAACAGAGGTGCCCATACATTCAGAGTAAGGTCAAAGATCTGCAGATGATCCTGCTGAATCATAATGTCACCCCCATAAAGATTGGCTTGGAATAGCGGTATACCGGATGCACATCCGACAAACCAACATCATACAAAGCACCCTGATAACGATTTTGCAGGACAGACCCTGCCGAAAGGGCATACTGCGTTTTTTTCTTCAGTGGAGTTTCCACACGATCGGATGCCATGAAGCCGCTGCGGCGCACCAGCTGGAAGGAGGCACCCTCTAATGCATGATCCAGTTCATCTGTCTGCGGCAGGCTGGTGGTCAGCAGCAGATAGGGTGCGCGGTTGGCAGAAAGTGCACGGCGCAGCCATTTGGTCTGCGCGTCAGAGGGTGTATTTAGACAAAGCTTTTGCACTACATGGAACTTTCCGTAACCAGAGCTGACTTTACCGCCGATGCCGGTAGCGCCCAGCCAATCCAGCAAATACTCCAGATCTTCATCCTGACCATCTTCGGTAAATCCGCAGATGAAATACAGTCCGCAGTCCGGCGCAAAACGGAACAGTCCAACCTGATACGGCATGGTATCCCCCTGCATGGGAACAGCTGCCTTGGTCTGCTCATAGTGGGTGCCAAAACTTTCCGGTTGCTCGTCAGGGGTAAAATGGCCTTCATGCAGGCTTCTGGCGTAGCGGTCGAATTCCAATACAGGGATCCAGGCTAGTTTTTTTACCTTTTTACGCAGGGTGGTTTCTACCTCCTCGGTGGATTCTGACGCGGCAATGGGCTTTGGCAGGTAAAACGTTTCGCCATACCAGGGCATTGTATCGCTGAGCAGGAATTTTCCCTGCCGGACCTGCGCACAAAGCTGTTCCAGAGCTTCTTCTCCGTGCTGGACGAGGGTCTCATGGCAGAGGGCAGAAAACAGGGTATCTGCCCGCAGGGTTTCTTCGGAGGTATAAAGCGACAATGCAGAGTCGGCCCCTCCGAAATGAACAGCTGTGTCAAACTGAAGCTTAAACAGAAAATAGTTCATAACTATCCACCTCATCAAAGAGGGATTTCAGGTGGCTGAGATCCGCCTGCGCGCCATAGCCTTCCAGCGCAAAGTTTTTCAGGCTGACACGGCCGCTGCCGCGGGAACCATGGCCGCCCAGATAATCCATCTGCAGCAGCTTCATGCCTTTGGCCAGAAGAGAAAGATCTTCCTCGACCTGTGCCGGGTCGGTCACATCGTAAACGATGCTGACACCGAACTTTGCACCGGCGATCACACGTTCGATCTGGCGAGGATTGGCCACAGAGTTGGCACGGGAAATGGCGTTTTCGGTCTTGACCTCGGTCACACCCACATTGGAAAGCTCTTTTGCATTGGACAAAAAGGCATCCGCAAACTGCAGGCGGGAACGGCGCACCGGCTCCGAGGAACCGAACAGGCGCAGAATGCGCTCGTCGTCCTTGTCGAAAGCAGGCATGTGTTCGATATCCTGACAGGTGCTGCGGGCCAGCAGGGTGCGCAGTTTGCCTTTCAGACTGCTGCCGGGTACGATGGGATAACCGGTATAGGGGTCACGCACCACCGGGCTGTCCACAGCACCAATGGCAGAAAAGGCAGAGGAACCGCCGATGTGCATACCGGTGCGCACTTCCAGATCGCACCGGATCAGAATTTTTCCATACATATGATTACCCCTCCTTGCCGCCGAAGTAGCGGTGGAAAGCGACCAGCGCTTCCATGTAGTGTGCAAAGCGGATCAGGTCCGCACGGTCGGTGGAAATGCCCTTGAGGTATTCCAGCAGGTTCGTCTGCGCCACAAAGCTTTTTACGGTGTCATCGCGCCCGCACTCATAAGCTACACGCACCCGCATCAGGTTGAGCTTGACCACGCTTTCTGGCCGCAGCTTTTCCTCGGTGCGGATGTTTTCCGTATTAAAGATATCCGTCACGAGGCTCAACAGGTTGCGGATTTTGCTGGTGGTCACGGTCTTGCCGCCGCTCATGAGGCTGCGCATAATACGCTCGGCTTCGTCTACATAATCTTCCGGCACCTTTTTCGGCGTGATCTCCGGCGGCAGCTCTTTCTGCTGCCCATAGCTGCTACGGCTGTTATAGCTGCCGGAACTGCTGCGGTTTCCGTTGTAGCTGTTGCTATATCCGCTCCGGTTGTTGTTATAGCCACCGCCGCCATAGCCGCCCCGGCCATTATCATTCCATCCTGCCATCTGTGTCGCCACCCTTTCTGTTCTGATAGACATAAATATAAATTGCGGTGATGAGCTGGTGACGCTGTACGGCATCCAATGCCCAATCCATCATGCTGTGAGAGAATTGCTCGTAAAGTTTATAATCTGGCGCATTCTTTTTGGGAGAAAGCCGCGCCAGCAGGTAAGCATACCGCGCAAGGTTGATGCGGTCGTTTTCGGCTTCCCGCAGCAGTGCCAGAAGATTGTAGAGCATGGCGTTTCCATGCTCGGCGTTATCCTTGCCGAAGAAGCTTTGCAGGCAGCCGACCTTTTCGGTCAGGACCTTTGTACGGAATACATCCCACGCATAGATATGTCCCTGCTCCGGCTGCACCAGCAGATTGCCCTTTGCATCCCGGACTGCTTTGCGCTCCGGCGTAAACAGTGCCACCGCATTCTTGCCGGGCAGATGTTTGGCGGCTTCTTCCAGCGCGGCAGTTTCCTCGGCAGAAAGCCGGATGGGGTAATGGTCATCAAAGATGCCGATGCCTGCGCTGAGGGTCAGTGCACCGCAGGAAAATGCGGTGAAATTACGCTGGATGCGCTGTGCTGCTTCCAGAACATCGTTCCATGCGCCCACAAGGAATACATCGTCGCCGCCGGCGTAGACGATGCTTACATGCAAGCCCTCTAGAATGCCGTTGATGTAGCACTTGAAAAACAGCGACATCTGCCGGGAGAACGCCGAGGTGCGGGACAGGGTAACGTAGTGCATCCGTTTGACCGGGTCTTTCTCGTTTTCCTGTTCAAAACCGGAGATGAAGGCATGACCGAGGTTGTCCACATCCATGCGGCAGACCGCAATGCGGCGCACGCCCTCGGACTGCCCTGCCAGTTCTTCCATGCTGTTGCTGGCGGCGTAATCGCCAACATACAGGTTGGTGCTGTAAGTAAGGCCGGTGAACGGTGCATTTTTGGTATATACACGCACGACCGGCTCGCCGGAAGCCAGCCGTTTGCGGGCAGAGAACTGATCCGTCAGGGACAGATACTCGCTGCCGCCGTCCAGTGCAGGCAGCGTACAGTCATCGGCAGCCGAGGGCTGACGGCTTACCACCAGAACGCACTTGTTCTGGATCTTATAGGAAAGATCTACAAACAGTTTGCACCAAGGGCAGAGATCATCCTTCAGGTTGGCACTGGTGCCGCACACCTTGCATTCCCGGCCATCCGGGTAAGCGGCGGTGCTGTTCAGCAGCCGCAGATCCTCTGCGGTATAGCGGTGGAACTTGTGCTGTTCCAGCAGCCGGTTCACCCGGCGGAACAGCTCTTTGTAGAGGCTTTTTTCAGCGGGGGTATTGGTCAGGTCGTTGCCGGAGCAGGGTGTCCATGCGTTGGCCAGAAACAGCTGGGTGCCGAACTGCTGTTGCAGCCAGTGGTTGAACTGCCGGTTCCACCGGGTCAGAGTATCGGCCACAGCGGCAGTGTTGGGCAGCAGCACATAGCAGTGCCCGCCGCCGCTGTAGATCAGGTTGGCGCGGGACACGCCGCACCCGGCCAGAAGCTCGTCCAGATAGTGCTCCATGAGCAGCTCCAGAAAGAACGACCGGCTGCGCAGGGAGCGCAGGGCGTTTTCGGTATGGACGGTATAAAGAAACTTCTGGATGCGGGAAAAATCAGCGGTATAGAGCAGAAAAGCGTCCTTCTGGCAAAAATCCTTCTCCTGCTCAAAAAGTGCCTTGCGCAGGTCGGTGATGTTGTTTGCCTGCACATATTCGCTGATGCACGCCGCAATGGCTGCGGTGGTCTTGGCGTGGTCAAACAGAGAGACATCCGGGCTTTCGCCGGTAAAGGTGCTGGACGGAAAACAGCTGAACTGCGTTTCCAGCAGACCCAGCAGCGAGTTGATCCACTCCGGCTGCGGCTGCAGATCCGGCAGGCACTCGCTCAGCTTGCGCACGGCATCTGCATAGACGGAAGCGGAAAGCGGCTGCTGCTGCCGTGGCAGCTTCAGGCTGCCGTCCTGCGGCTGCGCAGGCATCATCCAGCCGGGGTGGGAACCGTTCAGGTGGGTGAACACCGAGTCCAGCGGAAGATCCCGCCGGAAGGAACTGCTTTCACCTTCGACCTCCCGGCGGTCTGCGGCGGCAGAAAGATCATCTGCCAGATAAACGATATAGGCCGGGGAATCGTCTGGCAGCGCCTTCGCTGCACCGCGCAGCGCGGCGGCGTGGTGGTAGCGCACACAGTCCAGCGCCGGGGCCCAGTCTGCGCCGGACAAAACGCCGTGCAAAAATTGGTAGCCCTGTTCACTGTGGCTGCCGCGCTGCCCACCGGCACGGTACACCGCTTTGCCGGTGTCGTGCAGCAGCCCGCCATAGGTGGACTGCAGGGTGAGAACGTTCAAAATACCATCTCCTTTACGGATTGTGGAAGAATTGCACAATAAACGGAAAACGTATTTGTTAATTCTGTAAGAGATGCTTGGAATTGGCTTTATTATAACACATTTTGTCGCTATGGAAAAGCCGCAGCAGAGAAAATATCACAGCAGCTGCAATCGTTCCGTTCATAGAGGAACAGCCCACGGAAAACAAGAAGTTAAGGTTTGCAAAAGAAAAACTCCGCATCTTTTTTTGATGCGGAGTTTTTTGTCCCCTTACGGGGGATGGTACAGATCTGGAATGAATGGTTTAGAGACCAGAACCTGTTTTCGCCCCCTTACGGGGATGGTACCGCATGGTTCCTAACTCTAACATACGACAATAAGTTTTCGCCCCCTTACGGGGATGGTACCATTCAGTCTTATCTGCGTCTTGCATTGAACGAGTTTTCGCCCTCTTACGGGGATGGTATCGCAAATGATGCGCTTCCCAAAAGCAGCTTTACGTTTTCGCCCCCTTGGGGGGGATTGTACTATGTATACTACTGCCGAACTCTTTATTATGGCGTTTTCGCCCCCTTGGGGGGATTGTACTATGTATACTACTGCCGAACTCTTTATTATGGCGTTTTCGCCCCCTTACGGGGATGGTACAGCCGCAGACGTACACCAAACCCGGAGCAATCTGTTTTCGCCCCCTTACGGGGATGGTACTTATGCTGAACCTTATGAAGAAGTCCGCACCCGTTTTCGCCCCCTTACGGGGATGGTACGGAAAATCCAAACCAAACACAGGGCGTGATGTTGTTTTCGCCCCCTTATGGGGATGGTACCGAATGACAAGAAGATGTACAAGGTTGCTGACAGTTTTCGCCCCCTTACGGGGATGGTACTTCATCATTGAGGATAGAGACGGCAAAACCATCGTTTTCGCCCCCTTACGGGGATGGTACTATGATCCGCAAGCTCGCCGGCTTGGCTCTGCTGTTTTCGCCCCCTTACGGGGATGGTACACTTTAAGATACTGGCCAGTCAGTATAATCTGGGTTTTCGCCCCCTTATGGGGATGGTACACTAAATATATCACAGAAGATCGTAAAATGGAAGAGCTGAATGCCTGAAAACTATTCACTTTATTGAAATAAAGTGAAACCGCGCGAAAAGGACAACGATAGATCCTGAACCACTATTGTGCCGTGGAGGATAGAAAGAAAACCCTCTTTCAGGGCGAGCCATAGCGGCGGAAGCCTGCAAAGGCGAAGATGCTGCGCTTCAGGGTGCTGCCGTCCGGGTAGGTGGTCTCCTGGCTCTTGCGGCGGGAGCAGGCGGCCAGCGTGGGGATGCCCGCGGCTTCCAGACGCTGGACTACCCGGTACACAAAGGTGCACTCGCCCTGACAGAGCACGGCGTCCGGGTCAAGGTGCAGGATGTGGTCGACGTATACCGTGGCAAGGGAGTCCAGTGCGGCCTCATCGGCGGCGGGGTCGATGGCGGGAAACGCAAGATCGACCACCGTGCCGTAGCGCTGCGCCGCCGCCTGCTGCTCGGCGCTCCACAGGGCGTAGGGGTGGTTGGAAAAGTTGATGAACATAGCGTGTACCTCCCGGTTCTTTATAAAAGACTCCCGTCCGCACAAAACGGACGGGAGCGCTGGCGCGGGGCTCACCGCTTGTCGATGCGGTGGCCGACGTTGTTGCCGGCCAGAGCGCCGGTAACGCCGCCAACGATGGCCAGCGGGATGGTGCCGGCAATGGCACCGACAGGGCCGCCCACGGCGATGCCCATGGTGGCGCCCTTCACGGCGCCTGCGACGGCACCGGCTGCGGCACAGCCCAGAGTAGAGATCAGCTCAAACATGTTTTTCACCTCCTTTCACCTACCAGAAGCCCATAGCAAGTGCGCAGTTAAGGCGTAAAAAAATAAATCTGCATAAATTTTTTAAGCCATTGTAGCAGCGGTCTTTTTATGGTATGATGCAGATAATGGATCTTATAAAAAGGAGTGTTGCCCTGTGCTGAAGACTTATATCACCACCGTGCCTTTGCAGGGAAAGCTGGACCCCATGCTGTACCAGCGGGACCATGTAACCCCGCCAGTGGCTACTTGCTTTCCCATCGTGCAGGTGATGCGGGATACCCTTGAACCCGGGGACACGGTGCAGCTGCTGGCCATCCGGCAGGAAAATGCCGATACCGCCCGCAATTATCAGCGCCTGCTGGAAGAGCTGGCGCAGCTGGGCATTGCAGAACATCAGGTGCGGCAGATCGACCTGCCGGAGGATCAGTGTCCGGAAACACTGATCGGCCTGTGCCGGGATCTGGTGGATGCCCTGCCGCAGGTCACCCGGGTGTATGCCTGCATCACTTACGGCTCCAAGAGCATCCCGGTGGTCACGCTGACGGCATTGACCTGCGCCGAAGCTACCCATACGGAGCTGGAAGTAGGCGGTGTGTATTATGGTGAGGTCAAGCGGGAAAACGGGCAGGTGCTCAGCGCGCGGCTTTACGATATGGCGGCACTGTATCAGCTTTCCGGGCTGGTAGGTACCATGCGCGACAGCAGGACCGCCGAACAAGTGTTCCATCAGCTGATCTGGATGAACGAGCACCGGGAGGACTGAGCAGCGATGAATGATGTGAAAACATGGGCGGATATGGATGCTTCGCCGCTGCTGCAGCTGCCGCCGGAACAGCGCAAAAAACTGCACGATGCCAATGATGAACGGTTCCGCACGTTCTGGGCGGAATGCTTTCTGACCGCACAGGCTCCCGGAAGGGGAGAGAATGCATGGAACAGCGTGGATTTCTGCAAGGCGTTTCTGGATGCGTTTGATTTTTGGGAAGCAAAGCCGGGGCAGACCTTCAGTATGTATCTGCGCGCCGCCGTCCGTCATGCACAGGCACACGACCAGCAGCAGGAAGAAATGGCTGTGACGGGTTTCGGACGCGAGACGAACCGTAAAATCAAAAAAGCGCTGGAGTACATGGAAAAGAACGGAATTACAGAGAGTGTGCTCTGCCGTGACCCGGAAAAAGAACAGGTGATCGCCGATATTGTTGGGGTGGGTGTAAAGACCCTGCGGGAAGCACTGCGCAGTAAGCAGTCGGTGCTCAGTCTGGACGACACTGGCGGAGAGGATTCGGCGCTGGGTGACCGGGTGGTTTCCCAAGAAAAACGCGTGGAAGAAAAGGTGGAGCAGAGCAGTGAAATGCTGGCATGGCTGCACCGCGGCATAGGGCTGATGAACCTGCAGCAGAAGGAAAAATACGGCAAGACAGCTGGCCCGTTGTGGAGCAGCGTGCTGATGGGCTTTCTGCGCAACAATGACGCGCTGCCTCCGGTAGAGGATGCACCCGCGCGGCTGGCAAACTGCGATGACCTGCATCCGCTGGAACAGGACAACTGTCTGTGGGACATCCTGCTGCTGCACCGGTATGTGGAATTTACCGTTCAGCCGCCCTATGCGCCCGAAGCGCTGGAATGCGCCGCGCTCCACGCCCTGCTGGACCCGGAGCGCAACCCGGCGCAGGATAAGACCGTGGCAGAGTTTCTCGGCGTGAGCAAGGCGGCGGTATCGCAGCGGCGCAAAACATGGCAGCAAAAACTGGTGCAGATGAAAACGGAACAGGAGGATGGATAAGATGGGACGCGATGTTTTACTTTTATATATGAGCCCGAAAAACCCGAACTACAAGACCCAGACCAACGAGGGCGCGGTGCGGTATCTGATAAAGGAAAAGGAGACCCCGGACTGCATTCTGGCACTGTGCAGCGAGACGGTGCGCAAAAAAGCTATGGTGGAAATGCCGGACGGCAGCACCTGCACCACGCTGGAATATTTCCGCGATGCGTTGCGCAGGGTGGGCATCCCGGCAGAGCGGCTGGTGGTGATCGAAGTGCCGGACAGCATGGATGACGAGAAAAAGCAGTTTCAGGCCATCTCGCAGCTGCTGGACAAGATCGAAAAAGAGGACACCCTTTCCATCGACCTTTCCGGCGGTATGCGGGACACTGCCATGCTGCTGGTGACCGCTGCCCGCTGTATGCGGGACCTGCGCGGTGTGCAGACCCGCCGGGTGATTTATGCAGAGCTGCGCGGGGAAGAGCCTGTCGCGCACGACCGCACCCAGCTGTATGATCTGTTCGACTTTGTTACCGCCATGGACGAGTTCTTCTCCACCGGCACCGCGCAAAAGCTGAAGAGCTATCTGTGGAGCGAGGGCGAAAAAGACCCGGTGCTGCACACGCTGCTGACCCGCATCAACCAGTTCTCAGATGACCTGGCGCTGTGCCGGGTGCGGAAGCTGAACGACGATTTGAACCAGATCGCTCAGGCGCTGAAAGAAACGCCCAAGAAGGGCCAGAACCTGACCGACCTGTTCTTCCGGCTGCTGAAAGACCGTTTCAGCACCGAGTTTGCAGAGCTGCTTTCCTCCGGCGAAAAGGCGCTGCCTGCACTGGTGAGCTGGTGCGCCAAGCACGGGATGTACCAGCAGGCGCTGACCCTGCTGTGCGAGCAGATGCCGGAATATGTCTGCCAGCATCTCTTTGTGCAGCCCACTGCAAGAGGCTGGGACTATCTGGCAGATCAGAAGCAGAACGAGGGCAAGCCGTGGGTGTACCCGCTGTTCCATTTCCATTTCTGCTGGTTGGCATTGTTGCAGAATGGAAAATTGAAAGAAATTTGCACAACCGATTTGCGCCTGACCAAAAGTAAAGATGATGCGGGCGGCAATATGCTGCTTGGCGTAGCAAATGCCGCAGAAATGCACGATTATCTGGATATGGTGCTTGCCTCTGACCAACTGGCCATCGACCCTGCCATCCGCCCGCAGCTGGAGCAGGCTGCCCTGCTCTACCAGCGCGTGGTGAAGTACCGCAACCAGATCAATCACGCCAGCGACAGTGACTTGGGCCTGTTGAGCGATCGCGTTCTGCCGCTGGATACCGAGAGCATTAAAGAGACCCTGCGAAAGATCACCGTCTACCTGCATGAGATCCGCCCCTTGAAGCGGAACGTCCCGCAGGGCGTCAAGGCGCTGCCTGTCACAAAGACGATCCCGTCAGGCGCAGCTCCCAACCTGTAAAATAGAATATAGGAAAAAGCAAAGCACCTCCGCTGCTGGCAAACGCCAGTGGCAGAGGTGCTTTTTTGTCCCCTTGCGGGGATAAGTTGCAATAATGATATATTATAAATGTGAATAATAAGAAAGGTTTCCGTCCCCTTACGGGGATAAATTGCAATACATTAACCAGATCGTGCAGACCAGCGGACAGCAGTTTCCGTCCCCTTACGGGGATAAATTGCAATACCAGATCAAGGGGTTCTTCAAGGACTCCTGCGGGTTTCCGTCCCCTTGCGGGGTGTAGTTTTACTATATCACACATTGATTCAAAAGAAAAGAACCATACACCGGAGAAGCGCGGATGGAGTAGAAATGATAAGCCATCAGCCGATTCCCTTTGGCGATAAGCGGATGTTCCACTATTTCCGGGAGAAAAGCATCGTGTGCAGTCGATGGCGGGCATGAGTATCTCCGTAGGTGTGGAAACCCGGAAGACTGGGAAGAATTATCTGAAACGAAGAATGTAGATGATTGAAAAATTAAGTTGAGCACGATCTTTGAAGCAGAAGCTCAGCGGCAAGCAAAAAAGCTCTTGACCTCTATATTAAAGGCCAAGAGCTTTTTGCAAAGATGATGCTGTAAAGAAGTAAAACAGTGAAAGCAATAAGAACATGGGGTCAATTACTTTGCATTTTTTGCATGCGTTGCACTAACCAGTGATTGAGAAGGCGTTAATGGAGCAAGCCATACTTTGCCAGTTCCCTTATAAACGTTTACCAGCCCCTCACCGGATGCGGCAGAACCAAGCAAGGTTTTTCCGGAACGTTCAACCGTAAAGCTGAGACTGCCGGACCAGCAAATCGCAAAGCCGCCATCAATTTTTAAAACGTCGTCTTGAAGGTCGATTTCTACGATTTCCGAACGGGGAACATTGCTTTCCAGTACACATACACCATTGCCAGCAAGCCGCAGATTGAAGAGTCCTTCATTTCCGAGTGCTGCAGAAGAAAGCGAGGAGCGTGCCTGAATCTCGTGCTTGACAGTGGATTCACAGGCCAGGAACATGCCGTCTTCCATTACAAGACCGCCTGTCCAGTCACCGACATTTTCGGTCAGAAGATATTTATAGGTGGGTTCGGTCACGAGCACACCCGTTCCGACGTACTCCGGCTTGATTGCGCTTTCTTTTGTGACGGAACTTTTTACCATTTTGCCTAAGAAGTCGCCAACACCCTTCAATCCGGTGGTTGCTTGCACGTTGCCAACAATGTACTGCATTGCGCCCGCTTGGAGAACAAGCCCAACTTTTCCGTTGAGATTGGCAATGGCCTGTTTCCGTTTGACATTCATCTGGCTCATATAGTATTCTTCCATTGCATTGCAAGGCGCTACGGAGAAATCGACATTGTGCTCAACAATGGAGAAGATACCCTTCTGTTCGGTGACGATGTGACTTGTCTGATTTGCCAGATTGTTGATTTTAAACATAAGCAAATACCCCATTTCAAAGCAGATTTCGCATTTTTGTATGCAAGATTTGGTGTCCGTAAAAATGCTTAGATAAGTAGTCACAGTACAACTGAATAACTCTTTAAAATTCAGTGTATCATACGTCAACTGAAAATACTATCATCAAACCACACAAAACATTTGAGACTTTTTTAGCGAGGGGAGAGTATAGGAGTTGAAAGTTTGGCCAGTGAGAATATAAAAAAACAGGTTACTGATGCAAGTCGAAAAACTGCCGTTTGCAGCAGATCTGTAGCAAATTTCATCTATTTGACGAATTAACGCTCTAAAAATCGAAAGGCCATCATGCATCACACGCAGGGGCTCGAACAGCACCCGCCTAATGAAACCATGTCTTTCCCCGCCCGCGCCAAAGTGCGAAAATAGCACCATGGAAAAATGTGTTTTTGAGAGCAGTCTGAAAAATACAGAGACGCAGCACTCCATGGAGAGGCAAGCATCTACATCGCCTGCGGGTATACAGATCTGCGGCGAGAGATAGACGGTCTGGCACAGATCATACAAAAACAGGCTGTTGGATTCCTGTTCCAACAGCCTGTTTCTGTTTGCGTAGCACATTCATATTCCGCACAAGCGGAATCCATCATTTCTCGTAGCCAAGGGTCGCTGCCATGACGGCCTTGATGGTGTGCATCCGGTTCTCGGCCTCGTCGAACACGATGCTCTGGGGGCCTTCAAACACTTCATCGGTCACTTCCATGGCGTCGCGGCCAAAGCGCTCGCCCATCTCCTTGCCCACGGTGGTCTTGTGGTCGTGGAAGGCGGGCAGGCAGTGCATGAATACGGCGTGGGGGCCTGCAATGTCCATCAGCTGCTGATTGATCTGGTACGCAGCCAGGTCGTTGATCCGCTCGGCCCAGACCTCCACCGGCTCGCCCATGGACACCCACACATCGGTGTACAGCACATCGGCACCCTTGGCGGCTTTAGCAGGGTCCTCCTCAAAGGTGAGGGTGGCGCCGGTCTGGGCAGCAATGGCCTGACACTGTGCCACAAGGGCCGGGTCCGGCTGGTACTTTTTGGGTGCGCAGGCGGTGAAGTGCAGGCCCATCTTGGCGCAGCCCACCATCAGGCTGTTGCCCATGTTGTAGCGGGCATCGCCAAAGTAAACGAAGTGGATGCCCTTCAGGTGACCAAAATGCTCCCGGATGGTGAGGAAGTCGGCCAGGATCTGGGTGGGATGGAACTCGTTGGTCAGGCCGTTCCACACCGGGACGCCGGCGTAGCGGGCCAGATCTTCCACGATCTGCTGGCCGTAGCCCCGGTACTCGATGCCGTCAAACATGCGGCCCAGCACCCGGGCGGTGTCGGCAATGGACTCCTTTTTGCCGATCTGGCTGCCGGAGGGATCAAGGTAGGTCACTTCCATGCCCAGATCGTGTGCGGCCACCTCAAAACTGCAGCGGGTGCGGGTGGAGGTCTTTTCAAAGATCAGGGCAATGTTTTTGCCCGCAAGCTGGTCATTGTGGCGGATGCCGGCCTTCTTTTTTGCTTTCAGGTCGGCGGCAAGGTCCAGCAGTTCCTCCATCTCGGCAGGGGTGTAGTCCAATAGCTTCAAAAAGCTGCGGTTCTTCAGACTCATTGTATATTTCCCTCTCTATGCAAGTATTATTGAATATTTATTCGAGCTGTATTTCTATTATACAGATATCCTGTAAAAATTGCAATACCCTGTCGGATATGTTATACTGATCGTGCTGCCCTTCTCCATTCTGGCAACAGAAGGGAGGTGAGCCGGATGATCGATATTTTTACCAACTTTATCGTGGCTGTCGCAGCGCAGGTAGCTGCAACCTACCTGTGCAAGTGGCTTGAGAGTCACAGAAAGGGCAAGTAAGCACAAAGAACCCCCGCGGAGCTGCAACTCTGCGGGGGTTCGCTTTTTGTGAGCCGGTGATCTAACCTTACCAACTTTCTATCTTTAGTATATGCGATCCGGCGCAAAAGTCAAGATGCTATGAAAAAATTCACACTTTACAGCTCCAGCTCGGCCCGGCGTCCGGTGGGGGTGTAGGCAGTCAGCTTCACGCCGGCCTTTTTGAACATGAACCGCGCCGCCACGCTGGAATCGCTGTCGTGGTATTTATCGCCGTAGTACACCACCTCGGCAATGCCGGACTGGATGATGGCCTTGGTGCACTCGTTGCAGGGGAACAGGGTCACGTACACCCGTGCCCCCTTCAGGTTGTTGTGGGCGCTGTTGAGGATGGCGTTCAGCTCTGCATGGCAGACATACATATACTTGGTGTCCAGCGGGTCGCCCTCCCGCTCCCACGGCATCTCGTCGTCGCTGCAGCCGATGGGCATACCGTTGTAGCCCAGCGACAGGATCTTGTTTTCCGGGCTGACGATGCACGCGCCCACCTGACTGTTGGGGTCCTTGGAGCGCATGGCCGTGAGCAGCGCAATGCCCATGAAATATTCATCCCAGTTGATGTAATCGGTACGTTTCATCGCGGAAAAACCTCCTGTTCTGGCAGCGGGCCCGCCGCTTGACAAACCCGGTAAAATACACTATACTACGAATAGAAAGAGCGCTGCCCGGCAAAACGGCTCCGCTCCTCATGGATCAGATGACCAAAAGATCAAGTGACCGCGGCTTGGGGAAGCGTTGGCGGTCACTTTTTCTTTTTGTCGTTGTCATGGTGTTTTTCTCTCTGCTCGAGTTTCCATGTGATTTCAAAAGTCACATGTACAATGGTGACGATAAGCGTCAGCAGCATCAGAATCTCGGAGATCGACATCCAACATCCCTCCTTCCGCCGAAAGCATCCGGAGAGATCACTTCAAAAAGCTGCCCTCCTGACACCTGCTTCACTCTGGGGTGAACATGCAGAACCAGTGAGGACACAGAGCCGCCTTGCGTTTTGGGTCAACGCCCTTGCCGCCAAAGCGGCATCTACAGCATACCATAAAATCATACGCTTTGCAACGAAAACACCCCCGGCGGCCGCTGCTTGACAAACCCGGTAAAATACACTATACTACGAATAGAAAAGGTGCTGACTGCAATGGTCAGCTCCCGTACCCGTTTGTCAAAAGAGATTGACTGCACGAGTTTGCGAGGCTGGGCAGTCAATCTTTTTTGTTATGCTTGCTTTCGATGTACTGTAACACTTGCAATGTAATGTTCACCGTCCCGTAAATCACGGTAACGACGAGCGTCAGCAGCGCCAGAGTTTCCAGCAGCGTCATTGGGCATCCCCCCTTTGCCGTCAGGCACCGGGAAGACTTGCTTTTACAAAAAAGTTCCTTTTCCGGCTCATGCCTGATTCACTCCATGGAATGGTTCAGCGAGCTGGTACGGGAGCATGACCACCTGCAATGCAGACAGCACCTGATCGCCGCCGAAGCGGCATCTACAGCATACCATAAAATCATACGCTTTGCAACGAAAACACCCCCGGCATCGCACCTGTGTGCGGCACCGGGGGCTTGCTTTTTCTGCGGGGAAATCTCCCCCAGTGTCAACTTGCACAAAACACTGCCCTGAAGTTTGGCAGGCATTTGACCGGCTTTTTTCAAACGATATATTTAAAAATCGTTTTGAGTGTGGTATTATCTTTGTAAAATATGCCACAAAAGCGGAGAGAATGCTCCGTGCGGCGGAAATGAGGGAAAAACCGATATGAAATACGCAAGCAACAACATCCGCAATATCCTGATTGCCGGTCATGCCGGCAGCGGCAAGACCACGCTCACCGAGGCGCTGGTCTATTTTTCGGGCGCTGCCGAGCGTATGGGCCGGGTCGAGGACGGCACCACGATTTCGGACTTTGACCCCGAGGAAGCAAAGCGCAAGGCCAGCCTGTCGGCGTCTGTAGTGCCGGTGGAGTACGAGGGCATCAAGTACAACCTGATCGACGCCCCGGGCCTGTTCGACTTCGAGGCCGGCGAGTATGAGGGCATCCGTGCCGCCGAGAGCGTGCTGGTAGTGGTGTCCGGCCGCAGCGGCGTCACCGTGGGTGCCGAGAAGGCGTTCCAGCTGGCCCGCAAGAACAACAAGGCTACGATGGTTTTCGTCTCCAAGTGCGATCTGGAAAACGCCAACTACTTCAAGATCCTGGAGGACATGAAGATCAAGTTCGGCTCCACCGTCTGCCCCTGCGTGGTGCCCGCCAAGTTGGACGACGGCACCCCCGTGTACATCAACCTGTTCAGCCAGAAGGCCTTCAAGTACGAGGGCGGCAAGCAGATCCAGGTGGACCTGCCGGACATCGGCCACCGTTTTCAGGGCCTGATCGAGGCCATGAGCGAAGCCATCGCCGAAACCGACGATGAGCTGATGGAAAAGTTCTTCGGCGGCGAGGCCTTTACCACCGAGGAGATCGTGGAAGGCATGCGCAAGGGCGTCAAGGACGGCCTGATCACCCCCGTGTTCTGCGGCAGCGCCGTGAACCAGCAGGCGCTGGATATGCTGCTGTTCAACATGCACAAGCTGCTGCCCAGCCCGGAGCACGAAGCCAGCACGCTGGCCGAGGATGCCGACGGCGAGCCGGTGGAGCTGCACTGCACCGTGGACGAGCCCACCGCCGCCTACGTCTTCAAGACCGTGGCCGACCCCTTTGTGGGCAAGCTGAGCTACCTGCGGGTGGTCAGCGGCAAGGTGACCGCCGGTGAACCGCTGACCAACGCCCGCACCGGTGACGTGGAAAAGATCACCAAGCCCCTCACCGTCATCGGCAAGAAGCAGGTGGACTCGGACGGCATCATTGCCGGTGACATCGGCGCCGTGGCAAAGCTGGTGAGCGCCAAGACCGGCGACACCCTGTGCGACGCTGACCGTGTGGTGAAGCTGCCGGCCCCCGTGTTCCCGCAGCCCAGCCTGTTCATGGCCGTCACCGTGGCCAAGAAGGGCGACGAGGGCAAGATCTCCAGCGCACTGGCCCGCCTGATGGAAGAGGACCCCACCCTGAGCTACCAGAACAACGCCGAGACCCATCAGCAGGTCATCGGCGGTCTGGGCGAGCAGCATCTGGACGTGGTGAAGGCCAAGCTGAAGAACAAGTTTGGCGTGGAGATCGGTCTGGAAGCACCCCGCATCGCCTACCGTGAGTCCATCCGCAAGGCCTGCCAGAAGCAGGGCCGCCACAAGAAGCAGACCGGCGGCCACGGCCAGTTCGGTGACGTTATCATCAACTTCGAGCCCTGCGACAGCGAGCAGGTGGTGTTTGAGGAGAAGGTGTTCGGCGGCAGCGTGCCCAAGAACTTCTTCCCCGCCGTGGAAAAGGGCGTGCGCCTTGCCGCCGAAAAGGGCGTGCTGGCAGGCTACCCCGTGGTGGGCCTGAAGGCCACCCTGCTGGACGGCAGCTACCACCCGGTGGACAGCTCTGAAATGGCCTTTATCATGGCCGCAAAGCTGGCCTACAAGGCCGCCATGCCCGAGGCCGGGCCGATCATTCTGGAGCCCATCCACACCCTGAAGGCCCATGTGCCCAACGACAACACCGGCGACATCATGGGCGACGTGACCAAGCGCCGGGGCCGCGTGCTGGGCATGGAGCCGGACGAGGACGGCATGCAGACCATCATTGCGGAAGTGCCGCTGGCAGAGCTGGCCAACTTTACCACCTTTATCCGGCAGACGACCCAGGGCCGCGGCTGGTTCACCACCGAGTTCGCCCGCTACGAGACCCTGCCCGAGATGCTGGTGCCCGCCGTGGTGGAGCAGGCCAAAAAGCTGGGCAACCTGGACGAAGCCGCCGACGACTGAGCGAGCTAACTCCCCAGCCGCCTGACCGGCGGCAGCCCCCTCGGAGAGGGGGCCTCAGGCTCCATCATGGAGGGAGCTGGCAGAACCGTCAGGTTCTGACTGAGGGAGTTCCCACCGAAATATGACATCACCCTGACCCCCGTTGACACTTTTCCCTCTGTCAGCGGGGGTTTTTGCGGGCCATTCCAACGGCAAATTGTTAATTTTTATCTGCCTGCTTGACTTTTGCGCCGGATTGCATATACTGAAGGTAGGCAACGCGATAAGGCCTATTTCCATGGGATTCCATGCAAAAACAAACCCCCTCGGAGTTGCCGCTCCGAGGGGGTTCTTGTGTTAGTGCTTACTGCCCTTGCACATCAGGCTGTCAAGCCACTTGCAGAGATAGTATGCTACTACTTCCGCTGCAACGGCGACGACCGCCGCCAGCGGCGGAAACAGGGAGGAGCTGTTGGGGCCGCGGCCTGCAGGATGCGAGTGCCGCCCAAGGCACGAAGCAGATGCAGGGAGCCGCAACCCGTACAGGATGCCAGAAGGGCCGCAGTGCCAGTATAACACAAGCTCTGACCCAATACAACAAAAAGCGACAGCGTACGATCATACCGTACCCGCTGCCGCTTTTTTGTTTTTCCTCCCCAGCACCGCCTTTTTTGTTGACAAAGACCCGGCTTGCTATTATAATAATGTAGTCAAAATGGCATTATTGTGCGGCTTTGCGGCTGTGCAAAACAAATAGACAAGGAGAGATTCTCAAAATGGCACAAGAGATCAAGATGTCCGCCGCCGGTCTGAAGGCAATGCAGGAGGAACTGGAATACCTCAAAACGGTCCGCCGCAAGGAGCTGGCTGAAGAGATCAAGGAAGCACGCAGCCACGGCGACCTGTCTGAGAACAGCGAGTACGACGAGGCCAAGAACACCCAGGGTCTGGTGGAGAACCGCATCACCGAGCTGGAGCAGATGATCAAGAACGCTGTCGTCATTGATGAGAGCGAGCTGAGTGTGGACAGCGTGTCTGTGGGCACCCATGTGGTCATCCGGATGACCGGTGAGGACGAGACCGAAGAATACGATATCGTGGGCCGCACCGAGGCCGACCCCCTGAATGGCAAGATCAGCGACGAGAGCCCCGTGGGCCACGCCCTGCTGAACAAGGCCGTGGGTGCCAAGGCCGAAGTTCTGCTGCCCACCGGCCACACGGTGGAGTACACTGTGCTGCGCATTTCCCACGCAGCAAACTAAGTAGGAGTAATCATGGAAGAGCAAAAGAAGAACCCCGCACAGGGCCTGTCCGAGAGCGAGCAGGTGCAGGTGCGCCGCCAGAAGCTGGCTGACCTGCAGGCCGCAGGCCGCGACCCCTTTACCCTGACCAAGTATCCGCAGGACGCCTACTCTGCCGACCTGAAGGAAGAGTTTGCCGCCCTGCCCAACGAGACCGACAGCGGCAAGACCGTGGCCCTTGCAGGCCGCATGATGTCCAAGCGCGTGATGGGCAAGGCAAGCTTTGCCCACCTGCGGGACGATAAGGGCGACATTCAGCTGTACGTCCGCCGCGACGAGCTGGGCGAGGAGTCCTACGCCGCCTTCAAGAAGCTGGACGTGGGCGATATCATCGGCGTGAAGGGCGAGGTGTTCCGCACCAAGACCGGCGAGCTGAGCGTCCGCGCCACCGAGCTGACCCTGCTGGCCAAGAGCCTGCGCCCCCTGCCCGAGAAGTTCCACGGCCTGACCGACACCGAGATGCGCTACCGTCAGCGCTATGTGGACCTGATCGCCAACCCCGAGGTGAAGGACACCTTCGTGAAGCGCAGCCAGATCCTGAAGGAGATCCGCGCCTATCTGGACGAGAAGGGCTTCCTGGAGGTGGACACCCCCATCCTGACCCCCTTCGAGATCGGCGCCTCCGCACGCCCCTTCTACACCCATCACAACAGCCTGAACATGGACATGGTGCTGCGCATCGAGACCGAGCTGTACCTCAAGCGCCTGATCGTGGGCGGCATGGACCGCGTGTATGAGGTGGGCCGCATCTTCCGCAACGAGGGCATGGACCCCAAGCACAACCCGGAATTCACCAGCATCGAGCTGTATCAGGCCTTCACCGACTTCCACGGCATGATGGATCTGGTGGAGGAGCTGTACAAGCGCCTTGCCCAGAAGATCTGCGGCAGCATGGTCATCCCCTATCAGGGCAAGCAGATCGACATGAGCCACTGGGAGCGCCTGACCATGGTGGAAGCCGTGAAGAAGTATTCCGGCGTGGACTTCAACGACTGGAAGTCTGACGAGGACGCCATCGCCTCCGCCAAGGAGCACCACGTGGAGCTGCCCGAGGTGCCCACCAAGGGTGCCATTCTGGCCGAGTTCTTCGACGCCTTTGTGGAGGACAAGCTGATCCAGCCCACCTTTATCTACGACTATCCCGTGGAGATCAGCCCGCTGGCAAAGCGCAAGCCGGACGACCCCGCCTTCACCGAGCGCTTTGAGTATTTCATCGACTGCACCGAGTACGGCAACGCCTTCAGCGAGCTGAACGACCCCATCGACCAGAAGGGCCGCTTCGAGCGTCAGGTAGCCGAGCGCAAGGCCATCGAGCCCGACTGCAAGGCACAGGTGGACTACGACTACGTGAACGCACTGGAGTACGGCCTGCCCCCCACGGGCGGTCTGGGCTTCGGCGTGGACCGTCTGGTGATGCTGCTCACCGACAGCGCCTCCATCCGCGATGTGCTGCTGTTCCCCACGATGCGCCCCGAATCCAACTGAGCTACGTGATAATCTTTGTGTCTCCGACAATGAAATACATCGCGGATTCCGACACGGAAAGTGTCAGAAAGCTGACATCCTTGACGGATTTCCGCATGGACTGACGGAGATGCAGAAAAATCCCTGTTAGTACAGACAGATTCTCGCATTCTGGCTACCAGCAGAGAACTGTAAACGAGAAAACAGCCAAGAGGACATTTCACCATCAGCGATTGCTGACCGTGAGGTGTCCTCTTTCTATATCCTGATAACGCAAGTATACCACTACCCTTGACAAAGGAGAAGAATGTCATGGAACATACGACAGCTTTGTTTGAAGTTCCCGAACTGGAAAAAATTCTAGCCAAAAAGAAAAAGAGATACGTCGGCTACGAAGAAGGAATGGCTCTCTATTCGATGGGCAAGATTTCGTTCCGAAAGCTGGCACAGGAAGCTCACGCACTACTCCGCATAAAAAAGATGGCGATTATTGATCTGGACATTCTGGACGATTATCTGGAACAGCATCGCAAGAGCAACTGAATCAGAATATTCTTACATAGCGCACTTTCCAATCCGGAAGTGCGCTTTTTCTTTTACCCTGAAATAGTCAAAGGAGGTTTCCACATGAAGAAGCACTCACAGTTGAAAATCCGAGGACACACCAAATGACGCTCGACTATTTCTATGGGCAGTCGGGCGAACTGTTTTCCTACTTCCGCATCCCAAAGGCATTGTTTCAGGACAGCCGTTTCCGGCAGCTCTCCACGGATGCCCGGACGCTGTACGGTATCCTGCTCGACCGCATGAGCCTGTCGGTCAAAAGCGGCTGGATGGACAAGCAGGGGCGAGTGTATATCATCTACACTGTCCGGGAAGTGCAGGAATCGCTCTGCTGCGCCGAACACAAGGCGGTCAAGCTGTTCCGGGAACTGGAACAAATCGACCTAATCGAGCGCAAGCGGCGCGGTCTGGGCAGACCCAGCCTGATCTACGTCAAAGACTTCACCACAGGGCTGTCAAAAACGCACAATCTGAATTGCGCAAACAGCAATTCAGGCGTTGCCCAAAGCGCAGTTCAGGAGCGGCAAAAACCGCAAGCAAATAAGACTGATAAGAATAAGACAGAGATGAATAAACCTGATCCTATCAACTCAGAGGACATTCGGGAACAGCTTGAGGATTATTTTTATCAGGTGTTGGAGGTTGAACTGCTGCTTCGGCTTTTCCCGGACGATGAGGACACCATCTATCAGATCGTGGATTTGCTGGTGGACACCTGTGCAACCAAGCGCAGGATGGTACGAATCGCCGGGGACGATAAGCCCGCCGAGGTGGTGCGCAGTCGGCTGAAAAAGCTGAATGCAGACCACATCCGCTTTGTGCTGAACAGCCTTGCCGAAAATGCCACCCCCGTGCGGAACATGAAGCAGTATCTGCTTGCCTCGCTCTACAATGCGCCCACGACCATGAATCTACACTATCAGAACTTAACGAACCATGACTTTGCGCACGGTTCCCGGAAAGTGGGGTGATGTTATCGCAAAGAAAGCAACGGTTATCGCCGTCACGAACCAGAAAGGCGGTGTGGGGAAAAGCACCACCTGTGAAAATCTGGGTATCGGGCTGGCAATGGAGGGCAAGAAAGTTCTGCTGGTGGATGCTGACCCTCAAGGGTCGCTGACCATTAGCATGGGCTGGCAGCAGCCCGATGAACTTCCCACCACCCTGTCCACTCTGATGCAGAAAGCCATGAACGACCAGCCCATTCCGCCCGGCGAGGGCATTTTGCACCATGCAGAAGGCGTTGACCTGATTCCTGCCAACATCGAACTGGCAGGGCTGGAAGTAGCTCTGGTGAACAGCATGAACCGAGAAAAGATGCTCAAACAGGTGTTGGACGGAGCAAAACAGGAGTACGATTATATCCTACTGGACTGTATGCCCTCTCTGGGGATGCTCACCATCAATGCTTTGGCGGCGGCTGACACCACACTGATTCCTGTACAGGCACAGTATCTGTCTGCCAAAGGTCTGGAACAGCTTTTGCAGACAGTCGGCAAAGTGCGGCGGCAGATCAACCCGAAATTAAAAATCGAGGGTATCCTGCTCACCATGACGGACAGCCGCACCAACTACGGAAAGCAAATCGACACCCTGATACGCCAAGCATACGGCAGTAAAATCAAGGTGTTCGACCAGACTATTCCCCGGTCTGTCCGTGCCGCCGAAACCAGTGCCGCAGGCAAGAGCATTTTCAAGCACGACCCCAAGGGCAAGGTGGCAGAGGCCTATCAATCTCTTGCAAAGGAGGTGTTGGCAGATGCCGAGAAACGACTTAAACGTAGCTCTGAAAGGACTAGATGACCTGTTCAGTTCGGAGGAGACCCGGCAGGAAGAACAGCGGGAGCAGGTACAGCAGATTCCTGTGGATGAACTTTTCCCGTTTAAGAACCACCCATTCAAAGTTCTGGATGATGATGCAATGACCCGGACGGTGGAAAGTATTTCGCAGTTCGGTGTGCTGGCTCCGCTCATTGCCCGCCCCAGACCAGAGGGCGGCTATGAGATCATCTCCGGGCATCGCCGGAAACACGCCGCAGAGCTTGCGCATCTGGACACCGTGCCTGTCATTGTACGCAACATGGAGGATGATGCCGCCACGATTTTGATGGTCGATTCCAACTTGCAGCGTGAACACATCCTGCCCAGTGAGCGGGCGTTCGCGTACAAGATGAAGCTGGATGCAATGCGAAGAACCAGCGGTAGACCGTCAAAAGAAAATCCCCGACAAGTTGTCGGGAATTTTGAAACGGCTGAAATCATCGGAAAAGAAAGCGGTGAAAGCGGCAGACAAGTCCAGCGTTTTATCCGACTGACAAACCTTGTTCCTGAACTGCTGGACATGGTGGACGAGAAGAAAATCTCGTTTAATCCTGCGGTGGAATTGTCTTATCTTGATGCAAAACAGCAGCAAGATTTTTTAGAAGCAATGGATGCCTCCCAGAATGCGCCCTCTCTTTCGCAAGCCATACGGATAAAGAAGCTGGCGCAGCAAAGCGAGTTCAGTTATGATGCTGTCTACGACATTATGAACGAGGAAAAGAAAAGCGAACTGGACACTGTGACCATCAAAAACGAAACCCTGCGGAAATACTTTCCACGCAGTTACACGCCCCGGCAGATGGAAAGCATCATCATCAAGCTGCTCGACCAGTGGCAGCTGAAAAAACAGCAGGCAAAACAGAAGAAGCAGGAAGAAGCGCGTTGAGCGCAGACTGAACTAAGAGACCCGATTCGGGTCTTTTTATTTTGCAAAAATAACGGAGGAAACGCCTATGAACAACACCATTGATTTCAAAACCACAAAGACCATCGACACCATGAGCAAGAAGATCGACCACATCGACGATGCGGTGACGGGCTTCTTTTCATTCATGCACATGGCAATGCAGAACGAGCTTGCCAGTACGGATGTTTTTTTCGCCGTCGTGTCGCCCGTTCTGGATTTGACCGTAATTCAGCCGGAGGAGGCTCCGCACATCCTGCCCTGCTTTGACGAGGATGATGCCGGCTACGGCATCTCCAAGGAGGAGCCGCTGGGTTTCCGCTACAATCCCAAACAGGTCATCAAGCTGATGGGCAAGCGGTATCTGACCGGGCCGGTGATTTTCCACCGCTATACGGACGATGGCAAGTTCGCACCCCTGACCATGGGCGATATGTTTGCCATCCAGAAGTATCTGGAAACCGCCAGTGTCACGCTGATGGTCGATGAGGATGCGCTGACCTGCATCTGCATCGACTGAGGGGAAGCGGAATGGAAGAAAACACTCTTTCTGTCCTGCAAATCGCGCCGGGGCAGTACCCGAAACAGGTCGAGATGTTCCTCGTCACTTTTTTGGTGCTGAACACCGGCAGGACTGAACAGGAACTGGAAAACAATGTTTTTCAGGCATCCAGTATTGCCCAGAAGCACAACTGCAACCTGTGCCGACTGGACTTCCAGCAGGAGCAGGGTCTGATGAGCAGCCTGCCGCTGGCTGACTGCCAGATCGAGATTCAGCGAGGGCTGACCACCAGCAGCACGGCTATCTTCATCCCGTTTACCACGCAGGAATTGTATCAGTCCGGTAAGGAAAGCCTGTATTATGGCCTGAATGCCCTGTCCAACAACCTGATCATGGTGGACCGGAAGAAGCTGAAGAACCCCAATGGCCTGATTTTGGGTACTCCCGGCTCCGGCAAAAGTTTCTCAGCAAAGCGTGAAATTGCCAATGCGTTTCTGGTGACGGACGATGATATTATCATCAACGACCCCGAAGGCGAAGTGCGACACGAAGTCGCGTAATGTATTGTGTATAAACACTGCTCTATCCATTTGGAGTAACCCTACTGTGACCTGCACTGGTCAAAAGCCGGCGTTGGGAAGCTCACAGGACAATATGGGAAATCTGCCAGCCTAAAGCGGATGTACTGTTAGGGTAAAGAATGCTATGTCGAACGTAATGTGAATCATCGTAAGGATCGTTACAGGGAATAGGTGAAATAAGGCTGATACACCTACACCAAAAGGTGTTGGAGGTGGCCGAGGGGCCTTTCGCTACCCCGAAGCAAATGGACACAAATCCTCCCGGTTCAAAGATGGCGGCTAAGGCATTCGAGAATTATGCATTACGTGGAACGTGGAAAACCCTATGCGTTCCTTGAACAAAGGTATCGACCTCGCAAGAGGAAGAAATGGCGCAGAGGGTATGAGATGGAATAAAAAGCGAAAGGTTCACTGTAACGGTGAGCATAGGGGTTCAAAATTTGCCCTGACCTGAAAGGGTGCTGACTTATTCCGGGTATTTCATGGCAAGATTGGAGGTATTCCTGTGAACGATAAGTATTCAACGACGGAAGGTAAAACTTCTGAGAAGCTGTCGGACGAAGCTATGTTGAGTGCCCAATGGAAAAACATTGACTGGCATAAGGCAGAGCAGGAAGTCAACAGGCTACAAATCAGGATTGTCAAGGCAACTCAGCAAAAAGACTACAACGCAGTAAAACGACTTCAGTATCTTCTGACACATTCCTTTTACGCCAAAGCACTGGCTGTCAAGCGTGTCGTTACCAACGATGGGCGCAAGACTCCCGGTGTGGATGGTGTTCTCTGGAACACCCCGGCGAAGAAAATGAAAGCGGTTCTATCGCTGACAGATAAAGGGTATCGTGCGCGTCCTCTCCGTAGAGTGTATATCGAAAAGAAGGACAAGAAGAAAAAGCGTCCATTGGGCATTCCTACAATGTATGACCGCGCAATGCAGGCTCTCTATGCTTTGGCACTGGAGCCGGTGGCGGAAACAACAGCAGATGGGAAATCCTTTGGTTTCCGAAAAGGAAGATGCGCACAGGATGCCTGCGAATATCTGTTCAATGCACTGTCGCGCAAGCACATTTCTCCGAAGTGGGTTTTGGAGGGTGACATCAAAGGTTGTTTCGACCATATCAGCCATGATTGGCTTCTGGCGAACATCCCCATGGACAAGAACATTTTGAAGCAGTTCTTAAAGGCGGGATTTATCTATCAGCGCGAACTCTTTCCTACCGAGGAAGGAACTCCGCAAGGTGGTATTATCTCCCCCATTCTGGCGAACATGACGCTGGATGGTATCGAGAAGAAGCTGGTCGAACGCTTTCACACGAACGCGCTCGGTAAGGTCGTTTCAAGATTTAAGAATGCCCACAAAGTAAACTTCGTCCGCTATGCAGACGATTTTGTGGTCACAGCGGCAACACCTGAACTGGTTCTTGAAGCAAAGGAGCTGATTCGAGAGTTTCTCGCTGAACGCGGATTGGAACTTTCTGATGAAAAGACCGTTGTCACCAACATTGACGATGGTTTCGACTTCCTCGGCTGGAACTTCAGAAAGTATAACGAAAAGCTGATTATCAAGCCTTCCCAAAAGGCGGTTAAGGCTATCGTTTCCAATATCTCTGACACGATTCTCCGCAGAGGAAAAGCGTGGCAGCAAGATGTTCTGATTATGAAGTTGAATGAACAAATTCGAGGTTGGACTAATTACCACCAGTCCGTATGCGCAAGTGATGCGTTCGCGCATCTGGACTATGTCCTGTACGAACTGCTGTGGCGATGGGCTAAAAGACGGCACCCAAAGAAGAACAAGTGGTGGATTTCCACGAGATACTGGCATCGTGTCGGTAATCGGAACTGGGTGTTCTCTACGGAAAACAAGGAGCTGATACGGGTGGACAGCACAGCCATTGTGCGACATACCAAGATAAAAGCTACTGCAAATCCGTTCCTCGAGGAGGCGTATTTCCAAAAAAGGAAATTCGATAAAGGAATGCACCGGCTGACTGGAAAATTCAAGACGATTTGGAAAAACCAGAACGGGCTGTGCTACCACTGCGGAATGCCGATGGATGTAACGGAAGAAAGAGAAATCTTCTACCTTGCACCAAAGGCAAAGACTGGCGTGGAAGATGTTCGTAATATGCGCTACGTTCATTGCGCCTGTCAGAGAATTTATGCTGAGAACCGCTTGAAAAAGTGATGAAATGCTTGAGCCGTATGACGGGAAACTGTCACGTACGGTTCTTAGGCGGGAAGGCGGTGGTAACACCGCTGACCCAGCCGATTACTCACCGCTGGTGAATCGTTTGAAGGGTCAGGTCATTAAAATCAGCCCCAACAGCACCCAGTTTATCAACCCCATGGACATCAATGCCAACTATTCGGAGGAAGATAATCCGCTTTCCCTGAAAGCTGACTTTATTCTTTCTTTGTGTGAACTGGTGGTGGGCGGCAAAGAAGGGCTGCTGCCGGTGGAGAAAACCGTCATCGACCGCTGTGTGCATCTGATTTACCGCAAATATTTTGCGAACCCCTGCCCGGAGAATATGCCCATCCTTGAGGACTTGTACAACGCCCTGCTTCTGTAGGATAGTTCTCGGAGGTGACTTTTCTGACATTGTTACTCGATGGCATCCAATGGGCCGATAAAGCGGTAGAAAATCTGGATTTTCTGGACGTATTCGCCATCGACCTTTTCCGCTTTGGATACCAGAATCTTGTCAATCAGCTGATGCAGAATCTTATAGTTCAGTTCGGTGATGCCAGCGTACTTGCTGACTTCATCAATAAAATCCTGAATCTTGTCCAGCTGATCGTGTTCAGCACGGCCTTCCCGCTCGTACTGCTCAATCTTCTCGGTCAGTTCAGCCTGTTCTTTGTCGTAGCGATCTGCAAGCATTTGAAAACGTTTCTCCGGGAGAAGTCCCTTTGATACGTCCTCATAAAGTTTTGCATACAGGTCTTCGATTTCTGCGATTCGTGCTTTACACTGCTTCAAATCCCGTTTGTGCTGCGCCCGGTCAGAGGACACCCGGAGGTGCATCTGATTTGCAATCTTCTTCACAAGGGCTTCCCGATTGCTCACAGCGGCCTTTGCGTGTGCCTGAATGTCCGCAAAGACAGCTTCATGCAGAACACGGGCTTCCAAGTTGTGAGAGTCACAGGCTTTCGCACCATATTTCCGATAAGTGCTGCAACAATAAAAGGTCTGATCCAGAACACTGTTGCGTTTGCGCCTGTGCTCGACCTTGACTAACATCGTTCTGCCGCAGTCTGCACAACGGACGATGCCCTTGAAGATATTGTCGTAGTCGGTCTTATCACACATAAAACAACCGGAACGGCTGTAAAGGATTCGCTGCACGTTTTCCCAGCGGTCTTGTGGGATGATTGCTTCATGTGTATTCGGAACGATAGCGCGTTCTTCAAACGGAATATAACGCCGCTTTTTGGATTTCATGGACACGGTGGGCTTGGCTTCGTAGATGATGTGTCCGGCGTAGACTGGGCTGTGCAGAACCTGACTGATATAGGCACTGTCCCAATCATACATCTTTTCATCATCAATAAAGCGGCCAAACATCTCTTTCTTGTAGTAACACGGCTTCAGAACTTTTTCATCGTGGAGCCGCTTGGCGATGCGGTGAAGCCCCAGCCCTTCCTCTGCCATTGAATAGATGTACTCAACAACAGGGGCGGTGTTCGGGTCGATCACAAGGTGATTGTGGTCGGCAGGGTCTTTCTGGTAGCCAAACGGTGCGTTGCTGGAGATATACTTTCCGCTTTTCTTGCGTGTCCGAAGGGCACTCTTGATTTTTCGGGAAGTGTCTTTGGCGTACATTTCATTGATGATGTTTCGGAACGGGGCAATATCCATCTGGGATTGCTCGTTGGAATCATAACCATCATTGATTGCAATATAGCGGACACCGTGTTCAGGAAAGAAGATTTCCATATACGTTCCGGTTTCGATGTGGTTGCGTCCAAGTCGGGACTGGTCTTTGGTAATGACTGTTGCCACCTTTCCTTCCCGGATATCATCCAGAAGTTCCTGAAAGGCAGGGCGGTCAGAGTTTGTACCGCTGTAACCATCATCGACATAGAACTGGCAATTCCCGAAACCGTTGCGTGTGGCATACTCCATAAGCATCGCCTTTTGAGTGCGGATGCTCAGGCTTTCGCTGTTTGAACCGTCATCTTTTGACAGCCGGCAGTATAAAGCAGTTACTTTTTTGTCCTTTTCCATGCATACCTCCATAATGGAAAAGAGACCTCATCAATCACATTGTAGCGGATGCTGCGTGATGATGCAAGCCCTTTTCCGCAGTAAAACGTCCAATTAGCCAGCGGCAAGATACGATTCGGCAGTTTTACGAATTTCTTCTTCCGCAAGCCGCTGAAAAAGCGTATTCATCGGCACATTGCCGATATAATGGCGTTCCACGATCAGGCGCACGGACTTCGGACTTCTCGGCGCACGTTTGCGTGTGGTGGGCTTCTTCTCAGATTTTTCTTTGTTCAAGGGCAGACCTCCTCATTCATGTGGTGCAAATACGGAAAGGAATGGATGGATTCTATTCGTTTTTCTCTTTTTGTTTTATTACGTTGGTTAGGTGAAAGTTTTCTTCGATACAGTCTTAAAGGCTGCTATACTGCATAGGAAAAATCTCTTTTGCAGATGCCATTAAGAATCTGCATCACAGAATCGTGATTTTGGCGGTTCTTGAATCGTGAAAAACGCAGAACTATTCAACATTTGGAATTTTCACAAAGATGTGATTGGGCGAAGAAAACCGCGTTCGTCTGCGCTCAATCAATCCTGCAGCGTCCAATTCCTTAAGCGCACTGGAAACACTGACAGTGCTGCGCCCTAGCTGCTCAGCCAAAGAGCAAATCGTAAAAATGACAAACACGAAACCGCGTTCATCTATCCAGAGATTTTTCTGCGAGAGCGTGGCACGGTCGAGCAGCAGCACATAAGTCATTTTTGCAGTCTGGCTCAGGTCAAGTTCCAAAAGGAAGCGTGGGTATGGGAGAAACGGCGGCAGCAGAGTTTGCGTGGTAAGATATTCTGAAATGTTGATCACCTCCAGCTGAAGCAGAAATCAGAAACAAAGAGTATGTAACGAGAATTGGTGGGTTCCAATTCTCCAGTCGCAGAAAAGCACGAAACAAGTGCTCAACTGCGTTAATAAGTTAAGGTCTCCCATATTGGTCCTCGACTTCCCTAGGAGTGGGGAATCGTCCGGCGGCGGGCTTGCACCGCACCATTGGCATTTCAGCCACCCCGTCTTCGTTATGACCGGGCTGCGAGTTACAGAAGTACCTTTTGTGAAGTACCGGACGATTGAACTATTCACTTGTCAAGGAACATATGGAAGATTTCTGGACTTTGACGGACAAAAACATCCTTCTACTTGGTAGCCGATGAAAAAGGCCATTTCGTAGCATTGCAAGCAATTTTGTAAACAAAACGTCATAATAGTCCAAGAATGGTCTTGAAAAAGATGCCCTACACTTGGTAGGCATCGAAAACGCCTGTTTCGTAGCATTGGTGAGAAACTTGTAATTGAATTGTAATTCTTGAGACCAAATCTCCGCTTTTGAAAAAATCCTCTCAATAGGTAGGCAACGAAAACAGCCCAAAGACAACCATCTTTTTGAGAATTAACAAAAAGGTCACAAATGACCGGCTTTCAAAGAGGCGCTTCTACTATTAACAGAAAAAGTGGCCTAAAATGGGGGGTGTTGGAGAAAATTTCTGCCTTAAAAGTACGCCTCTACTCACTAGCCGACGAGAACAGGCAAAGGCCAACAAAAAAACATACGAATTATGTATTTCTGCCACTGATTGCAACGGCGTATCGGTGACAGAAAGATCGTTTAGAGCGATTCTTCGCGGTTTGGGGTAGTGGAAGTCGCTTTGTGGTGGGACTTTTTCTGCTGAAGCTGCTCCAGCTGTTTCAGCACCGATTCTTTTTCCGAGGTCTTGCTGTTCGGTGCGGAAAGCTGCTGCTTATTCAGCACCATGTCGATATACTTGCGGATATTTTTCAGTGCAGAGATGTCCGGCTGCAAGGTTTCCAGTTTGGTACGCAGTTCTGCGCTGCCAGATTGCAGCGCAGAAAATTCGGCATCCAATGCCGAAAAGTCCACCGCTGTGCGGCCGTTCAGCTTCATCAGGGTGCGGACAGCTTTATTAAAGGTGTCAAGTTCCTCCTTGTGCTGGGCGGCATAAGCGTCCTTGGTCAGCTTGAAGTTCTTCTTGATAAAGGTGTCATGGATGGGCTTCAGCTTGGCATGGACGGCGGCAGCGTCCTTGATCTGGGCGATTGCCCGCATACGGTTTTCGTTCTGCTTCAACTGCCTGCGGAGAGGGGTGGCAGTCTGGTTCAGGTTAGAAATTGCGGTGTCCAAATCCTCGATGGCGTTCAGAGAATGGGCTTTCAGGTAGTCCACCGCCCGTTTGACTTCCTCAAAGTCCCGGACAGTGCATTTCAGTTTTGCCTTGCCAGACCAATCACTGCGCTGCTCGTTGCGAAGGTTGAAATAATCCACCAGCAGGTCGGACAACGTGGGTTCCTTCGACTTTTCCAGAGCGTCCAGAAGAAGCTGCTTCTTTTCGTTCAGGTCTGCGATCCAGCGTTGCAGCCCACGGATGGCGCTGCGGATGGACTGCATCAGGCTGTTGGCGGCTCGAATATCACGATTCAGATTGCCGAGAAAAGTTTCGATGCCACGTTTTTCCATCTGGTGTGCAGCGGGACCGAGATGGACGGTCGGTATCTGCTGGATGCCCTGCCGCTCAAAGGAGCGCAGGTCAACACGTTCCGGGCGGCCAGCCGCTTCCAAATAGCGGTTGGTGATGGTTTCCCAGCTATGCCGCCAGATCTCGGCGTACTTCTGGTCGTTCCAGTCCACCGTGTTTTCCTTGTGACACTTCCAGTTGCCGGAGGGGAGTTGGATGCGCTCGCCGTTCTCGTCAAGGTCGTAGACCTTTCGGGCTTTTGGAAGCCACCTGCCGTGTTCGTCCATTGCCCGGAGCGTTAGCAGAATGTGGGCGTGTGGGTTATCATCTCCCTTGTCGTGGATGGCAAAGTCGGCTATCATGCCTTTGGAAACAAACTGCTCCTGACAAAATTCCTTTATCATGGAGAGATACTGTTCCTTCGGCACCTCCACCGGGAACGCCAGCACGATGCGCCGGGCAAGCTGGGAGTTCCACTGGTTCTCCACAGCTTCTACGGCGTTCCAGAGGGTCGCCCGGTCTGCATATCCGGGCGGCGCATAGGATGGCAGCATGATCTCAGCGTGGACAAGCTCTTTCTTCTTGTTGTAGAATTTTGTTCTCTGGTCGTACTCGCTGAACAGCCGTTCGCCGCTTTGGTAAGCGGCCCCGGCAACAGCGGACTGCCCTTGGCTGCGCTTGACGATGGTAATTTTGAAATGCGGACACGGAATAGGCATCACCCCCAAACAAAAAGACCGCCCAGCAAGATTGCTCTTGGTGAACGGTCTGGAATTGTATTCGGTTTTGCTCGCCGCCTTAGAACGGAGTGCCATGCGCTTCGATCTCAGGCGGGAGCCGCAAAAGGATAGCTGCAAAGCAGCGCAAGGAAAATGCAGTTTTCCTTGGGATGGAATCGGGCTGGCGCACAAACGCCAGCTTCGATTTCATCGAGCCGTCTGCAAGACCGCAATTTCACCGGAACGGTGTATAATTGCGCCCTTTATTCTAAAGGGTGCGGAACGCTGCGGCTTTCGTGCAGGTCGTGAATCATCTTTGCAAGAGCCAGCGCAACTTCCGGCTGACGGAACGCAATTTTCAGCAGCTCCATCACCTGATCGTTGGTGAGTTCTTCCGGCGCAATCAGAAAACTTTCCAGCATTCCGGCACGGGTACACAGCCGATGCACACGGGCCTTGCGGGTCAGCTCCGGTATCTGGTGTTCCAGAATTTTCTCCCGGTGCTGGTAGTAGCGCAGCTGCTGTTCTGCTTTGGCTTTCTCGCTGCGGAGATAGGCGAGATCGGTTTTCGGTTGGGTCAATGGCATCACGCTCCTTTTCAAAAGTTGGTTGTATTCGACATTTTTATTGGTTCGTGGTACACTACACACAATCAATGTGAATAGAGGTGACTGCGTTGCTTGCGTTATATCTAAGTGTGCTTGATGATCGAAACTTTGAAGAAGATTTTACCGAGGTGTACAATACATACAAACGGCTGGTTTACCATACCGCTTACAAAATCATGGATGATTCGTATCTGGCAGAGGATGTGCTACAAGAGGTATTTTTGTACGTTGCAAAAAATTTTTCTAAAATTCATCGAGAAAACTGTCACGAACTCGCTGCTTATCTCGTTAGTTGTAGTAGAAGCCGTGCATATGATATGCTTCGCAAACAACGAGAAGAATTGCTGGAAGATGTCCCAAACGAACCAGATGCCGCTCCGGTGCCGGATGATGCAGCAGTTAGCACCGATAACATTGAACGTCTAACAGAACTGATTGGCCAAATGAAACCGATGTACCGTGATCCGCTACGCCTTTTGGCAATGGGATATACAAACCGTGAGATTGCAAAATCGCTGGGATTAACGGATGAAGTGGTACGAACACGGCTCTTTCGAGGACGAAAACTATTATGGAAGGAGATGAACAGCCATGAGTGAGCGGACAGACATTTCATTTGATGCGGCTTTGATGATGGCACTTCGTGCAGATGCGCAAAGAGAACTGGATTCGCTTCCAACGCCAAAGCAGTTTGAGGAAATCTACCCAGATACGTCCCAATGGGACGAACGAATGACAGAGGCCTTAAAGAAGAAAAAGCACCACCCAGTGTTGAAACGAGTACTAATTGCGGCATTGACACTCGTAATGCTGACGGTTGGTGCTCTTGCGGTCAGCGCTGATTTCCGCAGGGCAGTCTATACGATGATTCAAAAATTTCTGCCCATTGAGATGCAGCTGACTTATCAGGTGGATGGCGAACCGCTGGAGTGGCTCCCGGATGGATACAGCGACCATTATGTGCCGAACGGCTTTGAAATGGACGATGTGCAGAAATTTGAGCGAGCAGAAAACTTTTTACATGTTTACTCGTCAAAAGAAACAGAGGAAAGCTACACAGTCCGTTGCTCAATTATCCAGCCAGGGCAGCAGTCCCTGTTTGATAATGAGCATACAGTGTACGAAACCGTAAAGGTCGGAGAAGCAGATGGTGTACTTGGAACCAGTACGGATGAACATGGAAAGAATGTTTATACTCTAAGTTGGGAACATCGGGGGATTACACATACCGTTATGGGAAACATTCCATACGATGAGATTATGAAAATTGCGGAAGGTATCCGTTAAGAAAGCTGGACACTTGTGAGAGTTCACAAATGTCTGGCTTTCTTTTTGTCTGAACTTACAAAGATGGAAAATTTGAAAAATTTTCTCCTGAAAATTGAAACGAAGCGAATGCGAATTGCGTTGATTATACAAAGGCTCTTGATGGGAGCAAAAAAACGGAGGTGTATGTCTATGTCGAAAAAGCGTTTGTTGTCCATTGTTGTTTCAGCGGTGATTCTCTTGAGCTTTGCCTGCACCGCAATGGCCGCTGAAAAGTCTGAACGGTATGTAGGCGATAGTACGGTCAACGGATCTATTTACCAAACATACTATCAGGTTGATGCCCAGACTCGAACTGGAGTAAAGAAAATCAGCGTTTCAGGCGTTCTCTATGAAAAGGGGACAATTGGAACATGGCAAAAAGTAAGTAGCTGCTCAAACAGCAGCACGACCTCAACCTGCATGGTGAGCAGTAGCTTTAACACTAAGCCCGGAAAATCTTATAGGCTTGAGTATTCTGCGACCTTTAGCTATTCCGATGGACGGAGCGAAACCATTACCGGAAGTACCAGTAGATAAGTGGAGTTTGTTATATATTTCAGCAAGTTAGAAAGGTGTGAGGTAATTATAAAGGCGAGACCAACGCGAGTTATCCGATACCTAGCTATAGTCGCACTGTGCTTGCTTTTGGGCTTTATGCTTGGAAGAAAAAGCAAATATGAAAAACGAGATTATTTGAAACAATTCAAAATTGGAAAAGCAACATACTCTGAATCGTTGATATATGAGGCTTATGGCGGATTGCAAAATGATGGGATAATGTTAGCGGTATACTACGATGTGGATGCAGCCAAAATTATTCATCAACTCGATTCATGGGAGAAAATTAATGATTCTCCAACCATATCTTCTATATTAAAAAATGTGTCGTCATATTTTGGATTAGATTTTGTGATTCCTGAAATTGCAAGTGGAAATTTTTTTCTTTATGATAATAGTCAGCATAAGGAACTACGCTCGGAAGCCGAAATGAATACATTGCTTTTACATTCTGAAGATGTGAATTTTAGTCTCGTTGTCTGGGATGATGAGAAGCACACAATTTATATAGTAGAGTACAGAATTTAAGGAGGTTCGTTATGAAGAGGTTCGTATCATTAATTCTTTCAGTGTGTTTTTTGTTTTCGATAAATACTGTGTCTTATGCTGCTAACATAAGCAGCCGTAAAGCTAGCAATCCTGTTATTCAAAGCATGAATGATAAGTATCATGTTGATTTTTCGGGAATGTCGATAGATGAATTAAATAAGTTTATCGATAAGATGAAAGATGAAGATCAAACACGTGCATCTGGAAATTTGTTAAATAATACACAGCTTGCATGGTTGGCAGCTGCGCAAATTGCACGGGATAAGGGATATGAATGTGCGGCTCTTATGGTTGAATTCTCTGTATATAATATTGACTATTCTGAGAGTGTGACGGATTCTTCGACGCCATTGCTTGACAAGTTAAACACGACAACAGTTTTTAATAATTATAAAAACAAAGTACTTAATAGTGGCTTGAAAGATTTTAGTGGAGGAAGTTGGTCTTTTACAATTCAAAAGTCTGATAATGCAGATTTATTCTATGCATTGCATAGGGTAAGCACCTCTGGAACAGGCTTCATGATTGGTAATTCTATAATGTATTACTTGATTACCGTTCATGACACATTTGATTTTGCATATGACAACAACTATGACGACTTGTTTACTACTACAGTGAACAATTGGGCTTGGTTGTGCCAGCAGACGCATGTGTTGAATCCCATAGAGATAAATCTTAGCACGGCTATTGGATAAAAAATCAGTGGTATTTATTTTTTTGCGAAAGTAAAAGTTGAAATCTAAAATAAGGATGGCTCTAACGTATGAAAAATTTTACGGAGGTGTTTCCAATGCAGAGCAACTGATGTATAAGAAATCTTGTGTATACTCTAAAAGTAAAGAAGGAAAATTAAAATAGCTAGTGAAAAAATATCTCGTAGAATTTTTTTGAAAGCAAGTGGGATTGTGGCTCTTTCTTCAATGGAGCTTAACTCTGGGCTGACTGCTTTTGCAGATAATCAAAGTGATGGAAGCAAATCTCATATCGAGAGATACCATAGATACGATTTTGATACAAAAGAAGAATCTATAGAGGAAATTATAGTTGAAACCAATTCCTTCACGGATGGAGAGACAACTGCAGGCTATTTTCCAAATGGAAAGATTTCGGATATTGATCTATCCGATCTGTATGCGATTATCGGAAGCAATGATATCACTGTTGTTGATAATCCAACGGCAACACCATATTGTAGTACGGTATGCCTACAGATAACGACCAATAATGGAGGGACAAATTATGGTTCTGGATTTATGATTGGGCCTAATGCACTTGCAACAGCAGCACATAATCTATACAGTATAAAGGAAAAAGCCTACGTTAAGTCGGTAAATGTCGCACCTGCTCGATCTGATAATAGTAAACCTTTTGGAAGCGAAAATGTATCGGCAAGTTCGATGATTGTTAGTGATTCTTATCTTGCTGGAACAAGTTCGGAGGATTGGGCGATTATTACGCTCAAGAATAATTTAGGAACGAAAACGGGATGGCTTGGGTTACATTGGCAGTCTAGCAATTATTCATCATCACAGTTGGTGTATGCTTATGGCTATCCGAGCCAAATAAATGGTGCCGATGCGAGATATCGGATGTGTAAATCTTCTGGGTATATTAGAAGTCAGACTTCAAAATATCTCAAGGGCGATTGGGATTTGACAGGTGGCTTTAGTGGTGGTCCTCTTGTAGAATATATTTCTGGAGCTGGGTATGTAGCTATCGGAATCCATAAAGATGGAAGCACAATTGATGGTTCTTCATATCCAACTTCTTATACAGGGGCATTGAGAATAACACAATCGCTTTATACGCTGTTCCTTTCATACAGAGGTTGATAAAATGAAATGCAAACGGAAGATTATGGTTGGCATAGCATTTGTGGCAGTGGTTCTCTGCATTCTATTTCAATCGAATACATTCGGAAGAAAAAAATCGGAACTTATAATTGAAGAAGTTGACCTGAAGAACAATTGTATTTATGCGACTGCAAAAAATCAATTATATGATACGGATGACAATTATATAATTTATGGCGTATCAAACTACTTGAAAGGAAATCTTCAGTTGTCGTATCTTAAAGAAGGCGAAAGCATTCTTGTGATATCAAACGGTAAGGTGTTGCTATCAGATCCGTATCAATTTGATAAAATATACAGTATTCAACTGTTGCAATAGCGTTTCATTTTCTCAATAAATAATATAAGCTATTTACAGCTGCCTCCTCTGTTAAGTGGTGGTGCAGTGCTTATTCTCAATAACGATGCGATTGATGAAAATGATAGACCTTTTTGGAATTTAGAATTTTCTCAATAATCAAGCCCCCAAAATGGCAAACTTGAAATCATCGAGAGATACATAAAATATAGGGTTAAATCGACTTTCGTGTCGAAAAAACAAGTGCTAGAAATAGCAAAATCCATTGAATTTTAGAATGACATTTATAAGAAACCAGTAGATTTGCCTGATATTTGTGATTTCTTTGACCGTTGGGCCATTGATTTTGCACTACATTGATTTTGCACTACTATGAGCAAAGGAAAAACTTAAAATAAGCAAACAACCCGCCATTTGCAGCGACTGCAAGTAGCGGGTTGTTTGGCCTATTTAGAGGTTAGTCTTTCAGTTTGCCATGGTCACAGCCAAGTGAGAGATAATGCTCAATCTCACCACTCAGCACAAGCTGGACGCACTCCAAGGGCTTGTTGTATAGTAGCCAATCAAGTTCAGCTCGCTGTGCCGGGGTATTGCCGTATTCGTCCTCGATGGCAAGGCAGTCAATGGCAATGGCAGAGCCATCAGCGAACTGGGCTTCCGCTCGGTTGGTGTCCATATTATAGTGCCAAGAACGTGCTTTTTGAGAACTATTCTGGTCAAAAATTCGATTTTGTTTCATTTGAATGCCCTCTTTGATGCTTTTATGATTTAGTTTTTTGACGAGATGAGGTCTCTTTTTTCTTTCTCTTGAGTCACCCAACCGCACTATCCTGCATCAGCAGGACGAGAAGGAAGCCCACCACGTTGCCACCGCACTGGAAATCTATGTGAAAGGCTCCCTGAACCTGTTCAACCACCGCACCAACGTGAACGTCAACAACCGCATCGTCTGCTACGACATCAAGGAACTGGGCAAGCAGATGAAGAAACTCGGTATGCTCATTGTGCAGGATCAGGTCTGGGGGCGTGTCACGGCAAACCGCAGCAGCGGAAAGTCCACACGGTATTATATGGACGAGATGCACCTGCTTCTGAAAGAGGAGCAGACTGCGGCGTATGCGCTTATGAAAAACAAAATCATTGGTATCTGCCCCAACTGTGGTGCAAATGTTGTGGAGCGTGAAAAGGGCTGGTTCTGCGAGAACCGGGAGTGCCGTTTCGTGCTGTGGAAGGACAATGCGTTCTTTAAGCGTCTGGGCAAACGGCTGGACGCTCATGTGGCGGACAAGCTGCTGCGGGATGGCCGCATCCGCCTGAAGGACTGCCGCAGTGCCAAGGGCAAGACCTACAACGCCACTGTCCTGATGACTACGGAGGTCGATGGCCGCAGCAAGTTCTCTCTGGAATTTGAGGGTGGATGCTGATGGAGCAGAAAACGGAAGCTCTCTACCTTATCAATGGGGACAAATTCCTGCATCTGCGGGAAAATGGTGCCGGGGTCGGCTTTGCGACCTATGATTGTGCCACCGGTGCGCCGCAGGAGTTTGGGCAGATTTCCAAGCAGAATCTGCCGCCGGATGGCCGCAACGCTATTCCTGCCGCCCGGAACTGGTATCTGTTTGAGCTTTCCAGTGATGACCGCAAGGCGATTCAGGAGGTCAGCTTGCAGCACCTCGACACCATCCCACAGTCCGGTGTCCGCAGGCGGCGTATCTGGGATGACCCCACGATTCCCAGAGATGATGTCCGGCTCATCAACAGCCACTACGATGATCTCTACCGGGTGCCGAATCATGGCGTGATTCAGGTTGACCGTTCCGATGGCAGCAGTTACACGGCACGGGTCGAGCATATGGATGACTATCATTTTGATCTGGGCGAGTATGGGAACGTCTATCACATCTGTCAGTTCGGCGAGATGATGGAGCGCAGCGGTTCGACCGCCTATCCCGAAATCCAGACACAGGACGAGCAGGGCGCATGGGAACTGGGTGGCAAGGGGTATCTTGCCATCCAGTCCTGTGAAGATGGCTGGGATTATACCCTCTATCACAGCGATTATTCTGTGATGGATGGTGGGCAGATTGTCGCATCCGAATTGACGATTCAGGAAGTCCGGGAGCAGATTCTGGAAGCGCACCACATGGAAAAAGGTCGGCGTGTGCTGAAGGGCTATGACCTCATCATGGACAAAGTTGCGGAAGCCGAAGAACTGGGGCCGGATAGCCGCCCTTCCACGCTGGAAAAGCTGGCGGAACTGACAATCGTAAAAGAAAAGTGCGATGCCCCGGAGTGCAATCCCACCGTCTGCCGGAAAGTGAGGAATGCCCATGAACTTTGACCACGAAGAACTGATGTTGATGATGCTCTACAACACCGGCACCCGATTAGGGCTGATGCAGGAGCTGCGGCTCATGCAGTGCTACCTGATGCCGGATGAGACCACTCTGCGGGAGCTGTCGGAAGGGGTTATCGAAAAACTGAAACTTATGACTGATGCGCAGTTTGCAGAGGTCGAATTTCCTCTGGGCTGATTTTTGCCGTCTGTGGGCGGCATACATAATATCTTTTCTACTGGTTTGCATTGTGGTATACTCAGCACAACAAGTTGATTTTATGCAGGCATTTTAGGCCGACGATAAAAAAACATATAGCAAAGGTGGAAAAGGAGAAAAAGCATGAATATCGTTTCTACCGATAATATCAGTTTAATACTACAAGCTGGTGAAAGTAACACAGTTGAGTTTAAGACGAGAGTAAGTGGTTTGCCCAATTCATTACCTAAAATTATTAGTGCCTTCGCTAATGCAGAGGGCGGAGTTATCATTTTGGGCTATGACGAATGTCGCAGATTTGTAAATGGAATCACCAATAATGAATTGGAAGTCCTCAGAAAAGTTATTAGAGCCAATTCGCTTGAAGATGTCTGCTATACTTATACGGTTCCGTATAAAGAGAAAATTTTGGCTGTTGTTCAGGTTGAAAAATCCAAATCAATCATTGTTGCTGGTGGAGGAGCCTATATACGAAACGGTATTAACACTATTCCATTGGCAAGCAAAGATGTTATAGCACGAATCTTGTCTGATTCTGAAACTTCTGGGACTACATCATCCGAACTTGTTCTCGAACGGTTGGAAAAGAAGGTAGAACAATTGTATGACCAACTGCGCTACTCTCAAGAAGTATATGAAGATGAGTTACAACGACAAAAAGAAGAACACAGAAAAGAGGTGCTTTCCACCAAAAGAAGTAATTGGTTCTTTTGCTTATTAGGTGTCATACTGGGCGGCATCGTTGGAAAAATCTTCTAATTGTATCCGAATTGAGCTTGCCCAACGGGTTCTACTTTTGAAACCCTCAAAAATATGGGCTTGATAGCTCAGTTGGATTCATGCTATACTAAGGCTACTTTATCGTTTTAGATTCAAGAAACAGAAAGCGAGTAAAGCCAATGGACAACGAAAAACGCTCTCCCATCGACCGCCTGCTTTTTGCAACCTTCCTGAAGGGTCGCACGTCTTCTCGTGACCTTTTGGATGAAAAAGGCGAAATGACCCCAGAGGACAACCAGAAAATTTTGAACGAGACCAACGAGATCATCAACGATGATTCTACCTACCCGTTCATCAGCTACCTATCCGACCTCCTTACAAAATCCAAGCCGTCCGATGCCGCAGTCAAACAGCTGCATAGTCTCATCGACCAGATTTCCGCAACCACCGGGCATGACAGCACAGACATTTTCCGTGTGCTTCTGGCGAAGCTGATTGAAAAGCCCGAAGAACAGCAGACCTTTGAGAACCTGCTGGAAATCGCTGAAAAAGTCGCAGCAAAACACTGACACAATTTCACATGGCGTACATAGCGAGTAACCGTCTGGTTGCTCGCTTTTTCTTTACCCTAAAACTGGAAGGAGGAACGCTATGCCAAACAAAACCGAAGAATATCTCGCCCTTGCCCAGCGCACGGCCAACGGCCTGACACGTTACTGGGAAAGCTGGACAGACTACCTGACTACGGCATCCCGGCTGTACAAGTACCCCTTTGCAGACCAACTTATGATCTACGCCCAGCGCCCCGATGCCACTGCCTGCGCCGATTTTGACATCTGGAACAACCGGATGAACCGCTATGTGCGCCGGGGTGCCAAGGGCATCGCCCTGCTGGACGAATCCAGCGGATTCCCGCGCCTGCATTACGTTTTTGATGTGTCGGATACCGGAGTGCGCCGCAATTCCCGTGACCCGGAGGTATGGCAGTTCAACGACGACCTGAAACAGCCGGTTTCAGAAATGCTTGCCGCCACCTACGGTATCAGCGGAGAGCGCGTCAGCCAGCAGCTTGCGGACGTTGCGGGGAAACTGGTGGCGGATTACTGGGACAACAACGGTGGGGACATCCGTGCCATCGTTGACGGCTCGCTCCTGATGGATTATGATGATGCCGGGGTGGAGATGAACGAATTGAAAAAGCCATTGTCGAGAACAACGCCCGACTGGTCATCATCGATCCGATCCAGGCGTATCTCGGTGCCGATGTGGACATGAACCGGGCGAACGAAGTCCGGCCCATCTTCATGCGGCTGGGACAGGTAGCGCAGCGAACAGGCTGCGCTATTTTGCTGATTGGGCACCTGAACAAAGCCGCCGGAATGCAGAGTCTGCAGCGGGGTCTCGGCTCCATCGACATTGCTGCCGCCGTCCGCAGCGTCATGTTCATCGGCAAGCTGAAGCACGACCCCACCATGCGCATCTTGACCCACGAGAAAAGTTCTCTTGCCCCGCCGGGAGCGTCACTGGCGTTCTCTCTGGGGGACGAGGGTGGCTTCCGCTGGGTCGGCGAGTACGACATTACCGCAGATGAAATGCTGTCCGGCATCGAGCCGCAGCGGGAAACCAAGACCCAGCAAGCCAAAGACCTGATCTGCGCCCTGCTTGCCGGAGGAAAGCAAGTGTTCAGCGAGGACATCGACAAGGCGGCGCTGGAAAGGGGCATCCCCGGCAGAACCGTCCGGGATGCCAAGCGTGAACTGGGCGATGCCCTGAAAAGCAAAATCGTGGAAGGCCGCAAAAAGGTCTTTTGGATGGAATAAACCATTTGACTGGCAGAAAATTTTGGCTGGCAAGAAAATCATGGTACACCCACAGTTGCCAGTCTGCCAGCCAAATTCAGAAAATGACGATAAAAGGAGAAATCGAATGGAGAATCAGAATTCGAGTTATTCGGTGCAGATTGGCAAAACCACCTTTATTGTGTGCGTGAAGCAGTCCGAAACCGCCAAAAAGCCGATTGAAAAGATGTTCAAGGATATGTGCAGACATGAGGTCACAAGGGACTTCCTTGCAGACAACCTGATGAATTTAGAAAAATTACCGAAAACCTCTTGACGAAGTCCATCCCGAAGGTACAGGCTATCGGGCGAGAACGAGATTTGCCAAGTTCTTCAACCTCCCGGAACTGATGTCCATGTTCAAGGAGGTTGCGGACATTAAAACATCTGACCAGCTCCACTTGCCTGTGCCCGAAGCAAAGTTTGAAACCGTGGTGGCAAAACCCTCGGAGATTCAAAAGGAAATGGTGCAGGAACTGAGCAAACGTGCTGCAGAAATCCACTCCGGTGCAGTAGATGCCTCCGTGGACAATATGCTCTGCGTCACAAACGACGGCAGAAAAATCGGCTTGGACGTTCGCCTGATGAACCCCATGCTGCCGGACGACCCCAACAGCAAACTGAACGTCTGTGTGCAGAACGTGCTGAAAATCTGGGAAGATGGCAAAGACCAGAAGCTGACACAGCTTTTGTTCTGCGACCTCTCCACACCGAAAAACGATGGCAATTTCAATGTCTACGATGACATTCGCAAAAAGCTGATTGCCGCCGGCGTGCCGGAAAACGAGATCGAGTTTATCCACAACGCCGACACCGAAGCAAAAAAAGCGGCTCTGTTCTCCAAAGTGCGCTCCGGCGATGTGCGGATTCTACTCGGAAGTACGGCAAAAATGGGAGCGGGCACCAACGTCCAATCCCGACTTGTGGCGGTGCATCATCTGGATGTTGGCTGGAAGCCCAGCGACATGACCCAGCGCAATGGCCGCATCATCCGGCAGGGCAATATGAATAAGGAAGTCAAGGTGTTCAATTACGTTACGGAAGGGACATTTGACAGTTATTTGTTCCAAACTTTGGAAAACAAACAGCGATTTATCAGCCAAATCATGACTTCCAAATCCCCGGTGCGCTCCTGCGAGGACGTGGACGAGCAGGCACTTTCCTATGCGGAGATCAAGGCATTGTGTGCCGGAAATCCGCTCATCAAGGAGAAGATGGACTTGGACGTTCAGGTTGCAAAGCTGAAGGTGCTGAAAGCCGACCACCAAAGCCAGAAATTCCGTCTGCAAGACAAATTGCTGACCAAGTTCCCGGCTGACATTCAGGAAACGAACGCCCACATTGCCGGACTGAAAGCTGATGCACAGCTTGCTGCCGCCCACCCGCAGGGCAAGGAGGAGTTTTGCGGCATGACCATCAAGGGCGTGACCTACGATGAGAAAAAGACCGCCGGTGAGCGTCTGGTGCTTGCCTGCTCCGAACTGCCCAACGCCGAAGAAAAAGTGATCGGCAGCTACCGGGGCTTTGAACTGTCCCTGCGTTTCGACACCTACCGCAGTGAGTATCAGGCTATTTTGAAGGGTCAGCGGAGGTACCCGGTAGCACTGGGCACCGACCCGCTGGGCAACATTATCCGTCTGGATAATTCGCTGAACAATTTCCCGGAGCGCATTAACTCTGCTGAGAATGAACTAGCCACTCTGCATCAGCAGCAGGCGGCGGCGCAAATTGAGGTGGAAAAACCCTTCCCGCAGGAAGAAGAACTGGCCGAAAAGTCCGCACGGCTTGCGGAACTGAATGCTCAGTTGGATGTAGACGAAAAGAGCCATGACCCGGAGCAGGAGGAACAGCCAGACGAGGATACCCCTCGCCGCCCCTCGGTACTGGCGGCGTTGGAGGAAAAATCCGATAAGCCGGAGCCGGTGAAGCCCTTCCGCAGTTATTACGACAAGGACGGTGATGCCCGGTGAGGGAAAAGCGGGATGAAATCATTATCCTGAGAACAACAAAAGCTGAGAAAAGCCGCATTTATGAAAAGATGTTGGGCATGGGCATCCGCAGCCTGAGCGCCTATATCCGAAAAATGGCTCTGGATGGCTACTGCCTGAATCTTGACCTGCCGCAACTGCGGCGCATGGCGTATCTTTTGCAAATGTGCAGCAATAACCTGAACCAGTACGCCAAAGCCGCCAATGAAAATGGTCGGGTCTATGCCGCCGACATGGAGGACCTGCGGCAGCGGCTGGATGAACTGATTGAGATTGGTCGGCAGATCCTTTCCCGGCTGGCTGATCTCTAAATTTCTCCCCGCAGTTGGAGGGCTGCGGGGCTACATAAGGGTTGACATCCTTGCAAAGCGGTGGTTGCCACCTTTATAATAGGGGTGAAAGAAAGGCAGGTGCTAGATATGAGGTTCGTTTTTAAGATGATCGTTTTCCCGTTTTGGCTGCTTACGGCTTTCCTTGCGCTGATGCTGAAATGGACGCTGAACCTGTCGGCGTTTGTGCTGGCGCTGCCCATGCTGTATATTTTCGGCTGCGGTCTTTATACGCTGTACTGCCGGGAGTGGATGCAGTTTTTGATTTTGCTGGTGGCAGAGTTTGGCTGCTTCCTGCTCATCACCGCCGGAACGGTCATTGTGGAAGCCGTAGAATGGCTCAGCGGTTGGATTGCAGAATTATAAAATTTTTATGCCGCCATTGTGCGGCATTTTCTTTTTGCCGGGAGGTGGTAGAATTGGCTGCAACACGTTTGATCGCGCTGCACAAAAACAAGGGCAAGTCGGTTGCGGCCTGCCTGAAAAGCCGCACGGACTATGCGCAGAATCTTGACAAAACGAACAAGGGAGAGTTGGTCAGCAGCTATGAGTGCAGCCCCTTGACCGCAGACGAAGAATTTATGCTCTCCAAACGCCAGTATGAACTGATGACTGGGCGCAGACAAAAAAATGATGTGATCGCTTATCAGATTCGACAGTCCTTCAAGCCCGGTGAGATTACCGCAGAGGAAGCTAATAAGGTGGGCTATGAACTGGCCATGCGTTTCACCAAAGGCAAGTATGCGTTTATCGTTGCAACCCACACGGACCGGGAACACATTCATAATCACATTATCTACAACTCCACTGCGTTGGACAGCACCCGGAAATTCCGGGATTTTTTATTGTCCGGGCTGGCTGTGCAACGGTTGAGCGATCTGATCTGCTTAGAGCATCAGCTTTCCGTCATTGAGATAAAACCCTATCGGGAGCGGCAGAAGCGCACACTCTACCCGCCCAAAGAAAGCAATCGTGACCGTCTATGTGGCGTGATTGACACTATTCTGGCGGAAAAGCCCAAAGACTACGAAGATTTTCTGCAAGGACTGGAGCAGCAGGGTTATGAGGTCAAGCGTGGAAAATACACCTCCGTCAAAGGCGCACGGCAGAAGCGATTCATCCGGTTCCGCACTTTGGGCGCAGGATATAGTGAAGAAGAACTGAAAGCTGTTATCTCTGGGGAAGCCGAACACCATCCCCGGCAGAAGCAGAAGCGCATCGTACCGGAACAAAAGTTTCAGATGCTGGTGGACATTCAGGCAAAGCTGGCCGAGGGAAAGAGCATGGGGTATGCTCGCTGGGCAAAGCGATATAATCTGAAAGAAATGTCCAAGACGCTGATTTTCTTACAGGAGAACAAAATCGGAAGCATTGAGGAAATGCAGGAGCGTGTGGATGCAGCAACTGCTCGCTATCACGAACTGGGCGATTCAATCAAGGCAGCAGAAACGCGCATGACCGAGATTGCCGTTCTGCGGACGCACATCGTTAATTATGCCCGGACACGCCCGGTCTATGACGCCTACCGCAAAGCCGGGTACAGTAAGAGATTTCTGGAAGCCCACCGGGAAGAAATCACGCTGCATAAGGCTGCAAAAGCTGCTTTTGATGAAGCTGAATTGAAAAAGCTGCCAAAGGTAAAAGAACTGAACACGGAATACTCCGCACTGCTTTCACAGAAGAAAGCCGCTTATCCAGCCTACCGCAAGGCGCGGGATGAGATGCAGGAACTGATGAAAGCACAGAAGAATGTAGAGATGTTTTTCGCCGAAGAAAAGGCTACCGAGGAAAAAGCGCAGACCCGATAAACAGAGGCCACCGAGGATTGCTCCCGCTTTTTGGGAGAGTCCTCGGTGGTCTTTTTCGCGTTATAGAAGCATTTGGCACAAATGCGCAGCCTGCATCCAGCGGATGCAGTACACAAAGGGTTTGGGACTATCCCAACAAGCATTTTGCAACGCAAAAATGGCGTTTGTATCTACAAAAATGGAATCCGTCGAACAGGTGGCCGATGCCGAAGGAATGCTCAGCGAAGTGTCATCGGCAGCAGACAGCATGATCTATCGGCTGGATGTCTGCTTTGAGCACTACCCGGAATTCCTCAAAAACCCAAAAATCCGTCAGAAAGTCGTTGGACTTTTGCAGAAAGCAAAGGATTATATCGTAAAATTGGAAGGAGAATTTGCCTATGATTAAACTTGTTCATCACGAAATGGTCATCAACAGCAAGTTTTTGGAAGTTCCGCGCAGCTACTACCAGCGGAATCTCAACGCCAACCGTGTCAAGCGAATCGCCGCCGAGTTTGATGAGCGAATCGCCAATGCCCCGAAGGTCAGCTACCGGGACGGTCACTACTATGTTTTCGATGGTCAGCACACCATCGCCGCCCGCAAGCTGCTGAACAACAACTGCGATTTGAACATCGTCTGCAAGGTTTATTCGGGATTGACGGAGCAGCAGGAAGCCTTGCTGTTTGCACAGCAGACCGGTGTCTCTGCACCGCTGACCGCAGGCGCAAAAATGCGCGCCAAGATTCGCGGCGGCGACCCGGAAGCCATTGCTTTCCTGAACGCCACAAACCGTGCAGGTTTTGGCCTGAGTTTCGCTCAGAGCCACGCAAAGTGGAAAATCGCTTGCATCGCTACGGCATTTGCCGAGTATCGGAAACACGGTGAGCGCATTTACACTGATGCGCTCCGTGTACTGGCAGAAGCATGGGAGGGCGATATCGATTCTCTCCGCGCCGAAGTGTTGCAGGGCGTGACCCAGTTCGTTGCTCTGTACGACCATGAATACGACCCCATTCGCCTGATTCGGCAGCTCCAGCGCACCAGCCCGGTGGCGATTTATCGCAGCGGTCAGGCAATGACCGGGCCGAACTATCAGAAGTATATGCTTCAGATTCTGAAAGCCTACAACGGCTCCAGTCGAACGAAAAGCCTTCCCATCAAACAGTAAGTCATCTCCCTGCTCATGGCAGATTTCCTTTCTCACTGCAAAAGCCGTTCTGCCGGTCGGCTTTTGCTACATATTACAAAGGGGGCTTGATCATTATCGTTTATGTAACAAAAAGTTTCGGATTCCGTCGCGGAGAAATCTACTTTGCGGATTTAGACCCACACTATGGTTCAGAGCAAGGAGGTAAACGTCCTGTTATTGTTATTCAAAATAATACGGGAAACAAATTTTCTCCGACTGTCATTGTAGCCGCAGTGACCTCTAAGATTTCCAAAAAGCCCAATCAGCCAACCCATGTTCTTATTGATAAGAATCCGGCGTTTAATCGTCCATCTGTTGTGCTGTTGGAGCAGCTTTTCACCATTGATAAAGAGCGCATCAACAATTTTATGGGTTTGACAAGCGACTGGGAAATGGCACAAATTGAGAAAGCACTGAAATGCAGTCTGGCACTGGATCAGGAGAATCTGGTCAAAAGTGATTCCCAAACAGCATAATCAGTGCAAAAGATACAAGCAGTAAATCTGATGATTTTGGCATCCTTGCAATCACGGAGCAATCTGGATATCCTTGGAGCAGGATGGCATTCAATGGCATCTGGAAAGCAATCACTCATAATAGAAAAGAGGTACAATATGGCATTTGCAAGAACTGAAATCAAGGAACTGGAACCCATGGTCAAGTCGGGCAAGAAGCGTTTTGTCCGCTATCAGGAGGGTGCAGAACTCTACTCGATGGGTCTGCATACATTTGAACAGCTCGCAAAGGAAGCAGGAGCAATTTACAAGATTCGCCGCGTGGTGCTGGTGAATCTGGACATTTTTGATGAGTATCTGGACACCTTCCGTATGTGAGCATTTTGCACCTCCGGCGCACCGCCGGAGGTCTTACATAAAACCCTGTTACCTGTTCTTGTGATTCCGGGCAGATTAGAGTATAATGAACATAATAATATTCGCACGATGGGAGGTTCCTGCATGGGCAGTTATCTGAATCCGGGCAGCAAGGGCTTTCAGGAAAGCCTGAACTCTGAGATCTATGTGGACAAGTCCGGGCTGATCGAAAAGACGAACGCTGTCATCAATACCCGGCAGAAGTTCATCTGCGTCAGCCGCCCCAGACGCTTCGGCAAGTCGATGGCTGCGGATATGCTTGCAGCTTACTACGACCGTGGTGAAGATACCGCATCCCTGTTTGACCCTCTGAAAATCAGCAAGACAGGTTCTTATCAGCAGCATCGGAACCAGTACGATGTCCTCAAGGTCAATATGCAGGAATTTCTGAGCATGACACACAGCATGGATGAAATGCTGACCATGCTGCAAAAGTATCTGGTCTTTGACCTGACCGACCATTTTCAGGAAGTGCGTTTTCGGGATGAGGGAAACCTCATTCAGGTGATGAAGGACATCTACGCAAAAACGAAACGGTCGTTTGTGATCCTGATCGATGAATGGGACTGCCTGTTCCGTGAATATCAGCAGGATCAGGATGCGCAGAAAAAGTACCTCGATTTCCTGCGGGCGTGGCTCAAGGATAAGGACTATGTTGCGCTGGCCTATATGACGGGCATCCTTCCTATTAAAAAGTATGGCTCCCATTCTGCGCTGAATATGTTCACGGAGTATTCCATGACCGACCCCGGTGATCTGGCAGAATACTTTGGTTTCACCGAACAGGAAGTGGCTGCTCTCTGCGACAAGTATCAGATGAACTTTGAGGAAGCCAGAGCGTGGTACGATGGCTATGATCTGATTGCCCACCGGCAGTCCGGCGATGCGCACTATTCCATGTACAGTCCGAAATCGGTTGTGGAAGCCATGCTGCGGCACAAGTTCGGCACCTACTGGAACCAGACTGAAACCTACGAAGCCCTGAAAATTTACATCCAGATGGATATGGATGGTTTGCAGGATGCCGTAGTTCGGATGCTGGCCGGTGAGCGTGTGAAGATCAACACCGGCACGTTCAGCAACGATATGACCACTTTCTCCTGTAAAGATGATGTGCTGACATTGCTGGTGCATCTGGGCTATCTGACCTACGATAGTTCAAGCGAAACCGTGACGATTCCCAACAAGGAAGTTTCGCAGGAGTACGTCAATGCCATCAGCACGATGAACTGGAAAGGAGTCATGGATTCCGTTGACGCATCCCGCAAGCTGTTGGAGGCATTGTGGGCGATGGATGCGGATGCCGTGGCAGCCGGTATCGACAAGGCACATGAAGAAGTCTCTATCCTGCAATACAACGATGAAAACTCCCTGAGCTGCACCATAAATCTTGCGTTCTATTTTGCGCGGGAGTATTACACGCTGGTGCGTGAACTGCCCGCAGGCAAAGGCTTTGCGGATGTGTGCTTTATTCCCCGCAGGCTGCATCAGGATAAGCCCGCTGTGGTGATCGAACTGAAATGGGACAAGAGCGCATCCGGCGCATTGGCTCAAATCAAGAACAAGAACTATGGGGATGCGTTGAAGGACTATCAGGGAAACCTGCTGCTGGTAGGCATCAACTACGACAAAACCACGAAGAAGCATGAGTGCCTGATTGAAAAGATTCAAAAGTAAATATTCCATACCGGGTCGCCGTTTCATTTGAAACGGCGATTTTTTGTTCCCCAGAATCCGACATCCTTGCAATGATGGAGAACATAGAGTATCCTTGGAGCAGGACAGCAAAAAGCGATTGCAAAATCTCTGATGCAGTCCATCAGGATATGGCTGTTTTCCTCTAATCTGAAAATGAGGTGAGAAGAATGGCAAGAAAAGATTCCCGTGGATACGCTTTGAAAAAAGGCGAATCCCAGCGTAAAGATGGTCGCTATGTGTTCCGCTATACTACGATTCGCGGTGAGCAAAAAGCGGTCTATGCAAAGGAGTTGAGCGAACTAAGAAAAAAAGAGGTCAAAATTCGCAGAGCAATCGAAGATGGTCTTGACCCCGACCGTGCAGAGCGCATTACGTTGAACGAACTGTTTGACGAGTACATTTCCCAGAAGTACGACCTGAAGCAATCCACCCTGACCAACTACAAATATATGTACAACCACTATGTCCGGGTCGATTTCGGGAAACGGCGCATCAGCAAGATCAAATATACGGATGTGAAGAAGTTCTACTACTCCCTGATCATGGAAAAAGGCTTTAAGCCGAACAGCATGGAGATCGTGAATACTCTACTGCATCCGACCTTTACAATGGCTGTCCGTGATGGACTGCTGCGTTTGAATCCTACGGAAGGCGTTATGACCGAAATCAAGAAAAGCCATAGTTGGGAAAAGAAAAAGCGTCATGCGCTTACCATTCCTGAACAGAAAGCATTCACCAATTACATCGCCAACAGCGAAGAGTATCGCGGATGGTATCCACTGTTTACAGTAATGCTCGGTACTGGCTGTCGCATTGGCGAAGTGTTGGGTCTGCGGTGGCAGGACATTGACTTCAAGAATCGAACGATCAGCATCAATCACAATCTGGTCTATCGCGTTCAGGAAGATGGCTCCTGCACGAATCATGTCAACTCCCCTAAAACCAGTGCAGGCATCCGTATCATCCCGATGCTGGATGATGTGTTCGACGCATTTCTGGAAGAATATCAGTATCAAAAGGTGATTGGATTCTCCACGGATGAAATTGATGGCTATTCTGGATTTGTGTTCTGTACGGGGGAAGGCAAGGTCTATCTGCCGGGAATGATCAATCGCACGATTCATGCAATCTGTGCAGACTATAATAAGGAAGAAGCAGCCAAGGCTGATGCAGAAAATCGTGACCCGATTCTTCTGCCCAACTTTAGCTGCCATCATCTCCGGCATACGTTCTGCACCCGCTTCTGCGAAAACGAAACCAATTTGAAAGTCATTCAGGAAATCATGGGTCATGCGGACATCACCACCACAATGGATGTGTACGCAGAAGCGACCCAAGAAAAGAAGAAAGCATCTATGACCGCATTGCAGAGTGCGCTGCTCGTGCGGTAAAATCGGATGCGATATAACTGAAATGTTCTCCTCTGCTGGACAAAGAAGCACATCTCGTTTATAATGGATTAACAGAGAACAACAGCGGTTATCGCGGTTTCCGTCAGGCTCCGTCAAAAAAGGGCTGTGACCAAAACTGTACACAACTTTCGTGGACGCTGTTGGAGCTTGTTGGAGGGTTCATTGAAAAGAGGGTTTACTTCGTGGACGTTGTTGGAGTCTGACGGACGATAACAGAGCCAGTTCTTGCCACATCCCCACGATGAAGCCGATTGAGCAGTAAATTTCCAATTTAAGCAAAACAAAGCCTGAAACTTCTTGATGTACCGAGAAGTTTCAGGCTTTTTCTTTTGATGGATTTCCAGTGAAAACTACGCCATACGCCAATTTTACGCCAAACGATGCAGGATTTTGTGTAGAGCAAAAAGAGCGTTGTTCGCGTTTGCGCAGCGAAGCGGAGCAATGAAAGCCCCAGTGGGGCTTTTAAGCGACCGAACGGTCTTGCGCAAGCAAGATGGAGGGGCCCCGCCCCGACAAGTTCGCGTTTGCGCAGCGAAGCGGAGCAATGAAAGCCCCAGTGGGGCTTTTAAGCGACCGAACGGTCTTGCGCAAGCAAGATGGAGGGGCCTCGCCCCGACAAGTTCGCGTTTGGTGTAAGAATCGGGCGTGTGGTGGATGGGTGCAGACCTGCAAAGGGCTGCATCACAAAGCGGATTCATAGATCTGCAAACGGACAGCCGGAACTTTCCACCGCAGAAGAAGCAAATGTGAAAAACATGGAGGCTTCCTTATGAACAAACTGCTTTCCTGACGCTACAACATGGACACCAACCGGGTGGAAGCCCGGTTCGAGGGTGGCTCTGCCCTTGCCATCGACTGCATCGCCGTGGAGGACGAATACGGCAACACCCCGAAACAACGGGCAGAACTGGACTGGCTGCTGTACAATAAGCCGCTGGAGTATGCTCAGCTTGTGCTGAGAGGGGAGATTGAGCACTACCTGTCACTTGGCTGTGACCATGGAAGAATGGAAGATTGATTGACAAGATTACATAACCGTTAACACAGCTTGCATTTGCCCTGCAATTTTTCAGAATGGAACACCCCAAGGGCATCCGGTCTATATCCGGCAGATTTTTCATAAGGAATCTGCCGGGTATTTTTGTTTGTCATAAAGGAAGTCTTGCTTTTTATTGCAAAATTGGATACAATATAAAAAAGACATTTGCACGGAGGACTCTATGGAATATATCGGCATCCAGAAGAAAAACGGCGGTGTGGTGGAAGCCCTGCAGCAGGCCATTTTATCTGGGCAGATCCCGGCGGGCACTGAAATGACCCAGAACGAACTGGCAGAGAGTCTCGGTGTCTCTCGGATGCCGGTGCGGGAGGCCTTGATGATCCTTGAATATCAGGGTCTTATCATCCGCCTGCCCAACAATCGGATAAAAGCGGCAGATTTGACCGAAGAGATACTGCGCCAAATTCTGGCATTGGGGGCTCAGTTGGAACGGCAGGCTATGCGTGCGCTGCCGCAGGATGCGATGTTGGCAGGCGGCGAGATGCTGCAGCACCGTACCCTGCGGACCGTCCAGCCATATCCGCTGCATCGCAAGCTGCTGGAGAGCATCCAGGAGACCTACATTGCCTTTGCCGTGAGCGCACGTCCTACGCCGGTGAACGACCGGCTTGCCCGCCTGCTGATGCTGGACCGTCAGGGCTCCCCTGATGTGCTGGGTGCATGGAACGCCTATGAAGAAGAACTGCTGTATCTGATTTTAACGATAAGGAGTCAATATGCTGGGACTGAAACCCATTAAGCTGCTGCCTGCCCGTGAGCGGGTAGCTTCCGCTTTGCGGAAAGCCATTATCTCAAAAAGCATCCCGGAGGGCGCAGAACTCACGCTGGAAAACACCGCACAGGAACTCGGCGTGTCGGTCACGCCGGTGCGGGAGGCCTTTCAGATCCTTGCCCGTGACGGTCTGCTGGAAGTCAAGCAAAACAAGTGCGCCATTGTGTTGGGCGTAACGGAAAAAACGATTCGGGAGCACTACCAGCTGCGCGCTGCCTTGGAAGGGACGGCATGTATGCTCTGCTGCCAGAACAACGCTGACCTGTCCAAGATCAAAAACTGCGTGGATACTGCTGAGGAGGCTCTTTCTCTTCAGCAGGCCGGAAATTATACTGACTACAACCAGTCCTTCCATTTTGAGATCTGGGAAGCTTCCGGCAATGAAAAAATGCGCAATCTTCTCTCGGAGCTGTGGAACGGCCTGTCCATTGGTGTGGAAATGAGCGAGTTGGACTATGCCCTCAACTCCCAGAGCGAGCATAAAAAGATCTATGCGGCGCTGGAAGCACGGGATGCGATGGCCGCACGGGCTGAAATGGAAAAGCACATCCTGCGCAGCATGGACGATGCGCTGACCTATTATTTATAAGATCAGGGAGGACAAGACAGTGTATACCTGTGCGAACTGTACGGTTCTGGCCTGCGCCAACAACGAGCCGGAAAAGATGCCCAAAAACTGCCCTATGCGGAATGCTTCGGTGATGGAGGCCGCCCGCGCCGGCTACGATCTGCCCGAGAATCACGATTTCTACGTCAACTGTTCGGCCATTGAGGGGCTTGGCTACTGTCAATGGCCCCGCCTGAAGGAGACAGTGGAGTTTTGCAAGCGGATGGGCTACCACAAGCTGGGTCTTGCATTCTGCAAAGGTCTGCGGAAGGAAGCCCGCATCGTGGCCGACCTGCTCCGTGCGCAGGGGTTTGAGGTGGTGTCGGTCATCTGCAAGACCGGCGGCATCTCCAAAGAAGAAGTGGGCATCCCGGAAGAGGTCAAGATCCACCCCGGCGAATTTGAGGCCATGTGCAACCCCATCGCACAGGCAAAGCTTCTGAACGAAAAGCACACTGATTTCAACATTGAGGTCGGACTTTGTGTGGGACACGACTCGATGTTTTATAAGTATTCGGATGCCATGGTCACAACGCTGGTGGCCAAGGATCGCGTTCTGGCGCATAATCCCTGTGGTGCCATTTACTGTGCCGAGGGGTATTTCAAAAAGCGGCTGGAATAAAAGAAGAAAAAACGTGCGCTCCCCATCTGCTTTGGAGAGCGCACGTTTTTTGCAGAAGGCGGCGGAGGGAGATTTTCTTGTATCCTACTGTTTGTCTGGCGTGCACAAAAATTGGTACATAATCCGTGCAATGCGACAAAACTCGAAAAAAGGGATTGACAAATCTCTGTTTCGGGTGTATTCTCGTGTCGTCAAGTGGATACATTATCACAGATTAAATATAAAAATTTAAAAAGACGCTGCCGAGATTCCCGGAATTCTAAGGTTCCGGGCAGATCCTTCCAGAACGAAAAAGGGCTGTGAGGGCACAGCACGGCGGCAAAGACTCTGCACAACGAGGTGCAGCTGGGGCGTTCCGAAAGTCAGGGCTGTTTTGCTCTGATGGAATAGATACATTATATTTCATTAAAGGAGCCCCCCGGTATGTCAGCAGCAACTATCACCCTACTCTTTCTTCTCTTCGCGGTCGTCATGTTCGTGTTTGAGAAGATCCCCCTCGGCGTAACGTCCATGATCGTCTGTATCGGTCTGGTCGTTACCGGCGTGCTGGATGTCAAGACCGCTTTTGCGGGCTTCATCGACAGCAACGTCATCCTGTTCGTCGCCATGTTCATTGTCGGCGGTGCACTGTTTGAAACAGGCATGGCCAACAAGATCGGCGGCATTGTTACCCACTTTGCCAAATCCGAGCGCAGCCTCATCGTGGCTATCATGGTCATCGTTGGCCTGATGAGCGGCTTCCTTTCCAACACCGGCACCGCCGCCGTCCTGATCCCCGTGGTCATCGGCATTGCGGCAAAGTCCGGCTATGCCCGCTCCAAGCTGCTGATGCCGCTGGTGTTTGCAGCTGCCATGGGCGGCAACCTTTCCCTCATCGGCGCACCGGGCAACCTCATCGCCCAGAGCGCTCTGGGTGAGATCGGGATGTCCTTCGGCTTCTTCGAGTACGCCATTGTGGGCCTGCCCATCCTCGCCGCCGGCATCCTCTTCTACGCCACCCTTGGCATGAAGCTGCTGCCCAACCACCCCGTCTCCGATGATGACTCCTTCGGCGGCGAGCAGGACTTCAGCAATGTTCCCAAGTGGAAACAGGTGCTCTCCCTTGTCATCCTCGTGCTCACCCTGCTGGGCATGATCTTTGAAAAGCAGATTGGCATCAAGCTCAACATCATCGGCTGTATCGGTGCGCTGGCTCTGATCCTCACCGGTGTCATCTCCGAGAAAGATGCCCTGAAGTCCATCGACCTCAAGACCATCTTCCTCTTCGGTGGTACGCTGTCTCTGGCCTCTGCACTGGATAAGACCGGGGCAGGCGCAGAGATCGCAAACATCGTCATTGGTGCTCTGGGCGAGAATCCCTCTCCCTACGTCCTGACTCTGGTGGTCTTTCTGCTCTGCTGCGTCATGACCAACTTCATGTCCAACACTGCTACTACCGCCCTGATGGTTCCCATCTGCCTGAGCATCGCACAGGGCATGGGTGCCGACCCCCGCGCAGTCCTGATGGCTTGTGTCATCGGCGGCTCCTGCGCTTACGCAACGCCCATCGGTATGCCCGCCAACACCATGGTGGTCTCCGCCGGCGGTTACACCTTCAAGGATTATGCCAAGGCTGGCCTGCCCCTCATCCTCATCGCAACCGTTGTCAGCATGGTGATCCTTCCCATCGCATTTCCGTTCTTCCCGCAGTAAAGCGGACAGGAACGTTGAATATGAGTGAACCAACGCGCAAAATGTACCAAAGCTAAGGAGGCATTGGAATGAACAAACAGGAACAGGTGCAGCAGATGACGACCTATATGGCCAACTTTGTGAGCCATATCGCCAAGGTGCTGCCGGACGACATCATCAAAAAGCTGGATGAGCTGGGCGCACAGGAGGATGCTCCTCTGTCCAAGGTCATCTACGAGACCATGAAGCGCAACCAGAAGCTGGCCAAGGAGCTGAACCGCCCCAGCTGCCAAGACACCGGTGTGCTGCAGTTCTGGGTAAAGTGCGGCGTGGACTTCCCCCTCATCGGTGAGGTGGAGGGTCTGCTGAAGGAGGCTGTGGTCAAGTCTACCTTTGAAGCACCTCTGCGCCACAACAGTGTTGAGACCTTCGATGAGTTCAACACCGGTTTGAACGTGGGCAAGGGCACTCCCACCGTGTGGTGGGATATCATCCCGAACAGCGACAAGTGTGAGATCTACGCTTATATGGCAGGCGGCGGCTGCACCCTGCCGGGCAAGGCCATGGTTCTGATGCCCGGTGCAGGTTACGAAGGTGTGACCAAGTTCGTCATGGATGTCATGACCAGCTACGGCATCAATGCCTGCCCTCCGCTGCTGGTGGGCGTGGGCGTTGCCACCTCTGTTGAGACCGCCGCTCTGCTGTCCAAGAAGGCTCTGATGCGTCCTCTGGGCAGCCACAACGAGAACGAGCGCGCAGCCTATATGGAGAAGCTGCTGGAGGACGGCATCAACTCCATCGGCCTTGGCCCTCAGGGCATGGGCGGCAAGTACTCCGTCATGGGCGTGCACATTGAGAACACTGCCCGCCATCCTTCTGCCATTGGCGTTGCCGTCAACGTGGGCTGCTGGAGCCATCGCCGCGGCCACATCATTTTTGATAAAGATCTGAACTACACCATTGATACTCATTCGGGGGTGACTTTGTAATGCTGACCATTAAAGACGGAAAGAAGATCCTTACTACTCCGGTCTCCGCAGAAGACCTGAAGGACATCCATATCGGTGATGTCGTTTACCTGAACGGCGACCTGACCACCTGCCGTGACGTGGCGCACCGCCGCCTCGTGGAAGAGGGCCGCCCGTTGCCTGTGGACGTCAAGGACGCTGCCATCTTCCACGCCGGCCCCATCATTCGCCCTCTGGAGGACGACAAATTCGAGATGGTGTCTGTGGGCCCCACCACCTCCATGCGTATGGAGAAGTTCGAGTATGAGTTCGTGCAGAAGTCCGGTGTCCGCGTCATCGTGGGCAAGGGCGGCATGGGCCCCAACACCGAGCGCGCCTGCAAGGAGTTCGGTGCCATCCACTGTGTTTTCCCTGCCGGTAACGCCGTTGTGGCTGCCACCGAGGTGGAGGAGATCGTCGAGGCCCAGTGGCGTGACCTCGGCATGCCGGAAACTCTGTGGCACTGCCATGTTAACGAGTTTGGCCCCCTGATCGTTTCCATCGACGCTGAGGGTCGCAACCTGTTCGAAGAGAACAAGGTCATCTTCAATCAGCGCAAGGATAAGGCCGTCGAGGAAATTTGCAAGCACGTTGGCTTCATCAAATAAGATCCAACTGCGAAGCCAGCGTTGCCTATACCCTGCGGAGAGCAACCATCCATCAAAAGATTCTTCTCCTAAAATGAACTCACTATCACGTTAATTCTAACAACCATATTTGCTTTCACAGATCCAACAGACTTCTTATCATTTACTCCTATCTTCATTACCCTGTTTATCCTGCTTCTCCGCAAAACACCCCGGATGCTGTCTGCCATATCAGAATCCGGGGTGTTGCTATTTGCGGTCAAATATGTGCACGAAAAAAATGCAGACAAAGAAGATCTTGACCGTTCTTTTTGTTCTACACACCTTTGCCACTGCTTTGCATCTGCAAGGTGGAAGTAATCCACAGGAGGACAACCCAAATGAACCCATTGGAGATCACACTGGTCATCCTGCTTGTAACGATCATCGCCTTTGTATCCGGTAAAGTCCCGTTCTCGGTCATTTCTACCGGCATCATTTTGGCGCTGATCCTCACCGGCATCAAGACCCCTGCCGAGGCCTTTGGCGGCTTCATCAACACGAACGTGGTCATGTTCGTAGCCATGTTCGTCATCGGTGCAGGGCTGACCAAAACGCCCCTGATTGACAAAGCCCAGAGTCTGGTCATCCGCTACAAGGACAATATGCGGATGCTGATTTTTCTTTCCTGTGTGGCAGGTGCGTTTCTGGGCGCCATCACCAGTGCCACCGCAACTGCCGCTATCATGATCCCTCTGCTGGTAGGCATTGCGAACGACATCGGCGTGAGCCGCAGCAAGCTGCTGTATCCTTCTATGGCCTGTGCCAACATTGCCACCCAGATGACCTTTCTCGGTCAGGGTGCTTCCAACATGGCATGGAACGATGTCATGATGCAGGCCGGCGCACCAACACCGCTGCACATCTGGGATTTCACCATTGCGCGCATCCCGATGCTGACCATTGCTATCCTGTACATGACCTTTGTTGGCTATAAGCTGATGCCGGATATTCCCAACGAGCAGTTTTCAGATGCAGCACATACGGCTTCTGAGAGCGAAAAACTCAGCCCCTTTAAGCGCAAACTGGCTGTCCTGATCGTTCTGGTCTCCATTGCAATGATGCTGCTGGAAAATGTCATTGGTGTCAAGATGTATCTCACTTCCTGCATCGGCGCTGCCGCTCTGGTGCTGACGGGTGTGCTGACCGAGAAGGAAGCTCTCAACTCCATCCACCAGCCGACCATTTTCCTGTTTGCCGGTGTGCTGGCTCTGTCGGACGCCATCCAGACCACCGGTGCAGGCGATGTGGTGGCAGACTGGATGATCCGCCTGCTGGGCGATACTACCAATCCGTACATCATTATGCTGGTGTTCTTCCTTGTTCCCTTCATTCTGACACAGGTCATGTCCAATCTGGCTACCCTGACCATCTTCATCCCACTGGTCACTTCCGCCTGTATCCGCATGGGCGTAGACCCCCGTGCTGCCGTGGTCGGCGTGATCACAGCCAGCTGTGTGTCCATCATGACCCCCATGGCAGCTCCCTGCCAGATCATGATCATCGAGCCGGGCGGCTACACCTTGAAGGATTATCTCAAGTGTGGTACCCCGCTGGCGCTCATCCTCATTGTCGTGTCCGTATTTTTCCTGCCGACACTTTATCCTTTTGCCTGATTCTATTTTCCCACCGCAGTAGTATCCGCAAACTGCATATCGTAAATATGCTGTTCTGTTCGGCGCTATTTTTGAAAACCGCAATAAAAGCAGCAGAAATTTTTGAGCATCTCATAATTCTGTCAAGAGGGCCGGCACCGTCCGGCCCTCTCTCTTTTTGCCAAAGTTTCCCTTGTGTTTTCTTGCAAGCTGCCGAAATCAGCGTGTTCTCAAAAGTTCGCGTTTGCGAAGCGTAGCGCAGCAATGAAAGCCCCAGTGGGGCTTTTAAGCGACAGAACGGTCTTGCGTAGCAAGATGGAGGGGCCTTGCCCCGACAAGTTCACGTTGACATGGCTCGATTTTTGTGGTAACCTATTCCAACAATTTAATATAACATATTTACTTAGAGTTCCAGCTCGGCTCCCGAAGGAGCCGGAGCAAGTTTTTGACTTTCTTATCGCTACATAGCAAACCCGAACCAAGGCCATCCCGGAAGGGATGGTCAGGTTCAGGTTGTTGTGTGGCGATTTTTTATTGCCAAATCCAGCACCGCACCTTGAAAATCGAAAGACCGTCTGCATGGGATGCGGTTAATACGGAAAATAGCAGGATGATCGTATATCCGCTCATTTTTAGAATAGTCCATGCTTTCTCCCTCGTTTCTTATGTTCAGTATACGAAATTTCCCTTAAAAAAACAATCTCAGGATAATGATATTATAAGTTTGCAGGGTGACAGATTTTGTCATCCTGCTTTGCTATACTGTCCTCAAACAAACGGGAAAGGAGAAGCAACAAGATGAAATCTTTGAATCATAGAAAGAAAACTATCCGAAAAATTATGGAGGTAAGATTACTTTGAATCTCGCAGTATCGGTTGACCAGAAACAGCTTCTGGATATTTTATTGAACGTTGGCATTGTGCGCCCTGTCTTTATCTGGGGAGCACCCGGCATCGGCAAGTCGGCCATTGTAGAGCAGTTCGCCGCAGATATGGGACTGCCCTGCGTTTCTCTGCTGGGCAGTCAGCTTGCGCCGGAAGATATTATCGGTGTGCCGCAAATCGTAAATGGCCGCAGCGTGTTCTGCCCACCCAAAATGATTGCACGGGAAGAACCCTATTGCCTGTTTCTGGACGAATTGAACGCCTGTTCTCAGGAAGTACAGAAAGCATTTTATTCCCTTATTCTGGAACGCCGCATCGGGGAATATCACCTGCCCAAAGGTTCTATCGTGATCGGTGCAGGCAACCGTGCGCAGGACAACGCCATCACCCGGCCTATGTCCTCTGCACTGCTCAACCGGATGTTCCATGTTGAGCTTCGCGCTGACAGCCGTATCTGGCTGGAATGGGCCGCAGGACATGGCATTCACCCTTATGTATACGATTATATTTGTTTCCGCCCCGACCAGTTGTGGAGTCAGCCTTCCAAAACGGAAGAGCCCTTTTCTTCTCCCCGCAGCTGGCACATGCTCAGCGATGCCATTATCAGTTACGGCGATTCTATTTCGGAACAGGAACTGGCGGTTCTGGCAAACGGCTGTCTGACCGCTGCTCATGCGGCACAGTTTGTCGCCTATGTCCGGCAGGTGCGGCAGGCATATTCTATCACGAAAATCATCAATGGAACGCAGAATTGGCCAGATGAACCGGAAGAGCGTGATGTGCTCTACTTTCTGGCGCAGAGCTTCCGGGCACAGCTGCTGAAAGAACTGCCCCACAACCGCAGCAAACTCACTTCTGCCACGCAGACTCTTACTCTGCGCGCAAAGGAACTGCTGGTTGAGCTGGCGGGCATCAGTCTGGAAATCGCACAGATGGCCATTACCCCGGAGGATGGCGAAACGCTTCCTGCGTGGTTCATCGTGGAAGTGACCCGTGACCTGCCCGCACTGACCAAAAAGAAGATGGGGTGACGATATGGGCCAAAAAGAGGAAAAAACGCAGCAGGACAGCATCCCCGCATGGAGAAAGGCGGTTGAAAAAATTGAGGATGGCCCCCTGTTCCGGCTTGTATACTGCACGCGTGTATACTGCTCTGAACGTTATCCCATGGCAAAAGCAGACTGGGCTTATGTTACAAACGATGGGGACATTTATCTGAATCCGCACCGGAAAGCATCCGTTGGAGAGTGGGAATATATCATAAGCCACTGCCTATTGCATCTTGGATTCGGGCATTTTCAGAAAGCGCGTATGAAAGATACCCGTTGGAATATGGCCTGTGATCTGGTCATTGCGCGCTTCCTGAAGGACAGCCATATCGGCACACCGCCGCCGGAGTTTCAGCAGGAGCTGCCTTTTCCGGTCAAAGAGGAAGAACAGGCATTCCGGCAATTACAGACTGCCTCGGTTTCTGGAGGCATTTTCAGTACCATGACAGGCGGCAGACCCGATATGGTGTGGAATCGGGATGACATCAAAACGGATTATACAGAAATTTTTGCCCAGTCCCTTCAGGCATCCATGCAGAAAACCTTGATGGAATCCAGAGGAATCTCCACCGGACATCAGCATTACTGGATGCAGCCTGCCTATTTGCAGGCACGGGACTGGTTTTTGTCCAGTTTTCCATTGCTGGGTGCAGTGGCCTCGGCGTTCCGTATCGTAGACAGTGGAGATGTTGTTTCCCGGCTGAATATTCCGGTTGCAGCAGTCAGCCCGCAACTGGGCGAGATCTATATCAATCCTCGCTGCCGCCTGAATCTGGAAGAGTGGAAATTCGTGCTGGCGCATGAATTCCTTCATGCGGCTCTGCGCCACGACCTGCGCTGTGAAGATAGAATACCCGAACTCTGGAATGTTGCCTGTGATTACGTGGTGAATGACTGGCTCTGTGAGATGAAAGTGGGCTGTATGCCAGAGTCAGCACTGTTCGATAACCAGTTTCATGGGATGTCCGCAGAAGCGGTCTATGACCAAATTTGTGAGAATATCCGGCAGTACCTGAAAGAAAGTCCGGGTGATCTGCTTTATGGCGATGGCTCAGAAGCGGCAGATTTGAACGGCAGCAAATTGGATTCTGTCTATCGTTCTGCCTTGCAGCAGGGGCTTGTGTATCACACCCAACAGAATCGCGGCTATCTGCCTGTTGGGCTGATCGAAGAAATCCATGCGCTGTCCCGTCCTCCCATTTCGTGGGATGTGAAACTGGGCAAATGGTTCGATGAAAACTTTACGGTCATGGAAAAGCACCGTTCCTATGCGCAACTCAGTCGGCGGCAGAGTTCCACTCCGGATATTCCACGCCCTGCATGGCGGCTGGAAGAGCACCCGGAAAAACAGCAGACATTTGCGGTGCTGCTGGACACCTCCGGTTCCATGTCCCGTGGACTGCTGGCAGCAGCGCTTGGCTCTATCGCCAGCTATAGTGAAGCAAGAGATGTGCAGGCGATCCGGGTGATTTTCTGTGATGCTGCTGTTTACGATCAGGGGATGATGATCCCGGAAGAGATTGCCGGAGCCGTTCAGGTAAAAGGGCGCGGCGGCACCCGTTTACAGCCCGGAATCGACCTGCTGGAAAATGATATATGTTTCCCGAAAGATGCGCCGCTGCTCATCATTACCGATGGAGACTGTGACCGGCTTAATCTGCGGGGACGCAACCACGCTTATCTGATTCCATGGGGCAAGCGGCTCCCATATCCACCCAAAGGGCCGGTATTCCGGCTGAAATAAAAGAAAGGCATTGCTTTGATTACAATACAAAATACTTATAATTCTGCGCTGGTTTACGCAGAGACTTTGGATTCTGGTGCAGAGGGTTTGATTCGTGCACTGTGCGGCAGTCTAATCTCAAAAGGCAGCAGCATCCGCATTATGCCGGATGTTCACGCTGGAAAAGGCTGTGCTGTCGGCACCACAATGACCATCAAGGACTGTGTGGCTCCCGGTCTGGTGGGCGTGGACATTGGCTGCGGAATGCTGGCAGTCAAGTTCCATGCTAAGCGGCTGGAACTGCAAAAGCTGGATAAATTGATTCACGATAAAATTCCGGCTGGAAAACAGGCACGCTCCGTGCCGCATCATTTTGCAGACAAAGCAGATCTGGACGAGCTGCTTTGTCTGCGTCATGTCCAGAAAGATAAAGCTCTTTGCGCTGTAGGCACATTGGGCGGTGGCAACCATTTTATCGAGGTTGATAAGGCGGCGGATGGCGCATACTGGCTCATTATCCATTCCGGCAGTCGGCGGCTTGGTGTGGAAGTGGCATCGTTTTACCAGAGCGAAGCATTTCAACAGTGCCCGGCGGGTACACCCTTCGAGCTGGCTTATGCTACGGGAAGCCTGATGGAAAATTATCTGCACGATATGAAAATCACGCAGGCATTTGCCGAACTGAACCGCAGAGCGATTGCAAACGATATTGTGAAAGGTATGAAGCTGGATGTGGAAGAAACCATTTCCACCATCCACAATTATATTGATCTGGATTCCATGATTCTGCGAAAAGGTGCAGTTTCCGCAAAGGCGGGCGAAAAACTCGTGATCCCAATGAATATGCGGGATGGCTGTCTGATTTGTGTCGGAAAGGGCAACCCGGAGTGGAATGAATCGGCTCCCCACGGTGCAGGCCGCCTGATGAGCCGTGCAGACGCACGGAACAGCTTTACGCTGTCGCAGTACAAAAAAGAGATGAAGGGTATCTATACCAGCTCCGTTGATAGAAATACACTGGATGAAAGCCCGATGGCCTATAAGCCGATGGAAACTATTCTCCGGCAGATTGAACCTACGGTGAAAATTGTAGAGCGGACAAAGCCCATCTACAACTTTAAGGCAAGTGAGGAAATTTCAAAATGATTTATCAAATTAGTTCTGGCCAGGGACCTGCCGAGTGCGAACTTGGGGTGGCAAAATTTCTGGCCTACCTGCAAAAACATTACAAGATTTCTGTGCTGGAAACATCACAGGGGTACTACGAAAATACCTATCGTTCTGTGCGTATCACGACGGATACCGACCTGTCGCAATTTGTGGGTTCGGTGCAGTGGGTCTGTCCAAGTCCTTACCGCATTGGTCACAAGCGCAAGAACTGGTTTCTGGATTTTAGCAGTTGTGCGGAGACCGAAACTGAAGCTTTTGACCCGAAACAAGTGCTGTTTGAAACCTTTCGCAGCAGCGGCAAGGGCGGGCAGAACGTGAACAAGGTGGAAACCGGTGTCCGGGTGATTTATCTTCCGACCGGACAGGCCAGTGTTTGTACCGAGGAGCGCAGCCAATACCTGAACAAACAGAAAGCAGTGGCGCGCCTCCGGCAAATGGTACAAAGTGAAAATCAGCAAAAACAAGCTGTTATCCGAAATGAGAACTGGGGCAGGCATACCAGTCTGGAACGTGGAAATGCACGGGTAAAGTTTGAAGGACGGTATTTTAAGCGAGTGGCATGATTCAAAACCGCTTCTTGTGGTTTTCACCTTAGCAGAGTATAATGGACGTAATAGCAAACCATTGTATAAAGGAAAGGTGATTTCAAATGTTACAATCGTCTGCAATCGAAGAAGCACTGAAATTCATTGCTTCGCATCCTGAAATTGCTCTGAAAGTTCTGAATGCTGAACTTGAGATGCCTAATATTCCTACGCCGACAATGGGAGGACATAGGTTCTGGACAACGCTTGCAGAGTTTAACGGGTATCGTCTGCAACAAAACCAGCTTACACATCATGCCAGAATTTTGAACGCTAATGATGTCCGTATTGCATGGGGAACGCTGAGCGGCATGGAAAAAGCTCTTGACCGTCTGATTCTTTTTGCTCAAAAATACGCCTGACAAAGAAAGTTTTGATTGCATCTTGCAGAAAAGTTCTGAGATTAAAGATGTCCGTGCAAAAAGGAGAAAAGGAAATATGAAAGACGATTCGATGAAAATTGAACAGCGACTGCAGAATATGAAAAACTTCTACACTAAGGTAGGCGACTTGTTGGATAATCTTCCAGATGCGATTCCCGAAAAGGCCAGGCAGAAAATAAGAGATACCATTCTTGGTGATGAAGAGCTAAAAAATTTGATGGATGGCGTGGATTCTCACCGTCCGCCCCGGATTTTCCTCATCGGGCGGACAGGCGTGGGAAAAAGCAGCCTGATCAATGCCCTCTGCGGTGCATACGTTGCGCCTGTCAGTGATACCAGAAGCTGCACGGAGACAGCTCAGACCTACCAATGCAAGGATGGCGAGCGCACTCTAATGGAGATTCTCGATACACGCGGCATTGCAGAAAGTGACAATTTAAATGCAGAGATTTCGGCTGAGGATATGCTGATCAATCAAGTCAAAGAATTCTCTCCAGATGTTGCTATCTTTATGCTAAACTGTACGCATCGAGATGATGTTGATTCCGATGTGAACTTCTTGAAGAAACTCAGCGAATCATATGCCCAAGCTTACAATATGCGGCTTCCTATTGTGGCGGTTGTTAATAAGTGCGATGAGATGGCTCCTTCACGGCTCAAAAACCCGAATGAATATACAGAGAGCAAAACAAAAAAGATCGCTGAGCAAGTTAAGCATTATAAAGAGATCATTGTAAAAAACAATCTGAAAATAGATGACATCATTGCGGTTTCCTCGTTGATTGACTGGATGACAGCTGATGGAACTGAAATCGATGCGGATTCCATTGAAAGCTTACCCGTATCTGACATTGAAAATCTTCAAATCGCATTTGATGGAAGATACCATATTGAGGAATTATTTAATATTTTAGAAAAGGCCATTCTTGATTTTAGTGCTAGAATGGGGTTAAGAATGGCCTTAAAGCTTCAAGAAGTTGTACGTCGAATTGCAAATCAACTGAATAAATCTTTCTCTGCAATGTCCGCAACTGTCGCACTTTCTCCTATTCCTATTTCAGACATTTATATCCTTCTACTGCTACAGGGCATTCTGGTTTGCCTTATTGCATCTCTCAGTGGAAGAGATATTTCACTTGATACAGCAAAAGAGTTTGTATTAAGCATGGGCGGAATTGCCGGTGCAGGTTATGGCTTCAGACTTTTGGCGCAACAAGCCTCTAAAATTCTGAATGTCTTTTGGGCTGGATCTGGATCGGCTGTGAGCGCATCTATCGCCGCACTGGGAACCTCTGCAATCGGAAAAGCTGCGATTGCTTACTACATTGATGATAAAACAATAGAAGAAGCAAAGTCTACATTTGAAGCATCCCGTAAAGAGGACTGAACGGATAAGTGTCACCCCAATTGCTGGACGGTCTCTGTAATGGAGTGAGATAAAAATAGCTATTAGATTATAACAAAAAGCTGTTGATTCTGGAGTTTGGCGTTGGCTCACGGAACCGGATGATAAAATTACCTTTTATGCAGACCGTTGCTCAGGAACCGGATGCGTTTTATATCACCTTTAACAAGGGCGATCTGTACATCCCACAAATAATCCAGGAGAAATCACTGGGTGTAGACGGTGACCTGAAAGAGCAGCTTGCTGCAATCAAAGCCGTGATGGAATGAAAAAAACTTGTCAGGAGGGCTGGCACCGTCCAGCCCTCTCTCTTTTTGCCAAAAGAATTTTTCGGAACTGAAAATGCAAAAAGCTGAGCACCTGTTTTTTCGCAGATGCTCAGCTTTGCTGTACTTTTTTCTCTGGATCTATGATGCGTTTTTCAACTTTTGGGCTGCTTCAGGTGCTCTTTGCTGAAGTTTTCAACGTCTTTTGCCCTCGATATTTTGCAACAGCCCCTTGCTCTGCTGAAAAGTTTTTCCGCTGAGGATGCCCAGAGCATCGCGGAGGGCATTTTGAATGTTCCTGTCTCCGGAATTGCCGCGCAGCGGCACATCATTCTGAAACTGCACTCTGCAGTTTCAGCACACCGGCCTGCTCCAGACGCTTGCGCAGCAGTGCGCCCACGATGCAGCTCACCACGATCTTGGCAAGGTCCAGCGCAATGAAGGGATACACGCACACCGACAGCGCATAGCTCAGCTCACACTGCATCTGGAACACGAACCATGCAGTGCCCAGCACATAGCAGGCGGCATCGCCCAGCACAAGGCCGATGCCGGAGACTACGGGCTGGCCCTTGCTCTTTTCGATGAACAGACCGCCGATGAAGGCCAGCAGCAGATAGCCCACCAGATAGCCGCCGGTGGGGCCTGCCAGCTTGGCAATGCCTGCGCCGTAGCCGGAGAACACCGGCACGCCCACCAGACCGATGAGCAGATACACCGCCACGCTCAGGGTGCCAAACTTGGGTCCCAGCAGCCATGCAGTCAGGCAGATGACAAAGTTTGCCAGCGAGATGGGCACGGCCCCGATGGGCACCGTCAGCGGGCCCAGCACGCACATTACGGCGGCCATCAGTGCAGTGACGGACATCTGATAGGTGGTCAGTTTTTTGTTTTTCATAGATTGAAATTCCCCTCTGTTAAAAATTTACAAGGCATCTGTGCCCGAGTATAGCGCAGCGGGGGACAGATGGTCAACAATAAAGTTTCGAGGGGGTTTACAATAAAAACTCCCGGCACACTGGCCGGGGGACAAAACACATTGTGTCGAGTCGGGAAATGTGATATACTGTCAATAAGGCGCTGATTGCAAAGTTGGTGGTCATGCTTTCTGTCCCGTTATCGCTGATTCTTCTTATCTAGTTTTCTACTTAGGATGAAGCAGAGGTTCCGGGAGGAAACTTTTTTGCAAGTGCCCTGCCCGGAGCCTTGAAGGCGAAGGGAGGGATGTCGGATGACTCTTTTGGAGACTCTCGCATTGCTCACGTTCATTCTCACACTGTTGAGCCTGATCGTGGATGTGATCCGCCTGACCGTTGAGGTCGTGGCAAAGTTTTCCCAGAAGAAAGACGATGATAACAAAAAAGATTGACCGCCCTGCTTCCAAACTGTGCGGTCAATCTTTTTGACTAGCGGGATGGAAAGCTGACCCTTGCAGTCAGCGCCCCTTCTGTATTTATTATACCGCATCAGCGTTATTTGTCAAGGAGGTCCCCTATGGGTGGAGGACACGTATCGCGCCCCGATTTCGGGATGCCGCAGCCCGACCCGGCCTGCCCGCTGACCGAGTTCTATCTGCTTTTGCAGCACGCACTGGATGCGGCGGGCAGCTTTGCCCTGCCGGCGCTGTATGCCCGCGTGCAGGCACCGGCGCGGTGGATCGATCCGGACGAAGCGCGGGAGTATCTGACCCTGTCGCCCACGGAGCGGGAAGGGGATACCCGTCTTCTGGCCCCGGGCAATCTGCAGCTGCTGTACAGCACCCTGCATGTGGCACCGGACGGCGCGCCTGCGGCGCTGCTGCTCACCGGGGAGTGCACCCGCACCACCGTGGCGGTGCAGCTGCTGCCGCCCTTTGTGTGGGAGGACCCGCTGCCGCCTGTGCCGGATGCGCCTGCGGCGCTGGCGCTGCAGCTGACCATGCAGGATGTGGAGCTCATCGATGCCGACCCCGCAGCGCTGGGCCGGAAGCTGGTGCACACAGCACAGCACAAGCGCTGGCTGCATCACCCGAAGGCGGATACCTTTCTGGCCGGGCGGGTGGCCCTGCTGCAAAGGGTCTACCGTCGGTGAGAGAAGGATCTGAATGGCCGCCGCAACCCGGACAATAAATGTAATATTATTTTTAATTTAGCAATAGCAGACGTCCCGCGGGCCGTCTGCTATTGCATTTTCACGAGAGAGACGGCAAGGGCAAACTGCATTTGCGGACGCTGGCTCCCTATGGGGAGCATCCGCGCCAGCGGGTGAGCTGGCAAAGCGGAGACGATTCTTGACCAAAAGGCCTTTTGCAACCCTTTTGTTTTTTGCCGTTTCATGGTATACTATCGCATACGAATGCGCACAAACGGCCTGTGTGCGCAGTTTTTCATAAAATTTTCCAGCAATGCAATCTTCGGGGGCGTTCAGCCGTGTATAGGGTGAATGTCCCCGTGGAATACGGATTCCACAGCCCTGTACAGGCGTAAAAGGAGAGCTTGAATGATGGGACAGCTGACCAGAAATGAAGTATTCACGCTGGCAGTGCAGAAGTACAGCGATGCTGTCTACCGTGCTGCCATGCACAACAGCCGATGCGCGGCCGATGCCGAGGATGTGGTGCAGGATGTCTACGAAAAACTCCTGCATTACAACGGCACCTTTGAGAGTGAGGAGCACCTCAAAGCATGGCTGCTGCGGGTAGCCATCAACCGCTGCCGGGACCTGACCCGTGCAGCGCACCAGAAGGACACGGAGCTGGACGAGAACCTGCCCGCACCGGATGAGTTTGCGGACGGCAGCGTGCTGGATGCGGTGCGCGCCCTGCCGGAAAACTACCGCAACGCCATCTACCTTCATTATTATGAGGGCTACACGGCGGCGGAGATCGGGCGGATGCTGGGGGCACCGTCCAACACGGTGCTGAGCTGGCTGCGGCGCGCAAGAGCACAGTTACATACGATGCTGAAGGAGGAGATCGAGGATGAGGTGGTATGAGTATAAGATGGAGACGGACGATCTCTGTGCACCGGAGGACCTGAAAGCCAGGCTGCTGGCCATGACCGACCAGCTGACCGAGGAGGAAAAGAACCAGCCCATGATGAAGACCCCGGCACCGGCCCGGCCTGCACCGGTGCAGCGGAAAAAGCCTGTCCGTTTTCCTGTAAAGCGGGTGGGCACACTGGCGGCCTGTCTGGCGGTGTGCGCGGTGGGCTACGGTGCCTTTGCCACCGGCATGATCGGCCTTGGCGCAAAGAGCAGCAGCCCGGCGGCCTATTATTCGGCGGACAGCACTGCGGCCGCGATGGCGGCAGGCGGCGTGGACCGCGCCGCTATGGACAGCCCCATGGCCGCCGATTACAGCCTGAACAGCCTGTCACTGGAAAGCGGCGCAGACAACGGCACCGCTGCTTATTCGGAGGACGACGCGGCGGCAGCGGCCCACAGCACCGACCACGCAAAGATCATCTACACTGCGAACCTCAGTCTGGAAAGCAAGGACTACGATGCGGCCCGCGCTGCGCTGGATGCGGCGGCTGCCGAAGCAGGCGGCTACATGGAGTCCAGCAGTGAATACTCCGGCACCGAGGACAGCCGCAGCGTCAGCCTGACCTTCCGGGTGCCGCAGAAGAACTACGCCAGCTTTCTTGCGGCTGTGGCCGAGGCCGGCAATGTGACCTACAAAAACCAGCAGGCCGACGACGTGACCGCCCAGTACATGGACGTGGAGGCCCGGCTTGAGAACCTCAAGGCCCAGCGCACCCGTCTGCAGCAGCTGCAGCAGCAGGCCGAGACCCTTTCCGACCTGCTGGAGATCGAGTCCAGTCTGACCGAGGTGCAGAGCCAGATCGAGAGCTGGCAGAGCCAGATGGACTGGTACAGCAATCAGGTGGAGCAGTGCACCGTCTACGTGAGCCTGAGCGAGGTAAAGACCTACTCGCCGCCCAGCGAGAGCTTTGTCTCCCGCATGGCCGACGCATTTGCCAGCGGCTGGCAGAACTTTGCACAGGGCGTGCAGCAGCTGGCCGTTTTCCTTGCAGGCGCATGGCCGGTGGTGGTCATCGCGGCGGCGGTGGCTGGCGGCGTCGCAGTGTGGCGCAAAAAGAGAAAGTGAGCAGGCCCGGAAGAAAACCAGAAAATTTTTTCAGAAAAGGGTTGACATCCATCCCGCTGTGTGGTATTATACTTGAGCAGTCAGCGAGAGCCGCTGAGAGCACAAAGTAAATATCGCGGGGTGGAGCAGTCTGGTAGCTCGTCGGGCTCATAACCCGAAGGTCGTTGGTTCAAATCCGGCCCCCGCAACCACCAAGCATCCTGAAGTTTCAGGATGCTTTTTTGTTTTGCTTTTTCGGGGGAGGAGCGCGGGCTTTTCCACAGGAGAGGGATAAGCGGTGGAAAAACCCGGGGGCAGAGATTCTCTTTACTCGTCATTCTGCTGTAAAATATCACCTGAATTTGGACAGCCTGATAAAACGGAACCGGAAGGCCATTTCCGCCTTGACGCCCTGCAAAAAATATGCTATTTTAAAAAAGCACAGAGCCGGTCTGCATTCATGCGGCGGGCCGCTTTGGGCCAGATCAAAAGAAAATCGTACGTGAGCAGCGTCGTTGGATTGTTACCGTTTGGCGGGCTAGACCAACTCTGCACAGCACAAGCCGAAAGCGTGTTTCAGCCTTCGGTGTTATTTGCTGTGTCAGGAGTGGTCTTTTTTTATTGCCTTTTTCGGCCTGAGGAGGAGAGACGATGCAATATACCGTCAAAAAACCGATCAACAACAACATCCTGCGGGTGGTGGACCCCACCGGCTGCGAGCTGATCGTTACCGGGCGCGGGCTGGGCTTTGGTGCAAAGCCGGGGTACAAGCTGGACGCCGGAAAGGTGGAGCGCAGCTACCGCATGACCAGCCCTGCCGTGCAGCAGAAGCTGGTGGAGCTGCTGGAACAGATCCCCTATGAGCATCTGCTGCTCACCGATGAGCTGGTGGCAATGATCCGCAGCCGGGTGAACTACCCGCTGAACGAGAGCCTGCTCATCACGCTGGCCGACCACATCAGCTTTGCCATCCAGCGCAGTGAGCAGGGCATTCGCTTCTCTAACCCGCTCATGGCACCGATCCGGGAATTCTATCCGCAGGAGTACCGCCTTGGCATGGACTGTCTGGCAATCATCCGCCAGCGCTGCAAAGCAGACCTCTCGGACGACGAGGGCGGCTTCATCGCCCTGCACATCGTCAATGCGGAGCTGAACACCACCATGAGCGTGGTGAACGACGTTACCCGCTTTGTGGACGGCTGCGTGCAGGTGGTGGAGTGCTTCTACGGCTGCCATTTTGACCGGGACGCGCTGGATTTCAGCCGCTTCACGGTGCATCTGCGCTTTTTTGCGCAGCGGGTGTTTCAGGGCAAACAGGAGAGCGAGAACGATGCCCACGATGAGATGTTCCGGGCGCTGATCGCACGGAACTGCAGCGAACATTATAAATGTGCCTGCTGCCTAGCGGATTACGTGCGCAACACATGGAACAAGGAGCTTTCGGACGAGGAGCTGGTGTTCCTCACCATCCACCTGAAGCGCATCCGGATGGGAAAGTAAGCCGGTCGCCGCACATGGAAATCAACTTTCCGAATAAAGGCTTCCCCCGGTCGGGGGAAGCTGTCACCGCAGGTGACTGATGAGGGCGCAGGACAACAGCATTTTACCCTAAATACCCCTCATCCGGCGCTACGCGCCACCTGCTCCCCCTTTTGTCGCTATGCGACATTTTCCCCCGGCGCGGGAGAAATCTGTCCCCAAGGGGTGAAGGCTTTCGCTCCGGGTCAAGCTGCAAAAATTGGTTTTCCCGCACCGCCGTACCTCTGATTCTCCGCAGGCCGCGCCTGCGTGTGGATATATTTGCTGGATATGAATTTGGAAAAAGGAGAATTGAAGATGAAAGACAAGATCTTTGGCGTGCTGCAGCGTGTCGGACGCAGCTTTATGCTGCCCATTGCACTGCTGCCCGTGGCGGGCCTGCTGCTGGGCATCGGCAGCTCGTTCACCAACGAGACCATGCTGGCGGCCTATGGCCTGAACAGCGTCATCCACCCCGGTACCCTGATCTACACCATTCTGGACGTGATGAGCCAGACCGGCAGCGCTGTGTTCAACAATCTGGCCCTGCTGTTCGCCATGGGCGTGGCCATCGGCATGGCCCGCAAGGAAAAAGAGGTGGCCGCCCTGTCCGGTGCGGTGGCCTATATCATCATGAACACGGCCATTCAGGCCATGATCAACGCCGCAGGCGGCGTGGACGCAATGCCCGCCAACTCCACCACCACCATGCTGGGCATCACCACCCTGCAGATGGGCGTGTTTGGCGGCATCGTGGTCGGTCTGGGCGTGGCAGCCCTGCACAACAAGTTCTATAAGATCGAGCTGCCGCAGGTTCTGGCCTTCTTCGGCGGCACCCGCTTTGTGCCCATCATCAGCTCCATCGTGTATCTGGTAGTCGGCATCGCCATGTTCTACATCTGGCCGGTGGTGCAAAGCGGCATTGCTGCGCTGGGCGCACTGGTGCTGGCTTCCGGCTATGCAGGCACCTTTATCTACGGCCTGCTGGAGCGCGCACTGATCCCCTTCGGCCTGCACCATGTGTTCTATATGCCGTTCTGGCAGACCGCTGTGGGCGGCACCGCCATCATCGACGGCGTCACCGTGACCGGTGCCCAGAACATCTTCTTTGCAGAGCTGGCCTCCAAGTCCACTACTGTGTTCTCGGTCAGCGCTACCCGCTTCATGGCCGGTAAATTCCCCTTTATGATGTTCGGCCTGCCCGGCGCTGCGCTGGCAATGTACCACTGCGCAAAGCCGGAAAAGAAAAAGGCGGCAGGCGGCCTGCTGCTTTCTGCAGCCCTGACCGCCTTCCTCACCGGCATCACCGAGCCGCTGGAGTTCACCTTCATCTTTGTGGCACTGCCCATGTACGCCGTGCACTGCGTGCTGGCGGGCCTGTCCTTCATGCTCATGCATATCCTGAACGTGGGCGTGGGCATGACCTTCTCCGGCGGTCTGATCGATCTGGTGCTGTTCGGCGCGATGCAGGGCAACGCCAAGACCCACTGGATCTGGGTGGTCGTTGTGGGTGCGGTGTATTTTGTGCTGTACTACCTGATCTTCCGCTTCATGATCTCCAAGTTTGACTACAAGACCCCGGGCCGCGACGATGCGGAGGAGGTCAAGCTGTACACCCGTGCGGACGTGAACGCCCGCAGCGCCGCTTCCGGCAGCAACGCCCCCGCAGGGGATGACCCGGTCAGCGCCCTGATCGTGGAAGGTCTGGGCGGCACCGACAACCTGTCCGACGTGGACTGCTGTGCCACCCGCCTGCGCTGCACCGTCAAGGATGCTGCGCTGGTCCGGCAGGATGTGCTCAAGGCCTCCGGTGCCTCCGGCGTCATCTGCAAAGGCAATGGCGTTCAGGTGGTGTACGGCCCCAAGGTGGCAGTCATCAAGGCAAAGCTGGAGGATTATCTGGAAAATGCACCCAAGACCCCGGCAGCGGCTGCAGCACCCGCCCCGGCAGCGGCTCCCGCAGCTCCGGCAGCAGCCGCAAAGGATACCGTGCTTGCAGCCTGCCTCACCGGCACCGTTGTCCCGCTGGCCGAGGTGAAGGACGAGGCCTTTGCCAGCGGTGCGCTGGGCGACGGCATTGCCATCGAGCCTGCGGTGGGTGAGCTGGTGGCTCCTGCCGACGGCGAGATCTCTTCCACCTTCGACACCCACCACGCGGTGGGCATGACCACCGTTGACGGCGCGGAGCTGCTGATGCACATTGGCATCGACACCGTCAAGCTGGGCGGAAAGTACTTCACCTACCTCGTCAATGAGGGCGACAAGGTGCGCAAGGGCCAGCCGCTGATCCGCTTTGACATCGAGGCCATCAAGGCCGAGGGCTATCCCGTCACCACGCCGCTGATCGTCTGCAACACCGACGAGTATGCAGCGGTCACCCCCAAAGCCTCCGGTACCGTGAAGCAGGGCGATGCACTGCTGGAACTGAAGGGCTGATGCGTTTCTCCCAAAAGTCAGGGTTATCATAAAGCAAAGGGCCGTCTCCGAATGCGGGGGACGGCCCTTTGTGCTGCCCAAAAGCCGGTTTTTCCGGCTGGTCGGGGCCTTTCTCTCTGCGCTGTGGGTGATTTTTGCGCGTTTCTGTTTACGCCAGCGGAAAATGATGGTATGATAAACTGGATGTAAACTGGACACGGGCGGGCAAGCCTGCTGTGCAGCACCCGGAGGGAGAAAACCAATGAAAAAACAGATCAAGTCGCTGCTGTGCGGACTGTGCGCGGCGGCACTGGCACTGGGCTGCGCCGGCTGCAGCGACAGTGCCGGGCCAGAAGTGCCCGCCAAAGTGACCAATATCATGGTGTGGACCTATTACAATGGCGACCAGCTGGAAAGCTTTACCAGACTTGTGGAGCAGTTCAACGAGACCGTCGGTGCCCAAAAGGGCATCAAGGTGTCCACCGAGAGTCAGGGCAGCGTCAACGATCTGGAAACCAGCGTGATGGACTCTGCCGAGGGCAAGGTGGGCGCTGCCGCCATGCCCAATATCTTCTCGGCCTACGCCGACACCGCCTATGCGCTGGACCAGATGGGCATGGTGGTGGACCTTGCCCCCTGCCTGACCGAGGAGGAAAAGGCTCAGTTCGTGGAGGGCTACCTCTCGGAGGGAGGCTTCGGGGAGGACGACAGCATCAAGATCTTCCCGGTGGCAAAATCCACCGAGCTGCTGTTCCTCAATGATACCGACTGGCAGGCCTTTGCCGATGCCGCCGGTGTCCGCTACGAGGACCTTGCCACCATGGAGGGGCTGACGGCCGCCGCAGAAAAATACTACAACTGGACCGATGCCCAGACCGCTGCGCCGGATGACGGCAAGGCGCTGTTCGGCCGTGATGCCATGGCAAACTATATGCTGGTGGGCGCACAGCAGCTGGGCGACACCATCTTTGCGGTGAAGGACGGCAGAATGACCGTTAACTTTGAGCGCGATGTGGCCCGCAGGCTGTGGGACAATTACTATGTTCCCTTTGTCAGGGGCTGGTTTGCCGCCACCGGCCGCTTCCGCAGCGATGATATCAAGACCGGCAACGTGCTGGCCTATGTGGGCTCCAGCTCCAGCGCCACCTTCTTCCCCGCCAGGGTGACGAACGACGCCAACGAGAGCCATGAGATCAGTCTGAAGACACTGCCCGCCCCGCAGTTTGAAGGCGGCGAGGCGGTAGCGGTGCAGCAGGGTGCCGGCATGGTGGTGACAGCAGCCAAAGAGGAGGAGGTCAAGGCCTCGGTGGAGTTCCTCAAATGGTTCGTCCGGGCGGAGAACAACATTGCGTTCTCGGTGGGCTCGGGCTATCTGCCTGTCACCCGGAAGGCCAACGATATGCAGGAGATCCTTGCCAGCGGCCTGACCTTGGACGATAACATGCAGCAGACGCTGGCGGTTGCGGTGGATACGGTGAACGGGAATCGTCTGTATACGCCCCACGCCTTTGCAGGCAGCAACAGCGCCCGCAAGGTGCTGGAATACGGCCTGAGCGACCTTGCCGCAGCGGACCGCGAGACAGTGGTCCAGCGCATTGCCGAGGGCCAGAGTGCCGCCGAGGCAGAGGCCGAGTTTTTGACCGACGAGTATTTTGAGGCATGGTATCAGGACATCTGCGCAAAGCTTGCACAGTACGAGGGCTGAGCTGCGCGGGACATACGGAGAAAAAGAGGTGAGGAATGATGCTGCACAGGCGGGCAGCGCAGGGCACACAGACGCCCCGGCGCGGAGAAAAGACGCAACCGATCTTCCGCACCATTTTCGGGGCGATGATGCTGGTACTGGTGGCAGAGGTCCTGCTGCTCGTGATCAGCATCTGCGTCACCGATGTGGGCGGCAGGCTGAACCAGAACGCAAAGGACATGCTTGCCATGCAGGTGCGCAACCGCGTCGGTTACATGCAGGACCTGATGCAGAATGCACAGGACCTGACCGATCTCTCGGACTACATCGACCGGGCCACCCTTTCCATGGTGAACACGGGCCGTCTGGATCTGGATGCCCTGAACACCGACAGTGAACAGAGCAGCGCTCTGCTTGCCGCCATTGCACCGGAGCTGGTCAACACCCTGCGCGCACGGTCTGTCACCGGTATTTTTGTGGTGCTGAACACCGAGGATCTGCGCCTTCTGGATGTGGGCAGCGGTGTGCCCGGCATCTACCTGCGGGATCTGGACCCGGATGCCCGCCCCTCGGAGGAGAATGCCGATCTGCTGATCGAGCGCGGCAGCGCGGCGGTGGTCAAGGCGCTGGGCATCACCACCGATAAAAGCTGGCAGCCTGTCCTGCGCTACTACGGCCTGAAGGGCCGGGGCTTTTTCAAGGAGCCGTTCCTGCGGGCCTATGAGGACAATGCCCGCCTGAGCGAGGAATATTACGGCCGCTGGACCACCAGCGTGTACACGATCTCGGGCGATGACCGCTCGGCCATTGCCTACTCTCAGCCGCTGATCCTGCCGGACGGCACGGTGTACGGCGTGGTGGGCGTGGAGCTGCTCACCAGCTATGTGCAGGAAAAAATGCCCTATGAAGAGCTGCAGAACGAGAAAAGAGGCGCGTATTTTCTGGTGTCCACCACTGCGGACGAGGACGCCGAGGAATTCGTGGTCAGCAAGTCGGTCACGTCCAGTCAGGATAGCTATGCACTGGAAGCGCCGGAAAGCATGATGCGCTGCGAGAGGCGGGCAGACGGCTGCTGGCTGAACCTGCACAAACGGGATTACTACGCGGTGGCAATGCCCATCTTCCTGTACAGCCGCAACGCGCCCTTCTCCGAGGAGCACTGGCTGCTGATCGGTGCAGTGAACAGCAAGACGCTGTTCGCCTTTGCGCAGAATGTCCGGCATGTGCTCACCGCTGTGGTGGTGGGCACGCTGGTGCTGGGCATTCTGAGCAGCCTGCTGATCGCCCGCAAGCTGGCCCGCCCGGTGGAGCTGCTGTATCACGAGGTGGTGGACGGGCAGGAGAAAAAGAAGTTCCCGGAGCTGTCCCATACAAAGATCCGAGAGCTGGATCGTTTGGCCGATGCACTGACCAGCCTGAACAGCGAGCTGCTGAACAACTCCACAAAGTTTCTGCGCATCATGGATATGGCCAGTGTGGAGCTGGGCGGCTATGAGCTGCGGTTCGACACCGGCAGCGTGTATGTTACCGATAACTTTTTTTCCCTGCTGGGTGAACCCAAGCCCGCGGACTGCTTCCTGAGCGTGCGCCGCTTTGAGGAGACGCTGACCCGGATCCAGCTTTCCCGCCCCTGCACCACCACGGAAAGGGGAGACAAGCTGCTGACCATCCGCAAGGATGGCCAGACCCGCTACGTTCTGCTGCGCGTCACCAAAGACTGGAACGTGCAGGTGGGTCTGGCCGAGGATGTCACCATCGCCACGCTGGAGCGCCTGCGCATCGAGCACGAACGGGACTACGATATCCTCACCGGCCTGTACAACCGTCAGGCCTTCCAGCGGGTGTGCGGGGAGCTGTTTGAGGACCCGCAGCAGCTGGGCACCGCAGCCCTGCTGATGATGGATCTGGACAACCTCAAGCACATCAACGACACCTACGGCCACGACTGGGGCGACCAGTACATCCACCGCACCGGCCTCTGTCTGGCAGAAAATACCCCCGCCGGCACGGTGGTGGCCCGCCTGTCCGGCGATGAGTTCATGCTGCTGTTCTACGGCTATCCCGGGCGGGAACAGATCCGGGAAAAGGTGCGCATCCTGAGCGACGCCATGCAGAAGAGCGTGGCGGTGCTGCCCGGCGGCAGCGAACTGCGCATCAGCATCTCGGGCGGCATGGCATGGTACCCGGAGGACAGCCGGGACATGGAGACCCTGAAAAAATATGCCGACTTTGCGCTGTATCAGGTCAAGCACTCCCACAAGGGCTGCCTGCAGGAGTTCAGCATGGAAAGCTACCGCAGGGAAGCCCAGACCGCACAGCTGCGGCGGGACTTCCAGCAGCTGCTTACCGAGGAACGGGTGTACTATATGTTCCAGCCCATCTTCTCGGCCCACGATGGCCGGGTGATGGCCTACGAAGCCCTGATGCGCTCCGATATGGAGAGACTGCGTTCGCCTGCCGCCATCATGAAGCTGGCGCGGGAGCAGGGGGCACTGCAGGAGATCGAACGGCTGACCTTCTTCAAGTCGCTGGAGACCTTTGACCACCTGCGCAGCGAGGGTCTTGTGCGCAGGGACGCGCTGCTGTTCATCAACTCCATTGCAAGCATTGCCCTGCCGCAGGAGGACTGCGAGTATATGGACAGCCGCTGGCATGAGCTGCTCCGCCAGGTGGTGATCGAGATCACCGAGGAAGAGGCGATCGACCGGGAAGCAATGGAGGCAAAGCGCCGTGCGCCGAGCTCTTCCGGCGTGTTCGCGCTGGATGATTATGGCAGCGGCTACTCCAACGAGGGCAGCCTGCTGGAGCTTTCACCCCGGTTCATCAAGGTGGATCTCACCATCATCCGCGGCATCGACACCGACCCCGACAAACAGCAGATCGTGCAGAACATCGTGGCCTATGCCCACCCGCGCAGCATGCAGATCATTGCCGAGGGCGTGGAGACGGCCGAGGAGCTGAAAAAGGTGCTGGAGCTGGGCGTGGACGGCCTGCAGGGCTATTTCCTTGCAAAGCCCGCCAACATCCCGGCCCGGATCGCGCCCGCTGCCCGGCAGATCATCGAAAACAGCCATAGCTCGGACTGCGGCTGATGCCCGGCCGGGAGCAAAAACAGCATGGGAGGTGCTTTTTATCATGGTACAGGTAGACCTTATCACCGGCTTTCTGGGGGCAGGAAAGACCACCTTTCTGCGCCGGTATGTCCGGTATCTGGTGGAACAGGGCCACAACGTCTGCATTCTGGAAAACGACTTTGGGGCCGTGAATGTGGACGCGATGCTGGTGCAGGACCTTCTGGGCCCCCGCTGCGACCTTGAGACCATCAGCGGCGGGTGTGACTGCGACACTCACCAGCGCCGGATGCGCACCAAGCTCATTGCCATGGCCATGCGCGGGTTCGACCGGGTGGTGGTGGAGCCCAGCGGCATCTTTGATGTGGACGAGTTCTTTGACGTGCTGCGGGACGACCCGCTGGACCGCTGGTATCAGGTGGGCAATGTGATCGCCATTGTGGACGCCATGCTGCCCGAGACCCTGTCCCCGCAGGCAGAGTATCTGCTGGCATCCGAGACCGCCAACGCGGGCCGGGTGCTGCTCAGCCGTACCCGGCAGGCCGGGCAGGCCCAGACGGCCGCCGCTGCGGCCCACCTGACCCGGGCGCTGGAAGGCTGCAAGTGCTCCCGCCGCTTTGCGCCGGAGGAGATCCTGACAAAGGACTGGGCACAGCTCACCGAAGCCGACCTTGCCGCCCTTGCGTCCTGCGGATACCGGCAGGCCAGCTGCGAAAAGCTGCACTTTGACGAGCACAAAGCCTTTTCGTCCCTCTGCTTTCTGGAACAGCACCTGACGCTGCAGCAGCTGCAGGCTGCGGCAGACCGCCTGTTTGCGGATGCCGCCTGCGGCCATGTGCTGCGGGTGAAGGGCTTTGCGCCGGACCCGGGCGGGCAGACCGGCTGGCTGGAACTGAACGCCACCGCCGCCGGAAAAACGCTGGCCCCCATCCCGCAGGGGCAGGATGTGCTCATCGTCATTGGCGAAGGGCTGGACAAGGCGGCCATTGAAGCACGGCTGAAGCCCTGAATTTTCAACACAAAAACAACAGAATGGTGAAAAACAGAAGGAGGTCATGAACAAGACCCGGCAGGCTCCCTCGGCACGGCACATCATCGGCATGGTGGTGGGTGTTATCATCATCGCCTTTGGCTCCTTCATCCAGTTCTTCGATGGACATTTCGCCCAGAAGATGCTGAAATATAAACAAGAAAAGAAATAACAAAAAAGGCGTGGGCCTCCGAATGGAAGCTCACGCCTTTTACGATTACGATCAGAACTTGAACAGCGGGGTGCCTGCCAGCACATCGCCCTCAGCCAGCATCTTCAGCTCGCCCATGTCATCGCCGTTGGTCACGATGATGGCAGTAGCGGTGGGATGGCCTGCGGCGCGGATGGCGTCCAGATCCACCTTCAGCAGCGGGGTGCCGGCCTTGACCTTATCGCCCACCTTGACCAGTGCCTTGAAGCCCTTGCCCTGCATCTCCACAGTGTCCATGCCAACATGGATCAGGATCTCGATGCCGTCCTCGCTGGTCAGGCCCACGGCGTGCAGGGTGGAAGCCACCTGTTCCACGGTGCCGTCAAACGGAGCATACACGGTCTTGCCGGTGGGCTCGATGCCGCAGCCGGGGCCAAGGATGCCCTGTGCAAAGGTCTCGTCGGGGATGTCGGCCTGTGCCAGCACCTTGCCGCGGATGGGGGTCAAAACGGTCTTGCGCTGACCAAAGAATTTAGCGGTCTCTTCCTGCTCGGCCTTACCGCCGAACAGCTTATCAAAAAATCCCATGGTAAAATACCTTCCTTCCAATCACTTTACAGGAAGCGGCGGCGCAGTGCAGCCGGCCGTCTCCGAACCTAATGTGGTATACCCAAAAGATACCATATCGTGAAGAAAATTGCAATCGATATCCTGCATAAAATCGGCAGAAAATCTTCGGCAGGGTCACATCAGGGCAATCAGCTGTTCGATCTCCTCCATGCGGGTGGCCCAGCTGGTGGCAATGCGCATCACGGTGTGGGTGTCGTCGTACTTCTCCCAGAAGCCGAACTTCGCCTTACCTTCCAGCGCTTCCAGCTGGCTGTTTGCCAGAATGGGGAACACCTGATTGGTGGGCGATTCCATATAGAAGCGGTAGCCCTTGGCAGCAAGGCCCTCCTTCAGACGGTCTGCGGTCTCGATGGCGTTCCGGCTGATGCGGGTGTACAGATCATCGGTGAACAGCACGTCGAACTGCAGGCCCAGCAGACGGCCCTTGGCAAGCAGCGCGCCCTGCTGCTTGACCATAGTCATAAAGTGGGCCGGTGCGCCGTGAGGGAACACCACGGCCTCGCCGCACAGAGCGCCTACTTTGGTGCCGCCGATGTAGAACACATCGGTCAGGCGGGCAATGTCCTGCAGGGTGACGTCGGTGCCCTTTGCCATCAGGCCGTAGCCCAGCCGTGCGCCGTCCATGAACAGCGGCATCTTGTATTCCTGACATACGGCGTGCAGCTCTTCCAGCTCCGCCTTAGTGTACAGGGTGCCGTACTCCGACGGGTGAGAGATATACACCATGCCGGGGAACACCATGTGGTCGTGGTTGGCATCGGCGTAGAAGGTAGCGCACCAGCTGCGCACATCGGCAGCGCTCACCTTGCCCTCGTGGGCCGGCAGCGGGATGACCTTGTGGCTGGTGTACTCGATGGCACCGGCCTCGTGGGCGGCAACATGGCCGGTGGCTGCGGCCAGCACGCCCTGCCAGCGCTGCAGCATGGACGCAATGACGATGGCGTTGGTCTGGGTGCCGCCGGAGATAAAGTACACATCTGCATCCGGGCAGCCGCAGGCGGCGCAGATCTTTGCCTTGGCGCTGGCGCAGTAGGGGTCGGTGCCGTAGCCGGACACCTTTTCAAAATTGGTCTCGGTCAGCTTTTGCAGGATCGCGGGGTGTGCACCCTCGCAGTAGTCGTTCTCAAAATAAAGCATCTGTCATTCTCCTGATCCAGTGAGATAAAGCGCGGATAAGGCTATTCTACTACGGGGAAGAGGGAGTGTCAAACCCCGTCCTCCCTTTACGGCAAAGGATTTTTACTGTATCTTTAGTACAGCTATGGTATAATTCAGGAGAGAAAACATATTGTTTGGGAAGGGGAATGTGCATGAAAAAACAGACGCTTGTACGGGATGCCGCTGTAATGCTGCTGGCTTTGTTCGCTGCCTATGCCATGGTGATGCTTACACAGGCCGTTATGGGCCGCATTGAGGGCGTCGCCATGCTGATTTTTATGCTGGCAGTATTTGTCACATCAATGTATACAGAGGGATATGCCTGGGGCGTGGCAGCGTCCCTGATCAGCGTGCTGGCGGTGAATTTTGCCTTCCTCTCGCCGTATTTCGCGTTCAACTTTACTCTGTCGGAAAACCTGTTTTCCGGCCTTGTGATGCTTGTGGTGTCCATCATGACCAGCACCCTGACCACCCGCATCAAAAAACAGGAGCAGCTGCGCATGGAGAGCGAAAAGGAAAAAATGCGCGCGAACCTCTTGCGCGCGGTTTCCCACGATCTGCGCACCCCGCTCACTTCCATTTATGGTGCCTGCTCCACCGTGATCGAAAACTACGATTCGCTGGATAAGGCAAAGACCATCAAGCTGCTGGGCGAGGCCTGCAGCGATGCCCAGTGGCTGACCCGCATGGTGGAGAACCTGCTCTCGGTCACCCGCATCGACAGCGAGAAGGTGACGGTGCAGAAGACCCCCACGGTGCTGGACGAACTGCTGGATGCCGTGCTGGTCAAGTTCCGCAAGCGATACCCGGATATTCAGGTGGAGCTGGAAACGCCGGATGCCTTTATCGTGATCCCCATGGATTCCATGCTTATCCAGCAGGTGCTGATGAATCTGCTGGAAAACGCCGCTCTGCACGCCGAGGGCATGACAAAACTGACCCTGAAGGTGTTCACGGTGGGCAATCGCGCGGTGTTCGAGGTGACGGACAATGGCTGCGGCATCCCCAGAGAACGGCTGAAAACGCTGTTCTCCGGCACCGGCAGCACCGACCCGGATGTACCGGCAGACAGCCGCAAGCACGGCATGGGCATCGGCTTGTCGGTGTGCGCAGCCATCATCAAAGCCCACGGCGGCGAGATCAAGGCCGAGAGCCGGGTGGGCGAGGGAACCACCATCCGCTTCTGGCTGGAGACCGAAGAAATTGAAATGGAGGATGCAGAAGATGAGCAATAATAAATTCAAAGTCCTCATTGTGGAGGATGAGGCGAATATCTGCAGCTTTATCGAAACGCTGCTGACCACCAATGATTATCAGGCGCTGGTGGCCCACACCTGTACCATGGGCCTGACCCTGTTCGCCTCCCACAACCCGGATCTGGTCATTCTGGATCTGGGTCTGCCGGACCGGGACGGTCTGGAGTTCATCCGCACCGTGCGGCAGAAGTACATGACCCCCATCGTGGTGCTCTCGGCCCGCACCGACGAGATGGATAAGATCGAAGCGCTGGATCTGGGGGCCAATGACTATATCACCAAGCCCTTCAGCACCGGCGAGCTGCTGGCCCGCGTGCGTGCTGCCCTGCGCCTGAACCGTTACGGTGCCCTGCGCGGCGGCAATGCCCCGGCGGGGGAGTTCCGCGCACAGGGAATGCGCATCAATTATGACCGCCGCAAGGTGTTTGTGGACGAGCAGGAAATCAAACTGACCCAGACCGAGTACAACATCGTGGCGTTCCTCTCCCAGCACGCGGGTCGTGTGATGACCTATGCGGCCATCGTCAAAGCCATCTGGGGCGATACCGACATCGGCAGCACCAAGAAGCTGCAGGTGAATATGGCCAACATCCGCAAGAAGCTGGGCAGCCGCCCGGGCAGCAACGCCTATATCCTCAATGAGCTGGGCGTGGGCTACCGCATGATCGACGAGGACAACGACACCCGTAACAGGGAGAATCTGGAATGACACTTGCGCTGCTTCTGTTTGCAGCCACCTATCTGCTGATGCTGCGGCTGCAGCAGTACCGCCCGTGGGTGGCACTGTGCAGTGCGGTGCTCTTTATTGTGCTGGGCGAGGCCGGGGTATATGGCTTTTCGCTCCGTGCGGCACTGCAGGCGGTGGATTACAACGTTCTGCTGATGATGGCGGGCACCATGGGTACGGTGGTGCTGTTCATCGAGAGCAAAATGCCCGCCCGTCTGGCGGAAATGCTCATCGTCCGGGTGCCGGATGTCAAGCGGGCGGTGTGTATGCTGGCGCTGTTCGCCGGTGTCATCAGTGCTTTTGTGGACAATGTGGCTACCGTGCTCATGGTGGCCCCGGTGGGCCTTGCCATTGCCCGCAAGTTGAAGATCTCGCCGGTGCCGGTGATCATTTCCATTGCGGTATCCTCCAATCTGCAGGGCGCAGCCACGCTGGTGGGCGATACCACCAGCATCCTGCTGGGCAGCTTTGCGGACATGAACTTCTTCGAGTTCTTCTGGATGCAGGGCCGTCCGGGCATTTTCTGGGGTGTAGAGCTGGGCGCACTGGCATCGCTGGCGGTGCTGCTGTGGCTGTTCCGCCGTGAGACCCAGCCGGTCTGTGCAAAGGTGGAAACGGAAGTGGAGGACGACGTGCCCGCCGCCCTGATGCTGCTGACGGTAGGCCTGCTGATCGCGGCATCTTTCCTGCCGGAGCCCGCCGCCGGGCCGCTGCATACGGTGTATGAGCTGCGCAGCGGTCTTATCTGCATGGGCCTGTGCCTGTTTGGCACCGTGCGCGCCTGCCTGCGGGCAAAGTCAGCAAAGCCGCTGGGGCGGGTGCTGGGTGAGCTGGACTGCGATACCCTGCTGCTGTTGTTTGGTCTGTTCATCGTGATCGCAGGCATTCAGGCGGCGGGCGTCATTGATGCAGCGGCCCGGCTGTTCCACGCCGTGGCGGGAGAAAGCCCCTTCCGACTGTTTACGCTGCTGGTAGTGGTTTCGGTCGTGCTGTCGGCATTCATCGATAACATCCCATACGTAGCCGCCATGCTGCCCGTGGTGCAAAGCATTGCTGCACTGATGAATGATGGCCGGGGGATGGAGCCCTACGTGTTTTACTTCGGCCTGCTCACCGGTGCCACTCTGGGCGGCAACCTGACGCCGATCGGCGCTTCGGCCAATATTGCTGCCATCGGCCTGCTGCGCAAAAACGGTGAAACCGTCACGACCCGGGACTTCCTGCGCATCGGTGTGCCCTTTACGCTGGCTGCAGTGCTGACAGGTTCTGTGTATCTGTGGCTGGTGTGGGGCAGAGTCTGATCTGCTGGCCTCCGACACGGCTGTCTGCTGAAGAAAAAACAAAGAAACTCCGACCCTCTGCACCGCCGGAAAATCGGCCTGCAGAGGGCTTTTTCGCGAAAGTATGACGTTTTGTAGTGAGGAAAAAGTTTTTTTGAAAAAATGCTTGACAATTCTGCCATATCTGGTATAATAACTATCGTTCCGAGCAACACAGCTCACGAACACAACAGAATATGCGGATATGGCGGAATTGGCAGACGCGTTAGATTCAGGTTCTAATCGGGGCAACTCGGTGGAGGTTCAAGTCCTCTTATCCGCACCATGACGAATGTTCTTACAGCATTTAGCTGTCAAAGAACATTCGTCATTTTTTATTTGCTAAATAGCGACATCACAGGGGGCGTAGTTCACAACTACGCCTTTTCTTGTATTCACCGATACATCGGGTGTCGGCAAAGGAAGTGCGCTTGGAATCTCGATGGTACCCACACAGTTATAGTGAATACGGAGCCGCTGCTCCCATACACCGTTGACCTTTTCTGCATTGAACACTTCGATTTTTTCCACCAGTTCATTCAGCATCCGGGGTGTCAGCTTTTTTGCTCTGGTGTACTTGCGAACCAGACTGATGAACATATCCGTTGTCATGGTGCGGCTGCTCTGCTTTTCGATTTCGGAGCGGAGCTGTTTGATTTTCTCGGTCAGCTCCTTTTGCTCGTCCTCATATCTCCGGGACATTCTGGAAAAGCGTTCATCAGAGATCTTGCCGGAAACATTGTCCTCATAGATGCGCTCAAAGAGGCCGTCCAGTTCTTCATCACGGGCAAGGAGTGCTTTCAACTCTTTCTCTTTCAGCTTGCGGTCGGCTTCGTCTGCCTGCTGGGAGTGCCCGATAACAGCCTTCAAAAAGTCGTCCTCATAGAGGCTGGCAAACTTGGTCAGCCGCTGAATCTCGCCCAGCACCACTTCTTCCAGAAAATCCACACGGATGTAATGGGTGGATTGGCAGGTGCCACGGTTGCCCTTGTAGTTGGAGCAGTTGAAATACTTGATTTCCGGGTTGCCCTGATTGAAGTGGAAGTGCAGATTGCAGCCGCAGTCTGCGCAGACAAGTAAGCCAGAGAACATATTGTGTTCTCCGTTGCTGGTACGGCGTTTGCGCATTTTTCCGCGTTTCTGCTGTACCTGCTCAAACACGGCACGTTCAATAATGGGTTCGTGAACATCTTGGAACACCACCCAATTTTCCGGGTCGTTATGAATCCGCTTCTTGTTCTTGTAGGACTTGGAGTAGGTTTTGAAGTTCAGAACATCACCACAATACTCCTGCTGGTACAGAAGATGGGTAATCGTGGAGCCATTCCACTTGGTGGCGGGGCGCGTCTTGGTCTTTCCGGGACGGCCGATGCCTTTCTGAATCCAGTAGGCCTGCGGCGTCAGGATGCCTTCCTTTTCAAACTGGGTGGCAATCTGTTCCGTGCCAAAGCCCTCCAACGTCATATCAAAAATGCGCCGGACAACTTGTGCAGCTTCTTCATCAATGACCCAATGCTTGGGATTGTTCGGGTCCTTGATATATCCATAGGGAGGAAGCCCCATCGGTTCGCCGGAGTTGCCTTTGATTTTATTACTGATACGGCGTTTCTTGCTGATGTCGCGGGCATACCACTCATTGAACAGGTTTCGGATGGGTGCCAGTTCATTTTCTCCCTCGGCCGTGTCGATGTTGTCCGAAACGGCAACAAGTCGGATGTCATGGTCCGGGAAAAATTCTTCTGTCAGCCGCCCGACCTCGATATAGTTTCGGCCCAGACGGGAAAGGTCTTTGACGAACACAGCAGAGGCTTTCCCTTGTTCAAGTTGCTGCATCATTTCAACGAAACCGGGACGGTTCATGGTCACGCCGGAAATGCCATCATCCAGAAAGTGAACCAGATTGGTATAGCCTTTTTCCTTTGCAACTTTGGTGAGCAGTTTCTTTTGGTTGCCGATGCTGTAACTCTCGCCCTCCAAATTATCATCACGGGAAAGACGCTCATAGAGAAAAGCGGTTGCTTCACGGGATTTCTTGTTACTCGACTGTTTCATACTCGCTCCTTTCTTGGGACAGTCGAATAGCAAATTCACTTGTACACCTATATTATAACACAATCCGCTTTCTCTGTCCGCTGCCTCCCGAAAGGTCATTATAATTTTTCGCTTTCGGATTTCATCAGCCGGAGAAGAACTTCTCCTAAGGTCTGGGAGCTTTCTTCTTTGAACACCGGCTCAACGATAAAGGAGCGATTGCCAATACGATAAGTCGAATCCAGAGTAAGCATCTCTGGATTTTTTGTTTTTTCAGGGTTTGTCTTTTTCGCTTGCATCGTAAAATCCCCTTTCTTAAAAATCAAAAAATGAGCCAACGGATGGCTGCTGGCAGCAGCCCACGGGAATCTCACCCCTGCATTCCTCATGCAGCCCTGCTCATTGCCTGCGACGCTCTGAACGCTCGGACTTTGACGGTAAGGGAGTATCAGTCTGCCTGTATGTCATGACCCGCAAGCAGCCGCGCTTGCATTGCGGCGTGGTGATGATCGCTCCACTTTTCAAAGAAAAGCATCGTGGCGCACCCGCCGTCCGGCTCGATACAGACAGCAACGTATCCGTTTGCCCTATGATGCACCACCATTGTCCTGCGGGCATATTTTTCAAGGTGCTGTCCCGAAACGTGGAAAGAGTCAGACCGTTTCGGCTCTGGTCACAATAGAGGAAATAAGTTTGATTTCCAGATGGCGTTTCATGTACTCGTCTATGCACACATGAGGCTGACCGTGCTTGTCATAGAGAATGCCTGTACAGAGCTTGTTGATATAACCTCTGTAATGTCGCAAAACCTGTTCAACTGCATCGGTGTCCCCGGCGCAGGCAGAACGAATCACCGAGAGCGGCAAAAAATCTCTGCTCGTGTGTTCATAGGAGTTCATTTACGCCTAACCTCCCTCCGGCAAGTGCGCCTTTAGCTTTTTTCGCAGCTCGTTCAGCGTTTTTGCCCGGTGCCGTTGAACAGCACTCCGGGACATTCCCATGAGGTCGCCAATCTCGCCATCGCCCAGTTCCAGAACACAAAACAGAATCAGAATGCTTTGCTCTTGCTTTGGCAGAGCGGCAAACGCATTGGCAACAAGTTCATTGTCGATGTGCAGATCACAGCCGTAGGATGAAAATACAAATTCTTCACTTGGATAATGGTCTACACTCGTGAGCTGCCCCAGTTCTTCCAACGAAAGAACGCTGAATGACTTTTCACGGTCAAGCAGACGTTTCTTATTTCGGTGATAGTTCCGGGCCTCATTTCGCAGCACCGCTTTGCAGAACGCATCGAATCGGTACTGTTCGCCATCGTTGCGAGGGATAGCTTCCATCTTCTCACCCCCTTTCCGTGGGGATGTCGGGTGGATTTTTCCCTTTCCGCTAATATGACACCTGAAACACCCGATTCTGCCCGCTTTTTTGAAAATTTCCAAAAATATTTTTGAAACAGGCAGCTTTTCAGGCGGCAATAGAAAAGCCCAGCAGACCGAAAACGGCCAACCGGGCATAATGACAGCACGAAACGCGCAGTAGCTACATCGTATAGTACATAGTAAAAGCCCTGCTGACCCTGTGCGGGAGCAAGGCTTTTTTTGACAGTTCAAAGCTAGGCGTTCGATAGAATATTAGACGCATGGCGGCATCCTCCTATGGCCGCCATACGGACGATGAAACGCTTTGATAAGCAAAAAGAACCGGCGGCCTTGATTTTCTCAAAAGCCGCCGGTCCAAAATGGACGCACGGATATGCCTGCTACACGACGACTTTTTTTCTTTTGCCGTCGTGCGGCAGGTTGTTCTATATGTGTATTTTACAGGTTCAATCTTACTTTGAAGTGAAATCCATCTTACTCATTTGTAAGGGTAAAGAAGCTGGCCTGCTACAAATGTGGCAGACCAGCCATTATGATGATTATTGTTGGGATTTAATGGTGTCTACGATTGCCATATCATGTAAATGTTTTGCGGGGCTTCGTACCGCAAGAAAAGAAGTAAATAACACGATACCAATTATCAATGCAAGCGGAAAGATAGGAATACTCCATGCTGTATCCCAGAAATTCGTTATGAGACTTTCAAAAACAACCCAGTGCATAGGAAGTCCAATGATACAGCCCAAAATTATACCGCTTACTGCGTATGTCATTGCTTCTGCAACAATCATTTTTATGAGTTGCTGATTACTCATGCCGATTGCCCGCATTGTCCCATATTGTTTCGTTTTTGCGATAACGCCCATGTTAATTGTATTCATAATGTGAAAAATGGTTATCGCAACAATGATCGAGAGAAAACCATATACAAGTACAGCGAAAGCAGAATACAGGTTTCTTTGTTGTTGAACTTGTGAAAGCTGCTCTGTAAATACCACCCCACCATCGGTAAAAATATTTTCAATATCTTTCACATCTTCAATAGAAGCTCCATTTTGAAACTGGACGTCAATAATTGTATATCCTGTTTGCCCTGTTAATGCAACAAAAGTCTTTTCAGAGCAGAAAATGGTTTCCGTTCCCTCCTCGCGTGCCAACGGACTGTCAGACAGAATACCGGCTACCGTCACCGCTTGTTCCTTGCCGTTGATGGATAAAGTTATCACATCTCCAACTCGAACATCCGTATTTTCAGTATTCACAACCAAAACCTGATTTTCTTCTTGTTCTACAACACTTATTGAACCTGCTGTCAAATAATCGGCAGACCACTTAAATTGATTTGCCTCATACGAAATAACATTTGCTTTGTGGTTACTTCCGTCAATGTTTACAGGTACATCATAGGCAAACATACGCCCATACGCCCGCTTAACATTTTCATTCTGCTTGATACTTTCTAACAAAACGCTGTCAATGGAACAAGTATTTGTTTCGCTAACGATTGATAGTTCTGGTGTCCATTCAGATGGCATAAAAGCATTTTGCATAAAATTTACAAGCGTGCTGAATGTAAGAAATTATCCACAAAATACCCGCTGTTTTCCAGCGTGTACTTCAAACCATCAATCAGGCTTAAATCATCTTCAACGTAAAGTATCTTCTGCATTTTTCAATTCCTTTCCCTGTTTCGTCCGGCCATCCACCGGCTTATCAGCATTTTTTGGCACCAGCCAAACGCTGGCCATTTTTACCGCACCGGGAATGCGTCCAGCTGAACACAGGTAGTTGACTTGCCGAGGTGTTACGTTCCACTTTTCGGCGGTCTCTTTCAAAGTCATGTAATCCATAGCACACCTCCAAGTTCTATTATATTTCGCTTGCTCGAAGAATACAATGCACAAAATATGAACAATAAAGTTTAGCATATATGCAGTTTGCATCATTTCGCCAATCGTCCATGAACTATAAAATGTATATGGGTGATGCAGAATGGCGAAAATCGAGGACTGTCCCGGCTTTGAAACGTTCGGAGCGGATGTCAAGGCAGCACGAAAGGCAAAACAGCTTTCCCGCAGTGCGCTGGCCGACATGATACATTGTGACAGCCGGTATCTTGCGAACATCGAAAACGAAGGCACGTTGCCCAGCTTGCCGGTGGTGATTCAGCTGATAAAAATATGTGGTCTGCCGGTGGAACGGTACTTCAACCCGGAACTCATGCGGGAAGAAAGTGCGGAACGTCAGCGGGTCAGCCACAAGCTGCAGCTTTGCCCGGAAGAATACTTACCCATCGTAGAAGGTGCCATTGACGGTGCGCTGCGAATCAATGAACAGGAAAAAGAGCCTGCGTGTGTCTGATTGTCATGCACGGTCATTGAGAGGATGCAAAAGCGTCCTCTTATTTTTTTTTCTTGCATTTTGCGGGCAAAACGGGGGTGTTGTGGTGTCATAGTAGTGGGGAAAGGTAACGTAGCAAGCATAGGGAGTGTAGCCACTCCCGGCAAAAATGCTTGCTGGGGAGTACCCCAGACCCCCAAGAAACGAGGTGAAACTATGACGAATCGAACCCGAAAAATTGTTCTGCGTGTTCCCGTGACGCCGGAGGAACAGGAACTTATCCGGCAGAAGATGGCTCTGCTGAACACACGGAATTTTTCTGCCTACGCCCGGAAGATGCTGATAGATGGTTATGTTGTCCACATCGACACCACCGACATCCGGGCGCAGACCGCCGAATTGCAGAAGATTGGTGTCAACGTCAATCAGATCGCACGGCGGCTGAACAGCATGGGGCCGCTGTACACACAAGATGTTGCGGACATCAAAGGAGCGCTGGCACAGATATGGCAGTTACAAAGATACATCCTATCAAGTCAACGCTGAAAAAGGCACTGGACTACATCGAGAATCCAGCCAAGACGGATGAAAAAATGCTGGTGTCCTCCTTTGCCTGCTCCTATGAAACCGCCGACATCGAATTTGAACTGCTGCTATCACAAGCCATGCAGAAAGGCAACAATCTGGCCCACCACCTGATACAGTCTTTTGCGCCGGGCGAAACCACGCCGGAGCAGGCCCACGAGATTGGCCGACAGCTTGCAGATGAAGTCCTGCAAGGCAAATACCCGTATGTGCTGACCACGCACATTGACAAGGGGCACGTCCATAACCACGTCATCTTTTGTGCCGTGGACATGGTGAACCAACGAAAGTATGTTTCCAACCGACAGAGTTATGCCTACATCCGGCGCACCAGCGACCGGCTGTGCAAGGAACATGGTCTGTCTGTGGTGATGCCCGGTCAAGACCGGGGCAAAAGCTATGCCGAGTGGGATGCACACCGCAAGGGCACGAGCTGGAAGGCGAAGCTGAAAGCTGCCATAGATGCAGCCATCCCGCAGGCCAAGGATTTTGACGATTTTCTGCGGCTCCTGCAGGAGCAAAGCTATGAGGTCAAGAGGGGCAAGTATGTGTCGTTCCGTGCGCCCGGACAGGAACGGTTCACCCGCTGCAAAACGCTGGGCGAAGCCTACACCGAGGAAGCCATCATCGAGCGCATCAAAGGGCGGTTCGTGGAGCGGAAGCCCAAAGAAAACCACAAAATTTCGCTGCGGATTGATTTGGAGAATAGCATCAAGGCCCAGCAGTACGCAGGGTACGAGAAGTGGGCAAAGCTCCACAACTTGAAACAGGCTGCCCGGACGATGAACTTCCTGACGGAGCATGAAATTGATAGTTACCCGGATTTGGAAAGCCGGGTGGCCGAGATCACCGCCGCCAGCACCGAAGCTGCCGCCGCATTGAAAGCAGCAGAGCGCCGGCTTGCAGAAATGGCCGTGCTGATAAAGGATGTCACCACCTGTAAGGAACTGCACCCACTGTTGCATGAGTATCAGCGGGCTGCTGACAAAAAGCAGTTCCGACGTAAGCATGAAGGAACCTTGATTCTCTATGAAGCAGCGGCGAAAGCTCTAAAAGAGCAGGGCTTTCAAAAGCTGCCCGACCTCTACGCCCTGAAAAACGAGTATAAGCAACTGGCCGAGCAGAAAGACCAGCTGCAGCGGCAGTACGCCGAAGCCAAACGCCAGATGCAGGAATATGACATCATCAAGCAGAATGTGGACGGCATTCTGCGGACAGCACCGGGAAAGGAGCAGATGCAGGAACGGTAAATCTGCACAAAATATTGTTCGGATTTTTGAATCCCAAACGCTTAGACCGGGTGGCGTTTCCACCCGAAATCATGTAAAATAGAACTAGACAACGAAAGCGAGGAACCCTCTATGGCAGAAGTAAAAGACAATAGCTCTATCCAGCTTTTTGAAAATCAGAAAATCCGTACTGCGTGGGACGCAGAAAAGGAAGAATGGTATTTTGCCATCGTTGATGTGATTGCTGTTCTGACTGACAGCGCAGACCCACAGAACTATTGGCGCGTTCTAAAAAAGCGTCTTAAAGACGAAGGAAATGAAACCATTACAAATTGTAATGGTTTGAAAATGACCGCTCCTGACGGCAAAAAGCGCAAAACGGATGTCGCTAACACTGAACAACTCCTGCGCATCATCCAGTCAATCCCATCTCCGAAAGCTGAACCGTTCAAGGCATGGCTGGCAATGGTAGGCAAAGAACGCATCGAGGAAACAATCGACCCGGAGCAGGCCATTGACCGTGCGCTTGATACCTATTTGAAGAAAGGCTACTCTGAAGAATGGATTCACCAGCGGCTTTTGGCAATCCGCATCCGCAACGAACTGACGGATGAATGGAAGAAGCGCGGAGTACAAAAGGGCAAGGAGTATGCTATCCTGACCGATGAAATCTCCCGCGCATGGTCTGGCATGACCACAGGGCAGTACAAGCGGCTGAAAGGTCTGACGAAAGAAAATCTCCGGGACAATATGACTGATTTGGAACTTGTGCTGACCATGCTGGCGGAAGCCTCCACCACGGATATTTCCAAAACTGCAAAGCCACAGACCTTTGAAGAAAACAAGCAGGTTGCCAAACGCGGCGGCAAGGTGGCCGGCATTGCGCGGCAGGCTCTTGAAGCGGAAACCGGCAAGCCTGTTATCACAGAAAAGAATGCGTTTGACTTCCAGCAGCTTGTGACCGACATTGTAGAAGATGCCGCCGAACTGCCGGAAAATCCCACCGAGAAAAAAGATAAAGACTGATACATGAAAAATAGCCGGACACAGCAGCCACAAGGCCACCGTGTCCGGCTATTTCTGTGTTGACAATGGCACATTACTTTCACTGAAAATAATGTGCCATTGTTAAGCTGGCGGTATTATTCACTCGTAAAATCAAACCGCTGTCCGTCAAAGTCAACATCGGTCATGCGCTCCAACTTTGCAATGGTGCCGTTTGCCAGCCGCCGCATTTCCGTGTCCATATCCGGCAAGGCGGCCAGCATCCGCGCCATCGTCCGGCGGCGGTCAGAGGTGTGGTACATACAGATCAAATTTTCTTCTTCCACGCTGAAATTCATGGTCAGACCTCCAATTCCCTTGTCTTTTCCCGCGGCGGTGTTTGCTTGCTCTGCTCCTTTTTCGCGGCATCCAGTTGTGCCCGGATAGACGGCTTTTTCGGTTTGGCTGCGCGGGATTTCTTGGCTTTCGGTGCCTTTTCTTCGGCCTTGACTGCAGCGGCAAGGTCTGTCAAAGAAATTTGTTCCCCGGCCTTTGCTTTGGCCTCCAACTCGCCCAGAGGGGGCGCGTTGTTCAGAACACCGTCAATCATGTTTTCGTTTTGTTCGGTGGAAAGTTCTGCGGTGCGCAGCGGATTTTCCCGCAAGAACTCCGGCACCTGCTGGAAGCCCACACTGTCGCAGTAGTGGGCGGTGTCCTGCCCATTCTGGTGCAGCACCACCACATCCGAAACAGACAGTGAGTGCCCCTTGAAATCTGCCGGATGGTCCACGTTGAACGTGCGGTAGAGGTCCTCCAACGTGGTGCCAGCAGCCAGCGGCGCGGCGTAAACCTCCGTATAGTTGGCCTTGTCCACGGACAAACCAGCGGCCTGCAGGCGGTCGTAGGGCTCAAAACGGTAATCGCGGGTGGAATCTTCATTGCGCAGCTGGTAGATGGAAAAGCTGTCCTGCTGCGGTGCTTCAAAGCCTGCCGCTGCGTATTCCTCTACGGTCATTCCGGCAGCGGCCGCTTCCTGCGCGATCTCGGCCTGCACCTGTGCCTCGTAGTCCTGCAAACTCTGGTCGAAGTCGGCCAACTTGGGCGGTTCCGGCAAGTCATACCGGCCTTGGTTGAGCATCGAGCGGCAGTCCTGCACATAGGCCACAACCGCAGTGTAATAGGAAGTCTGTTCCGGCAAAATGTTCTGTTCCTCCCGCAAAGCGGCGGTGGCTGCCTGCTCCATGGCCGAAAGATTGCAATGTTGTTTGAGGTACGGGATAAACTCGGTCAGCACCATTTCCCGCTCTGCCTTGTCCTGTTCCCACACTTCCGGGCCTTTGTTGTGCAGAACAAAATTTTTCCAGTTCTCGTCCTTGGCGTAGTATTCGTGGTAGTTCTGGATGTGCTGAACCAAAGAGCCCTCTCCGTCACCAAAATCCTGCCGTCCCTCGTAGTTGTCGGGCTGACCGTTCAGGGTAAAATCAATGCGGAACGCGGTCTTGTCGTACCAGCCACCCTCGTAACCATCCTTTTCCTGGTCTGTGTGCTGGGCGGTGTCCAGTTCTTCAAAAACGCGGTTTGCCACAGACAGCGGCATGATTTCACCGTCCTGCAGCTTGTCACTTTCGCTCCATAGAATCGTGACCGTAGGTTCTGCGGCTGGGTCTGGAATTTTAACAGGTTCGGGAATTTCATTCGCTTTTTCTGCCGCCTCTTGGAACACCGCCAGCTTGTCACCCAACAAAACTTCCGACACCTTGGCTGTCTGCCCCAGCAGATTAAGAGCTTCCGCTCCGGCATCCGGCAGGGTCAGACCGGGCGCGTCCAGCTGCCCACCGTCCAGAGCCGTGTGGTCCGGGCCATACAGAGTGTAGTCATAGCCGGAATCGCAGGTCTGGATGAACAGCGTATTGCCATTATCCAGTGCAAATGCGGCCTCCTGTGTAGCGGAAAGGTCTGCTTCCCGCTGCTGGCGAAGTTCTGCCAGATGTTCGTCCAGCGCGGAGATCAGCTCATGGGCCGCGCTGCGGATAATTTCCAGAGAGGCTTTCAGTTCGGCCAGTTCCCGGCCAGAACTCCACCCGGCCACATAGCCAAAGGAATACTCGGATGTGTCCAGCCCGTAGTACTGGCAAACAGCATAGGCCACACTTTCGGCCTGTACCTCGCGGGTGCGGCTGTCCGGGCGGTTAGTCTGTTCTGGGTCGTTCGGGTCGATGGCGTGCAGCTTGGCATGGGCAATCTCGTGGATGGCCGTTTTGATGGTTTGCAGCTGGCTCATGCCCTCCTGAATTGCAATGCGGTTGTCGAGCAGATGAAAGTAACCGTGCGCCCCGCCCTCGATGTCCTCAAACCCAATGGGCACCGGGGATGCCTGTTCCAACGCCTTGAAAAAATCTTGGTAGTCCTGCACACTGCCGGACAGTTCATTCACGGCAATGGTCGGCAGCGGTTCGCCCTCGGTCTGGCTGACATCGAACACAGACACCACCTTAAAGGCCGGAATCTGTACCGTTTTTTCTTCGGTTAGCGGCTTGCCGTCCTTGTCCAGAATCGGCTTGCCCTGCTCGTCCAGCTTTTCCATCTTCTGCTTGACCTTGTAGGGCGCAGGAGCAAGGATTTTGATACCCTTTTCACCTTTCTTCACGGTGCGGTGGAACGTGTCCTTCCACTTGTTGAAGCCCGCCACCAGTTGGCCGCCTTGCATGGCAATCAGCAAGGTGTTGTTGAAACTGTAATTGTGGAATTTTGCCATCGTGGTAAGATAGGCTTTGTAGCGGTCACTGTCGAATAATTCTTGAATGCCTGTTTCCAGCCGGTCCGTGATTTCTTTCATGCGCTCTGCGCTGTCTTTGCCGTTCAGGATAATGGGGAGAACCTTTTGCAGCTGCGGCTCACTCTGGATGGGCGGCGAGATGTTGGCCGAATCTCGCAGGACTTCCGGCGCAGGAAAGGACAGCACCCGGTATTTCTCTGGCACGGGCTGTCCCTCATGGACTTTCTGCCACACATCCCCGCTTTTGACAAGGTAGCCGTACTCGGTGAACGCGCCCTGCTCCTGCTGAGCCACATATCGTCCAAACTGTGCCGTGTCAATGCCGCCTTTCCATTCCTCCGGCATATCCACCATGCCGGAGCGGTTCAGATAGTAGTCGCCCAGCTGGGCAGGCCCGCGTACCTCTGGCAGATGCACATAATATTCCACGTTTTCGGGAAAGTCGGTGATTTTCCCGATGCTGAAAAGCTCACTCTGCGGGGCTTGCAGGGCGGCGTTCAGCTCTGCGCGTTCCCCGGTAGAGAGTGTTTCCAGTCGTGATCAGAAGGATTTTTTTGTGCCTGAAACGGTGCAGAGCAAGGTGCAGCTGCGTTTTGGAAGCATTACCCACCGTGCAATTGTATTCTGCAACGGTGTTGAGGTCGCCCGGCATGAGGGCGGCTTCCTCCCCGTTGTTGCCGACGTCACGGACGTTGTCCGCTGTGGTGCGGTGAACCGGGTCTGTATCTGGGTGAACAACGATCTGAACGAGAGCACTTTGCCTTGCGGAACACACAATGTCCTCTCCAGCGGCAGAAAAATCGTTAAGCCTTATTTCGACTTCTTTAACTACTCCGGCATCCAGCGCAGTGTGTATTTGGTCATGCTCCCGGCAGAAAGCATTCAGGACTATGAGGTAAGCTATACGCTGGATGGTGCGGATGCACAGGTGGATTACAAGGTTTTCTGTGAAGGTGCAGGAGAGATTTCAGTACAGCTGCTGGATGCGGAAAACAAGCTGGTGGCAGAAGCAAATGGTGCGGAAAGTGCTCTCTGCGTGCAGAACGCACATCTCTGGCAGGTGCGGAACGCCTATCTTTACACCATCGTCATCACACTGAAAAAGGACGGCTTGCCTGTGGACGAGTACCGGGAACGTATTGGTATCCGCACAGTGGAGATTCGCGGAACAAAGATCCTCATCAACGGAAAATCTGTCTATCTGAAAGGCTTTGGCAAGCACGAGGACTTTGATATTCTGGGGCGTGGCTTCAACTGGGCCGTCGCAAAGCGGGATTTTGAATGTATGAAATGGACGGATGCCAACTGTTTCCGTACCAGCCACTACCCTTATGCAGAAGAGTGGTATCAGATGGCAGATGAAGAGGGCTTCCTTATTATTGACGAAGTCCCCGCTGTCGGCATGATGCGTTCGACCCATAACTTTGCGGCGGCAGGCACTGGACAGTACACCTATTTCTTTGAGACCCCCACCGTTCCGGAGCTGCTGAAAAATCACATTCAGCAGGTCAAAGAGATGATGGCGCGCGACAAAAACCATCCCAGCGTTTTTGCGTGGAGCCTGTTCAATGAGCCGGAAACCACCAGCGAGTATGCAAAGGATTACTTCACGAAAGTCTTTGAGACCGCCCGTACACTGGACCCGCAGAACCGTCCGCTGACCGGTGCGTTCGAGAAGAACAGTGCGCCCGACAAGTGCCGCTGTTATCAGCTGTGTGATTTCATCTGTCTGAACCGGTATTATGGCTGGTACATCAGCGGCGGTGCCGAGATGGAGGAAGCCGAGGTCAAGTTCCGTGCCGAAATGGACAAGTGGGCGGCAAAAAAGCTGAATGTTCCGTTCGTCTTTACCGAATTCGGCACGGACACCCTTGCCACTGAGCACAAGCTGCCCGCTATCATGTGGAGTCAGGAATACCAGAATGAGTATCTGGCAATGAATTTCAGCGTGTTTGACAGCTACGATTTTGTGCAGGGCGAACTGGTCTGGAATTTTGCAGACTTCCAGACTTCCGAGGGCGTTATGCGCGTCAACGGAAACAAGAAGGGCATCTTTACGCGCCAGCGTCAGCCCAAGGATGCAGCATTCACCTTCAAAAAACGTTGGGAATCTCTGCCGCTGAATTATAAGGGAGAATAAAATGAGCATTTTCCGCGATGATTTTCTGTGGGGCGGTGCCTGCGCTGCCAATCAGTTCGAGGGTGCATGGGATGTGGACGGCAAAGGCCCCAGCGTGCCGGATATGTGTACCAACGGTTCCCACACCAGCCCGAAATGGGTGACCACTGGCATCCGCCCCGACCGTCTGTACCCCAGCCACGAGGCCATTGATTTCTATCATCACTACGAAGAGGATATCACCCTCTTTGCTGAGATGGGCTTCAAGATCTTCCGCACCTCCATCAACTGGACCCGCATCTTCCCTAACGGCTGGGAAAAGGAACCCAATGAGAAGGGTCTGGAGTTCTACGACCGCGTGTTCGACTGCTGCAAGAAGCACGGCATCGAGCCGCTGGTTACCATCAGCCATTACGAGCTGCCCTATGCTCTGGTGGAAAAGTACAACGGCTGGGCTTCCCGGGAACTGATCGAGTTCTACATGAACTACTGCAAGGCAATCTTTGAGCGCTACAAGGACAAGGTAAAGTACTGGCTGACCTTCAACGAGATCAACTGCGGCACCATGCCCATGGGCGCGATCCTCGAGACCGGCACGATCAAAGGCTTTGAAGGCTCCACCGCCGATGTGCCCGACAACAAGCAGGAGCGTTTTCAGGCACTTCATCACCAGTTCGTGGCCAGCGCCAAGGCGGTCAAGTACGCCCACGACAACTATCCCCAGTTCAAGATGGGCAACATGATCTGCTTCATCACCAGTTATCCGCTGACCTGTGACCCTGCCGATGTGATCGCCAACCAGCAGAAGATGCAGATTACCAACTGGTTCTGCTCCGATGTGCAGGTGCGCGGCGAGTATCCCAGCTATATGAAGCGCTGGTTCGCCGAGAACGGTATCACCATCCTGCAGCAGCCCGAGGACGCTGACATCCTGAAAGAAGGCACGGTGGACTTCTACACCTTCAGCTATTATATGTCCAACTGCATCACCACCCATAAGGATACCGAGGATGTGGGCGGCAACATCGTTGCCGGAAAGAAGAACCCCTACCTGAAGGCTTCCGACTGGGGCTGGCAGATCGACTCCATTGGTCTGCGCTACACCCTCAACGAAATCTACGACCGTTACCACCTGCCTATGATGGTGGTGGAGAACGGGCTGGGTGCTTACGATGTGAAGAGCGAGGACGGCAAGATCCACGACAGCTATCGTATCGACTACCTGCGCCGGCACATCGAGCAGATGGCTGAGGCGGTCAAGGACGGTGTGGATCTGATGGGCTATACCCCGTGGGGCTGCATTGATCTCGTTTCCGCCTCCACCGGCGAGATGGCAAAGCGTTACGGCTTCATCTACGTCAACAAGTTCGATGATGGCACCGGCGACCTGAGCCGTGAGCGTAAAGATAGCTTCTACTGGTATAAGCGGGTCATTGAGACAAACGGCGCTGAATTGTAACTGGGAATAAAACAAAAACAGGGTGCACCCTGCGGACGCACCCTGCCAAAAGCCACAGACAATAGCGATATGTACAACAGGGCGTTCCCCGTAGCAGAGTTCCCATAAAACAGTATTTGCAAAAGCTCCCGAAATGGGGAAGATTTGGCGTGACTTCGGTCACGCCTTTTCTTTTGCTTCCAGTTCATCCAGAGGGATGTACCCCAGCCCATCGTACTTGGTATGGATGTGCTGCACCCGCTTTCCGCTGGACTTATCCGGGGCATCCACATAGATGGCCGACACCAGTTCACGGAGAGCATAAGGGGTGAGTTCTTCAATATGAACGTACTTGTGCGCTTTCTGGACGAACTTTTCAATATTCTCGATCTGCTGTTCCTGTACTTCAATTTCCTGCTGGATGGAGAGAACTTCCTCTTCCAGCTGCTTCTGTTCGGCATCGTAGCTCTGACTCATCATGTCGAAGCGGTCATCGCTAAGCTTTCCATTAACATTGTCCTCGTAAATCTTCATGAACAGCCGTTTGAGGTCTGCGATCCGCTTCTCATTCCGGGCAAGCTGCTTCTTCAGGACAGTCAGCTTTTCGGTGCTTTCCACCCGAAGCTGCTCCTCCATGACCTTGCGGAAGTAGTCCTCATGACAGAGGATGTAGTCCGTCACCCGCTGAACATGGCTTAGCACACGGCCCTCCAAAACCTTTACCCGGATGAAGTGTCCCTTGCACTTGCTCCCGTTCTTCTTGTGCAGAGAGCAATCAAAGAAGTCTTGACTGAAGTCCCTGTGATTGGACGAACCATATTGCATCTTGGAACCGCAGTCAGCGCAGTAGACCATACCGGAGAAAATGCTGCTCTTGCCTGTCCGGGTCATGCGGTGACGCTGGCTACGAATCTCCTGAACCTTTTCAAACACATCATCGTCAATAATGCGCTCATGTGTATCCGGGAAGATAGCCTGATTTTCCACGGGATTCAGATGTCTCTTTTTATCCCAGATAGAGTTAGTATAGGTCTTAAAGTTGACTGTGCAGCCAGTGTACTCCAGGCGTTCCAGAATCGAACTTACTGCTCTTTTATCCCAGCGATAAGGGTCTTCCGGGGCGGGTGAGTTCGTACTCAGGCCATGGCTCAACTTATAGGCGGTGGGAGTCAAAACTTTGTCCACCCACAGTTGGTTTGCAATTTGGGTCGGGCCACGGCCTTCCATGCACATGGAGAAGATGCGCTTCACGATTGCAGCCGCTTCTGGATCAACAAGCCAATGTTTCAGGTTCTCCGGGTCTTTCACATAGCCGTACGGCACATTGACCGTCAGCGGTACTCCACGCTCTCCCTTGGCCTTCTGAACAGCCCGAATCTTGCGGCTGGTATCACGGGCGTAAAACTCGTTGAACCAGTTCTTAATGCCCGCAAAATCGTTGTTTACGCTGTTCGGGTCAATGGTGTCGTAGTTGTCGTTAATGGCAATGTAGCGAACGCCATACTGGGGAAAAGTGAAGTTTGTGTACAGACCTGTCAAGGCAGAATTGCGTCCCAGTCGGGACAAATCCTTCGTGATAACGATTCCTACACGCCCCGCTTCCATCTCGACCAGCATACTCTGAAAGCCGGGGCGGTCGTAGTTCGTGCCGGAATATCCATCGTCCACAAAGAACACCGGGTTCGGAAAGTGATTCTTCTTAGCGTATTCCAGAAGAATAGCCTTCTGGTTCTCAATGGACAGGCTTTCGCCGAGCCGTGCGTCCTCTTGCGACAGTCGGCAGTAAAGTGCGGTGATTTTATTCGTTGCTCCAGACATTGTTGTGTCCTCCTTACTCTGTGGAGCAACTGTCGGTACAGGATTGGTTACCGGGTCAAGTATAGCAGAATTGGACGCAGTTGTCATTCGTCTGCACCCTCATCTTCAAATTTTTGCTGGGCGTTCTTGGCAACAATGCGCTCCAGCTTCTTCAAAAAGGACTCCTTGCCCTCATAGCTGCCGGTCACGGTGTAGGTGGTGTGACCGACTTTCTCCGTGGTGGTCAGTTCTGGAATCCAGAAAGCGGACAGGTTCTTGACATGGAGGTTGCCGTTCTCGTCCACATAAGAGCTGTGTTTCTTCTGCTCTTCGGTCAAGGGCTTTCGCTTGAAATAGATTTCATTTTCGGAGATGTTCACAGTCTCGCTGGTCTGCTCTTTCGGGGCATCATCATACAGCTGTGCGAAAAATGCCAGTGCATCTTCGGGTGGTTCTTCCTCCATGAGCTGCTCGAAAACTCGCTGTTCCTCTGCCGAGAGGTTATTCCATGCGGCTTCCAACTCCTGCTCGTTGGCTGCGTTGACGAAGGCTTCGATCTCTTTTTTCATGGTGCATCCTCCTTTGGCTGCGAAAAGCGGATTTTCAAAAAGTATGGGTTTTCGTGAGAGCAAGAATCGTCCCGTGGCCACAAATTTTCAATTCTTGAAAATTCTTGCCCTTTTGGGACAGCTTCTTGTTGGGGCGTGCCTGCCCCAAACCCTGCTTAGGAGTGAGTGCGATATACTAGGAATTTATTTATTGCTTGCATCGGTTTTGTCGTTTCCCTTTTTCTTACGAGACAAACCTAAACAAAGATGCGTCGAACCAAGGCAAAGAAATGATGAACCAAGACACAACCATACAACAGCCATAGAATTATCATTTCCACTTATGAAGCTAATAAGTGAAGCCATATATAACAGAGCAGAAGCTGCATAGAATAAGATAGATTTCTTGGTTTCTTTTTTCATAAATAATCGCCTCCACAAATCGATTTGTTGAGTCAATTATACCACGTTCTTTATCGAAATTACACCCTCTACATGGGAGAACTTGGCCGATTTACTGCGTACGTGCGTACCCATCTTCCGTATACACGTATGCGGCGATTTGCCCGAAACGCACTCTATACAGCCGTTCCCCCTCGGAGAGCCCACTACACTTTGCAGACCACAGGGATGAAAGTGTCATAGTGGGTTATTACACTTCCGCAGAAGTGCCTTCTCCTCGCCGCAGACAGCCGGGTGTGCCTTTTGTGAGAGCTTTCTGTGCGGCGAATCTACATCGCCCACAGGCGATGTAAGCAGGGATTCCAAAGGGGCGCAGCACCCTTGGCACACGACTTTGGTACAAAGTCTAGTGTGTTACACCTTTCCAGAGGTGTATACGTTCCTGAAATGCAAAAAGCCCCATACCCAACACCTTAACGGTGCGGACATGGGACTTGATGCTTCCTCGGCCTAGCCGGGTACTCCGTAACCAATCCTGACAGGCAGTTGCCGTGTCATTTTTCGAAAACTGTTTTACGGATACCCAGCAGTCGGGAACGCTCTGTTTCTCTTTGTTTGCACTAGTTCTTTGTGCAAGCTGCTATCGCATTTTTATTTTGCAGCAGCCCCGTTTTTGAAACAAGGGGGGCAGCAGCATGAAACAGTACGTTTCTTTCCAGCGGCTTGATATAATATGTTCCATCCAGTGCCTTACAGAGTTTTACCTGAAACGCTTCCTCCCAGATCTTCTGCTCATACAGTTGGGAGGGTTCCGCAAAGGCGGCAAGTTTTCCGTCTGCGAATACACCCACGGCATCGCTGTACTGCATCGCGTGGGCAAGGTCATGCAAAACCATCACGACCGTCCGGCCCTGCTGCGCAAGGCTTTGCAGAAGTTCCATCAGCTGGAACTGTGCTGCACCGGGAACTTCGGGTGTCCGCGCCGCGACCAGAAGGGCGAAAAAGCCCGCGCCGGAGTCCAGAACGACCACATTCTTATAAAGTTTGCTCATGTTCTGGAAGATCTCATCCTCGCTCTGGCCCGCCTTCTCGAAAATGTACCCGGTCGGTAAGCCGGAACTGGACGATCTGAGAAGAACGGCGTATGAGGCTATTGTATGAGATCCTGTGCGACAGCCTTATTTTTATGCACAAATGCACCCCAAAATTTAAAAAGTATGGTATACTGGTACAAAACTGGTTCCATAGGGGAGAAAAGAATGCAATATAAGATTCTGGCAAGCGATTATGACAATACACTGGTGCCCTTTGGCGAGAGCAAGCCCCGCCAGAAGGTGGTCAAGGCGGTAAAGAAGCTGCAGGCCGCAGGCGGCAGATTCGTGCTCAGCACCGGCCGTGCCTATCCGTGCGTCAGCCTCAAGGGGCAGCTGGGCGGCATCCGGTTCGACTACGCCATCACCTGCAATGGTGCCTGCGTGGTGGACCGCGAGGGCCGCATCGTGGCAGAGCACCCGCTCACTGCTGAGGAAATGTATGCGCTGGTGGATTTCTGCGAGGATTATAACTATCCGCTGCAGTTCAATTTCAGGGATGCCTGCTACGCCTACTGCGAGTATGAATATCTGCACAGGGGCTACCAGCAGATGAACAGCATCGGGCTGGACTGCGTGGATGGCGAAGATCAGGACCGCCACCTGATCGATATGCCCCACGCGGCCTTTGCGGCAGTGCCGCCGGAGCACGTGGCAGATTTTGCGGCAAAGTACGGCCATCTGGGCCTGCACTGGATGCAGGTGGGTGCGCAGAATGCCGACGGCCTGTGCTACTACGACATCGTGCGCGGTGGAATGGACAAGGGGGTTGGCCTTGCCGACCTGTGTGAAAAAATGGGCTTGACGCTGGCCGATGCCGTAGCGGCAGGCGATTCTGCCAACGATGTGGGCATGCTGAAGGCAGCGGGCCTTGGCTGTTGCATGGCAAACGGCACGCCGGACGCAAAGGCTGCCGCCGACCGCATCATTGGCGACGTGCGGGAGGACGGCATGGCGGCACTGATCGAGGAGCTGTGGTTCGACGGCCCCACAGCGGTGCCGTCCGGCCGCGACCTTGGCTCGCCTTGGGATAAAATTGAAAGTGCAGGCGGACAATGAGCTTTGACCCGGTGTATAACGAGCACAGCCGGGCGCTGATCCTGGGCACATGGCCCAGCCCCAAAAGCCGCGAGATGGCCTTTTACTACGGCCACCCGCAGAACCGCTTCTGGCCCATGCTGGCCGCGCTGACCGGGGAGCAGACGCCCGCGCGGGAGGATATCGAAGCCAAAAAGCAGATCATCCTGCGCCATGGTCTGGCCCTCTGGGACACGCTGGAACGCTGCACCATTACCGGGGCGTCGGACGCTTCCATCCGGGATGCGGTGCCGAATGATATCGCCGCACTGCTGGCAAAGGCACCCATCGAGGCGGTGTTCTGCAACGGTGCGGCGGCTTACCGCATCTATACAAAGTATCTGCAGCCGGTGTCCGGCATCGCGGCCGTCAAGCTGCCCAGCACCAGCCCGGCAAACGCCGCCTGCCGCCCGGAAACGCTGCGCGCGGCCTGGGGCGAAGCGCTGGGCCCGTGGATTTCCAAATGATTGCAAGGTTGTAAATTATCCGTGAAACCCTTGCGTTTTTCGCCGGGTGCGGTATCATGGGTAACATAAGGGGAAGCTTCCCCAAAGAAGGAGAAGGTTCATGAGTAAGATCATCCGCACTCAGAAGCCCAGCGTTCTGCCATTTTATGCAATGGCGCTGGTCTTTTTGGGATTGTGCGCGGTACTGCCGGTGTATAAGCTGTGGGCGCTGCTGGCGGCGCTGGGCGGTGCCCTGATCGCCTTTGGCGCGGCGCAGAAGGTCTGCCCGCCCCGGGTGGTGGAGCACGAAGTGCCCTTCCACACTGGCGTGGAGGATGTGGACGCAATGCTGACCGACATCCAGCAGAAACTGGATACCCTGCACACCCTCAACGAGCAGCTGCCGGACCCGCAGCTCTCTGCCGCCATGACCCGCATGGAAAAGGCGGGCCGCTCCATTGTGGAGGCAGTGGAAGCAAATCCGGAAAAGGCAAAGCAGGTGCGCAGGTTCGCAAACTACTACCTGCCGGATGCGGTGAACGTGCTGCAGCAGTATGCAAAGCTGGCAAAGCAGGGCGTGCGCGGTGAGAATGCCGCCGCCATCCGTACCGAGGTGGAGCACAATGCTGCTTCCATTGCCACGGCGTTTGAAAACCAGCTGGATGCCCTGTACGCCGCCGAGAGCATGGACCTTTCTGCAGACATCACGGTGCTGCAGAACATGCTCAAGGGGCAGGGACTGAGCTGAAGAAAAAGGTAACCGGTATTTGGAAAGGAAGGAATCTCTTATGGCAGACAATACATTCAACTTTGATCTGGATGCACCCGCTGTGCCCACCCTGACGCTGGACCCCGCCCCGGCAGCGGAGGAAAAGGCTGCGCCCGTCCAGCAGGAAGCCCCCGCTCCGGAGGCACAGGTGAACCTGACCCCGGAGGAGCAGGCCATGGTGGACCAGTTCGCCGAAAAGATCGACATTACCAACAGCCAGCAGGTGCTGCAGTACGGCTCTGCCTGCCAGAAAAAGATCGGCGATTTCTCCGAGGCTGCGCTCTCCAAGGTGTCCACCAAGGATCTGGGCGAGGTGGGCGACATGATCACCAGCCTGATCGGTGAGCTGAAAAGCTTTGATGCCGGTGAGGAGGAGAAAAAAGGCATTCTGGGCTTCTTCAAGAAGAAGGGCGACCAGCTGGATGCCATGAAGATGAAGTACAACAAGGCCGAGACCAATGTGGAAAAGATCCAGTCCATGCTGGAGGGCCATCAGGTGCAGCTGCTCAAGGACATCGCCATGCTGGATAAGATGTATGATCTGAACATGGCCTACTTCAAGGAGCTGAGCATGTATATCCTGGCCGGCAAAAAGAAGCTGGCCGATGTGCGGGCAAACGAGCTGCAGCAGGCCATGGACAAGGCCAAGGTTTCCGGCCTGCCGGAGGACGCACAGGCTGCCCGCGATCTGGCCGACCAGTGCGAGCGCTTTGAAAAGAAGCTCTACGATCTGGAGCTCACCCGCAACATCAGCCTGCAGATGGGCCCCCAGATCCGCCTTTTGCAGAACAACAACACCATGATGGCAGAAAAGATCCAGTCCACCATCGTCAACACCATTCCGCTGTGGAAGAACCAGATGGTGCTGGCATTGGGTCTGGCCCACAGCCAGCAGGCCATGCAGGCCGAGCGTGCCGTTACCGATATGACCAACGACCTGCTCAAGAAGAACGCCGAGGCCCTGAAGATGGGTACCATCGAGACCGCCAAGGAGTCCCAGCGCGGTGTGGTGGACATCGAGACCCTGCAGCAGACCAACAAGAGCCTGATCGAGACGCTGGACGAGCTGAACAAGATCCAGAGCGAGGGCCGCGCAAAGCGTGCCGCCGCCGAGCAGGAGCTGAACCGCATCGAGGACGAACTGAAAGCAAAAATGATGGAGATCCGGAGCTGAAATGGCAAACGCAGATTTTTCGCAAAAACAGAACAGCACTCCCGGCGGTTTTGACGCGGGCAGCTACCGTGAACAAAAGCAGCCGGAGCAGGCTGTGCCGCTGACCCCTTTGCAGCAGAAGCTGGCAGGGTTGGAAGCAAAGCTGCCAGCCACCCTTTCCACCCGGGCGGCGGCGCTGGCCCTGAGCGTGGTGGTGATGCTGGCGGCCTTTTTGGGCTTTGGCAGCGCCAAGCTGCGCAGCCGGTACAACGAAGCCCGCAAATGGTATACGGTGGGTGTGGCGGCAGACAATGGCTATAACCTCAGCGAGGAGCTGACCACCCGCATGAACACGGCGGCGAACATCATCACCACCGCCGGCAACGCGCTGGGGGCCGACAGTGCCGAGGTGCAGGCTGCACAGACCGCACTGAACGACTTCTCGGCCTGTCTGGAAGCGGTGCAGAACGGCGGCAAAGCGCAGGCGCTCACCTCGCTGCCCTATTATCAGGGCAGCACGATGCATGCACTGTATCAGGCCAACGAGGTGCTGGGTTCGCGGATCGACCAGCTCTATGCAAAGCTGCAGGAGCAGGCTGCAGACCCCATGAAGATGGGCGCAGTGCAGGGGCAGTACGGCCAGTTCAACAGTGCGGCTACCATCATCGGCACCCTGCAGTACAACGATGCCGTTTACGACTACCAGAAAGAGACCGGTGGCTTTCCGGCCAGCGTGCTGGGTAGCATTGCCGGGGTAAAGGAGGTTGAACCCTTCGCATGAAAAATTTTGCAAAGCGCGTGAGCGCTCTGGTGCTGGCCCTTGTGGTGGGCGCAGCGGCTCTGTGCCCGGCAGCATTTGCCGCCGCCAGCCTGCCGGATCTGCCCAGAGATCAGTGTGTGGTGGATGACGCCAACGTTCTGAGCGACAGCACCACCCAGACCATCGTCGATCTGAACAACCAGCTGGAACAAAGCTGCAACGGAGCACAGATCGGCGTACTGACTGTAGATTATACGGGCAATTATTCCACTGAGGATTATGCAACACAGGCCTTCAACGCATGGGGCATCGGTGATGCCGCAAACAACAACGGCGTGCTGATCCTGCTGGTGATGGAGTCGCCCATTTACGAGGATGGCGATTACTACGTGACCTACGGCGACGGCTTCCGCAACACCACGCTGGAAAGTCAGGCCAGTGCCATCGCCCAGACCATGGAAAATGACTTTGCTGCCTGCGACTACGATGGTGCCGTGACCACCTGTGCCAACAATGTGGCCGACACCATTGCAAGTGTTTATGGGGTAAATCTGAACAATGGCAGCTACGACGATGGCAGCTACAACAATGGCAGCTACGCGGAGCCGGACGATGGCCCCACCACCTTTGAGGATGTCGTTCTGGGCATCGTGATCCTGTTCATGTCCTTGCTGGTGATGCTGATCATCGTGCTGTTCGTGTTCCGGGTGTTCATTGCACCCATCGGCCATGCAGTGGGCTGGAACTGGGGCCCCTTCGCATGGGGCTACATGGCAGGCTCGGCCCGTCGGCATTATCGTCCCGGCCCGCCTCCTCCTCCGGGCCCCGGCTTCGGTCCCGGATACGGCCCGGGCTATGGCCCTGGCCCCCGCAATGACCGGCCCCGCCCGCCCCGGAACAACAACCGGCGTCCGCCCCGTCCTCCCATGGGCGGCGGCTTTGGCGGCGGGTCCTTCGGTGGCTCCCGCGGAGGCGGCTCCTTTGGGGGCGGCTCGTTCGGCGGCGGCTCCTTCGGTGGAATGGGCGGCGGCTCCAGCCATGGCGGCGGCGGTGGACGCGGACGGTAATGCCGCTGCGCGGCAATGGCGGGGAACGGACGATTTAAAATGCCCTCCGCGTTGCTTTGAGCAGCTTCAGCGGAAGAATTATTTGAGATTTTGGGGTTCTGAAAAGCCCGCGGGCTTTTCAGAACCCCTTTTTCACGGATGGGGTCGGGGCGGCAAGAGGCAGCTGCCGTGCCGGTCTTGACGGAAAACATTGCCGCTCTCTTTTCTGCGGCTTTTATCATGAAGGAAATTCATTTGACAAAACAACTTTGCTAATCTATACTGAAAAACATGCAATTACAGTAAAATGTGTCATATAGAGGGAGAATCACCATGCTGACTCTGGATAAGATCTACCACGCCGCCTTTGTGCTCAAGGACGTTGCCCGCAAGACCGACCTCATTGAGGCATCCAAGCTTTCCAAGGACTGCCATCTGTACCTGAAGACCGAGAATCTGCAGGCCACCGGCAGCTTCAAGGTGCGCGGCGCTTACTATAAGATCAGCCAGCTCTCCGCCGAGGAGAGCGCCAAGGGCGTGATCGCCTGCTCGGCGGGCAACCATGCGCAGGGCGTGGCACTGGCTGCCACCCGCCGCGGCATCAAGAGCATCGTCTGCATGCCGGACGGTGCGCCCATCATGAAGGTGGAGAACACCAAGAACCTTGGCGCAGAGGTGTGTCTGGTGCCCGGCACCTACGACGACGCCCACGACAAGGCCGTGGAGCTGCAGGAAGAGACCGGCATGACCTTTATCCACCCCTATGACGATGAGCAGGTCATCGCGGGGCAGGGGACCATCGGTCTGGAAATTCTGGATCAGCTGCCGGATGTGGATGCGGTCGTTGTGCCGGTGGGCGGCGGCGGCCTGATCTCCGGCGTGGCCTTTGCCATCAAGAGCCTGCGCCCGGAGGTAAAGGTGTACGGCGTGCAGGCCGAGGGTGCCCCCAGCATGTACCGCAGTCTGCATGAGCACAAGTATCAGACCCTGAAAGCAGCCTCCACCTTTGCAGACGGCATTCAGGTCAAGACGCCCGGCGAGCTGACCTACCAGATCTGCGAACAGTATGTGGATGATATCGTCACCGTCACCGAGGACGAGACCGCTGCCGCCATCCTCTCCCTGATGGAGAACCAGAAGCTGGTGGCCGAGGGTGCCGGAGCCGTGCCGGTGGCTGCAGTGCTGTTCCACAAGCTGCCGGTCGAGGGCAAAAAGGTGGCCTGCGTTGTCTCCGGCGGCAACATCGATGTGAACATCCTCAACCGCGTCATCACCCGCGGTCTGGTGATGAGCGGCCGCAAGGCCAACATGACCATCGCACTGGAGGACAAGCCCGGCCAGCTGAAGAAGGTGGCGGAGATCGTTTCCCGCTGCGGCAGCAATGTGGTGTCGGTGCAGCACGATGGTTCTGACCCCAACATGCCCATCTCCAGCTGCTTCCTCAAGCTCACCCTTGAGACCCGCGACGCGGCGCAGATCGAACAGATCCGTGCAGAACTTGCAAAAGAGGGTTTCCAGCTGGTGAGCGAAAGAGTATAATAGAAGAAAAAAGAAAGGAACGTTTTATCATGAAAGTCGTTTCTACTTCCAACGCACCCGCCGCCATCGGCCCTTACAGTCAGGCCATCGATCTGGGCAATATGGTGTTCGTTTCCGGCCAGATCCCGGTAGACCCTGCCACCGGGAAGATGACCGATACCGTGGAGGAGCAGGCTGCACAGAGTCTGGCAAATCTCAAGGCCATTCTGGCGGAGGCAGGTCTTTCCATGGCAAATGTGGTCAAGACGGTCATCTTCCTTGCCGACATCAACGATTTTGCCGCCGTGAACGCCGTGTATGCCAAGGCATTTGCAGAGCCGTTCCCCGCACGCAGCTGTGTGCAGGTGGCGGCCATCCCCAAGGGCGCAAAGCTGGAGATCGAGTGCATCGCCGTGCGTGAGTAAACGCGCGCAGGCCGTTTCTGAATACCGGACAAAAAGAGAGCCGCAGGATGCTGCAAAGCAGCGTTCCCGCGGCTCTTTTGCGGAATGAGTGAGGGTGCGGGGGTCACTTCTGCACCCCGGCCTCGCACTGTTCAATAAACTGCTTTGCCACCCGGGGGCTGCGGCCTCCGGCGCGGATGGCAAAGGCCTCGGCCTTTACCAGCAGCTGATCCATGGGCATATCGATGCCGTGCTGCTTTGCCAGCTCTGCCAGAATGGTCTCGAACCGGGCCTTCTCCGGGCGCTGGAAGGTGACGGTCAGGCCAAACCGGGCGGAAAGACTCATCAGCTCCTGCCGGGTGTCGGCTTCGTGGATGTCATCGCCGGTGCGGTCGGTCAGGGTCTCCTTGATCAGGTGGCGGCGGTTGGAGGTGGCATATACCGCAATGTTCTTGGCCCGGCCGCCTACGCTGCCTTCCAGAATGGCCTTCAGGGCGGCAAAGTTGTCGTCGTTGGCGGTAAAGCTCAGGTCGTCGATGAACAGGATGAACTTGAGCGGGTTCGCCGCCAGCCTGTCCATCAGATCCGGGATCTGGTACAGCTGGTTCTTTTTCACCTCTACCAGCCGCAGGCCGTCGGGGGCAAACTCGTTGGCAATGGCCTTTACCGCGCTGGATTTACCGGTGCCGGCGTCACCGTACAGCAGCACATTGTTGGCGGGCATTCCGGCCAGCAGGGCCTTGGTGTTGGCAATGACCTTTTCCCGCTCCTTCTCATAGCCGGGCAGCTCGGAAAGGCGCTGGGGGTCGGGGTACTTCACCGGCACCAGCTGGCCGTTTTCCACCGTGAACACATGGTGCTTGGCAAACATGCCGTAGCCTTTTCTGCCCACCTCGCTCATGCGCTGGGCGTAGGCGGCAGGCAGATCCAGCTGTGCCGTCTCCCACCGGGGAAGAAAGTCCAGCTCCTGTGCCTGACCGGCAGCAGAACCGGCTGCGGCCAGCAGCTCGTCCAGCGTCAGGCCGCACAGGGCCTGCAAAAAGGCCAGCTCGCTGTCCAGTGCAGTCTGCAGCACCGGGGCAAGGGTGCCCGCTGCAGCCTGCCGCACGCAGACGGTCTCGGCTTCCAGCACGGCGGCGCTGAGGTAGCTGCCCCAGTTGGTGGTGTGCTCGAACAGCGCCGCTTCAAATTGTGCCACGGCGTCACACACCGGGCCGCAGCCGGGCGCACCGGCTTCCATGCGGTCGGTCAGATCCGCAAGCTTTGCCACAACGGGGTCGTCCAGCAGGCTGCGGAAAATAACAAGCCCGTGCAGCCGGGCATTCCATTCTCTCAGTTTCATATTCCTGTCCCTCTGATTTGAGCGTGTATAAATAAACGCGCAGGCGCGCATATCAGAAGTATACAGCAGCTTCTGCCAAGGCGCAAGAGGTGTTCAAATCCCTTCATGTTTGAGATGCTTCAGGAGACAAATCATCGATTGACAAAAGCCCGATTTATAGTATAATTTACATCAACAAATGCGCAGATGGGAAAAAGTACCACACGATCCCCACTGTTCAGAGAGCTGCCGTCTGGTGCAAGGCAGTCAGCGTTTCGTGCGGAAAATCATCCCGGAGCAGCCTGCCCAACGGGTGCAAAACCCTTGTAAGCAGCGCCGGTTGCAGCCGTTACCGTGCAGGGCTTTGTTGGAAGCCCGTGAGAGGGTGTGCACAGCACGCCAACGAGAGTGGTACCGCAGAGAGCTTGATGTTACAAGGTCTTTGTCTCTTGAAAGAAGCAGGGGACAAGGGCTTTTTCTTTTTCTTTTTCAAAAGCTCTCCCTGAGGGAATGGATAAGAAGTGGAACAGGAATAGGAGCAACACCATGCAGTTGAATGGTTCTCAGATCTTTGTAGAGGTCCTGTGCGAGCAGGGCGTGGACACCCTTTTTGGTTATCCCGGCGGCGCAGTGCTGAACCTTTACGATGAGCTGTACAAGAATTCGGACCGCATCACCCATGTGCTCACCGCCCACGAGCAGGGCGCGGCTCACGCGGCAGATGGCTATGCCCGCGCCACCGGACGCACCGGTGTGGTGCTGGCTACCAGCGGCCCGGGTGCCACCAATCTGGTCACCGGCATTGCCACAGCCTATATGGACTCGGTGCCCATGGTGGCCTTCACCGGCAACGTAGCCACGACGGGCCTTGGCAAGGACGGCTTTCAGGAAGCCTACATTGAGGGCATCACGATGCCCATTACCAAGCACAACTTCACGGTGCGCCGGGTAGAGGAGCTGGCCGATACCATGCGCTCTGCCTTCCGCATTGCACAGAGCGGCCGCAAGGGCCCGGTGCTGGTGGATATCCCCAAGGACGTGACGGCGGCGGTGTGCGAGTTCACCCCCAAAAAGCCGGAGCCCATCCGCACCGTGACCACCTTCAACGCAGAGCGGGTGAAGTGGGCGGCAGACCTGATCAATGCGGCGCAGCGCCCGCTGGTCTACTTTGGCGGCGGCGTGCGCAGCGCAGCTTCCTGCCAGCCGTTGCGCGACCTGCTGAAGAAGGCCGAGATCCCTGCGACCTATACCCTGATGGCCGCAGGCGTCGTGCCCTACGGCGACCCGATGAACATCGGGATGGTGGGCATGCACGGCTGCTACACCTCCAACCGCGCTGTGGCCGACTGCGATGTGCTCATTGCAGTGGGCACCCGCTTCTCGGACCGTGTGGCCCTGAACCCCAAGACCTTTGCAAAGAATGCCACCATCATCCAGATCGACATCGACCCCAGTGAGCTGGGCAAGAATGTGGAGGTCGATCTTTCCATCGTGGGCGATGCGGCCTATGTGCTGAACGCCATGCTGCCCCAGATCAAGGAGAAAAAGCATCCGGAGTGGATGGCCATGATCCACGAGTGGCAGGCACAGGATTACCACCCGGTGTCCGACCCCACCCGCCTGATGCCCCATCAGGTCATCGGAGAGGTGTGCAATCAGTGCGGCCCGGAGGCCGTGTATGTGACCGATGTGGGCCAGCACCAGATGTGGGCAGCGCAGTATCTGCGCCACGCCAAGAGCCGCGGCTTCATCACCAGCGGCGGTCTGGGCACCATGGGCTTTGGCTACGGTGCTGCCATCGGCGCACAGATGGCCCTTGGCCGGGATCAGCGGGTGGTCATGTTCACCGGTGACGGCTCCTTCCACATGAACCTGAACGAGGCCTGCACCGCTGTGAGCTACGAGCTGCCCATCATCACCGTGATCTTCAACAACTCGGTGCTGGGCATGGTGCGCCAGTGGCAGACCACCTTCTACGGCAGGCGCTACAGCCAGACCGACCCCCACCGCAAGACGGATTTCGTCAAGCTGGCAGACGGCTTTGGCCTGAAGGGCTACCGCTGCACCAACCTTCCGGAGTTTCAGGCTGCTTTTGCGGATGCGCTCAAGCAGAAGGGCCCCACATGGATCGAGTGCATCATCGATAAGGACGAAAAGGTGCTGCCCATGATCCCCGGCGGCGGCGATATCAACGACATCATCATGGAATAAGGAGGACACAGCAAAATGGAAACCAACAAACGCAGGGTCATCAGCCTGCTGGTGGACAACCAGAGCGGTGTTCTGGCCCGTGTGTCCAGCCTGTTCTGCCGCCGCGGCTTCAACATTGACAGCCTGACCGTTTCGGCTACCAACGACCCGGCGGTCAGCCGCATCACCGTTACCATCACCAGCGACGAAAAGGCACTCAGCCAGCTGATCCTGCAGACCGAGCGTCTGGAGGTCACCCGTCAGGTGTTCGTGCTGGACGGCGAAAAATCGCTGGAACGGGAGCTGCTGCTGCTGAAGGTGGCGTCCGACGTGCACAACCGCAGCGAGCTGCGGGAGATCGCCAGCATTTACAAGGCAAAGATCATCGATCTTTCGCCGGACAGCATGGTGTTTGAGCTGATCGGCAAGCCGGATAAGATCGACGCCTTCCTGAAAATGTTCGCGGATTATAAGATCCTGGAGCAGTGCCGCACCGGCGTCACCGCACTGGAGCGCGGCGGGATGCATCAGCATATGCAGAAGCCTCCGCAGGAGGTGCGCGAAGCACAGCTGCCTCTGCCGGGGACCCACTGCCCGGAACGGACCTGAGCTTTTCCGCTCTCAAGGAGCGAAAAAATAAAATGTTTACAATCAGCCACTGAATAAACACAAAACAAAAAGGAGAACAACTACCATGGCTATCAAGAAATACTACGATTCCGACTGCAACCTCGGCGTGCTGGACGGCAAGACCGTCGCTGTCATCGGCTTCGGCAGCCAGGGCCACGCCCATTCCGAGAACCTGGCCGAGAGCGGCGTGAACGTCGTCGTCGGCCTGCGCAAGGGCTCTGCTCACTGGGAGAAGGCTTCTGAGTTCGCAGCAACTCACGAGAACTTCAAGGTCATGGAAGTGGAAGAAGCTGCCAAGGCCGGCGACGTTGTCATGATGCTGGTGCCCGACGAGCTGTGCGCCGACATCTACAACAAGCAGGTGGCTCCCTACATGACCGAGGGCAAGGCACTGGCCTTTGCACACGGCTTCAACATCCACTTCAAGACCATCACCGCTCCCAAGAATGTGGACGTTATCATGATCGCTCCCAAGGGCCCCGGCCACATTGTCCGCCGTCTGTACACCGAGGGTGAGGGCTGCCCCTCTCTGATCTGCGTGGAGCAGGACTACACCGGCAAGGCTAAGGATATCGCTCTGGCATACGCTTCCGGCATCGGCGCAGGCCGTGCAGGCATCCTGCAGACCACCTTCAAGGAGGAGACCGAGACCGACCTGTTCGGCGAGCAGGCAGTGCTGTGCGGCGGCGTTTCCGAGCTGATCCACGCCGGTTTCGATACGCTGGTGGAAGCTGGCTACGAGCCCGAGATGGCATACTTTGAGACCTGCCACGAGATGAAGCTGATCGTTGACCTGATCAACGAGGGCGGCTTCTCCAAGATGCGTTACTCCATCTCCAACACCGCTGAGTACGGCGATTACCGCACCGGCAAGCGCCTGATCACCGCCGAGACCCGCAAGGAGATGAAGAAGGTCCTGACCGAGATCCAGGACGGCACCTTCGCTTCCGAGTTCCTGACCGAGATGAGCCCCAACGGCGGCCGCAAGGTGCACTTCCTGGCAAAGCGCCGCATGGAAGCAGAGCTGCCCATCGAGAAGGTCGGCGCAGAGCTGCGCGGCATGATGAGCTGGCTGAAGAAGTAAGAGGAAAACCCTCTCAGGCCGCCTTTCGGCGGCCAGCTCCCCCGAAAGGGGGAGCTTTTGTTGAAAGTGGGAACCTTATAGATAGATCCTCCGCAAAAACCTCTCCCCTTCGGGAGAGGTGGCACGGCGCAGCCGTGACGGAGAGGGTTTTTGACAGAAAAGAGGATTTGAAATGAGAAGCGACAATGTGACCAAGGGCTCGGAGCGTGCTCCGAACCGAAGCCTGTTCTACGCACTGGGCTATACCAAGGAAGAGCTGGAGCGCCCGCTGATCGGCGTGGTGAGCGCCTACAGCGAGATCGTGCCCGGTCATATGAATCTGGACAAGATCGCCGATGCCGTAAAGGCCGGTGTTGAGATGGCAGGCGGCACCCCCATCCTGATCCCTGCCATCGGTGTGTGCGACGGCATCGCCATGGGCCATGTGGGCATGAAGTATTCGCTGGCTTCCCGCGAGCTGATCTGCGACAGCGTGGAGACCATGCTCATGGCCCACCAGCTGGACGGTCTGGTGCTGGTGCCCAACTGCGATAAGATCGTGCCCGGCATGGTGATGGCAGCGGTGCGCATGGATGTGCCCGCTGTGGTCTGCTCCGGCGGCCCCATGCTGGCCGGTACCTACGGCGGCGAAGAGGTCAGCCTTTCCAAGATGTTCGAGGCTGTGGGTGCCTACAAGGCCGGTATGATCACCGAGGATCAGCTGGAGGACTGCACCTGCAACTGCTGCCCCAGCTGCGGCAGCTGCTCCGGCATGTACACCGCCAACAGCATGAACTGCCTGTGCGAGGCCATCGGCATCGCACTGCCCGGCAACGGCACCATTCCTGCCGTCTACTCCAAGCGTCTGCAGCTGGCAAAGCACGCCGGTATGGCCATTATGGATATGGTCAAGAAGGGCATCACTGCACGCCAGATCATCAACGAGCGCTCCATCCGCAACGCTCTGACCTGTGATATGGCGTTGGGCTGCTCCACCAACACCGTGCTGCACCTGCTGGCCATCGCCTATGAGGCCGGTGTGCCCATCGACCTGAAGCTGTTCAATGAGATCAGCGCCAAGACCCCCAACCTGTGCCATCTGGCACCGGCCGGCCCCACCCACATGCCGGATCTGTACGCCGCAGGCGGAATTCCTGCCGTGCAGGCAGAGCTGGCCAAGAAGGGCCTGCTGGATCTGGATGTGCCTACCGTTACCGGCAAGACGCTGGGCGAGAACATCAAGGGCGCACACATCCTGAACGACAAGGCCATCCGACCCATCGACAACCCCTACTCTCAGACCGGCGGCCTGCAGATCCTGTGGGGCAACATTGCACCGGACGGCTGTGTGGTCAAGCGCAGCGCCGTGGCTCCCGAGATGCAGCAGCATTCCGGCCCGGCCCGTGTGTTCAACAGCGAGGATGAGGCCATTGCCGCCATCTATGCAGGTAAGATCGTCCCGGGCGATGTGGTGGTCATCCGCTACGAAGGCCCCAAGGGCGGCCCCGGCATGCGTGAGATGCTGAACCCCACCTCCGCACTGGCCGGCATGAAGCTGGACAAGACAGTGGCCCTCATCACCGATGGCCGCTTCTCCGGCGCAAGCCGCGGTGCAGCCATTGGCCATGTGAGCCCGGAGGCTGCTTCCGGCGGCCCCATCGGCCTGATCGAGGAGGGAGATACCATCAACATTGATATCCCCAATGCCTCCATCACGCTGGAGGTCAGCGACGAAGTTCTGGCCCAGCGCAAGGCAAAGTATGTTGCACCCGAACCCAACATCAAGACCGGCTGGCTCAGCCGCTATGCACGCATGGTCACCAGTGCAAATCTGGGCGCCGTGCTGAAGTAATTTGATGATCTAAGCAAAAACAGAGGGACGACCCCGCGTCGTCCCTCTGTTTTTTTTTTCTGCAGGCCCATAGATAAAAAAGAAAGCGACAAAGCGGACAGGCTTTGTCACTTCTCAGGCAAAAATTTATTCTCCGTGGCCGAACAGCACCGCACGGAAGGTTGCAAAGATGATCTTCCAGTCCACCAGGAAACTGCGCTCCTTGACATACTTCACATCCAGCGCCATCCACTCCTCAAAGCTCAGCTGGTTGCGGTGCGGGGCAATCTGCCAGTAGCAGCTCAGGCCCGGCGTCACATACAGCCGCTGCCATTCATAGGGGGTGTACTGGGCCACCTCGCGGGGCAGAGCCGGGCGTGGGCCCACAATGCTCATATCGCCCTTGAGGATATTCACCAGCTGAGGCAGCTCGTCGATGCTGGTCTTGCGGATGAAATGGCCCACCCGGGTGATGCGGGGATCGTCCTTCATCTTGAACACAGGGCCGTCCATCTCGTTGTCCTGCAGCAGATCGTTGAGCTTGCTCTCAGCGTTCGGGCACATGGAACGGAACTTGTACAGCCGGAACAGCTTGCCGTTGCGGCCCACCCGCAGCTGGCTGAACACCGGGCTTGCACCCGGGCTGTCGATCCAGACTGCAATGCAGGTAAGGAGCATCAGCGGGGAAAGCGCGATCAGCGCCAGCAGAGAAAAGAAGATATCCTGTGCGCGGCGCACACACCAGTAAGCGCGGTGCTCGTGAAGATTCGTCTTACGATCGACCGTGACCGGCTTGCGGATGCCAAGCTCTGCGCCGGGCTCCTCCATCCGACCGGTCTGCAGCCAGTATTCCGCTTCTGGCGCAGTGGTTACAGTTGTCATATTCAGATTCACTCCCTCTTAGTCCATAACAGAAAATAAGGAGAGCCCCAAACTCTCCCACACAGTTATTGCACCTATTGCACAATAAAACTGCAAACTTCTGTACAATTTTACCATGTGCACAGGCAGATTGCAAGAGAGCTGAACCATTTTTTTGTCTGGTATGTCAGAAAAAGCCGGATCGCAGGAAGGAAACGGTGAATCGGGCAGGATCAGACACAGCAATGTGGGCTGTGGAAAGATCAACGCTTTGGGGCTGAAGATATCTGCTGACAGACAAGCTCAAGGATCGCCGTGCAGGAAAAGAGGACGCACAGAACAAATACACTAAGCGCATTCTTCGTGAACCAGGAGTGGATATACGAGTGATTACGAAGCAAGGTATACCATAGCATGGGAAGTGCGCCCAACAAACCATAGAATAGCAGTTGTTCCTGCAGCTGCGTCCAAGGCAGGTGCCCGGCGCGGTACATCTTATACGCTGTATAAAAGATGAACGCAAGAACGGCCAGTGAGGCAGGTGTGAAGAAAAACAAACTTAGGTTCGCATACAGAGTAGAGATGGCCGAACAGGCAATGCCGCTCACGGCGGTTGAAGACGAGGAACGCAGCGCTGCCTGCGAGAAGGCATCGCGCAGAACATTTTCGCTGGTAAAAAGGGTAGCCAGTATCCACTTGGATGCCCACATGGCAGCATAGCCCCAGCCCCAGACGATGCCGGACTGTATAAGGCAGGCCAGCGTGTACTCACTGCGCTGCTGCCGCATCAGCAGCACATAAAATACCGCCGGGATGCCAAAGGCCATCAGTGGGTAGGTGAGAAGATCGAAGTAGGCCACTGCGATGCCGCTGTAAAGGAAAACCAGCCACCCGTGGGAAGCAAGGTGTGCATCATCCATCCACAGCAGAAGCAGGGTACATACCAGCGCAATGAGCCAGCAGGGCGTGTACTGCATACACAAAAACAATGCTGGGGGAATCAGCATCAGCCAGACCAGCAGAAAGGCCGGGATGTAGGCCCCAAGGGCGCGCCGCTTCAAAAGCCAGCATACCAGCGCCACTAGCCCGAGCTGCACGATGCCGTTCAGGATCTGGATCTGCCGGAAGTTGAACACCGACAGCAGCGGCTTTGTTAAGACTAAGTAGCCGTGCCAGTAGCGGGCGTAGGTAGCAACTGCTGTAAACGGAACACCTTTTATATAATGAGCATAAAGAGTCTGGGCAGGAGTTATATCAGAATCGTTCTGGGAGGAAAGCTCACTGTGCGGGATCAAAAGAGCTTTGTGGAGCAGAGTATCACTGATATCGCTGCCGGATTCCAGCAGAATGAGCGAATCGGTGAATCCGTCTATCATACTGTTGCTGAAAGGCGACAAAGAGGGGTAGGTATGATCGGGATCGGCACCAGTGTAGGGAATGTCCTCAGCTAAATGCTGCTGGATGGGGGCAACGGGCAGCCGGTAGACAGCCATCAGCAGCAGAGTGCCTGCAGCTGCCGAGCCTGCCACACCAAAGATCAGGTGCAGCACTGTGCGCAGACAGATGCTTTGCCGGAAGCAATGCCAAACATCGGGCAGATTGAACTGCCGCAATACAGATGCTGCTTTGCCAATGAAAAACCGGGATAGGACAAACAACAGTCCGAACAGCAGAATGGTCAGCGCAGCTGAGAAAGCGTGCAGTACGGTGATGTCCATGCTGGTGAAGAAGCTGCTCAAAAAGTTGGAGATGGTGCCATAATTCCCATGGCAGAGTACCAGAAGCAGAAGGAGCGTGATAATGTTTTCCAGCATTTTAGTCTCTCCTTAATGGCTCTGGGCAGGATCCAAATGGGGGGTAGGGAGTTTCTGCTCATAAGTATTCTGCAGGCGGACCAAGTTCATTTCAAAGTCCTGCCGGTTCTTTTGCACAGAGTTCTGCAGCTGCAGCCCGGCGAACAGTGAATGGATGGCTGCCAGCATGGTAAAGCCGCAGACGATCAAGGTGGGAAAATTCGGTACAAGGCCGGTGGCAAAATAGGTGTGCAACACCGGCACCATAAAGATGGCAGACAGTGCGGCCAGAACGAAGGCAATGGCACCAAAGAAGGCCATGGGACGGTAATTGCGGAACAGGCACAGGATAGTGCGCAGTACCTTAAATCCATCCGAATAAGTGTTCAGTTTGGAGACGCTGCCCTCCGGACGGTCACGGTAGTCAATGACAAGATTATCTACCTGCATGTTCTTATCAGCGGCGTGGATGGTCATTTCGGTTTCAATCTCAAACCCGCGCGAAAGCACCGGGAAGGACTTGACAAACAGGTAGCTGAAAGCCCGGTAGCCGGTCATGATGTCCTTGATGCTGGTGTGGAACAGGTAGTTGATGGAAAACCGCACCAGCGAGTTGCCGAAGTTGTGGAAGGGACGCTTGTTCTCGGTAAAATAGGTGGAGGAAAGTCGGTCACCCACCACCATATCAGCCTGATGTTCCAGCACCAATTCCACCATCTGGGGGCCGTACTCGGCCGGGTAGGTGTCGTCGCCGTCCACCATAATGTAGGCTTGGGCGTCGATCTCGCGGAACATCCGGCGGATCACATTGCCCTTGCCCTGCTGGTATTCGTGCCGCACCACAGCACCGGCAGCCTGCGCAATGGCAGCGGTATCATCGGTGGAGTTGTTGTCGTAGACGTAGATCACCGCATCAGGCAGTGCCTTTTTCCAGTCTGCAACGACCTTGCGGATCGTTCTTGCCTCGTTATAACAGGGGACCAAAACCGCAATTTTATCCATGAAGCTTCTCCTTTGATATTTTTAAAATCCGGAGCCTTACCCGAACAGGCTCTTTGTGTTGTGCATATAGACCGACAGCACAAGCCCCACGCAGATATACAGCATCAGCACCGAGCTGCCGCCCGCAGAATAAAAGGGCAGGGTGACGCCGATGACCGGCAGCACCCGCAGGTTCATGCCCACGTTCACGGCGATCTGAGCCATCAGGGCACCGCCGATGCCGGCGCAGATATAGCTGCCCAGCAGATCCTCGCTGCGGGCACCGGTGGCAAAGGTCTTGATCACCAGCGCCAGCAGGGCGCCCAGCACGATGCACAGGCCCACAAAGCCCATGGTGTTGCCTATCCAACTGAGGATAAAGTCGTTGTGGGCGTTGGGTACGCCGTAGTACCGGCCGCTGAACAGGCCGTTGCCGAAGATGCCGCCGGAGCCGATGGCGATCTCGCCGCGCTGCTGCTGGTAGATGATGTTTTTCCAGGTGGTCTCGTTGGGTGCCCAGCCGGTGGTGTTCTCCGGGTCGATGACGGCCAGAATGCGGTACCACTGGTAGCCCTTGCCGATCTTATCACTGAAAAAGGCGAAGGCTGCGGCCACTGCGGCAGCGGCGGCTGCAATGGCTCCGATGATATACTTCCAGCTCAGGCCCGCCGCAAACATCATGCTGCAGCCGATGATGCCGTAGATGATGGCGGTGCCGTCATCGCCCTGAACATGGATGATGGCGATGGGCACCAGCAGGTGCAGCAGCAGCTTGGCCAGCTCCTTGGGCTCATTGATGCGGCTGCGCACATTGTTCAGATGCATGGCAAAGGTGAGGATGAAACTGATCTTTGCCAGCTCAGTGGGCTGGAAGGTAAAGCCGCCCAGCTTGTACCAGGAGTAGTTATCGGTATCACCGGCGTTGAAGCCGATGGTCAGCGGGCCGATGGTCACGTTGCGGATGAACAGGGTGGGCAGCACAAGGCCCCATGTCAGGGCCACATGCACCGGCCACACCTTGACGAGGCTGCGGTAGTCGATGCAGGAGAGCAGCAGCGCAAGGATGATGCCCAACACCGCCGCACCGGCCTGCACCAGCGCACGGCGGTAATCGCCGATGCCGATAATGGCACCGGTGAGCTCATCGGTAGCAAAGCCGCTGCCCTGCTTTGCGGCCCAGGAGGCCAGAGCCACCACAGCCATGGTGCTGCTGAAGATGCACAGCAGCAGGTAGAGCTTATCCGTCCGCTTCAGATATTGTCGAATGCTTTCCAAGAAAGCACCACCTTTCGTTTCCAGATGCACACCGGGCCCGGCTGCACACATAGGCAACACAAACCCAGTTTACCCTTATTATACACAGATGGCACAGCGTTTTCAATCTGCCGTGTGGAACAGCCTTGTAAAATCTGCGTGGGTGCTTGACAAAGCGGACGGCAGCATCTACAATGAAGGCACGACAAACACGGATGAAGTTTTTGCCGCGGGAAGAAGATGGAACGGCCGGTCATTGGCCGGGCAGGCATCCTGCCTGCCGGAAAAGGGCCCCGTGCTGCATGGGCGCACGGCAGGCCCGGAGGGAATGGGAATGAAACAGAATAGACCCTGCCGCCTTGTGTGTGTGCTGTGTGCGCTGGCTTTTGCACTGACAGCTCTGCCCATGGCGGCTTTTGCACAGCAGCCGGAGGAAACCGCCGCTGTGCAGCAGAGCCTGACGGCTGCGGATGTGCGCGGGATGCAGCGGGCAGATGCTGCAGTCACGGAGCTGACCGACAGCGAGGATTACACCCGGATGAGCGAGGACGAGCGCATCGATGCAGCCCTGCAGCAGCTGGAAGAACTGACCCGGCAGGGCCTTGTGAAGCAGGGCTCTGTGTACACCGATGCCGAAAACGGCATGGTGAGCTTTACCTACAGCTGCGGTGCGCTGGGTGGCATTCTGGTGGCAGACCCGGAGGAGGAGAACGCTGCCGCTCTGCCGCAGCTGGAGAAAGAACAGCTGCAGCAGCTGGCCGAGAACAAGCGGGTGGGCACGGCGGCCATCTATTACGCCTTTGACAACACCATCAACAGCGCCCGCTACCCGTACTATGCCTATATGCAGACCTATTGGGATTCGGTGGGGCTGCAGACCAGACTGGACACCACCGTTACCGTGTCCGACCTGCGCAGGATGGGTGATTATGACCTGTGCATCCTGAGCACCCATGGTGCCTACTATACCTATGAATACGGCTGGCTGTGGAAAAGGACCGCCACCGAGCCGCTGATCCTGCTGAGCGAAAAATCAGAATTCTGGAGCGACCTGCGCTATGGCTTTGACCTGCTGGCCCACCGTGTGGTCAAGGTGAACGGCATGTATGCCGTCAACGGCGATTTCTTCCGCAGTGCATACCGGGGCAATGGCATCGTGCTCAGCGAGACCTGTGAGTTCTATGGCAAGAACGGCCATGTGGACACCGCTATGGCAGACGGCCTGCTGGCAGGCGGTGCCAAAGCCGTGATGGGCTATGTGAACAATGTGTACTCGGTGTACTCCCGCAGCATGCTGTGGGCCACCGTGAACCGGATGATCGAAGGCGAAACGCTGGAGCAGGCCGTGGACTATGCCAAGAGCATCTACGGCACCGATGATATCATCTGGTACAACGAGCAGGGCGGCAGACGGCCCCATGCGGCGGCATCCTATGCGATGCTGAGCGGAAGCCGGAGTGCCGTGCTGCCCAACCCCTACACGGCAGAAGAAGCTGCAACTGCGGCCTGAGCAGACTCCGCAGCGGTCACGGAAATCAATTTTCCGCATGAAGGCTTCCCCCGGCCGGGGGAAGCTGTCACCGCAGGTGACTGATGAGGGCGCAGGACAGCAGCATTTTACCCTAAATACCCCTCATCCGGCGCTACGCGCCACCTTCCCCCCAAGGGGTGAAGGCTTTAGCTCCGGGCCAAGCTGCAAAAGTTGATTTCCTTGCGCAGCGGTTTCTTGGCATTGCGCTTTTGTGCAAAGTATATTATACTAAGGGATGGCAGAGCTCTGCCGTCCCTTTTGCTTTATAAAATGAGGTAAGCTTCATGTCTGAATATATCACCCACTCCCGTGCCGAGACCGTGGCGCTGGGCGCACGCATGGCCAGCGCTCTGGCACCGGGCTCTCTGGTGGCCTTTACCGGCGGGCTTGGCGCGGGCAAGACCGCTTTCACCGAGGGCCTTGCGCAGGGGCTTGGCTGCACCGACCCGGTGTCCAGCCCCACCTTTGCCATCGTGAACTATTACCGCGGCCCGAGACCGCTGGCACACTTTGACCTGTACCGCATTTCCACCGAGAATGATCTGTGTGCGGCAGGCTTTTACGATTATCTGGATCAGGGGGCCGTTGTGGCGGCAGAGTGGAGCGAGAATTTCGCCGACCTGCTGGCGCTGGAAGACCCCATCCGGGTGGACATCCAGCGCGTGGACGAGAACACCCGCAGGATCACCATTGAGGGGGTAACGCTATGAACATCTTAGCCGTGGATACGGCGGGCAAGACGGCCGGTGTGGCCCTTTTGCAGGACGACCGCCTGCTGTACGAGGTCTATCTGGACGCGGGCATGACCCACAGCGAGACCCTGATGCCCATGATCGACACCTGCCTGAAGATGTGCGGCATGACCTGCGCGGACATCGACCTGTATGGCGTCAACGCTGGTCCCGGCAGCTTTACCGGCCTGCGCATCGGTCTGGCAGCGGTCAAGGGCCTTGCCTTCCCGCGGGAGACGCTGTGCGCACCGGTGTCTACGCTGGAAGCACTGGCCGCAGCACACACCGGCGAGGGCACCGTGCTGTGCGCACTGGATGCCCGCCGCGCACAGGTGTACAGCGCCGCATTCGAGCTTTCCACCCACCGGCGCCTGCTGGAGGACGATGCCCGGGCTGTGGCTGATCTTGCAGAATTTGTAGAAAATTGCAAAAAGCCCCTGTTTTTTGTTGGTGATGGCGCTTCTCTGTGCTATAATAAATACAGCAGTGTGCCGGGCGTGCTGCAAACGCCCCCGGCGCTGCGCGGCGGACGGGCTGCAGCGGTAGCCCTTGTGGCAAAGCAGATGGCCGCAGCCGGACAGGCTGTGCTGCCGGAGGCACTGCTGCCGGATTATCACCGCCTGAGCCAGGCGGAGCGGGAGCGCGCAGAGCGCCTTGCGGCCGAAGCTGCGGCAAAAAAAGAAAAAGCTTGAGTTATAGTTTACGTTACAAGAGAAAGGACGTTTTTCCATGGCAAAACCCATTGCACTGGCCGCTGACCACGGCGGATTTGAACTGAAGGAAGCTGTCAAGGCACATCTGAAGGAGCTGGGGCTGGAATACATCGATTTTGGCACCCACAGCACCGACAGCGTGGATTACCCCGACATGGCAGTGCCTGCCTGCGACGCCGTGGTGAACGGCCAGTGTGAAAAGGCACTGCTGTTCTGCGGCACCGGCGTGGGCATCAGCATGGCGGCAAACAAGATCAAGGGCATTCGTGCCTGCTGCTGCTCCGACAGCTTCAGCTGCGAGTATACCCGCCGTCACAACGACGCCAACGCCCTGTGCATGGGCGGCCGCGTGGTGGGTGCAGGCTTGGCCTGCCAGCTGGTGGATATTTTCCTGAATACCGAGTTTGAAGGCGGCCGCCATCAGCGCCGCATCGACAAGCTGACCGCATTGGAGAATCGCTGATTCTCAGGCTTGACGATTGGAATGGCCTCCGTTTTACTCTGGCCATGAATCAAGGAAAAAATTTTTTTGATTTCGCGTTTGTCGCGGCCCCGACGCTTGTCAGGGCAAAGCCCTTCCATCTGCTATCGCAGATCGCTCGCCTGCTTGAAAGACCCACTGGGGCTTTCATTGCTGCGCAACCGCAGGGCCGCTCCAAACGCATGGGCAGCTGCATAGAAATACTGCAGTGCAGATGCCGTTTTTCGTTACGACCCTTCTGATCATGGCGAAGCGTATGCGGAGCTGTTTCAGAGCGTGATCCCGTACCCGATAGAGTTATCTATTTAAAATAAGGAGCGTGTTTTTATGACCCCGATGATCGTTGAGCATCCGCTGCTGCAGCACAAGCTGAGCATTCTGCGCAACAAGCAGACCGGTACCAAGGAGTTCCGTGACCTCGTTGGCGAGATCGCGACCCTGCTGTGCTACGAAGCGACCCGTGACCTGCCTCTGGAAGAGGTGGAGATCGAGACGCCCATCACCATGGCAAAGACCAAGGTGCTGGCTGGCCGCAAGCTGGCTCTGGTGCCCATCCTGCGCGCAGGCATGGGTATGCTGGACGGTATGCTGACCCTGCTGCCCGCTGCAAAGGTGGGCTTCATCGGCCTGTACCGCAACGAGGAGACCCTGCAGCCCGTGGAGTACTTCTGCAAGCTGCCGCAGGACATTGCAGAGCGTGACGTTCTGGTTCTGGACCCGATGCTGGCTACCGGCGGCAGCGCCATCGATGCCATCACCCAGATCAAGAAGCATGGCGCAAAGCGCATCAAGTTCATCGGCCTGATCGCTGCTCCGGAAGGCATCAAGGCCCTGCACGAGGCACACCCTGATGTGGATATCTACCTCGGCGCACAGGACGACCACCTGAACGAGAACGGCTACATCGTTCCCGGTCTGGGCGACGCCGGCGACCGTATCTACGGCACCAAGTAAAAAACTGTATCGCAGAAGGGCAGCTGGAAACAGCTGCTCTTTTTTTGTGCAGACGAAAAGGGGAACGACGGCTGTCGTTCCCCTTTGTGCGTTATGGAAAAACTCAGATCTCGGCCAGAATGGCGTCGCCCATGGCGGTGCAGCCAAGGCAGGTGCAGCCCTCGCTCATGTTGTCGGCGGTGCGCAGGCCCTTGTCCAGCACCTTGTTCACGGCGTTCTCGATGGCGTCGGCTTCCTCGGTCAGGCCGAAGGAGTAGCGCAGCATCATGGCGGCAGACAGGATGCAGGCGGTGGGGTTCACGATGTCCTTGCCCGCAATGTCCGGGGCCGAGCCGTGGATGGGCTCGTACAGGCCGCGGGTGCCGTCGCCCAGAGAAGAGGACGGGATCATGCCGATGGAGCCGGTGATCATGGAAGCCTCGTCCGACAGGATGTCGCCGAACATGTTCTCGGTGACGATGACGTCGAACTGGGCGGGATTCTTGACGATCTGCATGGCGCAGTTGTCCACGAACATCTCGCTGTATTCCACATCCGGGTACTCGGCCTGCAGGCGGTGCATCACGCTGCGCCACAGGCGGCTGGTGTCCAGCACGTTGGCCTTGTCCACGCAGCACAGCTTTTTGCGGCGCTTGCGTGCGGTCTCGAAGCCGATGCGGCCGATGCGCTCGATCTCGTGCTCCGAGTAGGGCATGGAGTCGATGGCCTGCTTCTCGCCGCTGGCGAGGGTGTGGGTCTCGTGACTGCCGAAGTATACGCCGCCGATCAGCTCACGCACGATGATGAAATCGATGCCCTGTGCCACGATCTCGGGCTTCAGGGGGCTGGCAGGAGCCAGCTGGGGCCAGATCTTGGCCGGGCGGTTGTTGGAGTACAGGCCCATGCCTGCACGCAGGCGCAGCAGGCCCTTCTCCGGGCGCTGCTCACCGGGCAGACCCTCCCACTTGGGGCCGCCCACGGCACCCAGCAGGACGCTGTCCGCAGCAAGGCACTTGTCCAGCTCGTGCTGGGGCAGCGGGTCGCCGTACTTGTCAATGGCTTCGCCGCCCATGGCAGCGTCGGTGTAGTGGAAGGTGTGGCCGTACTTTTCGGCCACCTTGTCAAGCACACGGATGGTCTGCTTGACGATCTCCGGGCTGGAGCAGTCGCCCCAGATGACAGCAATGTTTTTTTCCATTGGTTTGTTCTCCTTATTGTCAGCAGGCTTGCCTTACTGCTTCGCCTTGATGGACTTCATCAGTCCACCGGCAGAGATGATCTCCTGAATGAACGGCGGGAAGGGCTCGGCGTGGAACACCTTGCCGTTGGTCTCGTCGGTGATGACGCCGGTGTCAAAGTCCACGCTCACGGTGTCGCCTGCGTTGATGGCGTCCACGGCCTCCGGGCACTCCATGATGGGCAGACCGATGTTGATGCTGTTGCGGTAGAAGATGCGGGCAAAGCTCTTGGCAATGACCACCGAGATACCGGCGGTCTTGATGCACAGCGGTGCGTGCTCACGGGAGGAGCCGCAGCCAAAGTTCCAGCCGCCCACCATGATGTCGCCGTCCTTCACCTTCTTGACGAAGTCCTTGTCGATGTCCTCCATGCAGTGGCTGGCCAGCTCTTTGGCGTCCTGCGTGTTCAGGTGGCGGGCCGGGATGATGACATCGGTATCCACGTTGTCCGGGTATTTGAAAACAGAACCTTTAGCGTTCATTGTTGTGCTCCTTTCCGATCAGACCGTGCGGGGGTCGGTGATGTAGCCGGTCAGTGCGCTGGCGGCGGCAGTGGCGGGAGAAGCAAGGTAGACCTCGCTCTTCACATGGCCCATGCGGCCCACAAAGTTGCGGTTGGTGGTGGAAACGCAGCGCTCGCCCTCGGCCAGAATGCCCATGTAGCCGCCGAGGCACGGGCCGCAGGTGGGGGTGGACACGATGCAGCCTGCATCGATGAAGGCGGTGGTCCAGCCGCGCAGGATGCATTCCTTGTAAACGGCCATGGTGGCGGGGATGATGATGCCGCGCACGCCCTTGGCAATGTGCTTGCCCTTGAGCACGTTGTAGGCGGCTTCCATGTCCTCCAGACGGCCATTGGTGCAGCTGCCGATCACTACCTGATCGATCTTGATGTCCCTGCCCTCGCTGGCAAGGTGGGTGTTCTCGGGCAGGTGGGGGTAGCTGACGGTGGGCTCCAGCTTGTCCAGATTGATCTCAATGGTCTTTTCGTACTCGGCATCCGGGTCGGCCTCAAAGAACACCGGCTCACGCTGGCTGCGGCCCTTGAGGTAGCTGCGGGTCACATCGTCCACCGGGAAGATGCCGTTCTTGGCACCGGCCTCGATGGCCATGTTGCAGATGCACAGGCGGTCGTCCATGGTAAGACCGGCAACGCCCGGGCCGGTGAACTCCATGGATTTGTACAGTGCGCCGTCCACACCGATCATGCCGATGATGTGCAGGATGAGATCTTTGCCGGACACCCGGGGGCCGAACTTGCCCTTGAGCACGAACTTGATGGCAGAGGGAACCTTGAACCATGCCATGCCGGTGGCCATGCCGGCGGCCATGTCGGTGGAGCCGACGCCGGTGGAGAAGGCACCCAGTGCACCATAGGTGCAGGTGTGGCTGTCCGCACCGATCACGCAGTCGCCTGCGGTCACGATGCCTTTTTCCGGCAGCAGGGCGTGCTCAATGCCCATCTGGCCCACATCGTAGAAGTTGAGGATGTCGTACTTGCTGGCGAACTCGCGGCACTGCTTGGACTGGGTGGCGCTCTTGATGTCCTTGTTGGGCACAAAGTGATCCAGCACGATGGCGATGTGCTGCTTGTCGAACACGGAGTTGAAACCAGCACGCTCGAACTCGTTGATGGCAACCGGGGTGGTGATGTCGTTGCCCAGCACGATGTCCAGCTTTGCATTGATGAGCTGGCCTGCCTTGACCTCGGCAAGACCAGCATGTGCGGCAAGAATTTTCTGCGTCAGGGTCATTCCCATGATGGTACTCTCCTTTTATCGAAAAAATGCTTTTATTTATTATTGATCGCGCTCACCAGTGCCTTGATGCCGGCCACGATGATATCGGTGTCGGTGCCGGCACCCCATGTGACGGTGTTATCGCCCCAGACAAGGCCGACGTAGGAGGCAGCACGGGAGGTAGAGCCTTCGTCCAGACTGTGCTCGGAGTAGGTCTCGAGGTGGAACTCCATGCCGGTGGCACTCTGGATGGCGTTTGCCACAGCGTCCAGACGGCCATTGCCCACCGAGGTGACCACCTTGCGCTGACCGTTCAGCTCCAGCGTGACGGTGGCGGTGATGCCGCCCACCTGTGCAAAGTGGGCTTCCAAAACGTTGAGCGGCTTGCAGCGGTTGAGGAAGGCATCCTCGAAGATGTGCAGCACCTCGTTTGCGCTCAGCTCCTTGTGGCTGTGGTCGGAAACGCTCTTGACCTTGTAGCCCAGCGCCTCACGCATCTTGGGCGGCAGGTTGTAGCCGAAGTTCTGCTCCAGCACAAAGCCGATGCCGCCCTTGCCGCTCTGGCTGTTGATGCGGATGACGTCGGCGTCGTAGGTGCGGCCGATGTCGTGGGGGTCCACCGGGATGTAGGGGCAGGTCCAGCGGTGCTCGCCATGCTCCTTGCGGTAGGCCATGCCCTTTGCAATGGCGTCCTGATGGCTGCCGGAGAAGGCGGCGAACACCAGCTGACCGGCGTAGGGGGTGCGCTCGTAAATGTGCATCCGGGTCACCCGCTCGTAGGTGGCGCAGATGTCCGGCATATCAGAGAAGTCCAGCTTGGGGTCTACGCCGTGGCTGTACATGTTCATGGCCAGCGTCACCGCGTCCACGTTGCCGGTGCGCTCGCCGTTGCCAAACAGGCAGCACTCCACCCGCTGTGCACCCGCCAGCACGGCCAGCTCTGCGCAGGCTACGCCGGTGCCGCGGTCGTTGTGGGGGTGGGTGGAGATGATGACGCTGTCGCGGTATTTCAGGTGCTTGTCGCAGTACTCGATCTGGTTGGCGTAGACATGCGGCATGCTCATTTCCACGGTGACGGGCAGGTTGATGATCATGGGACGGTCCGGGGTGGGCTGCATGATGTCCAACACGGCATTGCACACATCCACGGCGTAGTCCACTTCGGTGCCGGTGAAGCTCTCGGGGCTGTACTCGAACAGGAAGTTGCCCTCGTACTCCTGACTGAGCTGCTTGACCAGCTTTGCGCCGTCGGTGGCGATCTTCTTGATCTCCTCCTTGCTCTTGTGGAACACCTGCTCGCGCTGGGCCACAGAGGTGGAATTGTAGAAGTGGATCACCGCCCGGGGAGCGCCCTTGACGGCCTCAAAGGTCTTGCGAATGATGTGGTCGCGGCACTGGGTCAGCACCTGCACGGTAACATCCTCGGGGATCATGTTCTTTTCGATCAGGGTGCGCAGGAACTCGTACTCGGTGTCGCTGGCGGCAGGGAAGCCCACCTCGATCTCCTTGAAGCCGATCTTTACCAGCATCTGGAAGAACTCCAGCTTTTCCTCAAGGCTCATGGGCACGATCAGGGCCTGATTGCCGTCGCGCAGGTCCACACTGCACCATGCGGGGGCCTTTTCAATGTGATCCTTCTTTACCCAGCTGTTATAGCCTGCGGGTACCGGGTAGTAACCCGGAGCGTACTTGGTTGCGTCCATCATAATGTGCGTCCTCCTGATGTTGTGGTGAGACGAACCCTCTCAAGTCAGCCCCTGCGGGGCTGCCAGCTCCCCCAAAGGGGGAGCTTTTCGGCTTCTGACGGGCAAGTCGGTCCTTCTTCGAAGAAAGATCTCTTCCCTTTTCTTAAAGCTCCCCCCTCGGGGGAGCTGTCGCCGTCAGGCGACTGAGAGGGTTTACATACGAAAAGGCTCTCGTCTTTCAAGGCGAAAACCTTGAGAGACGAGAGCCTGTAAATTCAAACTACAGGGCACCCGTGGTACCACTCTCTTTGCTGCGCCTTTGGGCACAGCCGCTTTGCACGATCGGCTTTTGCGGCGAATCGCTGCCCGGGTAACGGTGGGCGTCCGTCAGAGCCTACTTGCATGTTCAGCTCTGCCGCTCAGGGGCCAGTAACCGAAACCCTCTGCACCCGCCTTGCACCACCCGGCGGCTCTCTGTACGCAGAAGAAATTCGTTTTTTCCCCGTCAACGCATTTGTGCTTTTTTCAAAGTGGACTAAGTTTAGCATGATTCGCAGGCAGTGTCAAGCAGTCTGGCTCATTCTCAAAATGAAACAATTTCACAAAAGAAGGGGCAGAATTTTCCAAAATTGTGCACGGGTCGATTCGATGCATTTTACAGTCGATTCGTGCCGGAGATCGTCCGGGGGAGGGGCAAGCATGATATGATACAGACAAAGAAAGAGAGGAGGCACTCATTTTATGAAACGATGGACCCGAAAACTCCTTGCCGGTCTGCTGAGCTTTGGTATGCTGCTGCAGGCGGCAAGTCCCCTCAGTGCACTGGCGGCAGACGGCAACACACAGAGTGGTGCGTTGACCATTTGGTGGAGCAACGAACTACTTGCTACCGCGAACCCCGAAGCAGATGGTACTCTGAACTGGGAAAATGGCTATAATCCATTTGAAAGTGTTCAAATCGAGTATGATGCTACAAGCAAGACTTACAAATTCGAGGGCATGCTGACCCCACCGAAAAATGGTTATATGACCATAAAAACGGATTCCGCGGAGGACAGCATCTACATTGATGGCAGCGACCAAAAAGCTGTAAATGGCACTGTTTACATCGGGACGGAGGAATCTCCTATAAAAAATGTTACGATCACAAGCAGCAATAGTGAAGCCACTGTCAAAGAACAGGCGGTTATTAGAGCAACTGGTGATGTAAAACTTTTCAATACCGGTGGTGGACAAGTAGCGGAGCAGGCTGCGTCAGACTGTAAAGCGCGGAGTGTCAGTATCGTTGGTGGCAGCAGTACTGTTCCCACCGCTGGTGTTTTAATCTGGGTCGAGGACGCTTCTGGAAATGTAAGCATTGTTAATAATGAGGAAGATGGCCTTGTTGCAGGTGGCAGAGTACGCGTAAAAGCTGACGGCAATGTTGATATTAAAGGCGGCATTGCTAAAACCAGCCGGGAATCTACGAAATCGGACATTATCAGCGGCGGTAAAGTAACGTTTGATGCCAATGCATCCAGTGCAAACGCGTTGAAGGATATGTCCCTCATTGTAACCGCAGCCGATGCTGTAACCCTCAAGAGCCATTCGAGCAACAGCTTCCTCTCTGGTGAAAAAGCGTACATTGATGTTACCGCACCCAGTTTGACGGTTGGTAATGATGGCAGTGGCGTGATTGACGGAACTGTTAAGTTCACCCGCACTGATACCACGAGTGCTTACCGTGTGGCAGTTGGTGAAAGTGAAAGTAGCAATACGCAGACTGCGCTGACGGATACGACTTACTCTGCAACGGTGAATGCGAAGTATCTGAACATCCAGCCTGGTACCCCGGAAACCACTGACTCGGATGATAAAGTAACCAACTACGGCATCACGGTTACGATGAACCATGGTGAAGCCATTGGAGTGACCAGCAATAACTGCGGGAACATTCTCGGTGACACCTACACCAACGGCAAGCTCACCTATGACCCGGAGAGCCACACCCTGACCGGTACCGGCACCTTTGGCAAGTTGAAAATCAATATTACAGCTGCGGACAGTGTGGATGTGAAGCTGAGCAACGACGCAGGCGGCATCGTGGTAGATGGAAGTCTGACTGTTGATGGAGCGCAGAATGTGACCGTAGTCAGCAAAAACGCTGCGGATAGTGATTCGTTCGGAACTGTTGTCTGTGGTGATGTTACAATCAACTGTACCGGCAATATCCTGCTGGAAAATGAGGGCACAGGCGATGTGATTGGTGGAAGTAGCGCTTCCAGAACATTAAAGGTAGTAAAAGCACATGATGTGACGATCCGTGGCGTATGCAATGCAAACGAATCCACAAAGGCAACTTATACGATTTTTGGCAGCGCAGAAATTGATTGTACAGGAAATGCGGAGATCACATCTGACACATTTGTAGCAGTGAAAACGGATCTGACTGTTAATGGAGCACAGAATGTGACCATTTCTGGTAATCAAGACAGTGGAGCAACCATTGGCGGCGCTGCTGACATTAGCTGTTCTGGCACTGTAACGCTGGAAAACAAGGGCAGCGGCAAGGCTGTCAGAGGTGAGCTGAAATACACCCCGACTCATACACAGAAGTACGAGATCAAGACCGGTGCGGCTGCCGCAAGTGCGGAGACTTTCTACACGGGCGAAAGCGGCACAGGATACACGGGTGCTTTTAATGATCCGTACATCAGCATTGCCCCGGCAAGCAGCGGTGGCACCACCCTCGACGATACCGGTACGGTGGACTCCGGCTCTGACGCAGGCGGCGCGGTTGCAGCCGTTCTGGTGGGCGGCGCAGCAGTCTGGGGCGGCTACGAGATCGCTACCCGGGTGATCCTGCACAACATTCTGCCCGAGGGCGCAGCCATCCCCGCAAACCGCGGCCAGCTGGCACTGCTCGTCTGGAACAATGCAGGCAGGCCCGAACCCGCCGCACAGCCCGCGTTTGCGGATGTGGCCGACGCCGACATGGCAAAGGCCGCACAGTGGTGCGTGGAACAGGGCATCATGGACGCCAAGACCGCAGAAACCTTCAAGCCGGAAGGCTGGATGCCCAAGATCAAGGTCATTGAGACCTGGAACAAGGCGTTCCCTAAGCAGTAAACCCATGCTAAACCAAAGAGAGCAGCTTCGGCTGCTCTCTTTTTGTATGCAGAGGGGACCTTTGTTAACAAACTGCTAAGTTTTTGGAAAGTTGTGCTCGAATTGCTGTTGCGCCCGGTTTTACTGTGCTATACTACTTGCATCAAGAACCAAAGGAGGAAGCGTCATGAAAGAAGTCAAACCTTCCAAAAAGCCGCTGGCGATCTATTACGCCATCGTGCTGGCGGTCCTGCTGCTGCTCAACCTTGTGCTGGTGCCGTGGATGAGCGAGCGTCAGGTGGAGGAAGTGGACTACGGTACCTTTATGACCATGACCGAGGAAAAGAACATCGGCCGTGTGGATATCGAATCCAACCAGATCATTTTTACCGATAAAGAGGAAAAGCAGGTCTACAAGACCGGCCTGATGAACGACCCGGAGCTTACCCAGCGCCTGTATGATGCCGGAGCACAGTTTTCCAGCGAGATCGTGGAGCAGGGGTCGCCGATACTCAATTTCCTGATCTGGTTCCTGCTGCCCATCCTGCTGTTCAGCTTCATCGGCAACCAGATGAACAAAAAGCTGATGGAAAAGGCCGGCGGCGGCCCGGGGGCTATGATGTTCGGCGGCGTGGGCAAGTCCAACGCCAAGGTCTATGTGCAGTCCACCCACGGCATCCGCTTTGCGGATGTTGCCGGTGAGGATGAAGCTAAGGAAAACCTGCAGGAGATCGTGGATTACCTGCACGACCCCGGCAAGTACGAGAGCATTGGCGCATCCATGCCCAAGGGCATCCTGCTGGTGGGCCCTCCGGGCACCGGCAAGACCATGCTGGCCAAGGCCGTAGCAGGCGAATCCAATGTGCCCTTCTTCTCCATTTCCGGTTCTGAATTTGTGGAGATGTTCGTGGGCATGGGCGCGTCCAAGGTGCGCGACCTGTTCCGGCAGGCCAAGGAAAAGGCCCCCTGTATCGTGTTCATCGATGAGATCGATGCCATCGGCCAGAAGCGCAACAGCGGCAACCTCGGCGGCAACGACGAGCGTGAGCAGACTTTGAACCAGCTGCTCACCGAGATGGACGGCTTTGAGGGCAACACCGGCGTCATCATTCTGGCGGCCACCAACCGCCCGGATTCGCTGGACCCGGCCCTGACCCGTCCCGGACGTTTTGACCGTCGCGTGCCGGTGGAACTGCCCGACCTCAAGGGCCGCGAAGAGATTTTGAAAGTGCACGCCAAAAAGGTGGCGCTGGCCCCGGGCATCGACTTCAACACCGTGGCCCGCATGGCCTCCGGCGCCTCCGGTGCCGAGCTGGCCAACATCGTCAACGAAGCAGCCCTGCGCGCCGTGCGTGCAGGCCGCAAGAGCGTGACCCAGTCCGATCTGGAGGAGAGCATCGAGGTGGTCATTGCAGGCTACCAGAAGAAGAACTCCATCCTGACCGACAAGGAAAAGTGCATCGTGGCCTACCACGAGATCGGCCATGCACTGGTGGCGGCCAAGCAATCCAACTCTGCCCCTGTGCAGAAGATCACCATTATCCCCCGCACCTCCGGCGCACTGGGCTACACCATGCAGGTGGACGAGGGCAACCACTACCTGATGAGCAGGGAAGAGCTGGAAAACAAGATCGCCACCCTTACCGGCGGACGCGCCGCCGAGGAAGTGGTGTTCCGATCCATCACCACCGGTGCCTCCAACGATATCGAGCAGGCCACCAAGCTTGCCCGCGCCATGCTCACCCGCTACGGCATGAGCAAGGACTTTGACATGGTGGCGCTGGAGACCGTGAACAACCAGTATCTGGGCGGCGACACCTCGCTGGCCTGCTCGGCGCAGACCCAGCGCGAGATCGACCAGAAGGTGGTGGAGCTGGTCAAGGCCCAGCACGAAAAGGCCATCCGCATCCTGACCGACAACCGCGCCAAGCTGGACGAGCTGGCACAGTATCTGTACCAGAAGGAGACCATCACCGGCGAGGAGTTCATGGAGATCCTGAACCGGGAACCGGCACAGGCCCAGTGACCCCGGCGGCAGAGCTTCCCCAAAAAATTTTATAGCCCGCTGCAATAATCCCGCCGCCGCATCCGTTTATAAGACAGATGCGGCGGTTTTGTATTACACCGCATGGCAGACCATGGTTTTCCACAAAACAAAAATGTGCGGTGCAAAACCGCCGTCAACGGAGGTATTCCAAATGAAACTGAACCATAAATTTGTCCGTACCGTCACCACCACCGCTGCAGTGCTGGGTGCTGCCGCTATGCTGAGCGTGGGCGCATTTGCCGCAGAGGCAGACATCAACGACCCTGCTGCCGCAGGCTATCTGCCCCCGCAGGAGCAGATGGTGCAGGGGGATATCGCCCTGCACAGCGCCGATGTGGCGATCGGCGAAAAGGACCCCACCTACGGCGGCTACGGCGCACCGGAGGGAAACCCCATTCAGGGCAATATCATGCTGATCTCCGGCGATGAGCTGGCCGCCCCGTCCGCAGATGCAGCGGCGAAAAAGAGCGAGGCCCGTTACACCGTCAAGGGCCTGTTCGGCAGAGAAGTGCTGTACACTGCCCGCCAGAAGGACAGCGTACTGACGCTGGATGTGCCCGCCGGTTCTGCTACCTTCCGCACCACCGTGCAGGACATGCAGACCCTGCTGAACGAGGGTGTGAGCACGCTGGTGGTCCAGACTGAGAAGGGCTCCACCACCCTGAACCTGTCTCTGCTGGTGGAGGGCCAGAAGGGCACCGACCGCGTGGTGCTGCGCCGACTGGGCGAAAACACCTTCCTCACCGTGGGTCTGCGCTGCCGCCGCGATTTGATCGTGGGGCGCTGACCGCTGAGATCAAATGATGAAAGGGCTGCTGCACGCAGGGATGTGCAGCGGCCCTTTTTGCGCTTTTCTGTTAAGTTTTTGAAAATTTGCGCAGATGTCTTTGCAAAGTCTGCCGGGAGATGTTATAGTTAAATTGAAACAGTATGCATCCCCGATAGAAAGGAAAAGACGCCATGGAACACTTTGTGGAGTTTGAGGACGTTTGCAAATACTACCAGACCGGCAGTGTGAAGATCGCTGCCGCAGACCACCTGAATTTCTATGTGGATAAGGGCGAGTTCTGTATCATCGTGGGGCCCTCCGGCGCAGGCAAGACCACCCTGCTGAACATCCTTGGCGGTATGGACAGCTGCGACGAGGGCAACGTCTGGCTGGACGGCCAGAACGTGAGCCATTTTACCGCCAGAGAGCTGACGACCTACCGCCGGTACGATGTGGGCTTTGTGTTCCAGTTCTACAACCTTGTGCAGAACCTGACCGCACTGGAAAACGTGGAGCTGGCCAGCGAGATCTGCCGCGACCCGCTGGACCCCAAAGAGACCCTGCGCAGCGTGGGTCTGGGAGAGCGGCTGAACAACTTCCCGGCCCAGCTTTCCGGCGGCGAGCAGCAGCGGGTGTCCATTGCCCGCGCACTGGCCAAAAACCCCAAGCTGCTGCTCTGCGACGAGCCCACCGGTGCACTGGACTACAAGACCGGCAAGCAGGTGCTGGCCCTTTTGCAGGATACCTGCCGCCGCACTGGCCGCACGGTGATCGTTATTACCCACAACACCGCCCTGACGGCGATGGCAGACCGCATCATTCAGGTGCGCAGCGGTAAGATCGTCTCCAATCAGGTCAACGAGCACCCTGTGCCGGTGCAGGAGATTGAGTGGTGAGAGCTGTGCTGAAAAGTTATCGTAAAAACATCCTGCGGGAAATGAAGGACAATCTGAGCCGCATGGTCTCGCTGTTCGGCATCGTGGCGCTGGGCGTCATGATGCTGACCGGCCTGATGAGTTTTGCGCCCAGCATGCGCATCGCCGGGCAGAAATACTACGTGCAGCAGAACGTGTTCGACCTGCGGGTGCTGTCCACGCTGGGCCTTTCGGAGGAGGATATCACCGCCATTGCCGCCGTGGACGGCGTGGAGGCTGTGCAGCCGGTGAAATATCAGGACGTGGAGGCCCAATGGCAGGGCCAGAGCGAGACGGCGGTGGTGCGCCTGCAGCAGCTGCCCGCTGACCCCGGGGCCGACACGGCAGAAAATATGGACCGTCTGGTGCTGCTCTCGGGCCGGATGCCTGAGACCCCGGACGAGTGCGTGGTGCATGTGATGGGCTACGGCGACCCGGTGGAGCCGGGCACTGTGCTCACCCTGCCGGAGGACACCGAACATGTGAGCCGGAAGCAGTTCACGGTAGTGGGCACCGTGCAGGACCCGCAGCATTTTTCCACGGACAAGGAGAGCAGCACCGCCGGTGACGGCCAGCTGGATGATATCGTATTCCTGCCGGAAGGCAGCCTGACCATGGATTATTATACGGCGTGCTATCTCAAGGTGAAAAATGCCGGCCTGTATGATAATTACTCGGACGAGTATCAGGCGACAGTGGATGACACAGCCGCAAGGGTAAAGGCCATCAGCGGGGCACGGTGCACGGCCCGGCGGGCGGAGCTGATCGAGGACGCCAGTGCAGAGCTGGCCGACGCCCGGGCCGAGTACAACGACAAAAAAGCCGAAGCAGACCGTCAGTTTGCGGAGGCAGAGCAGCAGTTGGCCGATGCACAGGCGCAGCTGGACAGCGCCAAAGCCCAGCTGGACGCGGGCGAAGCGGAGCTTGCCGCCAGCAAAAAGGCCCTGCCGGATACCATGCAGGGCGGTGCGGACGAGCTGGTGAGCGGCGAGCAGCAGTTGCTGGAATTTGAGGATCAGCTGCAGCAGATCGAGATGCTGGTGAACCTGAAAAAGGTGGCCGACCCGCTGCTGGGCTATGCAGAAACGGCTCTGCACAACGCGCAGAAGGCGCTGGACGAGGCCGAGCCCGCCGATGAGGAATACACCGACCTGCGGGATGCCCTGCAGAAGGCGCAGGATGCTTACGACAACATCAGCGGCCAGCTGAACGGCTATCAGGCCCAGCTGGACGAGGGCAAGCGCCAGATGTATGCACAGGGGCTGATCTCTTCGCCCAGCCTTTCCAACGAGCAGTTGGTGACCGAAGCCAAAGCCGCACTGCGCCAGATGAAGGTAAAGCTTCTGCAGGGGCAGCTGCAGCTGACCACCGGCACGGCCACAGCCTACACCCAGTTCGATGCGGCGCGCACCCGGCTGGACGAGGGCTGGCAGGAATACAGGGACGGCGAGCAGCAGCTGGCCGATTCCCGTGCGGAGTACGAGAGCCGGAAGGCCGAAGCCGAACAGCAGCTGGCCGACGGCCTTGCCCAGCTGAACGACGCCGAGGAGCAGGTGAGCCAGATCAAGAGCGGCGAGTGGTATGTGCTGGACCGCGGCTCCACCATGAGCTTTGTCACCTTTGAGCAGTATGCCGACCGCATGGACGCCATTGCACGGGTGTTCCCGGTGTTCTTCTTCCTGGTGGCGGCACTGGTGGCCACTACTACCATGACCCGCATGGTGGACGAGAACCGTCTGCAGCTGGGCACCCTGAAAGCGCTGGGCTACTCCAACGCAAAGATCGCAGGCAAGTACCTGTTCTATGCCCTCAGCGCCAGTGTGCTGGGCAGCATCGTGGGCATGGTCATCGGCTTTGTGGTGTTCCCGCTCATCATCTGGTACGCCTACCAGATGATCTTCAGCATGTCCACCTTCACGCTGCACTTTTACCCCGGCATGGCGGCAGCCAGCGTGGCCATCAGTGCGGCCGTCATCGGTTTTGCCACATGGAGCGCCTGCCGCGCCAGCCTGAAGGAAAAGACCGCAGCCCTGCTGCTGCCCCGGGCACCTGTGGCGGGCAAGCGCATCTTTTTGGAGTACATCACCCCGCTGTGGCAGCACATGAGCTTCTCCCAAAAGACCACTGCCCGCAACCTGTTCCGCTACAAAAAGCGCTTTTTCATGACCGTGCTGGGCGTGGCGGGCTGCACAGCACTGCTGCTCATCGGCTTTGGCATTCAGGATTCCATCCTGCCCATCGTGGACAAGCAGTCTGAGCAGCTGACCCACAACGATATGACCATCGTCCTCAGCGACGAAAAGGCGCTGACCATGGAGCAGGGCCTTGCCAGCACGCTGGACAGCAGCAGTGCGGTCCGCAGCTGGGGCGCGTTCTACACAAAGTCCACCACCCTTTATAATGAAGAGGGCGGGAGCGCCGACGTCAGCATCGTGGGCGCGGAGGACGATGCCCGGATGACCGAATACTTCACCTTCCGCACCCGGGTGGGCCACGACCCCATTCCCTTTGAAGAGGACAGCGTGATCCTGACCGAAAAAACGGCCCTGAATCTGGGGCTGAGCGTGGGCGATACGTTCTACGTGGAGGCTGCAGACGGGAGCCGTGTGCCGCTGACCCTGACCGGCATTGCCGAGAACTACATGTTCACCCGGCTGTATCTGTCTGGTGCACAGCTGGAGAGCCTGCTGGGCGGCACACCGGAGTGGAATACCGTGTACGGCCTGACCGGCTGTGCCACCGAGGCAGAGTACAACGCCCTGCGCACAAAGCTGCTGGGCTGCAACTACGTCAGCAGCGTCAGCTTCACCGAGGACACCACCTCCATGTTCGGCAGCCTGATCGGCAGCCTGAACTACGTGGTGGTGCTGGTCATCGTGTGCGCGGCGGCGCTGGCGGCGGTGGTGCTGTACAACCTGATCAGCGTCAACCTTGCCGAGCGCAAAAAGGAGCTTGCCACCATCAAGGTGCTGGGCTTCTATGACAAAGAAGTGTACCGCTACATCTTCCGCGAGATCGAGCTTTTGTCTCTCATCGGCTCCGGCGTGGGCCTGCTGCTGGGCGTGCCGCTGCACCGGTTCATCATCCTGACCGTGGAAATGGATCAGCTGATGTTCATTCGCACCATTGCACCCCGCAGCTATCTGCTGGCAGTGGCGCTGACCATGCTGTTCACCGTTGTGGTCTGCTTTGCCATGCGGCGGCATGTGCGCCATATCAGCATGGTGGAAAGCATGAAGGCACCGGAGTAATTGTTCACTCCTGCAGCGCGGCAAAGAACCGGTAAATTCATAAAAACTTCATATAAACAACATGTTTTCGCTGAAATTATCTGGTATCCTGATATCACCGGACAGGCAGAGCCGCAACTGCCTGAATGGGTAACATGATTCCTCCTTTACAAGCCAAATACCGCAAAAAATACCGCGCCCCGTCTGTTCCGCAGCAGACAGGGCGCGGCGTTTTGTTATGGACGAAAAGTACAGCGCGGGCTGCTGCTCAGACCGTCAGCCCTGCAGCCTCTTCCGCGATGGCATCTGCCTGCATCTGGGTGAGCACCCGGCACTTGACCATCCGCTTGAGCACGGTCTGGGTGCGCTTGAGGGCCAGCTCCGGGCTGCTGGCGTAGAGCGAGGGCGCGTTGGGCAGGCCCGCCAGAAACACGGCTTCGGCATCGGTCAGTTGGGCGGGTTCCTTGCCAAAGTATCCCTCGGCGGCCTGCGTGATGCCGTAGCAGCCGTTTCCAAAATAGATGGTGTTGGCGTACATCTCAAAGATCTGCTGCTTGGAGTAGGCCTTTTCCAGATCGAACGCGGCCAGCATTTCGGCGGCCTTGCGGGCCAGATGCTTGTCCTGCGTGAACAGCTCGTTCTTGGCCAGCTGCTGGGTCAGGGTGCTGCCGCCCTCGGCCAGAGAGTGGGTACGCAGGTCGGCCAGCAGAGCGCGGGCAATGGCCCCCGGGTCGATGCCCTTGTGGGTCATAAAGTGCTCGTCCTCGGTGCAGATGACCGCATTGATGTAGGTCTGCGGCAGCGCATCGTAGGAAGTATAGCTCCCGCGGGCACGGATGGTGTCGTACATGGAAGCCACCGGGTAACTGCTGGCGGCACTGCGGTACAGCTGCCTGCCCTGATAAAAGAACCAGCCGCCCGCCAGCAGTCCGCCGAGCAGCAGAATGCACAGGAAGGTGAGCAGACTCTGTGTTACAAAACGAAAGAAACGATGAAGCATCGAAAAACTCCTTTGATGATAAAAAAGAACGCTACCATAATAAACGATTTGCCGGACTTTTGCAAGAACGGTTCCAGTATAGCAGCAAATTTTTAAGGTTTTATCAAGGAATGGAAAAAGTTCTCCGAAGGAACGGAAAAGTATGACTCCTGTTGCAACTGCACAAGGCCCTGCCGCAAATGCGGGCTGCGCATCGTGCAGAAAACTCAATTTGCAAAAAACTGAAATTAACCCATTGACAAACTAGGTAAGAAGGAATATAATGCAGACAACAAATCCACAAGGCTGATGGGAAATTGATAGACCGGCTTGTAGAGGAGTGGGAAAGAGTTTTACGGGAAAGGAGGGCACGGATATGAAGCTGATTTGGAACGACCTGCTGCATGCAAACTTCCGCTGTGGGCGAATGTGCGGTGACCGGGCAGAACATCTGGCTGTGAACTGTACGATGCCCTCTTGTTGTGCACGAATGTGTGCCCGAATGTGACATGGGACAGTTTTACAGCTGAATTGTGATTGCCCGGTGCGCTTTTGTATCACGCATCGGGATTTTTTGTATCAGGAAATTATACTAAAAGTATAAATAGAGAGGTAAAATACAATGTCTAACTATAAATTTGAGACCCTGCAGCTTCACGTTGGCCAGGAGCAGGCCGATCCCGCAACCGATTCCCGCGCAGTGCCTATCTACCAGACCACTTCCTATGTGTTCCGCAACAGCCAGCACGCAGCAGACCGCTTTGGTCTGGCAGATGCCGGCAACATCTATGGCCGCCTGACCAACTCCACGCAGGACGTGTTCGAGAAGCGCATCGCTGCTCTGGAGGGCGGCGTGGCTGCTCTGGCAACCGCCTCCGGTGCCGCTGCCATCACCTACACCATCGAGGCACTGGCACAGGCCGGTGACCACATCGTGGCTCAGAAGACCATCTACGGCGGCAGCTACAACCTGCTGGAGCACACCCTGACCCAGTTCGGCGTCACCACCACCTTTGTGAACGCACACGATCTGGCCGAGGTGGAGAACGCTATCCAGCCCAACACCAAGGCAATCTATCTGGAAACTCTGGGCAACCCCAACAGTGATATCCCCGATATCGACGCCATTTCTGCCATCGCGCACAAGCACGGCCTGCCGCTGGTCATCGATAACACCTTCGGCACCCCGTACCTGATCCGTCCCATTGAGCACGGCGCAGATATCGTTGTTCATTCCGCCACCAAGTTCATCGGCGGTCACGGCACCACGCTGGGCGGCATCATCGTGGACAGCGGCAAGTTCGACTGGAAGGCAAGCGGCAAGTTCGGCAACATCGCCGATCCCAATCCCAGCTACCACGGCGTCTCCTTTGCCGATGCAGCAGGCCCCGCAGCCTTTGTCACCTACATCCGTGCGATCCTGCTGCGTGATACCGGTGCCACCATTTCTCCGTTCAACGCCTTCCTGCTGCTGCAGGGCACCGAGACCCTGAGCCTGCGCATCGAGCGCCATGTGGAGAACACCAAGAAGGTGGTCGAGTTTCTGGCAAACCATCCGCAGGTGGAGAAGGTCAACCACCCCTCCCTGCCGGATCACCCGGATCACGCCCTGTACGAGAAGTACTTCCCCAACGGCGGTGCTTCCATCTTTACCTTCAATATCAAGGGCGGCCGCGAGGAAGCATTCAAGTTCATCGATAACCTGAAGATCTTCTCTCTGCTGGCAAACGTTGCGGATGTGAAGAGCCTTGTCATCCACCCCGCTTCCACCACCCACAGCCAGCTGAACGATCAGGAGCTGGCCGAGCAGCAGATCTACCAGAACACCATCCGCCTGTCCATCGGCACCGAGCACATCGATGATATCATTGCCGATCTGGAGGCAGGCTTCGCAGCTGTCCGCGGTGAGTAAGCCACTCCCCCTGAGCGCCTCCGACAGAGTGTGTATGTGCCTTGTCTTTTCTTCTTTTCTCTCCTTGTCTGATGGAACCATTCCCTGTATCCTGGGGCGTATCTGACACCTTGAACAGTTCCTGAACACCGCAAAAGGGCCCCTGCCAACCGGCGGGGGCCCTTTTGCGGTCAGATGTGCTTTAACCTTTGACACCGCCCAGCGCCACACCGCGGACGATGAACTTGGAGAGCAGCAGATAGACGATGATCACCGGCAGGATGGCGATGGCCACCATCATGTACACCTTGCCCATATCGAACTTGAGGAAGTCTGCGCTGCGCAGCTGTGCAATGAGGATGGGCAGGGTCTTTTTGTCGGCGCTGTCCAGCACCAGAGCGGGAATGAAGTAGTTGTTCCAGCTGGCCACGAAGGAGAAGATGGCCTGCACGGCAAGGGCCGGCTTCATGATGGGCAGCACGATCTTATTAAAGGTATAGAACTCGCCTGCACCGTCGATGCGGGCGGCCTCCACGATCTCCATGGGCAGGGAAGCGTCCAGATACTGCTTCATGAAGAAGAACACCGTGGGCGCTGCGATGCTGGGAAGGATCAGCGGAACAAAGCTGTTTTTCAGGCCCATTTTGGTGATGAGCTGCAAAAAGCCCAGAGCCGACACCTGCGTGGGCATGGTCATGATGAGCAGGATGATGGCAAAGGCGGCTTTTTTGAACCGGAAATTGTAGGCGTAGATGCCGTAAGCCGTCAGGGCCGAGAAATACACGCTGAGGGCTGCCGAGCAGGCGGAGATGATCAGGCTGTTGCGGATGCCGGTGCCCACCGGGATGTTGGCGTCTGCCAGCACGTTCCGGAAGTTGGTGACGAGGGACTTGCCCGGTAGCAGCGAGAAGCCCTTCTGGATCTCAAAATGGGTGCGGGTGGAGTTGATCACCAGCACATAGAAGAAGAACAGACACAGAAAGCTGATGAGCACCAGCACCAGATAGCACCAGGCGCGGCGTGCCGCCAGTGTTGCTTTTTCAGACTGCGTTTTCGGAGTGCGTGCCATATTCACTTGCCCCCTTTAGCTGCTGCCTTCCGGGCAGCTTTCAATTCCCTGCGCTGGGCTTTGGTCAGGCCGTCATCCTCCCGGGTGAGGGAGAAGTAGACCACCACGCACAGCACCGCACAAACGAGGAACAGCACCACCGAGACAGCACCGGCCATGCCGTAGTTCTTGCTGAACAGGTGGTTGTTCAGGTACATGATCATGGTGGTGGAGGTGCGGTCCGGCCCGCCCTTGCCGTTGGTGAGGATCTGCGGCACATCGAACATCTGCAGACCGCCGATCATGGAGGTGATCATCACGTAGACCAGAATGGGCCGGATGAGCGGGATGGTGATCTTCCAGAACATCTGGTTCGGGGTGCAGCCGTCCAGCTCCGCAGCCTCGTACAGGGTGGGGTCCACGCCCATGATGGCTGCCATGAGCATGATGGTGGTGTTGCCGAACCACATGAGGAAATTCATCAGGCCGATGAGTCCCCGGTTGCCCCACACGGTGTTCAAAAAGCTGATGGGAGCCTTGATCCAGCCCATGCTCAGCAGCACGGCGTTTACCGGGCCGTTGTCCGAGAACAGCGCAAAGAACAGCATGGCAAAGGCCGAAGCCATGATCAGGTTGGGCATGTAGATGACCGTTTTGAAGAAGGTCTGGCCCTTCAGCTTCAGGCGCAGGTCGGTGAACCATGCCGCCAGCAGCAGCGAAACGGCGATCTGCGGGATAAAGCCGATGATCCACAGGATCAGCGTGTTGCTGAAATACTTGGGCAGGTCGGTGGCGAACAGGGTGATGTAGTTTTTCAGGCCCACAAAGCTGGGGCCGATGATCTTCAGGCCGCTGCGGTAATATTCAAAAAAGCTGTAGTAGATGGTGGATGCCAGAGGGATCAGCTGGAAGACCGCGAAGATGATAAAGAACGGCGCAATGAAGATGTAGCCCCATTTCGCGTAGCTGATCGACCCTTTCTTTTTCTTTTCTCCCATAGGATCGCCTCCTGTTATCTGTAGAAAAGCAAAGAGGGCGGGCGAGATATGCCGCCCGCCCTCTGTATTTACTTTTCCGTGTCAGCGAATTGGGTCATGCCGCAATCATGCGGGCCAGACCACATCGGTCAGCTCAGGGTACTTCTCCTTGATGGCGGTCTCGAAGTTTGCCTTTGCGGTATCCTCGTCCACGTTGCCGGTGAAGTAATCCTTGAACGCATTCTGGAAGCTCTCGTTCAGGCCCTGATCGTAGGGGCCTGCGTTGGACATATCGATCTTCTTTGCAGCCTCGGCAAACAGGGCAATGTGGTTCTGGCCGCCAAGGAAGTCGGACTTGTAATCGCTGCCTGCGATCTCTTCCATGGCCTTCTCGTTGTTGGTGTAGTCCTGCGTATCCATGGTGATCTGCTTCATGATGGCTTCATCGCAGGTCAGCTTCTGCATAACATCCTTAATGGTCTCGATGTTGTCGCTGCCGGCTGCGCCGCAGATCCAGGTGCCGCCCCAGTAGTAGGGCTGAGGGCCTTCGCACACAGCGTAGTCGCCGTAGATGCCGTTGCCCACTTCCTCCTTGCCGCCCTCGGCCACAGGGGTCTCCAGCGAGTTGCCCAGTAGGGTGAAGTTGATGCCCCATGTGGAGTAGAAGAAGCCGAACACCTTGCCGGTGGGGCCCTGATCGGCCGCCCACTGGCTGTCCCACAGGCTGGACTTGTTGTTGTAGCCCTTGTCGGTGTATTCCTTGGTCTGTTCCACCCACTTCATGATGTTCTCGTCCACGGTGACGGTGGTGCCGTCCACCCACGGAGCGGCCACATTGTTGGAGAAGGTGCGGTATGCATCGTCAAAGCCGGACAGCATCTTGTAGCCCTTGGCAGAGGCCTGTGCCGCCACATCGTTGAACTTATCCCAGTCGGACAGGTGTGCCTGCACCTCGGTGGGGTCGTCGGTGCCCAGAACATCCTTGGCAATGCTGCGGCGGTATGCAAACAGGCCGGGCGTTGCCTGCCATGTGGTGCCGCGCTGGCTGCCGTCCACCGTGACGATGTCCTTGGTATACTGGTACTGACCGGCCAGATCGTCGTCGGTCAGGCCGATGTCGGCCTTCACATCCAGAACGTAGTCGGAATCTACATACTTCAGCGCGTAGTCGGCCTCGATCAGGAAAATATCGATCTTGTCATCGTCGGCGGCGCTGTCCTGACTCAGCAGGGCTTCGTCCAGCTTGTTCTGATAGTTGTTGTTCTCGTTGGCGTTGATGGTCCACTTGACGGTGGTGCCGTCCTTCAGGGTGGTGGTGGACTTGTCCGCTGCGATCTCGGAAACTTCCGGATAGTAGTCGTTGAAGCGGCTCTGGAACTCGTCGTTCCAGCACCAGATGTTCAGCACCTTGCCGGCGGCAGAGGTGCCGGAAGCGGCTGCGCTGGATGCGGGAGCGGAAGAAGCGGTGCTGGTGGAAGCGGAGGAACCGCCGCAGGCAGCCAGAGCTGCACCAATGGTCGCTGCGCCGGATGCGAGCAGGAAATTACGACGAGAGATCTTTTTCATAAGGGTAAACCTCCTTCATGGTTTTCCATTATCTGCAAAAAGCTTTCTTCTTAAAAAAAGGCTCCACGAACCAGAACCTTGGGAGACGGATCAGAGACTGCGGACCGACCCGCCGTCCAGCAGCTTGCCGGAAACGCGGATCTGTTCCGGCAGGGTCACACGGGGGTGCTCGATGAACTCGATGAGCTTGTCGGCGGCGGTGCGGCCCAGCGCGGTGGTGTTCTGCCGGTAGGTCACCAGCTGGGGCTTGACCACCCGGGAAAGGTAGATGCCGTCGTAGCCCATCACTGAGATGTCCTCGGGGATCGAAAGGCCCGCTTCGCTGATGGCGTTGTAGCCGCCCAGCGCGGAGAAATCGTCCGGGAAGATGATGCAGGTGGGCCGCTGCGGCAGTGCCAGCAGGGCCATGGTCTCGGCGGCACAGCGGTCAGCATCGTGGTAGATGCCCTCCCGCACATATTCCTCCGGAACCTTCAGGCCCAGCTCTTCGCTGGCCTGATAGAAGCCCGCCAGACGGTTCTCGGTGACGGCGGTCTTTTCGCCGTGGATAAAGGCGATGCGGCGGTGGCCGCAGGCCCATGCCTGCCGCACCAGAGCCTTCAGGCCGGAAACATTGTCCGAAAGGATGGCCATGCGGTTGTTGAACACATGGTCGATGGTGACGACGGGCACCTCGCTGTTCACCAGCTCCACCACCTGCGGGTCGTAGAAGTTCACGCAGGCGATCACCACGCCGTCCACATTGCGGTAGCGGCAGTGCTCCAGATAGCTCATGCTCCGGCCGCTGATGTTGTGGTTGATGAAGGTGATGTCGTAGCCGTGCTTTTCCGCTTCCACCTTGAAGCTGTCCAGCACGGCAGAAAAATATTCGTGGGTCAGGCCGCTCTGCCGTTCGTCCACAAACAAAACGCCCAGATTGTAGGTGCGGTTGGTCTTGAGGGAACGGGCGGCGGCGTTGGGCAGGTAGCCCATGCGGTGCGCAGCGGCCCGCACCCGCTCCCGGGTGGCGGCCGAGATGTCCGGCTGGTTGTTCAGCGCCTTGCTGACCGTTGCCACCGATACACCGCATTCCTTGGCCAGATCTTTCAGGGACGGCATCACTTTGCTGCCTCCTTCAGGAAATATTGTGCGGGGATGTTCTCTGTCGATTGCTTAATCGTTTTCGCAATTTCATGATAGCGCATTGTGCATCAAAAATCAAGCACATGAGAAAAACTTTCATTGCTTTTCATGAAAGTTTGGCGTTCTGTCCGTTTTCGGAGAAGCGGAATTGTGCATTCCGGATGGATTTCGTTACATTTCGATGAAAATTGAAAACATTTTCGCTGCGAGTTTCGCTGCCGATATTATTACCTCTAAATGGGGTCCGGACGGTTTCGTTTCCCGCCGGCACCGGGAAGAACGGCAGCAGAACTGCGCAAGAAAGATGAAGATACGCGGGTTTGTGAACGCTGTTTCCGAAATTTTTTTGCGGGACCCCTTGCTTTTTTGCACGGCTTCGGCTATGCTAAAGGCGAAGAGAATGCTTCTGCCTGAGCTCTTAATCGTTTTCGCAAAAACGATGCAGCCGGCTGTCCCGGCCGCTGATAAGGAGGAAGCATTTATGAGATTCGGCCATTTTGATGACGCACGCAGGGAATATGTCATCACCACCCCGCAGACCCCGCTGCCGTGGATCAACTACCTTGGCAGTGAAGACTTTTTCAGTCTGGTCTCCAACACGGCGGGCGGCTACAGCTTTTACCGGGACGCCCGGCTGCGCCGCCTGACCCGCTACCGCTACAACAGCTCTCCGCTGGACATGGACGGCCACCACATCTACATCAAGGATGGCGGCACGGTCTGGAACCCCGGCTGGCAGCCCACCAAGACGCCGCTGGACCGCTACAGCTGCCGCCACGGGTTGGGCTACACCATTCTGGAGGGCGAAAAGGACGGCATCTGCGCCGCGCAGGAGCTGTTCGTGCCCAAGGGCGATGCCTGTGAGCTGGACCGCCTGACCCTGACCAACCGCAGCGATCGTTCCCGGGAGCTGGACGTGTTCAGCTATGTGGAGTTCTGCCTGTGGGACGCTGTAGACGACAGCACCAACTTCCAGCGCAACTTCTCCACCGGCGAGGTGGAGGTGGAGCCGTGTGCCATCTACCACAAGACCGAGTACCGGGAGCGCCGCGACCACTATGCGGTGTTCTGGTCCAACACCCCCGTCACCAGCTTTGACACCGCCCGGGATGCTTTTTGCGGTGTGTATGGCGGCCCGGCAGACCCGCAGGCCGTCCGTGCCGGGCACTGCAGCGGCAGCATCGCCCACGGCTGGGCACCGGTGGGTGCATTGCACATCCATGTCACCCTTGCCCCCGGGGAGGAAAAGAAGATCCTCTTCGGTCTGGGCTACATCGAGAATCCGCAGGAGGAAAAATTCACCGCCCCCGGCGTCATCAATAAGACCCGCGCCCACGCCATGATGGCCCGTTACGCCGACGATGCACAGGTGGATGCTGCCCGCGCCGCGCTGGCCGACCACTGGGAGAGCCTGCTGTCCGGCTACCGGCTGCAGTCCGGCGAGGAAAAGCTGGACCGCATGGTGAACCTCTGGCATCAGTACCAGTGCATGGTCACCTTCAACATGAGCCGCTCTGCCAGCTACTACGAGAGCGGCACCGGCCGCGGCATGGGCTTCCGGGACAGCTGTCAGGACCTGCTTGGCTTTGTGCACATCGTCCCCGCCCGGGCGCGGGAGCGCATTCTGGACATTGCCGCCACCCAGTTCGAGGACGGCAGCGCCTACCATCAGTATCAGCCCCTGACCAAAAAGGGCAACCGGGATGTGGGCACCGGCTTCAACGATGACCCGCTGTGGCTCATTGCCGCCACCGCCGCCTATCTGCGGGAGACAGGCGACTGGTCCATTCTGGAAGAACAGGTGCCCTTTGAGAACGACGAGCGCAAGGCACAGCCGCTTATGGAGCACCTGCGCCGCAGCTTTCGCTTTACCTGCACCCATCTTGGCCCCCACGGCCTGCCGCTTATTGGCCGTGCGGACTGGAACGACTGCCTGAACCTGAACTGCTTCTCGGAGCACCCGGGCGAGAGCTTCCAGATCACCGGTCCCAGCGAGGGCCCGGTGGCCGAGAGCGTGTTCATTGCGGGCATGTTCGTCAAGTACGGGCGCGAGTATGCAGAGCTGTGCGACCGCCTGCAGCTTGCCGATGAGGCCGCAGCTGCCCGCCGGAGCATCGACGCCGTGGAGCAGGCGGCCCTGACCGCAGGCTGGGACGGCGCATGGTTCCGGCGTGCCTACGATGCTTTCGGCAACCCTGTGGGCAGCAGGGAGTGCACCGAGGGACAGATCTTCATTGAGCCGCAGGGCATGTGCGTCATGGCAGGCATCGGCAGGGAGACCGGGCAGGCCGCGCAGGCGCTCCGGAGCGTGGAGGAGCGGCTGGACACCCCATACGGCGTGGTGCTGCACCAGCCCGCCTACACCAGCTACCAGCTGAATCTGGGCGAAATTTCCAGCTATCCGCCGGGATACAAGGAGAACGCAGGCATCTTCTGCCACAACAATCCGTGGATCAGCTGCGCTGAAACCGTGCTGGGCCACGGCGACCGGGCCTTTGAGGTGTATCGCAAGACCTGCCCGGCCTACATCGAGGATATTTCCGAGATCCACCGCACCGAACCCTACGTCTACAGCCAGATGGTGGCGGGCAGGGATGCACCCACCTTCGGCGAGGCGAAAAACAGCTGGCTGACCGGCACGGCCGCATGGACTTTCGTCAATGTGAGCCAGTACATTTTGGGCATCCAGCCCACGCTGGACGGCCTGCGGGTAGACCCCTGCATCCCCCACACCCTGACCGGCTACACCGTCACCCGCCGCTACCGGGGCGCAGTGTATCACATTGCAGTGGACAACACCGCCGCCGTGCAGCACGGTGTGCAGAGCATCACGGTGGACGGCAAAGCCCTCGCGGGCAATGTGCTGCCGCTGGCTGCTGCCGGGACTACAGTGCAGGTGCGGGTGACCATGGGTTAAACCGACTTTCTCTGCTTTTTCATAATATTCTCCTCATAGCCAGACCCGCTGCGCAGACCCCTGCACGGCGGGTTTGGTCTGTAAAGGCGTGAACTATCCGGCGGCATAACGATCAAAAATGCGCTCCGCATTCACGATCATTCCCCTCCCTCTTGCAATTTTGGTGCAAAGGGTGTAGAATACAGTCACAATCAAATACAGGGGAGCTCGTGACAGCGGGCTGAGAGGAAGTATCCGAACTTCGACCCTTTTACCTGATGCGGATAATGCCGCCGTAGGAAGTCATCCATATGATTTTTTGCAGGAGGCCCCGCAGAAGGGGGTCTCCTGTTTTTTGTTGTAGCTTATTTTACTGTTCTGAGGAGGATGCCTTGTACCTTTCTGCGGGGGGACTGCCGCAGCGGACTGAGGGGGAGCGCCCTGAGTGCCGTGAATCGTCAGCGATGGGAAGCCGTGTTCCGGCGTGAGAGGAGACCAGAAAGTCTCGACCGCTTGTAGATCTTGCCTGTGCCGTCCGGTACGGGCTGTTTGCGGGGGCGCTGTACGGTTTTGCTGCTCCCGCAGGAGAAAGGAGCCTTACCTTATGAAAAATCTCTCTGTGAAAAAGCTGGCGCTGGCCGGTATGCTGTGTGCTTTGTGCGTGGTGGGCAGCGTGTTCAGCTTCCCCATGTTTGGCAGCAAATGCGCACCCATCCAGCACATGGTCAACGTGACCTGCGCCGTGCTGCTTGGCCCGTGGTGGGGCGTGGGCGTGGCCTTTGTGGCCTCCCTGCTGCGCAACCTGCTGGGTCTGGGCAGCCTGATGGCCTTCCCCGGCAGCATGTTCGGTGCCCTGCTGTGCGGCCTTGTGTACGCTAAGACCAAGAACATCTTTGCCACCATGGTGGGCGAGGTGTTCGGTACCAGCATTCTGGGCGGTCTGTGCGCCTACCCGGTGGCCATCTTCCTGATGGGCAAGAGCGCCGGTGATATCGCGTTCTATGCCTACATCGTGCCCTTCCTCATCTCCACTGCTGTGGGTTCCATCATTGCGGGCGTGCTGGTGTACAGCCTGCAGCGCTCCGGCGTACTGCACTCCATGCAGAACAGTCTTTCCTGACGGAGGGGCACCCGAATGTTCAAAACAGAATTCGAGAACCTGCGCCGCACCTGCCCGCTCATCCATAACATTACCAACTACGTCACCGTGAACGACTGCGCCAACATGGTGCTGGCCTGCGGTGCTTCGCCCATCATGGCTGACGATGCTGCCGAGGTGGAGGACATCACCACCATCTGCGGCGGACTGAACATCAACATCGGCACCCTGAACAGCCGCACCATCACCAGCATGCTGCTGGCGGGCAAAAAGGCTAACGCGCTGGGCCATCCTGTGGTGCTGGACCCGGTGGGTGCGGGTGCATCCCGCCTGCGTACAGATACGGCCTACCGTCTGCTCCGGGATGTGAAGTTCGCGGTGATCCGCGGCAATATCTCGGAGATCAAAACGCTGGCCTCCGGCGCGGGCACAACCAAGGGCGTGGACGCCGATGTGGCTGATAAAGTCACTGAGGAAAATCTGGATTCTGCCGTGGCCTTTGCCAAAAAGTTTGCGGCTCAGACCGGTGCCGTCATTGCCATCACCGGTGCCATCGACATCGTGGCCGATGCGCAAAAAGCCTATGTCATCCGCAACGGCAATCCCATGATGAGCAGCATCACCGGCACCGGATGCCAGCTCTCGGCCCTCACGGCGGCTTTTGTTACCGCCAACCCCGGCCATCCGCTGGAAGCTGCTGCAGCCGCAGTGTGCGCCATGGGCCTTGCGGGCGAGATCGCCCACAAGCGGCTCACCCCGCAGGACGGCAACGCCACCTACCGCAGCTACATCATCGATGCCATTTATAATATGACCCCGGAACAGCTGGAAGAAGGAGCAAACTATGAAGTGCGATAAGCAGAACATGCTTCTGTATGCCGTCACCGACCGCGCATGGGTGGGAAAACAGTCCCTCTATGAGCAGGTGGAAAGCGCCCTGAAGGGCGGTGTCACCTGTGTGCAGCTGCGTGAAAAAGAGCTGGACGACGAAGCTTTTCTGAAAGAGGCTGTGGAGATCCATGCTCTGTGCCAGCGCTACGGCGTGCCGTTCTTTGTGAACGACAACGTGGACATTGCCATCCGCTGCCACGCCGAGGGCGTGCATGTGGGGCAGGAGGATATGGCCGCAGCGCAGGTGCGCGCCCGTGTGGGCGAGGGAATGATGATCGGCGTTTCCGTCCACAGCGTGGAGGAAGCGCAGGAAGCTGTGAAGCATGGCGCAGACTGCCTTGGTGTGGGTGCGGCCTTTGCCACTCATACCAAGACCGATGTGGACGTTCTGCCCCACGAGACCCTGAAGGCAATCTGTGACGCCGTGGACATCCCGGTGGTGGCCATCGGCGGCATCCACAAGGAGAACATCCTGCAGCTCAAGGGCACCGGCGTGGACGGTGTGGCCCTTGTGAGCGCCATCTTTGCAGCAGATGACATCGAGACCGAGTGCCGGGAGCTGAAGGCGCTTTCCGAGCAGATCATCTGACCGATCCCGCGGCAAACCGGGGGCACCACCTTGGGCCGCGTTATAAAATTCATGGAGAAAACCAACATGAAAAGCGTATTTTGCGCAGGTGCCGGCATCCAGAATGTTCTGCTTTTTCTGAATGACGGCTACTTGCCTGCCACCCTTGCCTGCGGGTCGGGAGTTTCTCCGAGGACCGTCCGCTGGGGTGGGACCCTGCTGCCGCAGGCAGTAGGGCGGGCGATGGAATGGCCCGATTCGTGTCCGAGGAGAAAGCTCCCGGCACGCAGACTCCCCCGCATCAATGTATGACCAGCACCCTGCTGTTCAGAGATAAACTGTCATTTGGAGGAACAGAGCGTATGCAGACTTATACTACCCAGATGGATGCCGCCCGCAAGGGCATCATCACGCCGCAGATGGAGATCGTGGCAAAAAAGGAATACCGCACCACCGAGGAGATCCGCCAGTGGGTCGCTGAGGGCAAGGTAGCCATCCCCGCCAACAAGCACCACGAGTGCCTGAACCCCGAGGGCGTCGGCTCCATGCTGCGCACCAAGATCAACGTGAACCTCGGCGTTTCCCGCGACTGCAAGGACTACAATGTGGAAATGCAGAAGGTGATGAGCGCCGTCAACATGGGTGCCGAAGCCATCATGGACCTGTCCAGCCACGGCAACACCCAGCCCTTCCGCCAGAAGCTGACCCACGAGTGCCCGGTGATGATCGGCACCGTGCCGGTGTACGATTCGGTCATCCACTACCAGCGCGATCTGGCAGAGCTGACTGCACAGGATTTCATCGATGTGGTGCGTCTGCACGCAGAGGACGGCGTGGACTTTGTCACCCTGCACTGCGGCATCACCCGCAAGACCATCGAGCAGATCCGCAAGCACAAGCGCAAGATGAACATTGTCAGCCGCGGCGGCTCTCTGGTGTTTGCATGGATGAGCATGACCGGCAACGAGAACCCCTTCTACGAGCACTTTGACGAGATCTGCGAGATCTGCGCCGAGCACGATGTGACCATCTCGCTGGGCGATGCCTGCCGTCCCGGCTGTCTGGCTGACGCCACCGACGTGTGCCAGATCGAGGAGCTGGTGCGTCTGGGCGAGCTGACCAAGCGCGCATGGGCACACAACGTGCAGGTGATGGTGGAAGGCCCCGGCCATGTGCCCCTGAATCAGGTGGCGGCCAACATGGAGGTGCAGAAGAGCATCTGCATGGGCGCACCCTTCTATGTGCTGGGACCCCTGGTCACCGATATCGCCCCCGGTTACGACCACATCACCGCTGCCATCGGCGGTGCCGTGGCAGCCGCCAGCGGTGCAGCCTTCCTGTGCTATGTGACCCCCGCCGAGCATCTGGCTCTGCCCAACGTGGACGATGTGAAGCAGGGCATCGTGGCCTCCAAGATCGCTGCCCACGCTGCCGATATCGCCAAGGGCATCCCCCACGCCCGGGACATCGACGACAAGATGGGCGATGCCCGCCGCGTGCTGGACTGGGATGCGCAGTTCGCCTGCGCACTGGACCCGGAGACCGCCAAGGCCATCCGCGACGCCCGTCTGCCCGAGGACGACCACAGTGACACCTGCAGCATGTGCGGCAAGTTCTGTGCTGTGCGCAGCATGAACAAGGCGCTGGCCGGTGAGTACATCGACATTCTGTAAGCGTTTCCCCGCGCTGAAAGGCGCTTCTTCCTCCGGGACTGTTGCACAAGCCGTGCGGCAGTCCCTTTTTTTGTGGGACGATTTAAAATGCCCTCCGCTATCGGGTTGCGGCACCCAGCATCCGCATCGTGCCTTGGGCGGCACTTGCGTCTTGCTGGCCGCTGCCCCAACAACTTCTCCCTGTATTCCCCCTTTTGCCACCTGCGGTGACATCTTCCCCCGGCGCGGGGGAAGTCTTTGCTCACTGGCGGCGGTCGTCGTTGTTGCGCTCTGGGCATATTCAGCGGAAAATTTATTTTAATTTCGTGGTTCAGGAAAGTCTGCGGACTTTCCTGAACCACATTTTCACGGGAAGGGTCGTGAAGGAAAACTACATTTGCAACAAAGCGTTCGGTTTGGTCAATCCATGCTATCAATATTTTAGATTTTACAATTCTTCTGTACTGTACTATAATGAAGTCATCGCCTTCATTCCATTGATCTACAGGAGGAATCTGCCTTGCTGGTAAATCTTATCGAATCCGTCTATCGCCTTTTGTGGGGCGATCTGTTCATCCTTCCGCTGGGCGGCGGCATCGGCATCTCGTTCATGGTGGTGCTGCTGCTTGCGGCGGGCATCTGGTTCACCAGCCGCACCCGTCTTCTGCCGGTGCGGCTGTTCCGGGATATGATCGCTGCTGTGTGTGAAAAAAAGCAGGGCAGGGACGGCCTTTCCTCCCTCCAGACCCTGATCATTTCCACCGCCACCCGCGTGGGCATGGGCAATCTGGTGGGCGTGGTGGCCGCTGTTTCCGCAGGCGGTGCGGGCGCTGTGTTCTGGATGTGGGTCACGGCCCTGCTGGGCGCATCCACCTCCTTTATCGAGTCCACCCTTGCCCAGAAGTACCGCCAGCCCGATCCGCTGTATGGCGGCTGGCGCGGCGGCCCTGCCTATTACCTGCATGTGCTGGCTGAGCGCAAGCGCGGCAAAAAGCTCAAGCGCTCTGTGACTGCGGCCCTGTTCGCGGCGTCCGGCCTCATCTGCTGGTGCGGCATCAGTCAGGTCATCTCCAACTCGGTGAGCTCTGCCTTTGAAAATGCCTTCCACATCCCGCCGCTGGCTACAACGCTGGTGCTCACGGCCATTGCAGCGGTCATCGTGCTGCGCCGGAACGCCACCGTGAAAAGTCTGGACGTGATGGTGCCTATCATGGCGGTGTGCTATTTTGTCATCACCGTGGGCATCGTGCTGTTCAACCTGCCCAAGCTTCCGGCGGTGCTCGGACGCATTTTTACCGAGGCCTTTGGCCTGCGGCAGGCCGTGGCGGGCGGCTTTGGTGCCGTGCTGATGAACGGCGTCAAGCGCGGCCTGTTTTCTAACGAGGCGGGCAGCGGCTCGGCCCCCTGTGCGGCTGCCGCCGCAGAGTGCGACGACCCGGTCAAGATGGGCTTTGTGCAGGCGCTGGGCGTGCTGATCGATACGGTGGTGATCTGCAGCTGCACGGCGTTCCTGATGCTGCTGGTGCCGCAGGAGCGTACCGCCGGGATGGCGGGCATGGACCTTCTGCAGAAGGCGATGCAGTACCATCTGGGCAGCTTTGGCATCGTGTTCATTGCGGTCACGCTGGCGCTGTTCAGCTTTTCCACCTTTCTGGGCGTTCTGTACTACGCCCGGGGCAATGTGGCCTACCTGTGCGGCGACAACTGGTGGAGCCAGACCGCATATAAGCTGATCGCGCTGGTCATGCTGGTGATCGGCGGAATGCAGGCCTACACGGTGGTGTGGGATCTGGGTGACGTGGGCATCGGCCTGATGACCATTTTCAATATGCTGGCGCTGGTGCCCATGGCGCATGAGGCACTGGACGCCCTGAACGACTACGAAAAACGCAAAAAGCTGCAGTAACGGCAAAGGGGCTGGTGCACCGGAAGATGTGCACCAGCCCCTTTTGGTCTGTATTCAGGATGTGGGCGGCAGGGCTCAGTGGGAAAAACGGCTGAGGAGCAGCCCGCCTGCAAGCCCGGCCAGTGCGGGCAGCACCCAGCCAAAGCCAATGCTGCCCAGCGGCAGAGCATTGGCGGCGGCAGACAGGGCCCCCAGCGGCAGGGCAGCCGTGATGCTCTGCAGGGCGGTCAGGCCCACGCACAGCGGGTACACGGCCCGGCGCTGCTCAAGGCCCGGCAGGAAGGAGAGCAGGATCAGCACGATGGCGGCGGGATAGATGGCGTTGAGCACCGGGATGGACAGCCGGATGATGGCGGCAAGGCCGAGGTTGGACACCAGCATACTGGCCGCAGCAAAAAAGGCGGCAAGGGCAGGGTAGGGGATGCGGGGCAGCAGCTGGTGGAAATACTGTCCCACGCAGGCGATAAGGCCCACGCAGGTGTTGAAGCAGGCAATGACAAAGATGGCCGCAATGAGCACAAGGCCCGCCCGGCCGAACAGCTGCTGTGCCAGAGCGGTGAGCACCTCGGCACCGGTGGCAAGGCCCGGGTATACCGCCCCGGTCTGGGCACCGGCATGGCTCAGCATGGCATAAACGGCCAGCAGCAGCCCGCCCGACAGCAGTCCGGCCCGGATGGTGCCGCTCTCCACGGCGCGGCTCTCTGTGACGCCCCGGTCTCGGATGTTCAGCGCGATGACCGCGCCAAAGTTCAGCCCGGCCAGAGTGTCCATGGTCTGGTAGCCGTACAGGATGCCCTGCACGGTGGGCAGCGCGGCGTATTCTGCACTGGGCGCGCCGTAGTACGCAGCCAGCGGGTGGGCCAGACACCCGGCAAACAGCACCACAATGAGCAAAATCAGGCTGGGGCAGAGGATGCGGCCCAGCCAGTTGGTGAGCTTTTCCGGCCGCAGTGCCACCAGAAAGGCCGCTGCAAAAAACAGCACCGAGTAGGCCAGCTGCAGCCCGGTACCGCCGCCTATCAGCGGCACCAGCATCTGGAAGGAGGTACTGGCGGTGCGGGGGATGGCAAGGCAGGGCCCGATGGAAAGATACACCAGAATGGTGAACACTGTGGCGAACACCGGATGGACGCGGCCGGCAAGCCTGTCCAGACCGCCCGCCCGGGCCACCGCCGTGACTCCTGCGATGGGCAGGCCGACGGCGCTGACAGCAAGGCCCGCAAAGGCAGGCCAGAGGCTGGTACCGGCCTGTGCGCCCAGATGCGGCGGGAAAATCAGGTTCCCGGCTCCGAAAAACATGGAAAATAGCGTAAAGCTGACCAAAAGCAGGCTTTTGCCGGAGAGCTTCTGCATAGGACAGACACCTCGTTTCTTTCCTGCATCAAAGATGACAGAGATTCATACAGTTCAGTTTATCGTTTTATGCATTTCATGTCAAGAACTAAAAACGTGAAGAAATGTAACGTCTGGCATGACAATGTTGGATGCATTGCGGTGCACCGGTCATTGGCGTTTGGAAAAAGATGTGGTATGATACTTATACGATCCGCAGAGCGGAAGCCATTTCAGACTGTCAGGAGCAGGAAAGAACCATGAACCAACACAAACAACTTTTTGAGCGGCTGGCTGCCGCAGCCTTCTGGCTGGCGGTGTGGCAGTGCGCTGCCATGGCCGTGGGACAGGAGGTGTTTCTGGTCTCGCCGGTGCAGGCGCTGCGCACCCTTTTGCAGCTTCTGCCGCAGGCAGAGTTCTGGCAGCGGGTGGGCTTCAGCTCCGGACGCATCCTGCTGGGCTTCGGGCTGGGCGTGGTAGTCAGCGTGTTTCTGGCTGCGGCGGCGCAGGCGTGGCACGCGGCAGAGGTGCTGCTGGCACCGGTGCTGCAGCTGGTCAAGGCCACGCCGGTGGCAAGCTTCATCATCCTGGCGCTGGTGTGGGTGCGGGGAGCATCGCTTTCGGTGCTCATCAGCTTTCTGATGGTGCTGCCAGTGCTGTACGGCGCGGTGCGCACCGGCATCCGGAGCGCAGATCCACAGCTGCTGGAAATGGCAAAAGTGTTCCGCCTGCCGTTTGCCCGCCGTCTGCGGGCTGTGTGGCTGCCTGCGGTGCTGCCGGCTTTCCGGCAGGGGTGCAGCGTGGCCCTTGGCATCTGCTGGAAGAGCGGCGTAGCCGCTGAGGTGATCGGTCTGCCCAATGGCAGCATCGGCGATGCACTCTACCGGGCCAAGATCACCCTTTCCACCGGGGAGCTGTTCGCATGGACGTTTGTGATCATCCTGCTCAGCGCCGGGTTTGAAAAGCTGTTCCTGCTGCTTCTGGACCGTATGACCCGCGCTGTGACCGGGGAGGTGCCGCAATGCTGACCATCGAGCATCTGACAAAACAATTCGGGGAGAAAACGCTCTTCCGGGATCTCTGCCTCACGGTGGACGGCCCGGCGGTGCTGTGGGCCCCCAGCGGCTGGGGCAAGACCACCCTGCTGCGCATCCTCATGGGGCTGGACACGCCCACTGCAGGCCGGGTGCGGGGCGTGGGCCGGGCCGCGGCAGTGTTTCAGGAGGACAGGCTCTGCCCGCAGCTGACGGCGCTCCAGAACGTGACGCTGGTGCTGCCCGGCAGTGAAAAACAATACAAAGAGCAAATCAGAGCGGATTTTCAACAGTTTGGCATGGATGCTGCGGCGCTGGCCCTGCCTGCAGCACGGCTTTCCGGCGGGCAGAAGCGGCGCACCGCCCTGCTGCGGGCCCTGTGGGCACCCAGCGACACCCTGTTGCTGGACGAACCCTTTACCGGCATGGATCCGGACACCCTTGCCGCCGCTGCGGCGCTGCTGCGCACCCGCTGTGGGACGGAGCCGGTGCTGCTTGCCACCCACGACCGGGAGGCCATCCGGCTGCTGGGCTGGCCGGTGATCGAGTTGGAAGCGCTGTAAAAGGCTTTAAATAAAAAGGGCTGCTGCACCGGATGATGTGCAGCGGCCCTTTACTATTTGAAAATGTTTTACAGAAAAATACGCAGAGGATGCAAAAAAGGTCAGCCCAGCAGCTTTGCCGGGTCAAGGTAGGTGTCGCCCTGCATCACTTCCAGATGGATGTGCGTCTCCTCGGCGCATTCGTTGGGGATGCTGCCTGCGCGGCCCAGAGCCTGCCCCACGCTCACCTCATCGCCAGTGTGCACGGCAGGGTCGGCGGTGCCGCACACCCGCCAGATGCGCCCGGCACTGTCCTCGATGCACACCACACTGCCCCAGCGGCCATCGGTGTCCACGGCAGTCACTTTGCCGGCGGCAGGGGCGCACACCTGTGCGTCCTGTGCGCAGGCGTAGTCCACGCCGTTGTGGGTGCGCCAGTCGCCAAGGGTGCTGCTGTACACCAGCTCATCGCCGCTGTAGGCGTTCAAGACCCTGCCCGAGACGGGCTGCGTGGAGGCAGGCGCAGCTGAACTGCTGGCAGGCGAGGATGCGCCCTGCAGTGCGGAGGGTTCGTGCACCGAACCAGAGCCAGACCGCGCCCCAGAAGAGGACGCAGAGGGTGCGGGCGGTTCGGGCTTGGGTACGTTTGCCGCAGATTCTGCGGCGTCGGTCACGGGCTGCTGCCATACATCGTCCTCCTGTGGGTCAAGGGTGAGCTGCGGCTCCGGGGCAGGTTCTTCCTGCGGGGTCGTCAGGTCGTCGTAGCTCTTTTTCAGTTCATCCCGCACGGTGCGCACTGCCCACACTCCCGCCGCTGCGGCTGCGACGAGACAGGCCAGCAGTGCCAGTGCAAAGCCCCTGCTGCGCAAAAACTTTTTGATCTGCTCCATTGTTGTTACTCCCATCTGCTGCATTGTGTACGCATTGCTTCTGGGCTTAGTGTTGGACAGTAGGGCAGGTTTTATGCATTCTTTTATTTAATGCCCTCCGCGTTGCTCTGGGCATATTTAGAGAAAATGATATTTTGTAATATAGCAGCCGGAAAATGCATCTTCCCTCTGTGGCCTTCTGTGTTGATACCCGGAGCGAAGGGGAGGATATTCTAAATAATATTACCAAACAAAAAGGCCCTCCCTTTTCGGGAGAGCCCTTGCAGATCAAAAATCAGTTGCGGCGGCGGCTGTTCATGCCCAGCAGACGCACAACATACAGGAAGATGTTGATGAAGTCCAGATACAGGGTCAGTGCGCCGTAGATGGAAGCCTTCTCGGCCAGCTCGCCGTCATAGGCGTAGTAGGAGAACATCTGGCTCAGCTTCTGGGTGTCGTAGGCGGTCAGCAGCATGAACACTACCAGACCGACAGCGCTGTACAGCACCGTGGTAAGGAAGCTCATGCCGAACAGCATGCCCACAAAGCCGGTGATGATGAGCGCGAACAGGCCAATCATCAGCTTGGGGCCCCAGCCGGACAGATCCCGGTGGGTTGTGGTACCGTAGACGGCCATCAGGCCAAAGTACAGCGAGGTGGCAAGAAAGGCCAGCACCAGAGTGCTCAGATTGAACACCAGGAAATAATAGCTCAGCACCATGCCGTTGAGCAGTGCATAGGCAAAGAAGGTGGCTCTTGCGCCGCCCACCGACATGCTCTGCACCCGGGAGCTCAGCACGTATACCAGAACCAGCTCGGCGATGGTGAACACCAGATACAGCGAATTGACCACGTACAGCAGCGGGGTGGCAGCTGTGACAAAAGCGGCTGCAAAGGTGATCAGCAGGCCCACCGCCATCCAGCGGTAGGTGCGGTTCATATAGTCAGCCGAGGTCATAGCAGGCTCTGTATAGCCCCGATCGTAACCATTGTAATTGTAATCCATAGGGACTCCTCCAGTCTCTTTCTGCCGGAATACTTTTTTCTTGCTCCGGTCTACGGAATATAGTATACTGCATAGAAATGAACGTTTCATGAAAAAGGCTGTGATATTGTATGTCCCTTGGACTTTATTTACACATACCCTACTGTTTTTCCAAATGCAGGTACTGTGATTTCTATTCCCACCCCGGTGAGCGCGGCGTGCCGGATGCCTATGTGGAGGCTCTTGTGCGGGAGCTTGACCGCTTTGCACCGGAGAGGCCCCTGCAGCCGGACACCCTTTATTTTGGCGGCGGCACCCCCAGTCTGCTGCGCCCGGAGCAGGCAAAACGGCTCATCGATGCGGCCCGTCCCCTGCCCGGGGCAGAGATCACGCTGGAAGCAAACCCGGAGACGGTGACCGAACAGAGCCTTGCGGGCTTCCGGGAGGCGGGAGTGAACCGCATCTCCTTCGGGGTGCAGTCTGCCCGGGACACCCAGCTGCGCACACTGGGCAGGCCGCACACGGCAAAGCAGGCGCGGGCTGCCTTTGCCGCCGCCCGGCGGGCAGGCTTTGCGAACATCAGCGGCGACATCATGCTGGCACTGCCCCACTACACCGAAGCTGAGTTTGACGAAACGCTGGAACTGATCGAGGACGGCGGAGCCACCCACATTTCCGCGTATCTGCTGAAGATCGAGCCGGATTCGGCCTTTGGAAAGCACCCGCCCGAGGGTCTGCCTACCGGCGACGAGGCGGCTGATTTTTACCTCTACGCGGTGGAACAGCTGGAACACCACGGCTACCGGCAGTATGAGATCTCCAACTTTGCAAAGCCCGGCTATGAGGGGCGGCACAACCTCATCTACTGGGACTGCGGCGACTATCTGGGCCTTGGCCCGGCAGCGCACTCCTGCATGGGCGGCAGGCGGTTCTATTATCCGCCGGATACCGCTGCGTTCCTGAACGATGCCGCTGCCCCGGTGATGGACGGCAGCTGCGGCGCAGAGGATTACCTTATTTTACAGCTGCGCCTGCGCAAGGGGCTTTCGCTGGACGCCTATAAGCAGCTTTACGGCAAAGAATTTTCCACCGCACAGCTGGCCTTTGTGCAAAACTGCGTCCGGGCAGGCTATGCAAGCTTTGACGGCCACACCCTTGCCCTGACCCCGGCGGGTCTCATCGTGCAGAACAGCATCCTTGCCCAGTTATTGTAATTGGCAGAAATACGGCAGAACATTGCTTTTGCGTGCCGGTTCTGGTATGATATACTCGATACAGTAGGGAAATTTGGAGGAAAACAGATGGCGAAGGTGTTGATCGTAGGTGCAGGCGCGGCGGGCCTGATGGCAGCGGGTGCCGCTGTGCGTCAGGGGCATCAGGTGACGGTGCTGGAACACATGGACAAGCCCGGCCAGAAGATCCTTGTCACCGGCAAGGGCCGCTGCAATGTGACCAACGACTGCCCGGCAGAGGAGTTTCTGCGCCATGTGCGCACCAACCCGCGCTTTTTGTATTCGTCGCTGGGGGCTTTCCCGCCCGCAAAGACCATGGAGCTGTTCGAGGGTCTGGGCGTGGAGCTGAAGGTGGAGCGCGGACGCCGGGTGTTCCCGGTATCCGACAAGGCAGAGGAGATCCGGCAGGCCCTTCTGCGCTACGCGCGGGACGCCGACATCGTCCATGACGGCGCAAAAAAGCTGCTGCTGGAAGAGGTGGTGCCGGAGCCGGAAGCAGCTCCCGCTGCACCGGAAAACCCGCGCCACCCCAAAAAGAAAAAGGCAGGCCCGGCCCTGCGGTGCATCGGTGTGCGGGGCACCTCTGGCAGGGAGTACCGGGCAGACGCGGTGCTGGTGGCCACCGGCGGCGTGAGCTACCCCACCACCGGATCCACCGGCGATGGCTACAGGCTGGCGCAGCAGGCCGGGCACACCCTTGTGGAGCCGGTGCCCAGTCTGGTCAGCCTTGTGAGCCATGACGCCGACTGCAAAAAAATGATGGGGCTGGCCCTGAAAAACGTCACCCTGACCCTGTTCGAGGACGACAAGGCCATCTTTGACGAGCAGGGCGAGATGCTGTTCACCCACTTTGGCATCAGCGGCCCGCTGACCCTGAGCGCATCCAGCCATCTGGGGGACATGAAAAAACACCGGTATCATGCGGAGATCAACCTCAAGCCGGCCCTCAGCGAGGAGCAGCTGTACGACCGCATCACCCGGGACTTTGCCCTGCTGGCAAACCACGCGGCGCAGGGCGCACTGGTCAAGCTTTTGCCCTCCAGCATGCAGCCGGTGATGGTGGCACGCTGGGGCATCGACCCGGCCACAAGGGCCAACCAGATCACCCGGGAACAGAAGCGGGAGCTGGTGCACCTGATGAAGCACTGGCGGGTGTCCATTGATGCCCGGGGCGACCTTGCCCACGCCGTGATCACCAGCGGCGGCGTGTCGGTGCGGGAGGTGGATCCCAAAACCATGCAGAGCAAAAAGGCGCTGGGCCTGTATTTTGCGGGCGAGGTGCTGGATGTGGATGCCTATACCGGCGGCTACAATCTGCAGATCGCCTTCTGCACCGCACAGAGCTTTGCAAATAATCTGTAATTACAGATAAAACAATTTTAAATGCCCTCCGCGCTGCTCTGGGCATATTTATAGGAATAGATTTTTTGATTTGTATTTTGAAAACGACTGCGGTCGTTTTCAAAATACGTTTTCACAAAAAGGGTTGTTGCCGGGATAGTCTCACAGACCGCTGCGCAACTGTTCCCGAAGGGAACGAGCAGCAGATTCAGTTGGCCGCTGCGGCCCCGCTTGTGAAAAATCAAATCTGGAAAATCCGCAGATTTTCCAGATTTGTAAATATTTAAAATAATTTTCCGCTTAAAAAGGAGAAGATATAAAATGGTATCTGTTGCAATCGACGGGCCTGCAGGTGCAGGCAAATCTACGCTGGCACGCCGTCTGGCGGCTGAAATGGGCTATATTTATGTGGATACCGGTGCCATGTACCGCGCCATCGGCCTGTATGCCCTGCGTGCGGGCAAGGACCCCAAGGACAACGCAGCGGTCAACACACTGCTGCCCCAGATCAAGCTGCGGCTGGCCTCCATTGAGGGGGAGCAGCACATTTATTTAAGGGAAGAGGACGTCAGCACCGCCATCCGCACCGAGGCCGCAGGCATGGCTGCTTCTGCTGTGGGCGCAAACCCGGCTGTGCGCGCCTTTCTGCTGGAGCTGCAGCGGGAGATGGCCAAAAAGCAGGATGTGCTGATGGACGGCCGCGACATCGGCACGGTGGTGCTGCCGGACGCTACGGTGAAGATCTTCCTCACCGCCACGCCGGAAGCACGTGCCACCCGGCGCTGGAAGGAGTATCAGGCCAAGGGCATCGATACTCCCTATGAAGAGGTGTTGGCCGATGTGAAGCAGCGGGACTATCAGGACACCCACCGTGCTGCTGCACCCCTGAAGCAGGCGGAGGATGCCGTGCTGCTGGATACTTCGGAGCTGGACTTCGAGCAGAGCCTTGCCGCCATGAAGAAGATCATTGCGGAGAAGGCCGGCTGAACGATTTAAAATGCCCTCCGCTTCGCTCTGGGCATATTGATCGGAAGTTTATTTCTTGTGCTTTGGAAACGACTGCGGTCGTTTCCAGAACACGCTTTCACCAGAAAAGTCGTATCGAAAAAACGACATTTTCAAAAACTGCTGCATTGTCCGGTTTCGGCCCGCTTGCGAAACCGAGAATCGTATAAATTTAAGGAATAAAACGACACTATGATATTATATTACATCTTGGTACCCTTTGCATGGATCCTGTGGCACATCGGTTTCCGCATCCGTGTAGAGGGCCGCGAGAATCTGAAAAAGGTGCAGACCAAAGGCTGCATCCTTGCGCCGACCCATGTCTCCGCCATCGACCCGGTGTTTATCGTGGTCACCCGGTGGAGCAGGCGGATGGTCGTATTTGCCAAGAAGGAACTGTTCGAGATCAACGGCTTCCTGACATGGTTCTTCCGGTGCTGCGGCGCGGTGTGCGTGCGCGGCACAAAGGATGAGATGGCTGCCATCGAGCAGACCGTTGAAGCCTGCAAAAACGGCAAGACCCTGCTCATCTTCCCGGAGGGGACCCGCGAGAAGGAAGGAAAGCTTCTGCCGCCCAAGAGCGGCCTGTTCGTCATTGCGGCGGGAGCCGGGGTGGATGTGGTGCCCTGCCGCATCCTGTACGATACGCCGGACGGAAAAATGCATCTGTTCTGCAGAGTGCGGGTGATCTACGGCGAGCCCATGCCTGCCGCCCAGTTTGCCATGGAAGGCCGGCGGGATACCAAAAAGCTGCGTGCCAACAAACAGGCTTTGCTGGATGCGTGGGAAAAGATGGGAGCGTAAAAGATGGAGATCCGAGTTGCCAAAACGGCGGGGTTCTGCTTTGGCGTCAACCGCGCCGTGGAGCTGACCTATGGACTTCTGGCAGAGGGGCACAGGGTCGCTACGCTGGGCCCGCTGATCCACAACCCGCAGGCGGTGGAGGATATGCAGCGCAAGGGCGCACAGGTGGTGGACACCGTGCAGGATGTGCCTGCCGGGTACGAGGTAGTCATCCGCAGCCACGGCGTGCCCCGCAGCGTTTATGACGAGCTGACGGCCCGCGGCATCCGCTACCATGACGCCACCTGTCCCTTTGTGCAGAAGATCCAGCGCATTGCCGCCGAGGCCGAAAAGGCCGGGGCAGTGCTGCTGGTGGCGGGCGATAAGACCCACCCGGAGGTGCAGGGGATCGTGGGTCACACCCGCGGAGAGGTGTTCGTTTTTGCCGATCTGGCCGAATTGAAGGCGTGGAAAGGCCCCTCTGACCCGCAAAAACCCCTGTTTGCAGTTGCACAGACCACATTTCAGGTTACAAAATGGCAAGAAAGTTCGGAGTTTCTCAAAAAAGCCTATACAAACGCCCGGATTTTTGATACAATATGTAATGCGACGTGGGCGAGGCAACAGGAAGCGGAAGACCTCAGCCAAAAATGCGATATCATTGTTGTCATTGGCGGTCATCATTCTTCCAATACCCAAAAGCTGGTGCAGGTCGCCGCAAAACACACGCGTGCCGTAACGGTCGAGACAGCGAGCGAACTTCGGCCGGAATGGTTTGCAGATGTTAAAGTGGCGGGCGTGACAGCCGGGGCTTCAACGCCATCGTCTATTATTGAGGAGGTACTTAACAGTATGAGCGCAGAAATCAATGACAGCATGAGCTTTGAGGAGATGCTGAATGCATCCGAGGAAAAGCGTGTTCATGCAGGCAGTATTGTGAAAGGAATCGTGACCAGCATCTCTGCCAACGAGATCCAGGTGGATATCGGAGCGAAGCAGACCGGCTTTGTCAAGCTGAGCGAGCTGACCGATGATTCCTCCGCCAAGGTCGAAGACCTGGTGAAGGTTGGCGATGAGCTGGACCTCATCGTCGAGAAGGTTATGGATCAGGATGGCGTCATCCAGCTCTCCCGCAAGAAGCTCGCATCTCGCAAGGGCATGGAAGAGATCGCTAAGGCCGCTGAGTCCGGCGAGGTCGTCGAGGGCGACGTCACCGAGTTCAACAAGGGCGGCGTTGTGGTCAACGTCAAGGGCGTCAAGGTGTTCGTTCCCCGTTCTCAGGCTACTATGCGCCGTGATGAGGACTACACCGCTCTGGTTGGCCAGCACGTTCAGCTGGTTGTCACCGAGTGCTCCGGCCGCAAGATCGTCGGCAGCATCAATAAGGTGACCGCTGAGCAGAACAAGGCAAAGCGTGAAGAGTTCTGGGCAAACGTTGAGGTGGGCAAGACCTACACCGGCGTTGTCAAGAGCCTGACTTCTTACGGTGCATTCGTCGATATCGGCGGTGTGGACGGCCTGTGCCACATCAGCGAGCTGAGCTGGAACCGCATCAAGCATCCCTCTGAGGTCGTCTCCGTTGGCGACACCATCGAGGTGTATGTGAAGGACATCGACACCGAGAACCACAAGGTCTCTCTGGGCTACAAGAAGGCTGAGGACAACCCCTGGGAGCAGCTGAAGAACAACTACCCCATCGGCAGCACCTTCCATGCTCCGGTCGTGTCCCTGACCAAGTTCGGTGCATTCGTCCGTATCCTGCCGGGTATCGACGGTCTGGTCCACATCAGCGAGATCAGCAATGACCGCGTTGAGAAGGTCTCCGACGTACTGAAGGTCGGCGATATGGTCGATGTGAAGCTGCTGGATGTTGACTTCGACAAGAAGCGCATCAGCCTGTCCATGAAGGCTCTGCTGAACGACGCTGAGTAATCAGCCCCTCGTTCGGAAGAAAAGCTTCTGACACAATGCGATCAACAGCCCCGTTGCCGGGAAAACGGCGGCGGGGCTGTTTTTGTTAAGGAGAGAACCCTCTCAGTCACCTGCGGTGACAGCTCCCCCGAAGGGGAGGGCTTTTGGCAAAAGAGGGCAGGCTCGCCGCGCCCGCAATAAAACCTCGCCCTTCGGGAGAGGTGGACGCGAGCAGCGCGAGCGGACGGAGAGGGTTTGACGAACTATGATAAATTTTTTCAAAAAGCACTGGGAAGTGCTGAGCTATCTGGTTTTCGGCGTGCTGTGCACCCTGCTGAACATTGTGCTGTATGCGCTGTTCAACAAGCTGTTCGGCTACACTGCCGCCAACAGCTGGGGCAATGTGCTGGATAACATCCTGTGCATCCTGTTCGCCTACGCCACCAACCGCGCCTTTGTGTTCCGCAGCAAGACTACCGGCAAAGCCATGGCAAAAGAGTTTGGCACCTTTGTTACCTGCCGTCTGGGTACGATGCTGCTGGACACGGCGATCATGCTGGTGCTGGGCAATCTGCTGGCTGCGCAGGGTGCAGCGCTGATGGACAACTTAATGCAGGGGGCACTGAGCGTGGTGTCCCACTGGTTTGGCCCGGATACGGCCATCCAGATGGCAGCATCCTATGCAGGCACACCGGCGGGGGTCATGGATGGCTCTGCCGCTATTGCCGTCATCGGCGGTGCAGACGGCCCCACGGCGATCTTTGTTACCAGCCGCTACAATGCGCAGGCACTGTGGGGCCTTGCCGTGAAGGTGTTTTCCAATGTACTGGTGATCGTGCTGAACTATGTGTTCAGCAAGCTGATCATTTTTAAGAAAAAGTAAGCAGAACCCTCTCAGTCGCCTGACGGCGATAGATTCCCCTTTTTGCCGTCTGCGCGGCATCTTCCCCCGGACGGGGGAAGTCTTTCCTCGAAGGGCGAGCTTTTTTGCAGGAGAAGAAAAACTTCTCCTCCGAGCATAAAGCTCCCCCATTCGGGGGAGCTGGCATCGAGCGTATGCGAGATGACTGAGAGGGTTTTACAAATCATCAACACTTTAGGAGGTACGGTTTTATGAAGCGTGGTCTGAAAGGTTTTGCATTTCTGGTCTCCGGTCTGGTACTGGGCATCATTGGTGCAACGGTCTCTGCAACTGCAATTGCCCTGAGTGCTGTCGGCATGGCAAAGGTGCGCCGTGCCAGCAAGTAAAACGGAGGAAACAAGATGAATCGTGAAGAAATTCTCTCCCATGTCGATCATACTCTGCTGAAGCCGGAGGCTACCTGGCCCCAGATCCAGACCCTGTGCGACGAAGCCATTGCAAACCATACCGCATCCGTCTGCATCAACACCTGCTATGTGAAGCAGGCGGTGGAGTATATGGCGGGCCGTATCCCGGTGTGCTGCGTGGTGGGCTTCCCTCTGGGTGCCATGGATACTGCCAGCAAGGCCTTTGAGGCAAAGACTGCCATCGAGAACGGCGCCGCCGAGGTGGATATGGTCATTAACATCGGCCGCCTGAAGAACAAGGAGTACGATGCCGTGCGCGAGGATATCCGCGCTGTGAAGCAGGCGGTGGGCGATAAGATCCTGAAGGTCATCATCGAGACCTGCCTGCTGACCGATGAAGAAAAAGAAAAGATGTGCGATATCGTCTGCGAGGCAGGCGCTGACTACATCAAGACCAGCACCGGCTTCTCCACTGCCGGTGCAAACTTCCACGATGTGGAGCTGATGGTCAAGGGCGTGCATGGCCGCTGCAAGGTCAAGGCTGCCGGCGGCATCTCCACCGTGGAGGATATGGAGACCTTCCTTGCGCTGGGTGCCGACCGTCTGGGCACCTCCCGTGCCGTCAAGATCCTGAACGGCGAACAGGCAAAGGGCTACTGAGCAAACTTTATGGAAAAGGCACGGCTGAGGCTGTGCTTTTTCTTTTTTGGGACCCCAAAAGCCGCAAAAGCTTCATCAAAATTGGAAGAATGTATAAAAAGAGTGATACTCTTCTTGACAATCTGACGAAGCAATGATAGAATATTCAACGTACCAACTGAATACCGACTTATCAAGAGCGGCTGAGGGGACAGGCCCTGTGAAGCCCGACAACCTGCGCGTGAGCGTAAGGTGCCAAATCCTGCGGGAAACCGAGAGATAAGAGTGCAACGCTCAGAGCTTTCGGGCTCTGGGCGCTTTTATTTTTCGCGCAAAAAAGCTTGAACGGAATGTTGGAGCAAGAAATACACACCCTGCTGTAAAAAATTAGGAGGCAAAACAAATGGCAAGACACCTGTTTACTTCTGAGTCCGTCACCGAAGGACATCCCGATAAGATCTGCGACCAGATCTCGGATGCCATTCTGGACGAGATCCTGACCCACGACCCCAATGCCCGCGTGGCCTGCGAGACCTGCGCATCCACCGGCCTTGTCCACATCATGGGCGAGATCACCACCAACTGCTATGTCGATTTCCAGAAGATCGTCCGCGAGGTGGTGGCAGATATTGGCTACACCCGCGCAAAGTTCGGCTTTGACGCCGATACCTGTGCCGTCATCTCCAACATCGACGGCCAGAGCCCCGACATCGCACTGGGCACCAACGATCAGGTGGGCGGTGCAGGCGATCAGGGCATGATGTTCGGCTATGCCTGCGATGAGACCCCGGAGCTGATGCCCATGCCCATCAGTCTGGCTCACAAGCTGGCAAAGCGCCTGACCGAGGTGCGCAAGAACGGCGAGATGGACTATCTGCGTCCGGACGGCAAGAGTCAGGTCACTGTGGAGTACGATGAGAACAACAAGCCCGTGCGTGTGGATGCTGTGGTCATCTCCAGCCAGCACAGCGAGAGCGTCAGCATGGAACAGCTGCGCGCCGATGTGATGGAAAAGGTCATCAAGGCCACCATCCCCGCTGAGCTGCTGGACGAGAACACCAAGTACTATATCAACCCCACCGGCCGCTTCGTTGTGGGCGGCCCGCAGGGTGACACCGGCCTGACCGGCCGCAAGATCATCGTGGACACCTACGGCGGCTATGCCCGTCACGGCGGCGGTGCCTTCTCCGGCAAGGACCCCAGCAAGGTGGACCGCAGCGCTGCCTATGCGACCCGCTGGGTGGCAAAGAACATCGTGGCTGCAGGTCTTGCCAAGCAGTGCGAAGTGCAGGTGGCGTATGCCATCGGCGTGGCAAAGCCCGTGTCCATCATGGTGGATACCTTCGGCACCGGCACTGTTGCCGATGAAACGATCGAGAAGGCTGTGGAGAAGGTGTTTGACCTGACCCCCGCCGCCATCATCCGCGAACTCGACCTGCGCAAGCCCATCTACCGCAAGCTGGCTGCATACGGCCACATGGGCCGCGAGGATCTGGGCGTGAAGTGGGAAAACACCGACCGCGTGGATGCCCTGAAGGCTGCGGTCGCTGCCCTGTAAGCGGAACACAAAATACCTATCGCTATCATATAAGATAAGAAGGCATCTGCAACAATCGCTTCTGAGTTTCAGAAGATCAGCGAACTTGTTGCAGATGCCTTTGTTTTTGCGGCTCTGCCGGGGAGGGTGAACGAGCAAAAACAGAAGCATCTCTGCTGCCCGACACACGGCAGTTTCCTCTCCGGGAAGGGCTCTCCCGGGAGGTGATTTGGACAAAGAAAAAGTCCTACTTTTCCGTGAAAATCAGCCGAAATTTGCGAAATGGCAGGGAATTGACTGTCTTTTTGTCGAAAACACACAGTCTCTGTTTGAAAAAGGTAAAACAGATGTGCAAGGCGCAGAAAATCGTCAGCTGAAACAAATTGATATGGCACAAATGTCAAATTGTGATAAAATAAAGATAGATATGCACTTTCGTGTGACGATCATTCGGATTGTACAGCAGCAATAAGGAGTTGTGATTATGTCCATTGAAATTTCCCCGAAGTCGTTCTTTGAGCAGCCCAGCGTGGCCGATATGCGTCTCATCGCCTGCCCCGGTGCGGAGGAGCTTACCGGCCTGATCGACAAGCACCTGACCCGCTGGGCCAAAGAAGCCGGCATCGATAAGGAGACCTTTATCATCCCCTGCGACTGCCCCCGCTTCCAGAGCGGCGACGCCAAGGGTCTGGTGAAGGAGTCGGTGCGCGGCGACGATATCTTCATCGTGGTCGATCCCGGCAACTACAGTGTGACCTACAAGCTGTTCAACTACGAGAACCACATGTCTCCGGACGATCACTTCGCCAACCTGAAGCGCCTGATCCAGGCAGTGGCCGGCAAGGCACACCGTGTGTCAGTCATTATGCCCAGCCTGTACGGCGGCCGTCAGCATCGCCGTGTGGTGCGCGAAAGTCTGGACTGCGCTGTGGCCCTGCAGGAGCTGCAGACCATGGGTGTGCGCAACATCATCACCTTTGATGCTCATGACCCCCGCGTGCAGAACGCTGTGCCGCTGATGAGCTTCGATAACGCAATGCCCACCTATCAGGTGCTGAAGAGCCTGCTGAAGAAGGACCCGGACATCTCCTTTGATAAGAGCAAGTTCACCGTGGTCAGCCCGGACGAGGGTGCTATGAACCGCAACATGTACTTCTCCAGCGTGCTGGGCTGCAATCTGGGCATGTTCTACAAGCGCCGCGATTACACCCGCGTGGTGAACGGCCGCAACCCCATCGTTGCCCACGAGTATCTGGGCGAGAGCGTGGAGGGCAAGACCGTCTTCATCGCTGACGATATCATCGCATCCGGCGAGAGCATGCTGGAGGTTGCCGGCAACCTGAAGGAGCGCGGCGCAGGCCGCATCATCGCCAACGCGACCTTCCCCCTGTTCACCAGCGGTCTGGAGAAGTTCGACAAGGCTGTGGCTGAGGGCAAGCTGACCTACGTTGTGGGCACCAACCTGACCTACCGTATGCCTGAGCTGCTCACCCGCGACTGGTATGTGGATGTGGACGTTTCCAAGTACGCCGCATACTTCGTGGTGGCGCTGAACCACGATATGTCTGTTTCCAGCATCATCGACCCGCTGAAGAAGATCGAGAACCTGCTGGCAAGCCGCAAGTAAGTTTAATACGAAAAAGGCTCTGCATCCTGCGATGCAGAGCCTTTTTCGTATCACAAATCAAATAAAACGATCATAACTCGTCCTCATGGCTGCGCAGATACCGCACCAGCAGGGGCAGCTCGTAGACCAGCATGACGACCCAGCCGACGACATAACTGTAGGGCAGCGCTTCGATCTCCAGCTTCCACATCAGTACGAACACGGCTGCTGCGGCTGCACGGAACAGCATGTTGATGGTGCTGGACACCAGCGTGACCTTCAGGTCGCCGACGCCGCGGAAGAAGCCCTGAATGCCGTTGGTGAAAGCGGGCATCAGATAGAACAGGGACACGGTGCGCAGGAAACGCACGCCCAGATGGATGACCTCCGGGTCGGTGACGAACAGCTTCATGATGAAGGGCGCACCGCCGAAGCACACCACGGCGATCAGCACACCGTAAACACCTTCGATGCGCATGCCGCAGAGGAAGCCCTGCTTCACGCGGTCATGCTTGCCGGCGCCCCGGTTCTGTGCCATCAGGGTGGTCATGGCGTGGCCGATGTTCTGCTGCGGGGTGTAGGCAAAGTCGTCGATGCGGGAAGCAGCGGTAAATGCGGCCATGGTGCTCACGCCCATGGTGTTCACGATGGCCTGCACCGCGATCTTGCCCAGCTGCACGGTGGCCTGCTGCATGGCGCTGGCCCAGCCATAACTGACTGTTTTGCGCAGCAGACTGCCGTCAAATACCAGCCAGCGCCTGCCCAACTGCAGGATGGGCACCTTCCAGCGGATGTACAGCACGCACAGCACGCAGCACAGTGCCTCGCTGATCACGGTGGAAAGGGCGCAGCCGTTGCTGCCCCAGTTCAGAACCTCCACAAAAAACAGGTCACCGCCGATGTTCAGCACCGAGCTGATCATCAGAAAGTACAGCGCGCTTTTGCTGTCGCCCAGCGCACGCATGGTGGCGGCAAGGAAGTTATAGAAAAAGGTGAAGATCAGGCCCGCAAACACGATGCGCAGGTAGTTCACCGCAATGGGCAGAATATCGGCGGGCACCTGCATCAGCTGCAGCAGGGGCGTGGCCAGAATGACGCACAGCGCCGAGAATGCCAGCGAGAACACGGTGCCCGCGATGGCGGTGGTGGACACCTGACGTTCCACCAGCCGGGTGTCGCCTGCACCAAAGGCGGTGCTGACCAGAATGCCGGCGCCCAGACACATGCCGTTGATGAACAGGATGGCCAGAGTCATGAGCGGGTTGGAGGTGCCTACAGCAGCAAGAGCTTCCTCGCCCACGAACTTGCCCACGATGATGCTGTCGGCGGCGTTGTAGGTGAGCTGGAACAGATTGCCCAGCACCAACGGGATCGTAAAGCGGATCAGGAGCGGAGTAATGGCTCCCTTTGTCATATCGTTCGTCATTGGAATTTGGGAAGGTCCTTTCTTATAAGTAAGATAGGGAAGATACAGCAGGACGGAGCGGATGCGACCGGCCTGCTGTAATATTATAATGTGTTGATCAGCTGCCGCCCGGGCAGGATGGCAAGGGCAGAGCGGCTGGCCCCCACATGGATGAGCTGTGCGGCCGCCTGCAGAACAGCACCGGACGCCACCGAAGCCGGGATGGCATCGGTGTGCAGCACCTTTTGCGCGGCCCGCTGCGCGTCGGTGGTGTTCACCGCTACCACGTTGTCCACCACATAGGCGTTGAAGTTTTCCGGCACAAAGCCATAGCCCAGATCGCTGATGCCGTGGGGGCCGGTGAGACCGCCGCCCAGCGCCTGCGATTCGTAGGGCTCCACGGCGGCGATGCGCACATCGTTGGTCCAGGCCTTGATGGTCTCACCCACGCCCGTTACAGTGCCGCCGCTGCCCACGCCGATCACGATGGCATCCACGGCGCTCCTGCCCTCACGGGCGATGTTCTGCACGATGGCCGGGCCGGTGACGCGGCGGTGGTATTCGGGGTTGTCATCGTTGGCAAGCCAGTCCATGTAGTACCAGCCGTTGGCGGCAGCGGTCTGTGCCGCCAGACGGCGGGCACCGTTCACACCGCTGCGGGCCGGGCTGTGGCGGATCTGGGCACCCAGCCGCAGCAGGGTCTCCTGCCGCAGGGCGGGGGCGTCCTCCGGCATCACCAGCACCACCGGATGCCCGGCAGTAAGGCCCGCCAGCGTCAGCGCGGCGGCAAAGGGGCCGGAGGCAGCTTCGATGATGGGCTGGCCGGTGTTCAGCTTCTTTTTCTCGATGGCGAGGGCGAGCATCCCTTCGGCAAGGCCGTCCCGGGCGGTGCCGGTGGGGCCTGCAAAGTCCAGATAGGCATACAAACGCCCTTTCAGCCCGCAGGCGGCGGCATAGCCCCGCAGCTCCACGATGGGGCAGGCGCTGAGCGTCTGGTAAAAATTGGGGTAGATCGGCACGGGAAAACTCCTTTCAAGAGGATGCATCCTGCTCAGACGTCGTTTGGCAGCGGCCAGCCCTTCGGGAAGGCTGCCGAACGCAGCAAGACTGAGAGGGTTTGTTTGGATACAACAATCTTATCCTAACGCAAAAGACCCCGGTGCGTCAAGCGGTATTTTGGCAAAAACAGCGAATTTTTGCCGGATTTTCTGGAAAAAATCCCGGAATGCCCTTGACAGCAGACAGGGTATCTGCTATAATTCATCCGTAAAGCAGATGAACTTTACATCACTTCTCGAAAGCACAGGCACAAAACCGGGGGTCAGAGGATGGCAAAAGATCTGGAAATGGGCTATCTGCTGGACTTCTACGGCGAGGTGCTCACCGAAAAGCAGCGCGAGATGCTGCGCCAGTATTACAACGACGACCTTTCGCTGAGCGAGATCGGCGAAAACTTCGGCATCACCCGTCAGGGTGCGCGGGACGCCATCAAGCATGGCGAGAACGCGCTGAAGGAGCTGGAGGAAAAGGTCGGGTTTGCGGCCCGCTACCGCCGGGTGCAGCAGAAGCTGGAGGAGCTGGAGCAGATGGTCATTGATGCACGGTTCGAGTGCACCGGCCCAAATGGCCTGACCACCACCGAGTATGAACACCAGCTGACCGGGATGCTGAAGCTGATCCGTTCCATCGACGAAGCGAACGAGAGCTGAAACTTGTGAAAGGAGCACCGCACAATGGCATTTGAATCCCTTACCGACCGCCTTGCCGGTGTGTTCAAAAAGCTGCGCGGTCACGGCAAGCTGACCGAGGCAGATATCAAGGCCGCCATGCGCGAGGTGCGCATGGCACTGCTGGAAGCGGATGTCAACTACAAGGTCGCCAAGGACTTCTGCACGAAGGTGTCCGAGCGCGCCATGGGTCAGGAGGTCATGGAGAGCCTGACCCCGGCCCAGCAGGTGGTCAAGATCGTCAACGAAGAGCTGGTTGCCCTGATGGGCGGCAGCGAAGCGGCCCGTTTGAACATCAAGAACAAGGGCCAGACCGTCATCATGCTCTGCGGCCTGCAGGGCAATGGTAAGACCACCCATGCCGCAAAGCTGGCAAAATACTTTATCAAACAGGGCCGCCGCCCCATGCTGGTGGCCTGCGATATTTACCGCCCTGCGGCCATCGATCAGCTGCAGGTGGTGGGCAAACAGGCGGGCGCACCGGTGTTCACGCTGCCGGGTGCAAAGCCGCCGGAAATTGCAAAGAAGGCGCTGGCGCACGCCAGGGATTACGGCAATGACATCGTGATCCTGGATACCGCCGGCCGTCTGCAGATCGACGATGTGCTCATGCAGGAGCTGGTGGATATCAAGGAAGCCGTTCCTGTGGACGAGACCCTGCTGGTGGTGGACGCCATGGCCGGTCAGGACGCCGTGAACGTTGCCAAGACCTTCAACGAGAAGGTGAGCATCGACGGCATCATCCTCACCAAGACCGACGGCGATACCCGCGGCGGTGCGGCACTTTCGGTGCTGGCCGTTACCGGGAAGCCCATCAAGTTCCAGGGCACCGGCGAAAAGCTGGACGATCTGGATGTGTTCCATCCCGACCGCATGGCAAGCCGCATTCTGGGCATGGGCGATGTGTTGAGCCTGATCGAACGCGCACAGGAGACAGCAGACGAAAAGGCTGCCGAGGAGACCGCCCGGCGGATGATGGAGAACAAGTTCGACATGAACGACATGCTGGACCAGTTCGCACAGATCCGCAAGATGGGCGGTGCAGGCGCGATGCTGAGCATGCTGCCCGGCGGCAGCGGCATCGATCCCAGTCAGGTCGATGAAAAGGCGTTCGACCGCATTGAGGCCATGATCTATTCCATGACCAAAGAAGAACGCGAGAAGCCCTCCATCATCAATCCCAAGCGCAAGCGCCGCATCGCGGCCGGCAGCGGTACCACCGTGGCCGACGTGAACAAGCTGCTCAAGCAGTTTGAGATGATGCAGAAGATGATGAAGCAGTTCAAAAAGAGCCCCAAGGGCTTTGCCCGCCGCTTGGGCGGCATGATGGGAAATCCCGGTGCCTTCCGCGGGCTGAAATGATTTTTTTGTGATACAACCCCCTTGCGGGTTTGTACAATATAAACAACGCGCCCGCAAGGGCCGCACAAAACAATTTTTGGAGGATATTTACCATGGCAGTTAAGATTCGTCTGCGCCGCGTCGGCGCCAAGAAGGCTCCCTTCTATCGTGTTGTTGTTGCTGACAGCCGCTTCCCCCGCGACGGCCGTTTCATCGAGGAGATCGGCACCTACGATCCCAACCAGGAGCCCTCTGTGATCAAGATCGACGCTGAGAAGGCAAAGCAGTGGATCGCCAACGGCGCACAGCCCACTGATACCGTTCGCGTCCTGCTGAAGAAGTCCAACGTTCTGTAAGTAGGGAGGGCTGACTCATGCAGGAGCTGTTGCTGGCAGTTGCCCGCGGTCTCGTGGAGGACAAAGACGCCGTCAAGGTCACGGTGGACGAGCCCCGCGAGGACGGCACCATCGTCTACCACCTGAGCGTGGCAGAGGGAGATATGGGCCGTGTCATCGGCAAGCAGGGCCGGATCGCAAAAGCCATTCGTGTGGTGATGCGCGCGGCTGCTGTGCGGGTCGATGAAAAGGTCCTTGTTGAGATCGACTGAGCACCCTACAGGCCCTTTGCCCTTGCGGCAAGGGGCCTTTTTGATTATAGGAGCAAATATATGCAGCAATATCTGGAAGCGGGCAAGGTCGTGACCACCCACGGCGTGCGCGGCGAAATGAAGCTGGAGCTTTGGTGCGACGGCGTCAACTTTCTGAAAAAGGTGGGCAGACTGTACGCATCGGCCCAGGGCGGCAGGGCATGGAAAATCGTCTCCATCCGTGCGCAGGGCCAGATGGCGCTGCTGCAGCTGGAGGGAGTCAACGATATGGACGCCGCCCGTGCACTGCGCGGGCAGGTGTTTTACTTTGACCGCAACGACGCCACCCTGCCCGCAGGCCGTTGGTATGTGGCCGACCTCATCGGGTGTGAAGTGCGGGATGCCGACACCGGCAGGGTGTACGGCGTTGTGACCAGCGTGGACCATCCCGGTGCACAGGATATCTACACCGTCAAAGCCCCCAGCGGCAAGGAATATATGTTCCCGGGCGTGGACGCCTTTTTGAAAGAGCGCAACCCGCCGGAGGGTTATCTCCTTGTTACCCCCATCCCGGGCCTGCTGGATGACGACTTTGACAGCGAACGGGAGGAAGAGTGAGCTATGGGGATGCGCGTGGACATCGTGACCCTGTTTCCGGAAATGTGCCAGCAGGTGCTGGATGCCAGCATCATCGGGCGCGCGGCAAAGAAGGGCTTTATTGAGACCCACTGCCACCAGATCCGGGACTACACCCTGAACAAACAGAAGCAGACCGACGATTACCCCTACGGCGGCGGCTGCGGCATGGTGCTGTATGCCCAGCCCATCGCAGACTGCCTGCGTGCCGTGCAGCAGGAAGTGGCTGCACAGGGCCGTCCGGCCCCGCATATCGTATTCCTGACGGCAGGCGGCCAGCGCTATACCGAGGAGCACGCAAAGCGGCTGGCCCAGTACGATAACCTGACACTGGTATGCGGCCACTATGAGGGCATCGACGAGCGCGTGATCGAGGCATTTGCGGACGAGGAGATCTCCATTGGTGACTACATCCTCACCGGCGGCGAGCTGGCCAGCCTTGTGGTGGCAGACAGTGTGCTGCGCCTGAAGCCCGGCGTGCTGGCAGAGCAGAAGGGCTACGAGGAAGAAAGCTACTGGGACGGCCTGCTGGAGTATCCCCAGTACACCCGCCCCGAGGTGTGGGAGGGCCGCGCAGTGCCGCAGGTGCTGCTGGGCGGCGACCACCAGAAGATCGATGCATGGCGCAGTGAGCAGAGCCGGGAGCGCACCCGCCTGCGCCGCCCGGAGCTGTATGAGCAGTGGTGCAGGAGCCACCCTGTGGAGGAGCTGCCCAAGTGGAAGCGCGGCGAGAACATGCGCCTTGTCAAGACCGATGAGCAGTTTGCCGCCGCTGCCCGCATCTTTGTGGAGGGACGGCGTGCGACCTGTGCCGAGAACTGGACCCCGGAATACTGCGCCAGCCTCAACGAGGAAGAGTACCTGCTGCAGCTGCGGCAGGAAAAGGCCGCCGGCTGGGCATGCTATCTGCACACCACCAAGGAGGTGCCGGACGGCATCGTGAGCATCAACCACAAGGTGGGGCACATTGAACATCTGTTCGTCACCGAGGAGGCGCGCGGCAGGGGCATCGGCATGAAGATGCTGGACTTTGCCCGCAAAAAGCTCAGCGAGCACGAGCACCCGGTGCTGAGCGTGCTGAACACCAACACCCGGGCCATTGCGCTTTACACCCGCATGGGCTGGGAAATGACCAGCGGCACCGAGCTGGAATTCACGCCGGAGCAGTATCCGGCTGTGGTGAAAAAGTGCGCGCTGGTCTGGATGCGGTACGAGGGCGGCGCACAGAAGTGATCCCCGGCCCCGGTCAGGGGCGCACAAAAGCGGGAAAACGGGTGCGCAAAGCATGGCTGCAAGTGCCAAAAACGTACAAAAATGACAGAGTTATGGGCCGATGGTCGAAAAAATGTTGAAAACTTTTGTATCTACCCTCTAACCTTCGGGGAATAATTTTATTATCTTTGTACAAATAATGAAAAATGGGCCCCTTTTCATTGGAGAAACCGCCAAAAATACGCCGGAGGGCTGTACAACCGTTTCGACTTGCGCTAAAATAATCGTAACGCAACAGGCACACTATACAGATTCTATACCCAAAACGATATTAGATAGGAGCGCTTTACTATGTACGTGAAAGAAGTTACCGTTGAAAATCAGGTTGGTCTGCACGCTCGTCCGGCTACCTTCTTCATCCAGAAGGCTAACGAGTTCAAGTCTTCCATCTGGGTCGAGAAGGAAGAACGCCGCGTGAACGCAAAGAGCCTGCTGGGCGTTCTGTCTCTGGGCATCGTGGGCGGCACCACCATCCGCATCATCGCTGACGGCGCTGATGAGCAGGCTGCAGTGGACGGCCTGATCAAGCTGGTGGAGTCCGGCTTTGCGGAGTAATCTGTACCAATAAAATGGAGCGGCGGGGGAACCTGCCGCTTTTTTGTTTTTTGCTTAAGGAGATGCCATGACCAAAGCGGAACTCTACCAGAAGGCCTGTATGCTGCCGCTGCTGCCCGGGGTGTATATCATCCGGGATAAAAGCGACACCATCATTTATATCGGCAAGGCAAAGCGGCTGCGCATCCGGGTGAGCCAGTATTTCCGCGAAGGCGTGCCCCACGACAACAAGGTCAGCCAGATGATCGCCCACGCCTACGCCTTTGATGTGATCGTGTGTCAGAGCGAGTTCGAAGCACTGGTGCTGGAAGCAAGCCAGATCAAGGCCCACACTCCCAAGTACAACATCCTGCTGAAGGACGACAAGGGCTACAGCTATATCAAGGTGACAAAGGAGCCATGGCCCCGGCTCTCCTTCGTGCTGCAAAAGGAGGAGGACGATGCCGAGTATATCGGCCCCTATACCTCCAGTTTTGCGGCCCGGCAGATGGCGGAAACGGCCATGGATGCCTTTCAGCTGCCGCGCTGCAATAAACGCTTCCCGCAGGAGATCGGCAGGGGACGCCCCTGCCTGAATGCGCACATCGGTAAGTGCATGGCAGTGTGCAGCGGAAAGATCCGCTGCGAGACCTACAACGAGGCGGTCAAGAATGCTGTGCACCTGATCCGCTACGGCAAAAAGGACATCCTGAAGATCCTTAACGAGCGGATGCAGGAGGCCTCGGACCGGCTGGAATTTGAGACGGCGGCCCTGCTGCGGGACCAGATCGCAGCCATCACCAAGGTGAGCGCCGGGCAGAAGGTCATTGTGGACCCGGATGTGGAGATGGACGTGGTGGCGCTGGCAGGCACGCCGGACAGCGTGTGTGCGGCGGTGCTGCGCTTCCGGGACGGACGGCTGACCGACAAGCGGGAGTTTTTGTTCCACGATACCTCGGACATCGCCGCCGTGCGGGAGGAATTTCTGCCCCGGTATTATCTGGATGACGAGCAGATCCCCAAGATCATTGCGGTGGACGAGCTGCCGCCGGACAGCGACGCTTTGCAGCAGGCGCTGAACGAAAAGCGCGGCAGTGAGGTGCAGCTGTATGTGCCCCAGCGGGGCGATAAGGCCCATCTGGTGGAGATGGCCCACACCAACGCGGTGGAGCGTCTTGCCCGGGAGAGCGGTCGTTACGCCCGGGAGGAAAAACTGCTGGATGAGCTGGCGCAGGTGCTGGGCCTTGCAAAGCCGCCCCGGGCTATTGAGAGTTACGATATCTCCAACTGGGGCGATGGCTCCAGCGTCTGCGGCATGGTCACCTTCAGGGATGGCAAGCCCTATAAGGCGGGCTACCGCAGATTCAAAATGAAGACGGTGGCGGGCACTGACGACTATGCATCACTGGCAGAGACTGTCTCCCGGCGGGCGGCAGAGTATGAAAAGTACGCAGAGCTTGCAAAAAAGGGAGAACCCTGCAGCAACTGGTTCGGACAGAAGCCGGATCTGCTTTTGATGGACGGCGGCAGGGGGCAGGTGAGCGCGGCAAAGGAAGCACTGGCCGGGACTGCCCTTGCGGATGTGCCGCTCTACGGCATGGTGAAGGACGACCACCACCGTACCCGTGCCATCGTGGACAGCGAGGGGCGGGAGATCGCCATCAACATGAACCGGGGCACCTTTACCTTTATCACGGCCATTCAGGACGAGACCCATCGTTTTGCCAATGCCTACCGCAAGCAGCAGATGAAGCAGAAGAGTTATTCCTCCACCCTGACCGAGATCCCCGGCATCGGCCCCAAGACAGCCAAGGCGCTGATGGCCCAGTTCAAAAGCGTGGGCGCGGTGAAGGAAGCCACGCCTGACCAGCTGGAAAACACCCCCGGCGTGGGAAAACAGACGGCACAGACCATCTACGAGTATTTTCACGCATAAAACCCTCTCAGTCATCGCTGCGCGATGCCAGCTCTCTCGAAAGGGAGAGCTTTTTGCATTTGCCGGTTATGGCCCTTCCCGTGAAAAGGCAAAACCCGGCAGACCGCAGTCTGCCGGGTTTTGTAATATTAAAATGAATTTTCCGCTGAAAATGCCCAGAGCAAAGCGGAGGGCATCCAAATGATTCAGTTCTCCGCAGAAATATCCTGACCGAAATACTTCTCGCTCAGCTCTTTCAGGGTGCCGTCGGCACGCAGCTCCTCAATGGCGGTGTTGATGGCTTCCAGCAGGGTGGCGCTGGCATCACCCTTGCGCAGGGGGATGGCAACGTGAGAAGCGTCCTCAGTCTGGGCCACCAGCTTGAAATCTGCGTCCGGGTGGACGTTCAGGTAATCGTAGAAGGAAACATCGGCGTTCAGGGTGGCATCGATGCGGCCTGCGGTGAGCAGCTGGATGGTCTCTTCCAGCGTGTCGATGCCCTGCACGGTGGCGCCATAGCTTTCGGCCAGCTCCATGTAGGTGGAAGCCAGACTGTTGGCGGTGGTCTTGCCCTTCAGGTCTTCAAAGCTGGTGATGTCCTCGTTGTCCTTGCGGACGGCGAGGGCGGTGTGGATGTAGCCGTAGGGCTCGGTGAAATCGTAGGTCTTGGCGCGCTCGTCGGTCACTTCCACGCCGTTGCACACGATGTCGTAGCGGCCTGCGTCCAGACCGGCAAACAGGCTGTCCCAGTCGCTTTCCACGTATTCCGGCTCCACGCCCAGCTTTTCGGCAATGGCGCGGGACACCTCCACGTCGTAGCCCACAAGGGTGTCGCTCTCGTCATGGAAGCTCCAGGGCTGCCATGCGCCTTCCAGCGCAACGATCAGCTTGCCGCTGGACTGGATGCTGGAAAGCTGGTCGCCGGCAGCAGGAGCCACAGAGGCGGCCGTGCCGGAAGCAGCGGTGGAACTGGAAGAATTGGAGCAGCCGGACAGAGTCAGTACGCCGGCAGCGGCCATAACGCTCATAAGAGAAATAAAGGTTCTGCGTTTCATAGTTGGATTCCCTTTCCTCTATAAAAATATTTGTGAAATAAACTCCTTCAGGCACAGCTGACGCTGCGCCAGCTCCCTCAAAGAGGGAGCCCTTGGCAAAGAGGGAGACTTTCTGGTTTTGACAAAGGCCCCATCCCAGAGGGGGCTGTCTGCGAAGCAGACTGGGGGAGTTGGTTAAACCTTACTCGGTGTGAGCAATCTTGCGCAAAAATTCGCGGGTGCGCTCCTCTTTCGGGTCTGCAAAGAACTGGCGGGAGGGAGCCTGCTCCACCACCACACCGTTCTCCATGAAAACGGTCTTGGAGGAAACATTGCGGGCAAAGCCCATCTCGTGGGTGACCACCAGCATGGTCATGCCCTCTTCGGCCAGCTGCCGCATGACCGAGAGCACCTCACCGGTCAATTCCGGGTCCAGTGCGCTGGTGGGCTCGTCAAAATAGATGATCTCCGGGTCGGAGGCCAGTGCCCGGGCAATGGCCACGCGCTGCTGCTGGCCGCCGGAAAGCTGACGGGGGTAGGAGTCTGCCCGGTCGGCAAGGCCCACCTTTGCCAGCATTTTCATACCCACGGCGTCCGCCTGCTCTCTGGGCATCCTGCGGGCCACGATCAGTCCCTCGGTCACGTTCTGCAAGGCGGTCTTGTTCCGGAAGAGGTTGTAGTTCTGGAACACAAAGGCTGTCTTTTTGCGCAGGCGGGCGATGTCGGCCCGGTTTGCATGGGCCAGATCAAAGCTCTCGCCGTCAAGGATCAGCTGGCCAGCGTCGGCAGTCTCAAGAAAGTTCAGACACCGCAGCAGGGTGGTCTTGCCGGAGCCGGAGGGACCGAGAATGGCCACCACATCGCCCTTTTCAACGGTCAGGTCCACCCCGCGCAGCACCTGCAGCTCTTGGGCTGCCTTCCGCGCACCGGGACGGTGGAAGATGCCCGCATGCAGGCCGGGCTTTGCATCGGTGCGGAATGTTTTCTGCACATTGCGGATCTCTAACATTGCCATAAAACCCACACTCCTTTCTCACTGGAAGCCGTGGGCATTCAGCCGACGCTCCAGCAAAGCCTGCAGCTTGGTGATGACCGTGCAGAACAGCAGGTACACCACAGCCACCTCGCAGTAGATGGGCAGGAAGATGTAGGTGCGGGCGGCCACCCGCTGGCCCGCCATGAACAGCTCGGCCACCGTGATATTGGACGCCAGCGAGGTGTCCTTGATCATGCCGATGAGCGAGTTGGAGAGGGCGGGCACTGCCGTGCGCAGGGCCTGCGGCAGCACGATGCGGCGCATGATCTGCCACCAGCTCATGCCCACGCAGTAACCGGCTTCCAGCTGGCCCTGGGGCACGCTTTCCAGCGCACCGCGCATGGTCTCGGCGCAGTAGGCACCCTCGTTGAAGGCAAAGGCGATGACCGCAGCCGGGAAAGCGTCCAGCATGATGCCCACGCTGGGCAGACCATAAAAGATGATGAACAGCTGCACCAGCAGCGGCGTGCCGCGGATGACCCAGATGTAGAACCGTGCGATCTGCCGCAGCACCGGCACATTGGCGTACTGCACCAGCGCGACGGCCACGGCAATGATCATGGCAAAAAAGAAGGAGACAAGGGTCAGCGGGATGGTCATGGTCAGGCCGGCTGTCAGGATACGCGGCAGGGCCTCCACCAGCACGCTGACCGTGCGGTTTGCAAAAAATGCTTCTAACATGAAAAATGTTCCCTCAGAACGGTGTTCAGATACTCTCTGTGTTGTCCGGAATAAAGGTATTATAAGCCTTGAAGCATACTTGAAGTCAAGGCTTTTTGCCAAATCCCTACAAAACCTACCAGAATACTATAGCATGAATTCGGATGGAGTGCAAACGGTTTGTGCAAAACGCGTGATGTGTACAAAAACGGACGACCCATCTGGAAAACTTTGTGCAATGCGGCAAGCGGTTGACGGCGCACCTGCTTTCGTGTACAATGGACGTGACAACGCGCACCGGGCAAAGCACCGGCATGGGCGCAAATTTACCGCCGGGCACAGCTGCCCTGTGCGGTGCAGACACGGAGGACACGAACGTGACAAAGAAAAAAATCGGCGTTTTGGGCGCAGGCACCTGGGGCATGGCGCTGGCACGGATGCTGTGCGTCAGCGGCAATGAGGTGCAGGTGTGGTCGGCACTGCCGGCCGAGGTGGACAGCCTTTCTGCTGCCCGGGTGCACCCCAACCTGCCGGGCATGAAGATCCCGGCAGAGCTGCAGTTCACCAAGAGCATCGAGGAGGTGTGCACCGGCAAGGATGTGCTGCTGTTTGCAGTGCCGTCGGTGTTTGTGCGCTCCACCACCGCCAAGGCCCGGCCCTATATCCCGGACGGACAGATCCTTGTGGACGTTGCCAAGGGCATGGAGCCGGATACCTTATATACCATGACCGAGGTCATCGCCGACGAGCTGAACCGTGAGGGCGGCCCCAAAGGGGTAAAGCTGGTAGCGCTCTCCGGCCCCACCCATGCCGAAGAGGTGGCGCTGGACATGCCCACCACCATCGTTTCGGCCTGCCCGGATGAACAGGCTGCAGAATTTGTGCAGGACGTGTTCAGCAACACCTGTATGCGGGTGTACACCAACCCCGATATCAAAGGCGTGGAGCTGAGCGGCGCGCTGAAAAATGTGATCGCGCTGGGCGTGGGCATCTCCACCGGCCTTGGCTACGGTGACAACGCCCGCGCGGCCCTCATCACCCGCGGCATTGCCGAGATCGCCCGGCTGGGCGTGGCCATGGGCTGCAACATCCACACCTTTGCGGGTCTGGCCGGCATCGGCGACCTGATCGTGACGGCCACCAGTATGCACAGCCGCAACAACCGCGCCGGCATCCTGATCGGCAAGGGCGAAAGCCCGGAGCAGGCCGTCAAGGAAGTCGGCATGGTGGTGGAGGGCATCAATGCACTGCCTGCCGCTATGGAGCTGGCTGCAAAGTACAATGTGGAAATGCCCATTGTGCAGACGGTGAACGCCATCGTGAAGGAGGGCATGAGCGCCAGCGACGCGCTGCGCACCCTGATGGACCGCAACCGGAAGAACGAGATGCCGCAGGGCTACGAAAACAACGGGTAAAAACCAGTGAAAAGGCAGCTGACCGCAGGGTCGGCTGCCTTTTGTCCTTTTTATGGGCAGCCCGGCTGCCCTGCAGACACCGAAAACACAAAATAATTCAAATTTTTTACCAAAATCAGACGTAAAAGGGTAGAAGGTCGGGAAACTTTCTGCTATACTGAAACAGAACGCAAAAACCGGGGGACGTTTTGTGCACCCTGCCGGAGAGAAAGAGAGGAATCTGCCATGCCGTCAACCTATGCGCACCGCCGCTTTGGCGCCAATGTGCTGGAACATCTGCCGGATGAACTGCGTGCTCAGCTGGAACAGAACCGTGAGCTTTATGATATCGGCCTGCACGGGCCGGATCTGCTGTTTTATTACCATGCTGCCAAGTCCAACCCGGTGGGTGCACTGGGCAACGCCATGCACGAGGAGCCGGGGCGGGTATTTTTTGACCGGGCGCGCAGGGTGGTGCACTGCGAGGTGGACCGGGATGCTGCGCTGGCCTATGCGCTGGGCTTTGTCTGCCATTTTGCGCTGGACAGCACCTGTCATCCCTATGTGGAGCAGTTCACCCGGGAAAGCGGTGTGACCCACTGCGAGATCGAGACCGAGTTCGACAACATGCTGCTGCGCCGGGACGGACACGACCCGCTGAAGTTTTTCACGGCCAGCCATATCCACCCGTCGGAGAAGAACGCGGGGATCATTGCGCCGTTCTACGAGGGCATCTCGGAGCAGACCGCGCTGGAAGCACTCAAGGGCATGATCTCGGTGCACAGACTCCTGCAGGCGTCCAACCCGGTCAAGCGCTGGGTGGTGCTGACCGGCATGAAGGTGGTGGGCAAATATGATATGCTGCACGGCCTTGTGGCAAATCCGCAGCCGAACCCGAAGTGCGTGAAAAGCGGCAAGCAGCTGGAAGCGCTGTACGCCAAGGCACTGCCGCTGGCAGAAACGCTGATCCTGGAGTTTATGGCAAAGCTGGATACTGACGAACCGCTGGATAAGGCCTACGACCATACCTTTGGGGAGTTCTGAGTAAGTCGATGCAGGCCAGCAGGGAAAGATGCTGCTTCCCGCTACGACCCTTTTGGTGAAAATGTGTTTGGAGCGCTCCGCGTTTGCACAGCAATGAAAGCCCCAGTGGGGCTTTTAAGCGGCGAGCGGTCTGCGTTAGCAGATGGAGGGGCTTTGCCCCGACAAGTTCCGCAGAGCACGACAAACACGAAAATAAAATTTCCGCTGAATATGGCCAGAACGTGAGCGGCGGCCATTGTAAATGATGAAATCTAAAAAGAGGGGGCACCGCCCGGCGGTGTGAGAGGAAACAAGATGAAACATGAAAAATTCAAGGTGACACCGCTGGAACGCGCGTGGATCCTGTACGATGTGGGCAACTCGGCCTTTGTGCTGATGATCGCAACGCTGGTGCCCATCTTCTTCAACGCGCTGGCTGAGGCCGGCGGGCTGAGCTCGGTGGACTATCTGGCCTACTGGGGCTACGCAAGCTCGGTGGTCACGGTGATCACCGCCGTGCTGGGGCCCATTCTGGGCACGCTGGCCGACACCAGAGGCTTCAAGAAGCCCATCTTCATGCTCTGCCTGTTCGTGGGCGTGGCAGGCTGCTGTGCCATGGGCCTTGCTACCACATGGCTGCCGTTCCTGCTCATCTTCATCCTTGCAAAGATCGGCTTTTCGGGCAGTCTGGTGTTCTACGATTCCATGCTGGGCGATGTGACCACCCCGGAACGCATGGATGTTGTGTCCTCGCAGGGCTATGCATGGGGCTACATTGGCAGCTGCGTGCCCTTTGTGGTGTGCTTGGCGCTGGTGCTGGGCAGCGGGGCCATCGGCCTGAGCCAGATGACCGCCCTTTCCGTGGCACTGCTCGTCACCGCCGTGTGGTGGCTGGGCACCACCCTGCCGCTGCTGCGGAAGTATAAGCAGATCAACTATGTGGAGGTGGAGCAGCACGCCATCCAGCAGAGCTTTGTGCGCATCGGCCACACCCTCAAGCACCTGTACGAGGATAAGCAGGTGTTCTGGTTCCTGCTGGCTTTCTTCTGCTACATCGACGGCGTGTATACCATCATCGATATGGCCACCGCCTACGGCACGGCACTGGGGCTGGAGACCACAGGCCTTTTGCTGGCCCTGCTGGTGACGCAAATCGTGGCCTTCCCGTCGGCGCTGATCTTTGGACGTCTGAGCGCAAAATATCCGTCCAGCCAGCTTATCCCGGTCTGCATCGCAGCCTATACCGGCATTGCGGTGTTCGCCTTTTTCCTGACCAGCCAGTGGCAGTTCTGGGTGCTGGCCGTGCTGGTGGGCATGTTCCAGGGCGGCGTGCAGGCACTCAGCCGCAGCCACTTTGCCAAGATCATCCCGGTGGAGAAATCCGGCGAATACTTCGGCCTGTTCGATATCTGCGGTAAGGGCGCATCCTTCCTTGGCACCATGATCGTGAGCGTGGGCAGCCAGCTGACCGGCAGCGCCAATGTGGGCATCGGAATGCTGGCGGTGCTGTTTGCGGTGGGCTTTGTGCTGTTCCGGGTCTCCTGCGGGACCGAGGACGCAAAACAGGTGTAATAACACGGTTTAAAATTGCCGACGCGTTCGCTCTGGCAATATCAGAGGAAAGATTGTTTTATAATTTTGCAAACAAGCCAGTCCTGCGGGGCTGGCTTGTTTGCTTTTTCACGGGAAGGGCGCAATGGCAAACGGCATTTTGCTGCCATTGCGCAGTAAAGATGCAGCTTTCGGCAGCGACTCTATTCGTGAAAGTGCGTTTGGAGCGGCCCGCAGGCCGCGACAAACGCGAAATAAAAATAAAATTTCCGCTGAATATGGCCAGAGTGTAACGGAGGCCATTTTAAACCGTTCTGCTGGTTATAATTAACAAACCTGTAATTGTGTTTTTCGCCCTCGAATGATACAATAGAGGCAATGACTTCAAAACCGCAAAGGAGAAAACGAAATGGAACGATTTCCCGGTTATACCACCCTGCGCACCGAGCCTTGCCCGGAACAGCACGGGACCCTGACCGTGCTCACCCATGATGTGAGCGGTGCCACCGTGCTGCTGGTGGAAAATGAAGATATCAATAAGGCATTCGGCATCGGATTCGGTACCTTCCCGTCCGATGACACCGGTGTGTTCCACATTCTGGAACACTCGGTGCTGGCGGGCAGCGAGAAATACCCGGTCACTTCGCCGTTTCTGCAGCTGCTCAAAAGCAGCATGGCGTCCTTCCTCAATGCCATGACCTTCCCGGACAAGACCGTGTATCCCTTTGCTACCCCCAACGAGACCGACTTCAAGAACCTGATGGACGTCTACCTGAACGCAGTGTTCTGCCCGCTGGCTATGGTGGACAAGGCAGTGTTCGAGCAGGAGGGCTGGCACCGCAGTGCCGACGGCACCGTGAGCGGAGTGGTGTACAACGAGATGCAGGGCGCGCTGGCCGCACCGGATGCACAGCTGGAAAATGCACTGGAACGGGCCATGTTCCCGGATACAGCCTACGGCTTTGTTTCCGGCGGTGACCCGGCCAGCATCCCGGCACTGACCTACGAAAAATATAAGCGGGTGTACCGCCGCCATTACAGTGCAGACAATTGCTGCATCACCCTTTACGGCAGGATGGATATGGCTGAAAAGCTGGAACTGCTGGACAGAGATTATCTCTCTAAAATGCCCAAGGGCACCAGCCGTCCGCGGCTGACTGCGCAGGATGAGCAGGCCGGAGCCTGCGTGGAGCTGCCCTATTACACGGAGAACCCGGAGCCGGACGAGGTGCAGTGTGCACTGGCATGGTACACCGGTGCCTTTGCGGACCGGGAGCGTCAGCTGGGCGTGGAGGTCCTGCTGGACGCCTTGCTTGGCACCAACAACTCACCGCTGAAAGCCGCACTGCTGGCCGAAAAGCTGGGTGCGGATATCGACATCGGCTTTGATGACAGCACCCTGCAGCCGGTGCTAGAGCTGGTGCTGCGCGGTGCTACCAAAGAGACTGCAGGCCGGTTTTCTGCCGCTGTGCGCAAGGCTGTGGACGGCATCCTGACCGAGGGCATCCCGCAGGAGCTGCTGCTGGCCTCGCTGAACGCGGCGGAGTTCGCATCCCTTGAGCGCCCGGGCAGCCTGCCGGACGGCGTGCTGGATGCCATCAACGCTTCCACCGGCTGGCTGCACACCGGCGACCCGGCTCTGCTGCTGCACACGGACAGGCTGTTTGCTTCCCTGCGGGAAAAGATGGCCGACGGCTGGTTCGATGAGCTGCTGCGTGAGCTGTTTGCACCAGCCCCGGTGCAGGTGGTGCAGGTGCCCACCCTGCCCGGAAAGGACGAGGAGAACGCGCCTGTCCGCACCGACGGCAAGCTGGTGCTGGAACACCCGCTGACCGCCGCCGACCTTGGCGACGGCGCAAAGACTGCACCCGAAACGCGGGAACTGCTGGCCGGGGCACAGCTGCTGCATCACCCCTCGGCGGGCAGCCTGTATCTGAATTTCTACTATGACCTTGGCAATGTGAAGCCCGAGGACATGCAGTATCTTGATCTGCTGACCGATGTGCTGGACGAACTGGACAGCAGCAAGCACACCGCCCGGCAGCTGAACACCCTGCGCAGCACATGGCTGGGCGACAGCCGCGTGCAGCTGGACATCTGGACCGGCCGTCAGGAGGGCGCACCCTGCCACGCAAAACTGAGCCTGTGCCTGAGCCTTCTGGAACGCAGTCTGGATAAGGCGGTGGAGCTGGGCGGCGAGTGGCTGTATGACACCATCCTCACCGGCCCAGCGGCAGAAGCAGCCTTTGCCCGGGTGCTGAGCCAGCAGAAACTGAACATGGAACAGCAGTTCATTCAGCAGGGCAATGTATACGCAGCCACCCGCGCCGGTGCCCACTACACGGTGGACGGTGCGGTGAGCGAGCGCTGCAGCGGCGTGAGCTACTATAAGTTCCTGTGCGGCGTGCAGGAGCGGGGCAACTGGGCCGCTTTGGGCGAAAAGCTGGATGCTCTGCGCACCGAGGTGCTGCAGCACGCGCAGCTCACCGTCAGCCTGCACGGCAGCGAGGATGCCCTTGCCAGACTGCGCACCCTGCTGCCGGAAAGCCGCTTTGCCGCCGAGGGCCGTGCTGCGGCAAGACCCTACACCGAGCCGCTGACCCCGCCGGTGAATGAAGCCTTCGTGATCGATGGCGGCGTGAACTACGATGTGCTGGTGTGGCCCATGGAGCGCCGCAGCGACCGCAAGGTGCTGGCCCGCGTGATGAGCTACGAATACCTGTGGCACAGCATCCGCGAGGTGGGCGGCGCTTACGGCACCGGAATGCTCTCCTCGGACGGCGTGGAGTACCTGTACACCTACCGCGACCCCCATGTAAAGGAAAGCTACGACACCTTTGCAAAAGGCCCGGCAGAGCTGGCAGCCCGGGAGTATACCGAAAAAGACCTGAACGATTTTATCGTGGGTGCCGCAGCCAAGCTGGACACTCCCCGTAAGCCCCGCGCCGAGGCCCGGGAGATCGACCGCCGGTACTTCTGCGGCATCACGGACGAGATGGTGTCGGCCGACCGCAGAGCCCTGTGCGCTGTGGATGCTGTCCTGCTGAAGGAGCAGGCCGCAGAGCTGGGTGCCGCCATGGCAAACGGCGTGCGGGTGGTGTTTGGCAGCAAGGATGCTGTGGAAGCCGCAAAAGAATTGTTTGATACGGTGGAAACATTGTAAATGAATTTTAAAAAGTGCCTGATGATACGAAAAATGTCATCGGGCACTTTTACTTTTTGTAAAGAAACGGAAAAATTTTAAAAGCAGGGTTGACGCGGCAAAAAAGCAGTGGTAAAGTAATGGGCGGAAAAGGCAAAAAGTGTCTTTTTACAACAGGAAAACGAGGTGGTTGTCATGGAACCTGCTGGCAGTAGCAGCAGTCTTTCTCCCCGATTACTTTATATGATGGCAGCCGCCGTTTCTGCTTTGCGCAGACCCTGCTGTGTGTGAATGCACACGGTGCGTGTTTGTGTTCCCTGAAAAGAAGAAACGAGAGCTGCCACTGAAAAGGAGGCAGCTTTTTTATGTCTGAAATTTCGATCGATACCCTCAAGACCATGCTGGCAAATCTGGATGATGCCAAAAAGTACCAGAGCCTGCGGGACGTGATGGAGACCCTGCCTGCACCCGATCTGGCCGCAGTGTTCGAGGATCTGCCTGCGGAAAAGCTCCCGGTGCTGTTCCGCCTGTGCCCCAAAGACCTTGCGGCAGATGTGTTCGCCGAGCTGACGCCCGCGACCCAGCAGCAGCTCATCGACGGCCTGACCGATACCGAGCTGAAGGCGGTGGTGGATGAACTGTTCGTGGACGATGCCACCGACCTTGTGGAGGAGATGCCTGCGAATGTGGTCAAGCGCATTCTGGCTCAGGCAGATCCCGCTACCCGCCGCATGATCAACGAGCTGCTCAAGTATCCGGAGGACTCGGCCGGCGGCGTGATGACCACCGAGCTGATGGCGCTGCGGCCGGATATGACCGTGGCACAGGCCATGGACACGATCCGGGAAAACGGCTTTGATAAGGAGACCATCAACAACTGCTATGTGACCGACAGCAGCCGCAGACTGGTGGGTGTGGTCTCCCTGCGGGCGCTGGTGCTGGCAAAGAACACGGAGGAGCCTATCAAGGACCTGATGGATTCCAATGTGGTCAGCGTGAGCACCACCACGGATCAGGAGGACGTCTCCAAGCTGTTCGAGAAATACGGCTTTCTGGCCATCCCGGTAGTGGACGCCGAGAACCGGCTGGTGGGCATCGTGACCATTGACGATGCCATCAGCATCCTGCAGGATGAGGCCAGCGAGGATATCGCAAAAATGAACGCCATCGGCCCATCCGACAAGCCCTACTTCAAGCAGAGCATGTGGGACCTGTACAAGAGCCGTGCGCCGTGGCTGCTGTTCCTGATGATCAGCGCCACCTTCTCCAGTCTGGTCATTCGCGGCTACGAGGACGCACTGGCCGCTGTGACCGTGCTGACTGCATACATCCCCATGCTGACCGATGCAGGCGGCAACGCGGGCAGCCAGAGCACCTCCACCATCATCCGCGGCATGGCGGTGGGCGATATCCAGCCCCACGATCTGCCCCGCATCCTGTGGCGCGAGAGCCGTGTGGCCCTGCTGTGCGGCGGCACGCTGGCGGTGTGCAACTTTGCAAAGATGCTGCTGTTCGACCGCATTGCGGCTCCGGTGGCACTGGTGGTGTGCCTGACCCTGATCTGCACCATCCTGCTCTCGCAGATCATCGGCGGCATCCTGCCCGTGGCAGCAGAAAAGCTGCACGTAGACCCCGCTGTGATGGCTTCGCCCCTGATCACCACCATCGTGGATACCACCACGCTGCTGGTATACTTCAACATTGCAAAGGCACTGCTGCATCTGTAAAACTGAAAGAACTGCTGTCTGAGCTCCTGGAAAAGGCCGTATGACCTTCCGGGAGCTTTTTTGAGCCAAAATATGATGCGCGGCATTGCCGGGAACAGCAGACATTTGCAGAAATTTGCGGGAAAAGCGCTCAAAACCGCAAAAAATGACGGCAGAACTGTCCCTGAAAATATTTTTCAAGATATACAAGAAATACACGGCGTCCCCAAAAGAGCTCATGCAACATTTTGTAATCTTTTTGAGAGAAAAATGACATAATTTTTTGCTTTTGTAGGAAGGTTGCAAATGTATGAAAAATTGTGATGTTTCGAGAAAAGAAATTGGCGAGCCCAAAAAGCATTTGTTGAAATGGCACAAAAGAACTCCTTCAATCTTGTGAACTTGTTCTCTTGCACAGGGGGCTCTGCAAGGGTATAATACGAACAGGAATTACAGGAACGTGCAAGAATGCTCCTGTGAAAATGCTGAGATACGAATTGAAGGAGAACACTATTATGAAAATGATTTCGCGTCGTGACTTCCTGAAGGCATCTGCTGTTGTTGGCGCAACTGCTGCTATGACCGCCTGCGGCGGCTCTTCCTCCACCAGCACCGCTGCTTCCAGCGTTGCTTCTTCCACCGCTGCTTCTGCCGCTGCTACCAACGGCTCTGCCAACATCGGCGTTTGCATCTATCAGTTTGCTGATAACTTCATGACCCTGTACCGCTCCGATCTGGAAGAGTACCTGAAGGACATGGGCTACTCCGTCACCATCATGGACGGCAAGAACGACCAGAACACCCAGACCGAGCAGATCAACACCTTCCTGCAGCAGGGCGTGGACGTGCTGGTCATCAACCCCGTGCAGACCACTTCCGCACAGACCATTGTTGATACCGTCAAGCCCTCTGAGACTCCTATCGTCTTCATCAACCGTGAGCCCGACAAGAGCGTTCTGGACTCCTACGCAGACAAGTGCTGCTACGTTGGTGCTGACGCACGTCAGTCCGGTACTTATCAGGGCGAGCTGATCCTGGAGACCGAGACTCAGGGCGATATCAACGGCGACGGCAAGGTCACCTACATTATGTGCAAGGGCGACCCCGAGAACATCGATGCTCAGTACCGCACCGAGTACTCCATCAAGGCTCTGACCGATGCAGGCAAGGAAGTTGAGTGCCTGTACGAGTATCTGGACAACTGGGATCAGACCACCGCTCAGCAGGACGTTGCAAACGCTCTGTCTCAGTACGGCGACAAGATCGAAGTCGTCTTCTGCAACAACGACGCAATGGCACTGGGCGCTCTGCAGTCCATCCAGCAGGCTAACCGCACCGTCGGCAAGGACATCTATCTGGTCGGCGTCGATGCTCTGGCAGAGGCTGTTCAGGATGTTCTGGATGGCAACATGACCGGTACCGTTCTGAACGATGACGTGGGTCAGGCTACTGCAGCTGCTGAGGCTACCAAGCTGTACGTCGAGGGCTCCAAGGTCGAGCAGTACTACTGGGTCGACTATGTCAAGGTGACCAAGGACAACGCTTCCGAGTACGTGAAGTAAGACCAAAGTTTTCCTGAAACAATGCAAGGTGCGCAGTGGACCTTGACGGCTTGAACAAAGCTATAAAGCGCGTGCGTGCGAGAAATATTCTCCGCGCACGCGCCTTGTTTTGAAAAAAGGTTTTTCTGCGGCCTTATAATAAACGACAAGGAGGCTCTGCGGAATGTCAGAATACCGTCTGGTAATGAAAGGCGTGGTCAAGACCTTCCCCGGCGTCAAAGCGCTGGATCACGCCCAGTTGGAGCTTCGCCCCGGTAAGGTCATGGCGCTGATGGGTGAAAACGGCGCCGGTAAGTCCACACTGATGAAATGCATGTTTGGCATTTACAAGATGGACGAGGGCGAAATTGAATACGAGGGCGAAAAAGTTACCATCACCACCCCTCTGGATGCACTGAACCGCGGCATTGCCATGGTGCATCAGGAACTGCAGCCGATTCCGGCACGTACTGTGGCCGAGAACATCTGGCTGGGCCGCTACCCCACCAAGAAATACGGCATCGTCACTGTTGTGGACCATGCCAAAATGTACAAAGATACCGATGAACTGCTGAAAAAGCTGAAGCTGGAGATCAATCCCCATGCAAAGCTTGGCTCTCTGAGCATCGCACAGATGCAGATGGTGGAAATTGCAAAGGCTGTTTCCGCAAACTGCAAGGTGCTGATTCTGGACGAGCCCACTTCCTCGCTGACCGCAAACGAAGTTGAGTCGCTGTTCCGCATCATGCGCGAGCTGAAGGCTCTGGGCGTGGCACTGGTCTATATCAGCCACAAGATGGACGAGATCAAGGTGATCGCGGACGAAGTCACCATCATGCGCGATGGCCAGTACATCGGTAAGTGGGACGTTGCCAACATGACCAAGGAAGAGATCATTGCAAAGATGGTCGGCCGTGAGCTGTCGAACCTGTATCCCCCGCTGGAGAACCATCCCTCGGACGAGGTCATGATGAAGGTGGAGGACTTTACCTCCATCCATCCGCGTTCCTTCCGCCACTGCAGCTTCGAGGTCAAAAAAGGCGAGATCCTGGGCGTGGCCGGTCTGGTGGGCGCACAGCGCACCGAGCTGATGGAAGGCATCTTCGGCCTGCGTGCCCATACCTCTGGTAAGGTGTGGATCAAGGGCGAAGAGGTCAACATCAAGCAGCCCCGCGACGCCATCCAGAAGAGCGTGGCTCTGCTGACCGAGGACCGCCGTGCCACCGGCATCATGGGTGTGCTGAGTGTTGCGGATAACATCTCCATTGCATCGCTGGATGCCCTGCGCAAGGGCCCCATCATGCTGGACAACAAGAAGATCCTGGATCTGGTGGCTACCAACAAGGAAAAGATGGCCATCAAGGTGCCCAGCCCCAAGACCCAGATCAAGAGCCTTTCCGGCGGCAACCAGCAGAAGGTGCTGATCGCCCGCTGGCTTGCCAACAACCCCGATGTTCTCATTCTGGACGAGCCTACCCGCGGCATCGACGTCGGTGCAAAGTATGAAATTTACTGCATCATCGCCGATCTGGCCAAGCAGGGCAAGAGCATTATCATGATCTCCTCCGAAATGAGCGAGATCATCGGTATGTCCAACCGTGTCATGGTCATGTGCGATGGCCGTATCACCGGCTTTATCGACGGCAAGGACGCTACGCAGGAAAACATCATGGCACTGGCTACCCAGTTCGAGACCGCACCCACCGCTGCGGCAAATCAGTAAATAAGGAGGCTGTCTATCGTGGAAGCTACCAAAAAATTGAATGGCAAGGCTGTGGGCAAGTGGCTCAGCAACAACGCCATTATTATGATGATGCTGGCCATCACTCTGATCGTTGGCATCATGCACCCCAACTTCTTCTCCGGCACCAACATGATCAACCTGTTCAAGAACGTGTCCATCCGCTACATCATCGCTCTGGGCATTTCCGGCTGTCTGATCACCACCGGTAACGACCTGTCCGCTGGCCGTCTGGCTGGTTTTGCCGCATGTCTGGCCTGCATTTTTGCGCAGACCGAAGGCGCTTCCGGCAAGTTCTACCCCAATATGCCCACCCTGTCCACCCCCGTGGTGTTCATTCTGGTCATTGCTATCTGCGCCATCGTGGGTCTGTGCAATGGTTTGGTGGTCAGCTACCTGAAGGTGCAGCCCTTTATTGCAACTCTGGGCATGCAGCAGGTAGTCTACGGTATCTGTCTGGTGTACACCGGCGGTACCCCCATCGGCTCTTTGAACAAAAACTTCACCTCTCTGGCCTCCAACACCATCATCGGTGTGCCTGTGCTGATCTGGATCGCACTGGTGGTGGCCGCATGCTTCTGGTTCCTGTACAACAAGACCCGCCACGGCAAGTACATGTACGCCATCGGCGGCAACGAAGCTGCTGCTGAGGTGGCCGGTGTCAACGTGCACGCTACCAAGATCCGCATCTACATCCTGGCCTCCTGCATGTTCGGTCTGGCAGGCTGCCTGCTGGCTGCAAAGTCCGGCGGCGCATCCGTCAACACTGCAATGGGCTATGAGCTGGACGCCATCGCAGCCTGCACCATCGGCGGTGTTTCCACCACCGGCGGCGTTGGTACTGTTCCCGGCGTTCTGGTCGGCGTTCTGGTCTTTGAGCTGATGAAGGTGGCTCTGCAGTTCATGAACGTGAACTCCTCCTACACCTACATCGTTCAGGGCCTGGTCATCATTGTGGCTGTGGCCATCGATATCCGCAAGTATCTGGCAAAGAAGTAAGAGCTTTTTCTGTGGGTCGTCTGCTTTTGGGCAGGCGGCCCGCTTTTTTTATCTGCATTTGTGTGGTATTATAAAGAAAAACAACATCAGGAGGTGTGCTTATGGCACAGGAAAACCGAACAAGGGAGCAGTTCACAGAGGAGCTTGCCCGGCGGGAAGCTGCCCTTGCGGCCCGGGAAGAACAGCTTGCACAGGAGCAGGCAGAGTTGGCCGCGCAGAAGGCGGATTTTGAGGAGGGCAAAAAGAGCCTGCTGAACAACGGCGACAAAAACTTTGTGAATGCGAAAGAAAAAATGTACGACCATTTTCCGCTGACCGTGCACCAGATGGATATTATCATCGGAGTGCTGTTTGCACTGATCGCACTGTTCCTTGTGCTGGGCGTGACCCACACCAGCTTCTTCGGGCTGTTCGGAGGGTAAGTGCATTCCTTTTCTACAGAAGGTGATTGCATTTCATCCGCAATATGCGTATAATTTAGGATAAAAGCTCTGCCGCACTGCGGCGGCAGGAAGAGGAGTGGTGATCTTGAAAAAGAAATGGCTCGCGGCGGCACTGGCAGGCATTCTGCTGGCAGCTGCGGTTCTGAGCGGATGTGCATCGACAGAAAAGGCCAAACGGCTGCGCTTCGGTGTGGCTGGCGAGGGCGGCATCTACCGGGAGTTCGGTGAGCGGTTCGCAGCATTGGAAAACGAGACGGACAACGGGCAGGTGGAGCTGAAGGCTACCGCCGGTTCCGCAGCGAACCTGCGCCTGCTGACCGGCGAATACCTGCAGCTGGCCATTGCACAGGCAGACCTTGTGCAGGATGCCTATGACCAGACCGGCATCTTTGCCGACGAGGAGGAGGACCGCGGCTTTGGTGCCGTGGCGGCGCTGTACACCGAGACCTGTCAGGTGGTGGTGCGGGCAGATTCCGACATCCGGTCCATTGAGGACCTGCACGGCAGGACGGTGAGCATTGGCGCGGAAGAATCCGGCTCGGAGCAGAACGCGCTGCAGATCTTATCTGCCTATGGTCTGAACGACAAGATGGTGAGCATGGTGAACCTGAACTATGAGGATGCCGCTGCCCAGCTGAAGGCGGGCAGGGTGGATGCCATCTTTATGACGGTGGGCGCGCCCAGCCCAGTGCTGACCGCTCTGGCAGGTGAGTGCGGCATCCGACTGCTGAAGGTGGACGGTGCGGCGGCACAGCGCCTGATGAGCGCTTACAGCGCCTACAACACGGTCACGCTGCCGGCAGGCACCTATCCCGGACAGACGGAGGAGGTGCAGACGGTGGGCGTGAAAGCCGTTCTGCTGGCCAGCAACGCGCTGCCTGCAAAGCAGGTGCAGCAGCTGACACAGCTTCTGTTCTCCAGCCGGGAAGGGCTGGAAGAGCAGCTGGGCATCCCGCTGGACCCGGAGGAAAACGCAGTAGAGGGCGTTGGCATCCCGTTCCATGCGGGCGCGGCCGCATACTATAAGGCGGCAGGAATTACGGTCAATCAAACGGCTGGGAACTGAGGGAAAGTAGAGCAATGAAGATCGAATTGGATATGTATCAGACACTGGCCGTTGCCGTGCTGGTGCTGATGCTGGGTAAGTTTTTGCGGGAAAGGGTGCAGGTGCTGGAACGCTTCTGCATTCCGGCCCCGGTCATTGGCGGCGTGCTGTTCGCCATTTTTACCTGCGTGTGCTATGTGACCGGCGTTGCCGAGTTTGCATTTGATGATATTCTAAAGGAAGTCTGCATGGTGATGTTCTTCACCTCAGTGGGCTTTCAGGCGAACCTCAAGGTGCTGAAAAGCGGCGGAAGAGCGATGATCGTGTTTCTGGGCGTGGTCATCGTGCTGATCGTCAGCCAGAACTTTATGGCCGTGGGGCTGGCAAAGCTGCTGGGCGTGGATGCGCTGGTGGGCCTTTGCACCGGCTCCATCCCTATGGTGGGCGGCCACGGCACCGCCGGTGCCTTTGGCCCGGTGCTGGAGGACTTTGGCATTCAGGGGGCCACCACCCTGTGCACGGCAGCGGCCACCTATGGCCTGATCGCAGGCAGCATGATGGGCGGCCCCATCGGCAAGATGCTCATTGAGCGGCACAACCTGCTGGCCACGGTGGTACCGGAGGATGACAGCCTGCTGGTGGAAGAAGAAATGAAGCACGAGCGCCACACTACCATGTACCCGGCGGCAAGCTTTCAGCTGATCGTCGCCATGGGCATCGGCACGGTGCTGTCCAGACTTCTGAGCATGACGGGCATGACCTTCCCCGTCTATATCGGTGCCATGATCGCGGCGGCGATCATCCGCAATGTGGGCGAATACAGCGGCCAGTACACCGTGTATATGGGCGAGATCAACGATATTGGCGGCATCTGCCTTTCGCTGTTCCTGGGCATGGCGATGATCACCCTGAAGCTGTGGCAGCTGGCAGAGCTGGCCCTGCCGCTGATCGTACTGCTGGCCGGGCAGACCCTGTTCATGATCCTGTATGTGGTGCTGGTGGTGTTCAACATCATGGGCCGCGATTACGATGCGGCGGTCATCGTATCCGGCACCTGCGGCTTTGGCATGGGTGCAACGCCCAACGCCATGGCCAACATGCAGGCCATCTGCGATAAATATTCGCCCTCGGTCAAGGCGTATCTGCTGATCCCGCTGGTGGGCAGTCTGTTTGCGGACTTTTTGAACAGTCTGGTCATTACGGTGTTCATCAATTTTATCTGAAGCTGATCTTTACAGTTCGGGCGGGCTTCCGCACCGGGAAAGGAGACGTGCAATGTCGCTTTATCACCATCTGAAAACGTGGCTCGGAAAAAAGCGGGAGCATCCCCATGAGGAAGAAACCGTGGCCGTGCCGGAAATCCATACCGGCAAGGTGGCACATCATACGGATGCGGACGGCACTCCGGCGGCAGATAAGCCGATCCACTATGATAACGTGGCTATCCCGGAAGTGCATATCCACCCGCGGCGCAAATAACCCCGATTGCTAAAAAAGAATAGTTCCACGCCGGACAGCCCGGAGCGAATGCACAGGCTGTTCCGGATCACAGGAAGCAGAAAAGCTCCCGTCCATCATCAGGACGGGAGCTTTTTGTTTGCGGTAAGATCAGCGGCTTAGAGGAACACGTACTTGAGGATGAACAGCACGGTCAGCACGTACATCAGCGGGCTGATCTTCTTTTCCTTGGCCTTGCCGGAGACGACGTTGATGATGGTCCAGGAAATGACGCCGATGGCGATGCCCTCAGAGATGCTGTAGGCAGTGGGCATGGCCAGAATGGTGAGAAAGGCGGGGATGCCCTCGCTGGGGTCATTGAAGTCGATCTTGACGGCGGAGCCCATCATGTAGAAGCCCACGATGATCAGGGCCGGAGCCGTTGCAAAGGACGGGATGGTGAGGAACAGCGGGCTGAAAATGGTGGCCAGCAGGAACAGGATGCCGGTGGTCATAGCGGTCAGACCGGTGCGGCCGCCCTCGGTGACGCCGGAAGCGCTCTCCACGAAGGTGGTGGTGGTGGAAGTGCCCAGCACAGCGCCTGCGCAGGTGGCGATGGAGTCGGCCATCAGTGCGCCCTTGATGTGGGGCAGTTTGCCGTCCTCGTCCAGCATGTCGGCCTTGGAGGCAACACCGATCAGGGTGCCCAGCGTATCGAACAGGTCAACGAACAGGAAGGAGAACATGACGGCAAAGAAGTTCAGGATGCCAACGCCGGAGAAATCGGTCTTGAACACCTGACCAAAGGTCTTGCCCAGCGCGGAGAAGTCGAAGCTGACGAAGGCGGTGGGAATGACGGAGTACATGCCTGCGTCGGGGTTGGGAACATAGATGCCGGCGATCTCGCAGAGGATGCCCAGCACCCATGTGATAAGGATGCCGTACAGGATGCCGCCCTTGACCTTCTTTACCAGCAGGATGGCGGTGATCACGATACCCAACAGGGCAAGGATCGCGCCCATGCCCACGCTGGAGAAGGTCTCGCCCTTGAAGTGCTGGTAGGTGACGAGGGTGGAATCGCTGTTGACGATCAGCTTTGCGTTCTGCAGACCGACAAAAGCAACGAACAGGCCGATGCCCACGCTGACGGCACTCTTCAGGGTCATGGGAATGGCATTGAAGATGCCCTCACGGACATTGGTGAGGGACAGCACGATGAAGATGATGCCCTCCACAAAGACGGCCATCAGGGCCAGCTGCCAGCTGTAACCCATGGTGAGAACGACCGTGTAGGAGAAGTAGGCGTTCAGGCCCATGCCGGGTGCCAGTGCAAACGGATAGTTGGCAAGCAGAGCCATAAGCGCAGTTCCAACAAAGGATGCCAGCGCGGTGGCAATCAGAACAGCCTCGGAATCCATGCCCGAGGCGGACAGGATATTGGGGTTGACCGCAAGGATGTAGGCCATGGTCATGAAGGTGGTGATACCAGCCATGATCTCGGTCTTGGCATCGGTGTGGTTTTCTTTCAGATGAAAGATGTTTTCTAACATGAAGAACCTCCTGATTTTAAATAAGAAGCCGTTTTCATAAACACAGCACACCGCCTGAAGGGGGTTGCCCGCATCCGTTCGGCACACCCTGCTTATAAACACAGCTCCCAAAACATCCCGCCGGTGCGTGCGGCGGGAAAGAACAAAAGCTATTGTAGCATGTTCCGCCTGGGTTTGTCCACAAAATAAACACATTTTTTTCATTTTTTGTCCAAAAATTGCAAATGAGTATGACTTTAAACGTTTCCGGGAGATTTGCCACAGGTTTCGCGTGGAAAAATACACTGCTTTCAAAAAATGACAGGATAACGTTGTTTAAAATACGGCTTTATTATACTGTAAGGATTTTTGCAAATTAAATATACCGTTCGGCCCTGAAAAAGTACACCCTGTCGGAGTTCGGCAGACGGTGGTATCCTTTTGCCATAGCCCAGCACATCGGGGCAGAAAGGAGCTGATACCCACACCATGGGGCAGATAAAACAGGCCAAAGGGCTGGAAAGCCTGAGCCGGGCCACCGACACCCTGAGCACCCTGCTGGCGCAGGAGGTACGGGAGCTGAATGCCCGCCAAAAGGCAGCAAAGAAAACGGGCGCGGCAGACGGCAGCACCATCAAGGGCCTCAAGGAGGCCACGGCGGTGCTCAAGGATCTGGCCGCTGTGGCCAAGACCCTGAACGATCAGGGCACACAGACAGAGGGCACAGGATGCGGCGTGGTGATCCTGCCGCCCGTGGAGGAAGAAACATGAGCACACAGGAAGCAAGAGCGCCGGTGGTCTGGCGGCCACAACCCAGACAGGCCGAGTTCATGCGCCGCCCGGAGCCGGAAGCGCTGTACGGCGGTGCGGCAGGCGGCGGAAAAAGCGATGCGCTCATCATTGAAGCGCTGCGGCAGGTGCATATCCCTCACTACCGGGCGCTGATCCTGCGCAAGACCTACCCGCAGCTTTCCGATCTGGTGGACAAAAGCCAGATGTACTACCGCAGGGCTTTTCCGCAGGCGCAGTACAACGCCACCACCCATGTGTGGAACTTCCCCAGCGGGGCAAAGATCTATTTTGGCTCCATGCAGTACACCAAGGACCGCACCAATTATCAGGGCAAGGCCTTTGATTTTATCGGCTTTGACGAGCTGACCCACTTTGAATGGGAAGAGTACAGTTACATGATGAGCCGCAACCGTCCCACCGGCCCGGGCACCCGGGTGTACATGCGGGCCACCACCAATCCCGGCGGCATCGGCCACGGGTGGGTGAAGGCAAGGTTCATCACGCCGGCACCGCCCGGTACGCCCATTGTGGAGGAACACACAGTCAGGCTGCCGGACGGCACCGAGCAGAAGCTGCAGCGCTCGCGGGTGTTCATCCCGTCCAGCATCTTTGATAACCCCGCCCTGCTGGCCAACGATCCCGGCTACCTTGCAAGCCTTGCCAGCATGCCGGAAGCGGAAAAGCAGGCCCTGCTCTATGGCAGCTGGGACAGCTTCAGCGGTCAGGTGTTCACCGAGTGGCGCAACGACCCGGCCCACTATCAGGATCAGCGCTGGACGCATGTCATCGCACCCTTCACCATCCCGAAGCATTGGACCATCTACCGCGGGTTCGATTTTGGCTTCTCGAAGCCCTTCTCGGTGGGGTGGTACGCTGCGGATGAGGACGGGCGGCTCTACCGTATCCGGGAGCTGTACGGCTGCACGGGCCGCCCCAACGAGGGCCTGCGTATCGACCCGGTGGAACAGGCCCGGCGCATCCGGGAGGCAGAGCAGAACGACCCTCTGCTGCGGGGCAGGGTGATCCACGGCATTGCCGACCCGGCCATCTTTGATGAGAGCCGCGGCGAGAGCATTGCTGCCATGATGGAGCGGGCCCCCGGCTTTTTGCACTGGGCCCCCGGCGACCACACCCGTCTGGCCGGAAAGATGCAGTTCCACTACCGGCTGAACTTTGACACGGACGGCAGGCCGATGCTGCAGGTCTTCAACACCTGCAAACACTTCATCCGCACCATCCCGAACCTTGTGTACGATGAGAGCAATGTGGAGGACATCGACACCCGGCAGGAGGATCACATCTATGACGAGTGCCGCTATGTGCTGATGGAAAACCCCATCAGTCCGCCCTGCCGCTGCGCTGCGCCGCCCCTGCAGGACGACCCGCTGGAGCTGCACAAACAGGCAAGATTTTACAGAATTTAAAGGAGAAACGCGATGGACGATTATGAGAACGAGAGCCTGCCGGTGGGCGAAGCACAGGTGGCTGAGGCCATGCAGACGCTGCAGCGCTACAAGGCGGGCAAGGCCGCGCTGGACAAGCGCATTGTGGACAACGAGCTGTGGTTCCGCATGGGCCACTGGAAGAATTACCAGAACCCCATGATGCCCGGCAAGGCCCAGCCCTCCAGCGGATGGCTGTTCAACAGCATTGCCAACAAGCATGCGGACGCCATGGACAACTACCCGGAGCCCAACGTGCTGCCCCGGTCGGCAGATGACGAGGACACCGCACGGGCACTTTCCAGCGTATTGCCGGTGGTGCTGGAACAGGCCGACTACGAGCAGGTGTACAGCGACTGCTGGTGGCGCAAGCTCAAGACAGGCACCGGCGTGACCGGCATCTTCTGGGACCCGGCAATGCGCGGCGGCATCGGCGACATTGCGGTGCGCAGCGTGAACCTGCTGATGCTCTACTGGGAGCCGGGCGCAGCAGATATTCAGGCGTCGCCGGACTTTTTCAGCCTGAGCCTTGAGGATACGGCCCAGCTGAGCGCCCGGTATCCGCAGCTGCGGGGCCGCACCGCCAGTGTGCTGGATGTGCCCCGGTACATCCACGATGAAGGACAGGACACCAGCACCAAGAGCGTGGTGGTGGACTGGTACTATAAGCGGCCGGATGCCAGCGGCCGCATGGTGCTGCACTACTGCAAATTCTGCAACGGCGTGGTGCTGTACGCCAGCCAGAACGACCCGGCGCTGGCAGAAAGGGGCCTGTACGACCACGGACAGTACCCCTTTGTATTTGACCCGCTGTTCGTGGAGGAGGACAGCCCGGCGGGCTTTGGGTACATCGATGTGATGAAGGACTGCCAGACGGCCATTGACAAGATGAACCATGCCATGGACGAGAACGTGCTGCTGAGCGCAAAGCAGCGGTACGTGCTCAGCGACACGGCAGGGGTCAACGAGGAAGAGCTGGCCGATTTCAGCCGGGACATCGTGCATGTGGTGGGCCGTCTGAACGATGACAGCTTCCGTCCCCTGCAGACGGCCGGCCTGCAGGGCAACAGCCTGAGCTACCGCCAGAGCCGCATTGAGGAGCTGAAGGAGATCAGCGGCAACCGGGATATGACGCAGGGTGGAACTGCCGGCGGTGTGACCGCTGCCAGCGCCATTGCGGCCTTGCAGGAGGCAGGCTCAAAGCTTTCCCGCGATATGCTCAAGAGTGCCTACCGCGCTTTTGCCAAGCAGTGCTACCTGATCATCGAGCTGATGCGCCAGTTCTACGACGAGCAGCGGGTGTTCCGCATCGTGGGCGAGAGCGGCGAGAACCGGTTCGTGCCCTTCTCGGCGCAGGCACTGCGGGCTGTGCCCGGCGGCAGCGTGGGCGGCGTGGAGCTGGGCAGCCGGGAACCGGTCTTTGACATCGTGGTCAGTGCCGCCAAGAAGAGCACCTTCAGCCGCCTTTCCCAGAACGAGACCGCAAAAGAATGCTATCAGCTGGGCTTTTTCAAGCCGGAGAATTCCGATGCCGCCCTTGCGGCACTGGACATGATGGATTTTGAAGGCATCGAGAAGGTGCGCCAGCGGGTGCGGCAGAACGGCACCCTTGCCCAGCAGCTGGCACAGCTGCAGGACCAGATGGTGCGGATGGCGGCGGTGATCGAGATGCAGGGCAGCGGCCAGAGCGATGCCGATGGCCTGACCCGCAGCGTGAGCAGCGCGTTCACGCAGAAAAACGGGCAGGCTGCAGCCACAAAGCTGGCGGGCCTTGGCAGCGCACTGCCGGTGGCCGCTGCTGCAAGAGCCATGGATCTACATTGAAAAGGAGGTGAATTTTTATGATGAAGGTTGTTTACAGCGAAATGGATACCCCGGCCGGGATCAGCTGCCGGTTGGAAGCTGCCGGTCACGCAGGCTATGCGCCTGCCGGGCAGGACATCGTGTGCGCCGGTGCCAGCACCGTGATGCAGGGGCTTGTGTGTCTGCTGGCAGGCGAAGAGAGTGCCCGCAGCGATGCCTTTGACGAGCCGGACGGCCCGCGTCTGGCGGTGCAGGCAGACGCGCCCTGCGCAGAATGGGTGCAGGGTGCCTTTGAACTGGCCAAGGCCTGCTTTGCACTGCTGGCTGAGCGCTACCCGGAGAATGTCCGCTTTGCGGATGTGAGCTGCCGGGGCGAGAAGAGCATGATGGATCTGCAGCTGTTTGCAAATGAAGGCGGCGATGCCGCTCCTGCTCCCCCGGCCCTGAGCGAAGCACAGACCCGGCAGGCAGTCGCTTCCGGCACCATGAAGCCCGGTGAAGCCGCCCCTGCCGTGTCCGCTGCGCCCCAGCCGGAACCGGAAGCCCGGCCTGAGCCGCCCGTTCAGCGCCCGGAACTGCCACCGCTGTCCGGCCTTGCCTGCAGCACCCGGACGGCAGTGCAGGGCCTGCACGCCCGCTGGGCGGCAGAAGAAGCGGCCATACGCCGCAGCCAGCCGGACTTCAATTTGCAGAAGGAACTGCGCAGCCCGGAAATGCGCCGTCTGATGCAGCTGCCCGGGATGCGGGTGCAGGACGCTTACCGTCTGGCCCATTACGACGAAAACCTGCGCACCGCTGCACAGGCGGTGGAACAGGGCGTGGTGGAGCGGATCCAGCAGCGCGCCGCACGGCCCACCGAAAACGGCATCCGTCCCGGCGGTGCGGCCACCGTCCGCCCGGATGTTGCCAGCATGACCCGCGCCCAGCGCGAAGCACTGGAACGCCGTGTGCTCCACGGAGCACAGATCGAACTGTAACGTTTTGACAAGAGAAAGGAACCAGACTATGAACCACACTTTCAACATCCAGCTGTTTGCCGAGAACCTGAACACCACCGCGACCATGTCGCAGGAAATGAAGACCTTCTATGAGAAGCGTCTCATCGATCAGGCAGAGCCGCGTCTGGTGCACGACCAGTTTGCGGACTACTACCCGGTGCCCCAGAACGGCGGCAAGACCATCGAGTTCCGCAAGTATGACAGCCTGCCCAAGGCGTCCACTCCGCTGACCGAGGGCGTGACCCCCAATGGCCAGACCCTGAACGTGACCACCATCACCAGCGACCTGCACCAGTACGGCGGCTGGACCCCGCTGACCGATGTACTGCAGATGACTGCCATCGACAACAATGTGGTGCAGGCTACCCGCGTTCTGGCAAGTCAGGCGGGCCGCACCATGGACAGCATCACCCGCGATGTGCTGGCAGGCGGCACCAACGTCATCTATGCGCCCAAGCTGGCGGCAGACGGTGCCGAGACTGCTGTGACCAGCCGCAAGGCGCTGGACAAGACCTGCACCCTGACCCCGAAGCTGTTCTTCCAGGCGGCGGCACAGCTGGGTGCCATGAATGCGGACCCCATCGGCGACAGCTACATCGCCATCATCCACCCCTATGCCGCCTACGACCTCAAGACCAGCAAGGAGTTCATTGAGGTGCACAAGTACGCCGACCCGGACACCATGTTCCGTGGCGAGATCGGCAAGCTGGGCAATATCCGCTTCATCGAGACCAGCGAGGCCAAGATCTGGAAGGATGACACCTGCCCCACCGGTCTGGCTGTGTTCGGCACGCTGGTGCTGGGTGCCCATGCCTACGGTGTCACCGAGCTGGAGGGCGGCGGTCTGGAGCACATCGTCAAGCAGCTGGGCTACGGCGACGACCCGCTGAACCAGCGTGCTTCCGTGGGCTGGAAGGGCATGCGTGCGGCAGAGCGTCTGGTGGAGCAGTACATGGTGCGCATCGAGAGCGCGTCCAGCTATTCCGCTTCGGCTGCTGCCAACTGAGGAGGTGTGAACCATGGCTGAAAAGAAAAATGTGCGTATCCGGCTGTTCAAGGACAACAGCCGCTACAAGGGCGACCTGTTCGTCAGCGTCAACGGCGTGAACTATAAGATCCGCCGGGGCGTGGAGGTGGAAGTGCCGCCCGAGGTGGCTGAGGTTTTGGAGCACAGTCAGATGCAGGACGAGCTGACCGCCGCCCGCATCGCGGCAGCGGAAAACGCCGCACAGTAATCTGAAGAAAGGAAGCCCGGCTGGGAGCAGCTGCCCGGCCGGGCTTTTTCAGAAAAGGAGTGAGATCTATGACTGTAGGACAGGCGCTGGAGCGCGCCGAAGAGCTGCGCCCGGGCAGCCGCATTGCACTGTCCACCCGGCAGGCGTGGCTGCGGGAGGCAGATGCCATGCTGCGGGAACGCTTTTTCAAACACAGCATCACGGATGCCTACGACGATGTGGGCGCAGACCTTGCGTGGGACGACAGCCTGCAGGATGAGGATGTCCTGCTGGCTCCGGCACCCTTTGACGCAATGTATCCCCACTATCTGTGTGCCATGACCGATGCGGCCCTTGGGGAGACCGACCGCTATGCCGGGGAACAGGCGCAGTACAACAGCATTCTGGCCGACCTTGCGGCGTGGCTGCGGCGCACCTATCCGCCGCTGACCGCCGTTCAGTGGCGCTGGTAAGGAGGTGGTGGATATGGTCCTTGCAAACCGGACAAAGCTTGCAAACAGCCGCAGCCTCGTGCGGGTGTTCGGCGGGCTGAACGAGACCTACGCCTGCTCGGAAGCAGAGTACAGCGCGGGTGTGAATTTTTCGGCAAGGGATTTTCCCGCCCTGAGCACCCGCAAGCCCCGCCGGAAGCTGCACGCACTGACCGGCCTGAACGGCATGTACCACCTGAACGGTCTGCTGACCATCTGCGGGAAGGACATCATTTATACCCCGGACGCTGCCGGGGCCGACACGGTGGGCTGCACGAATGCAGTATCCGACAGCCGCAAGGCGCTGGTAGGCATCGGCACGAAGATCCTGATCTTTCCGGATAAGCTGGCCTTTGATACGGCAGACGGCAGCGTTTCTGCTCTGGGCGCAGTATGGAAGGCAGAGGGCCAGAGCGTGCAGTTTACGCCCTGTGATGCCGCAGGCAAGACCTATCAGCCAGACAGCTATGGCAGGGAGGAACCGGAAAAGCCTGCGGATGGGCAGCTGTTTTTAAAGGTGGAGGATGAGGAGCACCCGTGGAGCAGCACCGGCACGCTGGAGGTGTACAGCGCATCCTCCGGCAACTGGACGGCAGTGCCGCTGGACTATTGCCGCATCACGGCAGCAGGCGCACAGAAGCTGTTTGCCCAGTGGGACACCGTGACGGTGTCGGGCACGGCGGCGCAGCAGGCCGGGATGTGGGAAGAACTGAACGGCGATCTGGTGGTGTATGATCTGCTGGAAAACGGCCTGCGGGTGAAGGTGACACCGAAGGGAGAATGCTTTTACGGCACACTGGTGCAGGGCGCGGACAGTGCCCGGTGGACCAGTCTGGACGGCAAAGAGACCCGTAGCTTTGCGGTGAGCACGCCGGTGCGGATGGAACGCCGCGTGCCGGATCTGGATTACATCACCGAGTGTGACAACCGGGTGTGGGGCTGCAGCAGCAAGGAAAACGTGATCTATGCCTGTAAGCTGGGCGACCCCACCAACTGGTTCTCCTACCGGGGCATTGCAGCGGACAGCTATGCCGTCACGGTGGGCAGCGACGGGGCGTTTACCGGAGCGGCTACCTGCATGGGTTATGCGCTGTTTTTTAAGGAAAACACCCTGCACAAGCTCTACGGCTCCAAGCCCTCGGACTTTCAGCTCACATCTCTGCGCTGCAGGGGTGTGGCTAAAAACGCGGCCCGCAGCCTGTGCGTGCTGAATGAGACGCTGTATTATCTTTCGCCGGACGGTGTGATGGCATGGGACGGCAGCATCCCCACCAAGGTGTCCGGTGTGCTGGATTCGGGACGCCTTTCCAATGTACAGAGCGCAGTGGGTGGCGCGTTGGATGGCCGATATTACCTGCACATTGCCCGCGCGGCAGCGGGGGAAGGTGTGGCAAGGCTGCTGGTCTATGATACGGAACGTGCGCTCTGGAGCGAGGAGGATGTCTGCTCCTACGAAATGACCAGCACCGGCGGACAGCTTTACCTGTGGGACGGCCAGGCCCTGTGGGCCGCAGACCCCAGCCGCGAGACCGACTGGCAGAGCACGGACGGCGTGGAGGAAAAGCTGAACTTTGAACTGGTCACGGGAGACATTGGTCTGGACGGTGCAGAGGACCGGTATCTTTCCCGGCTGACGCTGCGGCTGGATGCCGAATGTGGCAGCACGGTGACGGTGGCGGCAAGCTATGACGGAGGCCCCTGGGAAACGGTGGCAGAGCTGGCGGCGCAGAATGTGCGCCGGAGCTACGATATGCCGTTCGTTCCCCGGCGGCACGGTACGTTGCGGCTGCGCCTGAAGGGCAGGGGACAGATCACCCTGCGCAGCATTGCAAAAACGGTGGCCGCTGCCAAAGGCGGCATTACAGGCGGGGAGGTGTGAAAAATGGCAAGCGTAATGGGCATCAATAAGATCGGTCTGCCCAAGCTCAGTGAGAACATGGACCCGGAGGACGCCCGCGCACTGCGCAGCTACCTGTACCAGCTGCAGGAACAGCTGCAATATGTGCTGAGCAATCTGGATACCGAAAACATGTCAGAGGAACTGCGTACCAGACTGCAGGATCTGTAAGAAAAGGAGTTTTTATGGCAAACAAAAAGAAACAGGACGAAGCGCTTGCTGCGGTGCAGGCACAGACGGAGGAAAATGGTCTGTCGGCGGCGCAGAGCGGTTATTCGGCTGCGGGACTGGGCAGCCGCTCGGAGGTGGAAAATGCACTGGCAAATGCCAGCTATAAGCCCAGTCAGACGGTGACGAGTGCAGAGAATGCCCTGAAGGAATGGCAGACGAACCGCCCCGACGACTACGAGAGCCGCTATCAGGACAAGATCGATCAGCTTCTGGGCCAGCTGCTGCAGCGCGGGAGCTTCCAGTACAGCTACACCAAAGACCCGCTCTACCGTCAGTACGAGCAGAACTATCTGCAGAACGCCCATAACGCCAGTGCGGATGCTGCGGCACAGGCGGCAGCACTGACCGGAGGCTACGGCTCCAGCTATGCCGCAAGTGTGGCGCAGCAGGCATACCAGCAGCAGATCGGCGCGCTGAGCAGTGCCATCCCTACGCTGTACAGTCTGGCGCTGGACACCTATACCAGCGGCGGCAACGAGCTGGTGAGCCAGCTGGATCAGCTGAACAGCAGTGAGCAGGACGCGCAGCAGCTGTACAACGACCGGCTGTCGGACTACTACACCCAGCTGCGGCAGAAGGGCGAAGCCTACAACAATGCATATGCGCAGGACTACGGACAGTATCAGGACTACCTGAACCAGCTGGGCACGCTGCACGACTACTACAGCGCACAGGAACAGCAGCAGGCAGCACGGCGCCAGCAGGCGTTCAACAATGTGGTGACTGTACTGGGCGTACTGGGCGATGCGGTGCAGATCGCCCTCAGCGGCACCACGGGTCTGGGTTCCATGGTCAGCGGACTGCTGAACACCGGCTACAACATCTATTCCGGCAACCGCCAGTACGAGGCAGACCGTGCCGACACCCAGTGGAACCAGCAGCTGCAGGAGCGGCAGTATCAGGACAGCCTGAAGCAGCAGCTCTATGAAAATGAGGCCAGCGAGCGGGAATATCAGGACAAGCTCAATCAGCAGAAATTCAACAACGATATCACCAGCCAGAAGCTGAACATTGCAATGAGCGAGTGGAACCTGAAAAAGAACAATGCGGCCCAGAAGGCCAGCCGGGCAGGCAGTGCGGCATCCGGCAGCACGGGTAGCGGCAGCTCTTCCGGTACGGCCAACCGCAGCACGAGCAGCGCCACCCGTCTGGGCAGCGACACCTCTCGGAACGTGACGGTGCCCTACATGGCGATGCTGATGCGCAGTCAGGGCAAAAATGATACCAGCATCAGCAGTGCGCTGCGCAGGGATGGCTATTCCAGTGCAGAGATCGCGCAGATCCTGCAGCAGATGAAGCGCTGACTGCAATAAAGAAAAAGCGCTGAACAAAAAAAGCATGTGCAGACCCCGGGAAACCACAGTTTTCCAAAGGGCCTGCACATGCTTTTTTTAGCAGAAAATATTGGCGCGGGGCTGAGTCCCACTGGGCACCCCGCTAAATAAAAAATCCGCCGATGCAAAGCATCAGCACAGCATTTGTCTTGGTAGACATTCCTACTGATTGGGACCCGCGGGCTAGTCAAAGCCATACTATGGCTTTGACTGCGTCGTTGCGCGCCGCCGCCCTGTTCGAGTCCCACTGGGTACCCCACCAACAAAAAAAGTCCGCTGTGTTAAACAGCGGACTTTTTGGTGGGGTGCCCAGTGGGACTCGAACCCACGGTCTCCAGATCCACAATCTGGCGCGTTAACCGACTACGCTATGGGCACCACATAGATGCGCCCGAAGGGACTCGAACCCCCGGCCCACTGCTTAGAAGGCAGTTGCTCTATCCACCTGAGCTACGGGCGCACGTTGTTATCCCATTGGGTTCCTTTATGGTGGCAGCTGTGTGTCGGCACACGCTGCGAGAAGTATAATACCATATGGCCCCCATTCTGTCAAGCATAAAATGCAAAATTCTTTTTTCTTTTTTCAAAACCTGCCAGACCCGGCCTTTACAGCAGCCACATGCCCGCATAGCCCAACGCAAAACCCAGCACGGCTCCGCCGACGACATCCCGGATGTGATGCACACCGGTCAGCACCCGGCCGATGCAGATGAGCACGGTGATGCCCACCATCGCCCAGCCGGCTTTCGGGTAGAAGTACATCCACACCATGGCCAGCACGGCGGCGCTCAGCGCATGACGGGAGGGAAAGGAGTGTCCCTTTGTTTCCTTGCGGCGCAAGGGCTCAAAGCCGGGCTGCTCATAGGGGCGGGGCAGATTGAGCTTATCGCGCAGGATGGTGCCGCCCCAGAAGGTGAACCCCGGTACGAACACCGCGCGCGCAATGGTCACCATAAAGTCCAGAGCAGCCTGACTGCCCAGCAGATGGAACAGCCGGATATTCAGCAGGCAGAGCAGCACGGGGTAGCATACAAAAGGGATGAGCGGCAGCCAGCGGTCCAGCGCCACCACACAGCGGCTGACAGCGGGGTGGGCATCCATCCAGCTGTGCAGGGCGTGATAATGTTCTGCAGTCAAAACAGATCCCTCCGCATCAGGTCGGAATTTTTACAACAGGCAACAGGTCAAAAGCAGGTATCCAGATAGTTTTCCACATCAAAGGGTTCAGGGGTGGAATCCTTGCGCAGATACAGCGGATGATGGGGATGTCCCTTTTTGCTGCGCCGGCCAAAGGTGACCCATGGGATCTCCCTTTCCCGGGTCAGGGCGACCATTTCCCGCATCAGGCCGGGCAGGTAGTCCCGCTTTTCGATCAGGGTGCCCCATGCCGCCCACATGGTGGGTTCGGTCTGGGCCAGAACTGCCCGGAGCCAGCGCAGATTTTCGTCACACAGGGCACGGTCCGGCACGCGATCCATATCATTTGGGTCGGTGGCGCGCTGGGGATATACATTGAACATGATCCAGCTGTCAAAGCCGTTGGCGGCGGCAAGACGCTCCACACTTTTCAGGGTAGGGTCCAGTGCGCCGGGCTGTGCGGTGCTGGGGTTGATGCCGATGCACACCAGCGGGTGCCGGCCCACACGGCCCAGCACATAGCGGTAGGGCTGGTATGTATGGGGTTCGTAATACCAGATGCCGCCGGGATATTCGTCGGCCTTGAGAACGGGGATCTGTTCGGTCTGCATGGGTGAGCTGCTCCTATCATCAATTACTTTCTATTATCGTACCTGAAAGTGCAGGATAAATCAACTCTTTTGTGCGGAAAATCCTCCCATAAAATCAAATTTCATGGTATACTGAAGCAGGACGCTGCGGCAGCTGGCTGCAGCGCATTGCAGCTGAAAAAAAGGAGCAACTATGCTGGAAGATTACAAGAACGCACTGAAGAGCGGCCAGCGTGCTTACCGCGCCTGCGTGGCGCGCGGCCAGTCGCCGTATCTGGCGGTGCTGGACGATATTCTGGTCAATGTGAACATTGTGGCGCAGGAGCCGCTGGGCCTTGTGGAGATCCCGGCGGAAAGCATCGTCGGCACAAAGACCAGCGGCCGTCACACCGCCTTTGCACCGAACTTTATGCCCCTGCTGGAGCCGGACACCGAGTTTGCAGGCAAGTGGTCGAACCTCTGTGATGCGCATTTGGACGAGGGCATCCACACCCCCATCATCGCCTACGAGTTCCTGAACAAATTCTATGTCCAGGAAGGCAACAAGCGGGTATCGGTGCTCAAGTATTTTGATGCGGTCAGGATCGCGGGCACGGTCACGCGGCTCGTCCCGGAACGGAACGACAGTCTGGAAAACCGTATCTACTACGAATTTTTGGATTTTTATAAGCTCTCCAAGGTCAACGATGTGCATTTCTCCCGTCTGGGGGGTTACGCAAAACTGCAGACGCTGGTGTGCAAGGCCAGCGGAGAAAGCTGGACGGATGATGATCGGCTGAGCTTTTCCTCCTTCTATACTATGTTCCGCCAGCAGTTTCTGGCTCTGGGCGGCGGCGGACTGAATCTGACTGCCGGCGATGCCATGCTGGTGTATCTGTCGGTCTACCGTTACGCGGACGCCTGCGAGAGCACGCCCAGCCAGATGAAGCAGAATCTGGAAAAGCTGTGGGATGAGGTGAAGGTGCTCACCGAGCCGCAGGCCGTGGCCCTTTCGCTGGAGCCGAAGCAGGGCCCCGGCGAACCGCTGCTGGCAAAGCTGAACATCTTTACAAAGCCCAGCGAGCTGAAGGTGGTGTTCCTGCACGAGCACAACGCCGAAAACAGCGCATGGGTGCGCGCCCACGACAAGGGCATCGAAGCGCTGCAACAGGCGTTCCCGGACCGGGTATTCATCACCCGCAAAGAGAACATCGAGCCCGAGGTGGACGCGGAGCAGGTGCTGGAGGATGTGGCCCACGACAATGCCGATGTGGTGTTCACTTCGAGTGCCCGGATGCATACCGCCTGCCTGAAGGTGGCGGCTCAGCACCCCAAGACCCGCATCCTGAACTGCTCGCTCAACGCGCCGCATCCGCTGGTGCGCACCTACTATCCCCGCACGTATGAAGTGACCTATCTGCTGGGAATGCTGGCCGGCGTGATGGCAAGGACTGACCGCGTGGGTTATGTGGCGGCAAACCCGGTGTATGGCATCCCGGCGGCGGTAAATGCCTTTGCGCAGGGCCTGAAGACCGTGCGCCCGGAGGCAAAAGTGGTGCTGCGCTGGGCCTGCCTGCAGGACCCGGCGCACCCGCTGGATTTCTCCGACCGGCAGGATGTGGAGATCTTCTATGCCCGTGATAACCGCGAGCCGGAAGGCACCCACCGGGATTACGGCCTTGTGCGCCGGATGCCGGACGGCAGTTTGCAGCCGCTGGGCCTGCCCGTGTGGCGGTGGGATACGTTTTATATCGAGATCGTGCGTTCCATTTTTGACGGTGCATGGGACAGCGATGCTGCCGGTGCCCGGGCGGTGAATTACTGGTGGGGCATGCGCAGCGGTGCAGAGGAGATCGATTACAGCAAAGACCTGCCCGCAGGCACCCTGCAGCTGCTGGATCTGATGGAAAAGATGCTGCACGAGGATGATCTGCGCATCTTCCCGGAAGATCTGTTCGCGCAGGGGCATGTGCTGCACTCGCCGGAAGCCACCCTCTACAGCCCCAAGGAGCTGATGGAAATGGACTGGCTGGACGAATGCGTGGAAGGCGGACTGCCCCACTACGATGAGCTGGATGTCAAAACCCATACGCTGATGTCCATCAACGGCCTCAACACCCTGAAAGGATTTGTAAAATAAGCGGCCCGCGGCCGAGAGAGAATGGAGCAAACCTGAAGTGAAAATTCTTGCAATTTCGGATGTGCCCTCTAAAGCGCTGTGGGATTACGGTACCCGGGAACATCTGGAGGGGATCGACCTGATCCTTTCCTGCGGAGACCTGCCGCAGAAGTATCTGGAATACCTTACAAACTTTACAGCAGCCCCTATTTTATATGTCCACGGCAACCACGACGGCAGCTACCGCGAAAATGAGCCCGGAGGCTGCATCTGTGTGGACGACAGCGTTTATGTGTGGAAGGGCCTGCGCATCATGGGGCTGGGCGGCAGCATCCGCTACAACAACCGGGAGGACAGCTTTCAGTATACGGAACGGGAAATGCGCCGCCGTGCGCACAAGCTCTCGCGCAGGGCTCATCAGGTGGGCGGCATCGATCTGCTGCTGACCCATTCGCCGGCAGCGGGTCTGAATGATGATACAGACCGCGCCCACAAGGGGTTTGAATGCTTCAACGATCTGATGGACGAATACGAGCCGCAGTGGTTCGTGCACGGGCATGTGCACCTGAACTATGATGCCAAGCTGCCGCGCGTGTGCACCCGCGGCGGGACGACGGTCATCAATGCCACGGAGCGCTATGTGTTTGAGATCCCGGACCCGGACCCTGAGATCCGGAATCGCCCGTTCTGGAAAAAGTGGTTTGGGGTGTAATACATCACAAAAAAGCAGCCCTGCATCGTGATGGTGCAGGGCTGCTTTTGCAATTGAAATGGAGCCATTTGTGGGAACGGAAGGCCCGCAACGGAACAGGTGCGGAGTGCATCGCCGCAGGCCGGAAAAAGCAAGGTGAAAATTATAGCTCCAGCTTGCCGGAAACTTTATTGATGACGTAGTAGGCGGCACCTTCCTCAGGCTTGATATAGACCTTGCAGGACTGCACGCCCACCTTGTGGGTGGCACGGTAATCGGCCTTGGCGCGGTCGATGATATCGGTCACGTTGTACTGCTTGCCGCTGAACTCCACGTACAGCTCCGGTGCAAGCGGGGGACGGCCGCGGCGTGCAGAGGCCTTGGCGGATTTGCGGGTCTTGGTCTCCTTCGTCTCCTTGGCCTCAGCGGCAGGAGCTTCCACAGCAGGAGCAGCCGCTGCGGTCTTTTTCTTTTCGGGCATAGATGAACCCCTCCTTGATCGTATTTGGATGCTGCACAATGGGTTGCGCAGCATTGGCTCCATGAAATATATTACTTATATAATATGTTTTTGGAAATGGTTTGTAAAGTCTTTTTTGCAAAAAACTTTCGGAAAAAGGCAGGAAATCGGGAAACAAACTGTCCGGAATGCTTTTTGCGGACGCAGTGCCGTGCAAATGCCGCCAAAGCACAGAAAAAGGCAGACTTTTCACAGCACTTCCGAGAAAGCCGAAAAGTACAAACCTTTCGGGTTAAAAACGCGGTTTCCGGGTGCTGATTTACTCCCGGCAAAGCTTTTGCGCGTGCTGCACTACGGGCAGAAGAAGCTCCGCATCCCAGTCCTCTGCAAGGGTGAACAGCAGCTGATAAACGGCGGTCTGCGCCTGCCCTTGCGGGCGCTTTTGGGCCAGCGCGAATGCGGCGGAAAGCATTTGCAGTTTGAGGGTGCGGATCGTTTCCGGTGCAGCCCACAGGCGGGCAAGGTCGTAATCGTTCGTGTTGCCGCAGGGCATGGCGCAGGAGGCACAGCCCGGGGCAACGCGGTGCTTTTCGGTGCGTACGACCTCCAGCATCCGGTGCAGCTTTTCCTCCGGGGCATCCGGCTGTGCGGCAAGACGCAGACCGGCGTTCAGCACCTCGTCGGTGTCGTCCGTTTTTGGCTCGCTGGTGGTGGCCCGGGCAAGCCCCACGAGGGCACCGAGAAGGGCATCTCTTGCCTGCTGGGCAGGGGTGACAGGCGCTTTTAAAAGTTCAGGCATGGCACAGTTCCTTTCAATGGTTCTTTCTGCGGAAAGTATAGCCGATTTTAACGGTATTTACAAGATGAATTGAGCCGATGCTGTTTGCGGTTACGACCCTTTCCGTAAAAATGCAATACCGGACAGACCGCAGTCTGTCCGGTATTGCTCTAATAATTTCCGCTAAAGATGCTCAGAGCGGAGCTTTTAAAATCATGCTCTGCTCAGATCAGGCCCGGCACTTCTTTTGCCAGCAGCTCCGCCAGCTGTGCGTGACCCTTGCGGGTCAGATGCATGAAGTCCACCTGATTGAACTCGCAGTCCTTTGCGTCCAGGAAGTGCACGCCCTGCCGCTCGCAGATGATGCGGAGCTGCCCGGCTACACCGGCGGATTTTTCCACACAGCCATCACCCATCACGGCATCGTGGAAGCCTGCACCGATGGGAGGAGGTGCCACCACCAGAATGTTGGGCTGCTTGGTGCCCCAGCAGTCCACGCTCTTGGCTTTGAGGATCAGCCGCTCCATGCCCGCAGCGATGCAGGCGGCGTTGGCACCAAAGCGCTCCTTGACGTCATTCGTGCCCAGCATGATGATAAGCAGGTCGATGACCTCATGGCTCTTGAGCAGGGCATAGATGACGCTGAGGGCATCCATGGATTCGTGGATGGGGTCCACAAACACGGTGGTGCGGCCGGAAAGGCCCTCTTCCGTCACAAGATATTCCTCGCCCAGTGCCTTCTGCAGGCGGCAGGTCCAGCGCTCCTCTTCATTGAAGCGGATGCCGTGGTCGGCGCAGTCGTTGGGGTCGGCACAGTAGCCGTGGGTGTTGGAATCACCCAGACAGAGGATATGTGTTTTCATATACAATTACTCCTTTTCCATGGTCTGTCGGAAGTAGTACACTGCGCCCACCATACCGGCGTCGTTGTGCAGCTGAGCGGCACGCACTTCCAGCCCCTCTGCAAAGGCGGGCATGACCGATGCTTTCACCTTTGCGGCAATGGGGTCGATCAGCAGTTTCTGCTGCGCGCTCACGCCGCCGCCGATCAGGATGAGCTGCGGGTTGAAGATGTGCACCATGCCGGCAAGGCCCTGTGCGATCTCGTCCGTCCATGCATCCAGCAGAGCAAGAACTGTTTCGTCGCCTGCTTCTGCAGCAGCAAAGATGGCGCGGCCATCCTTCCATGCCGGGTCTTTTTCCTGTGCGGCGCGCACCAGCGCGGTGGTGGCGGCGTAGCGTTCCCAGCAGCCCTTTGCGCCGCAGGTGCAGTCCACACCGTCCAGCGCGTGGGTGCGGTAGTGGCCCAGCTCACCGCCAAGGCCCCGCGCGCCCTCCAGCAGACGGCCTCCGGTCAGGATGCCGCCGCCCACGCCGGTGCCCAGTGTCACGCCGATGACGTCCGTACAGCCCTGTGCGGCGCCGACCCACACTTCACCCAGCGTCATGCAGTTGGCGTCGTTGGCCACTGTGACGGGCAGGCCGAAGTCCTCTTCCAGCGCAGCTTTGATAGGACTGCCGATGTAGTTGGGAAAATTGCCGCAGGTACCGGCCACGATGCCCTTGCGGCTGTCGATCTGACCGGTGGCCGAAACGCCGATGCCCGCAAGACTTTCCACCGGGATGGAATTTGCGGTCAAAAACTCCTTTGCGGCCCTGCGCACGGTGGTGAGAACAGGCGTCTGGTAGCCGTCAAAACTGACGCTCTCTTCGCCCTTGAGCAGCACCCTGCCGGTCTCGTCCACGATGCCCAGCTTGACGGCAGTGCCGCCGATATCAATGCCAAAATACTGTTTCATCCGGCACACTCCATTTTACTTTTTTGCAGCGTTGATGGCACCGGTAAAGCGGGCCGTGATCTCTGCCGGGCGGGTGATGGCACCGCCCACCACCAGTGCGAATGCACCGGCTTCCAGCGCCTTGACCGCCTGCTCCGGGTAGTGGATGTGGCCCTCGGCAATGACCTTTGCCGGGCACTCTGCGGCCAGCTTATGGACAAAATCAAAGTCGATATCGTCAATGCCCTTGGTCTCCGGGGTGTAGCCGCGCATGGTGGTGCCCACAAAGTCGGCACCGGCTTCGGCGCAGGCCATGGCGTTCTCAAAGTTGTCGCAGTCGGCCATGACCAGCTGGTCGGGGTACTTTGCCTTGATGGCGCGGATGAACTGAGCGGAGGTGGAGCCGTCCGGGCGCAGGGCACCGGTGCCCTGCACGGCAAGAATGTCCACCCCGCAGGCCACCAGCTCGTCCACTTCCTTCATGGTGACGGTGATGTACATGGGCGTGCCGGGGTAGTCCTTTTTGATGATGCCGATGACAGGCAGGTCCACCACCTGCTTGATTTGGGTGATGTCCCGCACGGTGTTGGCGCGGATGCCCACAGCGCCGCTCATGGCGGCGGCTTTTGCCATCAGCGGCATCACGCCGCCCTCTTTCGTGTACAGGGGCTCGGTCTCCAGTGCCTGACAGGAGACGATCAGACCGCCCTTGATCTGAGCAAACAGCTTTTCCTTATCCATCGTTCAATCCTCCATCCGAATCTTTACAACAGCCTTGCGCACGCCCACACAGCCGTGCTGTACAAGGCCGGGTTTGTGCAGCTCTGTGGGGAAGAACAGCACAAAGCGTCCCTCACCCAGTGCACCGGTCACGACACTGGCGCTGTCCTGAAAACCGCAGTCGCCGGTAAAATCGCCGATCTCCCTGCCGGGGTTCGTGGTAAAGCCCCAGCCCTCGCTGCCGGTGATGTCGAGCTGCAGGTCAGCATACTTTTTGTGATATTCCGGGTGGTAGCCATCGTCCGAATGGAGCGTGGCATCCATCGTGTTGATAAAAACTTCCTCGCCATCCACCTCGGTGCGGCCCAGCGGCAGGCTGGCAGGATCGTGGGTCAGCAGGTAATCAATGGCCGTGTCGAGATTTTTGCAAAGGCCCTTGTAGCGCGTCAGGTGCTGCAGGGTATCACAGATCATAAAACGTCCCTCCAAAAACAAGCGCCCGCTCTCCCCTCTGAAAAGAGACGGAGAGGGGCGCTGCTTCAATTTTACAGTTTTGCGATGGCAGCTTCGATCATGGCCTGTGCTTCGGCCACGATGGCTTCATCTTCCGGGATCAGGCCGGGCATCGGCTCACGCACGCCGCCCAGCTCCAGACCGTACATCCGGCGCAGGATCTCCTTCTGCACGGCGTACAGGTTGCCGTGGGCTTCGCACATTTTGTAGATGATGCGGTCGGCCTCGTACTGGATCTCCTGAGCCTGCTTGATCTCGCCCTTGTTGATGTGATCGTTCATGGCCAGATACAGCTCGGGCATGACGGCGTAGGTGCCGCCGATGCCGCCGTCTGCGCCGATGACGCGGCCGGAAACGAACTGCTCATCGGGACCGTTGAACACCACAAAATTCCCCTCGCCGCGGGCGGCGATACCGGCATCCTTGAACATCTGGATGTCCTGGGTGGGCATAGAGCTGTTCTTCACTGCGATCACGTTGGGGTTCTTCAGCATTTCCTTCAGCAGGCTCATGGTCAGGCCGGTGCCTGCCAGCTGCGGGATGTTGTAGATGACGAACTCGGTGTTGGGAGCAGCAGCGGACATATCGTTCCAGTACTTTGCAATGGCGTACTCCGGCAGGTGGAAGTAGATGGGGGGAATGGATGCAATGGCGTCCACACCCACGCTCTCGGCATGGCGGGCCAGCTCCACGCTGTCGGCGGTATTGTTGCAGCCGACATGGGCGATGACGGTCAGCTTGCCCTTGGCTTCGCTCATCACGGCTTCCAGAACGGCCTTGCGCTCATCCACATGCTGGTAGATGCACTCGCCGGAGGAGCCGCCCACATACACGCCCTTGACGCCCTTGGCGATCAGATGGCGGGTGAGGGCCTTGACGCCCTCGGTAGAAATATTGCCCTCTGCGTCGTAGCAGGCGTAAAAGGCGGGGATGACACCCTGATATTTTTTGATATCTTTCATGTTCCAAACCCTTCTTTACAAATAGTAATAAATACAGATGAAATGGTTTTGCATCAAGCTCGTGAGCTTTCGATTACGGGCAGCGGCATCAGCGCTCTCTTGCGGTGCCCTGCATCCGCTTCGGCCCTTGGTGAGGGCCTTGCGTCTTGCAGACCGCTGCGCCAAAAATTTCTCCCTGTTTCGGCCACCGGCCGCGGTCGGGATTTTAGCCTTTGACAGCACCCATTGCGATGCCTTTGGTAAAGTACTTCTGGAAAATGAGGAAGATGATGATGATAGGCACAGCAGCCAGTGCGGCACCTGCCATGATCAGGCCAAAGTCGGTGCTGTTCTCTGCCTGCAGCTTTGCAATGCCCAGAGAAATGGTCAGGTTGCTGGTGCTGGACAGCATGATCAACTGCATGAAGTAGTCGTTCCAGCTGTTGATGAAGGTGAAGATGGCCAGTGCACCGATGCCCGGCTTGACCATGGGCAGCACGATGTCGATAAAGGTCTTGGCCTCGCTTGCGCCGTCGATGCGGGCCGCTTCCAGCATCTCAGTGGGGATGCCCTCACTGAACTGCTTCATCAGGAACACGCCAAAGGGCCAGCCCACGATGGGGAAGATGACGGCCCAGATGGTGTTGTACAGGTTCAAAGAGCTCATTTCGCGCAGCAGGGGGATCAGGATGACCTGCTTGGGCAGAGCCATTGCACACACGATAAGGGTGAACAGCAGCTTGCGGCCTACAAAGCGCTTTTTTGCCAGTGCATAGCCGGCCATGGCGGCGGTGATGCAGGTGAGGATCATGGACATGACGGCCATGAACACGGTGTTGATCATCCAGCGGATGGCAGCGGGAGCGGTGGGGCCTACCGAGAAGTAGATGGGCTCGCCGTTAGCGCTGAACTTGGAGCCAAAGGGCACAGCCAGCTGCCACAGCGGGGCGCTCTTGCCGGAGAACAGCTTCTGATAGTTGGTCAGCACCCACTGGCTGGGCCACCATTCGGGGGTGGTGGCGTTGATGGCGGCACCGGTCTTGAAGGAACCGGTGATGATCCAGTACAGCGGGAAGGCGAACAGCACCGCAACGATGCTGATGAGGATCAGCGTCAGGATCATGTAGGCGCTCATCTTCTTGAGCTTACTGGGGTGACGCTTCAACGGTTTTTGCTTTTTTGCAGCGGCATTTGCACTCATTGTCCGGCACCTCCTTTAATTATCCTGGTTGCCCAGCTTGAACTGAACAGCCGACAGAATGGCGATGATGACTGCCAGCACCACACCCATTGCGTTGCCGTAGCCGTAGCGGTACAGCTTGAAGGCGGTGTAGTAGATGTAGTACATGATGGTATCGGTGCTGTGGTTGGGGCCGCCGGAAGTCAGCAGCTGGATCAGCGCAAAGCACTGGAAGGAGTTGATGGTAGTAATGACCAGAATGTACAGGGTGGTGGGCATGATGGCGGGCCACTTGATCTTCCAGAAGCACTGGAAATCGGTGGCACCATCCACTTCTGCGGCTTCCACGATGGACTGGTCCACATTGCCCAGAGCGGAAACGTACAGCACGATGGGCTGGCCCACAGAGGTGGTGAGCAGGATCAGGATGATGCAGCCCAGAGCAAAGCGCTCATCACCCAGCCAGTTGATGTTCTTGTCAATGAGGCCCAGCGTCTTGCCCAGATAGTTGAAGATGCCGTAGTAGTTGTTGTACATCCACTTCCACACCACGGTAACAGCCACGGAGCCAGTGACGACGGGCAGGTAGAACACGCAGCGGAAGAGGCTGGTGGCCCACTCGGGCAGGTCTACGATGGCAGAGGAGACCCACAGCGAGAAGGCGCAGGTGACGGGCACCGACACCACCACGATGATGAAGGTGTTCTTTAAGGCACCCAGAAAGATGGGGTCTGTGAACAGTTCCTTATAGTTTGCAAGCCCTACAAAGATATCGGCGCGGTTCATGGTGGAATCGAAGAAACTGGTCACCACGCACAGCACCATGGGATAGATGACGAAGCCCAGGAAGAAGATCAGGCTGGGCAGCAGGAAACAGTAGGAGGCAAAGGTTTCGCGCCGTACCAGCGCACTGCTGCGCTTGGGCTCTTTGATCGCCGTTTTTGCAGCCAAAAGAATCACCGTTCCTTTCCGGTCGAGATGTTATTTTGCATTTTTTACAAATAAAGCCCCTCCCTCGTCGGGATCTTCGAGGAAGGGGCGAAGAATCAGTAATTATCTGCCCCCGGCAGAGTGGATGGGCTTATGCCTGAGCAGCTGCGTTTGCGTTATCAACAAAGGTCTTGACGGCAGATTCAACGTCCTCACCGGAACCGACGCGCTGCAGCATGTTCCACCACTCGGTACGAGCAGTTGCCCAGCCCGGAGTGATCTGGTAGTAGTCGCCCAGATAAGCCATGAACTTGCTGTACTCGCTCATGATCTCGTTGTCGGCGTAGATATCGCCCACGCTGGTACGAACCGGGAAGTAGGTGGAAGCCAGCACGCTGTCCTTGACCTGATCGGGGTCGGCCGCGATGAAGTCGATGAAGGTCTTGGCTGCTTCGATCTTGGCCTCGTCGCCGTTATCAAAGATGCCGAAGCCCCAGATGCCGCCGCACAGCTTCGGGTCGCCGCTTTCGGTGGGGAAGGCCATGGGGAAGATCTCGTCGCCATCGTTGGTCAGACCGGCGTCGTTGTTGTCGCTGTTGGCCTGCTGTGCAATGTTCCAGCAGAAAGCCATCTGCAGGGTGCCGTTGCGGAACAGGGTGATCTCGTCGCCGCCTGCGATGGAAGCGTCAAAGTTGATGCCCTTGGTGTCGTGCAGGGTCTGGATAGCCTTGATGTTCTCGGCGGAGTCGGCAGTGTACTTGGTGTGGGCTGCATCGGTAAAGGTGCCGCCGTACATGTTGTTGATGATGGCGCGGGTGCCCTGGTCGCCGCCCTGACCTGCGCAGTAGATGGCTGCAACGTTCTCATAACCGCCGTTGTACAGGGCGTCAACGGTCTTCAGGAAGCCGTCGGTGCTCCAGGTGTGCTTGTCGGTATCGATGTACTGGTCAGCGCCCACTTCCTTGACCTTGGTCATGTTCACGGCCATGCAGTGTGCGGTCATGCACAGGGGGTACTCGTAGTAGTTGCCGGCGGTATCCTTGCAGGCAGACTCAACGGACTCGTAGATGTCCTTCTTGGCATCGTCGGTCCACAGGTCGTTCAGCGGAGCCATGACGCCCTTTGCGCCCCAGTTTGCAACCAGACGCTCGGGACCTTCCATGATCAGGTCGGGTGCGCTGCCGCCCTCGATGGCGGTGTTCACCTGATCGTCGCCGTTGGTGTAGTCCAGATACTCCACAGTGACCTTGATGTCAGGATACTTGGCGTTGAAGCTGGAAACGAGGTTCTGAACGGTCTCGTCATTGCCCCAGCCGCCGATGGGGTATGTCCACAGCTTGATGCTGGTGGAGGAAGCGGCTGCGCCTGCAGCGGAGCTTGCGGGTGCAGAAGAAGCAGTGGTGGTAGAGCTGGAAGAACCGCCGCAGGCGGCCAGAGCGCCGGCTGCTCCCAGAATGCCAGCGGCCTTCAGGAACGAACGGCGGGAAATGCAGTTTTTCATAGTAGTTTCTCCTTCGCATTCAAGATGCTTCACGTTGATGGCGGCCTGCCGTGCCAGCGGCCGCTCTTGATGGCTCCATTATAGAAAAATATTTTCATTTTGTCCATTCACGGGTTTCATAAATTTTCAGAACAGCAATATGCATGATGCACAAAAATGTGGGATATATGATAAAATGCAAAGAAAAACTCCCTTTACTCTCCTGAATTTATTACAAAATGGTACAAACCCATCACTTCTGTGGTGAAAAAGAATTTCCAAACAAAAATGTAAAATTGAAAAGGTTTTTCACAAAATGGCCTGTTTTTCCATCAAAACTGTGTGCTCTGCACAGAACTGCAGGCCAAAATGTGGGCAATGCGTCTCTTGCGAAGCGGGGGTGATTCTTTTATACTTTTTATAGAAGGTGAATGAAACGGTCGGCAACGGTTCCGGGTCTGTGGACTGTTGCGCCGGAAAAGAGGAAAAAGAAAAAATGGCAACGAATTTTTGGGAGCTGCTGCAGCAGCATCAAGGCGACCTGACAAAATCGGGCCGCACCGTGGCAGAGTACCTCCTGCAGCATGCGGGGGAAGCGCAGTACCTGTCCATTTCCTCATTGGCAAAGGAATGCTGCGTGGCAGAGGCCACCGTATTCCGTTTCTGCCGGGCGCTGGGGTTTGAGGGCTACCACGAAATGCGCATTGCGCTGGCACAGGCCAATGCCACCGGTGCGCTGGTCAACCAGCGTGTGCCGGAACCGGACGCCGACACGGCCACCCTGTGTGAGCACGCCAGTGCCCTGCTGATGACCACCATCAACGGCACACAGAATGCGCTCTCACCGGAAGCGGTGGACAGGGCCTCGGAGCTGCTGCGCAAGGCGCGGCAGGTGTACTGTCTGGGTCAGGGCGGAAGCATGCTGATCGCCAACGATATCTGCGCACGGTTCGCCTGCATTTCCACCAAGTTCCGCACGGCGGGCGACAGCCATCTGCAGCTGGTCACGGCCAGCCTGATGACGCCGGAGGATGTGGTGCTGTTCGTCTCCTATTCCGGTGCTACCCGGGATATGCTGGAGACCCTGCGCACAGCCAAGGCAGCAGGCGCAAAGATCATCCTGCTGACCCATTACGAGGACTCGCCCGGTGCAAAGCTGGCAGATGTCGTGCTGCTGTGCGGTGCACAGGAAAGCCCGCTGGACTCCGGCAACATCCCCATCAAGGTGGCACTGCTGTACGTGGCAGAAGTGCTTGTGCTGCGCTACACCATGGATGACCCCCAGAACGTCATGGATGCACAGGACCGCACCAGCGAAGCGCTGGCGGTGAAGATGCTGTAAGAGAAGGGCCGACCGATCCGCAGCTCTCCCGGAAAAAACAAATGATCCGAACCGTTTACTCCATAAAGGGAATCTGGTTCGGATCATTCTGGTTTATCGAGTGCCGATGGTGGGGGTCGAACCCACACGGTATTGCTACCAATAGATTTTGAGTTTTTATACTCATCTTCCATCTGGTGCCATCCAGTGATATCTGGCGATATCTAGTTCCCGGCGCAAAAAATGTTTTTTAGCGCATCTGCGCTATGTTTTCGCCCAAACTTACGACTTTTCGATTGTTTTTCCCTCTATCCCGGTTTTTCAATTTGGAACGTCCAAAAGAAAATTGGAGGGATATTTAGGAGGGATGCAGAGCTAAACGCCCCTCTGCTTAGGCACAAAATGAAAGGAAAGTCAAGGATGATGAATAAAATTCAAGCAAAAGAACTTTACGAGAAAATGTTTGCAAACTATCCCGATGTTCTTACCGTGGAGGATGCAACAAAATTATTAGGCTTCAAAAGCCAGACTGCCGTGATACGGCGGGTGCATCAGCACAGGATTCGCTGCCTGAAAGTTGGCCGATCTTTCATGATTCCTAAAGAATATCTCATCGATTATCTTTTGGATGACTAATCATATCGAATATTGTACCGCACAGCACACTACTTTTTCAACAAAAATAGTGTGCTGTTTTTATTTACTCCCAAAAGATAGGAGGTCTTATTTTGAACATTAAAAAGGACACACCGTTGAAAAATCAGCATGACCCTTGATTACTTCTATGGACAGGCCGGAGAACTTTTCTCATTCTACCGCATCCCCAAAGCACTGTTTCAGGAACCACGATTCCAGAACTTGTCAACCGATGCCAAAACACTGTACGGTATTCTGCTCGACCGCATGAGCCTGTCTGCTAAAAATGGCTGGCTGGACGAGCAGGGCCTGGTGTTCATCATCTTCACGATTGAGGATGTCAAGAGGGCGTTGTGTTGCGCAGACAACAAAGCGACCAAGCTGCTGCGGGAACTTGAAGAATTTGGTTTGATTGAACGAAAACGCAGAGGTTTGGGCAAGCCAAGTTTGGTGTATGTGAAAAACTTTTCGGCAGAATCGTCAAAATCAATATTCCAGAATCGTGATTTTCACGATTCTGGAGGCTTCAAAAGCGCAAGTCAAGACCCTGCAAAATCACGATGTAATAAGACTGATGAAAATAATACTGAAAAGAGTGAAACTTATCCTTTCTATTCGGAAGAAGAGGATGGGATGAGCAAACGCGAACAACTGGAAGAATATTTTTCACAGTCTTTGGAGGTGGACACTCTGCTCCGGCTCTGCCCGGACGATGAGGACACCCTCTATCAGATCGTAGATTTGCTGGTGGACACCTGCGCCACCAATCGCAAGATGCTGCGCATTGCTGGGGACGATAAGCCCGCCGAAGTCGTGCGCAGCCGCTTTATGAAGCTGAACGCCGACCACATCCAATTTGTGTTGAAGTGCCTTGCAGAGAACAGCAGCCCGATCCGAAACATGAAACAATATCTGCTCGCTTCTCTGTACAACGCACCGACCACGATGCAGCTGACCTATCAAAATCGAACGAACCATGACTTTGCGCACGGTTCCCAAAGGGGGTGATTTTATCGCAAAGAAATGTACCACGACTGCCATTGTCAACCAGAAAGGCGGCACCGGCAAGACCACGACCTGCGAAAATTTGGGCATCGGCCTTGCTGCCGAGGGCAAAAAAGTTCTGCTAGTGGATGCTGACCCGCAGGGCAGCTTGACCATCAGCATGGGTTGGCAGCAGCCCGATGAGCTGCCCACTACCCTTTCCACCCTGATGGCAAAAGCCATGAACGACCAGAGTATTCTGCCCGGTGAAGGTGTCCTGCACCATGATGAAGGGGTTGATCTGATTCCTGCCAACATCGAGCTGGCAGGTCTGGAAGTATCCCTTGTCAATACCATGAACCGGGAGAAGATGCTGAAGCAGGTGCTGGAAAGCGCAAAACGCGAGTACGACTATATCCTGATTGACTGCACTCCTTCCCTCGGTATGTTGACGGTCAATGCCTTAGCTGCGGCAGATACGACATTGATTCCGGTGCAGGCGCAGTATCTTCCGGTTAAAGGTTTGGAGCAACTGCTCCAGACCGTCCAGAAAGTCAGGCGACAGATAAACCCTCACTTAAAAATCGAGGGCATCCTGCTGACCATGACAGACAGCCGCACCACTTACGACAAGCAAATCAGTAATCTGATCCGCCAAGCCTATGGCGGAAAAATCAAGGTATTTGAGCCAACCATTCCACGCTCTGTCCGTGCTGCTGAAATCAGCACGACCGGCGAAAGCATTTTCACCTATGACCCAAAGGGTAAAGTAGCGGAAGCCTATCAATCTCTGACGAAGGAGGTGCTGGCCGATGCCGAAAAGCAGCTTAAACGTGTCACTGAAAGCAGCAGATGACATCTTCTCCACCGAAGAATCCCGGCAGGAGGAAAAGTGGGAGCAGGTGCAACAAATTCCCCTTGCAGAACTGTTTCCGTTCAAGAACCATCCTTTTAAGGTGCTGGACGATGAATCCATGCAGCGCACTGTGGAAAGCGTTGAACAGTACGGAGTACTTTCGCCGCTTATTGCCCGGCCCCGACCAGAGGGTGGTTATGAAATCATCTCCGGCCACCGCCGCCAGCACGCTGCTCAGCTTGCCGGGCTGGACACACTTCCTGTCATTGTCCGAGAAATGGATGATGATGCCGCCATCCTGCTCATGGTGGACAGCAATCTCCAGCGCGAGAGCATTTTGCCCAGCGAAAGGGCTTTTGCGTACAAGATGAAGTTGGAAGCCATGAAAAGAACTAGCGGTAGACCGTCAAAAGAAAATGTGTCCCAAATTGGGACACAAAAACGTTCCGACCAAATCATGGCCGAAGAACTTGGTGAAAGTCGCAATCAGATTCAACGTTTCATCCGTCTGACCAATCTTATCCCGGAACTACTTGACATAGTAGATGAAAAGAAAATTTCGTTCAATCCCGCTGTGGAATTGTCCTATCTGGACGAAGCCCAACAGCGGGATTTTTTAGAAGCCATGAACGATACGCAGAACTTCCCATCACTCTCACAGGCACAGCGGCTTAAAAAGCTGGCACAGGAAGGACATTTCTCGTATGACGTTGCCTTTGCTGTGATGGGCGAGCCGAAAAAAGACGAACTGGATAAGGTGATTATCAAAAATGACACCTTGCGGAAATACTTTCCCCGTAACTACACGCCAAAGCAGATGGAAGATACCATCATCATGCTGCTGGAACGCTGGCAGCGCAAACAGCAGCGTGAGAACGAACGCTGACCATACCGTACTGAAAGACCCGATTGGGTCTTTTTCTTTTGCAAATAAAGGAGAAAAGCCTATGAACAACACTACCCGTACCATCCGTTCTGAAGAAATCACCATTGATATGCGCGTCCTCACCATCATGGAGGATGGGCGAAAGAACGGCGAAATCTATCTCGCCGCCATCGCACCTAACATGGAACTTACCGTTATCACGCTGGACGAAGCCCCCGACATCCTGCCCTGTTTCGATGAAGATGATGCCTGTGTCAACATCCCTGACAGCACCCTGATGCTCTGCTACAACCCGGCGCAGGTGCTGGAACTGGGCGGCAAGCACTATCTGACCGGTCCGGTCATCCTGATGCGCATCGACATGGACGGTGACATTATTTCGCTGTCCATGGATGAACTCTACCGCTTCCAGAAGTATCTGGCAGGTCACAGCATTACCCTGATGGCTGACGATCAGAAGTTGCCCTGCATCTGCATGGAGTGAGGAAGCCTATGAAAAAATTTGATGTGGAGATCACCGAAACGCTTCAGCGCACGGTATCCGTAGAAGCTGCCTCGCAGGAGGAAGCAGAGCGGATGGTCACGGAATCATGGAACAACGATGATTATGTCCTCGATTCCAAGGACTTTATCGACGTTGACTTCAAAACCGTGGGCGAACACGAACTTTCTGAAAACAAAGAGAAGCTGGATGTTCTTCTGGTTCAGCCCGGTGCGTATCCGCAGAAAATCAGCATCGGCACCGACCTGAAGGATTTGCAGGATGCCGTCGGCGGCACGATCACAGCCACTTATCCTTTTACTGACCCGGTGGCCATCGTGTGCAACGATGAGGGCAAACTGCTCGGTCTGCCCATGAATCGCGCCCTGCGGGATGAACACGGCCAGACCTATGATGTGGTCGCAGGAAATTTTCTGGTAGTCGGTCTGGGTGAGGAAGATTTTGCCTCGCTCTCTCCAGAACTGGCGCAGAAGTATGAGCAGTTCTTCCACCAGCCTGAAACCTTCGTTAAACTGGGCAGTCATCTCGTGATTCTGCCCACCCCGGATGAAGCTGTCCAGCCCGCAGAGGAAAAATCCCACATCAAGCCCCCCGCAGAGCATGACCGTTAAAATCATCTTGTTGCACAGGAGGTGGTGACAATGCAGGAAGAAATCGAGCATAAAACGGTCAACTTTGCCATCTCGACCACAAAGCTATCTGCCCGCACCCTGCTGCATGGGATGCAGTTCCTGCTGCGGCAGTACGATAAGCACGCTTCGCAGGGCAAGCAGTCCATGAAACGGCTGGTGCGGCAGAATCGCGGTGTAACCAATGTCGAGATTCAGAAAACCGGCATCAAGGACTTTGACAAGTATGCCAAACGGTATCACATCGACTATGCCATCCAGAAAGACCTGTCCTACACCCCACCGCACTATATGATCTACTTCAAGGCTCAGGACACCGATGCGTTGAGTGCAGCCTTCAAGGAATATTCAGCGGCAGTTTTGGACAAGACCAAACGCCCCTCTGTGCTGGCAAAGCTGCACGATCTGGCGCAGACCGTTGCAAACCTGCCTGACAAGGTGCGGCACAAGCAGGAGGAGCGTGGCTTATGAGCAAAAAGAAACTTTCCAAGCTGCTGGCTCTCTACCTGCCCTATGTGATGATTGGCCTGCTGGCCACCAATCTGGGTGAAGCATGGCGGCTGGCCGTAGGCGAAGAACTGGGCGATAAAATCGTGTCGCTGATGGGAACGCTCCCGGCTGCATTTGCAAATCCGCTGCCCAGCCTGCATCCGTTTGACTTGTTCATTGGTCTGTGCTGCGGTGCCGGGATGCGGCTGGCGGTGTACCTGAAAGGCAAAAACGCTAAGAAGTACCGTCACGGCATGGAGTACGGCTCTGCCCGGTGGGGAAATGCCAAGGACATTGCCCCATTTATGGCCGAAAAATTTGAGGATAACATTATCCTCACCAAAACGGAACGGCTGATGATGTCCAACCGTCCATCCGATCCGAAAAACGCCAGAAACAAGAATGTTTTGGTAGTCGGCGGTTCTGGCAGTGGTAAAACGCGCTTCGTCCTGAAACCGAATCTGCTGCAATGCAATTCCAAAGATTTTCCGGTATCATTCGTGGTCACCGACCCGAAAGGTACAGTCGGCGTTGAATGTGGTAAGGCCCTGTTAAAGTACAGCTACAAGCTAAAATTCTTCAACACAATCAACTTTTCCAAGTCGATGCACTATAACCCCATGGCGTATATCCACAGTGAAAAGGATGTTCTGAAACTCGTGACCGCACTGATGACCAACACAAAAGGTGAGGGTCAGGGAGCCGACCCATTTTGGGACAAGGCGGAGCGGCTTTTGCTCGTTTCGCTTATCGCATATCTCCACTATGAAGCCCCGGTTGAGGAGCAAAACTTCGCAACACTGTTGGAAATGCTCAACACCATGCAGGTATCCGAGGACGATGAAACCTATCAAAATCCGGTTGACCTGCTGTTTGAGGATTTAGGCAAGAAAAAGCCCAATTCCTTTGCCGTGCGCCAGTATAAACTTTACAAGTTAGCCGCAGGTAAGACCGCCAAGAGCATCCTCATTTCCTGCGGTGCCCGCCTCTCGCCCTTTGATATTCAAGAGATCCGGGACGCCACCATGTACGATGAATTGGAGTTGGACAAACTGGGCGACCGGAAAACAGCCTTGTTCCTTATCATGAGCGATACGGACAGCACCTTCAACTTCCTGATTTCCATGATCTACACCCAGCTTTTCAACCTCTTATGCGACAAAGCTGATGATGTGTACGGCGGCAAGCTGCCTGTCCATGTGCGGTGCCTGATTGACGAATGTGCCAACATCGGGCAGATTCCACAGCTGGAAAAGCTGGTAGCCACCATCCGCAGCCGCGAGATTTCGGCTTGCTTGGTTTTGCAGACCCGCAGCCAGTTGAAAGCCATCTACAAAGATAATGCCGATACGATTGTCGGCAACATGGATTCTCAGATTTTCCTTGGCGGCAGCGAACCTACCACCTTGAAAGAATTGTCCGAAACACTCGGCAAGGAAACAATTGATGGGTTTAATACTTCCGATACGCGCGGAAACAGCCCCAGCTATGGCACCAACTATCAAAAACTTGGTCACGAACTCATGAGCCGCGATGAACTGGCTGTGCTGGATGGCGGCAAGTGCATCCTCCAACTGCGCGGTGTCAGACCTTTTCTTTCAGACAAATATGACCTGACGCAGCATCCAAACTACAAATACACATCCGATTATGACCCTAAGAACGCACTCGATATCGAGAAGTTCTTGAACCGAAAAGAAAAAATCCACCCGGATGATACCTTCATCATGGTGGATGTCGATTCACTCCCGCCCGCCTGACAAGACGAGCGGTTATTTTTTACCCATTGACCCAAAAGTACGCCAGAAAATCAACCTTCGCCGTGGCTTTCGGCTTTTTACAAACAGATTTCAGGAGTGTGCAGGGTCACTTTTTCAAAACAAAGGAGATCAAAACTATGGAATTCTTTAACAGTGCAGTGGATGTTCTGAAGACTCTGGTCGTGGCACTGGGTGCCGGTCTGGGCGTGTGGGGTGCCGTGAACCTCATGGAAGGCTACGGCGGCGATAACCCCTCTGCCAATGCTCATGTACGGTAAGGAAGCAAGCAACCGAAAACAAGAGATAGACCGCCAGCACTACACTATTCCGAACCAAAGACCAAAAGATAAGCATTGTGGGAAAATCTAAACTTTTGGATTTTCCTACAATGCCAACTACGGCGGAATCCCTCCCACTCCTTATATCTTTCTGTATACATTGAATTTGTATTTAGTAAAATGCAGACAACACCACGGATCGGCTTTTGGTTGGACAATTCCAACCAAACACCACAGCAGACAGCAGAAAACATTCTGAACGCTAGGAAGCCGGTATGATTGTTACATATAAGGGGAAGAAAAATTTCTTTTAGGTACTTGCTTTCCTAAAACTGATGTGATACAATACTGATGTGATACAATGATTTAATCCAGAAAAGGAGTAAAAAATATGCGGCAAGGTATTCTTAAATAAAACTATAATCAAATAGTGGGAACAAAGGATTATGATAGCTCCTTTTGTAGGGGCTTAGTTTTTTGTACCCAATTTAAGAATACTTTTGCCTTATCAATTTTGACATATCCCCAAAAACAGCAATCACAAACAGGTGTATGCTGTATATGTGTATGTCCGCAACTTATAATCCCCAGTGGTAAAAGTATTTTACTGCTGGGGATTTTTATGCCCTTTGGGGCTGTAAAGGGAGGACAATCACATGAAAATAATCAATATTGGAATTCTTGCCCATGTAGACGCTGGAAAGACGACCTTGACGGAGAGCCTGCTATATGCCAGCGGAGCCATTTCAGAACCGGGGAGCGTCGAAAAAGGGACAACGAGGACGGACACCATGTTTTTGGAGCGGCAGCGTGGGATTACCATTCAAGCGGCAGTCACTTCCTTCCAGTGGCACAGATGTAAAGTTAACATTGTGGATACGCCCGGCCACATGGATTTTTTGGCGGAGGTGTACCGCTCTTTGGCTGTTTTAGATGGGGCCATCTTGGTGATCTCCGCTAAAGATGGCGTGCAGGCCCAGACCCGTATTCTGTTCCATGCCCTGCGGAAAATGAACATTCCCACCGTTATCTTTATCAACAAGATCGACCAGGCTGGCGTTGATTTGCAGAGCGTGGTTCAGTCTGTTCGGGATAAGCTCTCCGCCGATATTATCATCAAGCAGACGGTGTCGCTGTCCCCGGAAATAGTCCTGGAGGAAAATACCGACATAGAAGCATGGGATGCGGTCATCGAAAATAACGATGAATTATTGGAAAAGTATATCGCAGGAGAACCAATCAGCCGGGAAAAACTTGCGCGGGAGGAACAGCAGCGGGTTCAAGACGCCTCCCTGTTCCCAGTCTATCATGGCAGCGCCAAAAATGGCCTTGGCATTCAACCGTTGATGGATGCGGTGACAGGGCTGTTCCAACCGATTGGGGAACAGGGGGGCGCCGCCCTATGCGGCAGCGTTTTCAAGGTTGAGTACACCGATTGCGGCCAGCGGCGTGTCTATCTACGGTTATACAGCGGAACGCTGCGCCTGCGGGATACGGTGGCCCTGGCCGGGAGAGAAAAGCTGAAAATCACAGAGATGCGTATTCCATCCAAAGGGGAAATTGTTCGGACAGACACCGCTTATCAGGGTGAAATTGTTATCCTTCCCAGCGACAGCGTGAGGTTAAACGATGTATTAGGGGACCAAACCCGGCTCCCTCGTAAAAGGTGGCGCGAGGACCCCCTCCCCATGCTGCGGACGACGATTGCGCCGAAAACGGCAGCGCAAAGAGAACGGCTGCTGGACGCTCTTACGCAACTTGCGGATACTGACCCGCTTTTGCGTTGCGAAGTGGATTCCATCACCCATGAGATCATTCTTTCTTTTTTGGGCCGGGTGCAGTTGGAGGTTGTTTCCGCTTTGCTGTCGGAAAAATACAAGCTTGAAACAGTGGTAAAGGAACCCACCGTCATTTATATGGAGCGGCCGCTCAAAGCAGCCAGCCACACCATCCATATCGAGGTGCCGCCCAACCCGTTTTGGGCATCCATCGGACTGTCTGTTACACCACTCCCGCTTGGCTCCGGTGTACAATACGAGAGCCGGGTTTCGCTGGGATACTTGAACCAGAGTTTTCAAAACGCTGTCAGGGATGGTATCCGTTACGGGCTGGAGCAGGGCTTGTTCGGCTGGAACGTAACGGACTGTAAGATTTGCTTTGAATACGGGCTTTATTACAGTCCGGTCAGCACGCCGGCGGACTTCCGCTCATTGGCCCCGATTGTATTGGAACAGGCATTGAAGGAATCAGGGACGCAACTGCTGGAACCTTATCTCTCCTTCACCCTCTATGCGCCCCGGGAATATCTTTCCAGGGCTTATCATGATGCACCGAAATACTGTGCCACCATCGAAACGGCCCAGGTAAAAAAGGATGAAGTTGTCTTTACTGGCGAGATTCCCGCCCGCTGTATACAGGCATACCGTACTGATCTGGCCTTTTACACCAACGGGCGGAGCGTATGCCTTACAGAGCTGAAAGGATATCAGGCCGCTGTCGGTCAGCCGGTCATCCAGCCCCGCCGTCCAAACAGCCGCCTGGACAAGGTGCGCCATATGTTTCAGAAGGTAATGTAAAGATACATAATCGTCAAGACGGCAACAATCAGAAGTTATGGAGGGTAACAATGGAATATAGTAAGGAAGATTTAATGGAAGCAAAAAAGCAAATTTGGGGAGTGGGAGAGAACATGGGAACAGAGGAAAGTAAAAAAATCTGGGAGGAGAACGCACAATTTTGGGATAATGCAATGGGTGACGAATCTAATGAATTTCACAGAGAGGTAGTGCGCCCCAAAGTAACGGAACTTCTATCTCCTAATCCTGCGGATTACATTTTGGATATTGCGTGTGGCAATGGAAATTATTCTTCGTATCTTGCACAAAGAGGTGCTTCGGTTGTCGCTTTTGATTACAGCAAAAAAATGATAGAATTGGCTAAAAGACGGCAATCACAATATGCAAAACAAATTGAATTTTGTGTGGCGGATGCGACCGATAGAAAAAGTATATTAGAATTAAAAAGAAATCGAGCCTTTACGAAAGCAGTTTCTAATATGGCAATTATGGATATTACGGACATTGAACCACTTCTTATGGCTGTTTATGAACTGTTGCAGGAAAGCGGAATTTTTGTCTTTGCAACGCAACACCCTTGTTTTGTCACGTTGACTGAAAAATATATGACACCGCACAGTTACTATGATATAGCGATTGAAGGGCAACCGAAAGAGCAGATTTATTATCATCGTTCCATACAAGATATTTTTAACCTTTGTTTTAGAGCTGGATTTGTCATTGATGGATTTTATGAAGAATGTTTCAAAACCAACAAAGAAATTCCTATGGTAATGATAGTAAGGCTTAAGAAGGTAAAACGTGATAGCTTAAAATAAATTCAAGTTTGTCGGGTAAATAGCAAACCCAGCCGAGCCAGTCAACGATAAAATGAACGCCGCTTCGCGCCGTCGTTGACAGCCCCGCCCGTCTTTGCTGGTAGGCAATCAAGGGGCGACAGCAAGGAGTACTGCCGCCCCGCACTATTATTCAGAGAGGGGGAATTTCCATGACCGACCAGATAGCCTATCAAGAATATATCCAGCGCAGGTACAACGCCTTTTGCAAGACTGTTATCCGCTGTGCCGCCTTGGACAAGATTTTGAAGCTTAAACGGCAATGGGAACGGCAAGTTTCCCTTGACTATCTGATGAACGAGAAGTTTGTCCAGTTTGCCGCGTCGGAGCCGGACGAGGAATACCCATTTACCGTCTGCGGTCAGACCGTCCTGCTCTGCAACGCCGCCCTTGCCGACGCGATCTCTGTTTTGCCGGAGCAGACGCGGGAAGAAATCCTGCGCTATTACTTTCTGCGCCAGCCGCAGCGCGTGATCGGCGCGTGTATTGGCCGGTCACGCAGCACAGCGGGGCGGCATATCCAGCTTGCCTTGCAGCGGCTACGCGAAGAAATGGGGGTGAGCCGGTATGAGTAGACTTCTCCCCTATGAAACAATCCTCAAAGCCCGTGAGGGCGACCCAGAAGCCGTGAACGCTGTCCTGCTCCACTACGCCGGATATATCCGCTATTTCTCAAAAGTGAACGGGCAGGTCAACGCCGAGGTGGAGGACTATGTAAAGCAGCGGTTAATTGACTGTCAATTCAAGTTCCGGCTTGACGAACCACCGGACAAGTCATAAAAACTGAATACCAGCCGCCACCGACGCGGCCAGCGAAAGCAGTAAGTCTTGAAAAAGATTTACTGCTTTTTTTGTTGTCCGGCTCCGCTCCCGGCCATTTTGCCCCCTGCCGGTTGTAGTAGTAAGCGAGGAGGGAATTTTTCTGCCCTGGTGTTTGGCATTTGGAGCATTTACCCGTAGTAGAGGGCAAAGAGAAAGGATTTCTCCAACACCGGGTAGAAACCACTGCGTCCGGTGTCATTTTAGCGAAAGCGGGCAGGAATGCCCTTTACAGGATTAGTAGTAGCAGAAAAAGAGAAACAAACTTTTGTGGTTGCAGTTTTCCAAAAAAGTGGCGGACGGAAGTGAGAGAAAGTTTGCAGTCACGGAGAGCAAGTTTCTACCACGGTGCCAAAATCCGCAATTCTGCAGTTTTGCCCCTCGCGGGAAACTTGTTGGGGAGTGCCTTCCCCAAACCCTGCTCATGCGCCCTTACGGGCGAGAAAGGAGGTCACACCATGCGAAAGAAATACAACACGCCCCACCGCAGCCGCGTTGTGAAAACCCGGCTGTCCGAAGATGAGTATGCCGACTTCACAGCGCGGCTTGCGCCCTATGGTATCAGCCAGTCCGAATTTCTCCGGCAGGCGATACGGCGGGCGACCATACGCCCGGTTGTCCATGTGTCGTCGGTCAATGACGAGTTGCTTTCCGCTGTCGGGAAGCTGACAGCCGAGTACGGCAGGATCGGCGGCAACCTCAATCAGATTGCCCGGTATCTGAACGAATACGGCGTACCCTACAACACCCTTTCCGGCGAGGTACGCGCCGCCATATCCGACCTTGCCGTCCTCAAGTATGAAGTCCTCAAGAAAGTAGGTGACGCGGTTGGCAACACTCAAGCATATCAACTCTAAAAACGCCGACTACGGAGCCGCCGAGCAATATCTTCTCTTTGAGCATGACGAGTTTACCATGAAGCCCGTCCTTGATGAAACCGGCAGGCTTATCCCCCGCGAGGACTACCGGCTGTCCACGCTGAACTGCGACGGGGAGGATTTTGCCGTTGCGTGTATGCGGGCCAATCTCCGCTATCAGAAAAACCAGCGGCGGGAAGATGTGAAAAGCCACCACTACATCATCAGCTTTGACCCGCGGGACGGGCCGGACAACGGCCTGACCGTAGACCGGGCGCAGGCGTTGGGGGAACAATTCTGTAAAGAGCATTTTCCCGGCCACCAGGCCCTTGTCTGCACCCACCCGGACGGGCATAACCACAGCGGCAACATTCATGTGCATATCGTCATAAACAGCCTGCGGATTGAGGAAGTGCCGTTCCTGCCCTACATGGACAGGCCGGCCGATACGAAAGTCGGCTGCAAGCACCGATGTACCGACGCTGCCCTGCGCTACTTCAAATCCGAAGTCATGGAGATGTGCCACCGGGAGGGGCTTTATCAAATCGACCTCTTGAACGGCAGCAAGAACCGCGTCACCGACCGGGAGTATTGGGCGCAGAAAAAGGGACAGGCCGCGCTGGACAAGCAGAACGCCCCCATGATTGCCGATAGTATCACGCCCCGGCAGACCAAGTTTGAAACGAACAAGGAGAAGCTGCGGCAGACCCTACGGAAAGCCCTTGCCACCGCCGCCAGCTTTGACGAGTTTTCCTCTCTGTTGCTGCAGGAGGGTGTGACCGTCAAGGAGAGCCGGGGGCGGCTTTCCTACCTCACGCCGGACAGGACAAAGCCAATTACCGCCCGGAAGCTGGGCGACGATTTTGACCGCGCCGCTGTCTTTGCCGTTTTAGAGCAAAACGCCGCCAGAGCAGCCGAAGCGCCAGCCAGATCCCCCGATCCCCCACGCACCATAAAAGACCGCTTGCAGGTTGCCAGAGCCGAGATAGCCGCCCCGAAACAGGACGGAGTGCAGCGGCTTGTGGACATTGAGCAGAAAATGGCCGAGGGCAAAGGCCGGGGCTATGAACGCTGGGCGAAGATACACAATCTGAAGCAGGCCGCCAAAACGCTGTCCGTCTACCAGCAATACGGCTTTACTTCCCCGGAGCAGTTAGAAGCCGCCGTTGACACCGCCTATCAGAAAATGCGCCAGACCAGCGGCGAACTGAAAGCACTGGAAACGAAGCTGCAAGGGAAAAAGAAGTTGCAGCGGCAGGTGTTGGCCTACGCCCAGACCAAGGCCGCCCGCGACGGGCTGCGGGCACAGAAATCCGAGAAAGCCCGCGCCGCATACCGGCAGGCCCATGAGAGCGATTTTATCATAGCCGACGCAGCAGCCCGGTATTTCAAGGCGCATGGCATTACCAAGCTGCCCGCCCGGAAAGCGTTGCAGGCCGAGATCGAGCAGCTTATCTCCGAGAAAGACGGCCTGTATAACACCTATCACGAACAGAAACAGCGGTTCAAGGAGTTGCAGACCGTCAAGCGGAACATCGACCAGATTTTGCGCCGGGACGAGCCGCACCGCAGAAAGGAGCAGAGCCATGAGCGATAACCTGCCCCACATGGACTACCGCCAGCACCGGCGGGCGCGGCGGCTGGTACATGAGTGCTGTAACTACGATGAGGGGAACTGCCTGCTATTGGACGACGGGGAGCCTTGCGTGTGCGTCCAGAGCATTTCCTTTTCCCTCATGTGCCACTGGTTCCGTGTGGCTGTCCTGCCCCTTGACGGGGAGCTGGCCGCAGCCCTCTTGTGCCGGGGAAGCCGGAAACGGTGTGCCGTCTGCGGGGCGGCCTTTGTCCCCAAATCCAACCGGGGAAAATACTGCCCCGACTGCGCCGGGCGCATGAAGAAAATCAAAGCCGCCGAGAGAAAGCGGAAACAAAGGCAGAGATGTCACGCTTTAGAGCCTTTCAAACCCGCATAAATCAAGGCTTTTTTCGTGGGTGTCAAAGGGTACGCGATACATTTATCCTTTTCCCCCGGAAACGGCGTTTTAATGCGTGACAATACGCCAAAATCAACCCGAACACAGGGAGGTGATCCTATCGCTGATTATATCAGGGCAGACACGCGGCTGCCCGCCTATCTGCCGTATCCCCGTTTCCTGCTGAAAATGGAGATTTCACAGACCGCCAAGCTGCTGTATTCGCTGCTGTTAGACCGTTCCACCCTCTCCCAGAAAAACAAGTGGCTGGACGACGAGGGCAGGATTTATATTATCTATCCCATCGCGGAGATAGCAGAAATACTGGATAAAGGCAGCACCACCATCAAGGGGGCGCTTAATGAACTGGACACGGCGGGGCTGTTGGAACGGGAACGGGGCGGCTTCTCCGCACCGAACCGGCTTTATGTCAAAGTACCGCCAGTGCCACAGGTACAGTTTTCAGACCAACTGATGGCCGGAAGTCCGCCCCTCATAGAGCCGGAAAACCGTCCTACTGATGGTCAGAAAACCGACCTTATGATGGTCGGAAAACCGTCCCCTAACCAAACTACTATAAACAACCTTACAGAGAGCCAAACAAAGGGAGTGAGTGGGGGGCCGTCCGCGCCCTATGGCCGATATGGAAATATTTTTCTGTCACAGACCGAATACGACGAGTTGCAGGCAGAGTACCCTGACAGGCTGGAACGGTTCATCGAGGAAATGAGCCGCTACCTTGCCGCCAACGGGAAAAGCTACCAGAACTATGCCGCCGCCCTGCGGATATGGGCGGGGAACGACAAAAAGGAAGCCCCTAAAAAGGGCATACCAGACTACTCATGCAAGGAGGGCGAGAGTTTATGAAGAATGAAATCAACGCGGTTTTGGAGAATATGACGACCACCATCCCGGAGCCGGAGGACTACACCGGCGAGGACGGTTTACTGTACTGCGGCAAGTGCCGCAAGCCGAAAGAAGCCTATTTTGCGCCGGATAAGGCCGCTATCTTCGGGCGCGACCGCCACCCGGCAGAGTGCGACTGCCAGAGAACCGCCCGCGAGGAACGGGAAGCCGCCGAAAAGCGGCGCAGACACCTTGACACCGTGGAAGAACTGAAACGCCGGGGCTTTACCGACCCCACCATGCGGGACTGGACTTTCGAGAACGACAACGGCAGGAACCCGCAGACCGGGCTTGCCCGCCGGTATGTGGAGCATTGGGAAGATATGCGGACAGACAATATCGGCTGCCTGTTCTGGGGCGGCGTAGGCACCGGCAAAAGCTACCTTGCAGGCTGTATCGCAAACGCCCTCATGGAGAAAGAAATCCCCGTCCGCATGACGAACTTTGCTCTTATCCTCAATGACCTTGCCGCCAGCTTTGAGGGGCGCAACGAGTACATTTCCCGCCTTTGTCGTTATCCGCTGCTGATCCTTGACGACTTCGGCATGGAACGCGGGACGGAATACGGGCTGGAACAGGTGTTCAATGTGATTGACAGCCGTTACCGCAGCGGCAAGCCGCTGATCGTCACGACCAACCTTACGCTGGACGACCTGCACAACCCGGAGGACACCGCCCATTCCCGGATTTATGACCGCCTGCTTTCCATGTGCGTCCCGGTACGCTTTACCGGCGACAACTTCCGGCAGGAAACCGCCAAGCGGAAAATGGAGAGCATGAAGAAACTGATTACCGACTGAAAGGAGTATTGCCTATGGCAGATAACAAGCAGCACGACACCCGCACCACCCGCCGCCCTGACTGTGTGACGGAAATCCGCATGGGCAATTCCGTCCTTGTCGTGTCCGGCTATTTCAAGAAAGACACCACAACCACAGCCGCCGACAAAATGGCGCGGGTACTGGAAGCGGAAGCCGCTGCTACACAGGAGCCGACTTATCCGGCGTGAACCGGGGCATGGAAAAGCGGCCATGCCAGGGAGCATGACCGCTGGAACGAAAATCGGAAGTGCTTTAGCAATTCTTAATCTCATTCTCTATAAAATAATTTGCAATTTCAAAGGCTTTTATTCTTCTCTTTGCCAATGTGATTTGTGATTTATAACGCTCGGAATTATCCTTTGATTCAAATGTTTTTACTGTTTCTCTTAGCTTGTGCAGAGTTGAATCAATTTGCCTTTTGGCCGCGGTTAATTCATCTATTGTATACTTCATGTTTTCTCCTTTAACTTCTGATTTTTTTGTTAAATCAGAGTATACCACGGAGTTATGAACTTTTCTACTGCAAATATGGGACGACAACCCATACCATAAAAATCGGAAAATTGAAAAGCTGTAAAGAAGCAAATTTAACGCTTTTGCCGCTGTACAGCCCCCGCCGTTCCGTGGTACAATGAAACCACGGAATAGTGGGGCTGGCTGTCGGAAACGGAGGATTTTATGTTAAGACAAGCCACCCAAAACCTCATTACCGCCCTTTATCCGAGATTGTCCCACGAGGATGAATTGCAAGGCGAGAGTAATTCCATATCGAACCAAAAAAGGATACTCGAAACCTACGCAAAACAGAACGGCTTTACCAATCTGCGCTGGTACACCGACGACGGTTTTTCCGGCGCGAACTTCCAGCGGCCCGGATTTCAAGCCATGCTTGCGGACATTGAAGCCGGGAAAGTGGGTACGGTCATCGTCAAGGACATGAGCCGGTTAGGGCGAAACTACTTGCAGGTAGGGTTTTACACGGAAATGCTGTTCCCTCAAAAGGGTGTGCGTTTTATCGCTGTCAACGATAATGTGGACAGTGCCAGCGAGGGCATGGACAACGATTTTACCCCGCTGCGAAATCTGTTCAATGAATGGCTGGTGAGAGATACGAGCAAGAAAATCAAGGCAGTGAAAAAGTCAAAAGGCATGAGCGGCAAGCCTGTTACCAGCAAGCCGGTTTACGGCTATGTGATGGACGAGGACGAGAATTTTATTATAGACGAGGAGGCCGCCCCGGTGGTGCAGCAGATTTACCAGCTTTGCCTTGCCGGGAACGGCCCGACCAAGATTGCCCGTATGCTGACGGAGCAGCAAATCCCCACGCCGGGGACGCTGGAATATCAGCGGACAGGCAGCACCCGCCGTTATCACCCAGGCTATGAGTGCAAATGGGCGACCAACACCGTCGTTCATATCCTCGAAAACCGAGAGTACACCGGATGTCTGGTGAACTTCAAAACGGAAAAGCCTTCTTATAAGGTCAAGCACAGCATAGAGAACCCCGTCGAGAAGCAGGCCATTTTCGAGAACCACCATGAGCCGATCATCGACAAGGAAACATGGGAACGGGTGCAGGAGTTACGCAAACAGCGCAAACGCCCGAACCGCTACGATGAAGTGGGGCTGTTCTCCGGGATTTTGTTCTGCGCCGACTGCGGCCATGTGCTGTATCAGCAGCGGTATCAGAACAAAGACCGCAAACAGGACTGCTACATCTGCGGCAGCTACAAGAAGCGCACCCGCAACTGTACGGCGCACTTTATCCGCACCGATCTGTTGACCGCTGGTGTCCTGGCAAATCTCCGGCAAGTGACCGAATACGCAGCCAAGCATGAGAGCCGGTTTATGAAACTCTTGATTGAGCAGAACGAGGACGGGGGCAAACGCAGGAACGCCGCCAAGAAAAAGGAACTGGAAGCCTCCGAGAAACGCATAGCCGAGTTATCCGCTATCTTCAAGCGGCTGTATGAGGACAGCGTGACCGGGCGCATATCAGACGAGCGTTTCACAGAGCTGTCGGCAGACTATGAAGCAGAGCAACGGGAGCTGAAAGAAAGAGCCGCTGCTATTCAAGCGGAGCTTTCCAAAGCACAGGAAGCCACCGTGAACGCAGAAAAGTTTATGAATGTTGTCCGGCGGCATACCAGCTTTGAAGAACTTACCCCTACTCTGTTGCGGGAGTTTGTAGAGAAAATCGTTGTGCATGAGTGCAGCTATGACGAGAACAAGACCCGTAGGCAGGACATTGAGATTTATTATTCTTTTGTTGGCAAGGTGGACTTGCCCGAATAACCGCCCGACCTGTCCGACACAAGAGCTAAGTGCCGGATAGGAACGGCAAAATTTTTTACACTTCTATTACTTCTTTATCACACATCAGTAAAGAGTCAGGGTATGAAGCAGTTCATGGCTAATTAAAGGGAACAAAAAAGAAAGGAAAACCAATCCAGACGGTATCAGCGGCAGGATACAAGAATAAATTGTGATTTCACAAGATTGGTGCTATAATAAGAGAAAAGTTCCTGCCGGGGCAGCCGCCCCGGTGGTATGGATAGAAAGGCAGGAAAACAATATGCACATCAGCTATAAACCACTCTGGCACACACTGTTAGAGCGTGATATGAGGAAAGAGGATTTAAGGCTTGCCGCTGGTATGACAACGAATATGATTGCCAACATGAGCAAAGAGGGAAAGCACATCAGCATGGACACATTAGCCCGTATCTGTGAAACGCTGAATTGTGAGATTACCGATGTGATTGAGTTAGTACCAGACGAGCCTGCTTCCACAGGAGGTAAGGAACATGAGAGAATTGAAACCAAGAATAACGGAAAACGGAATTGATTATATCCTTGTCGGAGATTACTACATCCCGGACTTGAAACTGCCGGAGGAACACCGCCCTATCGGAAAGTACGGACGGATGCACCGGGAATATTTAAGGGAAGTCCACCCAGCCAGATTGAATACATTGATACTGACCGGAGAATTGTGGACATATCTTGCAGACCTGAACGAACAGGCACAGGAACGGTTAGACACTATCATGGAGCAGATGAAAGCCACCGAGGGCGTGACAGAGGAATTGAAGCGAACTCAACAAATGGAATGGGTGCAGCGTTGTAATAACATTCACAACCGGGCAGAAGAAATTGTTTTGCATGATATAATTTATTCATACGGGAGTAATTAAATCGGAGGTATATAAGATGATTGAAATTGTATTTGGTGAAAGTGCCTGTGGAAGTTTGAAAATTGCCCAAACTTACGGTAAGGGAAAGTATAGAGGAAGTGCAGTTTCGGTCTTTATGAGGCACGAAGATGGGAGTGTTCCATCTTCAGATGAAATGAAAGAAGCACAAATTCAAGCACAGGAACAAGAACATATTGCTTGGGAGAATGCTATTCCATTGGGAGGCAAGAGCAGTGATGTTTATTGTTTTGATATGGCTCTTAGTGTGGGAGATATTTCTGATAATGGAATTGGCGAACAGCGGAAAAATGTTCTCAAGAAAATGCTGTCTGTCTGGTTTGTAGAGGATTTAGACTATCAGGTTGAAGAAAAAATACAGAAAATTAAAACTACATTGTCTTCGGTTATTGAACGATATGTAGCTGGGGAAGAAGTTCGTATTTGGTATAGCTATAATCCGGATGAATTTTGCGGTATGTACTGGCTTATGAAACAACTTCGACCATTAAACTGTCAGACAACAATTTATTTGGTTAAGTTACCTGCCTGGGAATATGGAAAAGAAAATACTATGACATCCAAAATAGCATGGGGTGAGGTTTCTCCTGGCGAATGGGGAAAATATATAACTCTACAAGAAAAAGCTAAGCCTGTATTTCTTTCAGCTTGTGCTATGAAATGGAATCAACTTCAAAATGAAAATGCACCTTTGCGTGCAATGCTAAATGGTAAATTGCAAAGTGTTTCAGAAGATATATATGATAGTTTCATTCTTCGTGAAATTGCGGAACAGCCAGAGCAATTCAAAATGGCTATTGTTATAGGTAATGTTTTAGGAAAATATCAACTTGGAATTAGTGATGTATGGATTTCTAATCGCATTGATAAAATGCTTGAAGATGGTGTGTTGGAAATTATACAGGACGCACCAAAGGGAGAAACAAATTATCGCCGGATATTAAGAAAACGAATGAAATAATAACCACAGCAAGAACCGCTGCTACATGGAAGGCACCCCAACCATGCAACAGCGGTTTTTTTTACCGTTTTTTCCTCTGGCTGATAGGCGTTCCCATTTTCTTTGATTTTTTGAGAATCCGAATCAGCCAGCGAAATTCTTCGTCTGACAGATTTTTATAGTTGATACCGAGCTGCTTGCAGTAAAGGACAACCAGCTTTTCATCCCGGCTGCCCTTGAAATTTTCGACTGCTTCGAGATTTTCTTTCAATTCATCGGCAACGGTGGTCTGGGGCGCACTCTCACTGTCCTTTTTGTGGGCTTCCCGAATATCCCGGATAATCAGGTTGAGGTCATCCAGAACCATGTGACTGAAATACTCATCATCACTGATATGGGCGGCTTGCAGCACTTTCAAATGCGGGTCATCTTCGCCTGGGCGATACCGTTCAATGATTTCATGCCGGACGGTATCGACAAGTGCATTGAGGTTTTGAATCTGCATGGTAGCAATCCCGTCCACATAAATCTCAATGTCTGCAAGAAACTTGATGAAATCTTTATGTGTAGCAAGCTCACAGAGCAGACGGTTGTTAATCCGACCGCTTTTCAGCAGTGCCACCATCTCATCATTCAAATGCAGCTCCGTCAATGGTGTGTTGATCTGCTCCCTGTTCTCTGTCCGGCACAGTAGATAATCAACAGAGACCCCATAGAAGTCTGCCAGCGTGATAAGGTTGCCATGATTGATTTCCTTAAAATCCTCTTTTTCATAACTTCCAAGAGCTGATTTGGAAATGCCTGTCAGCTTTGATAGTTCTTCCAGATTTAAGCCTTTGTCCTTGCGGAGTTCCCAAAGGCGTTCCTGTATGCTTGTTGCTCCTTTCATGGGCGCACGCTCCTTTCCAATGGTTTCATTGCTGCCGCTTATCTGGATTATATCACACTTTCCGCAATCGTGGAAATTTCTGATTTTTACCCCTAATTCCTACTTTGTGGACATACGGCACAGGGCACAAAAATGTTCTATGATACAGGTAGTTCATCGATGGATTATTCCAATCGAATGACCAGCCTGTGTGGGATATGCTTCCCCGGCGATGTAGTGCCATGACTTTTGGCAGGGATGTGGAGGAACCCTGACCGAAACGAGCGTACCAAAGGGAGCGATACGCCGCTGTGAGATTCAGGGGAGGAACGACACCGGGGAGAACTGGCGAACTGACACCGAAATGATACCGAAACACGACAATCTGATAGGGGGATAGTCTACCCTATCGCTGATACTTCGGGAGATTTTAATCGGCTCTATGGCTGTAATTTTGCCGAAAATCGCCCCGAAACCATACACTAAAACGGGAGGAAACACAATATGCCGAGAATGAGCAAAAAGAGGAAGCATGAGCTTTCCTTTTACCTCAATGACCGGGGGCGTGTCACTTACAACGAATTATGCCGGAAATGCCAGCATGGGTGCAGGCAGAGCTTCCGGGCGGTTGTGATTGACTGCCCCCGTTATTTATCCAAACGAGCAAAGAAAAAGGAGGAACACACCGAATGAATTTTGAATTTATGACGATAGACACACCATTGCCGCCCTGTATGCCCTTTCCCAGAGCGTTGACAGGATTTCCAGTCAGCAGCACCGCAAAGGTCATGTACTGCCGGATGCTGGACGCTATGCTCTCCAAAGGTCAGGAGGACGAGAACGGAATCCTGTTTGTCTGCTTCCCTGTCACAGCCATTGCCGCAGTCCTGTCCCGCAGTCCCATGACGGTCAAGCGTTCTCTGAATGAACTGGAAACCGCCGGACTTATCATGCGGGTGCGTCAGGGCGTTGGAGAACCAAACAGGATTTATGTGCTGATACCGGGAAAGGAGGACGCTGCCCTTGCCTGATACCTCAAAGCTGGAAAAGCTCAACCGGGAGTTGGAGAAAAGCGAAAAGAAACTGCGGAAAGCCATCAATGATGAAAAGGCATTGCAGCACCAGTTAAAGCAGCTTACCCGAAAGGAACGGACGCACCGGCTCTGTACTCGTGGCGGTATGCTGGAAAGTTTTCTGCAAGAGCCGGAACGCCTGACAGATGATGATGTCATGCTGTTGTTGAAACTCATTTTTCACAGGCAGGACACGCAGGAACTATTGAAAAAACTGCTGGAACGGGAGAAGCCGGAAACCCCTTAGTTTACTAAGGGCGCAATTATACACCACCCAGAGGTTGGTGCATTGCGTTCTCCGAAGGCTCCTCGCCGGAGGGCTGTGATTTTCCGCAGTCATGGTCTGCTCCAAATCATACAGGGGACGCTACACTTCCCCTGCGCTGGCTGCCGCCAGCTACCCTTTTGTGGACTTGCCATCTGGGGACACCTTGCGTTGCAAGCTGTTCCCAGCCGACAAGTTTCATAAAATATGCTATCTTTTCGATAGGCAATGAAGTATAATGAAGTCAGCAATAAATCAGGAATTTGAGGTCAAGGCTTAAACGGGAGGTTTATATGAAAAAATACCAATGTCCTTGCTGCGGATATTTTACCTATAATGTTCCGGCAAATGAAGATTGTGGGTATATCTGTCCCGTTTGTTTTTGGGAGAATGACCCGTTCATTGCTTCTGATAACGAACCAAGCGACTCTAATCATGGAATAACACTAAAAGAAGCGAAATCCAATTTCTCAAAATTTGGTGCTTGTGAAAAAGAAATGTTATGTTATGTCCGACCACCGAGAGATGATGAAAAGAAAATTTCATAGCAACAATGTCGAAGTTATGGAGGGAATAAAAGTGAAGGACACTGCTAAGAGAGCAATAGTTACAGTTATTGTGTTTGTTATAATTTATGTTTTATCTGGTCCAATTATCGGATATACAAACTACGATATGTATTTGAAAGGAATTGAATTTTTATCAGCGGTAATCGGAGCAGGATGTTACTGGATAGGAAGCAATAAAAAATAGTTCTTGAATTTGACAAAGGAGTTGGAAGTATGAAAAGAATAGGTACAGCATTGACTATCGTGTTCATCATCGCTGGATTTGCAATTTCCTTTTTTATTGGACACTATGTGAGCGACAAGTCACATACAGAAAGTCGAGCAGCACAATTTGATAAATATATTTCTCGTGCGATTGATACAATCAAAGATAAAGGTCTGTCCATTGATGGCGCCCCAGAAGCGATAGCCAGCAATATTTGGGTGGCACACGAATTTTGTGATAGCCCTGAAATTTCCGCAGAACTCAGCAATCTGTGGAATACCATTGTATATGAAAAAGATGTGCTTCTCGGTCAAGAAGATGTGTTGACTGCTCAACTGAAAGATATTTTGGAAAAATGTCAATAGTCTTTGCAAATTTTCTATTTATCATTCACTCATCGGGTCAACTTGTCCCGAACTTTTACAACTAAATACCCGCCGCCCACACAGCGGCACATCGAGCAGGAAATCTGAAAAAAGGTCTCCTGCTTTTTTTCTGCCCAAAATGAGGTGGTAAAACGCCACCCCATCCACCAATTAGCGAAAGAAGGAACACGAAATGCCCTGTCCACACAACGAAATCACGATTGTGCAGCGCAGCCAGCGGCAGTCTGCTGTTGCCGCCGCTGCTTACCAGAGCGGCGAAAAGCTGTTCTGTGAATACGACCAGCAAGTGAAGCACTACCCGGAAAAGCGTGGTATCGTCCACAATGAAATCCTGCTCCCGGCAAATGCCCCACAGGAATATGCAGACCGCAATACTTTGTGGAACGCCGCCGAAGCGGTGGAAAAACAATGGAACTCCCAGCTTGCAAGGCGGTGGGTGCTTACCATCCCCAGAGAGATACCGCCCGACCAGTATGCTGTCCTTGTCCGGGAGTTTTGTGAGCAGCAGTTTGTTTCCAAAGGCATGATTGCTGATTTTGCAATCCATGACCCCCATCCGCCGGGACACAATCCCCACGCCCATGTCATGCTCACTATGAGGGCAATGGACGAACATGGAAAATGGCTTCCCAAGAGCCGCAAGGTTTATGACCTTGACGAAAACGGGGAACGGATAAAACTTCCGTCCGGCAGATGGAAAAGCCACAAGGAGGATACGGTGGATTGGAACGACCAGAAGTATTGCGAAATCTGGCGGCATGAATGGGAGGTCATCCAGAACCGCTATCTGGAAGCCAATGACCGCCCAGAGCGTGTGGACTTGCGTTCCTATGCCAGACAGGGGCTTGATATTATCCCTACTGTCCATGAGGGAGCTGCTGTCCGGCAGATGGAAAAGCGGGGTATCCAGACGAACATCGGCAACCTGAACCGGGAAATCAGAGCCGCCAACCGCCTGATGAAGTCCATCCGGCAGCTTATCCAAAACCTCAAAGGCTGGATTACCGAGCTGGGAGAAAAACGGAAAGAACTGCTTGCACAAAAGGCGGCGGAGGAAGCGACACTTCTTCCCAATCTACTGATGAAATATATCCTCACCACCGACAAGCACGTCTGGCTGATCCAAGCACTGCTTTACACATGGAAAAACCTCGGCTGGAACGCCATCATCTACTTCGCCGCCATCACCGGTCTGGATCAGGAAGTGAACGAAGCGGCCATGATCGACGGCGCAAACCGCTGGCAGCGTATCCGCTACATCACCATTCCGCTGCTGATGCCCACCTTCTTCGTTCTGCTCATTATGAGCATCGGCAACTTCCTGAACTCCGGCATCGACCAGTTCCTCGCTTTCAGCAACGCTCTGAATAAGGAATACATCGAAGTGCTTGACCTTTACGTCTACAACCTCGGTATCGGCAGTGGTCAGATTTCGTTCTCGGTCGCCGTTGGTGTCATGAAATCCATCATTGCACTGATCCTGTTCGGTCTGGCCAACACCGCATCCAAGAAGATCCGCGGCACCAGCGTATTCTAAAGAGAGGAGGAAGCATCCTGTGACTGCAACAAAAATCGCACCCCGGCAGAAAAGCCACCACATCAAGATGAGCCGGGAGGATAAGATCTACAACATCGTCGGCATCATCCTGTTCACCATCATCACGCTGCTGTGCGTGTATCCGTTCTACTACCTTATGATCTGCACCATCAGCGACCAGAAGCTGGTTGACCTGAACCAGATCATCCTGCTGCCCAAGGGCATCAACTTTGAAAACTACGTTGAAATTTTTAAGGTGCAGAATCTGGGCAATGCGGCCTTCATCTCGGTGGCGCGTACCGTGATCACCACGGCACTCAGCCTTGTGCTGACCAGCTACATGGCCTACTTCTTCACCAAGCAGAATATGTGGAAGCGCAAGTTCTGGTATCGCTTCACCGTCATTACTATGTACTTCTCCGCAGGCATGATCCCCATCTACCTGAACAACCGGATGCTGGGCCTTGTCAATAGCTTCTGGGTCTACGTCATTCCGTCCTGCCTGTCCGTGTACAACATGGTTCTGGTCAAGACGAACATCGAAGCCATGAGTCCGGAACTGGAAGAATCCGCTTATCTGGATGGTGCCGGTTATCTGACCCGCTTCTTCAAAATCGTGATGCCGCTGCAGACCCCCATCCTTGCCACCATTTCGCTGTTCACCGCCGTGAACCAGTGGAATGACTTCTTCACCACCAAGCTGTACATCACCAACACGAAGCTCTATACCTTGCAGTATCTGCTGTACGAACTGCTCCAGCAGGTCACCGCAGCCGCCGAGCAGATCGCCGGTGAGAACCCCTATGCGACCATCACCCCCACCGGTATCCGCCTGACCCTGACTGCTGTGGTCGTCATCCCCATCATCTGCGTCTATCCCTTCGTCCAGAAGTTCTATGTCAAGGGCCTGATGGTCGGTGCCGTCAAGGGCTGAGAGCCTTTCTTTTGAACTCAAAATTGTGTATTATATGATAATCAAAATTGTGTATTATATGATAAAAGGAGAACAAGACCATGAAAAAGATGATTTCCCGTCGTAATTTCCTCAAGGCTTGTGCAATCGCCGGTTCTGCAGCCGCCCTGACCGCCTGTGGCGGCGGCTCCTCCAGCAGCACTGCCGCTGGCAGCACCGCTGGTTCCGGTTCCGCTGCTTCTTCCAGCGGTCCGCAGACCATCACCTTCTATCCCCGCGATGCAAACGTATCCAGCGGCCTGATTAGCGGCTTCAAGGGCGATTACTTCGCAGAGCATGGCTTCAATCTGGAGGTCTGGGCTTACTCGGATGAAAAGACCAACGCAATCCTCGCCAGCGGCGACCTGCCGGATGTGATGTTCATCCCGGAAAAGAGCCTGGATATCATGATTCAGGGCGGTATGCTGCTGAATCTGGACGACTATCTGGACAAGATGCCGCATCTGAAGGCTTTCACCGAAGTTGAGCCTGCTCTGAACTACGTCCGTGAGTTCAAGAGCGCAGGTACCGGCAGCGTCTACGGCATCCCCACCAGTATCGGCGACAGCTACGTCAAGTATAAGTGGCTGGACTCCACCGAGCGCAACGCAGTCCGTGTGCATTGGGATACCTATGAAAAGATCGGCGCACCGGCGATCAACAGCTTTGAAGACCTGATCGATGTCATGGAGCAGATGCAGAAGGCTCGCCCCACGGCTGATGATGGCACTGCCTGCTACGGCACGGTGCTGAACAACGGCTCTGACTCCAACTTCTGGGCCTGCATGACCATGTGGTACCGCTGGCAGGGCTATCTCGAAAACCAGCTTGCCTACCTGCTGGAAGCCGATATGGTCAACGGCGAATATCACTCCATTCTGGACAAGGACAGCCTGTACTATAAGGGTCTGAAGTGGTATCACGAGGTCTACAAGCGCGGCCTGATCGACCCCGACAGCATCAACAATGACCGTCCCACCCAGAAAGTCAAGGTCGATGGCGGCTATGCACAGGTTCCTTCCGGCTATCTGCCGGGCTGGGCACCCACCTATCTGGAATACCATATTCCCGGTGTCAAGAGCTACTACAGCGCAAACTCCACCTACGGCGATCCTCGCTACATGATCGGCATCAGCGCAAAGACCAAGAATCTGGACGCCTGCCTCGCTTACCTTGATGTTCTGGCTGATCCCGAAGCTTTCCTGATCCTGACGCAGGGTCCTGATGGTGAATACTGGGCAAGTGATGACAAGGGCAATGCTGCTTTGACCGACCGTGCAAAGGAGTGGCTGAACTCCGGTCACAACGACTTTACCGGCTTTGAGATGTCCACCGGCGAAACGCTGGAACTGTGGAACACTCCCTTTATCGTGATGAACGGTACCCTGACCCAGTATGGCGATGGAGAGGGCGGCTACCGCTGCGCTTCTACGCTGGGCTGGAGCGATGTCAATGAGATCAGTGCTCAGAGCGAAAACTTCCAGAAGTGGCAGAAGACCACTGGCCACGAGAACTGGAAGGAGTGGCTGGGCAGCGATTACTGCGAGAAAAGCCCCCTGAAGAACGTATCCAGCTTTACCAGCCTGCCGGATGACAATATGCAGCTGATGATCGATGCCATCAAGGATAAGGTCACCACCGCAAGCTGGAAGATGGTCTATGCTTCTTCCGACAGCGAGTTCGATGCCCTGTGGGATCAGATGGTCGCCGACTGCAACGGTCTGGATGCCAACAGCATCATCGAGTGGCGTCTGGCTGACCTCGAAAATGCAAAGACGATCCGCGACTCTCTGTAAAAATCATAGCGGACGCAAGCTCCGGTCTGCATGATATCCTGCTGACGGAGTTGAGATCTGGATAACACAGAAGCCGTGTTCCGCAACCTTTTGCGGGACACGGTTTCTTCTTTTATGAAGCAAATGATATGACACAGAATAAAACACCTGCGCATCAGACAGATATGACCCATGGCTCTATCCTCGGCTGCACCCTGCGCTTTGCTCTGCCGATTTGCGCTGGCAGTGTCCTTCAGCAGATGTACAGCACCGTAGATACGCTGGTCATCGGCAATTATTGCGATTCCTCTGCACTGGCAGCGGTTTCCACCAGTTCGCAGCCGCTGGAAATTCTTTTGTGTGTCTTTCTCGGTATTGGTTCTGGCATTTCAATCCTTGTTTCGCAGGCTTGCGGTGCGTCCGATCAGGATGCGCTGAAAAAGCTGCTCAAAGCATCCGTGTTCTTCCTCTACGCAGCAGCGATTCCACTTACGGTGTTGGGGCTTGTATTGGGGCCGGTTCTCTTGAATCTGATGCAGGTTCCGCCGGATGCTATGCCTTATGCAGTGCAGTATCTGCGCATTGTTGCCATCGGTATTCTTGGCAACATGGGTTACAATTTCAATGCAGGCATCCTGCGAGGGCTTGGCAACAGCAATTCTTCTCTGGTGCTTCTGCTGGTATCCTGTGTGGTCAACATTGCGCTGGATCTGCTCTTTGTAGCGAAGTTTGGCATGGGTGTCTACGGTGCTGCATGGGCGACCGTGATTGCACTGGCACTCTCATGGCTGTGCAGCATCTGGTATATCCGCCGCTATGCACCGGAGCTGGAATTTCCACTGTTGCCCCATCGATTCGATGGGAAAACGCTGCGGAAGATGATACAGATCGGCCTCCCACTTGGAATGAACACGGCACTCTATTCCACCGGACACCTGATTTTGCAGATTCTGTTCAATCTTCAGGGTTCGACTTTTGTTGCAGGCTGCTCGGTGGCCGGAAAAGTCACCAGCCTTGCCAACCTTGCCATTGCATCGCTCTCCTCAACAATGACGGTATTTTCCGGTCAGAACCTTGGTGCAGGAAATTATCGCCGACTGTGCCGCAGCGCATGGCTGATTCCGTTGAGCGCGGGAGCCATCACATTATCTGCTGGAATCCTCGTTACAATTTTCTGCAACCCGCTCCTCGCACTCTTCACACACGATACCGCAGTTCTTGCGTTTGCAACGCGCTACATCCATATCGTTCTTCCGTTCACATGGATGTATGCGATCATGAACGTCATCATGTGCTTTGCCAATGGCATTGGAGAGATCAAGTATCCGACCATCGTAAATCTTTTCATCCTGTGGGGTGTACGGATACCGGTCGCATATCTGCTTTCACGGCTTGGCTATGGCGGCTATGCAATGGCCAGTGTACCGCTGAGTTTTCTGGCTGGTATGATCCTGATGCTGTTTTATTTTCGTACAAAGCGATGGGCCAAACTTTGCGCCCTTGCAAAAAATGAACCATAGGAGGTTCGTATGGAGTTACTCACACTGCTTTCCAAACCCTCGCGCGAATTTACCCCGATCCCGTTCTGGTTTCTGAATGGCAACCTGATCCATGACGAGATCCGCCGCCAGTTGAATGATTTCAACGCACACGGCGTATCCGGCGTGGTGCTGCATCCCCGCATCGGCCTTGCAAAACGCATCAAATACCTTTCCAAAGAATACTTTTCCTACATCCGCACGGCGGTCAAGGAAGCTGCTGCGCTGAACATGACGGTCGTTCTGTACGATGAGGGAATGTACCCGTCCGGCTCCGCAAACGGCATGGTCACTGCGGGCCGACCCGATTTGGTCAGTCAGGGCATCACGCTGGTGAGCGAGAGCAAGCCGGGAGATGAAGTCCTTGCACAGACACCGCAGGGCGTTCTGGTGGTGCGCAAGAGCGGCGGCACCATCCGCGGCATCCACTGGGGCGAAGACGATGGCGAACCGAACGCCCCGGAAAGTGCCGACATCCTGAACCCGGAGGTCGTGCAGCGGTTCATCGGCTTGACCCACGATGCCTACTACCGTGAACTGAAAGAATACTTCGGGAATACCATCATCGGCTTCTTCACCGATGAACCCAGTATTCTGGGGCGGAACGTGGGGAATATGTTCCCTTGGACAAAGGGCTTTGCCCAGCTTTTCACCGAAGCAGGCGGCAAGCTGGAAAACCTGACCGCACTGTTCGAGAAAACCGAAAATGCCGACACCCGGCTCTATCATCAGATGATCCTTGACCGGGAGGGCGGCGTTTACTATGCGGCTCTTTCCGGCTGGTGCGAGCAGCACGGCATCTGCCTGATGGGACACCCCCACCAGAGCGATGATATTGAGGTGGAAAAATACTTCGGCATCCCCGGTCAGGACTTGTGCCTGCGCTGGATCGCACCGGAAAAGGACTGCCTTGTGGGGCTGGATTCCACGCTGGGTAAGTGCAGCGCGGATGCGGCCCGCCTGATGAACCGCCGCCGCAATTCCAACGAGTGCTTTGGAGCCTGCAACAAGGACAACAATCCGTGGCAGCTCTCCGGCGGGGACATCAAGTGGTACACGGACTGGCTGGCCGTGCGCGGTGTCAACCTGTTCATCCCTCATGCGTTCTATTACAGCATCACCGGCAAGCGGAAAGATGAGCGCCCGCCCGATGTCGGCCCCAACAGCAACTGGTGGAAGCACTATAAGCTGTGGTCTACCTATCTGCGGCGGCTGTCCTGCCTGATGACGGACACGACCGCTCTCCTGCCGGTGGCGGTGCTGTGCCGCAACCGCGCATTGGAACCGGATGCCGTTCGTCCGCTCTATGAGCAGCAGGTCGGTTTCCAGTATCTGCCGGAAAGCGTCTGGAGGGATTGCCGGGTGCAGGACGGAAAACTGCATTGCCGCGGCATGGAGTTCTCGGCGGTGATCGACCCGGAACAGCGGTTCCCCGATGCGCCCGCGCTCCCCAAAGACCTCTCGCCCCTTGCAGACCTTCAGTGCAGCCCGGCGGCTCCGCAGCTGCGCAGTGCGCACTTCCTGCGCGCAGGCAGTGAGTGCTGGTTCCTTGTGAACGAGGGCAACACCGACCTTCACACCACCATCACGCTGCCCACTACCAAAAAAGTCGGGCAGTATGACCTCTGGGCAGGGAAAGCAGCCCGTGCGCAGGCAAAGGATTTTGCGTTGAACCTGCCCAGCCGCAGCAGCCTGCTGCTGTTCACCTGCGAGGAGGCGGACTTTGCCGCTCTGCCGGAACAGCCGAAACCACTGCTGCTCCCTGTGCCGGAGTTTACCCTGAAAAAAGCCGATGGCATTCAGGTCAAAAAGACCTACGTTGCCGAGGTGGAATACAGCGCAGAACAGGCAAACGACGATTATCCGCTGATGGAACTGGATGCCGAGGAGATGGCCGAACTCTGGGTCAACGGAAAATTTGCCGGAGTTTCGTTCTGGAATAAGCACCGGTTCGATTTGAAGGGCCTGCTCCATCCGGGCAGCAATGCGTTCAAGCTGGTCGTGACAGGTAGTCTGGCAAACCGCTATGGCAAACGCGCCGTTCCCTACGGCTTACAGGAGGCTTCTGTATGAGTTTGAAAAATATCTATACCTGTTTTCCCGGCGGCAAGCACAAGGCCCTGACTTTCAGCTTTGACGATGGCCGCGTGGAAGACCGCCGCCTTGTGGAACTGTTCAACCAGTACGGCATGAAGGGAACCTTTAATCTGAACTCCGGTCTGCACAATGCAGAGCGCATCCCGGTCAGCGAATATAAGGAACTGTATCGTGGGCATGAGGTGGCCTGCCACACCGTGCTGCATCCCACCATTGCACGCTCTCCGCTGGATCAGGTGGCCCAGCAGGTTCTGGAAGATCGCCGTGCATTGGAAGAACTGGTCGAGACCCCAGTGCGCGGTCTTGCTTATCCAAACGGCAGTTACACCCATAAAATCATGGAACTGCTGCCGGCACTGGGCATCCGCTATGCGCGTACTGTGCGCAGTACGCAGGGGTTTGCCATCCCGGAAGATTTTACCGAGTGGGATCCGACCTGTCATTTCCGGCGTGGGATGCTGGAACTGGGCCAGAAGTTCCTGACCATGCACAAGACCCAGTATCTGTACCTGATGTACGTCTGGGGTCACAGTTATGAACTGCCCGAACAGGATGGCTGGGCACAGATGGAGCAGTTCTGCCAGATGATGAGCCATCAGGACGACATCTGGTACGCTACTAACATCGAAATTGTAGATGCGCTGGAAGATGCTGCCCGGCTCCAGTTTACCGTAGACGGTGATCTATGCTATAATCCCAATGCTGCATCCTGCTGGGTCAGCGTGGGAGGAAAAATCTACGAACTTCCCGGTGGAACGACAACACGATTTGAGTGAGGAACACACCCATGAAACATGAACTTGAATTTTTCCCGGACGGAACCCCAATCGACGATTGGTTCTATGAGATCGAAACCCCGGAACTTTCTGCGCTGGGCAAGCAGTACCCGCTAACGGATTACGGCATCCTGCCGGATGGCCAGCTGCATACAAAGGAGATTCAGTCCGTCATTGACTTTGCAGCCAAGGAGGGCGGCGGTGTTCTGGTAGTTCCGGCTGGTGTTTACCACACGGGTGCGCTGCACTTCAAACAGGGCGTGAATCTGTATGTAGCACAGGGCGGCACCCTGATGGGCAGTGATGACATTGCCGATTATGACCTCTGCGAAACACGCATGGAAGGACAGAACTGTATCTACTTCTCGGCCCTCATCAACGCCGATGGCGTGGATGGCTTTACCATCAGCGGCCCCGGCACCATCGACGGCAACGGCCTGCGCTCTTGGCGGGCGTTCTGGCTGCGCCGCAAGTGGAACCCCAAATGCACGAACAAGGACGAGCAGCGTCCGCGGCTCGTGTTCATCTCCAACAGCAAAAATGTGACCTTTGCCAATATCACCCTGCAAAATTCGCACTTCTGGACGAGCCATCTCTACCGCTGCGACCATGTGAAGTACCTGAACTGCCGCATTCTTTCACCGGCGCACCCGGTTCCGGCTCCCAGCACCGATGCCATCGACATTGATGTCTGCACCGATGTTCTGGTCAAGAACTGCTATCTGGAAGTGAACGATGATTCGGTCGTGCTGAAGGGCGGCAGAGGCCCGTGGGCCGATACTGCACCCGAAAACGGCATCAATGAGCGGATTTTGGTGGAGGACTGCCACTATGGTTTCTGCCATGGCTGTCTGACCTGCGGTTCGGAGTCCATGCACGATCGCAACGTCCTGATTCGCCGCTTGAAAGTAGACCACGCCTGCAATCTGCTCTGGCTGAAAATGCGCCCGGATACCCCACAGCATTACGAGTACATTACGATGAAGCAGGTGGATGCCGTTGTGGAGAGTTTTGTCAACATCAATCCGTGGACGCAGTTCTATGATCTGGAAGACCGCAAGGACATTCCGCTTTCCTATGCAGATCACATCACCGTGGAGGACTGCCGCTGTGAGTGCCGCGAATACTTCAACGTAAAACCGGAACCGACACAGTATCAACTCTCGGACTTCACATTCCGGAATCTGGACATTCGCGCAAAAGAAAATTCCTTTGACCCGACCGCAGTGAACGGTATGGTCTGCGAAAACTGCAACATCACCCCTCTGGATACCGCACCGGACATCAATTACATTCCCCCCGTACCGCATACGATCGAGGAGGCATAAAATTATGAATAAGAAAAGACTCGTGGCCTGCCTGCTTACGGCCAGCATACTCGTTTCTTCTGCATGGAACGTCTGTGCAGTCGGCCCGGATACCGCAGCAGCCGGACAGGTCATAAGCTATAGCGCACTGCCGTATCCAACCTATGTGTACAATCCCACGACCTTGGAACTTCCATTTGGTGAAGCATTGCCAGAACAATTTCCCACAGAAGTGACCGCTGTGATGAACGATGGCTCGATTGGAACGGTAACCGTTGGCAAATGGACCGCGATTCGTGAATTTAACGCAGCAGAAGAAGGCATCTATGTTTACGGTGCCAATGTTGTTCCGGTCGAGGGAAAATATCAGGTACTGGAAGATTCTCTGACACCCAATGAAAACCCTACTGACCCCAGCGAACAGCGGACGGACTACACCTATGATGTGTATTATCGTATCGGCTACTTTAAGACGGGCAGCAGCTATAATGCGTATGCACGTTCTATGGAAAATCTGGATCGCGGCGTGTATGCGGTGAAGTCCGATGATGGTGTGTTCATTTCTTGGAGAATCCTTGCAACAGAGTATGGTGAGGATATTTCCTTTGATGTGTACAGAAATGGCATCAAGATCAATTCCTCTCCGATCACAGACAGAACCAATTTTACCGATGCAAAAGGCAAAGCCGGCGATGTGTATGTAGTTGCAAAGATTCAGAACGGCCTACAGTATAACAGCGAGGCTGTTGCCGCTCTGGAAAACAATTATATGAGCATCCCTCTGCAAAAGCCGGAACCCCAGCCCACCAAAAACGGAGACCTTTCTTCGTATACGATCAATGATACCGGCGTGGGTGATGTGGATGGCGATGGACAGTATGAAATCATTGTAAAATGGTATCCGGACAATGCATTTGACTCTGGCAAGGCTGTGGCACCTTCCTCTCCGACCATCTTTGACATCTATGAGATGGACGGTACTCCGTTGTGGAGATTGAACATGGGTCTGGAAATGCCCTCTGGTGCCCACTTTAACCAGTTTATGCTTTACGATATGGATGAAGATGGCAAAGCAGAGCTGTTTATCAAGACCTCCGATGGTACGATCGCCTATAAGCCGAATAAAGCTGGCAAATTTGATATGACCGATGAGAGCACGATCGTTTCCTATGTGGGCGATAAGAGCGTGGTTCCCGGTACAAATATCAATGCAAACGGCCATGCAAGCCCTGACTCAAATGAATATGTGACGGTATTCAATGGGCAGACCGGTGAAATCATTGACAGCATCGACTACATCAATGTGACTGGCAATTACGATGACTGGGGCAAAGCAGGCGATGGCGGCAACCGCTCTGCACGTTACAATATTGCAATCGGCTATCTGCCCAAAGAAGCAGGCAGCACCGAAACGATTCCTGCTGTATTCTTTAACCGCGGCTACTATGCAAAAACTACGATTGCTGCCTACACGTTGAGAAATGGAAAGCTGCAGCTGGAGTGGAACTTTGTGGCCCTGACCGGTGAGGATGCCGCAGATAAGGGAAACCATAATGTATCGACCGGTGATCTGGATCAGGACGGTTTTGATGAGATCTGCATCGGCAATATGGCGGTTGACCATGACGGCTCGCTGCTCTGGGTCAAGAATGGCAAGGATGGACAGGATTTGGGAAGCCACGGCGATGCCATCCACCTTGCGGCAATGAATCCGAACAATCCTACGCAGCTCTATGTTTTCTCTCCCACAGAGGAGTACAAGGTGGCAACGGTAAATCAGGCTCTGAGCAATGCTGGAACCGGCCTGCGCTATGATGGTATCTGGACTTCGGCAAAGGATGTGGGCCGTGCAGTAGCGGCGAATATCACTCCGCTGCCCGGATACGAATACTGGGGTCAGGCAAACAACAGCGGTGTATACAACATTCTGAGTGGAATGGTCAATCCGAGCCGTGCAGGTCTGCCGGCAAACTGGGTCTTGTACTGGGACGGTGACCTGCTCAGCGAACTTGGTGATGGCGTTGAGAAAGAATCCTGCGATTTCGGCGTGTATAAATACAACTGGGAAAGTGGTGCGGTGGATACCATTGATGTGCTGGATGGCAAGACGAACAATTCCACCAAAAACAACCCCAGCCTGACAGCCGATATTCTGGGTGACTGGCGTGAAGAAGTCGTGCTTAGAAACGAGGACGACACCGAGCTTCGTATCTACATGACAACGACAGAAACGGACTACATGATCTATACGCTGATGCATGACCCTGTCTACAGAAATTGTGTGGCGAACCAGAACAGCGCATACAATCAGCCCCCTCACATCGGATTCTATCTTGGCGAAGATAACAAGGAACAAGTCTTGTCCATGAATTTGCCTATTGCAAATATTGTTTACACCACGGAATCCAAAGAGGTTGGAAAGTCCATCGGTACGCTGGACTATGCTGGTATCCTTGCCCTGAAGAAACAACAGGCTCTTGACACACTGAAGGGATTCTTCAGTTAAGTCTTTGAATCCAATGAAAATTCGGATATAGAGGACGCATTATGAAATCTGAAACTTTCACCATTTCCTTGGAAAAGGGCGCACAGGATTCCATCCCGTTTTATAGCCCCAGCCAGCTCTTCGGGTTTGTGGACGAAGCTGCCCATAACGCACAGCCAGAACTCAATATCTTTGAGTTGAACAGTGGATTCCATGTACCCTACTGGTACGCATCGGAAGAAATCACAAAAATCCAGCAGGACGAAAACGGCTGTTTTCTGGATTCGGATGCACTGGTGCAGTCTTTGTGGGAAAAGGATGGCGCAGTCCAGCCGCCGCAGCGATTTGTTCCGCTTTGCTTCAAGGCGGCTGTTCCTCGTGCCGGAAATTACCGCGTGAAACTCACGCTGACCGCCCGCGCGGAGGAAGAACAGCTTCTGATTTTCCACGGATGCCGCCATCTTGCGTGGAAAGGCTCCTTGCGGCAGGGCGCGGTGCTGTCCATCTGTTTCACGGTCAGTGTTTCGCCCATCATCCCCAATGGAAAAGACCGGCCCTTTGAAAAAAATGCTCTGGACATTGCGGTGGTCGGCCACTGCCCGGCACTGGATTTTCTGTCTGTTGTGCCCATCGAGGTCCCCACAGTCTACCTTGCCGGAGATTCCACGATGGCGGACTACGGTGCAGAATATCCCTACCACCCGGCGGCGTGCTACGGCGGCTGGGGACAGGCGCTGGACTTGTATCTGGATGGGAGTGTGGCCGTGTGCAACCACGCGCACAACGGACGCTCCACCGAAACATTCCGCAACGAGGGTCATTTTGACCTCATCCAGAAGCAGCTGCGCCCCGGCGATTTTGTGGTGATCCAGTTCGGCCACAACGACCAGAAGCATCCGCATTTGCAGGCATACAACGGCTACCCGGAAAATCTGCGCCGGTTCATTGCGGAGATTCGCGCAAAAAAAGCCCTGCCCATTCTTGCAACGCCGATCGCGCGCAATACATGGACAGAGCAAAACGGAAAACTCACCTATAACGATCTCCTGCACGACCATGCGCAGGCGTGTATCGCGCTAGGCAAAGAACTGAATGTCCCCGTGCTGGATCTACATCAGGCCGCCATGGAGGACATCATCCGGCTGGGCCGGGATGCTTCCAAAATCTACTATCATCAGGGGGATTGGACGCACACCAACGATTACGGCGCAGTCCGTGCCGCTGGATATGCGGCCGATGCTCTGCGTTCGCTGGGCGGTACGTTCCCGGAGTATCTGCCATTGATTCAGGCGGTGTCAGCATCCATCAAGCCGTGGAAGCCGGAAGCCGCACTGCTTCTGGAAAAGCCTGTGCGTCTGGCCGGGGTAAAAGGCCCCAATGGTACGGAAGAAGGAACTGCCGCACAAGACCATCAGGCTGAAAAGGATGGCGGCGATGCGCTGGCACGGCTGCTTGCGGCGGTGCAGAGTGCCCGTGGACAGGGCGGTTAACCTTGCTCCGGGTTTCCGGCACTTTTCAGTGCACTTTTGCGATACTGTAAAGGGCTTTGCCCGGTCGCCTTGGCAAACCGGGTGGAAAAGTTGCTGGCATCTCCAAAACCGACCTGCTGCGCGATCTCGGTTACGCTGTGGTCGGTGAGGACAAGCAGTTCCTTTGCCTGCGTGATGCGGAAGTTGACGAGATAGTTGTAGGGCGTTGTACCCATATACCGCCGGAACAGCCGCAGAAAATAGCTCTTGCTCATGTGGGCATCGGCCAGCAGGTCAGCAAGGGAAAGTTCTTTCTGGTAATTCTTGCGCAGGGTTTCCGCAGCCTGCAGAATGACCTGCCGTGCGCTGGTGGTCTCGGCCTCTGCAAGAATGGTCTGCGCGCACAGGGCAAGCATCCCGTGCAGAGTCAACCCGGTCTGCACCATGCTGTCCACGTTGCCGCGTTCCATCTGGCCCAGAATCGTTTCAAACAATTCCTGCATCTTGACCCCGGTGATCTGCACCGGGGTCAATTTTTTGCCCGGAAACAGCAGCGGCTCCATGGCCGCAACGCCCACACCGTCCAGATGCACCCAATAATGGTGCCAGCAGCTTTGCCCCGGTGCGGTGCAGTAGCTTTGCGGAGTACGGCAGTTGAGCAGCAATGCCTGCCCGGTGCTGAGGGTCACATGGTTCCCATCCTGCTCGATCAGTCCGGCTCCGCGCAAGGTGTAGAACAAAATGTAGCTTTCTTTGTCGGTGCGGGCAGTGGAAAAATGCTGCTGGGCATAGAACACTCCCGCTTCGGTGCAATAATAGGGCTGCGCTAGCTCTGCTTCGCTGGGCGTTGTGCGTTTCCAGATGCTTTCTGGGGTCACATCCATGTTATAAGTCAGCATTTTCCGATTCCTCTCTTTCTGTTTTTAGTATAGCGCACACGCCTTTTGGGGGCAAGAGTAGACTTTTCACAAAAAAGAGGATACTTTTTCGGATGGAATTTTCCGAACGCGGCCAGTATACTAATGAACAGAAAGTTTGTTATCTTTCTGCCAATCCAAACGATTGCAGCAAAAAGAGAAGTGTCAATTTGGAGGTTTTGTATTATGGCTGATCGTATTGTTCTGAACAGCATTTCTTACCATGGCCACGGTGCCATCGAGAACATTGTTCCCGAACTGACCGCTCGCGGCTACAAGAAGGCTTTCGTCTGCTCTGACCCCGACCTGATCAAGTTCGGTGTCACCAAGAAGGTCACCGACCTGCTGGACGCTGCCGGTTTCGCTTACAGCGTGTACAGCGAGATCAAGCCCAACCCCACCATCGCCAATGTGCAGGACGGCGTGGCTGCTTTCAAGGCAGCAGAAGCTGACTGCATTGTGACCATCGGCGGCGGCTCCTCCATGGACACCGCAAAGGCCATCGGCATCATCATCAACAACCCTGAGTTCGCCGATGTGCGTTCTCTGGAGGGCGTTGCTCCCACCAAGAAGCACGCTGTGTTCACCATCGCAGTACCCACCACTGCCGGCACCGCTGCCGAAGTTACCATCAACTACGTCATCACCGACGTGGAGAAAAAGCGCAAGTTCGTCTGCGTGGATACCAACGACATCCCGGAGATCGCAGTCGTTGACCCTGATATGATGTCCTCCATGCCCAAGGGCCTGACCGCCGCCACCGGTATGGATGCTCTGACCCACGCCATCGAGGGCTACATCACCAAGGGTCACTGCACCATTTCCGATATGTTCCATCTGGAAGCCATCAAGCTGATCAGCGAGAACCTGCGTGGTGCGGTGCAGAACACTCCGGAAGGCCGCGAGGGTATGGCTCTGGGCGAGTATATTGCCGGTATGGGCTTCTCCAATGTGGGTCTGGGCATTGTTCACTCCATGGCACACGGCCTGTCCGCTCTGTATGACACTCCCCACGGTGTGGCCTGCGCCATCCTGCTGCCGGTCGGTCTGGAGTACAACAAGACCGTCGCTGGCGAGCGTTACCGTGCAGTCGGCAAGGCTATGGGCGTGAAGGGTATCGACGAGATGAACGACGCACAGGCCGCTGATGCAACCATCGCTGCTGTCAAGAAACTGTCTGCTGATGTGGGCATCCCCACTAACCTGAATGGCATCCTGAAGGAAGAGGACATCCAGTTCCTCGCTGAGTCTGCTTATGCAGATGCCTGCCGCCCCGGTAACCCCCGCGACACCAGCGTGGAGGAGATCGTGGAGCTGTACAAGAGCCAGCTGTAAGATTCCGCATAACTGCTTTGCTTAAATTCCCCATTTCTTCTTCATTACCCCCATAACGCAAAAAAGCTGGAGCGTTCCTTCCATACGGAGCGTTCCGGCTTTTTTGTTTGCAGCAGATGCTTTTTCAAAATCATAGAGTAGACTTTTCACAAAGAATGTGTCACCTTTGCCGATGGAATCACGATGCCCGAACCCGTATACTTAGGTCAAAGAATCCACACAGGAGGCGCATTATGCAAAAGAAATATCTTGCCATCGACATTGGTGCATCCAGCGGACGGCACATTGTCGGATGGATGGAGAACGGCGTTCTCCGCACCGAGGAAGTGTACCGGTTCCCGAACAGTGTTCAGCGGGTGGACGGGCATCTGGAGTGGGACATCGACAGCCTGTTCGCCAACGTGAAGAACGGCATCCGGGAAGCCTTTGCAAAGTATCCGGCCATCGAGAGCCTTTCTATTGATACATGGGCGGTCGATTATGTGCTGCTGAAAAACGACCAGCCGATTTATCCGGTCTACGCCTACCGCGACAGCCGGACGCAGGCGGTCATTCCCGAAGTACACAGCATCCTGCCGTTTGAAACGCTCTATGCGCACACCGGTATCCAGTTCCAGCCTTTCAACAGCATTTATCAGCTGTACGCAGACAAAAAGGCCGGGCGGCTGGAGCAGGCCGAAGATTTCCTGATGATCCCGGAATATCTGCTCTGGAAGCTCTGCGGCGTGAAGGCCCGCGAGTACACCAATGCTACCTCCACCGGCCTTGTCAACGCACAGACCAAGGAGTATGACCCGGAAATTCTCAAAGCACTGGGTCTGCCGGAAACCATGTTCCCTAAGTTGACCGCTCCCGGCACGGTGCTGGGACCGCTGAAAGCGGACATTGCCGCCGAGGCGGGCGGACAGACCAATGTGGTGCTGTGCGCTACCCACGACACGGCCAGTGCCGTGGAGGGCATCCCGATGGAGCAGGGCGATGCACCGTTCCTGTCCTCCGGCACATGGAGCCTGCTGGGTGTCAAGCTGGCAAGCCCCGTTACTACGCCGGAAAGCTGCAAAGCCAACTTCACCAATGAGGGCGGTGTGGGGTACATCCGCTACCTGAAAAACATCATGGGCCTGTGGATCATCCAGTGTGTGCAGAAGCAGCTGGGCATCTCCTTTGCAGAGATGGTGGAACTGGCCAAGACCAGCACCTACACCCGCATTTTTGATGTGAACGAAGCCCGTTTCTCCGCGCCGCAGGACATGAGCGCAGAGATTCGCGCCGCTCTTGCTGAAACGGGTGACGCTCCTGCTACGGATGCAGACCTCATCAACAGCATCTATCACTCGCTGGCCTACTGCTATGGCGAAGCCTATCGTGAGATGGAGGAAGTCACCGGCCAGCACTGGGATAAACTGTACATCGCAGGCGGCGGTGCAAAGAACGCCACCCTGAACGAACTGACCGCCCATTATACCGGAAAACAGGTCGTGGCTCTGCCCATTGAGGCGACGGCCATCGGCAATTTGAAGATCCAGATGAACATTTGATAAGGAGGATTTCCCATGCTCGTTGAAACCAAAGCCCGTGTTGGCGTGTTCGCCATTGCTCTGGGAGCCTATCTGCCCCAGTTCCCGACCCTCGTACCCGAATTTGAGCAGCAGTACGCCGACTTCAAAAAGACCATCCCCGACAGCGTAGAAGTCGTTGATGGCGGCATCGTCACCACCAAGGAACTGTCCATGGCCGCAGGCGACAAGTTCCGCGCCGCTGACGTTGATCTGGTCATTTTGCAGCTGCTGACCTACGCTACTTCTTACAATATGCTGCCCGCTGTGCGTGACCTGAACGTGCCCGTGGTTCTCGTGAACGTCCAGAAGAAGAAAGCCCCGGACTACGCCAATACGGACACTCCCACTTGGCTGGGCGAGCTGTACGCCTGCGGTGCAGTCGGCGAGATGGTGGCCGACTTGGAGCGCGCTGGCAAGCGTCACGCCGTTATCACCGGCGTGGTCGAGGGCGGCGACCCGCAGGTGCAGGCTGAGATCGAGGACTGGTGCCGTGCCGCACAGGTGCGCCGCCGCTTCCGCGACACCAATCTGGCACAGATTGGTCGTCCGTATCCCGGCATGATGGACCTGTACATTGACGAAACCAACCTGTACAACCGGATGTTCCTCTACACCAAGCAGTTCGACTGGGAGAAGATGTGGGCCATCGCTGACAACATCACCGATGAAAACGCCATCCGCGCTAAGGCACAGGATATTCTGGACACTTTCGACATCGAGGGTGGCGGCACCATTGAAAAGGTCTGGGACATGGCAAAGTATGTCGTGGCCTTTGAGCAGTGGGTCAAGGATGAGAAGATCGCCTTCATCGCTTCCCACTATGACGGCTTTGCACAGGGCAAGGCCGGTGTGCTGGACAGTATGCTGATCCCGGCCTTCTCCATGCTCATCAAGCAGGGCGTGGCCTGCGCCGTGGAAGGCGACATTAAAGTTTCCATGGCCATGAGCATCCTCAAGACCATTGCAGGCTGCGGCCAGCTGAGCGAGATGTACTCCATCGACTTTGATGAGGACATCTGCATCATCGGTCATTCCGGTTCCGGTGACGCTGATATTTCCGAGAAGAAGCCCACCATGAAGATCGTGCCCGTGTTCCACGGCAAGACCGGCGGCGGCTACCTGACCCAGTTCTACCCCCACCTTGGCCCCGTGACCTATCTGGGCATCACGCAGGACAAGGACGGTCACTTCAAGTTCGTGGTGGCTGAGGGGGTCAACGAACCCGGCCCCATCTTCACCTTTGGCGACACCAATATGCGCACCCGCTTCACCTGCGGCGCACGGGAGTTCTGCAACCGCTGGAGCGAGGCTGGCCCCACCCACCACATGGCTGCGGCTTCTGGCCGTCACATCGACACCATTCTGAAAGTGGCAAAAATCTTTGATGTTCCTGTGGACATCATCACCCGATAATTGAGTTTGAAGAAGAAAAGAGAGGTATTTATCATGGGAATTCTGGATGTTGAGATCGTAAAAGGCTTTATGCGGATGTGCAACGATGGCTGGCTTCAGGGCTGGCACGAGCGCAACGGCGGCAACCTGACCTACCGCATGAAGGAAGAAGAAGTGGCCGAGTGCCGCCCCTTCTTCAATGCACAGCCCCGCGAGTGGGTGAACATGGGTGTGCAGGCCGACAATCTGGCTGGTGAGTATTTCATCACCACCGGTTCCGGCAAGTTCTTCCGCAATGTGGAATTGGACCCCGTCCACAGCATCGGTATCGTGGAGATCAACGACAAGGGCGACAGCTGGCGCATTGTCTGGGGTCTGGAAGATGGCGCAAAGCCCACCAGTGAATTCCCCAGCCACTTCATGAACCACAGCGTCCGCAAGGCAGCGACCAACGGTGCGAACCGTGTCATTTATCACTGCCATGCCACCAATGTCATTGCACTGACCTATATCCTGCCCCTGACCGACCGCGACTTCACCCGTGCCCTGTGGCAGAGTGCCACCGAGTGTCCGGTGGTGTTCCCGGAGGGCGTGGGTGTCTGCCCGTGGATGGTGCCCGGTGGTGCGGACATCGCCATGGCAACCAGTGAGCTGATGAAGACCTATCAGGCTGCAATCTGGGCACAGCACGGCCTGTTCGCTTCCGGCCCGGACTTCGACATCACCTTCGGTCTGGCTCACACCATTGAAAAGAGTGCCGAAATTTACGTTAAAGTCCTGAGCATGGGCGGCGGTCTGATTCGTCAGACCATCACGGACGACGACCTGCGCGCCATCGCCCGTGACTTCGGCGTGACCCTGAACGAGAACTTCCTCGACTAAGGAGCAGAACATGGAACACATGGCATGGAAGGGCCGCATCAAGCCCGGCTGCAAGGCCGAATACCAGAAGCGTCACGCAGAAATTTGGCCAGAGATGGTCAAGGTGCTGAAAGACGCCGGTATCTGCAATTACAGCATCTTCTACTGCAACGATGAGCTGTTCGGCTACTATGAGTGCGAAAAGGGCGTGGCCTACGCCGAAAAGGTGCAGGCCGAAAGCCCGGTGGTTGACCGCTGGAACGAGTATATGAAGGACATTCTGGAACTGGAAATGGACCCCGTGACCGGCGCACAGCCCAAGCTGGAACAGGTATTCCGGCTGGATTAAGCGACACTGTCCGATAAAACCAAATTGACTAGAGCCATCCGTAATAAGAACACGGGTGGCTCTTTTTGCTTGCGTTCAAACAATGTTGCACGTTTCAAAAGCACCAACGAATATAAAAAATTATTTATATGTAGAAAAATAGCCAAAAATATTGTATGATTTAACAGGACGATGTTAAAAAGAACAAAATTGTATACAACACAAGCGCAAGATTGTTTGAATTTTTGACTTCATTCGCAATTCTTTGCGAGAAAGTCTGTCCAAGAGTCGCTATACTTATAACCAGAAAGTTGCACCGGAAAAGCAAAAACTTTAGGAGGAATGACAATGAAAAAGACATCAAAAATCTTGTTGACCGTCATTGTCGTCGTGTTGCTGGGAATTGGAATTTCCACCTTTTTCAAGGTAAACGGCAGCATTGGCAGTGACAAGATCCAGCTCCGGCTGGCACACGGTCAGGCGGGCGATTCCGAGATCGGCGGCACGATCGCATATCTGTCCGATCTGGTGGCCGAAGATGAGAGCATGAACATGGAGGTTTCCATCTATCCCAGCGGTGTTCTGGGTTCCGAAACTGCCATGGTCGAACTGGTACAGGCCGGCGTTCTGGACATGGCAAAGATCAGTGCCGGTACGCTGGGACAGTTCGATGACCGCTACACCATCTTCTCGCTGCCGTATCTGTTCAAAGGGCAGGAACATTACTACAATGCAATGGCAAACAGTGAAGCTATCCGCGAACTGTTCAACGCCACGGAAGATGCCGGCTATATCGCGATCGGATATTATTGCAACGGTGCGCGCAACTTCTATCTGAAAGACGATATTGCAGTGACTTCTCCCGAAGTGCTGAAAGGCAAGAAGATCCGCTCTATGGTCAGTTCCACTTCCATGGATATGATCGAAGCAATGGGCGGTTCGCCCGTTCCCATGTCCGCAAGCGAGACCTACACCTCTTTGCAGCAGGGCATCGTGGACGGTGCCGAGAACACCGAACTGGCTCTGACCGTTGATAAGCACGAGGAGATCGTCAAGTCCTACACCTACACCGAGCATCAGTACACCCCCGATATCTACATCATCAGCACGAAAGTCTGGAACAAGCTCTCCAAGGAGCAGCAGGATTATCTGCTGGAGTGCTTCAGCAAACTGAATGACAACTTCGTACAGAAGTACAATCAGATGATGGACGATGCCATGGTCGAGGCAGAAAGCTACGGTGTCCATGTCTACCGCGACATCGACAAGACTCCGTTTATCGAAGCTGTGCAGCCCATTCACCAGAACTTCCTTGCAAAAGGCGAGTCCTACCAGAAGCTGTACGATGATATCCAGAGCTATGCGGAGGATACAGACAAATGAAAGTTTTGAATAAGATTTTGAGTTCCGTTCTTGCCTTCATGGTGGCGGCGATGGTCGTTGTCTGCTGCTGGCAGGTCATTACCCGCTTTGTTCTGGGCAATCCCAGCAAATACACCGAAGAGATCCTGCGTTTCGCACTGATCTGGCTGACTATGCTGGGTGCGCCGTATGCCTACGGTGCCAAGCAGCATCTGGCCATTGACCTGCTGGTCAAGGGTTTTGAACCCGCTGGTCAGCACCGCACCCAGATCTTTGTAGAGTTCGTTGTTCTGGCACTGAGTGCTGCGGTCTTTGTTGCAGGCGGCATCGCCGTCACGATGAACGCCCACGGCCAGATCTCGGCGGCAATGAAGCTGCCCATGGAGTGCTACTACGCCTGCATTCCCATCGGCGGTGCGCTGATGATCCTTTACAGCCTGAACAATCTGTATCATCTCTTCCGGGATAAAAACAAGGAGGTCGCTTAAATGGAACTGCAAGCCGCTATCCTTCTGGTGGTCAGCTTCGCGCTGTTGCTGATGTTCAGCGTACCTGTTTCGTACAGCATCGTTGCATCCGCATTTATCACCATCACCGCTTTCCTGACCCCGCAATTCGGTATGTTCGTTTCCGCCCAGAAAGTCATCGCGGGCATTGACAGTCTGTCCTTGATCGCCGTTCCATTCTTCATCTTAGCCGGTCTGCTGATGAGCAACGGCGGCATCGCGCACCGATTGGTTGACTTAGCCATGCTGGTTCTGCGCCGGGTTCCCGGTGCGCTGGCTCTGACCAACGCCGCTGGCAACGCAATGTTCGGTTCTATTTCTGGTTCTGGTATCGCAGCGGCTACCGCCATCGGCGGCGTTATGCTCCCCATGGAAAAAGAGGAAGGCTATGACGAAGGCTTCTCCGCTGCCATGAACGTGGCTACCGCTCCGGTTGGCCAGCTGATTCCTCCCACGACCGCATTTATCGTCTACTCCACTGCCAGCGGCGGCACTTCCGTCGCTACCCTGTTCATGGCTGGCTGGATTCCCGGTCTGCTGTGGACTGCCGCCTGCATGGTCGTTGGTTATTTCATCGCAAAGAAATACGGCTACATCCGTAAGGGCGAGAAAGCCAAGAAGCTGAGTGCCAGCGAAACCTTGCAGACCATCTGGCGCGCCATCCCCAGCCTGCTGCTCATCGTCATCATCATCGGCGGCATCCTGTCCGGTGTGTTCAGCCCCACGGAGGCTTCCGCTGTGGCTGTTGCCTACGCTTTCATCCTGTCGGTGTTCATCTATAAATCCATCGACCTGAAGGATATGCCCCGTATTCTGGTTCAGACCGCAAACATGACCACCGTTGTCATGCTCATCATCGGTGCATCTTCCGTCCTGAGCTTTGTTCTGAGTTTCACCGGCCTGCCTGCTGCCATCAGCAAGATGGTTCTGGGCATTTCGGACAACAAGTACGTCCTGCTGCTCATTCTGAACATCTTCCTGCTGATCGTCGGCACCTTCATGGATATGGCACCGGCTCTGCTGATCTTCACCCCGATCTTCCTGCCCATTGTCCGCACCTTCGGTATGAGCGATGTGCAGTTCGGCGTTATGATGGTCATGAATCTGGCGGTCGGCACCATCACTCCTCCCGTTGGCAACGTCCTGTTCGTGGGCTGTTCGCTGGCAAAGCAGCGTCTGGAGAACGTGATGAAGAGTCTGGTTCCGTTCTTCGTGGCAATTTTCATCTCCCTGATGCTGGTCACTTACATTCCCGCTCTGAGCGAGTGGCTGCCTACCACGCTGGGCCTGATGTAAGCCCCTCAGTGCAAATGCTTGTCAAACCTGAACAGATATGACATAATCAAGGCGAAGGTTCCTGCGGCAGTTGCCGCAGGGATGCCGCCTGTTCAGGAGAAAAGGAGCATTTCATGGAAACAACGTGGCTGCACAGCATGGTTCAGGGCGATGCGACCCAGTATTACCGCAAACGAAACGGCATTATGGTGGAACACATGGTTCGTCCGGCAAACTTTGATATGCGGTACAACCACTTCCATCAGGAGTACGAAATTTATCTCCTGCTCCGTGGGCGGCGGCAGATGTTCTTTGAGAACCGCGCCTATGAAGCACAGGCTGGAAACCTGATCCTTGTGGACAGCGGCCAGATCCATATGTCCCATTCCATTGTGGGTGACCCGGAGTCCGAATACGAGCGCGTGATCCTCTATGTGGACCGGGATATTGTGGAAAAGGTCGATAAGATGTTCCCGGAACTGAAGATCGGTGCGTTCTTCCACAAGCACTACGGCATTTACGAACTGACCCCGAAGCAGACAGCGAACACCAGTCGATTGTTTCTGCAAATCATGGAGGAACTGGACAAGGCAGAGCCTATGAGCCAGACTGCCATCCTTTCAGAGTTGATTCTGGGCTTCATCCACTTTCGGCGCAGCAATCAGCAGGTCGCCTGTCTGAATGATGTGCAGGAGGGCAAGGCAAGCGGCGGAAAGTTCGATGCCGTTTATCAGGTCGCTGATTATATTTCCGACCACTTTCAGGAATCGCTTTCACTGGACAGCCTTGCCGAGCAGTTCTATATCAGCAAGTATTATCTGAGCCGTTCCTTTCATGAAGTGACTGGCTTCGGCATCAACGAATACGTCAACATCCTGCGGGTAAAAAAGGCGCAGAGCCTGTTGGAAACGACAACGCTTTCCGTTTCCGAGATCGCAAGCCGTACCGGGTTTGAGAGCATCACCTATCTGGGGCGTGTGTTCAAGAAATATCAGCACGTTACGCCTGCACAATATCGCAAATCGCTTACTTCAACCAATCAAAACAGCACAGATAAATGAGGTGTTTTTTGTGGCAAACGAAATCAAAAAAGAACTGATCCAGAAGAAGCTGGATCTCGTCATTCAGAAGCTGATGCACCTTGGTGCCCCCGAAAACGAGGACACTTTGAAAGAAGGCGGCGAGGCCATCGGATTTTTCAGCCGTGACTTCGGCATCAAGGAGTGGGACTGGCCGCAGGGCATCGGCCTGTACGGACTGCTCAAAATTGCCAAGATGCAGGATTCGGAGGAATACCGCACCTTCCTGCACGACTGGTTCAAGGAGAATATTGCGCAGGGTCTGCCTTCCCGCAATATCAATACGACCACTCCGCTGCTGACCCTGTGTGAACTGAACGAGATCTACCACGACCCTGAGTTTGAAGCTCTCTGTCTGGACTGGGCAAAGTGGCTGATGGAGTGCATCCCACGCACCCGTGAGGGCGGTTTCCAGCACGTCACCAGTGCCAACGGCGACCGTCAGGGCGTTCGTCTGAACGAGAGCGAAATGTGGATCGACACCCTGTTCATGACCGTCCTGTTCCTGAACCGGATGGGCCAGAAGTACGGCAAGCAGGAGTGGATCGATGAATCCATCAAGCAGGTGCTGATGCACATCAAGTATCTGTACGATACCCACACCGGCCTGTTCTTCCACGGCTGGTCGTTCAATCGGATGGACAACTTCGGCGGCGTGTTCTGGTGCCGCGGCAACAGCTGGTTCACGCTGGGTATTCTGGACTATCTGGATATGTTCAAGGGTACGCTGAATCAGGGGGTCAAGGCGTTCATTCTGGACACCTACAAAGCACAGGTTCGTGCGCTGCGTGACCTGCAGGGCGAGGACGGCCTGTGGCACACCGTTCTGGACGACCCCACCAGCTACGAAGAAACTTCCGGTTCTGCTGCCATCACCGCTGGCATCCTGAAGGGCATCCGCATGGGGATTCTGGATGATTCCTACCTGCCTTGCGCCCAGAAAGCCATCCGCGCCATCCTCAAGAACATCGACACCGATGGTACGGTGCTGAAAGTGTCCGGCGGCACCGGCATGGGCTATGACCGCGACCACTACAAGAACATTCTGATTGCTCCCATGGCATACGGCCAGTCGCTGACCATCCTTGCACTGGTGGAAGCACTGGAAACCTTTGAATGATATTTCACTGACCTTTATGGAGGACTACTATTATGGCTATCTGCACTCCCAAATCCTTTGACCTGACCGGCAAGGTCGCACTCATTACCGGCGCATCCTACGGCATCGGCATGGCCATTGCAAAGGCACTGGCCGCGAATGGTGCGACTATCGTGTTCAACGACATCAAGCAGGAACTGGTGGACAATGGCATCGCTGCTTATGAAGAAGCCGGCATCAAGGCTCACGGTTATGTCTGCGATGTTACCGACGAGGACGCCGTCAACGCCATGGTTGCCAAGATCACCGAGGAAGTCGGCCACATCAACATTCTGGTCAACAACGCCGGCATCATCAAGCGCATCCCCATGACTGAGATGAGCGCAGCACAGTTCCGTCAGGTCATTGATGTTGACCTGAACGCGCCCTTCATCGTGGCAAAGGCCATCATCCCTGACATGATCGCACAGGGCGGCGGCAAGATCATCAACATCTGCTCCATGATGAGCGAACTGGGCCGCGAAACGGTTTCTGCTTACGCTGCCGCAAAAGGCGGTCTGAAGATGCTGACCAAGAACATTGCTTCTGAGTACGGTGCTTACAACATCCAGTGCAACGGCATTGGCCCCGGCTACATTGCTACCCCGCAGACCGCACCTCTGCGCGAAATTCAGCCCGATGGAAGCCGTCATCCCTTCGACCAGTTTATCGTGGCCAAGACCCCTGCAGGCCGCTGGGGTGAAGCCGAAGATCTGGGTGGCCCTGCCGTGTTCCTCGCATCCGAGGCATCCGATTTTGTCAATGGCCTGATCCTGTACGTTGATGGCGGCATCCTCGCTTACATCGGCAAGCAGCCCCAGTAAAGAAAGGCACCTGCTATGAAGATTGGCTGCCGTGCCCACGATTATGGCAAGCACCCGGCGCAGGAACTGGCATTGATTCTGCACAACGCTGGTTATCAGGCTGCACAGGTCGCTGTGCCAAAGGCCATTGAGGGCATCAACGATTATCAACATATCTCGCCGGAACAGTTGGAAACCCTTCGGAGTGGTTTTTCCGCCCATCAGGTCGAGATCTCTGTGCTGGGCTGTTATCAGGACTTGAGCGACCCGGACGCAGAAAAACGTGCCGCTGCTGTGCAGAATGTCTGCCGCGTTCTGGGCTGGCAGCATCTTGCAGGCGGTCGCTGCGTCGGCAGTGAAACTTCCTATCTGCATCTGGATGCAGAGGAACGCGCTGCACGGCGCGAATGGATGTTCGACAGCGTTCTCCGCATCGTGGAAACCGCTGCAAAAACAGACGCCATCTTTGCGGTGGAACCGGTCTATTGGCACCCACTGGACAGCATGGAAGTGGTTCAGCAGCTGATTGACCGTGTAGCCGACCCGGAGCATCTGCACTTCATCTTCGACCCGGCCAATGTACTGGAAAACCACAACATTCCCCATCAGGCAAAGCTGTGGAATGACTGGCTCTCCCTGATTGGTTCTCGCATTGATGTGATCCACGTCAAAGACTTTACCTACGGTTCTACGGGAACTTACAATACTTATGGGCCTTGCCCGCTGGGAAAAGGCTGCATCCAGTATGATGCCATCTCCAAATGGCTGCATCAGCAGAACCGGGACATTCCGCTCCTTCGGGAAGAAGTCATCCTGAACTGTGCCGCAGAGGACATTGCCTTTATGTCTGCCCTCTGAACCTTCATTTCAAACCCATCCGCATTTTGCTTTCTTCATTTTCTCCTTCATCATGCGCTCTCCCATTCGTGGGAGGGCGTCTTTGTTTTTATCCACCTGTGATTCTTGATAGAATGAAAAATTATTGATATAGACGCTGGGAAAAGCGGCTTCTATAATGGAGCCAGAAAGAACTTCGGAAGGGAGAATCCAGCATGAAAGTACATTGCTTACAAGGACGGACGGCAAGCGGCTTTGTGACCTTCGGTGGTGTCTGGGAAAAGGGCGAGGTTCCGGCTGCATCGTTCCAGCTGACAGCACCAGATGGCAAACCATTGCCGCTGCAGAGCAAGCCCATGGCATTCTGGCCGGATGGCAGCATCAAATGGAGTGCGCATACCACCGATGCCGCACTGATGAAAGAGGGCGCGGAACTTTTGCCCACCCTCAAAGAACAGCCTGACAGCGGCATCCAGATCATAAAAGGCTCGGATGCCTGTACACTGGATACCGGCGTACTCCGGCTGAACGTTCCTCTGGGAGAAACCCTGCGCTGTGATTTTCTGGCGCAGGATATTTCTGTTTCCGGAAGAAAGGCCGCACACAAGGTCTACCCGGTCTTTCTGCTGGAACGCCGGAACGAAACGGAAGATGTGCTGGAAACACGGGTGCAGAAGTTCCACGGTGTGATTCAAAAGGCTGTTCTGGAAGAAGTCGGCCCTTTGCAGGCGACCATTGCATTTTACGGAGAGAACACGCCCGGCGAGTGTTGCTCCATGCCCTTTGTGATACGGCTCTCGGTCTGGAAGGGCAGCGCAGAAATGCGCTTTGTCCACACCTTCCTGTTTGACGGTGTGGAACAGTGGGATTTTCTCAAAGGAATGGGCATCCGATTTGAAACAGTGCTTTCCAGCACGGCGTACACCCGTCATGTGCAATATCTGCAAGAGGACAAAGTGTTCCATGAATGTCCGCAGAATCTGGATTCCCGGTTTCCACATCTTGGGCCGGAAGTCCGTCAGGCACAACTGAACGGCGAGATTTCTGCTGCAAATGCGTCAGAGGATATGAAACAGGCCGCGCAGGATATTCCCATCTGGCGTCAGTATCATCTGGTGCAGGACAGCGACCGGCATTATGCTATCTTCAAAGCGACCCATACTGCGTGCTGCCGCATCCGCGCACAGGAGGGTGCAAGAGCACCGGGCGTTATGGCACTGACCGGAGAGAACGGCGGCGTGATGGCAGGCATCCGGGATTTCTGGCAGAAATATCCCGGTGGTCTTGCCGCAGATGCGCTGAATCAGGAAAATGCGCAGCTGACTTTGTGGTTCTATTCGCCCTTGCAGGAAGCCTACGATTTCCGGCATTATGACACCAAAAGTCATCCTATGACCTGCTACGAGGGTTTTGAAGATTTACGCCCCAGTGCCTACGGCATCGGCGTGACCAGCGAATGCCGGGTGCAGTTCACGGACAGCCTGCCCTCCGAACAGCAGCTCCGGCGGTTTGCCGACCGACTGCAAAAGCCACCGGTCGTTGTAGCAGACCCGACGTATTACCACGAAAAACGCGCGTTTGGCTATTGGGGGCTTCCGCATTCCGAAACAAAGGCCGGGGAGCAGTTGGAAACTGCCCTTAACCGGGCATTCTTGTTCTATCAGCGCGAAGTAGAAGCACGGCATTGGTACGGCCTGTTTGACTACGGCGATGTAATGCACACCTACGACCCGGTGCGCCATTGCTGGAAGTATGATATTGGCGGCTATGCGTGGCAGAACACAGAACTGGTGCCGACCTACTGGCTGTGGCTCTACTTCCTGCACACCGGACGTGAGGATGTTTTCAGCCTTGCCGAAGCCATGAGCCGACACGCATCAGAAGTGGACACCTACCACTTTGGCCCGCTCAAGGGGCTGGGTTCTCGCCATAATGTGCGACACTGGGGCTGCTCCTGCAAAGAACCGCGTATCGGCATGGCGGGACACCACCGTTTTCTATTCTATCTGACCGGGGACGCACGACTTGGCGAGGTCATGGAAGACGTGAAAGATGCCGATGTTTCCATGAGCCAGAATCCGCACAGCATGGAAAAGCGGTCAGACGGTGTTGTTGTTCCCTCCGCCCGCAGCGGGCCGGACTGGTCGAGTTATGTGTCGAACTGGATGACCCACTATGAGCGGACACTGGATGAAACCTACCGGCGCAAAATTGAGACCGGCATCCGTGACATTGCCGCCACGCCATACGGCTTTGCATCCGGGCCGGACTATTACTATGATCCGGAAAACGGGCATTTAATCTACCATGGCGAGATTGAAAATACTCCAAACCAGCATTTGCAGATCTGCATGGGTGGGCCGCAGATCTGGCTGGAAACTGCCGACTTGTTGGAAGACGATACCTTAAAAACACTGTTGACCCGACTGGGCAAGTTCTATTATCTCCCGGTAGAAGAAAAGACCAGACTGACCCACGGGCAAATCATGAACCGTCCTTTCAGTTGGCCGATGTTTGCCACGGCAGTTTCGGCATTCAGTGCGGCAAGCACCCACGACGCGGAACTTGCAAAGAAAACATGGGCTGTCCTGATGGAAAGTGTTCCGCAGAACGCTGGAACAGATGCCTTTACACCCCATTCCTATGTGAACGGTTTTGCCGCAGAGGGCCCGTATCAGGAGATTCCCGGCATCTCGACCAACTGGGTATCGCAATGGTGTCTGAATGCGCTGATGTGTCTGGAATTTATCCCGGATGCAATGCCGCAGGATGGTTTTATAGAACTGAAGCCACCCGTTTCCTCCAACCAATAAGATGAAAAGATCCCATGTCCAGACCAAAATATGGTGTAGGACATGGGATTTTTCGTAGATGCACTCGGATAGAAAAAGCTTATATCAACTGAAACTTTGTCCATTTCTGAGATTTATAACGCCAAATGAAAATCGCACCGCGGAATACAAGATCCATGCTCATACCTATGGCAACTCCGATAACACCCCAGCCGAAATACAGACCAAACAGGGCCGAGAAAAGCAGCCGTGCGCCAATCGTCAACGAAATGGAAACGACCATCGTAAAGGTGACATCACCTGCTGCGCGCAGGCCATTGCCTAAGCTCCCGGCAAAAGGATAGGCAAGACCGTTAAAGATGTTGTTGATAAGTACCAGCCAGATGACCAGCGACTTTGCCTCCGGCGAAATAGCCGAATACCGCACGATGAGCGGTGTCAGGGCGAACACAAAGGCGTTCCACAAAATCGACAGTACCAGCGTGATACGATTCAGCTTTTTGAAATAAAAATTGGCGGCATCAATATCCCGTGCGCCCATACACTGCCCAATGACCGTGGTATACACGGGAGCCATTGCCAGCCCCATAATAGATGCTAGCGACCAGATACTTTGCGCCACACCGTTTGCTGCGATCTGGTAGGTGCCGAACAATGCAACCATGCTGGAAAGGGCTACCTTGACCAATTGATGCACCCCGTTTTCCAGACCGTTGGGCAGTGCAATCCCCATGATTTTCTTCTGCGTACCGCCATCCCATGCCAGAATATCCGGGCCGTGATACTGCACAGCGTTTGTCTTCTGAAAGCAGAAAGCGGTAACGGCTACCGCTGAAAGGGTGCGAGAAATGAGCGATGGCCAAGCCACACCAGCCGCTCCTAGATGCAGTCCGAACACACCCACGCAGTTGCCCACCACATTGATGATATTGGTCACAAGGGAGATATACATGGTCACATTGGTCTTACCAATGCTGCGGCAGAGGGCGGCACCAGCATCATAAACCGCCAAGGCTGGAAGCGACAGTGTGGTGATAAACAGATAGGATTCGCAAGCCGCCATGACATCCGGCTCGATCTGCCCGAACAGAAGCCGCAGGAGCGGCTTGCGGAAACACAGGATGAGTATGGTCAAGGTCGCTGAAATCAGGCAGGAAATCGTCAGCAGCTGACCGGCAGCTCTGGACGCCATCTTTTTATCGTCACAGCCGATATACTGGCTGATAATGACCGCACCGCCCGCCGAAAGAGCCGTAAACAGGAAAATCATCACCGTGTTAAAGGACGTCACCAGCGATACGCCCGAAACATCCGCTTCGCTGGAAAAGCTGACCACAAAAGTGTCCGCGATTCCCACGAACATCAGAAGAAACTGTTCAATGAACAGTGGAAAGATCAGATTTCTTAAATCCTTGTTGGAAAACATTTTTACGCCTCGTATTCCCTCACAAGAGCTTTCTGGCAGCGGTTCAGCATCCGCTGAGCCTTGCTCATATCCCAATCGCAGTAGTCTGTCGCAATCATGGCTGCGATACCATGGGTGTGCATCCAAAGCTGGTCGTGCAGTTCATCGGCGGCGGCTCGGTCAAGATGGTACTGCTCCATCAGTTCGTCTATGGTACGGTCAATTATGGGCAAAAGCACCTGTTTCATTTCGGCAAATGCCTGTGACCTCATGAATAAGAACCGGAACAGTTCCGGCTGCTGCCTGGCAAGACAAATGTACTCGATGCCGTACAGATGCACCCGTGTTGAACCGCACTCTTTCTGCATCAGTTCGACAAACTTGTTCACTGCTGTTGGAATCAGTTCTTTGCGCAGTGCATCCATATTGTCAAACGACAGATAAATCGGCTGGGTAGAGCATCCCAGTTCTGCGGCAAGGCTTTTTACATTGACAGCTTCCGTTCCGCCTTCCATCAGCACCCGGAGGGCTGCACCAAGGATCATTTCTTTTGTCACCTGTTTCTTTGCAGGCATTGTTCTGTCACTTCTTTCGATAAATCAATTTATCAATAACTGCATTTATTTTATTCTTCTGCTGGATTTTGTCAAGAGGTCTGTATAGCGTTTACGGTTCCGTATGCCAACCTCGCAATCATAGATTCAATAATGTAAATATTAAGTTTGTTCCATATAACCTTTCTGCAATATTTGATAAAATGCAAACTTATTAAAATTGACGGTGACGGTGGTAGCGTTTATACTTATAAAAGATTATTTATCTAAAAGTATTTAATTTGAAGGGCGGTGAATCTCCTAAAATAGCAGCATTATCAAAAGAACCCGGAGGTTAAAAGCAAATGGCATCTCATGTATTGGGAATTGGATATACACAAAGTACGGCCACCATCGCCAAAATCGGCATTTGGAAACAGCTTGGACTGGAACTGGACTGCACAGATGATTTTGATCACGCAGTTTGTATGCTCAGCAACAGGAATTATATCTGTGTTGCGATCTGTACAAGGGCGGTTTCAGAGGAACAGATTGAAACGCTGCAGAAAATCCAGACGATTCCAATCATTGTTACTTCTCCTGATATAATTTGTAACTATGTGCAGCCTACGGAGAGCGAAGTGCGCATTCCCGAAGAATGTCCGTTGCAATGCGAACACAAATCCACTGTGATCAAGGTCAAAAATCTGCAAATCTGCCTTGAACAGCGTTCGGTGAGCATTGATGGCGTGGCTGTTGACCTGACGGAAAAAGAGTTTGATATTCTGGCATTGCTTCTGCTGAACCAGAAGCAGGTATTCACGCATGAAATGATGATGGATGCCATCTGGCATAACGATTCTGCTTTTTACTCTCGTAATGCACTGTCCAGCCATATCAGCAACCTTAAAAAGAAACTGAAACATTTCTCGGATGTTGCAGACCTGATTAAGAGCATCCGTGGCATCGGCTATAAATTTGAACCGTAAGAATTTTCTTGGGCAAACCTTATGCAAGACTAAACCATATCGAAGAATTCATTTGGTATCATCTACCTGAAAATGGGGAGAGTTTTTCCTAATTCACATGATGATACGCCAAGAGCAGCGAAACGTCATGTTTCGCTGCTTTTTTCTTTGCAAAAAGAAAGACACCAGATGCTCACAGCATCCGATGCCTTACTTTGCATGATTCAGTTCGTCGATTCGCCGACAGATGTCGATCAGCTTTTCGGCTTCGCTCTCTGTCTTTCCGCGAAAGAAGTCATAAACACACTTTGGCACTGCATTCGGCGTTGCCGTTTCTGGGAACACGAGTGCATCCAAACTGATGTTCAGTTCCTTTGCCAGAAGAATGACCGTTTCCATCTTTGGATTGCTGCGGCAGATCTCCGCCTGCATAACAGTGCGGTGACTCATGCCCAATTTTTCGGCAAGCTGCTTCTGGGTCAGACCTCTGGCTTCTCGCTCTGCACGAACTTTTGCACCAAACTCATCCAGTGGATTGTTCATCAAAGCTCACCTCATATTCATTCTAATTCGTTCCGGTAGTTTGATAAATCACCACAAGAGTGACTTGAAGTGATCTCAAGATTACTTGCTAAACACGGGCAACCCAAAAAGAGGTGACAAAGGTGAAAATCTGTATAGATTGGATATTTAGGTTCTGCAAAGAACCGAGCAATATTCACATTAAAAATATCTTATGACGGTAAGCTGCAGCTCTTGAAGTGAGTTGCAGCTTATTTATTTGCTATCAAAACTCACACAAAAAATATCGAATGCCTGAGATGCATTAAGGGCTGAGGATACTTATACCGCTTTCCATCTTCGGATGGAAAACAGTGTCGGTACCCTTTTCTTTAGTGCATCTCTTTTTTGTTGCCAAGAAAAGCCCGCAAACTGTCCTGCAGTGAAGTGTCCTCAACCTCCGCATCCGGCGGAAAGGACACTTCATGTTTCTTTTTGCCCGTTTTTCGTGGCTGGAACTGGCCGCACGGTATCCCTAGCAACTTCGAATTTTCGACTTTTCACGTTTTATCGAAAATTTGGAGGTTTAACATGGGCTTCAACTATGGCCTGGAAAAAAAGAACTTTGACCGTCAGTGGACTATCATTCGCAAACAGTATGAGGACGCTGGCATGAGCAGCGAAGCAATTCAGGCAATGTATGAGTATGACTGGTCTGTTTTCAATGCTGCGCGTTCTTACCAGAACCATACGCAGGAGATTGCTGCCCCTTCCTTTGAGCAGGGCGAAGAATCCTATTCGCCCCTTATGAACAAGTATAAGGAAGCCATTTCCATTACCGAACACTACCACGAAACTAAGAGCCGCTTTACATGGATTGGAGGGATTGAAGATGAAAAATTACTCTTTGCTCTCGAAAACCTGAACGATGAGGACTTGGAAATTTTAACCTTGTATGTTTATGAAGGTTATAACACTGTTGAATTATCGAAAGCATATCGCATTGCACAGCAAAATATAAGCAAGCGAATTTTGAAAATCACTAAATTTTTGAAGAACTTTTATTTTCAGGGTGTAGAATGACCATTTTCGATGCCTACCAAGTGAGGGGACAATTTCAAAAGCGGCTCCCACTGCTGGCAAAATGTCCACACTCACGAACCTTGAAAATTGAAGAGTTCAGTTGTTCGGTACTTCGATAATGATACTTCCGTAATTCGCGGCCCGGTCAGAATGTAGGCGGGGTGGCTGAAATGCCAATGAAGCGGTACAAGTCCGCTGCCGAATGATTCCCCACTCGCAGGGAGCCGAGGGCGAATATGCGAGACCTTAACATATTTTATCAGGAGCGGCCGAATGCTGTTTTTGGTCTTCGGTCACTCCTGTTCTTTTACATATTTATCCGCCATTCACTTTTTCAAACACGGAGGACTACTCAAATGGATGAGTTGAATCCTACGGTGCGCGAACAGGAGATATACGAGGAGATGGAACTGACCCCGGAAATGATCAAGTCCATCCGAACCCTCTGTGCGACCTGTCTGCGGCATTTCGTAGAGGCTAAGGCTTTCAAAATCGCTCTTGTGCCGAGCGCAGACAAGAGCATGGATGTATGCACCGTCTGCCAGACCCGGCGCGGTCACGATTACGTTGTCATGCACCGCTGATGCGGGTGCTTCATTCCAATCACCGGGGAGGTGATTCGTACCGTATAAATAAAACCGCTTTCATATTTTAACAGAAGCCCGCTGCCTAGGAGGTACAGCGGGCTTCTTACATATCCAAACGGAGGTTTCGCAATTGGAATCAACTTTAAAATTCCAACGCGGAGACATCTATTTCATTCGACTGGACAGCAGCACAGGTTCCGAGCAAAGCGGAACCCGCCCTGCGGTCATCCTGCAAAACGATGTGGGCAATACCTATTCACCGACTTTGATCGTTGCGACTTTGACAAGTAAGACAGAAAAGAAAGCTGCGCAGCCGACCCATTGTCTGGTGGAACCGGAAAAGCTGGAGCCTTCCATCGTTCAAGCTGAGCAGATCTTCACCATTGACAAGAGCCGTGTCCAGAATTTTGCAGGACACCTCACCCCGGAAGAAATGAGCCGGGTCGATGATGCTGTGAAGATCAGCCTTGCCCTGAACCCGATGGGGAGCATCCAGAAGCTGAAACCAATCATCCGCTCCACAGCAGCTTACGCGCCGCCTGAAACGGTTGATGGAAAGCCGCCTGTCTATCCCTACACGCCCATCAAATCCGATTTTGAGGACGCAGGGACGGTCGAAGAAATGATGTTATACACCGAACTGCAATCCGCTGTTCATGCCATGATCCAGCAGCTCGAATACAGCTTCACCTTTAATCCCAGCCTGCTCACCAGCCCGAAGCGTAAGAAGCAGGTGGCTGAGATTTTGACCGAAGCCGAAAAATACATTTGGCGAATCAAGGAGGAAATGCGATGCGCCTGAAAAACGACACGAACAATTTTGCCGCTTCTTTCAATATCACCCCGCCTTACCAGATGATGGTGATTCACAGTAGTAAGCTGATCTATCCTCGTGAGGTCTATCAGCGGCGAGTACATCGCAGTCAGGTGGAACTGATTGCCACCGACTTTAACGAGTATATCGCCAACGAGCCGAAAGTCAGCTTCCGCAACGGCAGATATTATGTGGTGGACGGTCAGCACACCATCGAGGGGCGCATTCTCCGCAATGGCGGCAAGGATTTGCCGATTCTCTGCAAGGTCTACACCGGCTTGACGATGGAGCAGGAAGCCCTGTTCTTTGCTGAGCAGAACGGCCACTCCGCACCCCTGACGGCGGGCATCAAGCTGCGCGCCAAGGTCGTGGGCGGCGATGCTCCGTCCAAAGCGTTTCTCGCAGCCACCAACCGGGTGGGTCTGGCGTTCAATTATGACAGCCTGCAGCTGAGCGACTACCGTATCAGCTGCGTGGGCACCGCTCTCAAGCTGTACAACCAGATGGGCGAGAAGATCTACTGCGAATCCCTGCGGCTGATCGTGGCTGCGTGGGACGGTAAGCCCGATTCGTTCCGTGCATCTGTCCTGCGGGGCGTGATGCACTTCGTGGAACTGTATCATGGTGAGTTCAGCGAAGAACGGCTCGTCCGTGCGCTGGGCAGCGTCCATCCTATGGAGATCTACCGTGTCGGCAGAGATAATCCCGCCAAGCTGCCCGGATGGAAGAAATACGTTTTCCCCATCTACATGGCCTACAACGGCAAAGGTCGCAAGGACGCTCTGCCGATGAAGTTCTAAAATCAAGCATATCCCCTTGGCAATATGGGCGGCATCTGTATAAATGCCGCCCATATATTACATATAGTATCTTCTTGTGCCTTATAAACATAATGAACATATTGAACTGAAATGGAGCGAACTACGATGAGTGAAATTGCATCCTGCACGTTGATTCAGCAGGACGAACATACTCGTCAGACAGAGAAATATCTGACCATGTTCAAAAAATATCCTGATGTCGTATCGGTTGAGATTCTTCAGGAAATGCTGGGCATCTGCCGCAAGAATGCTTATCTGCTTGTTAAGGAAAACAAGATTCGCTCTGCTCGTGTGGGGCGCAGTTACAAAATCCCGAAACTCTGCGTTGTAGAGTATCTGGTCAATCAAACTTGACCATCAGGAGGGATGCGCGTCCTAAAATCCCTTGCGCCATCCTTGCAAAGCATCCTCGTTTATTCTAAACTATGGGTGCCTAAGAGAGCGGCGTTTAGCTACAGGCAGAAAGGAGCCTTAATATGATAAATGTAGCTGGACACCTGAGAGAACAAAACGGTACATATCAGATGATTCTAAGCTGGAAGGACACGACCGGAAAGCGCAGAACCAAATCAATCAGCACTGGCCTTCCCGTCAAGGGAAACAAAAAGCGGGCTGAATCCCTGTTGCGTCAAACACAAAAGGAGTTCAACCCGGAAACGATGCAGCAGGTCTGCGACCTTCCTGTATCGGAGTATTTCACCCGCTGGCTTCGGGAAAGTGTAATGAGCCTTCCTCCCGAAACTTACGGCAGATATGCTTATGACATGGGTAAAGTTATCATGCCTTACTTTGAAAAGAAGCAGTTGTCCCTGAAAGCTCTCGCTCCGCGCGATCTGGAAACGTTTTTCCGCTATGAACGCCAGCAGGAGGAAGCAACGGTTCAGCAGCTTCTGGATTGGCACAAGGAACTATCCGATGCCTTTCAGTACGCAATTGACAGCAACTGGCTGAAAGTCAACCCCATCAAAGAGGTTGACCCATGCCTTGATAATTCCCCGGTACTTTTCACCGATTTCTTTATGGATTGGTTGAAAATGATGAAGTCGCGTGTAGCAATCACGACCTATGCAAACTATGAAATCGTAATTACACGCAGGATCATTCCTTATTTCAAGCCATTCAATTATACCCTGCAAGATCTTGAGCAGCATCCGAAGTACATCCAAGACTTCTATCAGCATGAGCTGGATCGTGGCGTTACGGCAAACACCGTTATTCACTATCATGCCAACATCCGCAAATGCTTACAGTATGCCTTTCAGATCGGTATGATCCGTTCCAACCCGGCAGACCGCGTTGAACGTCCTCGTAAGGAAAAGTTCAAGTCGGAGGTCTATAAGGCGGAGGAGCTGGAGCAGCTTTTCAAAGTGATTCAGGGTGATCCATCAGAATTTAGTGTCATCATGGCTGCGTTCTATGGACTGCGCCGCAGTGAGATTGTTGGTCTGAAATGGGACGCAATCGATTTTGAGAACAAAACAATCAGTATCCAGCATACAGTCGTTTCCACAAAGGTTGATGGTGTTATGACCGAAGTCGCTCGTGATAGAACCAAAACGAAGTCCAGTTGTCGGACACTTCCCCTTATTCCTGCCTGTGAGCAAATGCTCAATAAGATGAAAAAGGAGCAGGAGTTGAACCGGAAGGTCTGTGGCAAAGACTACTGCACGGACTATCTCGACTATATTTATGTGAACCCTATGGGGCGGCGTATTCGCCCCGACTTTCTGAGCCAACATTTCCCGGATTTTCTGGTAGCACATCAGATGAAGCGCATCCGTTTCCACGATCTGCGCCATAGCTGCGCCAGCCTGCTTTACGCCAATGGCGTAAGCCTGAAAGAAATTCAGGAGTGGCTTGGTCACAGTGATATCAGCACCACCAGCAATATTTATACCCATCTGGACTTCTCCAGTAAGGTATCTTCGGCAAATGCTATCGTCAATATTTTCCCGGAGAACACGAAAGTATGAGCCCTAGTAAAAAAATAAAGCAGTCCAAAAGCCAAAAATAGCTTGAACTGCTTCATTGATGCCGATGGTGGGACTCGAACCCACATGGTTTCCCGAGCGATTTTGAGTCGCTTGCGTCTGCCATTCCGCCACATCGGCTGATATTGATTTTAATGTTCTTTAGCACCGTGTTTGGGAAGTTGGAGGGATGTTCAGGAGGGATGTAGAAAATCTCTCCTCACAAACTACTCAAATTTCATCGCAGTTTCGTGACAATTTCAGAATCGTACACGAAACCACGAAGCGGATTTTGAGTCTACATCGTCTGCCATTCCGACACATCGGCTGATATCATGATTCTGAAAGAACATTGCTATTATAGCGGATTTTCGGAACAAAATCAAGACTGAGTTTCCTGCAGCTGCAAAAATCGAACGTCTGCCGAGAACGGCGGCACCCTGCGCCGTCAGCCGGAAACACTGCCGGAGAGCCGCCCTGCACAGGGAGCAGCCCTCCGGTTTCTTTTTGTCCGGAAGCAAAAAACGAAAGTCCAGTCCTTGCTCACGGGCGCAGGCTGTGTTACACTGTAAAAAACATGGGATACTAGGAGGAGATCACTTTTGAAACATCTGCATCGGTTTGCGCGCCGCGCGGCGGCGTTTGTGCTGGCGGCTGTACTGTGCGTTTGCGTACTGGCCCCGGCGGCTTCGGCAGCGGTCACCATTGGCGGGGCGGATACCACCCTGATCCCTGCCGAGGAGGAAAACTGCCTTGCGTGGCTGTTCGGCTCTTCGGATACCATCACCATGCCCTACCTGAACATCAAGGGACAGGGCCTGCGGCGCAACGTCACGCTGGATCTGGTGGACTGTCTGGTGGGCATCACCTACACCGAGCTGGGGTCCATTGGCAGCTATGTCAGTGCCAGCGCCGCCCAGCAGGCGTGGAAGGCACAGGCTGTGGCCATCCATTCCTATCTGGAATACCACAAGCAGTACGGCTCCTCGTCCAATGCCCTCATCTACACCCCGGTGGATCAGATCCCGTCCTCGGCACGGGAGGCGATCCGCAGGGCGGTGGAGCCGGTGAAGAACGAGGTGCTCACCTATAACGGCAGCGTCTGCGACGCCGTGTGGTCGGCCAGTGCAGGCTACAACACCCAGACCGGCGTATACGGTACCTGTTCCAGCCGGGACGCATGGGGTACCGATGTGCCGTATCTGCAGAGCGTGGAGAGCCCCTACGAGGAGCAGTACCACAACAAGCTGCGCCGGGTCATCGGAAAAGACTATACCTATAAAGAGTACAACGACAGCCGCACCGGTGAGCCCTACGTCAGCGCCGACACCACCCACAAGGATCTGGGCGGCTTTGTGCAGTACAACACCTTTGTGTCCAATGGCCGCAGCTACCGTTATATCGGCCAGTTCGTTTCCTCCCGTTACTGCTTCGACTTTGGCGCGGACGAAAGCGGCACGCCCTGCATGACCTACTACGGCTTCGGCCACGGTGTAGGCATGAGCCAGTGCGGTGCTGTGGGCTACGCACAGGAGCAGGGCATGGGCTACCGGGAGATCCTGCGCCACTACTACACCGGTGCAGGTATTTCCGCTTCCAGCAGTTCCGGTGATGGGTTCTTTGGCTGGCTGCACAGACTGTTCCACTGGTAAACAGCGGAAACCGGCAAAGAAATCCGGCAAAAACCTTCTCAAATCGTGCCGGATTTGGTATACTATAGATTATGTGATTTTTTGAGAGATCATTTTAAGATAAAAAAGTTCCATAGGAGCGGAGATCGGAATGGATCAGGAAAAAGAAACCAAACGACAGGCCGAGCGCTGCCGTGCACTGGCGCAGCGCATCGTGCGGGAGCTGACCCCCGCCAGCATTCAGGTGCTGGGCGGCAGCGGCGCACTGGCCGAAGAACTGGAAAAGACCGGCGCACAGCTGCTGCCGGAGAACGCAGAACTGGGCACCGCTGCCCTGCTGGTGGTGGAGGACCCGGAATGGGTGGACCTGCCCGCACTGCAGTGTGCACAGGTCTTGCTGGTGTGCACCGATGCATCGGCCATGGCTGACTGTGCAAAGCAGCTGGCCGCACAGGGCCTTTACCGTGATTTTGAGTGGAAGAACCGTGGCAAAGCCCAGCAGACCGCGCTGTTCTGCCGCAGCAGTGCAGTGCAGGACGTGCAGCAGTTGCTGGCCGGCTATGAAATGACGCTGGATGAACTGCGGGAGCGGATGCAGCAGGCCGAACGCACCGGCGAAGAGCAGACGGCTCAGCTGGAGCGTCTGCGCAGCGACCTTTCCCTCAGCCGCAGCCACGAGAAGGATCTGGAAAAGACGCTGAACAATGTGACCAGCTCCACCTTCTGGAAGATGAGCTGGCCGCTGCGCTACTTTGTCAGCAAGGGCCGTCAATTGACACACACCTTCCCGCCGTTCGTCTTTTTGGGCCAGCTGCGCCGGGTGGGCATTTCCGGCGTGCGTGCGCAGGCAAAGGCCAAAAAGGAATATGCGAAGCTGTTCCCGGGCAGGACCATGCGCGCCGACCGCTTTGCCAGCGTAGAGCTGCTGGTAAGGCAGGCGGCCGACCAGCCCGCCGCGCCGCGCATCAGCATCGTGGTGCCGCTGTACAATACGCCGCAGCAGTTTCTGGTGGAGCTGCTGGACTCGGTGCAGAACCAGACCTATCAGAACTGGGAGCTCTGCCTTGTGGACGCCGGTCAGGACGAGACCGTGGGCCAGACCGTAGCAGCCCGTGCGGCGGAAGACCCCCGCATCCGTTACCGGAAGCTGGAAAAGAACGAGGGTATTGCGGGCAACACCAATCAGGGCTTTGCACTGGCAACGGGTGAGTTTATCGCCCTGCTGGACCATGACGACATCCTGCACCCGTGTGCTCTGTGGTACGTGGCACAGGCCATTGCCGAACAGGGTGCAGACTTTGTGTACACCGATGAAGTGACCTTTGAGGGCGATATCGACCACCTGACTGTCTACCACTTCAAGCCGGATTATATGCTGGACAATCTGCGCTCCAACAACTATATCTGCCATCTGAGCGTGTTCAGCGCAAAGCTGCTGGCCGCTGTGGGCGGCGATGAGCGCGCTGCGTTCAACGGCAGTCAGGACTACGACCTCTATCTGCGCCTGACCGAAAAGGCGCACAAGATCGTGCATATCCCGCACCTGCTGTACTACTGGCGCTCCAGCCCCACCAGCGTGGCAAGCAACATTTCGGCCAAGACCTACTGTCTGGAAGCTGCGGTCAAGGCCCTGTATGCCCACTACGAGCGTATGGGCATCCCGGTGGACGAGGTGTCCATGATCCCGGGCACGCCGGGCTTTTATAAGACGGACTACACCATCACAAAGCCGGGCCGGGTCAGCATCCTGATCCCCAGCTGCGACCATTCCTCCGACCTGCGTACCTGCGTGGAGTCCATCTGCCGCAAGAGCACCTATGAGGACTTCGAGATCATCGTTATCGAGAACAACAGCAGGGAGCCTGCCACCTTCCGCTGCTATGAAAGGCTGCAGAAGGAACACCGGAACCTGCGGGTGATCACATGGCAGGGCACCGGCTTCAACTACAGCGCCCTGAACAACTTTGGCGCAAGGGAGGCCACCGGCGAATACCTGCTGCTGCTCAACAACGATACGGAGGTCATTTCTCCGCGCTGGATCGAAGAAATGCTCATGTACGCCCAGCAGGACCGTGTAGGCTGCGTGGGCGCAAAGTTGCTCTACCCGGACAACACCATCCAGCACGCAGGCATCGGCTTCGGCTTTTTGACCCTTGCGGCCCACATGCACAAGAACTTCCCGGTGGGCCACCCCGGCTATATGGGACGTCTGGTCTATGCACAGGATGTGTATGCAGTCACTGCTGCCTGCCTGATGGTGCGCAAGAGCGTCTACGAGCAGGTGAACGGTCTGGACGAGAGCTTTGCCGTGGCCTTCAACGATGTGGACTTCTGTGTGCGCGTGCGCGAGGCAGGCTATACCAACGTGTTCACCCCCTTTGCCCAGCTGTACCACTATGAGAGCAAGAGCCGTGGTCTGGACGAGAACCCGGTCAAGCGCAAGCGCTTTATCTCAGAGGTGGAGCGCTTCCAGAAGCGGTGGGCAAAGCAGCTGGCCGCAGGTGACCCCTGCATGAACCCGAACTTTGACCTGATGAAAGAGGACTTCAGCTTTGACATCAAACCGCTGGAGTAAAACCCTCTCAGTCTGCTGTGCAGGCAGCTCTCCCGAAGGGCGAGCTTTATGAGGAATTTTTGATTGAAAAGAGGAACCCCGGTGGAGCTTTCTGCTTGTATCGTAGTTTATAACGGCGCGGATGAAGCGCTCAGGGCGGCACAGACCGTGCTGGACTGCACCCGCCGCCACCCGCTGACACTGTATCTGGTGGACAACGCCAGCCCGGACGGCAGCGGCCAGCGCCTTGCCAAGGCCGCGAAGGACGGCACCCTGCACATCCGCGAGGACCAGAAGGTGGAGGTGCTCTGCCGCACAGAGAACGGCGGCTTCGGCACCGGACACAACACGGTGCTCAGCCTGCTGCACAGCCGGGTGCACTTCATCCTGAACCCGGACATCCAGCTGACGGAGGACACCCTCAGTGACCTTGCGGACTGGATGACGGCGCACCCCGGTGTAGTGATGGCGCGGCCCGCACTTACCTTCCCGGACGGCAGGCCCCAGCGTCTGCCGCTGCGCCGGTGCAGCGTGCGGGCCATGGTGTACCGCCAGCTGCCCTGCCTGAAATTCTGGGCCAGGTACAACGAGCACTATCTGATGGCAGACAGGGACCTGACCAGCCCCACCGAGATCGAGTTTTGCACCGGAAGCTTCTCGGCGGTGGATACCGCAGCCTTCAAGGCCGTGGGCGGCTTTGATGAGGACTACTTCATGTATGTGGAGGACGCCGACCTGACCCAGAAGATGCGCACCCGGGGCAAGGCGTATCTGGTGCCCCAGTACACCGCCATCCATGCATGGCACCGCGCCGCGCACCGCAGCCTGAAGCCTTTTCTGTGGCAGCTGCACAGCCTGCTGCGCTATTTTTCCAAGTGGGGCTTTGCGTGGTAACTCCCCCAGTCAATGCCTGCGGCATTGCCAGCCCCCTCGGAGAGGGGGCCTTTTGGGCGGAACAAATGCGAGACTGAAGGAGTTTCAGAACGGCTTTTCCGGAAAATTTTTCGGAAAAGCCGTTCTTTCTTGCTTTTTGTGTGATTTGATAGTAAAATAAAGTGAACTGCTATCCTATTTTGCTGTTCCGGGCAGGGGAGAGCAGCCCCAAAATCGTTTACAGCGGACGCAGCTCCGCTTTGAATCCATACGTCATCCGGGCGGTCTTCCGTCCGGGCGGCGTACAGCTGCACAACTTTTCAATCTATTTTAAAGGAGTGCACAAATATGAAAGGCATTATTCTCGCCGGCGGTGCCGGCACACGGCTTTACCCGCTGACTATGGTCACCAGCAAACAGCTGCTGCCGGTCTACGACAAGCCGATGATCTATTATCCTCTGTCCACGCTGATGCTGGCAGGCATTCAGGATATCCTGATCATCTCCACCCCGACCGATACGCCTCGCTTTGAGGCGCTGCTGGGTGATGGCAGCCAGTACGGCATCCATCTACAGTATAAAGTTCAGCCCTCCCCGGACGGTCTGGCACAGGCCTTTATTCTGGGCGAAGAGTTCATTGGCGACGACTGCTGCGCCATGATCCTGGGCGATAACATCTTCTACGGCAACGGCTTCTCCAAGATCCTCAAGACCGCCGCCGCCAATGCGGAAAACAAAGGCCGCTGCACCGTGTTCGGCTATTATGTGCAGGACCCGGAGCGCTTTGGCATCGTGGAGTTCGACAAGGACGGCAAGGTGCTCAGCGTGGAGGAGAAGCCTCAGCATCCCAAGTCCAATTACGCCATCACCGGCCTGTACTTCTACAACAAGGAAGTCGTCCGGATGGCAAAGCAGGTCAAGCCCTCTGCCCGCGGAGAGCTGGAGATCACCACCCTGAACGACATGTACCTGAAGAAGGACGAGCTGGATGTTCAGCTGCTGGGCCGCGGCTTTGCATGGCTGGACACCGGCACCATGGACAGTCTGGTGGAAGCAGCCGACTTTGTGCGCATGATCGAGAAGCGTCAGGGCATCAAGATCAGTGCGCCGGAAGAGATCGCATTCAAGTACGGCTGGATCGACCGCGACACCCTGATGGCAAGTGCTGAGCGCTATGGCAAGAGCCCCTATGGCCAGCACCTGAAGAATGTTGCAGACGGCAAGCTGCGCTACTAAGCAAAAGAGAGGCGTACCCATATGAAAATCATTGTTACCGGCTGCAATGGCCAGCTGGGCACCGAGATCATCAAGCAGCTGCACGAAGGCCGCAGCGAGATCGGCCCCATCCCCGAAAAGCTGCTCAATGCCACGGTGATCGCCGTGGACCTGCCGGATCTGGATATCTCCAACTACAAAATGGTGGACGAGTTCATCCGCCGCAACCGTCCGGATGTCATCATCAACTGCGCTGCCTACACCAATGTGGACGGCTGCGAAGTGAACCATGATGCCGCCTTCAAGGCAAACGCCCTCGGCCCCCGCAATCTGGCACAGGCTGCGGAAAAGACCGGTGCACGACTGGTGCACGTCTCCACCGATTATGTGTTCTCCGGCCGTGAGAACGGCGGCGTTGCACAGGACGAAGCCACCATTCCCGGCCCCATCAGCGCCTATGGCTCTACCAAGCTCATGGGCGAAAAGTATGTGGAGCAGTTCTGCCATCGCCACTTCATTGTGCGCACCGCATGGCTCTACAGCTACTACGGCAAGAACTTTGTCAAGACCATCGTGAACGCAGGCAAAAAGTTCGGCAAGCTGGAAGTGGTCAACGACCAGTGCGGCAACCCCACCAATGCGGTGGATCTGGCCCACGAGATCCTGCAGCTGTGCGTCACCCACGAGTACGGCCTGTACCACTGCACCGGCGAGGGCATCTGCTCGTGGTATGATTTCGCTTCCGAGATCATCCGCCTGTCCGGCGTGGATGCTGCTGTGGCTCCCTGCACCAGCGAGGAATACAAGGCAAAGCACCCGGAAAGCGCCGACCGCCCCAAGTGGAGCGCACTGGACAACCGGATGCTGCGCTGCACCGTGGGCAACGACGTGCGCGACTGGAAGGATGCGCTGGCCTGTTTCTTCACCCACTGGGACGGCGACAACGGCATGAAAGACTGATGATGTATCATGTTGGATGCGATTTTTAGCAGACCTGTTAAGGCCCTGAAGCTCCTTGCAAAGGTGCAGTGTGTGCTGGCGTTTGTGCTTTCGGTCATGCTGTACGGCTATGTTTATGAGGGGCTGAAATACTTCAGTTTCTTTGCAGCCATTGTGCTGGGGTTGGTAGCTGCTGTGGTGCTCTGGATGTTGCAGATGTTCCTTGCATGGGCGATGTACGCTTTTGCAGAGCTGGTGGAGTATACCAGAGCCACCCACGAAGAACTGAGCAACATGAGCAGCGGTCTGGCAGAATATACCAAAGCAATGAGCAGGACGATCAATGCCATGAACCGAGAGTTATGCGTGATTGCAAAGCACTATCATGCAGAGGAAGAAGCCAGAGACAACAACACCGTCAGTGCGCAAGCTGTGGCGGATACAAACGATATAGAGGAAAATTGATTTATGAAAACCTATCTGATCACCGGCTGCGCCGGTTTTATTGGTTCCAACTTTGTGCATTATATGCTCAAAAAGTACCCGGAGATCCTGCTGGTCAATCTGGATAAGCTGACCTACGCCGGCAATCTGGAAAACCTGAAGGACGTGGAGGGCGACCCCCGCCATGTGTTCGTGCAGGGCGATATCTGCGACAAGGAGCTGGTGGAAGGCCTGTTCCAGAAGTATGATTTCGATTACGTCATCAACTTTGCCGCCGAGAGCCATGTGGACCGCTCCATCAAGAACCCCGAGATCTTTGTGCAGAGCAACGTGATGGGCACCGTCAACCTGCTGCAGCGCGCCAAGGAGGCATGGTACGACGCCGACGCCAAGACCTGGAAAGAGGGCAAGAAGTACCTGCAGGTGTCCACCGATGAGGTGTACGGCGCTCTGGGTGCGGACGGCTTCTTTATGGAGACCACTCCGCTGTGCCCCCACAGCCCCTATTCTTCTTCCAAGGCCAGCGCTGATATGTTCGTTATGGCCTTCCACGATACCTACGGTATGCCGGTGAACATCACCCGCTGCTCCAACAACTACGGCCCCTACCAGTTCCCGGAGAAGCTGATCCCCCTGATGATCAACAACGTCAAGCACCACAAGCAGCTGCCCGTCTACGGCGACGGTATGCAGATCCGCGACTGGCTGTATGTGGAGGATCACTGCAAGGCCATCGACATGGTGGCCAACGGCGGCAAGATCGGTGAGGTGTACAACGTGGGCGGCCACAACGAGCGCCCCAACATCTTCATCGTCAAGACCATCATCAACCAGCTGCACGACCGTCTGCAGGACGAGGGCATCAGCGAGGATCTCATCAAGCACGTTGCTGACCGTCTGGGCCACGACCGCCGCTACGGCATCGACCCCACCAAGATCAAGAACGATCTGGGCTGGTACCCCGAGACCCCCTTCGAGAAGGGCATCGTGCTCACCATCGACTGGTACTTGAACCATCAGGAGTGGATGGACCACGTCACCAGCGGCGATTACCAGAACTACTATCAGGATATGTATAAGAATAAGTAACAGACTGTAGAGAAAAGCTCCCTCATATGGGGCTGCTGCAAAATGCGGCGTTCGGAAACTGCTGTTCTGACATCAAAGCAAGTGCAGCGCTTTTCATCAAAGACCGGAAATTTTTGATGGAGATGCGGGGCACTTGCTTTTTTGTGTTGGCTATATCGTTTTGCGGCAAAGTGTGTTAGAATAGAGCTATCAACATTTCAGGAGGGTACCTCATGCTCAAACGACTGCGCACTGCGCACCCGATCGTATTCTGTGTTCTGGCCGAAGTGGTCTTTCTGGCAAGCCTGTTTGTCACCGACCTGATCTTTACCATCGTGCTGGTGCTGCTCCGGGCAGATTTTTCTGCACTGGATACATACCTCTACAGCACCCTGCAGGAGCTGGTGGGCGCATTGGTGGCGGTGCTGTTTCTGGTGCGGACAGACCGTGCCGGGCTGCTGCGCCGCCGCGGCAGCGGCTTTTTCAACGGCCTGCTGGTGGGCATGTACCCGCTGGTATTCATCGGCTACAACACCTTTGGTTCGCTGCTGCTGGGCCGGCCGGAGAATGGCACGCTGCAGCCCGCTGTGCGCATCTGCACCTTTCTGGCCAACATGGCCATGGTGGGCGTGGCGGAAGAGTTCATCTTCCGGGGCGTCATCGCCCAGACCCTGCTGGAACACTTCGGCACCAGCCGTGCCGGTGTGTGGAAGGCCTGCCTGCTGTCCGGCGTGCTGTTTGGTGCGGCGCACCTGACCAATATTCTGGGCTCGGCACCTTTCGGCGTGCTGATGCAGTGCGTGTTTGCGGCTTCGCTGGGCACGCTGTTTGCCGCAGTCTACTTCCGCACCGGCAACCTCTGGGTGACGGTGTTCCTGCACGGCGCAATGGATATCTCCTCCATGCTCATCGGCGGGCTGTACGGCACCACCACGGTGGCCGAAGCTGTGAGCGGCTACGATGCCTCCATGCTTCTGTCGGTGCTGTTGTACCTGATCCCCACCGCATTTCTGCTGCGCAGGAAAAAGCTGCCGGAGGTGCAGCTGTATTGGCACCAGTACGTAAAAAAATAAAGGCAGGATGCAAAAAATATCCTTGCATTTTGCACAGGGTTCTGGTATACTGTATCTGTTACCGTGGTACGGGGCTGGGAGTATGCCCGCTTTTGGGAATGCCGTTTCCCGCCGCTGTTCCATTGGCACATAAAATTTTATAAAGAGGTATGTTACTATGAACAAGCAGGAAGTTATGGCCAAAGTCGCTCTGACCGAGAAGGACACTGGCTCTCCCGAAGTCCAGGTCGCTCTGCTGACCGCTCACATCAACGAGCTGAACGAGCACCTGAAGAAGAACCCGAACGATCACCACAGCCGCCGCGGCCTGATGAAGATGGTTGGCCGCCGCCGCAATCTGCTGGCTTATCTCCAGAAGAAGGACATCGAGCGTTACCGTGCTCTGATCGCAACTCTGGGTCTGCGTAAGTAATTTAAACAGAGGGCAGGTACCGCAAAGGTGCCTGCCTTTTGCTTTTTATATTTTCTGTACAAATGGCGGCGGCAGCGTGTTGCAGCAGTAAATCGAGCGCCTGTGCCTGCAGGCAGGGACGTTGGATTTATTGCTATGATGCGCGTGCCGCAGCCTTTGGAGAATAAAAGATCCGCAAAAATAAGGAGGCAAAAACAATGGCAATTGAATTTGGTTCCCGCAAAGAGACCTTTGAAAACTTCAAGGTCTACGAGACCATGCTGGCCGGCCGCCCGTTCAAGGTAGAAATGGGCAAGATGTGCGGCCTGTCCAACGCCAGTGCACTGATCCGCTACGGCGAGACCTGCGTCATGTGCAACGTGGTCATGAGCCCCAAGCCCCGCGAGGGCGTGGATTTCTTCCCCCTGAACGTGGAGTATGAGGAAAAGCTCTACGCCGCAGGCCGCATCCCCGGCAGCTTTATGCGCCGCGAGGGCCGCCCCGGCGAGCGCGCCATCCTGACCAGCCGCGTGGTGGACCGCCCCATGCGCCCGCTGTTCCCCAAGGAAATGCGCAACGACGTGTGCATCACCATGACCGTGATGAGCCTTGACCCGGACTGCAGCCCCGAGATCGCCGGTATGATCGGTGCCTCTCTGGTCACTGCCGTGTCCGACATCCCGTGGAACGGCCCCATCGGCGGCGTGCAGGTGGGTCTGGTGGACGGCGAGATCGTGCTGAACCCCACGCAGGAACAGCGCAAGGTGAGCGATCTGGCCCTGACCGTTGCCGCCACCATGGACAAGATCGTGATGATCGAAGCCGGTGCCAACGAGGTGGACGAGGACACCATGCTGAACGCCATCAAGGCCGCTCACGTGGAGATCAAAAAGATCATCGAGTTCATCAACAAGATCGTTGCTGAGCGCGGCAAGCCGAAGATCGATTTTCAGGTTGTGGGTCTGGATATGGACGTGTTCCACGCCATCCAGAACAAGTATCTGGACGACTTCAAGGCCGCCATGGACACCGACGACAAGAACGTGCGTGACGCCGCCCTGCTGCCCATCATGGACCGCATCGCCGAGGAGTATCCTGATCTGACTGCTGCCGATCTGGATCTGGTCAGCTACAAGATGCAGAAGTTCGTGGTGCGCCGCTGGCTGCTGGATGAGGGCAAGCGTGTGGACGGCCGCGGCATCAACGAGATCCGCCCGCTGGCTGCCGAGGTGGGCATCCTGCCCCGCGTGCACGGCTCCGGCATGTTCACCCGCGGCCAGACCCAGGTGCTGACCACCTGCACCCTGGGCGGCACCAAGGACAACCAGCTGATGGACGATCTGACCGACGAGCAGACCAAGCGCTATATCCATCACTACAACTTCCCGCCGTACTCTGTGGGCGAGGCCCGCGCACCGCGCAGCCCCGGCCGCCGCGAGATCGGCCACGGCGCACTGGCAGAGCGTGCTCTGGTGCCGGTGCTGCCCTCTCTGGAAGAGTTCCCCTACACCATCCGCTGCGTGTCTGAGGTGCTCTCTTCCAACGGCTCCACCTCTCAGGCATCCATCTGCGGCTCTACACTGGCACTGATGGACGCAGGCGTGCCCATCAAGGCACCCGTTGCCGGCATTTCCTGCGGCCTGATCACCGAGGGCGACCGCTGGATGACCATGCTGGACATTCAGGGCGTGGAGGACTTCCACGGCGATATGGACTTCAAGGTGGGCGGCACCCGCAAGGGCATCACCGCCATCCAGATGGACATTAAGATCGACGGCCTGACCTACGACATCATTGCCGAGGCCTTCGAGAAGTGCCGCAAGGGCCGTCTGTATATTCTGGACGAGATCATCAAGCCGGTGATCGCAGAGCCCCGCCATGAGCTGAGCCGCTATGCACCCAAGATGTTCAGCATGATGATCCCCACCGATAAGATCAAGGACGTCATCGGCAAGGGCGGCAAGGTCATTCAGGACATCTGCGCCACCTGCAACTGCAAGATCGATGTGCAGGAGGACGGCCATGTGTTCGTCTCTGCCGTGGATCAGGAGGACGCAAAGCGCGCCATCTTTACCATCAAGACCATTGTGGAGGACCCCGAGATCGGTGCCATCTACAAGGGCAAGGTGACCCGCCTGATGAACTTTGGTGCCTTCGTGGAGATCGCACCGGGCAAGGAAGGTCTGGTGCACATCTCCAAGCTGGACACTAAGCGTGTGGAGCGCGTGGAGGATGTTGTGGCCGTGGGTGATGCCATCGTGGTCAAGGTGACCGACATCGACCAGCAGGGCCGCATCAACCTGAGCCGCCGCGACGCCATTCTGGCTCTGGAAGCCAAGCGCGCCGAGCAGCAGGCACAGCAGTAAACAAAACCGGCTCTCCCTCCGGGAGGACCGCTGAACAGGCAAAAAAAGCATCTGCAGTCATTACGGCTGCAGATGCTTTTTTGTTGTAGAGCTTATTCCGTGCAAAGCCGCGGATAAAAGCGGCTGATCATTGCGTTTTGTGCGTTTTGCCCTTTGCGGAGCTGCGTTTGCGGGGAGCGAACAGCAGCCAGAACAGCAGCACCAGAAGCAGGGGCAGCGCCATGATGGGCGCGGTGAGGATGGGCTCGATCTTGATGGCGTCGGAGGTCACACGGATGTGCTTGAGTTTGTCCGGTGTGGTGATGCGGCGTCCCCGCACCAGCAGCCGGTGGGTGTTGATGCCGTAGGGGGTGCAGGTCATCAGGGTGATGTAGTCCTTGCCCTCCGACACCTTCAGGCTGTCGGTCTCGGTGGGCAGAACGATGGAAATGTTGTCCACCTCGTAGGTGAGGGTCCGGTCCAGCACCGTGATGGTGAAGGTGTCGCCCACCTCCAGCTGATCCAGATTGGTGAACAGCTTGGCGCTGGGCAGGCCCCGGTGGGCCGAAATGACCGCGTGGGTGCTGGCACCGCCCACCGGCAGGCTGGTGCCCTCCAGATGACCGGCGGCCACCTGCAGCACAGCATCGCTGGTGCCGTGGTAGATGGGCAGCTCCACGCCGATCTTTTCAATGGTGATATAGCCCATGATGCCGGTTCCGGTCACGTCCAGCGTGCTCTCGTAGGACGGGAAGCGGTCCGGAAAATACAGGGCATCCGGGTCTGCGGCGACCTGTGCATTGAAGGCATCGGCCGCTTCAAAATAGGCGGTGTAATCCGCATCCGACAGTTTATCCACATCGGCGGCGTAGTTGGCCACAGCACGGGTCTGGTGCAGCTGGTTGACGTAGTCGCTGATGGTGGGGTATAGCATCACGGATAGACCCACGAAAAAGACGAGGATCAGGATGATGGTGCTTTTGTTCTTTTTCATGGGCTGCTCCCTAATGTTATAAGATTAAGGAAAGGATGCGGAGGCCGCTAGACCTCCGCATCTCCTGTTGCTATAGGATTTTCCGGGGAGAAGAATTACTTGTTCTCCATGCGCTTCTTGGTGACCAGCAGGACCACTGCTGCCACCATCAGGCCGCCGCCGATGACGTAGAACAGGGTGGTGCCCATGCCGCCGGTGGAGGGCAGGGTAGCACCGGCGTTGTTCAAAACGTCGATGGTACCAGTTTTGTTCGTGTCATAATGTACAGTGCCGGCCTGCTCTGCACTCAGACCATCAATAGTGAAGTTGATAGGATTTTTCAACAGATTGTAGCCTTCAGGAGCAGTAATCTCCTTCAGCTGATAAGTGCCGGAATCCAGACCATCAAATTTGATTCGACCGGTAGAAGTGGTGGTGAAAGTGTTCTGAGCGCCGTCAACAGTAGTCCAACCAGCAAACTTATAGACAGCCTTTTCGCTATCGTAGGTGAAGTATGCAGCCCGAGAGCCATCGGAGTTGAGAACCTGGAAAACTGCACCAGCCAGAGCTTCGCTTGCGCTGTTGTGCTTGAATAAATCAAAAGACCAAGTATAGGTGATAGTAGTGGACTTGCCGCCATCCTTACTGTCCTTACCGTAGGTCAGATGGGCTTCGTTCTTATTACCAGAGGAAGCAATCACAGCGTTTTCGTTAACTGTAGCAGTATAGGTGATGACAACGGCATCATTCGTGTTCAGAACACTCTTATCGCCATCATTGTTAAAATGAATGGTGAAACCGTGATTGGTAATGTCGGAAGTGGTATAGCCACTGAAAGGAGAACCATTGACAGTAACGGACAAACTTCCAGAATTAAAGGTTAGACCATCGGTCATGGTATCGGTTACGATGTAATTGTACGGGTTACCGTCAACAACCTTGACGGTCGTCTGGAAAGCGACGACATCGCCAATGGAAACATCATTGTCACCAGTCGGAGTGCTGTTTTCGATAATTTTCTTTTCAATAGTAGGTTTGCCGTTCTTTTCACTAATGACAGCATTGGGCTTTGTAGTATCCAGAGAGCAGATAATTTCCTGACTCTTGTCCCAACCGGTAGAGGAAACCAGATAATAGCCCAGAGTAACAGGATTAACGGTAACCTTGTGATCACTATCAGGAGTCTTATCAGCGTAATCAGCGGGAATGGTGTTGGCAGTTGCGTAAGTGTATGCAGCCTTTGCAAACGCTTCGGCAAATACACTGTTGGCTTTTGCGGCATCCTTAACGAAAACAGTGTCATCTGCATTTACGGTAAGGTAGTCGCTCCAGCGAGCGTCGCTAACAAAATCCTTCCACGTATTATTTACCTTATAAACGACACCAGTGTAAGTGGAGGTACCGGTATGAGTGCTGATGTCCAGAATGCGGTAGAAATTGTAATGCATATTATCAACAGCATTATTGATTGTAATAGAACCGTTGCCGGTGCTGGATGCACCCTCTGCCGCAAACGCAGGCACCGCCATGGCGCACAGCAGGGCAACCGCCAGCAGAGCCGCCATGAGTTTTTTGAACGTCTTCTTCATCGCTTGTAAAAACTCCTCTCAAATTTTGCTTTTGATTCCTATATCGGGTCCGCATACAGCGCAGGAATGATCTTGCCGCTGCGTAAGAAGGGGGCAGCCCTGCCTTCTGCATCTGCACACTCTGCAGACCCAACACACCAGAGCGGTAAGCGTTATAGCTGTGCCGTCTGCTGTTACAAAATAATACCGACCCCGCCGGGACTAGGACATCAGCGAAAAACCGGACAAGGGCCAGACCCTCAGAAAGACCTTGCCCACGATCTGGCTTTTTTCCACCGTGCCGATCACACTGCTGCGGCTGTCGATGGAGGTGGCCCGATGGTCACCCAGCACAAAATAGCGGTTTTCCGGCACCTGATAGGGGAACTTGATGTCGCATTCCCCCAAGGCAAGCTCGTCCACGTAAGGCTCGTCCAGCGTCTGACCGTTCACGGTAACAACGCCGTCCTCATCCAGCGTGATCACATCGCCCGGCAGGCCGATGACACGCTTGAGCAGAAGCTTGTTCTGCCAGTAAAAACCGCACAGGTCGCCGGTTTTCATGTCGCTGGTCTTGACCAGCAGGATGATGTCCTTGTCCTGCAGGGTGGGATTCATGCTGTCGCCGGAGACCTGAAGCACCGGCAAAAACAGGGTGGCCAACAGCACCGCAACGGCTGCAACCACCAGCAGGGCATACACCGTGCTGCGCAGCACGCGGAGGTAGCGGCGGCGGTAAGCCAGCCGGTCACGCTCTGCCTTCACCTCGGCGGTGGAGGGGATGGGCGTGAACTTGATCTTTTGTTCTTTCATTTTTCGGCACGCTCCTCCGGCAGGAACTCCGTGCTGTGGTAGCCGTCCAGCAGCTCGCTGGCGCGGCGGTCAAAGGCGGCCCAGCGCTGCTGGATCTCCTGCTGGGTCCGCGCAAGCATGGCTTTGCAGTCGGCCTCGGTCTGGGCACGGCTGCGCGCCGCAGCCTCTGCCTGCTCGTCACACTCTTTCTGGGTGCGAATCTTCAGGTTCGCGGCTTCGGTCTGGGCCTGCGCAAGGATCTGCTCCGCCTCGGCCTCAGCCTGTGCCCGCAGGGCATTGGCTGAGGCATCGGTGTTTTTGTTTGCGGCGCGCACCGATGCAACATACTCGTCCGCAGCGGCCTGTGCGGCTTCAAACACCTTGTTCAGCTCCAGCGCGGCCTGCGCGATGGAACCGGCGTTTTCAATATGGATCTGACGCTCCTGCAGCTGGGCAGACAGGGCAGCGTTCTCTGCCCGGAGCCTGTCCTCGGTCTGCTTGAGGGCCAGAATGATCTCGACTAATTCGGCGCGGCGCATCCGCCGCAGTTCACGGTCTGGCATAATGGTCTGTTTCTCCGCAAAAGGATGGTCTGAGCGACCGGAAAAAAGTTATCAAACACAAATTTTCCGTTGTGAAAATGGCGGTTTTGAGGTACCGTCTTTCCACCGGACTGCGTATATTCAAAAGTCAAATGCACAACCTATAGAATAGCATACGATGTGCAACAACACTGACACGAATGTGTAACAATATTATCACAGAAACTGCAACAAAAGCGTAACAAAAAGGGCCGTTTTATGCATTTTTCTGCAAAAATCATAAAAAATATTTTCCAATAAATGGAGTGCTGCTGCGGAAGATTGAAAGAATGGATGAAAACAAAAAGAACTGTCCCCTAAATGAGAACAGTTCTTGAAAATTACAGAAAACGCGGAGATGCTCAGAAGCCCTTCAGCAGGTCGCTCAGGGTCAGGAAGGACTGATAGATCACGTTGACGTTGTTGATGATGGAGCTTGCACCCGAGAAGATGCGGGCGATGGCGTTGAACACCTTGCCCACATTCAGGAAGTCGTTGTACAGGTCGCTGGCACCGCCGTCCAGATAGACCATTTCCTCTTCGTTGATGACGGCGTAATTAGCAGGCAGTTTCATAACAGACATGGGGATCTTCCTTTCGATTGATGGTTTGATGAAGTGTAAAGCGAAAACAGGTCATTACATAAAGGCAGCCACGGCCAGCGTGGTGAGCAGGGCACCGGCAACGGTAAGGATGCTCAGGGTCATGCCGTCATCCTGTTCCGTCTGCTCGGGCTGAGCGGGCTTGGAGGTGCTGGTGCTGCTGGAAGCGGCGGTGCTCTTGACGGTCCAGTGGGCATACACGGTGGTATCCCCCGTGAACACTGTTGAAGTGGTGACCTTTGTGCCGCCCACCGTCTCGGTGTACCAGCCATCGAAGGTGTAGCCGTCCAGCGTGGGCTGGGCGGGCAGAGCGCTGAGCTTGCCGTTCAGGTTGGTGGTAACGGCAACAACAGAGCTGGTGCCGCCCATGGCATCCAGACCAATGGTGTAGATCTGTGCGTCCTTTTGCTCTGCAGCAAAGGCGGAGGGCAGTGCACAACACAGCAGCGCCGCACTGAGCAGGCCGAGAACCAGCATTTTCAGGATCTTTTTCATAGGACTCCTCACTTTCCTGACGAGTTGGGGGATGGTGCAGCCGACTGCGGAAACACCAGAACAGACCTCGTGTCCCCCCGCCGCAGGGCAGCAGACGAAAAAGTCGGGATGAGGAGGTTTATTCAGATTTATTTTTACCACACAGAGTGCAACAAAAGCGCAACAAATCGAGCGGATTTTGCTGCAGGAATGAAAAAACCGCTTTTTTACAAATCAAGCAGCACAAAAGGCTGCGGAGGATGGCCGCAAAATTGGAAAAGTGGACACGGAAATCAACTTTTGCAGCTTGACCCGGAGCTAAAGCCTTCACCCCTTGGGGACAGATTTCCCCCGCACCGGGGGAAAATGTCGCATAGCGACAAAAGGGGGAGCAGGTGGCGCGTAGCGCCGGATGAGGGGTACTTAGGGTAAAATGCTGCTGTCCTGCGCCCTCATCAGTCACCTGCGGTGACAGCTTCCCCCGACCGGGGGAAGCCTTTAGAGGAAAATTGATTTCCATGAAAAGTGGAGCCTTCCCCTTGTGGAAAAACAAAGAATATGGTATAATATCTTGCACGATGCGCCATCGCCAAGCGGTAAGGCAGGGGACTTTGACTCCCCCATCGTAGGTTCGACTCCTGCTGGCGCAACCAAAAGCCCCGTCATCCTGAAAAGGCTGACGGGGCTTTTTGCATCATTTTTTCCACAAAGTGCAGCTGAACGGTGCAAAACTCAGCGGCGGTGGATCTTTCTGGTGGGCTTGCGGCGGTTCCAGCCGTTCAGGAACGTCCACAAAAAGTAAATTGCAGCAGAGATAATACTTAGCGTTATCACAACTTTGAGGTACAGACTGCCCAGAAACTCCCGGAACCGGGCCACCGTGAACAGCAGCGGGTTCAGGCTGACATCCTGCCCGGCGATCAGGTCCACCACGCCGATGGTCTCACCGGCCAGCTTCAGTTCCACGGTGCCCACCACATCGCCCTGCTGGATGGGCGCACTGACCGCATCCGGCAGGTGAAAATATTTCTGGGTCACGCTGCCGTCGCCGGTGGAGGGCAGCAGGGTCATCATGCTGTCGGCGGGGTACAGCTGCAGGGAGCTGGTGTCGGAGGAATACTTCACCGGGATCTCGGCCAGCGTAAGGTCGGTGTCCAGCGCGGCCTGAATGGAAAAGCTGTCGAACACCCAGTCCATCAGCTTCACGGTCTCACACAGGGCGGGGCGGCGGTTGGCGTAGCCGAAATCGTCGCAGGTGTCGGGGCTCTGCATCACGCAGAAAATATAGGTTGCACCGTCCTTGTTGGCCCAGGAAACATAGCTCTGGCGGCCGCTGTCGTTTTTAAAGGCGGTCACATCGCACATGCCGCCCTGCATGGCGCTGCGGTAGTATTTGCCGCCGCTGGATTTGCTCAGCGCGGCGTTCTGGCTGACCAGAATGGAGGACGACCGGTGCTTTTCCTTGGCGGGCATCGTAAAGGTGGGAGCACCGGAGATCTCGGCAAAGGCATCGAAGCTCATCAGATAGCGCAGGATCAGGTACATGTCCACGGCGCAGGTCACATTGCCGCTGTCGATGCCGCAGGCATCGGTCCATGTGCTGCCGGTGGTGCCGATGCGCTGGGACAGGGTGTTCATCTGGCTCACCCAGCCGGCCAGATCGCCGCCGGAAAGGGTGTAGGCCAGACCCATGGCGGCTTCGTTGGCGTTGCGGGTCAGCATGGCGTAGACGGCTTCCCGGTAGGTGAAGGTCTCGTTGGAACGCATGTCGGCGTTGTTGGTGTTGTATACATAATCCGAAATGGCAAACGGCATCTGGAAGGTGTCGTCTAGATGGTCGGCGTAATTGGTCAGCAGCAGGGCGAGGGTCATATACTTGGTCAGGCCGCCGGCCGGTACCTGCTTTGCGCTGTCCTTATCGTAGACGATGATGTTGGTGTCGGTGTTGACGATGTAGGCGCTCTGCGCCTGCACCTGATAGACCGGGGTGGGGTCGAACATGGCGCCGGCAGGCAGAAGCAGGCAGCTGAACAGGACAGCGAACGACAAAACCAGTGCAAAAATACGTTTCATGTGGACAATTCCTTTAAAAAGCGATAATATAAAACAACAGGCAGCACGGCACAAGCGCCGTGCGCCGGGTAAGAACGAGATCACAGCGGAAGGCTGTATTCTTTATAATAACAGGTTTGGCGGGGTGTGACAAGGCTTATTGTGCCGATTTCACATCCGGTCAGGGAGGACAGGAATGGTATATCTGACAGGGGACACCCACGGCGATATCGACCGCTTCAAACACGGCAAGCTGCGCTGGCTGGGCAAACGGGACACCGTGGTGGTGCTGGGGGATTTTGGTTTTGTGTGGGACGGCAGCAGGGAGGAACAGAAAAAGCTGGATTGGCTGCGCAAGCGCCCGTATACCCTGCTGTTTCTGGACGGCAGCCACGAAAACTATGATCTTTTGAAGCAGTATCCCACCGAGGAACGCTTTGGCGGGAAGGTGCAGGCACTGGGCGGCAATGTGTACCATGTGTGCCGCGGCAGCGTGCTGGAACTGGAAGAAAAAAAGTATCTGTGCTTTGGCGGTGCGGAAAGTCAGGACCGGGAGGACCGGGAACCCGGCGTGAACTGGTGGAAGGAAGAAATGCCCTCGGATGAGGAATACGCCTTCTGTGAGGAGAACCTTGCAGCCTGCGATTACAAAGTGGATTATGTGCTGACCCACGATGCGCCAAGCAGATTTTTGGATTTTACCGCCCTTGCCAGCGGCGAGAACAACCAGCTGCACAGTTTTCTGGATAAAATTTTGTTGAAGCTGACCTACGACAAGTGGTTTTTTGGCTGCTACCATAAGGATACCCAGCTTTCCACCAAAAGCCGCTGCGTGTTCTGCGATGTGATAAGCATGGGCGAACGGCACGCAAAGCGTTCCGTTCGATAACAGGGGCCGCTGCACCAGCCGTGCAGCGGCTTTTGCATTGCTGCAGCTTGTGCGCAAAAACTTCCGGATCAGTTCATGGCTCCGGCTTTCTCAAACATCTGCTGCACCTGCTGTTCCAGCAGCGCGTGCTCCGGCGCTTCCAGCAGAGGGTCTTCTGCCAGCATGGCGGCGGCCTCGCTCTGGGCGGCGTGAAGGGTGCGGGTGTCGTTCATCAGGTCGGCGATCTGCAGGGTGGGCAAACCGTGCTGGCGGCTGCCGAAAAAGTCGCCGGGGCCGCGGGTCTCCAGATCGTACTGCGCCACCGCAAAGCCGTCCGTGGTGCTGCACAAAAATTTCAGCCGTTTTTGTACGTTTTCGCTTTGGTTGTCGCTGACAAGGAAGCACCAGCTTTCCGCAGCGCCGCGTCCCACGCGGCCGCGCAGCTGGTGCAGAGCGCTCAGGCCGTAGCGCTCTGCGTTTTCAATCACCATTACGCTGGCATTGGGCACATCCACGCCCACCTCAATGACGGTGGTGGACACCAGTGCGTCCAGACGCCCGGCCTTGAAGTCCTCCATGACGGCGGCTTTTTCCTTGGGCTTCAGCTTGCCGTGCATCAGGCCTACCCGGCGGTCCGGCAGCAGGGCCTTGGCAATGTCCTCGTAGTAGCTCTTGACGGCGTTCAGCCCGCCGTCCGGCACATCCTCAATGGCCGGGCACACCAGATACACCTGCCGCCCTCTGCCGATCTCCTGATCGAGAAAATGATAGAGGTCACGCCGCTTTTTGCCGGTGATGCATCGGGTCTTGACCGGTGTGCGGCCCGGCGGCAGCTCGTCCAGAATGGAGATGTCCAGGTCGCCGTAGATGAGCAGGCCCAGCGTGCGGGGGATGGGAGTGGCGCTCATCACCAGCAGATGCGGGTTCGCGGCTTTTTCGGCCAGCATCCCGCGCTGCCGCACCCCAAAGCGGTGCTGCTCGTCGATCACGGCAAGACCCAGCCGGGCAAATTCAACGCCCTCGCTGAGGATGGCGTGGGTGCCCACCACAAGGTCGGCTTCGTCGTTGCGGATGGCGGCAAGCGTGGTGCGGCGTGCAGCGGCCTTCATGCCGCCGGTCAGCAGAGCCACCCGCATCCCGAAGGGGGCAAGCATCCGGTTCAGGCCCTCGGCGTGCTGGACGGCTAAAATTTCGGTGGGGGCCAGCAGCGCGGCCTGATACCCCGCCCGGATGCACGCCCAGATGGCGGCAGCCGCCACCAGCGTTTTGCCGCTGCCCACATCGCCCTGCAAAAGGCGGTTCATGGAGGTCTGACCCGCCATGTCGGCCAGAATCTCGCTCACGGCCCGGCGCTGGGCACCGGTGGGGGAGAAGGGCAAACTGGCCCAGAACGGGGACGGGTCGGCAAGCTGCATGGGGGCACCGGTGGCAGCGGCACCCCGGTTTTTCATCCGGCCAATGCCCAGCTGCAGCACCAGCAGCTCTTCGTAAATGAGCCGCCGCCGGGCGGCATAGGCCTGCTCTTCCGTGGCAGGGCAGTGGATGGCCCGCACGGCATCTGCCTTGGAGAGCAGACGGTATTTTGCCAGCATTTCCGGCGGCAGCGGGTCGGGCAGCAGCTCTGCGTGGGGCAGAAGCTGACGCACACATTTGGCAATGGCATTGCTGGTCAGGCCCTCAGTCTGGGGGTAGACGGCTTCAAAGGGAGAAGCTTTGATCTGCTCGGCTGTGCGCACCTGCGGGTTGACCATCTGGCGGCGCAGCATCCCGCCGGTAACGATGCCCTGAAAATAGTATTCCTGCCCCAGCTGCAGCTTCTGGGCGGCATAGGGGTTATTGAACCATGTGATCTCCAGACTGGACACATCGTCCCCGGCGGTGATGCGCTCCATCCGCCGCCCGCCCGGCAGGATGCGCCCGCCGGGCTTTGCGAACACTTCGGCCTTTACCACGCATTCCACATCGGCGGGGGCCTCTGCGATGGAGTAGGGCTTTGTGAAGTCGATATATCTGCGGGGGTAGTGGCACAGCAGGTCGGCCAGCGTCACGATGTCCAGCTTCTCGAACCGCTCGGCGGTCTTGGGGCCGACGCCCTTCAGGTAGCGCACCGGCGTATCCGGGGTGAGGGTGGTATGGTTTTCGGTGGGCATGGCGTCAGCTCCTTTCTATAGTAGTATAGCCATTGTAACACGGACAGGGAACAGATGCAAACAGGAAAGTGTCTTTGCCTTTGCGCGGCGGCTGTGGTACACTGAATAGAAAAAAGAAAAGGGGAGATACCATGGAGATCCGCAACTCGACTATGGATGACCTGCCTGCCATTGCCGCCGTGGAGGCGGCCTGTTTTCCGGCAGCGGAGGCTGCCACGGCAGAGGAATTTGCCGGGCGGCTGGCACACTATGCAAACCACTTCTGGCTGCTGTTTGAGGATGGGCAGCTGGCGGCCTTTGTGGACGGCTTTTGCACCGACACGCCCGACCTGACCGATGCGATGTACGCAGATGCCGCCCTGCATGATGAAAACGGCGCATGGCAGATGATCTTTGGGGTGAACACCCTCCCGCGCTGCCGCTGCCAAGGCTACGCCGGGCTGCTGCTGCAGCGGGCCATTGCAGATGCCCGCGCACAGGGGCGCAGGGGGCTGGTGCTGACCTGCAAGGAAAAGCTTTTGCACTATTACGCCAAGTTCGGCTTTGTGAACGAGGGCGTTTCCGGCTCTACCCACGGCGGGGTGGTGTGGTATCAGATGCGGCTGCGGTTCTGAGAGAACGGTTTGGAATGCGCGCCGCGTGCGCTCTGCGCATAAATAGCGGAATTAGTTTTTTTATTCGGGATTCAGAAAAGCCTGCGGGCTTTTCTGAATCCCCTTTTCACGGGAGGGGTCGTGGAGGAAAACGGCATTTGCAATTCAGACCGCACTTTTAATCATTGCAGCCCTTCTGTGAAAATAGCGTTTGGAGCGCTCCGCAGAGCGCGACAAACGCGAAATAAAAATAATCATTCCGCTGAATATGTGCAGAGCGCAGTGGAGCACATTTTAAATCGTCCCACTCCCCGGCAAGGGCTACTGTTCAAAAATCCCTATGATACACAGGTGGGTTGAACAGTCACAGGCCTTGCCCCCGGCAGGAACAGCGCAAAACAAAAAATCCCGGAAGCTGAAGCTTCCGGGATTTTTTTGGAGGTGACGACCAGATTTGAACTGGTGGATGAGGGTTTTGCAGACCCTTGCCTTACCACTTGGCCACGTCACCATATAGGGAGTGATGAATACCACTCCATTGGAGCGGCCGACGAGGCTCGAACTCGCTACCTCCACCTTGGCAAGGTGGCGCTCTACCAGATGAGCTACGGCCGCATATTCGGTGCATTTTACCTTGCACCCATCATTTCTGATGCCCTGAAAACAAGTTTCAAAGTAGGTGAAAGCTTGCGCTTTCTTGGTGGCGACCCGGATCGGGCTCGAACCGACGACCCCCAGCGTGACAGGCTGGTGCTCTAACCAACTGAGCTACCGGGCCATATTGGAGCAACTTTTGCTGCTCCGTTATGGAGCGGCCGACGAGGCTCGAACTCGCTACCTCCACCTTGGCAAGGTGGCGCTCTACCAGATGAGCTACGGCCGCATATTCGGAAACCCTGCTGGGTTTCCTTGACTGGTGCCTCCGATCGGAATCGAACCAATGACACGGGGATTTTCAGTCCCCTGCTCTACCGACTGAGCTACAGAGGCGCACCGGACGATGATTATTATACCTGAAATTTCGATTTTGTAAAGGGGTAAATTCAAATTTTTTCAAGAAAATTAAAACTTTCTTGATTTTGGTCGCTTTATCGCACAAAATAAGAACGACTTTTTTGAACAGAAAGGAGATCAAAAGGATGCGCAAAGAACATTTGACAAGATTAACAACCTATGGTTTAATAATAGAAAAAGAACACAGGCGCTTTTGCTCTTTACTCTTGCGTATACTTATATATAAGCAAAAAGAGCAAAGGCGTTTTGATTTGAAGCAAGACGGCTCCGGTTTTTAAAAGAGAGCGGGGCCGGGAGGAGCAGCATGGCAAAAAAACAGGAATATGGCAACGAGAGCATCACTTCTCTGAAAGGTGCCGACCGTGTGCGCAAGCGCCCGGCGGTCATCTTTGGTTCGGACGGCGTGGAGGGCTGTGCCCACTCCATCTTTGAGATCGTGTCCAACTCCATCGATGAAGCCCGCGACGGCCACGGCGACACCATCAACGTCACCCGCTGCAAGGACGGCAGCGTCATCGTGGAGGACTTTGGCCGCGGCATGCCTGTGGACTGGAACAACGGCGAAGGCCGCTACAACTGGGAGCTGCTGTTCTGTGAGATGTATGCAGGCGGCAAGTACGGCGAAGGCGAGGATAACTATGAGTTCAGCCTTGGCCTGAATGGTCTGGGTCTGTGTGCTACTCAGTATGCTTCTGCGTGGATGACGGCGGATATCTACCGTGACGGATACCACTACCACCTTGATTTTAAAAAGGGCGAGAACGTGGGCGGCCTGCACAAAGAGGAATACAAGGGCCGCCGCACCGGCAGCATCATCCACTGGAAGCCGGACGATGAGGTGTTCACCGACATCGATGTGCCCGGCAGCTACTATAAGGATGTGCTGCGCCGTCAGGCCGTGGTCAACGCGGGACTTACCCTCAACTTTACTGATGAAAAGGAAAAAGACCCTGCCACCGGCAAGCCCTGGAAGGAGAGCTGGTGCTACCAGAACGGCATTGCGGACTATGTAGCCGAAACCGCCGGGGAGGACACCCTGACCCCGGTGTTCAGCTGCGAGAGCGAGGCTGTGGGCCGGGACCGCGAGGACCAGCCGGACTATAAGGTGCGCATGAGCGCCGCCTTCTGCTTTTCCAATAAGGTGCAGCTGCTGGAATACTACCACAACTCCTCCTGGCTGGAGCACGGCGGCAGCCCGGAGCACGCGGTGCGCACCGCCTTTGTCTACCAGATCAACAAGTACCTGAAGGAAAAGAATCTGTACAAAAAGGGCGAGAGCGCCATCAGTTTTCAGGACGTGCAGGACTGTCTGGTGTATGTGTCCTCCAGCTTTTCCACCCGCACCAGCTACGAGAACCAGACCAAAAAGGCCATCACCAACAAATTCGTCTCGCAGGCCATGACCGACTTTCTCAAGCACTATCTGGAAGTGTATTTTCTGGAAAAACCGGAGGAGGCCCAGAAGATCTGCCAGCAGGTGCTGGTGAATAAACAAAGCCGCGAACATGCTGAAAAAACGCGCCAGAGCATCAAAAAGACGCTGTCCACCCAGATCGACCTTGCCAACCGGGTGCAGAAGTTCGTGGACTGCCGCACCAAGGATGCCTCCCGCCGGGAGCTGTACATCGTGGAGGGCGATTCCGCTATGGGTGCGGTCAAGTCCAGCCGGGACAGCGAGTATCAGGCCATCATGCCCATCCGCGGCAAAATCCTGAACTGCCTGAAGGCGGACTATGCCCGCATCTTCAAGTCGGACGTCATCGTGGACCTCATCAAGGTGATGGGCTGCGGCGTGGAGCTGGGCGGCAAGCACAACAAGGAGCTGGCGACCTTCAACCTCGACAACCTGCGGTTCAATAAGATCGTCATTTGTACCGATGCCGATGTGGACGGCTACCAGATCCGCACGCTGGTGCTCACCATGCTCTACCGCCTGACGCCGACCCTGATCGAGAAGGGCTATGTGTATATCGCCGAGTCGCCTTTGTACGAGATCACCACGAAGGAACGCACCTATTTTGCCTATACCGAACCGGAAAAGGCCGCTTTTCTGGAAGAGATCGGGGAGAAAAAATATACCATCCAGCGCTCCAAAGGTCTGGGCGAGAACGACCCCGAGATGATGTGGCTGACCACCATGAACCCGGAAAGCCGCCGTCTTATTAAAGTGATGCCCACCGATGTGGTGCAGACCGCGCAGGTGTTCGACATCCTGCTGGGTGATAACCTTGCAGGCCGCAAGGAACACATTGCGCAGCACGGCGCAGAGTATCTGGACGATCTGGACGTGAGCTGATGATTTTAAATTGCCTCCGCTTGCGCTCTGGCAATGACAGAGGTAACGTTATTTTAATTTGGTGATTTGTCGCAGCTTGCGGGCTGCTCCAAATCACGTTTTCACGAAGAAGGCCCCAACGGGTCACGGCATTTTAAGGGAAAAATGCAGAAAACCGGAACGGCTCCATCGGTGAAAGAGCAGCTCAGGATGGCCCGCAGGCCATCCAGAGCTGCAAAAATAAAAAATATTTTCCGCTGAATATGGGCAGAGCGAGAGCGGCGCCCATTTAAAATCGTCAAGAGGTTAGAAGATGCCTAGAAAATCGACCAAGAAAGCTATAAAGCCGGTGCGCCCGCAGCTGGGCGACGGCGTTGAAATTCTGAACGCGGGCAGCGTGCTGGAGGACCCCATCACCCGCACGCTGGAAACCAACTATATGCCCTACGCCATGAGCGTCATCGTCAGCCGCGCACTGCCGGAGATCGACGGCTTCAAGCCGGCGCACCGCAAGCTGCTGTACACCATGTACGAGATGGGCCTGCTCAAGGGCGCACGCACCAAGTCTGCCAACATCGTGGGCAGCACCATGCACCTGAACCCCCACGGCGATGCCGCCATCTACGACACCATGGTGCGCATGGGCCGCGGCAACGAGAGCCTGCTGGTGCCCTTTGTGGACAGCAAGGGCAACTTCGGCAAGGCCTACAGCCGCGATATGTCCTACGCTGCTGCCCGTTACACGGAGGCGAAGCTCGAGGATGTGTGCGAGGAGCTGTTCCGGGATATCGACAAGGAGACCGTGGACTTTGTGCCCAACTACGACAGCACCACCACCGAGCCTACCCTGCTGCCGGTCACCTTCCCCACCATTCTGGCCAACAATACACTGGGCATCGCGGTGGGCATGGCCTGCAACATCTGCTCCTTCAATCTGGCAGAGCTGTGCGCCACCACCGTGGCCCTGATGAAGGATGAAAAGCACGACATCTCCACCACCATGCCTGCCCCGGACTTTGTGGGCGGCGGCCAGATCCTGTACGATGAAGCGCAGATGCGTGAAATTTACGAGAACGGCCGCGGCAGCGTGAAGGTGCGTGCCCGCTACAATGTGGTGCCCGGCGAAAACATGATCGAGGTGACCCAGATCCCGCCCACCACCACGGTGGAGGCCATTATGGACAAGATCGCAGAGCTGGTCAAGACCGGCAAGGTCAAGGAAATCAGCGACATGCGTGACGAGACCGACCTGAACGGCCTGAAGCTGACGCTGGACCTCAAGCGCGGTGTGGACGCTGACAAGCTGATGGCGAAGCTGTTCAAGGCCACCCCGCTGGAGGACAGTTTCAGCGCAAACTTCAACATTCTGGTGTCCGGTCAGCCCCGGGTCATGGGCGTGCGCGAAATTTTGAAGGAGTGGACGGCCTTCCGCGTGGAGTGCGTGCGCCGCCGCACTTATTATGACCTGCACGGCAAGGAAAAGCGGCTGCACCTGCTGCAGGGTCTTGCCGCCATCCTGCTGGATATCGACAAGGCAATCAAAATTATCCGCACCACCGAGGAAGAGACCGAGGTGGTGCCCAACCTGATGATCGGCTTTGGCATCGACGAGGTGCAGGCCGACTATGTGGCGGAGATCAAGCTGCGCCATCTGAACCGGGAATACATCCTCAAGCGCACCGGTGAGATCGAACAGCTGGAAAAGGACATCGCCGACCTGAACGATGTGCTGGCAAAGCCCGCCCGCATTCGCCGCATCATCATCAATGAACTGAACGATGTAGCGAAGAAATACGGCCAGCCCCGCCGCAGCGAGATTTTGTACGACCTGCCGGAGGAGGACGGCTCTGCCGAGGAGGAGGCTGTGCCGGATTATCCCGTGACCGTGTTCTTTACCCGGGAGGGCTACTTCAAGAAGATCCCGCCCCAGAGCCTGCGCACCGCCGGTGCCCACAAGCTGAAAGAGGGGGACGAGATCATCCAGCAGGTAGAGACCCGCAACAATGTGGAGGCGCTGTTCTTTACCGACAAGCAGCAGGTGTACAAGGTGCGTCTGGCTGAGCTGGAGGACGGCAAGGTGGCCCAGATGGGCATTTTCATCCCGGGCCGTCTGGGCATGGATGAGGGCGAAAATGTGCTGAGCATGGTCATCACCGGCGACTACAGCGGTTTTATGTTGTTCTTCTTTGCCAGCGGTAAGTGCGCGAAAATCCCCCTCAGCTCCTACGCCACCAAGCAGAACCGCCGCAAGCTGCTCAAGGCCTACTGCGACAAGGAGCCGCTGGCAACGCTGCTGTTCCTGCCGGAGGAGACCGAGCTTGCCATCCGCACCAGTGCCAGCCGGATGCTGCTGGTGGGCACGGCGCAGATCGCCGCAAAGGCCACCCGCGACAGTCAGGGCGTGGCGGTGGTCACACTGAAAAAGAACCAGACCATCGCTTCGGTGGTGCCAGCGGACACGCTGGAGCTGGCGAACCCCCACCGCTACCGGGTGCGCAGCCTGCCCGCCACCGGTGCGCTGATTCGCGCCGAGGACGAGGGCGAGCAGATGAGCCTGCTGTAAAACGTTTTTTATTGCGAAATGGCTCCGCTTCGCTCTGCCATTCTCAGCGGAAGTTGATTTTAATGATTGCAAATTGGAAAAATCTGCGGATTTTTCCAATTTGCCTTTTCACAAGAAAGGCTGCAACGGCAAACGGCATCTTGCTGCTGTCGACTTGTAGTCGTCGCGCAGCGGAAAATGCATTTTCCGGCAGCGACCCCACCCGTGAAAATGTGTTTGGAGCGGCCCGCAGGCCGCGACAAACACGAAAATAAAAATGGAATTTCCGCTGTTATTGCAACGGCGACGACTGCGGCCTGCGGCCAAAGACTTCCCCCGGCCGGGGGAAGATGTCGCATAGCGACAAAAGAGGGAATGCAGGGAGGAGCTGTTGGGGCCGTGGCCAGCAGGATGCAAGGCCCGCTCAAGGGCCGTAGCAGACGCTGGGTGCCACAACTCGTCCAGAGCGAAGCGGAGACAATTTTAAATCGTTTCGATATAAAAGAGGAAACTGCAATGCAAAACATCGACCTGATCTGTGTGGGCAAGCTGAATGCCAAATATTTCGCCGAGGGCGTAGCGGAGTACCAGAAGCGCCTTGCCGCCTTCGCGTCCTTCCGCATCATCGAACTGCCGGAAGAGAAGATCGAGGAGAAGAACGCCTCCGATGCCGTGGTGAAAAAGGCGCTGGACAAGGAGGGCAAAGCCATCCTGTCCAACGTGCGCAAGGGCGCTGCCATCGTGGCCATGTGCATCGAGGGCAGGCAGATCTCCTCCGACGAGCTGGCGCAGTTCCTTGCCGACCGCGCGAACAGCGGGGCAGGGGACGTGGCCTTTGTGATCGGTTCGTCCCACGGCCTGTCCGATGAGGTGAAAAAGGCTGCGGCCCTCAAGTTCAGCATGGGCCGCATCACCATGCCCCACCAGCTGGCCCGCCTTGTGCTCACGGAACAGATCTACCGTGCCTGCACCATCAATGCAGGAATGAAATACCATAAATAAGAGCAAAAACCGGTCTGTTCCCCAAAGCAGGCCGGTTTTCGGCTTTACAAGCGGCGCAAAACATGGTACAGTAAAGATACTGTGCTTTCCCTTTGAAAAGCACGCCCGGCAGTGGGGAAAGCTGCCGGAACGATACAACAACGACACGGCAAACCAGCCGCGGACGGAAAGGATGTACTACAATGGAACAGAGCGAAAAGACCCTTGATATGATCGTCAATCTCTGCAAGAACCGTGGTTATGTGTTCCCCGGTTCCGAGATCTACGGCGGTCTGGCCAACAGCTGGGACTACGGCCCGCTGGGCGTCGAGTTCAAGAACAATGTCAAAAAGGCATGGCTGAAGAAATTCGTGCAGGAGAGCCCCTATAATGTGGGTCTGGATGCGGCCATCATCATGAACCCCCAGACCTGGGTGACCACCGGCCATGTGTCCAGCTTCTCGGACCCCCTGCTGGACTGCCGCGCCTGCAAGGCACGCCACCGCGCCGACAAGCTGATCGGTGAGGAGCACCCCGAGGTGAATGTGGATGCCATGAGCTTTGACGAGATGGATGCCTTCATCGCAGAGCATGAGGACATCGTCTGCCCCGTCTGCGGCAAGCATGACTTCACCCCCATCCGCAAGTTCAACCTGATGTTCAAGACCGCCATCGGTGTTACCGAGGACAGCTCTTCCACCTGCTATCTGCGTCCCGAGACCGCACAGGGCATCTTCGTCAACTTTGCCAACATCCAGCGCACCACCCGCCGCAAGCTGCCCTTCGGCGTGTGTCAGGTGGGTAAGGCCTTCCGCAATGAGATCACCCCGGGCAACTTCACCTTCCGCACCCGCGAGTTCGAGCAGATGGAGTGCGAGTTCTTCTGCAAGCCCGGCACCGATCTGGAATGGTTCGCTTACTGGAAGGACTACTGCGAGAACTGGCTGCTGAGCCTTGGCATCAAGAAGGAGCATCTGCGCCTGCGTGACCACGAGCCTGCAGAGCTGGCTTTCTACAGCCGCGCTACCACCGATATCGAGTACGCCTTCCCGTTCACCGACTGGGGTGAGCTGTGGGGCATTGCAGACCGTACCAACTACGACCTGACCCGCCATCAGGAGGCTTCCGGCAAGAGCCTGGAGTACTTCGACAGCGAGACCAACGAGCACTACATCCCCTACGTCATCGAGCCCTCTCTGGGCTGCGACCGTGTGGCGCTGGCCTTCCTGTGCGAGGCCTACGACGAGGAGCACCTGACCGACAGCAAGGGCAAGGAGGATATCCGCACCGTGCTGCATCTGCATCCGGCTCTGGCTCCCTACAAGTGCGCCGTGCTGCCCCTGAGCAAGAAGCTGGGCGAGAAGGCCATGGAGATCCGCAACGAGCTGAGCAAGTACTTCATGGTGGATTACGACGATACCGGTTCCATCGGCAAGCGTTACCGCCGCGAGGACGAGATCGGCACCCCGTACTGCATCACCGTGGACTTTGATACCGTGGGCGACGAGGCCAAGGGCATTGCCGCCGACAACTGCGTCACCGTCCGCGACCGCGACACCATGGAGCAGGTGCGTATGCCCATCTCCGAGCTGAAAGCTTATATCGAGAGCAAGATCGAGTTCTGAGAAAAATTCGCTTTCAGGCGATAAAAAACAGCCCCGCCGTTGCAATTTCGGCGGGGCTGTGCTATAATACAAATAAAGAAAGTGCTGTCTGGCAAACGGTCAGTACCTTTCCGGCGCGATAATCAAAAGATGACCGCTCAGGTTTGGACGCTGAGGGCGGTCATTTTTTGTTATTGAAGATCTTCCACGCGATATCGAAAATGCCAAAGCTCACGGTTGCAAGCAATGTGAGCAGAGCCAGAGTTTCTAAAAGCGTCATGAAGCATCACCCCCTTCGCTGCAAAGCGTCGGGGTACGACAAAAATGTTCGCCTTCCCGACGCAGGGCCGAAAAGGCATAGACCGCCTGCCGTATGTAGACAGCACTCTCAAAAGACAGTATAACAGACGTTTCCTGCTTTTTCAACAGCAGGAGGGGTCTGTTTTCTTTTTACTGGACAGAACGGCTTGTACCGGGTATACTGAAAAACAGAAAAACATGATTTCTACACCGCAGGAGGTTCTACCGTGGAAAACTTTGACGAACTGCTGAAAAAATATGCCGATTTCATCGTCCGGGTGGGGGTGAACCCGCAGCCCGGGCAGACACTCATCATCAACTGCCCGCTGGAGGGCGCGCCGCTGGCGCGGCTGTGCGTGCGCAGCGCCTACGAAGCCGGTGCCCGGGATGTGCAGGTGAACTGGAGCGATGACGCTGTGGCCCGCGCCCGCATGGAGCTGGGCAGCGAGGAAGCGCTGACCGACCACAAGCCATGGCAGCTGCGCCGCTATCTCGACTATGCCGAAAGCGAGGGCGGCGTGTGTGTGCTGCACCTCATTGCGGACGACCCGGAGCTGTATGCCGGATTGGATGGCAACAAGATCAGCCGGGTAAATGCCGCCCGCCGCGCCTTTATGGAAGAGTGGCAGGAATACACCATGAACGACCGGGTGCAGTGGTCCATTGCGGCCCTGCCCAGCGTGCCGTGGGCAAAGAAGATCTTCCCGGAGCTGGACGCAGACGCTGCCATGGAAGCTTTGTGGAAGCTGATCTTTGACGTCTGCCGGGTCACCGGCGGCGACCCGGTGTGCGAGTGGAAGACCCATATGGAGCGGCTCTCTGCCCTGCGCGACAAAATGAATGCGCTGGATCTGGAAAGCGTGCATTTTGAAAGCAGCAACGGCACCGACCTGACCGTGGGTCTTGCGGATCAGGCTGTGTGGGAGAGCGCCGCCAGCAAGAGTGAAAAGGGTGTGGTATTCCTGCCCAACATCCCAACGGAAGAGGTATTCACTGCGCCCCATAAAGATAAGGTGGAGGGTGTCGTCTGTGGCACCAAGCCCTATGTGTTCAACGGCCAGCTTATCAAGAACTTCCGCGTCACCTTTGAGAAGGGCCGGGTGGTGGACTATCACGCCGAGCAGGGACAGCTGCTGCTGGGCCGTCTGCTGGACGGGGATGAGGGCTCCCGCAGCATCGGCGAGGTGGCACTGGTGCCTGCAAGCAGCCCCATCAACCGCAGCGGAAAGCTGTTCTACAGCACTCTGTTTGACGAGAACGCCGCCTGTCATATCGCCTTTGGTGCCAGCTATCCCGGCACCACGAAGGGCGGCACGGCGCTTTCCAAAGAGGAGCTGCTGGCCCGCGGCATGAACCAGTCGCATCTGCATGAGGATGTGATGATCGGTGCCGAGGACAGCCATATCACCGGCAAATGCCGCGATGGCCGCACCGTGGAGCTGTTTCGGGACGGCATCTGGGTGCTGTAAAAGACTCTGCGGCGAAAAAAATCTGCGAAAATGCTTGCATAATCGCGGGATGTATGGTATATTCTAGTAGTACGATATAGTTTAACCTGAAACGTGGGCCGCAAGGTCCGCGTTTCTTGTTTGTATGGAGGTTTTTTATGGCGAAGCAGTCTGGCGGCAACACCGCCCAGAGAGTCGAAGCGCTTGTCCGCCCCACCGTGGAGGGCATGGGCCTGCGCCTGTGGGACGTGGTTTTTGAAAAGGAAGGTCCGGACTGGTATCTCCGCGTGCTCATCGATAAGGACGGCACCATGGATACGGACACCTGCGCGGATGTCTCCCATGCGCTGGACCCCATTCTGGATGAGGCAGACCCCATCGACCAGAGCTATTATCTGGAGGTTGGCAGCCCCGGCCTTGGCCGTAAGCTCACCCGCCCGGAGCACTACGAGGCCCTCAAGGGCCAGAAAGTCCGGGTAAAGCTCATTCGTCCGAACGCCGACGGCGTGCGCGAGTTTGCCGGTATCCTGACAGGCCGCGAGGGCAGCACCGTCACGGTGGACACTGATGCAGGCGCTGTTACCTTTGAGGTGAACGCCTCAGCCAGCGTGAACCTGTGCGATGATGAAGACCTGTTTGATTAACATAGATAAGAGAGTAAATTACAGGAGGAACCCGAAAAATGGCAGCAGCGAACAATGAATTTTTTGAAGCTCTCTCCATGCTGGAGCATGAGCGCGGCATCACCGCAGAGTACCTGATCGAGAAGATCAAGGCTGCGATCATCATTGCCGTCAAGAAGAACTATGAGGTGGAGGAAGACCATGTGAAGGTGGATATCGACCCCGCCGCAGGCCGCTTTGATGTGGCCTTGATCCAGGACGTTGTGGCCGATGAGGATTGGTACGACGAGCATTCTGAGATCGGCATCACCGAGGCACAGAAGATCCGCAAGACCTACGAGGTGGGCGACCGCATCATCACCCCGCTCAAGACCAAGGACTTTGGCCGCATTGCTGCACAGACTGCAAAGCATGTCATCCGTCAGGGTATCCGCGAGGCCGAGCGCAGCCAGCAGCTCAGCGAGATCCAGTCCCGTGCACACGACATCGTGCAGGCCACCGTCACCCGCGTTGACCCCGAGAAGGGCATCGTTGCTCTGGATCTGGGCAAGGGCGGCGAGGCCGTCCTGCCCCGCAACGAGCAGGTGCCCGGCGAGGTCTATACCGAGGGCGAGACCCTGCAGGTCTACGTTGTGGACGTGGTCAGCACCGAGCGCGGCCCCCGCGTCATGATCAGCCGCACCCACCCCGGCCTTGTCAAGCGCCTGTTCGAGCTGGAAGTGCCCGAGATCTTTGACGGCACTGTGGAGGTCAAGGCCATCAGCCGCGAGGCCGGTGCCCGCACCAAGATGGCTGTGTGGAGCAAGGACCCCAATGTCAACCCTGTTTCTGCCTGCATCGGTGAGCACGGCGCCCGCGTGGCTGCCGTGGTCGAGAAGCTGGGCGGCGAGAAGATCGATATCGTGAAGTGGAGCGAGGATATCTCCGAGTTCATCTCCGCAGCCCTGAGCCCTGCCAAGGTGGTCAAGGTGGAGCTGCTGCCCGGCGAGACCCGTTCCTGCCGCGTCACCGTGCCCGACCAGCAGCTGAGCCTTGCCATCGGCAACAAGGGCCAGAACGCCCGCCTGTGCGCACGTCTGACCGGCTACAACATCGATATCCGCCCCGAGAGCGGCTACTACGGTGAGGAAGAGCCCAAGAAGGAAGCCGAGACCGACGCCGAGTAATTCCGGCGCAGATGGCCAAAGGAGGGAAACCGGATGGCACAGAAAAAGATCCCTTCCCGCCAGTGCATCGGCTGCATGACCAGCCGCCCCAAAAAGGAGCTGGTGCGTGTGGTGCGTGCACCCAGCGGAGAGATCAGCATTGATCTGGTCGGCAAAAAGCCGGGCCGCGGAGCCTATCTCTGCCCGAACCCCGACTGCCTGACCAAGGCAAAAAAGAAAAAGGCGCTGGAGCGCTGCTTTGAGCAGCCGGTTCCCGCCGAAGTATACGAGGCATTGGCCGCACAGCTGGCCGAAGCCGCAAAGGAGGCAGCAGACAATGGCAAAGAAGAATAACACCCCCGCAAAACCCAAGCTGCCCCCGGAGGAAGCGCTGTTTCAGGCACTGAGCCTGTGCCGCAAGGCAGGCGCACTGACCATGGGCTTTGACGCCGTGGAAGATGCCTGCGTCAAGAGCAAGGCATGGCTGGTGATGGTGGCATCCGATGCCAGCGCCAAGACCGTGCAGCGCCTCAACTATTCTGTGGGCGATCTGGTGGATGTGATCACCATGCCGCTTACGCAGGATAAGCTGGCCGATATCAGCCGCAAGCCTGTGGCTGTTTATGCGGTGACCGACCGCAACCTCGCAAAGCTCTGCTTTGACCGCCTGTCGGACTGCGGAGCAATCAAAAATGAGGAGGATATGAGCGAATGATCGTAAAATATAAAGTGAGTGACTTTGCAAAGGACCTGAACGTTTCTGCCAAGAAGGTCCTGGATGAGCTGAACGCCATGGGCAGCACCGGCAAGAAGAACAGCTCCAATCTGGAAGAGAACGAGCTGAACTACCTGCTGGAGAAGTTCAGCAAGGCCGGCAGCGTGAAGGATCTGAACGAGTTCCTGAACAGTGCAAAGGCCCCCAAGGAAGAGCCCAAGGCTGCTGAGAAGAAGGCAGACAAGAAGGCAGACAAGAAGCCCGAGGCCCCCAAGGCCGAAAAGAAGCCGGAGCAGCCCGCTGCCAAGAAGGCTGAGCCTGCCCAGCAGAACAAAAACAACAATAACAATAAGCACAACGATAAAAAGCCCGAGCAGCACAAAAAGCGCGAGGAAAAGACCGTTTCCCTGAGCGAGCTGGCCCGCGAGACCGGTGCCAAGGCTGCAAATGCTCCGGCACAGGCTGTTTCTGTGCGCCGTGAGGACAATCAGGTGACCGTGGATACCCGTACCGTGGACATGAACGTGGATCGCTTCGATGCCCGCTACGATGATCTGGCTTCCACCAAGAACACCGAGAACCGCCGCAAGCCCACGCCGCAGGGCAACAAGCAGAAGTTCACCCAGCGCGGCCAGCGCCAGCGCCAGCAGTTCCAGAAGGGCAAGCGCGAGACCGAGTTCGAGCGTCTGCAGCGCATCCAGCTGGAAAAGGCCCGCAGCGCACAGCTGAAGGTGATGATCCCCGACGAGATCACCGTGGGCGAGCTGGCTGCCCGCCTGAAGCAGCAGGCCGGCAAGGTCATTGCCAAGTTCATGCAGATGGGCGAGATGCACGCCATCAACGACGTGATCGATTTCGATACCGCTTCTCTGCTGGCAGAGGAGTTCCACGCAAAGGTCGAGCACGAGGTGCATGTGACCATCGAAGAGCGCCTGTTCACGCAGGAAGAGGATTCGCAGGAGGATCTGGTGGAGCGTCCCCCGGTGGTCTGTGTCATGGGCCATGTTGACCACGGCAAGACCAGTATTCTGGACGCCATCCGCAAGACCAACGTCACCGCAGGCGAGGCCGGCGGCATCACGCAGGCCATCGGTGCATATCAGGTCAAGGTCAACGACAGCCTCATCACCTTCCTGGATACCCCGGGCCACGAGGCGTTCACCTCCATGCGTGCCCGCGGTGCCAACATGACCGATATTGCCGTTCTGGTGGTTGCTGCCGACGACGGCATCATGCCCCAGACCATCGAGTCCATCAACCACGCCAAGGCTGCAAATGTCAAGATTATCGTGGCAATGAACAAGATGGATAAGCCCACCGCAAACCCCGAGCGCGTGATGGAAGGCCTGACCAAGTACGGCATCATCACCGAGGACTGGGGCGGCGATGTAGCCTGCATCCCGGTGTCTGCCCTGACCGGCATGGGCATCAACGACCTGCTGGAGCGCATCGCTCTGGAAGCTGAGGTCATGGAGCTGAAGGCAAACCCCAACCGCCGCGCCAAGGGTGCGGTCGTCGAGGCCCGTCTGGACAAGGGCCAGGGCCCCATTGCCACCATTCTGGTGCAGAACGGCACCCTGCACTCCGGCGACGTCATCATTGCCGGTACCGCTGTGGGCCGTGTGCGCACCATGCGCAGCGACAAGGGCCAGCTGCTGAGCGATGCCGGCCCCTCTACCCCTGTGGAGATCACCGGCCTGACCGCAGTGCCGGAAGCAGGCGATCTGTTCGAGGCTGTTGAGGACGAGCGTCTGGCCCGTGAGCTGGCCGAACAGCGCGTTGCTGCCGCCAAGGAAAAGCAGTTCTCCTCCTTCCAGAAGGTCACGCTGGATAACCTGTTCAGCCAGATGGCTCAGAACGACATGAAGGAACTGGCCATCGTGGTCAAGGCCGATGTGCAGGGCTCTGCCGAGGCTGTGAAGCAGAGTCTGGAGAAGATCTCCAACGACGAGGTGCGTGTGCGCGTCATCCATGCCGGTGTCGGTGCCATCAGCAAGTCCGACGTGGATCTGGCCGATGCCTCCAACGCCATCATCATCGGCTTCAACGTCCGTCCCGACAACGTGGCCAAGGAAGAAGCTGCTGCCACCAAGGTGGAAATGCGTATGTACCGCGTCATTTATGATGCCATCAACGATGTCACCGACGCTATGAAGGGCATGCTGGCTCCCAAGTTCCGTGAGGTGTCTCTGGGCGAGCTGCAGGTACGTCAGGTGTACAAGATCTCCAACGTGGGCACCGTTGCAGGCTGCCGTGTGACCAGCGGCAAGATCACCCGCGACAGCAAGGTGCGCGTGGTGCGTGACGGCATCGTGGTCACCGAGGACGAGATCGCATCCCTGAAGCGCTTCAAGGACGACGTCAAGGAAGTGGCCGAGGGCTACGAATGCGGCGTTACTCTGGCAAAGTTTGCCGACGTCAAGGAAGGCGACGTGTACGAAGCCTTCAAGATGGAAGAGTACCGCGACTAAGATCTGAAATAACCCTCTCCGTCATTGCTGGCGCAATGCCACCTCCCCCGAGGTGGGAGGTTTGCTGAGAAACGGAACGTTTGCCGTATCCACGCAAAAAGCTCGCCCCTCGGGAGAGCTGCCGAGCGAAGCGAGGCTGAGAGGGTTTTCTTTTGTAAGGAGAATACTATGTCTCAGAAAAATATGGGCCGCCTTGCGCAGGATATGAAGCGCGAGGTCATTGCCATCATCGGCCGACTGAAGGATCCCCGGCTGGAGGGCGGTCTTTTGACTGTCACCCGTCTGGATGTGACCCCCGACCTGGATGTGGCCAAGGTATACGTGAGCGTCATGGGCCGCGAGGACGGCCCTAAGCCCGCCATCGAGGCACTGAACCGCGCAGCCGGTCATGTGCGCACCGAGGTGAGCAAAAAAATGCACATCCGCAAGGCTCCCCGCTTTATCTTTGTAGAGGATGATGGCGCAGCCTACGCAGCCCACATCAATGAGCTGCTCCGCACGCTGAACGTGAACGGCGACGCTGATACGGAAGCCGATGCACCGGAGGAGACCAAGGAATAATTCAGTCGGTGCGGAAAGGATGGATCATGGAATGACAGAGCAGTTGAATGTGCAGCAGATGGCCCAGCGCCTGATGACTGCGGACAACATTTTGATTCTGTGTCACAAAAACCCGGACGGCGATACCATTGGCTGCGGCAGTGCCCTGTACTGTGCCCTGAAAATGCTGGATAAGGAGGCAGCGGTGCTTTGCTCCGATGTCATTCCCACCCGGTATGCGTTCACCAATGCGCACATGTTCAAAGGAGAGTTTGAGCCCAAAACGGTGGTGGCTGTGGATGTTGCCAGCGTACAGCTGTTTGGTGAAAACAACGGCGTGCCGCAGTATTCACGTCATGTAGACCTGTGTATCGATCATCATTCGGGCAACAGCGGCTATGCCGACTTCACCTTGCTGGATGGCAGCGCCGCAGCGGCGGCAGAGCTGCTGTACGAGGTCATCTGCGCCATGGGCGTGGCAATCACCCCACACATCGCGGACTGCCTGTACACCGGCCTTGCCACCGACACGGGATGCTTCCGCTTTTCCTCCACCACGGCCAACACCCACCTTGTGGCGGCAAAGCTCATTGAGGCGGGCTGCCATGTGGAGGAGCTGAACACCCTGCTGTTCGATACCAAGCCCCGTGAGCGCATGGAAGCGGAGCGCATCGCACGCAACCATCTGGAATACTATCTGGACGGCCGGTGCGCGCTCATTTACCTCACCCGGGACGAGATCGAGCAGAGCGGGGTGGACCCGGCCGATCTGGAAGAATTGACCAGCCTGCCCGTGAGCATCGAAGGGGTCAAGGTAGGCCTGACTCTGCGGCAGCAGCCCGGCGGCAGCTACCGTATCAGCGTGCGCACCGCAAAGGGTGTGGATGCCTGCGCCATCGCCCGGCGTCTGGGCGGCGGCGGTCACAGCCGCGCTGCAGGCTGTGAGCTGCTGGGCAATCTGGAAAACGCAAAAAATGCAATTCTGGCAGAGGTGGAAGCCGAGCTGGACGCACCGCAGGAGGAAACATAAATGCAGGGCATCCTGATCGTTGACAAGCCCATGGACTGGACCAGCTTCGATGTAGTGGCAAAGCTGCGCGGCGTGCTGGGCACCCGCAAGCTGGGCCACAGCGGCACGCTGGACCCCATGGCCACCGGTGTTCTGCCGGTGTTCTGCGGCGGGGCCAGCAAGGCGGTGGATCTGCAGCTGAACCACGATAAGAGCTACCGCGCGGTGCTCCGGCTGGGCGCACGCACGGATACCGGTGATGTGACCGGCACCGTGCTGGAGACCGCACCGGTTACCGCCGGGGAGCAGGAACTGCTGGCGGTGCTGCCGCAGTTCATCGGCCCGCAGATGCAGGTGCCGCCCATGTATTCGGCCATCAAGCTGAACGGCCAGCCGCTGTATAAGCTGGCCCGTGAGGGCGTGACCGTGGAACGCAAGGCTCGGCCTATTGAGATCTACCGCATCACCTACGGCGGCAGCCCGGCAGAGAATGAATATGTGCTGGATGTGCAGTGCTCCAAGGGCACCTATATCCGCACATTGCTGGAAGACATTGCCGCCGCCATGGGCCAGAAGGGCACCATGAGCGCGCTGCGCCGCACCTCGGCCGGGGTGTATACCGAAGCCGACGCCCACACGCTGGAAGAGATCCTTGCCGCCAAAGAGCAGGGGCTGCCCGCACTGGAAGCACTGATGCTGCCGGTGGAGAGCGTGTTCGAGAGCCTGCCGCTGCTGGTGGTGGAGCCATGGGTGGAGCAGCATTTGTACAACGGCTGTCCCACCAGCCGCTACCCGGCGGCAGATGGCCGTTACCGGGTGCGCAATGCGGCAGGACAGTTTTTGGGCCTTGCCAACATCGTGCAGGGCGTGCTCCGGGTAGAAAAGCTGTTCGTAGAACGAAATTGACACCCTCACCGGTCAGCTTCGCAAGGGCGGGTGAGGGCGTATCCCGAAAGAAAAGGAAACAAGACCCATGCAGATCATTTCACAGTTTGCGCCGCTGCCGCTGGCGCAGTCGGAAAAAGGCACCGCAGTGGCAATGGGCTTTTTTGACGGTATCCACATCGGCCACCGGGCAGTGATCAACGAGGCAGTGCAGTGGGCCGGAGCCAACGATGCAGCGCCGGCACTGTTCACCTTCAGGCTGCCGGTGGTGAACAAGATGAAGGGCAAACGGCTGCTGTCCACAGCAGATAAACATGCACTGGTGGCAAGCCTTGGCGTGGAGTATTACCTCACGCCGGACTTTGAGGAGATCAAGGGCCTGACGCCGGAGCAGTTCGTGCTGGGCATCGTGCGGGACTGCCGCGCCCGGGCACTGGTCTGCGGCGAAAACTTCACCTTTGGGGCCAAAGCTGCCGGAAACCCGGAGCTGCTGCGCACCCTGTGCGAGCCGCTGGGCGTAAAGGTGATCGTGGTGCCCATGGCGCAGTTTGAGGAAAAGCCGGTGTCCTCCACCCGCATCCGCACCGCGCTGGAAGGCGGCGACATCCCGGCAGCAAACGCCATGCTGGGGATGCCCTACGCCATCCGGTTCGAGGTGCAGCACGGTGCAGGTCTGGGCCATACGCTGGGGGTGCCCACCATCAACCAGCTGTACCCCGAGGGCTTTCAGCTGCCCCGCAGCGGCATCTATATCACCCGTACCCTCATCGGCGGCAAATGGTATCCTTCGGCCACCGGCCTTGGCAGCCGCCCCACCGTCAACGACGATGCCACCAAGGTGACCTGCGAGACCTTTATCCCGGGTTTTTCCGGCGACCTCTACGGCACCGACCCGGTGGTGGAGTTCCACGCCTACCTCAGCCCCAGCAAAAAGTTTGATACGCTGGACGAGCTGCGGGCCTGCATCAACAACGCTGCAAAGCGTGCACAGGAATATTTTGCATAAGAAAAAGACCTGTCCTTCCGGAGATCCCGGAAAGGCAGGTCTTTTTTGTTGCTTATTCGTAGTCGATGGGCAAAGTGGGCAGGCCGTTCAGCTCCAGCCCGGCAGTGTGCCCGGCAATGTACTGGTAATACCCCTGTGCCGCGATCATAGCGCCGTTGTCACCGCAGAATTTCAGCTCCGGCAGGTAGACCTTGGCGCCCAGCTTCTGGGCACCATCGTTCACCAGCTGGCGCAGCCGTCCGTTGGCGGCAACGCCGCCCGCCAGACACACCTGCTTTGCACCGGTATCTGCAGCAGCCAGCAGCAGCTTTTCGGCCAGAATGCCCGCAATGCGCTCCTGAAAGCTGGCAGCAAGGTCGGGTACATTCACTTCTTCGCCCTTCATCTGAGCCTTGTTCACCTCGTTCAGCACGGCGGTTTTCAGGCCGGAAAAGCTCACGTTATATTTGCCCTCCACATGGGGCACCGGCAGGCGGTAAGCCTTGGGGTCACCGGTCTTGGCGGCGTTGGCCACGCTGGGGCCGCCGGGATAGGGCAGACCCAGCGTGCGGGCCACCTTGTCAAAGGCTTCACCGGCGGCGTCGTCCACCGTGTGGCCGAGGATGTGGTAGTGGGTGTAGTCCTGCACCTCCACGATGTGGCTGTGCCCGCCGGAGGCCACCAGACAGAGGAAGGGCGGCTTCAGCTCCGGGTGGGTCAGGTAGAGTGCGGCGATGTGTCCCCGCAGATGGTGCACCGGCACCAGCGGCTTGCCCGCTGAGTAGGCCAGACCCTTGGCAAAGTTCACACCCACCAGCACCGCGCCGATGAGCCCCGGCGCAAAGGTGACGGCTACGGCATCCACATCGTCGATGGTCCTGCCTGCGTCCAGCAGGGCTTTTTTGACCGTGGCGCTGATAAATTCGCAGTGGCGGCGGCTGGCGATCTCCGGCACAACGCCGCCGTACAGAGCCTGTTCTTTGACGCTGGTGGAGATGACGTTGCTCAGCAGATGCCGCCCGTCCTCCACAAGCGCTGCGGCGGTCTCGTCGCAGGTGGATTCAATTCCTAAGATGATCATTTTTCAGTGGGCCTCCAGCCAGTTTTTGCCTGCGTGCACATCGGTGCTCAGGGGCACGGCGTACTGCACGCAGCCTTCCATTTCCTCCCGCAGGATCTGCGCAGCCTTTTCGGCTTCGGCCTGCGGGGCCTCTACGATCAGTTCATCGTGGACGGTCAGGATCAGGCGGCTTTCCATCTTTTCGTCCCGCAGCCGCTTCCATACCCGCACCATGGCCAGCTTGATGACGTCTGCCGCAGTGCCCTGAATGGGGGTGTTGCGGGCCATCCGCTCGCCGCTGGAGCGGACATTGAAGTTGGAGCTGGAAAGCTCCGGCAAGGCGCGGCGGCGGCCAAACAGGGTGGATACATAGCCCACGGCCTTGGCGTCCGCGATGGTCTTGTCCATGTAGCCGCTCACCTTGGGAAAGGCGGCCAGATAGTTCTTGAGGAAGGCGTCTGCTTCCTTCACGGTCACGCCGATGTCCTTGGCCAGACTGTAGGCACCCTTGCCGTACATGATGCCAAAGTTGATGGCCTTGGCAGAAGAGCGCAGACGGGAGGTGACCTCTTCCTGCGGGATGCCGTAAATTTTTGCGGCGGTGCTGCGGTGGATGTCCTCACCGTTCAAAAATGCCTGCTGCATGTGCTCATCACCGGTAATGTGGGCCAGAATGCGCAGCTCGATCTGGCTGTAGTCGGCATCCACCAGCACACAGCCCGGCTTTGCCACAAAGTAGGCGCGCAGCTGGCTGCCCAGCTCGGTGCGGATGGGGATGTTCTGCAGGTTGGGATTGTCGGAGGAGAGCCGTCCGGTGCGGGCCTCGGTCTGGTTGAAGGTGGAGTGGATGCGGCCGTCCTCGCCGATCACCTTGAGCAGGCCCTCCACGTAGGTGGAGTTCAGCTTCTGGTAGGCGCGGTACTGCAGAATGTCCTCCACCAGCGGGTAATCCCGCAGGCTTTCCAGCGTTTCGGCATCGGTGGACCAGCCGCGCTGAGTCTTTTTGCCGTGGGGCAGGCCCATGGTATCAAACAGCATCTCGCCCAATTGCTTCGGGCTGTTGGGGTTGAAGCTGGCGCTGCCGGTCTCCATGTGGATGCGGGTGAGCACCTGCTCCAGCTCAGTGCGCAGCTTTACGCCGAACTGCTCGATGCCGTCTTTGTCCACCAGCACGCCGGTGCGGGTCATATCGGCCAGCACCTGTGCCAACGGGAACTCGATCTCGTTGTAAAGGGCGTCCTCTCCGCAGGCGGTGATCTCGGCCTTCATCTTGCTGAACAGATCGGCAAGGCGGCCTGCGTCCGGGTAATCGGTGCAGGTAAAGGCGGCCGAGGCGCGGTAGCTGGATACCAGTTCACCGATCTGATATTTGGAGGCAGAAGCGTCCAGCAGGTAGGCGGCAAGCTTGCCGTCCCACACGATGCTGCTGCCCCAGCCGCCTGCGGCCATGGCTTTGGCGTACAGCGGCGCGGAGTTGAACACCTCCAGGGTTACGTCTGCGTTGTCCAGCAGGCGCACAAGGTCGGCGTCCTCCAGCGGGTAAACGGTGCAGTCCTGCACGGCGTACCAGCTTTCCGGCTGCAGCACCACGTTGCGGGTGCCCTGCTTGCCCATGACGGCGGGGCGGGAGGCAACCAGATAGGTGCCGGAAGGAGCCAGCGGCAGGGCTTCCAGCTCTGCCTGTGCAAGCTCGATGCCGTCCTCGCCCTCCGGTGCGGCAGGGACAACGCCGGCCAGCCCAAAGCGGGGAATGAGGGAGTGGATCTCCAGCTCCTGCAAAAGGCGCACAGCCTCAGCCTTGCGGCCTTCGCCCACCTTGTAAGAACCCTCGGCGGTGTCAATGGGCGCATCGGTGCGGATGGTGCCCAGCGTGTGGCTCAGCTCGGCCATTTCGCGGCATTCGAGAAGGTGCTCCCGCTGTTTGGGCTTGATGCGCTTGTCGTCGATGTGCTCGTACACACCCTCCAGCGAACCGAAGTTCTGCACCAGAGACAGAGCGGTCTTTTCACCGATGCCCCGCACGCCCGGGATATTATCGGAGGCATCGCCCATCAGGCTCTTCACCTCAATGAGCTGTCTGGGCTGGATGCCGTATTTTTCCTGAATGGCGTCCACATCCATCGTCACCGTTTTGCTGCGTCCCATGACAGTGGCGGCAAGCAGCACGGTGGTGGTGTCACTGACCAGCTGCAGGCTGTCCCGGTCTCCTGTGGCAAGGAAGCAGTCGTCCTTCCGGGCGGCACAGGCAGCGGCCAGCGTGCCAAGGATGTCGTCCGCTTCCCAGCCCTCGGCAGTGACGGTGCGGTAGCCAAGGTCTGCCAGCAGCTCCTTGAGCACCGGCATCTGCTGGGCCAGCTCTTCAGGCATGCCGTGACGGGTGGCTTTGTAGCCATCATACATTTTGTGGCGGAAGGTGGGGGCCTTCAGGTCAAAGGCCACGGCCACCTCGTCGGGTTCACACTCCTTGAGCAGGGAGAGCAGGATATTCAGAAAGCCATAGATGGCGTTGGTGTATCGTCCGTCCTTGGTGGTCAGCAGCTTGATGCCGAAAAAGGCGCGGTTGGCAATGCTGTTGCCGTCAATGACCAGTAAACGCATAGTCGTGTTCCTCCGTTGCATTATTACTCATCTTATAGTATAGCACAAAACCGCACCCAGCGGGGGACTTTTGCGTAAAAAACTGCAACAGGAGCACGGGCGTTTTTGCCTGTAATTTGCAAAAAGAATGTCAAACGAAAACTGCCGCCCGGGAAGGCGGCAGTTGAGGTGCTGTCTGCAAGTGCAGGTGGTCATGCTTCCCTCCGGCAAGCGTCGGGAGAGCGTAAAAACGTATTGCCGGATCGTCGAGCGTTTACTCCTCGATGCGGATAGCGCTCACCGGGCAGGCATTGGCGGCATCCACGGCCTGCGGCACTTCCTCCGGCGGGATCGGCCCGGGCTCGGCCACTGCCAGAACGCCCTCCATGTGGAACACGGCGGGGCACAGCCCGGCACACTGGGTGCAGCCGATGCAAAGGTCGGGATCAACGTATGCGTTCATAGAAAAAACCTCCTTGTGATCTTGCCTTGCAGGCAGTATGGCCCGGCTGGCTGCGAATTATGCCTATGCAACGGCCCGCAGCTGTGGTAAAATAGACTTTCAGGAGGGAAGTACCATGAACATTCAGATCTTCGGCACCAGTAAGTGCTTTGATACCAAAAAGGCCCAGCGCTATTTCAAGGAGCGGGGGGTCAAATTCCAGATGATCGACCTGAAGGAAAAAGAAATGAGCCGCGGCGAGTTCGACAACGTGGCTCGGGCGCTGGGCGGCTGGGAAAAACTGGTGAACCCCAAGGCCAAGGATAAGCAGACCCTTGCGCTTCTGGACGCACTGGTGGACTGGCAGAAAGAGGACAAGCTGTTTGAAAACCAGCAGCTGTTTTTAACGCCCATTGTGCGCAATGGGCGTCAGGCGACCGTGGGCTATCAGCCCGATGTCTGGAAAAGCTGGGAATGATGCAAGCCGCGTCCATTCGGCGCACTCCGCGTACTTTCACAAAAAAACCACGGGCATGGTTTTGCACAATGGGCCGGTATGTGGTATACTGAATACTGTACCATTTGACAATCCTGGGAGATACAACAAACATGAAACATTCTATTACCCCTGAAGAACATGCACGCGTGCAGCGCCGCCGCGGGCGTCAGGCACTGGGCCTTCTGGTCGCCATTCTGGTGGTCGTGGGCTTTGTTACCGTGCTGCGGGCCGGTGTGGGCGCTGTGGCCAACCTGTTCGATGATACGGCACAGAAGCAGGAATATGAGGATAAGCTGGAAGGGCTGGTGCTGTTTGACCCCATGCCCTTTGACGGCATTGAGAACATCGACGACCTGACCCTGCGCGAGGCAGCGGTGTGGGGCTGCATCTACAGCATCCAGGAAACGCAGGGCGGTTTTGACAACTACAATACCGACCCCGACACCGAACAGCTGCTGCTGCCCTCGCTGGATGTGGACGCTTACCTTGCAAAGCTGCTGGGCCCGGGCTTCAAGCTGACCCACCGCAGCTTTGAGATGGAGGATATGACCATCGAATTCGACGATGCCACCCAGTGCTACAAGATCCCCGTCACCGGCACCGTGGGCTATTACCGTGCAGTGGTGACCAAGCTGTTCAAGCGCAGCGGCAAGCTGCACGTTACCGTGGGCTACATCCCCACGGCAAGCAATGACGACAGCATCATCAATGTGTCCTCGGATACGCCCACCAAGTACATGGACTATCTGTTCGAGCGTCAGAGCGGCAGCTGGTATCTCACCGGCCTGACCGAGAGCGAGACCAAGGCCGAGAGCGCCGAAAGCACATCTGCCGCAAGCCTGCCGGAACCCATGGCAGAAAGCGATGTGCAGGATGCCATCCTTGCCACAGCCGGTTCGGATGCAGCAGATTCGGCGGCTTCTGCCGTTGAGCCGGAGACGCAGGCAGAAAACGGCGCAGACAGCGCCGTGGCCGAAGCCCCTGCTGCGGACGATGCCGCCAGCACCGCAGGGTAAAAACACAAATACAAAAGGGACCGCTGCACAGTTTTAGTGCAGCGGTCCCTTTTGCGTTTTGACCATATTCAGCGGAAATAGGATTTATATTTGCTCCCCCGGGAAAATCTGCGGATTTTCCCGGCAGGGCGCAGCGGAAAACGGATTTCTGCCTGTGTGTTATTTCAGATCGAGCCTGACCACCACCAGCCGGTACCACAGATACGGCACCATGTTCCAGATCATCCACAGCTCCATCAGGATGTAGTTGGGCAGATCTTTCAGGCGGAAGGGCCGCTTGCCCAGCTTGCCGGCTTTCAGCAGGGCAAAGGCCTCGTGCATCCCCTTGTCCCAGCTTTCCCCAAAGCCCTGCTTGTGGAACTTGTAGCACTTGAGCAGGTAGCCTGCAGCCAGAGGGATAAAGTTGAGCACCAGCATCAGCAGCGGCTCATTCTTGAGGGGCAGAAGGATGCTGTTGCGGCCGCTCTGCTGGCTTTTGAAAGCGTTGTACCGCACCGCGCCGGTGCTGGCACCACAGATGTGGTAGCATCTGGCAGTGGGGCAGAGCAGATTTTTATAGCCTGCATTGTTGGCACGCCAGCTCAGATCCACATCCTCAAAGTAGGCAAAGAAGTTCTCGTCAAAATTGCCGATCTCGTCCAGAATGCTCTTGCGGTAGAGCGCCGCACCGCCGCAGGCTGAGAAGATGCGCCGGCACTTTGTGTAGCGGCTGGCGCGGCGGCCATCACCGGTCTTGCAGGCAAAGCCCATCCACGTGACATAATCGCCCGCGTCGTCGGCCAGCTCCCGGTCAAAGTGACGGATCATCAGGCTCTGCACTGCAAAAATTTTCGGGTCGGTCTCGGCGGTGCGGATGAGCTCGGCCAGCCACTGGGGCTCGGCAAAGGCGTCGTTGTTGAACAGCACCACGTACTCGCTGTCGGCCAGAGCAATGCCCTGATTCACCGCGTGGGAAAAGCCGGTGTTGGTGCCGTTTTCAATGAGGGTGAAATTTTCGCGGCTGCAATAGCTGCGGGCCTGCTCCAGACTTTCGTCGGTAGAGCCGTTGTCCACCACGATGAGCCGGAAGCTCTGCTCAGTCTGGGCGTAGACCGACTCGATGGAATCCTTGAGCCAGCCCTTGCCGTTGATGTTCGGGATCACGATGGTCGCTTTATACATAAAGACACTCCTAAGTCTGTGCACAATTACAATGCCAGTATAGCATATCCCGGCGCAAAAAGAAACCGCATCCCAGTAGGATGCGGCGTTTGCAGGGCAGAAATTATGCGGCAAGGGCTTTTTCGATGTTGGAAAGAATTGTGTCGTGATCCTCGGCACACACCAGGATCACCTCGCCGGTGGGGGCTACGGTGACGGTGGCCGCCTTGGCGACCTGATACTGGTCCTCAAGGTAGTGCTCCATGGACTGCTGTTCGCTCTGAACATAGGCTTCCAGTGCGGCCTTCACGGCGTCGGTCTTGCCCTCGGCGGGCTTCACGATGGCTATGGCGTAGCTGCGCACCATCATGGAGGAAACCGAGGCGGCAAAGCTCTCGTAGCTGCCGTCCTCAAGGCCCAGCAGGGGGAACACGATATCTTTCAGCTCGTCGTTCAGCTGGTCGGCCTCGTACTCGGCGCTGTAGCCGTCGATGGCGGTGAATTTGCCGTCTTCCCCCTTGGTAAAGATCATATCGTACTCGTTGTCCTCGTCGGTGCGGGCGTCGTGGATGATCTGGGAGTAGTCTTTGGGGGCGGCAGAGTCGGCCTTGCTGCCGGCAGAGCAGCCCACAAGGACAAACAGGCACAGACCGGCAAGCAGTGCGGCGATGATACGTTTCATAAATGCATTCCTTTCCTGTGTAAAAACAGCTTCTGAAAACAGGTGCGGCGGCTTGGCATTAGTGTGTACCGTTTTGCGCCTGCTATCCGTAATACGAACCACATCCCGGCAGGATTGCACTGCAAACGTAACCTTTTTATGAACGGCTCACAGCATCAGGGCGTCCAGCTCGCCATGGTTCACGGGCGTGGAGAGAATGATCTGGGTGCTGGTGGTGCCCAGCTTCTGGAACTGCAGGATCAGATGCTCCAGCTGGGGCATGCTTCCGCAGCTCACCTTGACAAGGAAGGTGTAGGCACCGGTGACGTGGTAGCACTGCAGTACCTCCTTGCTGTTCTGCAGCAGCTCCAGAAAGGCGTCCTGCTTGGACGGTGCCACCGAAAGGCTGATGAGGGCGTCCACGTACACGCGGTCGGCGGGGCGGTTCAGGGTGACGGTGTAGCCGCTAATGATGCCGTCCGTCTCCAGCTTGTGGATGCGGCTGGACACCGCAGGGCTGGTCAGCGATATCTGCTCGGCGATCTCCTTGACCGGCATACGGGCATTCTTGGCAAGCAGGGAGAGAATCTTGCGATCCAGATCGTCCATGGGAATACTCCTTTTTGAAAATATGTTGGATTGTATAAAATTTTTTGAAAGTAAAGTTTTATTGTTGGTGCAAACATACAAATGCTGAAAAGGTTTGCTTTTGCTTGGGTTTGTGTTAATTATATAAAGTTTTGATGGAAAAGTAAAGACTTAATTTAAAGCAAAACCGGAAAAATCTGTTTGACAAGAAAACGAAAAGGGGTATAATACATCATGCAAGGCAGCGCGATGCACAATGTGCCTGCCGATTGAATTTGAGATTCACTACTTTATATACTTTCCCACCCCTCTATACACAAAAACCCGCTGCCAGGCGGGTTTTTGTGTTTGTTGGGAATTTTTCCTTTTTGAAAAAAGCAGTGGCAGACAATGTACTCGACCCATAGAGCAGCTGCTTTCGGCTGCGACCTCATCCGTGAAAAATGCAAGCCCGGAAAGTCTGCAGACTTTCCGGGCTTGTTCTATCTCAAAATATGATTTCGCTGATGATAGCCGGAGCACAGCGGAGGCGATTTAAATCGTGTACGCCTATCAGACCAGATACCCTTCAAAGCAGTGCAGGTCCTCGGTCTTGACGATGCCCTCCAGATACAGCCCGTCCTCCCGGTATTCTTCCACCTGCACGCTGCCCCGCTCCCGCATGGGGGCGGCAAGGCCCAGCTTATCGTAGGGCAGCAGCACCCGCAGGGTGTGCACCCGGTCGCTGAGCACCTCGTCCAGCTTTGCCAGCAGGGTGTCCAGACCATAGCCGGTTTTGGCGCTGGTGAGCAGGATGTCCGGGTCAAAGCTCATGGCACCCGGCTTGTCGCATTTGTTGTAGACGGTCAGGCGGGGGATGTCCGCGCAGTCCAGCCCGTCCAGAACCTCGTCGGTGACGGCCAGCTGCTCTTCCCACTGCTCATCGCCTGCGTCTGCCACCCGGATGATGACGTCCGACCATGCAGCTTCTTCCAGCGTGGATTTGAAGGCCTCCACCAGATTGTGGGGCAGGCGGGACACAAAGCCCACCGTATCCACCAGCAGCACGGCCATGCCGCTGGGCAGCACCAGCTTGCGGCTGGTGGGGTCCAGTGTGGCGAACAGCATGTCCGCTTCGGCTACGCTGGGGCCGCACAGAGCGTTCATCAGGCTGGATTTGCCCACGTTGGTATAGCCTACAAGGCTGACCACCGGCATACCGGTCTTGGCACGGGCCTTGCGGCTCTCGCTCCGGCGCTTTTCCATTTCGGCCAGCTTTTCAGCCAGTGCATCAATGCGGGCGTGCACATGGCGGCGGTCCAGTTCCAGCTTGGTCTCACCGGCACCACGGCGGGCACCGCCGCCACCGCCACCGCCGCCGCCCTGACGGCTCAGTGCCTCGCCCATGCCCTGCAGACGGGGCAGACGGTAGCGCAGAAGGGCCAGCTCGGTCTGCAGCTTGCCTTCGTTGGTGACGGCGCGGCTGCGGAAAATTTCCAGAATGAGCATGGTGCGGTCGATCACTTCCAGCCCGCCCAGCGCATTGGAGATGTTGCGGATCTGGCTGCCGGTCAGTTCGCCGTCAAATACGGCGCATTCCGCGCCCAGACTTTCGGCGGCAAGGCTGGCTTCCTCCAGTTTGCCGCTGCCCAGCACGATGCCGGTCTCCGGGGTCTGGCGCTTCTGGGTCACCTGCGCCACGGCTTCCATGTGGTTAGCCTCACACAGGGCAGAAAGCTCTGCCAGACTGCGCTCGCAGTCCCACAGGCCCTGATCCAGCGCCAGCAGAATGACCTTCGTCGGGGGTGTTTCCACTAAGATATCGTAAAGTTCGCTCACGGTAAGTCCTTTCTATGTTCGTAACGCTCCCGCGTCAATAAATAGCTTTTGCATTCCACCGGTGTGCCGTCAAACTTGTGGTCAACGGCGTCGTGGTGGTACACAAAACCGGCTTTTTCCATCACCCGGCCGCTGGCGGGGTTTGCCTTGGCATGGCAGCAGGTCAGCCAGTCCCCGTCAGTATGGCTGAACCAGTACGCGGTCACAGCCTTCAGCGCTTCGGTGGCAAAACCTCTGTTCCACCAGCTCCGTCCGATGCAGTAGCCTGCTTCCCAGATGCCGCCCGAGAGGTCCAGCTCCGGCCAGAATGCTTTTTGACCGGCATCTCCCAACGCGGCGTTGAAGATGCCGATGCTGCCGAACACCTGTCCGGAGGCCTTTTCCACAATGGCCCACTGGTAGTAGTCCGGGTTCGGGTAGAGCGTGGCCCATGCCGCCAGCAGGCCCAGCGTTTCCAGAGCGTTTTTGTGGGGCTCCCACCGCAGAAAACGGGTCACCTGCGGGTCGGACGCCCAGTTTGCGTACATCATGCCGGCATCCTCCGGCAGCAGGCGGCGCAGAAAAAGCCGGTCAGTCTCAAGCTCCTGCGTTCCGGCGTGGCGCATGGCACACACCTCCCTATTTTATAAAGTATGCATAGGATAGCACAAATTTGGCGTTCCTGCAAGCGCCGCCGCGAAAAAACGCTTGACCAGACTGCTTTTGTGCATTAAACTAAAAGCCAAGTGTTTTTGTGGGAAAAGGAGAACGCTCCATGAGTGATGTGCGTGAGATCTTGAAAAAGCGTCCGCTGCTGTTCGATGGCGGCATGGGCACCTATTATAAAGCAAAGCCCGGGCAGGAGTGTGAGCAGGCGAACCTGCTGGACCCGGAAGGAGTTCTGGCCGTGCATGGTGCGTATCTGGAAGCAGGCGCCGATGCCATCAAGACCAACACCTTTGGTCTGCCGCGGATGGCGGCGGCGGGAAATCCGTTGTGGGAGGCCCTGACAGACGAGGGATGGAGGCTGGCCGCACAGGCCGCTGCAAAGACCGGCGCTGCCGTGTTTGCCGATCTTGGTCCGGCCCCGGATACGGAATCGCTCCCGGCGGCACAGATCTATACGGCCCTTGCCGAGCGGTTTGCCGCATTGGGTGCAAAGAACTTTTTGTTTGAGACGCTGAGCAGCGACGCCGGTGTGGCCGAAGCCGCGAAGCAGATCAAAGAAGCAGTGCCGGACGCCTTTGTGCTGGTGTCTTTTGCGGTGCTGCCGGACGGTTACACCCGTGAGGGACGGCACTGCACCCAGCTGGTGCGCAACATGACCGCCTGCGGTGCAGTGGATGCCGTGGGCCTGAACTGTGTTTCTGCTCCCGGTGCCATGCGCACACTGGTGCAGCAGCTGGGCAGAACAGAGCTGCCCCTGTCTGTCATGCCCAATGCGGGCTACCCGGTGGTCACCCGCACCCGGGTACAGTATCAGGGCAGGCCGGAATATTTTGCCCGGGAGCTGGTCGGCCTTGCTGCCGAGGGTGTGCGCATTCTGGGCGGCTGCTGCGGCACTACGCCCGCCCACATTGCGGCCCTGCGCACGGCGCTGGATGCGCTGCCGGAGCAGCTGCCGGAGGCAGCGGCAGCGCCGGTACCCGCTGCCGTAAAGCCGAAAGTGGAAACGGACGATGCCTTTCTGCGCAAGCTGAACGCGGGCAAAAAGGTGATTGCCATTGAGCTGGACTCCCCCAAGGACGCCGACCTGACGGACTATCTGGAGGGGGCCCGCCGCCTGCAGGCTGCCGGAGCCGATCTTTTGACCATTGCAGACTGCCCCATTGCCCGGGCACGGATGGATTCCTCGCTGGTGGCCTGCCGGGTGCACCGGGAGCTGGGGCTGAACGTGCTGCCCCACATGACCTGCCGCGACCGCAACCTGAACGCCACCAAGGCCCTGCTGCTGGGCCTGTATGCCGAGGGCGTGCGGGAGGTGCTGGCCATCACCGGCGACCCCATCCCCACCGCAGAGCGGGACGAGGTGAAGAACGTGTACCAGTTCAACTCCCGCAAGCTGGCGCAGTACATCGTCTCGCTGGCAGGCGAGGGTCGGGAAATGCCCTCGCCCCTCACCGTGTTCGGTGCGCTGAACCTGAACGCCCGCAACTTTGATGTGGAGCTGCGCCGTGCACAGGAAAAGCTGGAGAATGGCATGAGCGGCTTCCTCACCCAGCCGGTGCTCTCGGCACAGGCGGTGGAAAACCTGAAAAAGACCCGGGAAGCGCTGGGCAGCAGGGCAAAGATCCTGGCGGGTATCATGCCGGTGGTGAGCCAGCGCAACGCCATCTTTATGGAGAACGAGGTCAACGGCATCCATGTGGACGCTGAGATCATCGAGCGCTTTGCCGGGCTGGACCGTGCGCAGGGCGAAGAGCTGGGACTGGAAGTCTCGGTAAAGGCTGCACAGGCCGCAGCGCCCTATGCAGACGGCTTCTACCTGATGACCCCCTTCAACCGCATCGCCCTGATGGAGCGGCTCATTGCCCGGCTGAAAGAGGAAGGAATTGCAGATTAAAATGGCCGACGCGTTCGCTCTGGGACGGGTTGTGGCTCCCAGCGTATGCTACGGCCCTTGAGCGGGCCTTGCATTCTGCTGGCCACGGCCCCAACAACTCCTCTCTGTTTCTGCCACAGGCAGCGGTCGTCGTCGTTGCATCTTCAGCGGAAAAATATTTTTTATATTTGCGTTTGTCGTGGCCTGCGGGCCACTCCAAACGCGTTTTCACGAATAAGGCCCAAACCGTAAGATGCAGCAGGACAAATTCTTGTAAAGAAAAAAGTAATTGACAAATCGCACAAAAAACGCTATATTCTTTTTATAAATGCGTTGAAGAAGAGTGTGCACTGCATTTGCCGTTCAGAGAGCCGGAGAATGCTGCGAATCCGGTACGGTCGGGCGGTGTGCTGTCACTTTGGAGCAGGAGCGGTGAGCTGAAGAGCAAGCCGCTCTCGGAGCTGTCCCACGTTACCGGGGCATCAAGGGGCGCAGGATGCTCTGCGCAATTTGGGTGGTACCGCGGTTATTACAGCCGTCCCATGGAACGTTCCGTGGGACGGCTTTTTTTCGTCCCACTTCATCATTTTTTACTGGGAGGACCCTATGAAAGAACTTGCAAAACAGTACGATCCCAGCCAGGTGGAAGACCGCATCTACCAGTTCTGGCTGGACGGCGGCTACTTCCACACGAAGGCAGACCCCGACAAGAAACCCTACACCATCGTCATGCCGCCCCCGAACGTCACCGGTCAGCTGCACATGGGCCATGCGGTGGATAACACCATGCAGGATATCCTCATCCGCACCAAGCGGATGCAGGGCTATGCCGCCCTGTGGGTGCCCGGCACCGACCACGCCTCGATTGCCACCGAGGCCAAGGTGGTGGAGGCCATGCGTGCCGAGGGCCTGACCAAGGAGATGGTGGGCCGCGATGGTTTTCTGGACCGTGCATGGGCATGGAAGACCAAGTTCGGCAACCGCATCGTCAGCCAGCTGAAGAAGCTGGGCAGCAGCTGCGACTGGGAGCGCGAGCGCTTTACCATGGACGAGGGCTGCTCTGAGGCCGTCAAGGAAGTGTTCGTGCGTCTGTACGACAAGGGCCTGATCTACCGCGGCAACCGCATGGTCAACTGGTGCCCCCACTGCAACACCTCCATTTCTGACGCCGAGGTGGAGTACGAGGAGAAGGATGGCAGCTTCTGGCACCTGCTGTATCCGGTCAAGGAGACCGGCGAGATGCTGGAGCTGGCTACCACCCGTCCCGAGACCATGCTGGGCGATACCGCTGTTGCCATCAACGGTGACGACCCCCGCTATGCCCATCTGCACGGCTGCCATGTGGTGCTGCCCCTGCTGAACAAGGAGATCCCCATTGTCTGCGATGAGCACGCCGACATGACCAAGGGCACCGGTGTGGTCAAGATCACCCCCGCCCACGACCCCAACGACTTTGAGGTGGGCCTGCGCCACAACCTGCCCATCGTGCGTGTGTTCACCTATGACGGTCACATGACCGGCGCTGCCGACAAGGCTGCTGCCGATGCTCTGTTCGCCGCCGGCAAGAACACCATCAACGAGCCTGAGGTGCTGGACTGCGGCAAGTACGCCGGCATGACCACCCTCGAGGCCCGCAAGGCCATTCTGGCCGATCTGGAAGCAGGCGGCTTCCTGAAGGAGATCGAGCCCCTCAAGCACGAGGTGGGTACCTGCTACCGCTGCCACTCCACCATCGAGCCCATGGTGTCCAAGCAGTGGTTCGTCAAGATGGAGCCGCTGGCAAAGCCCGCCATCGAGAGCGTGGAAAAGGGCGAGATCAAGTTTGTGCCCGAGCGCTTCACCAAGAACTATATGAACTGGATGAAGAACACCCGCGACTGGTGCATCAGCCGTCAGCTGTGGTGGGGCCATCAGATCCCGGCATGGTACTGCGACGACTGCGGCGAGACCGTGGTGGCAAAGTCTGCTCCCTGCGCCTGCCCCAAGTGCGGCAGCGCAAAGCTGACCCAGGACCCCGATACGCTGGATACCTGGTTCTCCTCCGCTCTGTGGCCCTTCAGCACGCTGGGCTGGCCCAATGAGGAGAGCGAAGACCTCAAGTATTTCTATCCCACCAACACCCTCGTCACCGGCTACGACATCATCGGCTTCTGGGTCAGCCGCATGATCTTCTCCGGTCTTGCCTACACCGGCAAGGCACCCTTCAGCACCGTCTGCATCCACGGCATCGTGCGCGACAGTCAGGGCCGCAAGATGTCCAAGAGCCTTGGCAACGGCATCGACCCGCTGGAGGTCATTGCCCAGTACGGCGCAGACGCCCTGCGCTTTATGCTGGTGGACGGCTCCACCCCGGGTAACGACATGCGCTATATCGAAAAGAAGGTGGAGGCTGCCCGCAACTTTGCCAATAAGCTGTGGAACGCTACCCGCTTTGTGCTGATGAACCTGCCCGAGGACTTTGAGCCGGGCCTGCCCAGCGAGGAGATGCTGGACATGAGCGACAAGTGGGTGCTCACCAAGCTGAATCAGGTGGCCGGTGCCATGACCGACAACCTCGACCACTATGAGATGGGTCTGGCCGCTGCCAAGATCAACAGCTTCATCTGGGACGTCTACTGCGACTGGTTCATCGAGATCGCAAAGCCCCGCCTGAATTCCGGCAACGCACAGCAGGCCGACACTGCCCGCCGCGTGCTGGTGTATGTGCTGGATAAGGCCCTCAAGCTGCTGCATCCCTTCATGCCCTTCATCACCGAGGAGCTGTATCAGGCTCTGCCCGGCTCTGCCGAGACCATCATGACCCAGAGCTGGCCCACCTTCGATGAAGCTCACAACTGGGCCGACGAAGAGGAAGCCTTTGAAAAGGTCATGGACTACATCAAGGCCGTGCGTACCATGCGCACCGAGATGAATGTCCACCCCGCCAAAAAGACCAGCATGATCATCGAGACTGCCGATGCAGCACCCTTCCAGAAGGCACAGGTCTATCTGGCAAAGTTCGCCTTTGCCACCGATGTGACCTTTACCGAGAAGTATGAGGGCAGCACCGACGGCATGGTGCAGGTGTCCACCCACGCTGCACGCGGCTTCATCCCCATGATGGAGCTCATCGACCGCGACAAGGAGCTGGCACGTCTGAACAAGGAAAAGGCCAAGGCCGAAAAGGAAATGGCCATGTTCGCAAACCAGCTGAACAACCCCAAGTTTGTGGAGCGTGCTCCGGCGGCACTGGTGGAGGATATCCGCAATAAATACGCCAAGAGTCAGGACAAGCTCGCCAACATTGAACAGAGCATCAAGGCTCTGGGCTGATTTGAGCGGGGGTCGTCATAGCAGCGCACAGCGCGCTTTTCCGTGGGTCGCTGCAGGGCGGGTGCTCTTTACTCTTGCCCTCCTTGGCTGCATCGTGTTCATCTTTTCCAATTCCATGAAGATCGGCGAGGTCTCTCAGGGCTCCAGCGGCCGGGTGCTTGCCCTGCTGCAGGGAGTGCTGCGCCGTCTGGGCCATCCGGCCCTTGCCCAGCGCCTGACGGATCACATCGTGCGCAAGCTGGCGCATTTCTGCGAGTATACGCTGGAAGGCTTCCTGCTCATGCTGTGCATGCGGGTGTACACCCGGAACTACATCTGGCACATCAGCGTGCCGCTGCTGGGCGGCGTGCTCACCGCACTGGCCGATGAGACCATCCAGATCTACTCGCCGGGCCGCAGCAGTCAGGTCACGGATGTGTGGCTGGACTCTGCCGGTGTGCTGGCAGGCATCCTTGCAGCGCTGGTGCTCATGGCGTTGTGCGGGCTGCTGTTTCATCATCGTAATAAGGAGTAACCAATGACCATCGAACAGGCAAATCAGTATTTTGCCGCCCTGCCGGACGGCTTTGCCTCCACCGAACAGCTGCGCACCGCGTTCACCGCGCCGGTGCAGAAGGTGCAGTTTGTGGGTGTGGCGGGCACGGCGGGCAAGACTGTGGTGGCCCGCCTGCTGGCGGCCATCCTGCACGCACAGGGCATCCATGCGGGTCTGTATCATGCGGGTTCCCGCCCGCTGTCGGAGCGCATCTGCATCGATGATGCTCCGGTGGACGAGGGCCTGCTGGCCTTGACGGCAGAAGCCCTTTCCGCCGCCGAGGCTCTGCCCCGGGACGCAGCAGAGCTGGCAGCAGCGGCCAACTGCTTTGGCGCAGCGGGCTGCACGCTGGCCGTGGTGGAGCTGCCGGATGCGGGCCTTGCCGAAGCGCTGCCCGGTATGCCGGTGTGCGCCGTCACCTCGGTCGGTCCGGACGGCGTGAGCCGTTCGGTGGAGCGCCTTGCCGCACTGGCGGCAGGCGTCATGCGCAAGGGCAGCATCTGCGTCACCGCGCCGGAGCAGCCTAAGGCAGTGCTGAGCGAGCTCATTGTAGCCGCAGGAAAGTGCGGCTGTGAGCTGGTGGTGCCGGACCCGGAGGATATCACCTTTCTGGAAGCAGAAAAGTTTGCCAGCAAGGTGGACTACGGCGGGTACACTGTGCCGCTGGCCTTTCTGGGCCGTCACGCGGCAGGCAACGCCGCTGTGGCTGTGGAGCTTTCGCTGGCGCTCTGCCGCAAGGACTTCGACATTACAGATGAAGCCATTCTGGAGGGTCTGGCGGCGGTGGAGAACCGCAGCAGCATCCGGGTGGTCTCGCAGCGCCCGCTGGTCATTCTGGACGCCTGCCGCACCCCGCAGCAGGCGGCAGCTCTGCTGCGGGTGCTCAACATGGCCAAGGTGCGCCATATGAGTGCCATCATCGGCCTGACCGAAGAGGAAGGTGCCGAAGCATTCTTCTCCGCGCTGGAGACCGGCCTGACCCCGGAGGAACAGAAGAAGGATAAGTCCACCATGCCCGGCATGAGCGAGAATCCCTTTGATAAGGTGTATCTCGTCACGCCGCAGGGCACGGATACTGCTCTTACCGAGCGTCTGACCGAGAAGGCAAAGTATCACTTTGATGCGGAGCTGTGTGCCAGTCTGGCCGAAGCGGTCAGACTGGCGCATGCCAACACCCGCCGCGGTCTGCTGGTCTGCGGCAGTGAGTCTGCCGCACTGGAAGCTGCCGAACTGCTGGCAAACAGCTGAGCCGACACGCTTCCCTAAAAAATAAACGAAGGATCCCGTACACTGGAACTATGTGTACGGGATCTTTTATTTTGCAAAGGAGATGGACAAACCATGGCAACGGTAAGCTTCAGCCCGGCGGGCGAAGTGCTTTACGCCTATCTTGCAGGCGAGATCGACCACGATGCAGCGCAGAGCCTGCGCATCCAGCTGGATGATGCGCTGGTCAGCCGTACCCCGCAGACCATGATCCTGGACTTTGGCGGGGTGGGATTTATGGATTCATCCGGCGTGGGGCTGATCCTGGGCCGTCAGCGAATTGCCCGCACGCTGGGCACGGCCCTGCGGGTGCAGCACACGCCGTCCCAGCTGGCAAAGGTTCTGCAGCTGGCCCGCATCCCCTGTACGGACACAGAACAGAAGGAGGAATGACTCTATGAAAGCGGAAAATACGACAAAGCTCCAGTTCGACTCCCTCAGCGTGAACGAAAGCTACGCCCGGGGCGCTGCGGCAGCCTTTCTTGCCCGGTACGACCCCACCGTGCCGCAGCTGGCCGACATCAAAACGGCAGTGTCCGAAGCGGTGACCAACTGCATCGTCCATGCCTACCCGGATCACATCGGGCCGGTGGTCATGAGCATCGCGGTCTATCCCGGCCGGGAGGTGCATATCACGGTGTCGGACAAGGGAGTGGGCATCCCGGATATCCCGCAGGCCATGGAACCGCTGTTCACCACCGGCAACCCGGAGGAACGCTCCGGGCTGGGCTTTGCGGTGATGCAGAGCTTTATGGATAAGGTCAAGGTGACATCCAGACCCGGCAAAGGAACAAAGGTGCTGCTCATCAAGCGTCTGGCCCAGCGGGAATGATACATAAACAGGAAAGGCGGGCAGAAGCATGGTATCGGATAAGACCCGGAGGGACGCATTCATTGAACAGAACCTTGGACTGGTACACGCCTGCGCGGGGCGCTTCCGTGGGCGCGGCATGGAATACGATGATCTGTACAGTGCCGGATGCATGGGTCTTGTCAAAGCCTGCGATCACTTCGACGAGAACCGCGGCGTCTGCTTTTCCACCTATGCGGTGCCGGTGATCCTGGGCGAGATCAAAAAGCTGTTCCGGGACGGCGGCACCGTCAAGGTGAGCCGGTCTCTCAAGGAACTTGGCATGCGGGTGCAGGCGGCACGGGAACATCACATGAAGCTCTGCGGCACAGAACCGACTCTCTCACAGCTGGCAGAAGAACTGGATGAACCGGTGGAGAACATCACCCTTGCCATTCAGGCGGCACAGCCTGCCATGAGCCTGACCCCGGAAAATACAGAGGATGGAGACCGACAGCTGGATATCCCGGTGGATTCTCCGGAAGAAGCACTGGCCGAGCGTATCAGTCTGGAAGAGGTGCTCAGGGCTCTGCCGGAACAGGATCAGCAGCTGATCCGGCTGCGCTTTTATGGGAACAAGACCCAGAGCGAGACCGCGAAGGTGCTGCATACCACGCAGGTGCAGATCTCCCGGCGGGAACGCAGGATATTATCCCTGCTCCGGCGCCGCCTTTTGGAAGATTAGGTGTCATAATTTCCAGATTGAAAGGAAAAAACTGGGCAAAATGTAAAAAGTCGGATTTTTCAAAAAAATATGAAGAAAAAGCTTGCTTTTTGTAAAGGGCTGTGCTAGAATACATTACTGTCAGGCGGACGTCTGACAGAATGAAACAGTTCAGAACAGACGTCCTAACGTAAAGAATCGATGAGCTTCGACAAGAAACTCAAAAATGATTCAAAAAAGTGCTTGACAACTTATCACGAAAGTGATAAAATAAATAAGCTATCAGCCGCAAGGCTGAGGCGCACAGGACCTTGAAAATTGAACAATATCGAAAAACTTGTAAGGAACCTTTATGTGTTTGGAAAAACACTTAAAACAATTCCAAAAGTAATTCACACAGGACGCAAGCGATTGCGTGCTGAGCGAACAAGATTTAACACTTTAAAAGTGATAAATATCATTTATAAAGAGTTTGATCCTGGCTCAGGACGAACGCTGGCGGCGCGCCTAACACATGCAAGTCGAACGAGCGAGAGAAAGCTTGCTTTCTCGAGCGAGTGGCGAACGGGTGAGTAACGCGTGAGGAACCTGCCTCAAAGAGGGGGACAACAGTTGGAAACGACTGCTAATACCGCATAAGCCCACGGCTCGGCATCGAGCAGAGGGAAAAGGAGCAATCCGCTTTGAGATGGCCTCGCGTCCGATTAGCTAGTTGGTGAGGTAACGGCCCACCAAGGCAACGATCGGTAGCCGGACTGAGAGGTTGAACGGCCACATTGGGACTGAGACACGGCCCAGACTCCTACGGGAGGCAGCAGTGGGGAATATTGCACAATGGGGGAAACCCTGATGCAGCGACGCCGCGTGGAGGAAGAAGGTCTTCGGATTGTAAACTCCTGTTGTTGGGGAAGATAATGACGGTACCCAACAAGGAAGTGACGGCTAACTACGTGCCAGCAGCCGCGGTAAAACGTAGGTCACAAGCGTTGTCCGGAATTACTGGGTGTAAAGGGAGCGCAGGCGGGAAGACAAGTTGGAAGTGAAATCTATGGGCTCAACCCATAAACTGCTTTCAAAACTGTTTTTCTTGAGTAGTGCAGAGGTAGGCGGAATTCCCGGTGTAGCGGTGGAATGCGTAGATATCGGGAGGAACACCAGTGGCGAAGGCGGCCTACTGGGCACCAACTGACGCTGAGGCTCGAAAGTGTGGGTAGCAAACAGGATTAGATACCCTGGTAGTCCACACCGTAAACGATGATTACTAGGTGTTGGAGGATTGACCCCTTCAGTGCCGCAGTTAACACAATAAGTAATCCACCTGGGGAGTACGACCGCAAGGTTGAAACTCAAAGGAATTGACGGGGGCCCGCACAAGCAGTGGAGTATGTGGTTTAATTCGACGCAACGCGAAGAACCTTACCAAGTCTTGACATCCCTTGACGATGCTGGAAACAGTATTTCTCTTCGGAGCAAGGAGACAGGTGGTGCATGGTTGTCGTCAGCTCGTGTCGTGAGATGTTGGGTTAAGTCCCGCAACGAGCGCAACCCTTATGGTCAGTTACTACGCAAGAGGACTCTGGCCAGACTGCCGTTGACAAAACGGAGGAAGGTGGGGATGACGTCAAATCATCATGCCCTTTATGACTTGGGCTACACACGTACTACAATGGCGTTAAACAAAGAGAAGCAAGACCGCGAGGTGGAGCAAAACTCAGAAACAACGTCCCAGTTCGGACTGCAGGCTGCAACTCGCCTGCACGAAGTCGGAATTGCTAGTAATCGTGGATCAGCATGCCACGGTGAATACGTTCCCGGGCCTTGTACACACCGCCCGTCACACCATGAGAGCCGGGGGGACCCGAAGTCGGTAGTCTAACCGCAAGGAGGACGCCGCCGAAGGTAAAACTGGTGATTGGGGTGAAGTCGTAACAAGGTAGCCGTAGGAGAACCTGCGGCTGGATCACCTCCTTTCTAAGGAGTCAGGCAAGGACAGAACATCAAAAGATGGACAGTCCTTGGACAGGTAACAAACAAGCAGAGTAGATATTGTTCGATTTTGAGGGCCCTGAAAAGGGAACTCAATTCCTAATGTGGGGGTTTAGCTCAGCTGGGAGAGCACCTGCTTTGCAAGCAGGGGGTCAAGGGTTCGATTCCCTTAATCTCCACCACATGGGCCAATAGCTCAGCTGGCTAGAGCACACGACTGATAATCGTGAGGTCGATGGTTCGAGTCCATTTTGGCCCACCATGTGATGGAAATCAAAGTTCCGGGAGACCGGGCTTTGAGCAACATCACCAAGACGTACCTTGAAAACTGAATAATAACTGCGAAACAAAGATTATAGTAAGTTCTTTTTTAAGAAATATTGCAATTTCAAAAGGAAGGGTAACAATAATCTTCGTTGGCAAGAGAGAATCAAGAGGATACCAAATGTTCTTGAAAGAACGTTTGAAAGGTCAAGCGAACAAGGGCGCAGGGCGAATGCCTTGGCACTGGGAGCCGATGAAAGACGTGATAAGCTGCGATAAGCTTCGGGGAGCTGCAAATAAGCATTGATCCGGAGATTTCTGAATGAGGAAACTCACCTGGGTTCATACTCAGGTACGTTATACTGAACTTCAAAATAGGTATATCGGGGGAACCGCCTGAACTGAAACATCTAAGTAGGGCGAGGAAGAGACATCAAACGAGATTCCGTAAGTAGTGGCGAGCGAACGCGGAAGAGGGCAAACCGAGAGTAGAAATACTTTCGGGGTACGGACTGCTTTTAGGACTTAAGTTGTTAACCGAACGGCATGGGAAGGCCGGTCAGAGAGTGTGAGAACCACGTAGGTGAAAACGACAAGAGCCGAGCGAATTCCAGAGTACGGCCAGACACGTGAAACCTGGTCGGAATACGGGGGGACCACCCTCCAACCCTAAATACTACCCAGTGACCGATAGCGTATAGTACTGTGAAGGAAAGGTGAAAAGCACCCCGGGAGGGGAGTGAAAAAGAACCTGAAACCCTGTGCCTACAAGCACCTAGAGCGCGTCAAAGCGTGATAGGGTACTTTTTGTAGAACGGTCCGGCGAGCGATTGTATGCAGCAAGGTTAAGGACTTAAGGTCTGGAGCCGAAGCGAAAGCGAGTTTGAAAAGGGCGTTAAGTTGCATATAATGGGCCCGAAACCGGGTGACCTACCCATGGTCAGGTTGAAGTGGAAGTAAAATTCCATGGAGGACCGAACCGACCTCCGTTGAAAAGGCGGCGGATGAACTGTGGGTAGCGGAGAAATTCCAATCGAACCCGGAGATAGCTGGTTCTCCCCGAAATAGTTTTAGGACTAGCCTCAAGTTAGATACCTGGAGGTAAAGCACTGAATAGCCTAGCGGCCGAGAGGTTAGCGAAGCTTATCAAACTCAGAATGCCAGAGTATTGATGCTTGGGAGTCAGACAGTGTCAGATAAATGTCATTGTCAAAAGGGAAACAGCCCAGATCTACAGCTAAGGTCCCAAAGTCAGGTTAAGTGGAAAACGATGTGAAGATACGCAGACAACCAGGATGTTGGCTCAGAAGCAGCCACTCATTCAAAGAGTGCGTAATAGCTCACTGGTCGAGCGTCTTTGCGCGGAGAATTTAACGGGGCTAAACCTGACACCGAAGCTTAGGCAATCCAGCAATGGATTGGGTAGGGGAGCGTTGTATACGCGGTGAAACAGTAGCGCAAGCGGCTGTGGAGTGTATAGAAGTGAGAATGCCGGAATGAGTAGCGCGAATGCAGTGAGAATCTGCATGGCCGAAAGCCTCAGGTTTCTGGAGGAAGGTTCGTCCGCTCCAGGTTAGTCGGGAGCTAAGGTGAGGCCTAACGGCGTAGCCGATGCACAGACGGTAGAGATTCCGTCACCACCAAAAGAGTTAAACACAGGGACACATATGAAGTCTCGGAGCCGGGTGTTGGTTCCGGTAGCGATCGAGGGAAATTAGTACCGAAGTCCGGGATGGAAGATGGCGAGAAAAGCTGTGTGTATTTCTGCGGTGCCCGTACCGCAAACCGACACAGGTAGGTAGGAAGAAGATTCTAAGGCCAACGGGAGAAGGGTTGTTAAGGAACTCGGCAAATTGACCCCGTAACTTCGGGAGAAGGGGTGCTGCAGCAATGCAGCCGCAGAGAATCGGCCCAAGCAACTGTTTACCAAAAACACAGGTTTGTGCTAAATCGAAAGATGACGTATACGAGCTGACGCCTGCCCGGTGCTGGAAGGTTAAGAGGAGATGTGCAAGCATTGAATCGAAGCCCCAGTGAACGGCGGCCGTAACTATAACGGTCCTAAGGTAGCGAAATTCCTTGTCAGGTAAGTTCTGACCCGCATGAAAGGCGTAATGATTTGGGCACTGTCTCAACAGCCCGCCCGGCGAAATTGTAGTACCGGTGAAGATGCCGGTTACCCGCGACAAGACGGAAAGACCCCATGGAGCTTTACTGTAGCCTAATATTGGGTTTCGATGTTGCATGCACAGGATAGATGGGACACTGGGAAGCAGGTGCTTTGGCGCTTGTGGAGTGGCCGTTGGGATACCATCCTTGCGATATTGGAATTCTAACCTGCGCCTTTGAATCAAGGCGGGGGACATTGTTAGGTGGGCAGTTTGACTGGGGCGGTCGCCTCCTAAAGAGTAACGGAGGCGTTCAAAGGTTCGCTCAGCTTGAACGGAAATCAAGCAAAAGAGTGCAAACGCAGAAGCGAGCCTAACTGCGAGACTGACGGGTCGAGCAGTAACGAAAGTTGGAGTTAGTGATCCGGTGGTATGTGAGTGGAAATGCCATCGCTCAACGGATAAAAGTTACCCTGGGGATAACAGGCTGATCTCCCCCAAGAGTCCACATCGACGGGGAGGTTTGGCACCTCGATGTCGGCTCATCGCATCCTGGGGCTGTATTCGGTCCCAAGGGTTTGGCTGTTCGCCAATTAAAGCGGTACGCGAGCTGGGTTCAGAACGTCGTGAGACAGTTCGGTCCCTATCTGTCGTGGGCGCAGGATATTTGATGGGAGCTGTTCCTAGTACGAGAGGACCGGAGCGGACGTACCTCTGGCGCACCAGTTGTTCTGCCAAGAGCATAGCTGGGCAACTATGTACGGATCGGATAAACGCTGAAAGCATCTAAGCGTGAAGCCGACCCAAAGATAAGATATCCCATTGTTTCAAACAAGTAAGACCCCTTGAAGACTACAAGGTTGATAGGCACGATGTGTAAGTGGAGCGATCCATTCAGCAAGCGTGTACTAATAGGTCGAGGGCTTGACCACAATTCGCTTGAGACTCTCAAGAGTCAACGAAAAAATGTCAGCAGTGATTATTCAGTTTTGAAGGCACGTCCTTCTAAGAAACACTGGACAAAGTACAACAGATATGTTATACTAGGCCAGTCAGACCGGTCGGTGTCGATGACGGTGAGGTTCCACCTGTTCCCATTCCGAACACAGAAGTTAAGCTCACTTGTGCCGAAGATAGTTCGCTGGAAACGGCGTGTGAAAATAGGTAGTCGCCGACTTTTATATGGCCCGTTGGTCAAGCGGTTAAGACAGAGGCCTCTCACGCCTTTAACATCGGTTCGATTCCGGTACGGGTCACCATATGCACCTCTAGCTCAGTTGGTAGAGCAACTGACTCTTAATCAGTGGGCCCAGGGTTCGAGTCCCTGGAGGTGCACCACAACAACAAAATCCGAACTTTTTTCCAATAGGAGAAAGGTTCGGATTTTTTGTTTTCTTTGGAAAACAGAACGAATCCCTTGATTCCATCGAAAAACGTCCTAGACCTTATCATAAGAAAGCACGACAGACCACTGTGAGAGTGCCGTAAGGCGGAAAGGACACGATTATGAAGTATGATGCAAGAGCCTGCAAGTTCAACATGGACACTGGCTGCGTGGAACTGCTGCTCCGGGATGGGAGAAAAATTTCCATTGACTGTACCGGGGTTGAGGATGCACTGGATGTGACCATGGCGCAGCAGACAGAACTGGACTACCTTATCTACAATGACCCACTGGGCTATGCGGATTTGATTCTGAACGGCGACCCGAAGGAATATTTGAAGAATGTGTCCGGTAGTCGTACACTAGAAGATTAAAAAGTAATTGTCTGTCGAACAAAAATATTCGGCAGACAATTTTTTCATAGATTTAGAAGTGCTGTCAGTTCCAACCATACAAAAACGTTGGGTTCAACAGGTGAATCTTTGCACCGGAAAAATCAAGGATCCTCTCATCGCGCATCCGGCACAGCTCACGGGAAAGAGCACTGCGGTCCACACAGAGGAAATCTGCCAGTTCTGTCCGGGTGTAGGGCAGACTGTAACAGCCTTTTTCATCGGGTGTCAAGGTTTGAAGATAAATCTTCAGACGATCTCGAAGCCGTTTTTGTGCTAAAATACGCACTTTGGTGTTAAAAAAGAGAAGCTGCTGCGCCATATCCTGCATAAGATTTGCTGTGACTTGCATCCGGCAGGGACAGGTCAGCGTCTTCTGTGACATCAATGCGCTGAAATCCAGCAGCATTACGGTACAGTCCGAACTGGCACGCAGACAGACCGGACTTGCCGTCCAGCCAGTACAGGCCAGTTCTGCACCAAATACTTCTCCGGGACAAAAACGGCAGACGCTGATTTGATTGCCATTTTCATCATACAAAAATTCTTCCATCGTGCCATCCAGCAGAACACCCGTATTGTGGCTCTGCTCACCCAGCTCGACGATGTGCGCACCACGAGGATATTCACGGACAGTCGCATTCAAGCAACTAAGGACTTCCCTATATTTTCGTGGCTGGATGCCGTTGAACATGCCGCATTGCTGTAAAATTGAATAATATTGCTCCATCTTAAAATTTACTTTGCCGTTGCCATAACAACGGACACTCCGAGGTAGTTGTGTTAAACTCTTGGTTAGAGATGTCTAATTAAAAGGCATCATTATTATACGGTATAAAGTTTGAAATGTCAAACCCTATAACGTTCAGGGTTGATATCGAAGGAGTGACACAATGCTTTCGTTGGGAATAGATATCGGTACATCAACGGTCAAGTTGGTGCTGTTGAAAAATCAAGAAATTGAAAAGCAGTGGATGGCGGTGCATCACGGCAACCCTTTTGTCTGCCTGAAAAAAGGTCTTTCCACGTTGGAGCTGGCGATGGATACTCCGTTTTCACTCTGTGTGACCGGAAGCAACACGGAGGCTCTGCTGGAGCAAGATTCAGCCATTCCCTCTTTAGGCGATATCCCAGCTATCGTCGAGGGTGTGCGCTGGATCATTCCGCAGGTGGGTTCGGTCATTGAAATTGGCAGTCAGGGCGCGCGATTCATCACGGACTTGCAGAGCCGCGCACCTCAGTTTTCAGTCAACGAACACTGCGCGGGCGGTACAGGTTCGTTCTTTGAAGACCAAATGTCTCGCGTGGGCTGCAGGCTGGGAGATTACTCTTCGCTGGTAGAGCAGGCACAGAGTGTTCCGCGCCTTTCCGGTCGGTGTGCGGTCTTTGCCAAAACAGATATCATCCACCGCCAGCAGGAAGGCGTTTCCACGCCGGATATCCTGTTGGGGTTGTGTTATGCCATGATTCGGAACTATAAGGTGACCATCGTGCGGCGGCTGCCGATCTGTAAACCTGTGGTATTCTGCGGTGGTGTTACCTGCAATGCAGGCGTGATCCGAGCCATCCGGGATATATTCGGGTTGAGTGAGAAAGAACTCATCGTTCCGGAGTTTGCCCGATATGAAGCGGCTCTTGGTGCTGCACTCAAAGCATCCGGCTCGTTCACGTTACGTCAACTGAATGATTCTCTGGACCGTACACTAACAACACACCACATGGTCGGAACATTGCCCAAACTGGAACTGCGCTCCGGCACGAGCCTTGCGGAGCCAAACGCTACCAAGATCATTCCAGAAAGTGGCTGCGCATTGGGCATCGACATCGGTTCTACCAGTACCGATCTTGTTCTGGTCGGTGCAGACGGTGAACTGGTAGACTTTCAATATCTGCGCACCGCAGGTGACCCGGAAGGAGCTGTCCGCAAAGGCCTTGCAAGTATTCGTCAGCGGTTTGGTGATATCCGATTCACCGCAGTCGGTGTGACCGGTTCAGGACGAGAGCGCATCGGCAAACGCATCGGAGCAGATGCTGTCCGGGATGAGATCACTGCGCAAGCCAAGGGAGCTGCTCATTTGGGTGCCGGAAGTCGATACCGTGTTTGAAATCGGCGGACAGGATAGCAAATACATCAGCATCCAGAACGGTGAAGTTGTGGATTTTCAGATGAACAAGATCTGCGCTGCCGGTACCGGTTCTTTTGTGGAAGAACAAGCTGCCCGTATGGGCATCCCACTGGCGGAGTTTGGTCCATTAGCCTTATCCTCTGAACATCCGGCATCCTTGGGAGAACGGTGCACGGTGTTTATCGAAACGGCCATTGCGTCCGCTTCCGCTGAAGGTATTTCACGGGCGGATATTGCCGCAGGCCTTTGTCACTCCATCGTACAGAACTATCTGCATAAAGTTGTTGGTTCTAAACCTGTGGGGCAGCACATCGTTTTGCAGGGCGGTGTCGATTACAACCCCGGCATTGTGGCGGCATTCCAATCCGCATACGGCGACCGCGTACAGGTCAGCCCGGTCTTTTCCATCAGTGGTGCGTATGGCGCGGCTTTGCTGGCACATGAAGCTGTGGGCGACGCACCCAGCCGATTTGTGGGATTTGACAGCCCGGCAAAGGACGCAGAGGACAGCCGCAGTGCGGAGATTCAGAAGAATATTGACTTCTACAAGCAGGCAGACAAACTGCTTTTGGAGGGTTACACTGGCAAACGTGACCCACGTAAAAAGACCGTAGGTGTGCCTTTTGCGTTGATGATCCACAAATTCTTCCCGATGGCAAATGCCTTCTTTACCTCGTTGGGCTTCAATGTCGTCCTGACTGACCCCACCAGTGAGGAAACGATCCGGCTGGCTCAGCAGACCGCACAAGGGGAGACCTGCTACCCGGTCAAACTTATTTACGGCCATATGCAGCAGCTCATCGACCAAAAAGTAGACTACATCTTCTTGCCCACCATCCACACGATGAAGCACGAAAAGAGCCGTGTGAAACACAACTACGGCTGCGTCTATATGCAGACGGCAGCCGCATCCATTGCCAAAGCTCTGGACATTGAGAGCAAGGGCATCACTCTGCTCAGCCCGGTATTCGATCTCGATTTTGGGCAGGAAGCTATGGCATCTGCAATGCTGGGACTGAGCAAAATTTTAGGAATCCCGAAACCGTTTTGTGCCAAAGCTCTGCTCAGTAGTGCCATGGCGGTGCGCCGCCATACCGCCGCCGTGGAAAAACAAGGCAAAGCTCTATTGGCTACCCTGAGACCAGACGATAAAGTGTTGGTACTCATCACCCGCAACTACGGCGTTTCCGACCCCATCCTGAACATGGGCATGGAGGCAAGATAGGTCTCGTCCGTATTGAAGCCCAGCTCGGTGCCGCGCCAGATATTGGTCACATGATGCAGGCCATACTCGCTGCCATCGGCGGTGGTCAGCACTACGCCGTAGACCTTGTTGGCGCTGGTGTCCAGATCAAAACCGGAGAGCTTCATCTCGTAATTCGCGTGGCGGCCATTGGTGGTCAGCTCCACAGTAACACCCTCCACGGTAGTCTCGGTGGCGTGGACTTTGCCAAACTCCCACTTGCCGCTCAACAGGTTGTACCATGCGGTAATGTAGTAGGCAGGAGTCTCGCCGAGCTTATAGTACCGCAAAGCCCTTGACCTTTTTGCCGGAGCCATGCTGTATGTGGTGGTGGAGGAACTGATCCCGGAAATGTCGCAGGGACAGCACTCCAACGTTGGCACGGTACATTTCGTGGTGGGCTTCAGCGTGATGATGGTGCTGGATGTGGCACTGGGGTAACGGTTGGGGGCTCCCGAAAGCGAAATCTCTTTCGGAATCTCCGAAAATGCCTAAACTTCTTGACAGAGGAGACGGCAGGGCGTATTATTTTGGCAGAAGGACCGTTGAGAAGCGGCTTTTTATAGGGTTGGAAGTTAGCTAAATCTAACTTATCGGTGCGCGTGGTGGTTAGATAAATCTAACTATAAAAGGAGAGACAGCAATGCGAGCACGCAAGAATTTCTGGGACAGAAATGCAGGTCTGTATGACTGCTTTATGCGAAAAGACAGGATAGTATACGAAAAAATGTATGAGCTGATCTGTCCGGTCGTGAAAGACAAAACGGTGCTGGAGTTGGCTACCGGAACAGGGCTGATCGCCAAGCACATCGTAAAAGCAACGGCACACATCGAGGCGACGGATGCCTCTCCGGAAATGATTACAGAGGCCAAGCGGGGGAATTACTCTGCGAAACTGCATTTTTCCGTGCAGGATATGTTTTCTCTGCCATACTCGAGCAAATCATTCGATGTGGTAATCGTATCTAACGCACTGCACATCGTGCCGCAGCCAGAAAAATCACTGCGAGAAATCAAACGGGTGTTGAAGGATGACGGTGTGCTGATCGCGCCCACCTTTACTCACGCAGAAAACTCATTTCCCGGCAAGGTCAAAGCCTTTTTCATGAAGCTGGCAGGCTTTCCGCTTCACAGCAAGTGGACGAATGAGGAATACCTGAGTTTCCTGCATCAGAACGGCTGGGCAGTACGAAATAGTGTCGTTCTAAAGGCCTCTTTTCCGCTGACCTATACGGAATGTGTGAAATCGGAGGTGTGATATGTCCTTTTTTGAAAACACCCGAAAGCCCGTAGGCTTTGGCGGGAAGATCATGGTTGCTATGATGAACTTTGGACACAGCGCAATGGCAGAATGGGGGCTGCGCTTTTTAAAGCCTGCCCCGGATGCCATGGTGCTGGACTGCGGCTGCGGCGGTGGAGCGAACATTAAGACACTGCTGAAACTGTGCCCCAACGGCAAGGTGCAGGGCATCGACTACTCAGCTGTCAGCGTGGAAAAAACGCGAAAGGTCAATGCCAGAGCCATTGCGGCAGGACGGTGTACCGTGCAACAGGCAAGTGTGGCAGAACTGCCGTTTGAAGCGGAGCAGTTTGATGTGGTGACCGCCTTTGAAACGGTCTATTTCTGGCCGGAACTTGCGCAGAATTTCAGAGAGGTTTATCGAGAGCTGAAGCCCGGCGGGGTCTTTTTCATCTGCAATGAAGCAAACGGCGAAACAACAAAAGACGACAAATGGACGCAGATCATCGATGGCATGACCATCTATACGGACACTGCACTGAAAGAGTATCTGGAACAAGCAGAATTTTGTCAGATTCAAAGCCACAAAAATAAAAAGGGCTGGCTGTGCATCACAGCACAGAAATGAGGTGTAATCATGTCGAAAAAAGCAACGGAGTTTCAAAGAAAAGCAATGAGCTGGATGTACCGGGGCAAGGAAATCTTCAAGCCTTTGAACACCGGCTGGATCGACGAGAATGTTGCCTGCGTGCGCGAATGGGTGGCGAACATCTTCTTCTACCGCAAAGGCGATACGACCATTATGGTCGATGCGGGATATAACTACGACCGCCTTGCCGAAAAAATGAGCTGGCTTGGGATTGATCCGAAGTCGATACACCATATCCTTATCACCCATCAGGACACCGACCATGTGGGTGCGGTGGAAGCAGACAGTCCGGGGCTGTTCCGGAATGCGAAGCTGTACATCGGCGAGATCGAGAACCGGTATCTCACCGGCGAGGTGCGGCGAAAAGTCATCTATCATCTCTATAAATTGCCGCAGGTCACGATCAACAACGAAAAGGTACTGCTGCACGATGGGCAGGTACTTGACATTGACGGCATCAGGATCGAGTGCTTTCTGGTTCCCGGTCATACATGGGGACATATGGTCTACCTCATTGACGATAAGTACCTTTTTACCGGCGACACGCTGTGGTTTGGCGCGGACGGCGGATACAGCTTTATTTCTGCGCTGGCAGAGGACAACAAGCTGGCGGTGAAGTCTTTGGCTTTGCTGGAGAAAAAGCTGAAAAAACGCGGGCTGCAGCCGCTGTTCATTACCGGTCACACCGGCTGGACGGACAATATGGATTTTGCCTTTGCGCACAAAAATGAACTGTGCTCGCCTTTCAGAAAAAGAGTCCACGACCCCAATGCACTGTATGATGCCTACGACGAATCGGACGACACCGAAGAAAATGCAAAGAGCGGTTTTCTGAAAGGCGTGGGAAGATGAAGGACAGCGAATTACAAATTGACCGTAGCTGCCATGTGCTATATTCCAAACCCTGCAAAAAGGAAATTCTGGCGAAAATCACTCTACACTATCCGGAGGTGGAGCGTGAGGCGGTCTGGGAGCAGGTGCAGCTGAGATACGCAGAGCTTCTTTCCAAGTGGCGCACCGACCTCGGCGGTAAAAAGAATTTTCACAACGGCGTAGGCGGCACCTACGACTGCATCGCCATCATGTGCTTTTACGATGTGTGCCGGGATGTGGTCACATTCCGCGAAATGGAAGAGATAGAAGAAAATCTGATCCTGCCGTCCTTCCGGAAGCTGCGCTTCGTTGACATCAACAAGCCATTCTGGAAAAAGCTGATGTATCGGGCATTCAGCACTGCCCAAAAGCACTGTGACACATGGCATGATTACGAGATGGATGTTACGCCTTACGAAAACAGCAAGCCCATCTATTATGAATTTACGGCGTGTCCGGCGGCGGAATTTGCCAAGCGGTTCGGATTTGCGGACATTATGCCTGCCCTGTGCAATGTGGACTATGCGTCCATGGAACTGCTCCATGCCAAGCTCGTGCGGACGACCACCTGCGTGGACGGCTGCCGATGCGACTATACCATCTGCGGCGATAAGGATCCATACGTAAAGGAACATCCCGAATACCGGGATGAAAACGGATACAGGAGGAATAAGTAATGCTTTTACAGGTGATTCTGGAAGGTCTTGGGCTGGGGGCTTTGCTGGTTCTTGTCTGTGCTGTGGGCATCTGGAAAGGGGCTGTTGGGATGGTGCATCTTTACAGCCCGGCGGTGCAGCAGCGGTGCGTGAAGCTGGGACTTACAACACGCGAAAAAATAAAGCGAAATGCTTTGATTTTCAAAGCGGTATGCATTCCCGGCTACATCGCCTATGTGCTGGTCTGTGTCTATGGGATAAACGGTGCAAAGGGCTTTGTTCAGGGTTTCTGGCAGTTACTCGTTATCTTGTCCGTTATGAATCTCATGGACCGCCTGTTGGTTGATGGCTATTGGGTGGGGCACACGAACGCATGGACGATCCCCGGAACAGAGGATCTGAAGCCCTACATCACCGCAAAAGACAAACAGAAAAAGTGGCTGTTCGGCACGGTGGGCATGGCAGTCATAGCGGCGGTACTGGCGGAAATGATGACAGTACAGTGATCGGAAAGACCCTTCTGTCAGCGGCTTTTTCCGGTTTCTTGCAAGGGTCGGGGACAACGGGATGAAAATGCAGATCGTGAAGATCAGATTTGGGGGCAAGCTATGAAAATTCTGGTATATGGTGCAGGCGTTCTGGGGTGCAATTTAGCAAGAAATCTGCTGCGCGCCGGAAAGAATGTCACTCTGCTTGCGCGGGGAAACTGGGCTGCGGAGATCAAGCAGAACGGCCTGCGGATCAAGGACAAATTTTCGCTCCGCACCTCGGTCAGCCACATTCCGGTGGTGACTGAACTTGCACCGGATGCAATGTACGATGTGATCTTTGTGGTCCTACGCTATACACAGCTGGATTCCGCTCTGGACACGCTGCGGGCGAACCGGACGAAGAACATCGTTTTTGTGGGGAACAATGTGCAGGCGAGGGCGCTGGCGGCGGCGCTGCCGGGGAAGAACGTCCTGTTTGCCTTTGCGCTTTCTGCGGGGCATCGGGAGGCTGACCGGGTGGTCTCCATCGACCTGAAAAAGATCACCATCGGACAGCTGCCGGGTGCAATCTCCAATAAACAGTTGATCGGGCGCATCTTCCACGGCACAAAATATAAGGTTGTTTACGAGCCGAACATGGAGGACTATCTGCTTTGCCATGCTGCGTTTGTGATGCCGGCGGCCTTCGCCTGCTATAAGACAGACGGCGACCTGAAAAAGCTCCGGGGCGATACCGCGTACCTGAACCGTGTGCTGGATGCCAACATCGAGGGATACCGCGCCATCCGGGATGCCGGGCACACCATTCTGCCCAAGGAGGATGCAGACTTTGAAGGGGAGAAATACCGCAAGACCTGCCTGCGCTTTTTCAAGCTGATGTGTGCCACCTCGCTGGGGAAACTCTGCGCCTCCGACCATGCCATGAACGCCATCGACGAAATGAGTGCGCTGAACCGGGATCTCAAGAAATTTTTCGATGCGAACGGCGCAGCCTACCCGGTATGGCAGGCACTGGAAGCGGAAGCCGGGAGGTATCTGCAATGAAGTATACCGGGATGCCCTTTGGGATGTGGATGCTGTTTGCCGGTTCCTTTCAAAAGCAGCTGACCGCGGTGCTGGGCTATGATGCAACCACCGCAAGAGCCATCACGAAAAAGGCAAAGCCGCAATACCGGCAGATCATTCGCAGGCTGCCGGAGTTTGAAAAAGCCGACCGTTTCAAAATGAATCTTATCAACTGCGCCATGATTGGTGCGTTCGTTCTCTCCATGCCGCAGCGCCCGGAGGTGGACAGGATGACGGATTACTATGCAAGATCCATGATGACTGCACCCATGCAGTGGTTCTGCCGCAAGAGCGGAAAAAGCAAATATACCGCAAAGGATATTGCCGCCATGAAGGCCACCGCTGCTCTGAAAGCCGCCGACCGCAACCCCTACTCGTGGAACATGGAATTTTACGAATACCCGGATGGCAGCGGCTACGAGGGACGCTTTACCAAGTGCGGCATCTGTGTGCTGATGAAGGAGCTGGGGCTGTATGACCTGACCCCTGCTTTGTGCCATCTGGACTACACCATGAGCGAAGCGGGCGGTGTGACAAATTTTGTGCGGCAGTATACCCTTGCTTCCGGCGGACCCTACTGCGACTGCGGGTATAAAAAGAAAGGGTAACGGACGATGAAGAGGAAGGAAACCTATCTTTCCCGTGACTTTCGGGAGACTGCGGCGCAACGCTTTCCCGCGCAGGCAAAGCAACTGAACGCCGCTTTTGATATGCGCCTGAATGCGCTGCTGGCTGAAAACGCGGGTGCAAGCAAGGAAAAGCAATACCACCTCAAGCGGCAGATATTGCCGGGCATTGCGGCCTACGAAACCTTGCAGCGGGTCATGCCGAAAGAAGAAGCACTGCAAACCGTTCACGGCTATGTGGAGCGGTTGGCGAGAACGAGCCACAAACAGATTGCCGCCCTGCTGCACATACCGGGGCTTTACCGCCTTGTTCCCGGCGTTTTCGTCAAATCCACCCGGAGCATTTTCGGCCCGGCGGCGGGCTTTGCCCCAAAAGAACTGCAGACCGGCAACGGCGTCTGGCGTGTGGATATGATGAAGTGTCCCTATCACGACACCTGCGCAGAATACGGCTGCCCGGAGCTGTGCCGCTGCTTTTGCGACAGCGACGACATCAGCTATACCGGGCTGCATCCGAAGCTGATCTGGGAGAGAACCATGACGCTTGGGCGCGGTAATGACCGCTGCGATTTTTGCATGAAGGTCCGATAATAGCGGGGAGGCATATTGGCATGGAGATCAAACGATTCGGCAATATAGAGGGAAAGACCATGATGCTGCTGCACGGAAATCTTATGTGCTGGCGGCAGTTTGAGGATCTGATCCCGCTGCTGGAAAGAAAATTCTGCGTGTATGCCGTCAGCTTCGATGGCTTTGACGGAACAGGCAAAACAACCTACACGACCGCCCAGAATCAGGCGGACAAGTTGGCCGGTTATATTGAGAAAGAGCTTGACGGACGGCTGGATCTGCTTTTTGCAGAGTCGCTGGGCTGCGGACCGGCTGTTTTTCTGAAGGCTTCCCCAACCGTTCAGATCGATCGGATGATCCTCAGCGGGCCGGAGTATCTGGATTTCGGAGTGCTGAATCGACTGATTTTGAAGGTCATGCCGCAAAAGCAATATCGAACGGCACACGAAAAGTATATGCCTGCATGGGCACTGCGCTTTATGGGGCAGACGGAGCAGGGAATGCAGACTATGCTCCGCCGTATCCCGGATCATATCAGTTTGGAATCCGTCCGGGCCACTTGGGAGGCAGGACTTTATCTCTATCGAACGGACTTTTTGGTACAGCCCGATGCAAAGGTCGCCTGTTGGTACGGAGAAAAAGAAGGGCACATGAAAAAGGCCATCCAGCGGCTGCGGACGGCATATCCGAGCCTGATCGTCCGCTGTTTCCCCGGTTTCGGCCATGGCGAGATCATCAATCATCCGGCACTGCTTGTGTCGGAGATGGAACGCTTTTGGCTATTATGATTACGAACAGGAAGCGAAGAAAATGAAGAAAGAAGAATCAAAGCAGTTCATCCGCTGGTGCATCGCGGCTGCGGTGTATGAGAAAAAGCACTCTGCGCACCTCGCAGGCTGACAGCGATTGCTGAATTGTCTGTGTTTTTTGCAGAAAGTGCATCCATAGCTTCCGGTGTGTATATATGCTGAAGGATTACCCGCCTTTCCAAGCAAATGATTTTGAATATCTGCGGGGGAGGATACTGATCCTCCTCCCGGAAAATGACATTTTCAAAAAGGAAGATCAGAAACGGTTCGCAGATCTGTTCCGGAAACTGGATGCGGAGATCCGCACAGTTCCGGGCGGTCATGTGGGCTTTATCGTTCAGGCGGAACGGTATCTTGATTTGATGGAAACATTTTTGCAGAGAAATGGAATTTGACAGTTCACGTCTGCGAATCAGTAAGAAAAAGCGAATCTTCAGGAAAAGAGAATGGCTATGCATAAATCACTTTTTGATCTTTCCATAGAAGAAACGACCTCGACTGAAATGCCTCACACCGTGAAATTTTCCAATGAGACAGGAACTGGGAGTATGATTATCTGTCCACTGTTTTTGGGTGCAGAGCTGTATTATAACGATATGCACCTTGCATTCTTTGAGGAAGCCACGGCACCAATGCGGAATGTCATTGAGATCAACCACTGCCGCGTGGGGCGTTACGAGTGCAGTTTTGGGGCAAATAGCTGCTGCTATCTGGCAGCAGGGGATTTTGCGGTGTGTGCAGCGGCGCGCAAAAAGTCGTCCTCCTGCTTTCCGCTGCGGCACTACCACGGCATCACCATCCTACTGGATCTGGATGCGATTTCGCCGGAAATGCGGAAACAAATGGAATGGTACGGCGTAGACCTTGATGTCATACGGCGGTACATCTGCACGGAAAACCGCTGCTGTATCCTGCGGTCAGAACCGACCATTGCCCATATTTTTTCAGAGCTTTACACAGCGCATTCTGTGCCGGACACTGGCTATCTTCGGCTGAAAGTGCTGGAGTTGCTGCATATTCTGACCCGGCTGAAAAACAGGGAAGATGTGCAGCAGACAGAGTATTTCAATCAGCATCAGGTGGAGTGTGTGAAGCAGGCTGCGGCTCTTCTCACGCAGGAACTGACAGTTCGCCGTACAATCGAACAGCTTGCACAGGAGGTCGGCCTTTCGCCTACGGCATTAAAAAGCTGTTTCAAAGGCATTTACGGAAGCTCGGTCTATGCGTATCAGAAAGAGTACCGGCTGCAGCTGGCACAGAAGCTACTACTCGAAACCGATTGCACGGTTGCTGAAATCGCCCATCGGGTCGGGTACGAAAATCCGAATAAGTTTTCTTCTGCATTTCGGGAAGCAGCCGGCATGACGCCTACGGAGTATCGGAAGATGCGTCCGATTGGATAGATTCTGTCGATTTGGTTCTTGCGCAGAAAGTCCGGTTCCAGTAAAATCAGTATCGCGATTAGTTGAAACTAACGCCGATATTCTGATTTTGTGGAGGAAATTGATAATGCGTTTGATGAAAAGAATTCTGAGTGCAGCTGCTGTGCTAGCTCTGTCTGCTCCTCTTCTGGTTGGCTGCAGCAGCGGCACGGCGAGCTCTGTTCCCGTTTCTGCAAGTTCTGCCGCAGAAAGCACTGTTTCTTCCGTAGAAGAGACCGCCTCTTCTGCTGTGGATGAAAACGAAGCTGCCGCTGCACAGTTGCTGAACGACCTAACGGGCAGCTATCAGGAACTGTGGCCGGTGATTCTGGCGGACGAATATAAGCAGACATGGCTGGATGATTGTACCGCTCTCGTGGGCGAGGACAATGCCGAAGCTGCTTTTGAGAAGCTGTCCTCTATGGTGACAGGTGATGTTTACGGCGAAGATGCAGTCAAAGCGTATGCCAACGGCGGCGGAGCCTATTTCTGCGGCTTTACCAATAGCCTTGCGATCTTGACCTTCGATGGTGAAACTTCTACCATTTCCGGCACCGATAAGGACGGCAATGTGCTGTTCTCCCATACCTATCACTACATTGGCATGGAGCCTGTGCGTGGGCTGTATGAGTTTCAAAGCGATGATGCCGATTCCGGCGAGTTCACCTACTTCTTCCTTGCGCCGGACACCAGTGCGGAAACTTACCATATTGAGTTTCGCTATGGTTCGGATGCAGAAGCTCTGAGCCAGTACGATACAGGCGAATATGCTTACTGGCTGGCCTCCGGCATTTCCACCGACTGTGACCAGACGATGATCGACAACTGCATTGAGCTGTTCTGCACCGAAAATCTGGCGGGTTAAAACGCAGAATGTGCTGTGGAGTTGAAATACCACAGCACATTTTTGCCGCAATCTGATTTGAAGGAGGTCTTTCCGTGAAAAAACAGTCCGATCTTTCCCGGCTGATGGGCTACGCCGGGAACTACCGATATTTCACCTACGCTTCGTGGGTGCTGTCTGCGGTCAGTGCGCTGGTGGCGCTGGTGCCTTTTGTGTACATCTGGAAGATCCTGCGGGATGTGTTGAACGCCGCGCCGGACTATGCGCAGGCGGTGAACATCCCCCATTACGGCTGGATGGCAGTGCTGTTTGCGGTGCTGGCTTACCTCATTTACATTGCGGCACTGATGTGCTCCCATCTGTCGGCGTTCCGGGTGGCGACCAATCTGCGGCTGGAGGTTTCCGAACACCTTGCCACACTGCCGCTGGGCTTTACGGAGACGTTTGGCAGCGGTAAGCTGCGCAAGATCATCCACGAGAGTACTGGCGCAGCGGAGACATTTCTCGCCCATCAGCTGCCGGACAAATATAATGCAATGGCAACACCCATAGGTCTGTTGGTTCTTTTGCTTGTGTTCGACTGGCGGCTGGGTCTGCTGAGTCTCGTTCCGGTGGCACTGGGCTTCGTCATCATGTCCGCCATGACAGGAAGGCGGATGGCAGACAAAATGCGGCAATACGGTAATGCGTTGGAATCAATGTCTAACGAGGCCGTGGAGTATGTCCGCGGCATCCCGGTAGTCAAGACCTTCGGGCAATCCGTCTTTTCGTTCAAAAAATTCAAAGCGACCATTGATGAGTACGAAAAGTGGGTCATTGCCTACACCAAAGAGCTGCGGATGCCGATGATGCTCTATACTGCCGCAATCAACGGTGTGTTTGCTTTCTTGATTGTAGGTGGGCTTCTGTTCACCCGGAACGGTGTGACTTCGGAATTTCTGCTGAACCTGCTGTTCTACATCATCATTACCCCGGTAATCTCCCTGACCCTGACCCGCATCATGTACATGAGCGAAAATGAACTCGTTGTGGCAGATGCGTTGGCTCGTGTGGATTCGGTTCTGGATGCGGAACCTGTGCCAGAAAACGATCATCCGCGGCATCCGAAAGATGCCTCTGTGTCCCTGAAGGATGTGCATTTCAGCTATGATGGCAAAACGGATGTTATCAAGGGCGTTTCGCTGAAAATTCAGCCGGGTCAGATGGTGGCTTTCGTTGGCCCCTCCGGCGGCGGCAAATCCACACTGGCAAACCTGATTTGCCGGTTCTTTGATGTGCAGAGCGGCAGCGTCCGGGTGGGCGGAGCGGATGTGCGGGACATCCCCAAGGAAGAGTTGATGGACACCATCTCCTTTGTGTTCCAGAACAGCCGCCTGCTCAAGGGCAGCATTCTGGACAACGTCCGGCTGGGCAGAGCGCAGGCCACCGAAGCCGAGGTGCTGGCGGCGCTGAAAGCTGCACAGTGCATGGATATCGTGGAAAAGTTCCCGGAGGGCATCCATACCGTCATTGGCACAAAAGGCGTGTATCTGTCCGGCGGCGAGCAGCAGCGCATTGCCATTGCCCGCGCCATGCTGAAAAATGCGCCCATCCTGCTGCTTGACGAGGCCACCGCTTTTGCCGACCCGGACAATGAAGCCAGAGTGCAGGCTGCATTTGCGCAGCTTGCCAAGGGCAAAACGGTCATTATGATCGCACACCGCCTGTCCACCGTCGCCAGCGCCGACTGCATCTATGTGGTGCAGGATGGGCAAATTGCGGAGTCCGGCACAAAGGACGAGTTGTGTGCGCAGAACGGCCTGTTTGCCCGGATGTGGCAGGATTATCAGGCGTCGGTGCAGTGGAAGGTCGCAAAGGAGGGGTAAGGAATGATCGAAAAAATTCAACACGCCACAGCCAGTTCCCCGGAGGGCGCAAAGGGTCTGGTGAAGGGCGTTCTGGCCTGTGCGTTCCAGAACATGGCGTTCATGCTGCCCACCTGTCTGCTGTATTTTTTGGTAAAAGACCTGCTGAATGGCACAACTTCCGGCAAAGCCGTTTTTTATCTGCTGGGCTGTATCGTCTGCTTCGGGCTGATTCTCCTGACAACATGGTTCCAGTACAACGGAACCTATTTTACGACCTATAAAGAAAGCGGTATCCGCCGTCTGGCTCTCGCAGAACGTCTGCGTAAGCTGCCACTGTCTTTCTTTGGCAAACGAGATCTGGCCGATCTGACCAGTACCATCATGTCGGACTGTGAGGTTTTGGAAAAGACCTGCTCTCACTTTATTCCCGGCCTGTTCGGTTCCTTGATCTCCACCGTGATCATTGCGCTGAGCCTGTTTGCGTTCGACTGGCGGATGGCACTGGCAGCTCTGTGGGTCATCCCGGTGTCCATCGCCATCGTGCTTGGCAGCTATCGGGTGCAAGATCGCATTCAGGCCAGAACGATGGCGGTCAAGATGGACTGCGCCGATGGGATCCAAGAGTACATTGAAACGCTCCGGGATCTGAAAGCGAGCAATGCGGAACAAGGCTATCTTTCCGGCCTTTCCAAAAAGATTCGTGCGGTGGAAAAACAATCCGTTGCGGCAGAACTGGAAACCGCCCTGTTTGTATCTTCGGCAAGCATGGTTCTGAAACTTGGCATTTCTTCGGTTGCGCTGACTGGATCGGCCTTGCTGGTCAATGGCAGCATTGATGTACTAACGCTGTTTCTTTTCCTGATGGCAGCTTCCCGGATGTACGATCCTATGCAGGGCGCTTTGCAGAATCTGGCAGCCGTCATTGCCATGCGCACCAACGTGGGCCGGATGAATGAGATTCTGGAATACCCAGTCCAGACCGGCAGCGAAACGATGACCAATCAGGGCTGCGACATCGTGTTTGATCATGTGGGTTTTGCCTACAACTCCGGTGAGACAGTGCTGAAAGACGTTTCCTTTACGGCAAAGCAAGGCGAGGTCACTGCACTGGTCGGACCCTCTGGCGGCGGTAAAACTACCGTTTCCCGTCTGGCCGCTCGATTCTGGGACAATCAGAAGGGCTGTATTACCGTGGGCGGCATGGATATTTCCAAAATTGACCCGGAAAAGCTCATGAGCCTGTATTCCATCGTTTTTCAGGATGTGACGCTGTTTGACAACACGATTCTCGAAAACATCCGTCTGGGCCGCAAAGGTGCAACGGACGAAGAGGTTCTGGCGGCGGCAAAACTGGCAAACTGTGATGAATTTGTCGAAAAGCTGCCGGACAAGTGGAACACCAACATCGGCGAGAACGGCTGCACTCTTTCCGGCGGTGAGCGGCAGCGCATTTCCATCGCCCGCGCCTTCCTGAAGGATGCGCCCATCATCCTGCTGGACGAGGCCACCGCAAGTCTGGATGTTGAGAACGAAACGGCGATTCAGGAGGCTCTATCCCGGCTCATAAAAAACAAAACCGTCCTCATCATCGCCCACCGGATGCGCACCGTAGCCGGTGCGGATCAGGTGGTGGTGCTGTCGGGCGGCATCGTGGCCGAGCAGGGCAGCCCGGCAGAGCTGTACGCCCGGAAGGGACTGTATGCCCACATGGTGGATCTGCAGTCGGCATGCCAGAACTGGACGATCTGAGAATGAGAGCAGCTTTTATTTGGGAAAAAGTCTTGCATTCAGTTAAAAACTGTGGTATATACATTATACGAAACACTGTTTTGAAAGAACGCTCCACCGTTCAATGATGTATAAATGGGAGGTGCCTGCCATGACCGCCGTGATCTATGCCCGCTATTCTACTGATAGTCAGCGCGAAGAATCCATTGAAGGTCAGATCCGGGAATGCACCGCCTATGCGGAAAAGAACGGCTTCACGGTGGTGAAGCATTACATTGACCGTGCCATCTCCGCCAAGACCGATAACCGCCCGCAGTTCCAGCAGATGATCAAGGACAGTGAGCGTGGCATCTTTGACATCATCATTGTCTGGAAGCTCGACCGCTTTGCCCGAAACCGCTACGACAGTGCCCGGTACAAGACTCAGCTGAAGCGAAACGGCGTGAAACTGGTATCGGCAACGGAAGTCATTTCGGCTGGCCCGGAGGGCATTATTCTGGAATCGGTGCTGGAAGGTTACGCCGAATACTACTCGGCTGACCTGTCTGAAAAGGTCGTGCGCGGCATGACCGAGAACGCTCTCAAGGGCATTTATAATGGTGGCACGATTCCGTTCGGCTACATGATCGATGAGACCCGGCATTACCAGCCCGACCCGTTGTTGGCTCCGTATGTGGAGCAGACGTTCCAGAAGTATGCGGACGGTGCGACCATGACTGACCTGCGGGATTGGTTAAAGGCGCACAACATCAAAAATTCGATGGGCGGGGAGATGTCCTACAACACGATTCAGCGGATGCTGAGTAATCGCCGGTACATCGGCGAATTGCGTTTGCGGGATGTGGTACAGCCCAATGCGATCCCGGCATTGGTATCAGGTGAACTTGTCGGGGCGAGGCCCCTCCATCTTGCTGCGCAAGACCGTTCTGTCGCTTAAAAGCCCCACTGGGGCTTTCATTGCTTCGCTGCGCTACGCAAACGCGAACTTTTGAGAACACGTCACTTTCGGCAGGGTGCAAGAAAACGCAATGAAAACTTTGGCAAAAAGAGAGAGCCAGGTGGGATCGTTTTGCTTATTTGTTTTTTACCAGCAGTGCCTGATAGGGATTCAGCTCCACATCCGCCAACCAGACCGACTTGCCATCGGCGGTCTTATACTTGCCGCCCAGAGCGTCCAGACTTGCCCCTGCCGGGTACTCGGTAAAGTTGAACAGTCCCACCAGCGTTTCCTCGCCGCGCTTGCGTACCAGTGCCAGCACGCCGGGGTTGTGGCTGTCCCATGTGGTCACCCACGCATCCGGGGCAAAGCAGGGGTCTGCACGCATTTGGCGCAGCTGCTCCATGCCCTGCCACAGCTGGTTTTGCAGTGTGCCCTTTTGGGTGCGCTGCTTGGCATCTTCCCAGTTGAATTTGCTGCGATGCAGATTGCGGCTGTCCTCCACACGGTCGGGGTCGTTTTTGTAGTCCCAGCCATTGAGTTGTGCAATCTCATCGCCGCAGTTCAGCATGGGGAAGCCCTGCAAAAACGCCATGGCGGTGTGCAGCAAAAGGTCACGCTTCACCGCATAGTCCAGTGCGGTTTTATCGCCTTTTTCCAGTGCCTGCTCCACGCCGCACAGGCTGGCGGTGGTACCGCAGCTCCGGGCATCGCCGGTGGCAGGGTCGTAATTGTACAGCTCACCCTTTGCCCAGCTGCCGGGGAAATTGCCCTCATAGAAGTGGTACAGGTATTCCTTGTGCTTCTGCGGGTCGATGCCCAGCCGCTTCTCCACGGCTTCATCCAGACCCCAGCCGATGTCATCGTGGCAGCGCAGATAGTTCACGAACCAGCAGTTGTCCGGCAGGGCGTGGAGGGCATCCAGCTGGGCTTTCAGCAGCCGGGTATCCCGGCTGGCAAGGGCACCCCACAGGTTGACCATGGTGGACACGTTGTAGAGCATATGGCATTCCGGCTTTTCCGGGGTACCGAAGTAGGCGGCAAGCTCCTTGGGTGCCATGACCACCTCGCCCTTGAGGATGACCGCCGGGCAGACGCATTCCAATACCATGCGGAGCATCCGCACGATGGTGTGCACCTGCGGCAGATTGCGGCAGGTGGTGCCCAGCTGCTTCCAGATATAAGGCACTGCATCAATGCGGAACACCTCTACGCCCAGATTTGCCAGATGCAGGATGCTCTTGGTCATGTCCACGAACACCGCCGGGTTTGCGTAGTTCAGATCCCACTGGTAGTCGTGGAAGGTGGTCAGCACCCACTTGTGCATCTCCTCACACCATGTAAAGTTGCCGGGTGCGGTGTTGGGGAACACCTGCGGCACCGTCTGCTCGTACTGGTCGGGGATGGTGCGGTCCTCGTAGAGGTGGTAATAGGCCTGAAACCACGGGTCTCCTGCCTTTGCCGCCATCGCCCAGCGGTGGGTGCTGGCGGTGTGGTTCATCACAAAATCCAGACACAGGCTGATGCCGGCTTTCCGCAGCTCCCGGGTCAGGTTTTCCAGATCCTTGTTAGTGCCAAGGGCCGGGTCTACGGTGTCAAAATCCTCCACCGCATAGCCGCCGTCGTTGTGGGGATGGGGCATCTGCAGCAGGGGCATCAGGTGCAGATAGGTCAGCTTCTGCTCCTTGAGGTAGGGCAGCTTCTTTGCCAGCTCTTTCAGATTTCCGGCAAAGAGGTCGGTGTACATGGTCATGCCGAACATATTGCCACGCTTGTACCACTCCGGGTCGGCAGTGCGTGCCTTGTCCAGTGCTTTCAGCTCAGCACTGCGGGCGTTGTAGGCTTCTGCCATCTCCCGCTCCAGAACTTCCAGACCTTCCCGGTTGTGGTACAGTTCCATAAACAGCCATTCCAGCTCGTCCTTGTGCTTGGCGAATCGGGACTCAAATTCCTGTTTTGCTGCCATGGTTCAGCCCTCCACTTCTGCAAGGGTGGGCATGGCAGGGATGGCACCATGCCGGCTGGTGGTGATGCTGGCCGCTTTGTTGGCAAAGGCCAGAATGCTTTCCAGCTTGTCCACCGTCAGGGTGTCCAGCTCCTCCTTGCAGAGCTTGGACAGAGCCGCCCCAAAGAAGGTGTCGCCTGCGCCGTTGGTGTCGCCCACCTTGCAAGGAACGCCCGCCACATGGCCGGTCTTGTCCCCAAAGCGGTAGAATACGCCGTTTGCACCCAAGGTGACGAAGATCAGCCGGATGCCGTTCTGGGCAAGCTGGGCTGTGCCGCTTTCGCAGTCGGTGGTGCCGGTGAGCAGGGGCAGCTCTTCATCGGACACTTTCAGAATATCCACCAGCGGCAGGGGTGCTTTCATCTGAGCAATGGCATCCTCTTTGTTCTTCCAGAGGTTTGCACGGTAATTGGGGTCGTAGGTGATGGTAGCACCCAGCTTTTTGGCACGGGCAGCAGCGTCCAGCGTGGCAGTGCGGGAGGGGTCAGCGGTCAGGCTGACAGAGCCGAAGTGGACGATTTTGGCAGCTTTCAGAGCCTCGTCCGAAATGTCCTCTTTGCACAGCATCACGTCAGCGTTGGCGCTGCGGTAGAAGCTGAAATCCCGCTCGCCGGTGGCATCCACCGAGACCACCGCCATGGTGGTGGGGTGGTCTGCATCCACCGCCATGCCGGAAACATCCACCTTGTTTTCTGCCAGAACCTCTTTCAGGTAGCGGCCAAAAGCATCCGCACCCACCTTGCCGATAAAGGCGGTCTGTGCGCCCAGCCGGGCAGCTGCCACAGCCAGATTGGCCGGTGCACCGCCGGGATTTGCGGCAAACTGAGGAATGCCGCGCTCATCTTTGCCGGTCTGGGTCAGGTCGATCAAAACTTCACCAATCGTTAAAATGTCCATGCGTTTTCTCCTTATTTTTATCCTATAAGCTAAAACCCAACGGTCACCGCTGGAACAGATAATGAATGTAAGCGGCTGCACGCTCCGGGTGCGGTGCATTCTGCACTACCCCAAGATAGACCTTGCCAGAAAAACCTGCCTGCCTGACAAACGGCGTGTCCGAAATATCCAGCACGGTCCCACCGGCGTTCAAACCCGACAGTTCATGGAAAGACGCATCCAGTGTCCGCAGATCGAGAAAATAATCCTCTGCCAACAGTCGATCCCGTGCATATTCGTCCATCAGAACAACATCTAACCGCTGGGCACTGACTGCACCCAGCAGCTTCATCTCCGAAGCATATACATACTGCTCCTCTGCATGTTCGCTTTCGCTGAGCAGCAAGCCGGACAGCAGATCGACCTGTTGCTTTTTGGTCAGACCCTGCGCCTCGGCAAAGCCGGTGGTAAGCTGTTCCGTCAGATCGGACCCGGCAGTGATATTTACCAGACCAAGGTAAAGCACATCCTCTTTTTTCGTCACATGACGGTAGGCTGCATAGCCGAGGATATAGACGACAATGAGCACGATCGCAATGGGCAGCTTGTAATATGCCCAGATGTGCTCCCACTTTTTGCGCCCATGGAGGGAACGGAGCGTATCCCGGTCAGTTTTTGTCATGGTCGTATTCCTCGTGTACTGCATCAGGGTCTCCACCGATCAGATAGAGGATCCGAAGCATCAGAAAGGAGCAGAGCATGGCGCACAGGCCCATGCCCAGCAGGAATGCAGGCGTGAACACAAACACAATGACGTACCCCATGATGCCATAGATCGCCGCCATCAGCAGGGTGCAAAACAGATACCGGACACCCACGAGAAACGCTGTTTTCAGGATGCCGAAGGTGGTGTTTTCAAACCGTGCCAGCAGAGGAAAGGCATACAGCAGAACGATGCCGTACAGAATTGCCGCACCAATAAGCACTGCAGTGAGCAGCGTCCAGAAAATGTTTTCGCTCCACATTCGGCGCAGCACAAAGCCATCCACAGCCAGGAAACTGCCGACTGCCAGCAGGATCAGCCAGAGTTTTGTGGCGGGCTTAAAATTTTCCCGGAACGCCTTAAAAAACATCCGGGTCAGACCATCGTCCCGATCTTCCGCCATTTTGAGCGTGACGTAGAACAATGCGGTCGTAGAAGCCCCTATGGTAACGATGGGCAGGCTGCACACGAGCCATAAGATGTTCAGGTAAGCACTGTAAGTCAATTTCGTCAGCACAGCAAACAGCGGCTTGTCCGTATTGCACAGGTCACGCATGGGGGGGGTTCTCCTTTCGCTCAATCTCCTGTGGATTCGCGCAGGATCAGGTTGGTTTCCGTATAGACGGTGCGATAGTTCAGCGATGGCTCTTCGATGCGGGTCATAAGCAGATTGGCAGCGGTGTAGCCCATGATCTGTCCATGGATATGGATCGAAGTCAGACGGGGGGCAAAGTAGGAAGCCTCCTGACTGTCATCGAAGCCGCAGACCCAGATATCATCGGGAACCGAATACCCCAGCTCATTCAATGCCTTGACCAGATCCATGGCAACAAAGTCATTGGCGCAGACAAAGGCATCCGGCATCGTTTTGAACCGACGTATGGTTTCGTACAGGGATACCGGATAGTTCTGCTGTCCAGATGGCATCGCACAGGTGCTCAGGCCTTCTGTCAGACCAAAGTACTCCACTGCATCCTTATAAGCCATATAACGCTCAAAGAAGGACTGACAGTGGTTTTTATCCCCCGCAAAGCTGATGCGTTTTTTGCCGCGCTGGACCATGTGGGCCACTGCATTCTGGATCTCAATGCGGTTTTCCATATAAAGGCGGTCGGCTTTAAGGGGCGGACGCATATCCATCACAGGGGTGTCTACAAACAGCAGCGGAACATCCAGATCGCACAGCATCTGTGCGTAGTCATAGTCGAATACTTCAATGCAGATGATGCCGGCTGTGCACTGGATGTCGAGAGAAGATGGAAGTTTTTTCTCTTTCAGCTCTATGGGAGAAATGCGATGAATGGTCATGCCGCTGTGCAGATGGTCGATTTCCGACTGGAAACGATCCAGCATCATGGAGGAAAAGTGAGAGCTGCTCAGAAACCGGGTCGTCAGCATGGCGATCTCCCGTTTGTCACTTGGCAGAATGGAAGGCTCTGCTGTTTTTGCAGCGTCTTCCTGAAACAGCGGCAGATAGGCGAACTGCTTATAGCCCATTTCGGCGGCTTTGCGCAGGATCTTCTCCCGTGTGGCATCTGCCAGCACACCGGTGTTGTTGATGGCCTTTGAAACTGTGTTGCGGGAAAGCTGCAGTTCGTTTGCAATATCCTGAATGGTGACTTTGGTTGCCATAAGTCATCCTCTTTCTTTATAAATAGGAGCGGGTGCTTTTTCTTTTATAGGTAAAGTCTGGTGACGGATCTTATTCTTTGCGACTCCAGTATAGTGCAAATGCACAAATTAGTCAAATGCAAAAATGCAAATCATCATTTTGCATATTAGCGCACTTTTGAATTTGTGCATCTGTACAAATTCACAATAATTTTTGATGTATACCATGAATTATCGTTGACATTCGCTTTCTTGAGTGGTATAAATGAATTACAGAAGTTTACATTTGCACAATAGAAGCGAAAAAATGTAAAATTCAAAGGTGCAAATGTAAAACACAAATCAAAAGGAGGAGAATGATTCATGAAAGCAAAGACGGCCTCGCCGGAAACGGCTGTGCTGACGGCAGAACGCAAGCTGCACAACACATGGGTCTACATCAAACGGCATTGGCAGCTTTACCTGTTGTTCCTGCTGCCTGCCGTGGCACTGACGCTGGTGTTCAAGTACGCTCCCATGGGCGGTGTGCTGATCGCGTTCCAGAAGTACAATCCCTTCAAGGGCATCTGGGGCAGCGAGTGGGTAGGCTTCAAAAACTTTACCCGCTTCATGTCCTCGCCGGACTTCCAGCGTTATCTGATCAACACCCTGAAGCTGAGCGTCTACGGTCTGCTGTGGGGCTTCCCGATCCCCATCCTGCTGGCATTCCTGCTCAACCGTATCGAGAGCAAGAAGATCAAGCAGAAAGTGCAGCTGGTGCTGTATATGCCCAACTTCATCTCGGTCATCGTGCTGTGCGGTATCGTCCGAGTGCTGCTGAGTGTCACCGGTCCGGTGAACGGCCTGCTTCACACCAGCATCAACTTCATGACGCTGCCGGAAGCATTCCGCCCCATCTACATTATCAGCGGCATCTGGCAGGGTGCCGGCTGGGCATCCATCATGTACACCGCATCCCTTTCTAACGCCAGCAAAGATCTGAAGGAAGCTGCGATGATCGACGGCGCAAACCTGATCCAGCAGATCATGACGGTGGAGTGGCCCGCCATTAAGGATATGGTCGTGATTCAGTTTATCCTGCAGGCAGGCAACATCATGAGCATCGGTTTTGAAAAAGCCTATGCCCTGCAAACTGACCTGAACCTGAACACTGCCGAGATCATTGCAACGTACGTTTATAAAAAGGGCCTGTTGGACGGCGATTACAGCTTTTCCACGGCAGTCGGTCTGTTCAACACCATTGTCAACGTCATCCTGCTGATCGCAGTGAACAAGATCGTTGCCAAAATGAACGATGGCAAGGGCTTGTAAGGAGGGGTTTACCATGGCAAAACAGAAAAAATCAAAAATGGCCCTCTACACCAAACAAGATAAGATCATCCTGTACTGCGGCTACGCACTTCTGGGCTTGTTCCTGCTGGCGATCATCGTTCCGATGATCTACATCGTCATCGCGTCCTTTATGGACCCGGTCACGCTGCAAAACAAGGGCATCTCCTTTGATTTCAGCAAGTGGAGTCTGGATGCTTACCAGCGTGTCGTTTCGGACAAGCAGATCTGGGTCGGCTTCAGGAACGCGGTGCTTTACTCGATCATCTTCACCATCATCTCGGTAGCTGTGACGATGCTTGCCGCTTATCCTATGTCGCTGCCGGACTTCAAAGGCAAAAAGATCTTCAACACCTTGTTTGTGATCACGATGTTTTTCAGCGGCGGTCTGATCCCCACCTACCTGCTCATCAACAATCTGGGTCTGCTGGATTCCATGTGGGCGGTCATTCTGCCGGGAGCATTCAGCGTGTGGAACATGATTATTGCCCGTACCTATTATCAAGGCGTCCCGCGTGAGCTGCGCGAAGCTGCGGATGTGGATGGAGCCAGCGAGATGCTTTACTTCTTCAAGATCCTGCTGCCCGTCTGTATGCCGGTGGTGGCAGTTCTGGCCCTGTGGCAGTTCGTGGCCATGTGGAACAGCTACTTTGACGCCATGATCTACCTGAACAGCGCATCGAAGCAGCCGCTGCAGCTGGTGCTGCGTTCCATCCTGATCCAGAGCCAGCCGGAATCCGGCATGATCGCAGATATCCAGAGCACTGCCGAACGTGCCAAGATGGCAGAACTGCTCAAATATGCAACCATTATTATTTCCAGCCTGCCGCTGCTGGTGATGTATCCCTTCTTCCAGAAGTACTTTGATGCCGGCATCATGGCTGGTTCCATTAAGGGCTGAGGATATTCCAGAATTTTATAAGCAGGTACGCTCATCTGTTACACGAAAAAAGAAACATGAAAAAGGAGAAAATACCATGAAAAAGCTGATCTCTCGCCGCAACTTCCTCAAGGTCTGCGCTCTGGCGGGCTCTGCCGCTGCTCTGTCTGCCTGTGGCGGTGGCAAGTCCACCGGCAGCGGCGATTCTGCTGCCGCAGCTGTGGACGTGACCGGTGCCGTTACATTTCCGCTGTCCGAAAAGGTCACCTTTACCGGTATGACCAGCTTCCCTGTGGGCAGCGAACCCGAACCGAACAACCGCACCATCTTCAAGCGTCTGGAAGAGCAGACCAATGTGCACATCGACTGGACCGCCATCCAGTCCGACCAGTGGAGCGATAAGATCACCCTGAATATGTCCAACCCCAACACCCTGACGGATTTTGTTTTTACTGCTGATTTTACCGACAGCAATCTGCTGCGCTACGCAGATCAGGGTGTCATCCTCAATCTGGAAGACTACATTGACAACAATATGCCTTATCTCCAGAAGGTCTTTGAGAAGTACCCGGAGTACCGCACCATGTGCACCGACAGCGATGGCCACATCTGGGCACTGCCCTGGATCGAGCAGCTCGGCTCGGAAAAGACCGCCATCCAGACCATTGGCAACATGAGCTTCATCAATACCAAGTGGCTGAACTTCCTCGGTCTGTCGATGCCCACCACGGTGGACGAGTTTGAGCAGGTGCTGATGGCATTCCGTGATAACGCCGCTTCTATCAAGGCAGAGTATGGCATTGACGGCGACATCATCCCCATGTCCTGCATCGTCAACAACGGCGATCAGGACCCCAGCATCCTCATCAATGGCTTTGGCGAAGGCTACGGCGATGCAGACAAGGACCGTCATATCGCCGTTACCAACGACCGGAAAGTTATCTGTGCCGCCACCCAGCAGGGCTACCGTGATGGTCTGGACTGGCTGCACAAGCTGTATACCGAGAAGCTCATCGACCCGGAGTGCTTCACGCAGGAGTGGTCCACCTATGTTTCCAAGGGCAAGGCTGGCCGCTATGGTGTCTGCTTCAGCTGGGATGTTGCTAACATTGACAACCTGACCGACTGGGAGCCGCTGCCTGCCCTGACCGCCGATACCCGCAATATCACTCCGCAGAACGGTTCTTTCACCAGCGGCTTTGCCCGCGGCAGATGCGTTGTCACCGCAAAGGCGACGAATCCTGCACTGGTTTGCGCATGGCTGGATCAGATGTACGCACCCCTCCAGTCTCCGCAGAACAACTGGGGTACTTACGGCGATGCGGAAGGCTTTAACATCTTTGAACTGTCCACCAACGATAAGGGCGAGCCCATGCTGAAGCACGCTCCTCTGGGCGATGCTTCTCCCGTGGAAGTCCGTGAAGCGCAGTGTGTCAGCGGACCTCTGGCGGTTCTGGATGATTACTATGGTGTATACGTTACCTGCCCGGACGATGCACAGTATCGTCTGGACTGGATCAAGGAGATCTACACCCCGGATATGAACAACGATTATGTCTATCCCAATGTCTTTATGAGCAGCGAGGACACCGAGCAGGTCTCTAACCTGCAGGCAGATCTGCAGACCTACATGAATACGCAGAAGGCCGACTGGATCATGAACGGCACTACGGATGCAGAGTGGAACGAATATCTGAGCAAGCTGGAAGACTACGGCCTGTCCGACTATCTGGGCATTATGCAGAAATATCTGGATGCTTACTACGCATAAGAATTCTTTCCTTTGGAGGATTCCATGAACGATTTGACTTTACAAAAAGCCCGTGCCTACGAGGCCGAGCATGGCGCAGCGATCTCCCCGGAGGAACGCCCTGCCTACCATATGACCCCCTATGTGGGCTGGCTGAACGACCCAAACGGTTTCTCTTATTATAAAGGGAAGTATCACCAGTTCTATCAGTATAACCCCTATGATGTGCGGTGGGCGCCCATGCACTGGGGTCACGCCGTCAGCACCGACCTGCTGCACTGGGAGTATCTGCCCTGTGCGCTTGCCCCGGATTCCCCGGCGGACAACGGTCCCGGCTGCTTCTCCGGTTCTGCCACCGAGATGGACGATGGCAAACAGCTGCTGATGTACACCAGTGTGGTGGCAGAAAAGCAGCCCAATGGGGAGATGCGGGACATCCAGACCCAGAGCATCGCCATCGGTGATGGACTGAACTACGAAAAGCCTGCCTGCAACCCGGTGCTGACCCAGAAAGACCTGCCGGAAGGCTTCAGCAAGTTCGACTTCCGGGACCCCAAGATCTGGCGTGAGGCCGACGGCACCTACTCTGCCGTCACCGTCTGCCTGGCCGAGGACGGCAGCGGCGCAGCGGCACTGTTCCAGAGCAAGGACGGCTTCGACTGGCACTTTGTCACGGTGCTGGAACGCTGCAACAATCAGTACGGCAAAATGTGGGAGTGCCCGGACTTCTTCCCGCTGGACGGCAAGCAGATCCTGATGCTCGGCCCCATGGAGATGCTGCCCAAGGGCGAGTTCCACAACGGTCACAACGTGATTGCCTTCATCGGCAGCTACGACCAAGCCACCCACACCTTCACCAGGGAAAACGTGCAGTTGATGGACGGCGGCATCGACTTCTACGCCACCCAGACCACCCTTGCCCCGGATGGCCGCCGGCTTATGACCGCATGGCTGCAGACCTGGTCGGACACCGAGGATAAGCCCAAGGGCTGCAAGTGGTTCGGGCAGACCATCTGCCCCCGGGAGCTGCACATCAAGGACGGGCGCATTGTTCAGGCCCCGGTGCGGGAGCTGGATGCAGCCCACGGCAAGCGAACCTTTTACGAAAATGTGACGGTGCAAGGCGAAACCTCTCTGGAAGGCATCAAGGGTCGTGTGGCCGACCTGACCGTCACGGTGCAGCCCGGCGAATACCGCTCCTTTACCCTGAAGCTGGCTGCTGATGCAGACCACCACACCAGCCTGACCTACGACCCCTACACTTCCGAGCTGACGCTGGATCGCAGCTATGCCGGTTCCCGTGCCGACATCGTACACCGCCGCAGCTGCAAGGTACGCAGCCAGAACGGTGCGCTCAAGCTCCGCATCCTGCTGGATAAAAACAGCATCGAAGTTTTCGCCAACGACGGCGAGCAGACCATGACTGCATGGATCTACACCCCCCAGTCTGCCGACGGCATCACCTTTGCCGCCGATGGCAAGGCAACTGTTACGGTGGAACAGTTTGAACTGAATCTGTAACCTGATATTCCCTTCATTTCTCCTTCATTGAATACAGCCCCGCTTTGGCTTCTCCTTCGCCAAAGCGGGGCTGTGTTTGTTATGTCATTGCTCTTCCAGCCTGCGTCAGGGGGCCGGTTCGCAGAGGAACTGCAGCCGGCAAAAAAGCATCCGCAGCGGCACTGACGGGCTGTCTTGGCCCATGTGCAGAGCGCTGCGGATGCTTTTTATGCTTGTGCTTTCACCGGGCAGTGCCGTCCGGGGCCAGAATGGTCATTCTGCCGTCCACGGCGGCATCCAGCATCTCGTGCTCCCGGAAATACTCCATCAGGATATCCTGACAGGAGGTTGCCACGCTGCGGGGCTTCTGGAGCTTGCAGATGGTATCGTAGGAGATGTTGAAAAAGCTCTCGATGTTTTTGAAGTGGTAGTTTTGCAGCTCCACGGTGAACAGGGCATCGTCGCCGATCTCCTTGCCCACCTCTTTGCCGCAGTAGGTAAAGTAGTCAAAGTCGCCTTTGGTGCGGTCGTAGCGCAGCCGCAGGGTGGAGGGCAGCTGGTAGAACTCGGTGTGTCCGGCGTAGGCTTCCTCCCGCAGCATGTAGCGCAGCATCTGCCGCAGCTGCTGTCCGGTCACCTTGAACATGAACACGCCGTCGTCGTAGGGGAAGCCCTCGATGAGGTCGCCGTAGGTGACGATGGGGCCAAGCTTCTCGGCCCGGATGCTGCCGGAGCCGATGAGCATAATATCGATGCCAAGGCTGCGGGTGAAGATATCCGCAAACAGGTTGCCCAGCTCGGTCTCCCGGGTGCGCTCCGGGTGGGTCAGCTCCCGGCGGAAGCGCCCTACGATGTGGCTATACTTTTCGTCCACCTGACTGGTGAAGCGGTGCAGCACCTGCTCCATGGCGGGGTTGCGGGGGCAGGTGTCGGCGCAGATGGGCACCGTGTGCCATGTGTAGGAATCGATGCAGTTGCTGTCGGTGTCCACGATGATGTCAAAGCGTCCGATCTGGTCGGTGCCGGTGCCCGCCTGCGCAATGACCACGCCGTTTTCCTCCACGGCATGTTCCAGATAGGTGTGGCTGTGGCCGCCGATGATCAGGTCCACCCCCCACGCCGGGTCCAGCTGACGGGCCAGATGGCGGTCCTCCTCAAAGCCGATGTGGGTCAGCAGCACGGTAAAATCGATGTCGATGCTGTTGTGGGCATTGCAGATCTTGCCCACCTCGGCAGCGGCGGCAGCAGTGTCCACAAAGGACCCCACCAGCGACTCGGACTTGGTCTGGTTGATGACGTCCTGGGTGATGATGCCGATGAACAGGATGTTCATTCCGTCCACCCGCAGGATCTTGTAGGGAGTGAACAGCCGTGTGGGGGTGTTTTTGATGTAGAGGTTGGCGTTGATGATGGGGAACCGGGCGCATTTTTCGATGAACAGCAGATGCGCGATGCCGTAGTCCACCTCGTGGTTGCCGATGGTGACGATGTCCGGGGCAAGGGCGTTCATGATCTCAATGGTGGAAAGGCCCTTGTACTCCGAATCGATGACCGAGCCGCGGAACATATCGCCCGCAATGGCGTAGATGGTGTTGGGCTCTTCGGCCCGCACCTTTTCGATGTAGCCGGACAGCATGGAGACGCCGCCCACCAGTTTTTCGTCCACCTGCTCTGCCAGAAAGTCTCCGTGCAGATCATTGGAGTGGAGGATGGTGATCTTTTTGGTGTGTTTCATGGTGCATTCCTCCCGGTGTTGGTGTGCGCGTCGGTCAACCCATGGCCTCCTGCCGTGCAAAGTAGACGGTGTTGACAAGGCTCAGGTAGCTCTCTTTGCCGTCCAGATAGACCTTGAGGGCAAGGGTATCCTCGTCCTCCAGCGTGACAGCGTAGCGGGAGCCGTCCTCCCCGGTAAAGGTCGCGTACCACTCCTGATTGGTCTGGAAGGGCACCTCCGGGGTGCCCTCCTGATAGAACAGGTCGGCTTCCTCCACGTTCAGCTCCGGGTAGGGGGTGATGTAGCTGGCGGTCAGGGGCAGCTGGTCGCCCTCGGTCTCGGCGTCGGTGGGCAAAAAGCACATCCGGTCGGCGTCTGCCGGGTCGGTCTCAGAATAGCCCTCGTCAGTGTCGCGGGCGATCTCCAGCCAGTTGCCTTCCAGCGACCACGGACTGGTGGTGGTTTCCCAGTCGTCCCCCTCCGGGTAGATGGTAAAGTCGCACACGCCCTCGGCTTCCACCACATGGCCGTTCTCGCCGGAAAGGAAGGGGCTGAATACCAGCTCTTCGCCGGTGCTGGGGTACAGCTCCACCTCGGTGTTGGGGGCGATATCGCTGATGTTGCACAGCAGCAGGATGGGCTGGCCGTCCTCACTGTAATAAAGCTGCTTGCCGCGCTGGAGCGGGTTTTCGGCATCGTCTGTCAGGCTCGTCTCGTAGACGAACAGGGTGGCATCCGGGTCCTGCGGGAAGATGCAGTACAAATCGCACCCGCCGTCCGGTGCCACGACCCAGTGATCCTGCGGGATGTCGTAGACGAAGCCCCACAGCTCCCGCAGGTCGGTCTGGCTGTCCAGCACCTTCTGCACATCGGTGGTGATCTCGTAAGAGCCGCCCAGATACAGCACACAGGCGCGGTATTCGTCCTCCCCAGCCAGCAGGCGCATGTAGGTCACGTCCTCCGGCTCGGTGTACTCCTGCTTTTTGGTGTTGGGGGCGATCATATTATCTCCGTCCAGCATCTTTTCGGGCTTGGAACTGGGGGTGCTGCTGCCTTTGGACGACCCGCCGCAGCCTGCAAGGCCGATGGTCAGCGCCAGCAGGGCGGCCAGAAGCTTCAGGTTTTTCATAAGTTCTCCTTTCTCATGCCCTGCCGGGGCGCACCTCAGGAGGCAGCGCCGGGCGTTGGGTGTTGGGAAAAATCGTCTACGCCCTCCACCGGCTCCGGGCTGCTGGTCCCGGCAGAAAGCCGGGGCGACCAGTCCAGCGCGCGGCCGGTGGTGCAGTAGACCACCGCCGTGGTGTCGGGGGTGTCCGGGGTGTCGTTGCACAGCAGCAGCACGGGTTGACCATCCCGCCCGCAATACAGCTCTCTGCCTGTCTGGTGTGGGTACTGGGGGTCCTGCTTTTCGTAGACAAAAAGCGTATCCTGCCTGCGCACAGCAAAGATGCAGTACAGCTCCCGCCCGCCGCCCGGCGCTGCGACCCGGTGGTCTGCCGGGATGTCCGCAACAAACTGCCACGGCTGTTCCTGCAGGCTGTCCAGCGCAGCGTCCACATCGGCGGTGCGCTCCGGGACGCTGCCCAGATAGAGCACTGCGGCAAGGCTGCCGTTCTGTTCGGCCTGCTGCCGCAGCTGCGCCACGGTCACAGCGTCCGGCCGGGAAGCGCTGTCCGAAGCTGCCGCGCCGGAGCGGATGGGGTCGCCGTCCACCGGCCCGCAGCCCGCAAGGCTCAGGGTCAGCGCCAGCAGGGCGGCAAACAGCTTCATGGTCAGGCTCTTCATCTTACGCCCACGGGTCGGCAGACGTGGGGACGCGGATGCCGGTCATCAGGTACTGCTCCCACAGAAACCACTGCCCATTGCCCTTGCGGCGCAGCTTGATGGGGCGGGGATCATCGGCACCGCCGCAGGGGATGAACAGCTTGCAATAGCCCTCCTCCACGTTGGAGGTGTGGTTGCTGCCCACCAGCAGGGTGAAGGGCTGGCGGGGGGTATAGCCGTTTTCCGGCGATGCACCCACAAAGTAGGAGAAGGGGATGTAGCTTTTGCCGTCCCGGAAGCGGTCGTTCAAAAAGGAGATATCCTGCCCGTTCAGCGGACGGGGGCCGCGCAGCCAGTTGAGCATCTCCTTTCCGATGTTCTTGTCGGCGCCGTAGGCGCACAGCGCACAGACGGTGAGGGCCGCAGTCTTGAAGGGGGTGTCAAGGCTTGCTTCCGGCAGCGCCTGCATCTGGGCAAGGCTTTCCGGCAGAGCCTGAAAGGTAAAGGTGACGGTCTGGTTGCCGCCGGTGGCAGCCGTGGCCTGCTTCATCTTATCAAAAAGTCCCATGAGAATGCTCCTTTCTGTTTCAGCTGTGAGGGTTCAGCCCCGTTTTGGATCGTGGCGGGGCACGGTCCGTTTGCGGACCACCTTTTGGTCCAAGTCCAGACTGAGGTTTGCGAAATAGCCGTTTTCAAAATACCATGCAAGGTCCTTTGCATCCATGCCGACGCTGTTGTACAGCCACCGCAGGGGCACTTCCGGCCCGGAGTAGCTCTCCAACCGCCGGGCGATGGTCCTTGCGTGGTAGCGGCGGGCCTCCCCGCGGGCAAACCGCGCCAGGGGCACGGCCCCCACCACGATCCAGAGCACATAGCCTCCCACGTGGGAGGTGTCCTTGGCCTGCAGGTCCAGGCAGAGGGTATACAACCCGCCAAAAGAGCAGAACACGCAGAAGGCAAGCCCTGCGTTCCGCAGCCATTTGAGAAAACGGGGAATCTCGCCCCGGGCTTTTTCCGAAAGATAAGGGTTCATAAACATGCTCCTTTCAGAACGAACCGCCTCCGCCGCCGTGGGTCGTGCCGCTGGAGGAGGTGTGGGTGGAACTGCCGCCGGAGCTGTCGGAGTCCTTCGTCTCCACATGCTCGGTGCGATGCACGTCCCGGTACAGGAACAGCTCCCGGCTGTTGGTCAGGTTCATGCTGCCCTCCCGCACATAGCTGGCGGCGTTCTCCTGGAACGCCACGCTGCGCAGCTGGCTTTTCATTACGCTGACGACGACCCATGCCAGCACAAGGCCGATGCCCAGCGCAAGGAACAGGTACATGAGAGACAGCGGCTCCCGGGGCAGGTTATTCACGTCATAGGGGTGGCCCGCCCGGGCAGCGTCAATGTAGGTATCCGACCACTGGACAAAGGTGCGGAATGCACCGGCGTAGTCTCCATCGGCCATGAAGGGGGTCATCTGCTCGCCAAGGTACTGGATGCCGGCGTCCGTAAAGGCGGTGATGCCGTAGCCGCAGGTGGAGATATGCCACTTGCGGTCGCCTACGCTCACCAGCAGCAGCACGCCGTCCATATCGGGGCCGTAGCCGTACTGGCAGTAGTCATACAGATCATCGGCAAACTGCTCCATGCTGTCGGCACCAACGCTTTCCATCGACTCGATGGTGGCAATGGTCACATCGAAGCTCTGGCGCAGGCTCAGTTCTTCCAGTGCGTCCTCCAGCTCGTTGTCCTCGTCCTCGGTCAGCACCTCAGCGTCGTCGAACATGCGGTAGTACAGGTCGGCAAAGCCGCCCTCCACCGCAAAAGCCGGAACAGCCAGCGCCGCCGCAAGAATCAGTGCTGCCAGCGCCGCAAAGAGGGAGTGCAGTCGGTTGGAAGTCTTTTTCATCGTTCGTCCCTCCTTTACAGGATCCGTGCCAGCCACAGCAGCCACATCACGCCGTAGGATGCGGCGGAAAGAGCAGCCGTAAGGCCCAGCATCCACTTGCGGGCAGCGCCCTTGTCCACGGGCAGGTCACCCACGAATTTGCCGGTCTGACCGTTCATGGCAAACAGATAGTTTTCGCCCCGCCAGCTGGTGCTCAGCAGCCAGACCGGGAACAGCGCATACTTTGCCTTGCCGCCGTGCAGCTGGATGCTGCTGTTTTCCACCTTGACCGAATCGTAGCCGGTAACGGTCTGCTGGAACGTCTCCTCGGTGGAGCGGCGGATGCGCTTGTTGGCCCGCTCGATGCTGTCCTCGGCGCTCACATCGTATTTGTCCGCCACATAGCCCGCCAGATAGGCGGTCTGGAAGGGGATGGCGTCCTGCATGGCAAAGGGCTCGATGGACTCCATCAGGTCGTCCTCGATCTTGGACGAGCCGTCCACCGGCACCGCGTCAAAGCCCAAAGTGCCGTCCCGCCGGACGGAGTAGTAGTTGGTCTCGGTATAGTCGTATTTGCTGTCCGACCAGCTGCGGGTCCGGGTGGCGGTAAAGCGCAGCTGAGCGTCGGCATCGCTGTCGAAGAGCCAGAAGGGCACATACACGCCCTTGATCTCGTCGATGTGGTTCTGGCTGCGGAACACCCGGGGCAGCAGGGTCTTGCCCTTGAGATGTTCCTGCAGCTTTGCCTTGGCGGCCTTTTTGTCCAGCTTGAAGGGGATGATGAGGTCGGGCCGCAGCGTCCCGGCAAACTGTCCGGTGAGGACGATGGGGTTGCCGCAGAACGGGCAGGCGGACGCGGCCATGGTGTCGTCGCCCACGATCTCGCCGCCGCAGCTCTTGCAGCTGTAAGTATGCAGACCGGCGGTCTCTCCTTCTGCCCAGCTGCCGCCGGGGGTGGTCCACTCCATCTCGCTGGGCTTTTCGTCCTTCAGCTCCTCGTCGTAGCCCTTGAGGGTATCCACATCGAACTCGGTGTCGCAGTAGGGGCATTTCATTTTCTGGGTGGCGCTGTCAAACTGGATGGCGCCATCGCAGCAGGGGCACTTGTATTCCAGCATTCCTGCCATAGCGTTTCCTCCTGTTGTTTCAAAGGGGGTCGGGGGCTTTTCCCCGGCCCCGCTGTTTTTGCGTTGGTCTTCCCGCCGAAGCGGTCGGCTCAGAAATCCGTAGTGATGCGGAACACCACCGGTTCGTCCGGCTCGGTGGCTTTGCCGTGGTGGCCCACTGCCAGGAAAGCGTTTTCTTCCAGCGGCAGGAAAACATCAAAGGTGCAGAAGTCGCCGCACAGCTGGCACAGGGTCTCGCGCTCACCCACGGGGAGGGACTTTTCCAAAAAAGTGCCGTCCGGCCCGTACAGCTCCCACACATAGCCCGTGTCCAGCAGATAGCCGTTGGGGCGCTTCATCATCACGGCGTTAAAGCTGCCCACCGGCTGCGAGCTGCGGGCCAGCTCATTGCCGTCCAGATCAAAGGCAGCAAAGTAATCATCGCCGCTGGATTCCAGCTCGCCCACCGTCAGCAGCTCGTCCCCGCTGAGGTTCAGGGAGGACATGCTGTAGAAGGGGCCGATCTCGTTATCGCCCTCCAGCGTCAGCTCAGTGTACTCGCCGTCCTGCACCAGCACCGGTGCGGAGTCGGTCCAGTAGATTACGGTCAGATCCCGATCCTTGGAGGAATAGCAGCTGCCCGAGTAGTCCAGTGCGTCGCTGGACTCCTCCGGGTCGCTGCTGTTCAGATCGTAGCAGTAGACATCAAAGTTGTCCATGGCGTACAGGATGCCATTGCGGTCGATGCTGAGGGCGTTGCTGCCGTCAATGTTGTACTCTTCCACCGGGGTCAGCCGGTCGTCCTTGATGGCATACTCGAAGATCTTGGCAGACTGCTCTTCATCGTCCTCGTTGTAGAAGCTGAAGAAGTAATTGCCCCGGTAGCTGTCCGCTTGGATCAAATGATAGGCACCGCATACCTCGCGGCGGACGTCAAAGGGAATGTACTGTGCCTTGAAGGTGTAGTCGCCGATGGTCAGTTCCCCGGTCTGGAACTGGGTCACAGGGGGCCCTGCAGGGGCGGCTTTGTCCTCTGCTGCTTCCGGTTGTGCCGAAGCGGACGGGGCACTGCTGCTGGAAGCCGGTGCGCTGGAAACGCTGGATGCGCTGGCAGCACCGGAGCCGCCGCAGGCGGTCAGCCCGAGGGCGGCGGTGGTAAGGCCCATGGCCTTGAGGAAATCTCTGCGCTGGATCTTTTTCATATCCGTTCCTCCTTTTTCAGTCACTGCACCTTTGCAAAGGCTTCGTCAGCACGGCGGCTGTACAATGCCATGCCGCCGGTCTGGGCGTCGTTTGCCAGATTGATGTTCTCCACAAAGCGGGCCTTTTCCTGCTCAGAGAGCTGCCCGCCCTTCATGGCGGCAGATGCCACGGCACCCATGGCACCGATCATGCCCATCTGGCCCTTCAGTTCCCGTTCCTCGGCCTTGGACATCCGGCGGCCGAACATGCTGGTCTCATTATCGTGGACCCCGAAGATGTGGTCCAGATGCTGACGTGCGATGTGGGCATAGCCGATCTCCCGCCGGTCCCGCTTGCTGAAGCAGATGACCAGCTCCTGCTTGATGTAGGGGTGGGGATGCATGCCCCGCTGGGTCTGGGCCTCGGTGATGCTGCGGGGCTGCACCAGCTTCAGCTTCAGGCCGCCGCCGTTGAGGGTGGGTTCCTGGCCCGGCTCCTTGGCGGGGGTCTCGTCCAGATACTCCTCATAGCTGGCGATCTGGTCGTAGCGGATCAGCTCCGGCATCTTGCCCCGGCCGCCGGTGCGGTCGTCGATGTACAGCATGCCCAGCTCATCGCAGAACACCAGCCCCATTTGCGATGGAGTGGAGGGGTATGCGTTGACCCGGAACTCGGTCTTGTTGAACACCTCGTCGAATACCCGCTTCATCCGGGCCATATACTCCATGTGCTCCTTGGCCTCGTCCAGCGTCAGCTCGCTGAGCCGGATATATTTGGAGCACTTGTTGCCGCAGTCATCGCAGAGGAACTGTCCATCCCGGAGCTTGGAGCGGTGCAGGGTGCCGCACTCCTTGCCGCAGACGGCACAGTTCTGTTTTGCGAACAGGTTGGAAAAGAATCCCATCATGGTATGCTCCTTTCATTGCTCTGTATTTGTCAGGTCTGGTCGCTGTCGTCAAAGGGGTCGCCGCACTCCGGGCAGAACTTGGGCGGGTGGGCGGGGTCTTCCGGCTCCCAGCCGCACTTGTCGCACTTATACTTGGGCGTACCGGCGGGCTTGGGTTTGCCGCACTCGGAGCAGAAGCGGCCCTTGTTCACCGCGCCGCAGCTGCAAGTCCAGCCTTCTGCTGCCGCCGGGCGGGGCTTGCCGCACTCCGGGCAGAACTTGCCGGTGACGGTGGCACCGCAGCTGCAGGTCCAGCTGTCCGCAGCGGGCTTCGGCTCCGGCTTTTTGCTGCCGCATTCCGGGCAGAATTTGCCGGTAACGGTGGCGCCGCAGCTGCACTTCCAGCTGTCCGCCGGGGCGGGTGCGGGACGGCTGACCTGCTGGGGCGCGTCCACGCTGTCCGGACGGGCCTGCTGGCCCATGGCGAACAGGTTCTGGGCGCTCATGCCGCCCATACCGCCTGCACCGGCTGCCATGCCCATGCCCATAAAGCCGGTCATGGCACCGGCGGTGTTGCCGGCGGCGGTCTTCATGGCATCGATCTGACCACCCACCAGACGGGCGGCAGCGGTGGTGGGATCGGTGGTCATGGCGTTCTCTTCCCACTCGGTGATCTTCTTCTGCTGCTCCTCCGGGATGGACAGGGAGTTGATGTTGAAGGAGAACACTTCAATGCCGCGCTTTTTGCGCCAGACATTCGACAGCTGCTCGTTGAGGGCGTCCGAGATCTCCAGCGTGTGGGCGGGGATCTCGTAATACTGCACCTTGTTGGCAGAAAGAGTAGCCAGCGCAGGCTGCAGGGCGTTCATCAGTTCGCTCTTCAGCCGGGGTGCGATCTCGGATGCGTCATACTGGGTAGAGACGTTGCTGCACACGTTGGTGTAGAACAGCAGCGGGTCGCAGATGCGGCAGGTGAAGCTGCCGTTGCACCGCAGATTGACCGAGAGCTTGTAGCCCCGCTCCTCGCTGACCACCACCCGGAAGGGGATGGGGGTGGCAGTGCCGTACAGGATCTCGCCCAGCTCCTTGGTGTTGATGTAGTACACCCGCTGGTCCTTGCCGGTGTCGCCGCCGTAGGTAAAGCGCTTGGCTACGGTCTGGAAGGTAGCTGCCAGACTGTCGCCGAAGTTGCCGGTGAACACGCTGGGCTCAGTGGATGCGTCAAAGGTGAATTCGCCCGGTTCGGCGCACACCTCCACCACACGGCCCTGCTCCACAATGAGCATACACTGTCCGTCTGCCACGGCGATGCCGCTGCCGTTGGTGATGATGTTGTCCTCGCCGTTGTTGGAGCTGCGGCGGGAGGTGCGCTTCTGGCCCTTGACCATCAGCACATCTTTGTCCAGAGAATCGCAGTAGAAAAATTCCTTCCACTGGTCTGCAAGGGTTCCGCCCAGTGCGCCCATACCTGCTTTGATAAGACCCATAGTAATTTCCTCCTGTATGTTTTATTTGTGCAAACGATAACTTTCTGTTATCGCACGGTTTCCGGTTTTGGTCACGGTACAAGGGTTAGATCCGGGAAGTCGTTTTTCCAGTAAACGGGACGCGTGTCCCGGTCAAACAGCACTTCTCCGGCGCGGTATTTCAGGCTGCAGCCGCTGGGGCTGCCGTCATCGTTCAGCAAAATGGCCCAGAACTCGCAGGGTCTGCCGTTCTGGTCGGTCAGCGTGAAGTACAGCTCGGTGCCGTCCTCGGTGCGGCCCTGTGTTCCCTCGGCGGTGCCGGTGAGGATGCCGCTCCACCCGTCCCATTCCACGCTCATGCAGCAGCTGCCGTCCGGCAGGAAGGTCATCCAGCGGATGCCCTTTGCGGCCTCGTCTCCGGCGCGGTAAGTGCCCCACAGCCTGCGGGGGATGGCGGTGTAGCCGATGTCGTCCCATGCCTCGGTGCGTTGAAAAACGTACCAGACCTCACTGCCCTTTTTGGGGCCGGTGGACTGCATCCGCAGCGAACCGTCCTCCATCATGGAGATGGTCCAGCGGCTTCTGCCGTCCTCGCTGAGACATTTCAGGTTCCAGCCCTGACTTTTTTCCCCGTCCCAGCCGGTCACAGCGCCGGCATTCAGCTCTCCGGTACGGGTCTCGGCAGCGGACTGGATCTGCGGGCTGACGTATGTTTCCCGGATGAAGGAGACGGTCACCGTGCCGGTGATCTCGGCCTTTTCCAGCCGCAGGGTAAAGCTTTCGTTGCGGTCGGCGGGGGCATAGCTTTCACCCTGCGTCACCGCCGTGACTGCCATCCACTCGGCCAGCACCTGCTGCTCCCAGTCCTGCGGCAGCGGCTGTGCATCCAGTGGGATGGTCACTTTGTCGTCTGTATACTGCTCCTGCGCTGCGCTGGACCGCCTGACCACAAAGGAAACGTTCCCCTTGCCGTCCAGCGAAAAAGGCAGCTCGTCCAGCGAAGTCCACCATGCGGTGTTTCCCTCTTTCAGGCTGCCGGTGGGCAGCATTCCTCTCTCGATGGCGGTCTGGCGGTCCAGCTCATCCCGGCGCTTCACGTCGCGGTAAAGCGCCTCTTCCAGCGCGGCGGGGTCTGCCCCCATACGCTCCAGCAGCTGGGTGGCGGTGAGCTGGTTTCCGCTTTCAAAGTCGAAGCACCAGCCCTGATAGAAGGGTGCATCGGTACCGCCGTAACAGCTGCTGACCACAAGGCTGACGCAGTCGCCGTACCAGCTGGCGTTCCAGTTCATCTCAATGCAGATGTCCCACACGTCCGGGTCGGCTGCCTCCGGGCAGTCGGCGTACTCTTGCACATCGTATTCGTAGAGCTGGGCGATCTCGGCGTTGATGCGGGCGGCGTCGGCGCTGTCGCTTTCCAGCCGGGGCAGGTGGATGTTCAGCCGGACGGTGCCGCCGTTCTCTGCCTGCACCACCTTTTCAAGGGTGTACTGCTCGGTGATCGCCGCGGTGGCGTGCATGGAATCCGGCGGGGTCGATTTCAGTTCCCGGCTGCCAGCCGGGCGGGCAGAGGCCGCGGTCTTTGCTCCGCAGCCCGCCAGCAGCGCCGCCAGCAAAACGGCCAGCGCGCCGCAGAGAGCGATGTGTTTCATCTTGCACCTCCTTGTCTGCGGGCTCAGCTGCGCCGGGGTCAGGGATCCGGGCAGCGGATCAGCTGCAGCTGGGTCTTTCCCTCGGCAAAGGGGTTTTGCCCGTCGATCATGGTAAGGTTCAGGGTCTCGTTGTACAGGTCGTACTTCACCGCCGCCACAAAGGTGATGCCCGGCATCCCGTCTGCCGTCTCGCTGGTAGAGACGCCCAGCACCATGCCCTCCGGCACCACGCCCAGATAGTCGGCGTAGCCCTGATAGAAAACGTTGTTGTCCTGCACGCCCATCTGGACGCAACCATTGCTTTCCACGTCCATCCAGTCAAACTGGTTGTCAGACATGTCGTTGAAGGCACCGACAGCCTCCGAGGGGATCTCCTGCGCGTTCCACTCTTCCGTCAGGGGAGCAAGTTCCAGCACAGAGCCATCCTCCTGATGCAGAATTACCTCTTTGCCGCTGCGTTCCAGCGCCACGCCGTTGTTTGCAATATAGATGGGGTCCTGACAGACCAGAACATTTCCGGATATAAGGCAGCGCAGCACGTCCACATATTCCACCACGCCGTCCTTCGTCAGCAGATAGACCACCGGGTGGAAGGATGCGCCGATTTCTCCGATGCACACATCCACATACTCATTATAGATGCCAAGGATGGGGTAGGTGCGGTCCTGTTCCAGCCGGATGCCGTAATCCGCGTCCCATGCGGCGGTCTCCGGCGTGCGGCGGAGGGTGATGGTGCCCTGCGTTCCTTCCAGCTGCACCGAAGCGCTGCCGTAGGTATCGGTCAGCACCGTCTGCGGCTGCGGGTCAGCAGCCTGCAGCGGGATCTCCACATCCAGCTGCCGCCAGCCCGACCCGGCGGGGGAGCTGCACCCGCCCCGGAGCACCAGCCGGTCCTGCTCCGGCAGCAGCAGGCACAGGTCATCCAGCTGGTTGTTTTCCAGCGTGTTCATCCGCATGCTTGCCAGATTGCCGCCGCTGCGCAGGCCCTCGTAGTAGCCGCCCTGCGCCATGCGCCGGTCAAAGGTCTGCATGGCCCCGCGCAGCATCTGCTGCTGCACGGCATCCGGGTCCAGCCCCATGCGCTGCAGCATTTCCGCCACGGAGACCTGCTTTCCGGTGGCAAAATCGAAGCACCAGCCCCGGGAATACCCCGGGTCGGAGCCGCCGTCGTAGCGGAACATCACAAGGCTTACGCAGTCGCCGTACCAGTAGGCGTCCCAATTGATATAAGTATCCGGGCTCCCCTCGTCCTGCTGGGGCTCGATCTCCGGGCTGTCCTCGTACTGTCGGAAGTCTGCCGCATACATGGCGGCAAGCTCATCGTTGAGATAAGCAGCGTCCGGGCCGTCGCACACCAGCTGCGGCACATGGACAGTCAGCTTCTGTGCGCTGCCCCACTCGTACCGCTGGATGGTCTTTTCCAGTGTGAACTGCTCGGTAATGCGGTCTTTTTGTGCTGTCTGCACCGCCGTGTCTGCGGTGCTTTGGGAAGCTGCGCCGGAGCCTGCGGGGGCAGCGGGAGCCGCCGCGCCGCCGCAGCCGGTCAGCCAGAGAGCCGCCAGCACCGCAGCGGCAAGGCGTTTGTGTTTCATGGTTCTTCTCCTGTGTTCTCAGCCGTAGCTGCGGGTCATCTGCAGCTGGGTCTCGCCCTCGGCAAAGGGGTTTTGCCCGGCGATCATGGTAACGCTCAGGGTCTCGTAGTACAGGTCGGTCTTGACCGCTGCCACAAACTCGATTGACGTCTGCCCGGCTTCGGTCTCGTCGGCAGAGATGCCCAGCACCACGCCCTCGGGCACCACGCCCAGATACGCGGCGTCGCCCCGATAGATGCGGCTGTTGTCCTGCACGCCCAGCTGAACGCTGCCGTCGCTGCCCAGATCCAGCCAGTTCCAGCCGGTTTCAGAGGTGTAGTTGTAGGAGCCGGTGACGGAATAGGGGATCTCCTGCGCGCTCCACTCTGCCGACAGGGGAGCCAGCTCCAGCACAGAGCCGTCCTTCCGGCGCAGGTTCACCTCGCTGCCGCAGAGTTCCAGCGCCACACCGTTGTTGGCAAAGTAGATGGGGTCCTGACAGATCATGGCATCCCCGAACAGCAGGCAGCGCAGCACGTCCACGTACTCCACCACGCCGTCTTTGGTCAGCAGATAGACCACCGGGCGGAAGAAGCCGTCCTCCTGCTCCCCGATGCACACGTCCACATATTCATTGTAAGCGCCAAGGATGGGGTAGGTGCGCGTCTGTTCCACCCGGATGCCAATGTCGCCCCATTGGTCGGTCTTTGGCGCGGGGCTCAGGGTGATGGTGCCCTGCGTTCCCTTCAGCTGCACCTGCACACCGTCGTAGGTGGCGGTCAGCACCGGGGTATCGGCGGGGGCGGCGGAGGTCAGCGGGATCTCCACATCCAGCTGCTGCCAGCCCCAGTCGGTCTCGGAGCAGTACTTGCCCCGGAGCACCAGCCGGTCCTGCTGGGGCAGCAGCAGACACAGGTTTTCCAGTTCATTGTATTCCAGCGTGCCCATCCGCATTTCCGACAGGTTCCCGCCGCTGCGCAGGCCCTCGTAATACGCGCCCTGCGCCATCTCCCGGTCAAAGGTTTGCATGGCCTGCCGCTGCACCTGCGCCTGTACTTCGTCCGGGTCCAGACCCATGTGCTGCAGCATCTCGGCTGTGGTGATCTGCCTGCCGGTGGCAAAATCGAAGCACCACCCGCTGTAATACCACGGTGCTTCGTCGTAATCGTGGCTGCGCATCACCAGACTGACGCAGTCGCCGTACCAGTAGGCGTCCCAGTTGATCTCGGTCTGTGAGCACTCTTCGCCCTGCGGCACCTCAGCGTCCGGGTAGCTTTCATAATCCTTGTATTCCGCCGCATACATAGCGGCAAGTTCCTCGTTGAGAGCAGCGGCGTCCGGGCTGTCGCACACAAGCTGCGGCACATGGATGCTCAGCTTCATCACGCCGATCATCTCGCCCCGCACCGTCTTTTCAAGGCTCCACTGGTCGGTGATGCGCTCCTTTTGCGCCGTCTGCACCGCTGCGGCTGCGGCGCTTTGGGAAGCTGCGCCGGAGCCTGCGGGGGCCGCGGGGGCAGCTGCGCCGCCGCAGCCGGTCAGCAGCAGCGCCGCAGCCAGAACCACAGCAGCAAAACATTTGTGTTTCATGGCTGTCTCCTTTCACTTACAAAGCCCCGGGCACACAGGAGGATGGGCAGTGCCCGGGGCCGGGAAATTTCCAAAGATCAATGGGAGACCTTTTCGCCCACCACCAGTGCGATGAAGTAATCCTCACCGCCGATGCTGCGCACCGACATGGCAAAGCAGTGTGGGTTGTCTACCGCCATGTTGATGCCTTCCGACATATAAGTCAGCCACTTCTGTCCCTGCGCCTCGTTGGTGGGGTATTTCAAGGTCTCCAATTTGTTCGTTCCTTTCGGTCCAATCGATCCAAGGCCCGCAGTAAAATAGCGATCATAGATGGGATACCCCTTGTTAAACAGCGTCTGTTTGATCTCCGCTTCCTTTACCTTTACATCGTTTTCGAACTTTGTTGCGTCAACGACCGGATTCCCCTCCTTTACAAAGGGGCTGATGAGAAGGTCGGTAAGTTCTTCCAGATCCTTCTCATAGACCAGCTCCGTCAGACCCTTGTCCCTGCGGAACTGATTGAGGGCGTCCAGTGCCTGCTGGACTCTGATGTCATTGGAGGGCGTCGGTGCGCTGGGGGCACCGCCGCAGCCTGCCAGCGAGAGCGCCACAACGGCTGCGCCGGTAAGGGTGAGGAATTCGCGTCGGTTCATCTCTTTCATGGGGGGTGCTCCTTTCTATAAAGCCCCGGACACAGGGGGAGTGTGCCCGGGGCAAACAGGGGGATGTTTTGATGTCTTGTTATCTTATGCCGTTTTGTTCCAGAACACGGTAGCGATCATGTAGGTATTGCTCTGAACCACCGGGCAGTAGATGCTGATGAACTCTGCCTTCCGGCTGAGACTATACTCCAGGATTTTATCCACAAATTTCTGAACCACCGCATCCTCGCAGGAATACTTATACGTCAAGGATATCTCCATATTTTCTTCCTCGCCAGTCGGTTCAGAGACTCCGGCAGCTCCTCCAAGTTCATACTTTTGCTTCATTGTGTATTCCCACGCTGTAATATCACCCAGTTTCTTTATGTCATCCATTGTCAGCGTATGCACCGATTCTTTTGCGTCCTCGAAGATTCCTCCTTGGATTTTTATGGCTCCCTGCGCTTCCTGATTGAGGGTCAGCTGCTCATGGTCAACCAGATTTGCATTAAACTTTTCCTTCCAGACCTTGTTGATAGCTGTCAGCAGCTCGGCTTCCTTGCCGGTGGGCACTGCGGGAGGTGCGGGAGGTGCGGAGGGCCCGCCGCAGCCTGCCAGTGAGAGCGCCACAACGGCTGCGCCGGTAAGGGTGAGGAATTCGCGTCGGTTCATCTCTTTCATGGGGGTGCTCCTTTCTTCTTATAAAGCCCCCGGGCACGCTGTGAGGCTTCCGTGCCCGGGGCAAACAGGGGGGGCTTGTTATCTTATGGCTTGTTATTTCGGAACATAACAGCGGTCATGTAAGTCTTGCCCTGAACCACCGGGCAGTAGATGCTGATGTACTCTGCCTTGGGGCTATTAGGATTGCTGTTCAGCAGTTTCTCTACAAAAGCCCGAACGGCAGTATCCTCGCAAGAATACGCATCCTCCAGAGTCACCACATCATTGTGAGACTGATAGAGGCTGCCGGCAGTACCTGCCAAACTGTCCTCGCCGCCATACTTTTGCATTTTCTCCGCAAACTCAAGGTATCCCTTCGAAAACATCTCACCGTCCTCGGCTGTCAGCTGATGCGTTGTCTCGTTGGCCTTTTCAAGAATAAGCCCGTAAGCCCTTATGACGCCCACCGCATCCTGATTGAGGATCAGCTGCTCATGGTCAACCGCCTTTGCCTCGTACTTTTCCTTCCAGACCTTGTTGATGGCTGCCACCAGCTCGGCTTCCTTGCCGGTGGGTGCTGCGGGTGCGGAGGGCCCGCCGCAGCCTGCCAGCGAGAGCGCCACAACGGCTGCGCCGGTAAGGGTGAGGAATTCGCGTCGGTTCATCTCTTTCATGGGGGTGCTCCTTTCTGTTTGTCCCCCTGCTTTTTAGGGGGCTCTGGTTTGGGTGTTACGAAAATCAACTTTTGTAGCTTGACCCGGAGCGAAAGCCTTCACCCCTTGGGGGGAAGGTGGCGCGTAGCGCCGGATGAGGGGTATTTAGGGTAAAACGCTGCTGTCCTGCGCCCTCATCAGTCACCTACGGTGACAGCTTCCCCCGACCGGGGGAAGCCTTCATGCGGAAAATTGATTTCCGTAGTCGGGTACTCTCTGCACTTGCAGTCCGCTCCATCTTATGCTATCCTTATGAATAGAATCCACAGATGCCTGTTGACACGTTTTGTGCACAGCGACAGGCTTTCTGCACCGGCGCAGGACTTTTTCTGGTTGTACTGTACCATACCCGGGAAAAAATTGCCCCCTCAGAAAAGCCGTTTTTGGGGGGCAATTCCAAAAAAATTTTGGGGGTTTTGGGGCTTCCCCCTCAAAAAATCCCCCCAAAAAGCCCAAAATTGGGGGGATTTTGGGGCAGTTCCCCCAAAAAAACAGGCAGCTGCAGCCCTGCCTGTGCCGGTTTCCCCCCTCTGGCTGCAATGTGCGGAAAGGAGTCATGATAAATGGAACGAAGGACATTTTTAAAGCTTGCGGCGCTCGTCCCCGGTCTGGCACTTGCGGGCTGCGGCGGCAGCAAGACCCTGCTCTCTCCCAAGGACCCCACCATGCTCAGCATCTGGCATGTGTACGGCGAACAGGCCGACTCGCCCATGAACCGCCTGCTGACCGAGTTCAACGACACGGTGGGCAGGGAGAAGGGCATCCTGCTCAACGTGACCAACATGACCAACAGTGCCGCCATCGGCGGCCAGCTGCAGGACGCCAAGGCCGGCAAGCCCGGCGCGCTGGACCTGCCGGACCTGTTCTCGGCCCACCCCGCGGACGCAAGCGGTCTGGGCATTGAGAACCTTGTGGACTGGAACGACTGGTTCACCGCCGAGGACATGGCGGCCTATGTGCCCGGCTTTGTGCAGGACGGCATCATTGACGGGCGGCAGGTGGTGTTCCCGGTGTCCAAATCCACCCAGCTCATCTTTTTGAACGGCTCCCAGTACGCCCGGTTTGCGGCGGACACCGGGGCGCAGCTTTCCACCCTTGCCACATGGGACGGCTTTTTTGAAATGGCGGGTGCCTACCGGCAGTGGTCCCAGGGCAAGCCCTTCTGCGCGCTGGACTACCCCCTGCGTCTGGTGGAGCTGAACGCGCTGGAGCAGGGCAGCGCAGAGCTGTACAAGGGCAGCTGGTACGATCTGACCAACGAGACCTTCCGCGCCTCGTGGATGGAGTTTGCCCGGGCGCTGGTGCAGGGCGATATTCTGATCTCGGACCTGTACTCCAACACGCAGGTGATGACCGGCGAGACGCTGGCGGGCCTTGGCAGCTCTGCGGCCATCCTTTATTACAATGATTTCGTCACCTACCCGGACAACACCACCGAACCCACCGACCTGCTGCTGGCTCCTTTGCCCCACGCCGCAGGCACCGCCACGCCCCTGATGCCGCAGGCCGGTGTGGGCCTGTGCGCCTTCAAGACCACCGACCAGAAGGCCGAAGCCGCCGCCGTGTTCCTGCGCTGGCTCACCGAACAGCAGCGCAATCTGGAATTTGCCGCCGATACCGGCTACATGCCGGTGTCCAGCGCCGCCTTTGACGCCATTGCGGACTATCCCTTTGAGCAGCAGAGCTATCAGCGGCTGTACGACGTCTACAACGAAATGCGCATCCAGAACACCCCCCTGCCCGAACCGGGCATCGTGGGGTACCACGCCAAGGCCAAAGCCTTGTACGACAGCCTGCGCCAGCGCCAGAAGGACTACCCCCAGCGCCTTGCGGACGGCGAAACGCTGGAAGCCCTTGCCGAGGAAACATGGCAGCTGCTGTGTGACAATGCCTGAGCCTGCCGCTCAGCCGGAAAGGAGGGACTTTGATGCACTTTGTTGACCGGCACCGTGAAAAGATCCGCCAAAGCCCCATGAGCAGCCGGCTGCTGTGGGCCTGCCTGCTGCTGGTAGTGCTGCTGGTGTTGACCTTTGGTGCGGCGCTGTTCCTGTTTGCCAGCCTGCACAACACCAAAAAGGACATCAGCCGCAGTCTGCAGATCCAGTTTTCGGTGTTCCAGAACGATATGGAGCGCTATTTTGAACAGCTGGCGGTCATGGGCGTGAACCTGTCCGAGGACATGAGCGCAGAGGTGGACAAGGAGCTTGCCCTGCGGCAGATGTCCTTTGCCCAGCTGAACGACTCCCCCGAGGTGCTGAACGCGCTGGAGGAGGAAATGATCGAGCCGCTGTGCCGCCGTCTGCGCCAGACCGGCTGTTCCGGCGCTTTTGTGCTGCTGGATGCCACCGTCAACACCCGCATGGAGGGGGCAGAGCATTCCCGCGCCGGGCTGTATGTGCAGAAAAGCGGTGCCGACACCCCCACCGTGCCCCTGCTGCTGTACCGGGGCAGTGCGGAGGTGGGCAAGGCCCACAGCGTGATGCCCCACCGCAAGTGGCGCATGGAGTTCCAGACCGACCAGTTCCCGGACTACGACCGCTGGATGACCCCCGGAAGCGCCCCGCTGTACCAGTCCTACACGCTGACCGAGCGGTTCGAGCTGCCCGGCACCTCGGAGGAGGTGCAGCTGTTTTTGCTGCCCCTGCGGGGGCGGGACGGCACGATGTACGGGCTGTGCGGCTTTGAGATCAGAGAGAGCTACTTCAAGCAGAACTTTGCCCAGCCCACCGGCTTTGACCGGCTGAGCTGCCTGCTGGCCCCGGCGGGGGACGGCCTTGCCGCCGATGCCGCCCTCAGCAGCGGCACCACCGGCGGCTACTACCATGCCCCTCGGAACACGCTGGTGCTGCGCAGCATGGGCGGCGGGCTGACCCAGTTGACCGGCCCCGACAGCGCCTATGCGGGCATCTCCCAGCTGTGCCGCCTGAGCGAGAGCCAGTCCTACCGGCTGGCGGTGTGCATCCCCATGGCAGACTACCGGAGACTGGTCTTTTCCGGCAATCTGCAGATGCTGCTCATCGGCCTGTTCATCGCCTTTTTCGTGGTGTTCTGCTGCATGAACTTCCACCGGCGCATCCTCTCGCCTGCGTTCCGGCAGTTCGAGGAGGACCGGCGGGAGTCCCGGCGGCGGATGGACGAGCTGCAGCTGGAACGCCAGCAGATGCAGACCGAGCTGTCCCGGCTGGCGGACGTGTGCCGCAACGAGTCGGTGCCCGATGCCTTCCAGACCTTTGTGGCGGGCATCCCCACCCTGACCAAGACCGAACGCCGCATCTTTGACGGCTACGCCGCCGGGCTGCGCACCCGGGAGATCGCGCAGCAGCTGGATATCAAGGACAGCACCCTGCGCTTCCACAACAAGAACATCTACGACAAACTGGGTGTCAGCTCCCTCAAGCAGCTGCAGCAGTTCGTGGCGATCCTGAACTCCGGCAGCGGCAGCGCCCCGGACGAAAACGCCCCGCCGAAAGGCCGCTGAACGGAATGCTCCTGCACCGCTATCCCAAACACTTTTACTTGAAATAGACCTGAAATGGTGGTAGAGTTGAGAAAAACAGGAGGAAGCAGTATGTGGTTTGTTTTTGCGTTGGGGTCAGCGGTATTTGCCGCATTGACTTCTATTCTTGCGAAGATCGGCATTGACGGAGTAAATTCCACGCTTGCCACGGCCATTCGCACTGCAGTTGTGCTCCTGATGAGCTGGGGCATGGTGTTTCTGACGGGAACACAGACCGGCATCGGGGACATTTCTCACAAAAGCTGGCTGTTCCTGATCCTATCCGGCCTTGCCACGGGTGCAAGCTGGCTGTGCTACTATCACGCGCTGCAGATCGGTGCAGCGTCCAAGGTGGTCCCTATCGATAAACTGAGCGTGGTCATCACGCTGGCACTGGCATTTTTCATCCTGCATGAGCCGTTCACGGCCAAAAGTCTGATCGGCTGTGCGCTCATTGCCGCAGGAACCTTGTTCATGGTATTATAAAAGCAAGAAATGGCTGCGACACGTTGCGTGGTGCCGCAGCCTGCAGATCGAGCGCTTTCGTCTGATATAACTATTATTTTTGAACAAATGCCTTGACATCTTGTGCGGACTGCGTTATTATAAAGACAATAAAAGTTTGTTCAGAGAATCGAGCAGAACAAACAAGAGGGAAAGCAAAACCCTTTTGTTTGCTCTGCTCTTTTTCTTTTGTTCGGAAAACAGAGCGATCAGGAGGTATTTATGCTGGATGTAGCGATCATCGGCTGCGGCGTCATCGGCGCAGCAAGTGCCTACGAGCTGTCACACTACCGGCTGCAGACCGCGGTCTTTGAGGCGGAAAACGATGTGGCAGACTGCACGACCAAGGCCAACAGTGCTATTCTGCACGCCGGATACGATCCCGAGCCGGGCACCCAGATGGCGCGGCTCAATGTGGAGGGCTCTGCACTGGCCAAGGAGATCTGTGCCCGTCTGGATGTGCCGTACCATCAGTGCGGCAGTCTGGTGCTGGCCCTCAGCCCGGAGGAGCTGCCCCACCTGCAGAAACTGTATGAGAACGGCATCGCCAACGGCGTGCCGGGTATCCGGCTGCTTTCCGCAGAGGAAACGCTTGCCATGGAGCCGAATCTGGCCCCCAATGTGGTTGGCGCGCTGTATGCGCCCAGCGCCGCCATCGTCAGCCCGTGGGACTTTGCACTGGCCATGGCAGAAGTAGCCGTGCGCAACGGTGTGGAGCTGCACCGCAGCTGCCCTGTGACCCACATTGAAAAGACTGCCGACGGATGGGCACTGACAACGCCCGATGGCATCGTGGAGACCCGCTACATCATCAATGCGGCAGGCATCTCGGCACAGGCCGTGCACGATATGGCTGCGCCCCACAAATTTACCATCCAGCCCACCCGCGGCGAATACTACCTGCTGGACAAATCCGAGGGCAGCCGTGTGCACCACGTCATCTTCCAGTGTCCCAACGAAAACGGCAAGGGCGTTCTGGTGGCCCCCACCGTCCACGGCAACCTGCTCGTCGGCCCGGACGCCGTTCGGGTAGAGGGCGACAACACCGCCTGCACCGCTGCCGGTCTGGCTTTTGTCAGCGCCGCAGCCCGCCGCAGCGTGCCGAGCATCCGGTTCGGGGAGTCCATCCGCAACTTTGCGGGTGTCCGCGCCAATGTGGACACGGGCGACTTCGTTATCGGCGAAGCAGAGGGCGCGCCCGGTTTCATTGATCTGGCGGGTATGAAATCGCCCGGCCTGTCCAGCGCCCCGGCTGTCGCAAAGGAAGTTACCAAGATCCTGAAGGCCCACGGCGACCTGCCCGCCGCCAAGACAGACTACAGGGACGGCCGCACCAGAGTGCGCTTTAAGGAGTGTTCGCCGGAAGAAAAGGCCCGGCTCATTGCGGAAGATCCCGCATACGGCCGCGTGGTCTGCCGCTGCGAGACGATCACCGAGGGCGAAATTCTGGACGCCCTGCGGGAAGAGATCCCCGCCACCACCATCGACGGCGTCAAGCGCCGCTGCGGTGCCGGTATGGGCCGCTGTCAGGGCGGCTTCTGCGGGCCGCGGGTGCTGGAGCTGATCAGCAAAACGCTGGGCATCAGCCCGCTGGACGTACTGCAGGATAAAGCCGGTACCAACGTCTTACTGTGCGAAACCAAGCAGGAGGAAAATCACCATGATTGATCTGGTCATCGTCGGCGGCGGCCCGGCAGGCCTTGCCGCAGCTTACAGCGCATGGCAGCACGGCCTGCGCGATATTCTGATTTTGGAGCGGGATAACGAACTGGGCGGCATCCTGAACCAGTGCATCCACAATGGCTTTGGTCTGCACCGCTTTGGGGAGCAGCTCACCGGCCCGGAGTATGCCGGACGCTGCATTGAACTGCTGCAATCCACCGGCGTGCGGGTGGAGCTGGGCACCATGGTGCTGGAGGTCACCCCGGACAAAAAGATCCACTGTGTCAGCCGGGAAAAGGGCTATCAGATCCTGGAGGCAAGAAGCGTGATTCTCTGCATGGGCTGCCGGGAACGCACCCGCGGTGCGATCGGCATCCCGGGCACCCGCCCCGCCGGCATCTACACCGCCGGTGCTGCCCAGCGCTATGTCAACATGGAGGGCTATCTGGTAGGCAAGCGGGTGCTCATCCTCGGCAGCGGCGACATTGGCCTGATCATGGCCCGCCGCATGACGCTGGAAGGGGCCAAAGTGCTGGCCTGCGTGGAGGTCATGCCGTATTCCGGCGGCCTGACCCGCAACATCGTGCAGTGCCTGCAGGACTTCGACATCCCTCTGTATCTGTCCCACACCATCGTGGATATTCAGGGCAAGGCCCGCGTAGAAAAGGCCATCGTTGCCAAGGTGGACGAGAACCGCCGCCCCATCCCGGGCACCGAAATGGAATTTGATGTGGATACCATCCTGCTCAGCGTCGGCCTGATCCCGGAAAATGAGCTGACCCGGCAGGCAGGCATCCCCATGGACCCCCACACCAAGGGCGCTGTGGTCTACGAGAATATGGAGACCGGTATCCCCGGTGTGTTCGCCTGCGGCAACGTGGTGCATGTGCATGATCTGGTGGACTTCGTTTCGGGCGAAAGCGACCTTGCCGGTGCTTCTGCGGCGGCCTATGTTTTGAAGGGCGAAGCCTCCGATACGGTTGTGCTTGACCTTGTCCCGGGCAATGGCGTGGGCTACACCGTGCCGCAGCGGGTGCGCCCCGCCGATGTGGACAGGAGCGTGAATATCTCCTTCCGCGTGCGGCAGAACTACGGCCCCAGCCAGATCACCGTGACCTGCGGCGGCAGGCAGCTGGCCCGGTTCAAGCGCCAGCGCATGGCACCCGGTGAGATGGAGCACATCACCCTGCCAAAAGTCCTGCTGGAAAAAGCGGACGGCCCTCTGACCGTCGCGGTAGAGGAGGTTATTGCAGAATGAGCCGTATCAAAGAAGTTATTTGCATCTGCTGTCCCTGCGGCTGCCACTTGCAGGTGGACCCGGAAAATGATTATAATGTAACGGGAAACGCCTGCCCCAACGGTGCCGCCTACGGCAGGGAGGAACTGACCCACCCCACCCGCATCCTCACCAGCACCGTGCGGGTGGAGGGCGGGATGTACCCGCGCTGCCCGGTAAAGACTGCGCAGGCTGTGCCCAAAGAGAAGATGACCGAGGTCATGGCTGCGCTGGACCGCGTCACTCTGCACGCACCCGTCCGCACTGGGCAGGTGGTGCTGGCCGACGTGTGCGGCACCGGCGTGGACATTGTGGCGACGCGAAATCTGTAATACACACTCCTGAAACGATACGGAGGTAGCAAAAGCATGAGTACAAAATATGTTCTGGCGCTGGATCAGGGAACCACCAGCAGCCGTGCCATCCTGTTCGACAATGAGCAGAATATCATTGCGGTGCAGCAGCGCGAGTTTGAGCAGATCTATCCGCAGCAGGGCTGGGTGGAGCACAACCCCATGGAGATCTGGTCCACCCAGTATGGAGTCATGAACGAGGTGGTGGCCCAGAGCGGCGTCGATGTCCACGACATTGCCGCCATTGGCATCACCAACCAGCGGGAGACCACCATCCTGTGGGAAAAGGCCACCGGCCGCCCCATCTATAACGCCATCGTCTGGCAGTGCCGCCGCACGGCACCGCTGGTGGATGAACTGCTGCAGCAGCCCGGCATGGCAGACTACATCCGGGAGAACACCGGCCTGATGCCCGATGCCTATTTCTCCGCAACGAAGATCAAGTGGATCTTGGACAATGTGCCCGGTGCGCGGGAGCGGGCCGAGGCAGGGGAGATCCTGTTCGGCACTGTGGACACATGGCTGGTCTGGAAGCTGACCGGCGGCAGAGTGCACGTCACCGACCGCACCAACGCCAGCCGCACCATGCTGTATAACATCCGCACGCTGGACTGGGACGACACTCTGCTCAAAGCGCTGGATATCCCGCGCTGCATTCTGCCCCGCGTGACCGATTCCAGCGAGGTCTACGGTACCACCGACCTGTGCGGTGTGCAGATCCCGGTGGCCGGCATTGCCGGTGACCAGCAGGCTGCACTGTTCGGGCAGAGCTGCTTTGGCAAGGGGGAGGCCAAGAACACCTACGGCACCGGCTGCTTTTTGCTGATGAACACCGGCGATACCATCTGCCGCAGCCGGAACGGCCTGATCTCTACCATTGCCATCAGCCTGAACGGCAGGGTGGAGTATGCGCTGGAGGGCAGCGTCTTTGTGGGTGGTGCTGTGATCCAGTGGGTGCGCGACGGTCTGCGCATGATCCAGGAAAGCCGCGACGCGGAATACTACGCCCAGAAGGTGCCGGACAACGGCGGCGTTTACATCGTGCCCGCCTTTACCGGTCTGGGTGCACCGTACTGGGATATGTACGCCCGCGGTGCCATCGTGGGCATCACCCGCGGTACCACCCAAAACCATATCATCCGCGCGGCGGAGGAATCCATCGCCTACCAGAGCGCCGATCTTGTGGCGGCCATGGAAAAGGACATCGGCGTGCCCATCACCTCGCTGAAGGTGGATGGCGGCGCCTCCCGTGACCAGTTCCTGATGCAGTTCCAAGCCGACATCCTGAATAAGACCGTGCTGCGCCCGGCCATCCGGGAGACGACCGCTCTGGGCGCAGCCTATCTGGCGGGCCTTGCCACCGGTGTGTGGAAGGACCGGGACGAGATCCGCAGCCTGTGGCACTGCAACATGACCTTTGCCCCGCAGATGGACGAGGCCGAACGCACCCGCCTGCTGGCCGGCTGGCACAAGGCTGTTGGCCGAAGCTGCGACTGGGCAGAGCATTGATGATTTTCGCTCACGATCACTTACAGCAAAAATGAGACAGGCAGCCCCTTGTGTTCGGGGAAGCCTGTCTCATTTTTTGTATGGAGCTGTTTGCAGCGGCCCATCGGGCCAAATTATGCTATCACTTGATGTCGAGTTCGGGCGGGACGTCGATCTGATCCGAGACGTACTTCCCGTTCTTTTTGCGCTGACGCACGCACTCGGTGAGCAGATACTCGATCTGCCCGTTCACCGAGCGGAAGTCATCCTCTGCCCAGGCGGCAAGGGCGTCGTAGAGCTTCGCGTTCAGGCGCAGGGGCACCTGCTTCTTGGGCTCTGCCATCAGTACAGGCTGCCGCTGTTCACAATGGGCTGTGCGTCACGGTTGCCGCACAGCACCACCAGCAGATTGGAGACCATCGCCGCCTTGCGTTCGTCGTCCAGCTCCACCACCTTGTTTTCGCTCAGGCGATCCAGGGCCATTTCCACCATGCCCACGGCGCCGTCCACGATCATCTTGCGGGCGTCGATGATGGCGCTTGCCTGCTGGCGCTGCAGCATCACGGCTGCGATCTCCGGCGCATAGGCCAGATAGGTGATGCGGGCCTCCACCACTTCGATGCCGGCCTGCTCAACATTCTTCTGGATCTCGTCCCGGATGCGGGCGGCTACCACCTCCGAGGAACCGCGCAGACTGCCCTCATCGGCTACGCCGTCGCCGGTGGTGTCCACATTGGGGGCTACATCATAAGGGTAAACGCGCACCACGTTGCGCAGGGCGCTGTCGCACTGCAGGGAGAGGTATTCCTTATAGTTGTCCACATTGAACACGGCCTTTGCGGTGTCGGTGACCCGCCAGATGACCGCAATGCCGATCTCCACCGGGTTGCCCAGACAGTCGTTGATCTTCTGGCGGGAGTTGTTGAGGGTCATCATTTTGAGCGAGATCTTCTTGCTGGTAGATTCTGCGGTCTGGGCACTGCTGTTACCTGCCTTGAGCAGGGCCGCCATGCCGGTTTCGCCGCTGTTCACGTCGCCGCTCTGGCTGAGCTTCGTGCCCGCCGCAGGGTTGACTGCGGTGCAGAACGGATTCACCCAGTAAAAGCCCTGCCCCTTTAAGGTGCCGATGTAATCGCCGAAGAGGGTGAGCACCAGTGCTTCCTGCGGTTTGAGCACCTTCAGGCCGCAGAACAGGAAAATGCCCGCCACCCAGTACAGGATGGACAGCGCCATGAGCAGAATGCCCGGGAACAGGCTGGTGTCCAGCAGGATCAGGCTGTACACGAACAGTGCCGTGAACACCACATAACCCAGCAGGGTGAGCAGCAGCATGACCATGCCGTTCTTTTTGGTCTGCAGAATTTTCTCTTCCATAATGGTCTCCTTCTTATCAGGGCTTGAAAACGTTTCTTTGTGATATCAAAATCATATCACTTTGAACTTTTGCTGTCAAGCCCCGGAGGCCAAAATCCCTTCAGGCGGGGTACAATGTTTATAAAACCGGCTTCTCAGTCCCGGAGCAATGCCACGGCCACATCGTTGACGTTCGTGCCGGTGGCCCCGGTCATGATGAGCCCCTCCACAGCCCGGAGGGCGTGATAGGCATCGTTGTGCTGCAGGGTGTCAAACACGTTCCAGCCTTTTTCAGCCAGCGCAGCAAGGGTCTCGCCGTCCACATAGCCGCCTGCAGCATCGGTGGGGCCATCGGTGCCGTCGCTGCCCACCGAGAACACTGCTGCGTTCCGCCCTGCAATGGCGGGAGCTGCCGCAAGCGCCAGCTCCTGATTCCGCCCGCCGAGGCCCCTGCCGGTCAGGTGGACGACCGTCTCGCCGCCTGCGATATAGGCCAGCTTTTTCCCGTGCCCCGTGTGAGTGCGGACGATGGAGCCAAGAAAGCTGCCCGCTTCCCGGGCCTCACAGCAAAGCTGATCGGTCAGTAGGATGGGCTCATAGCCCAATTCCCGGCAGGCATTGGCCGCAGCAGTGCACAGCTCCCGCACACTGCCGGTGATCCGGGTGGTCACGTTGTCCAGCGCTTTGGGCGTTTCCTGCTGCAGCAGCGTCTTTGCCTGTTCCGACAGGTTTAAATGGTACTTTTCCGCAATGGCAAGGGCCTGTGCGCAGGTGGAGGTGTCCGGCACCGCCGGGCCGCTGGCGATCATGTCCAGCGGGTCGCCGAGGATGTCACTGAGCACGATGCTGAACACCTCTGCTGGGGCACAGGCCTGCGCAAACCGTCCGCCCTTGACAGCGGAAAGCCGCTTGCGGATGGTGTTCATTTCCACGATATCGGCCCCGCTGGCGAGAAGCTGGCTTGTGATGTCCTGCAGCTCTTCCCCGGGCAGCAGCGGCCGCTCGAACAATGCGCTGCCGCCGCCGGAGAGCAGGAACAGCACGGTATCCTCTGCCGTCAGGCCCTGCACAAGGGTCAGCGCCTTTTCGGTGGCAGCAAAGCTGTTCTCGTCCGGGACCGGATGGCCTGCTTCACAGCAGGTCACGCCCGGGATCTCACCCTTTACGTGGCCGTATTTGGTCACCACCACACCGCCGTCCACACGGCCCAGTGCTTCCACCGCAGCGTGTGCCATCTGCCAGGCCGCCTTGCCCGCTGCCACCAGCAGCACTCTGCCGCCCCTCGGCGCAAAGGCTTTCAACGCACGGCGCACGGCTTCGTCCGGGAGAACGGCGTTCAGGCTGGAGCGGATGATGGCATCTGCATCCCTTCGCAGAGTCGGATTCATAAAGCATTCCTCCACTAACTGTTTTTGCTTTTAGTATAGCGCGTTTCTGTATTCTTTTAAAGTGCAGCTCTGCCGGGTTTCCTTCTTGATTTCAAAGAAAAATAAGGGTGAAAAAAATTGATATAACAGCTAAAATAGCGAAAAATGCATTGACAGTTGCACGGTTGTGACGCTATAATAGGCCGTGGAATATTTTCCGGCAGGATCATATTCCGAGGGAAAGAGGGGAAGCGTACCTTTTTGAACACAAAAAAACAATATCGCGCTGCTGCTGCGGCGCTGGCTGTGCTGGTGCTGGCGGCTTTGCTGCTTTTTGCAGGCGGCAGCTGGCTGGAAAAACGCAGCCGGAAACCGGAGACCCGGACCGAGCTGCCGCAGGCAGAGCAGGAGATCGTGGAACTGAACGGCCATACCTACAAAAAGCGTGACGGACTTACGACCATTCTTGTAATGGGCGTGGATCATGAAACGCAGGAGTCCTATGCATACCGGCAGGCCGGTCAGGCGGATTTCCTCCGGTTGATCGTGCTGGACAGCAACAACAAGACGGTGCAGCAGCTGCAGATCGACCGTGACACGATCACGCCGGTGACAGTGCTGGGCGTTATGGGGGACCGGTATGAGCCGGTGGAGCAGCAGATCTGTGTGGGCTATGGCTTTGGCGATGGACGCCAGACCAGCTGCGAGGTCACAGTGGAAGCTGTGGAAAATCTGCTGGGCGGACAGACGGTCGATCAGTATCTTTCCATGGGCCTGGATGGCATTTCAACACTGAATGACTTGGCGGGCGGCATTACCGTTACGCTGGAGGATGATTTCTCCGCCATCGATCCGGCTATGACCAAGGGCACGACCCTGACGCTGCATGGCGACCAGGCAGAGACCTTTGTCCGTACCCGCCGCAGCATCGGCGTTGGCACCAATGAGGCCCGCATGGCCCGGCAGGAACAGTATATCCAGAAGCTTGCCACACAGCTGGATGCTGAAGTAAAGCAGAACCAGAACTTTGTGCTCACGGCTTACGACGCAATGGAACCGTATCTCTATACGAACATCCCGCGCGGCCAGCTGGCAAATGAAGTGTGGGCGGCAAAGGATTATGAGCGGATGGATACAATCAAGCCGGAAGGCACCCATGAGATCGGTGCCGATGGCTTTATGGAGTTCTATCCGGATGCTGCAAGCCTGCAGCAGGCTGTATTGCAGCTTTTCTATGAACAGGTTGAATAAATGTGTGTGTTGCACATTTAGATAGAGGTACTCTCGGGGAAAGGGTATGAAAGTTTGAAAGGAAGAGTCATATGAAAATGAAAAAGGTCGTTGGTGTTGCAGTTTCTGTGGTTCTGGCCGTAAGTATGGTTGCAGCCACTGCTTTTGCAGCAGAGACTGCTCCTGCAAGCCCGACCAGCGCAGATAAGGATGCCGGCAAGATTACCTTTGAGGCCACCGGTTCTTCTTCTGAGGGCATGAACATCGAGTTAAAGACCACCACTGTTTCTGACGCGGAAGAGGAAGCTCTGAAGGCAGCAGGCAGCGTGCAGGCTTATCTGGGTGCAGATGCCCATTCTGAAATTACCCGCATTCTGGGCAGCAATGTGACCATCAGCGAGATCAAGGAGCTGGAGGTTACCGGTTATGTGGCTAGCATGGGCGATGTTGCCGCTTACCTCCACTTTGCAGCTCTGCCCAAGGCAGGCACTCAGGTTGTCGTTACGGTCAAGGTCGTCACTGCGAATGGCAACGTTATGACTCTGCCTGTGGTTGGTACCGTTGTTGAGCAGACTTCCACCGTCAATGGTAAACCTGTGACCCGGCGTGTTGTCAAGGTTGTGCTGGATAGCGTGACCATGGCAGACATTCAGGCTGGCAAGGCAACTGCTTCTGTTGCTACCGCAAAGTAATTAGCAGACTGCATCATTTGCGGTGCTCCCTGATGAAAAAGGGAACGCCGCATTTTTGGCGTATAGGATTTAGAGAAATAGAGGAAAGGGCACAACGCCCGGGCCGCATGGGCGGCAGTATTATAAGGTTATAAGGAGTGAAATCGTGCAGCAAGATACTTTTGTGAAGGAGCGCACAGCTTTAGCGGTACAGCCGGAACAGGGAGAAGACACCATTGATCTTCTGGAACTGTTCATGGGCCTGCTGGCCCACTGGACGCTCATTGCAGCCACGGCTGTGGTGGGTGCCGTACTGATGGCGCTTTATACGTTTTTTCTGGTAACGCCGATGTACAAGGCAACGGCCACCATCTATGTGGTCAGCCGCAATGATTCGGTGCTGAACTTCTCCGACCTGCAGGTCGGCAGCGAGCTGACCAGCGATTACATCAAGGTCTTTGAAATGTGGGAAGTCCACGAAAAGGTCATCAGCAATCTGGATTTGGATTACACCTACACCGATATGGCCAGTATGCTGTCTGTCACCAACACCAGCGACACCCGTATGCTGGATATCACGGTCACGAACCCGGACCCGGAAGAAGCGGCAGCGATCGCAAACGAGTATGCGGACGTGGGCGCAAAGTACATCTCGGAAAAGATGAAGACGGACGAGCCTACCCTGATGTCTTCTGCGCGTGTGCCGGAGAATCCGTTCAGCCCCAACAAGGCCAAGAACATCTTGATGGGCTTTGTAGTGGGCTTTGTGCTGGCCTGCGCCGTGGTGGTGCTGCGGACCATGCTGGACGATACCTACAAGTCTGCCGATGATATCCGCAAGTATACCGGTATGGTCGTGCTGGCATCGATCCCGCTGGCCGATGCTGGCGAACAGCCGAAAGAGAAAAGCGAGTTCAAGCGCCGCACCAAGCGGTTTGCCGATGATGTCCGCCGCCGTGTGGGCGGCAGCTCCGGGAGGAAAGCATGAAACAGCTGAAGATCACAAAATTTCCGACTCTGGATTATGCGGGAAATGAAGCCTTTAACACCCTGAGCACCAACCTCTCCTTTGCAGGTGCGAATGTCAAAAAGATCATGATTACCAGCTGCCATGCTGCAGAGGGCAAGAGCTATCTGTCCATGAACCTGATGCGCACGCTGGCACAGCGCGGCCTCAAGGTGGCGCTGGTGGACGCAGACCTGCGCCGCAGCACGATCAACAGTGACTACGGCCTGAAATATGAGGATGACCGCAGCGACGGCAAGGGCCTTTCCCATTTTCTGGTCGGTATGGTGGGCATGGATGAGGTCATCTACCAGACCGACATCCCCAACGCGATCATGGTGCCGGTGGGCCGCGATGTGCCCAACCCGCTGGCGCTGCTGACCAACAGCCATTTTGCCGAACTGCTGGATATGCTGGCCAAAATGGCAGATTACGTCATTGTGGACGCACCCCCGGTGGGCGTGGTCATCGATGCGGCGGAGATCGCCAAGGCATGTGATGGCACCCTGATCGCAGTGAACTACAACGATGTGAGCCGTCAGGAGCTGCTGGACGTGAAGCAGCAGATCGAGCAGACCGGCTGCCCCATTCTGGGCACGGTGCTCAATCAGGTGGACTACGACAACTATATGGGCCGCAAGTACTACAAATCCTACTCAAAGTATGGAAAGTACGGCTATTACAAAAAGTATTATAAGCGGAGCCACGAAGCGGAAAAGGAATGAGCGGCTTTACGGATTATCATGCGCACTTCGTCTACGGCGTGGACGATGGTGCACAGACCAGAGAAGAAATGTATGCCATGCTGGATGCAGCGGCAGCAGACGGTGTGCGGCACCTGTTTGCTACCTCCCACAGTACGCCGGGCATGGAACGCTTTCCACAGGAAGTCTATGACCGGCATCTGGCTCTGGCCCGCGCATACTGCACACAAAAAGGCTACGACCTGAAGCTGGAGCACGGCTCTGAGCTGCTGTATACCCCTGCGGCGGGATATGCGGCAGTCCAGCGCCAGCTGCTGACCTTGGGAGATACCGGCTGGGTGCTGCTGGAATTTGTGCCGAACATAACGGCAAAGGAGCTGGAAACAGCTCTGCAGGAGATCACGGGTGCGGGTTACCGCATTCTGGTGGCTCACATTGAGCGGTATCCCTGCCTTGCGCAGCACGGCCTGCTGGCCCGCCTGCATGAGCAGTACCGGCTGCGCTGCCAGATCAACTGCTCGGCTGTGCTGGACAGCGGCTTCTGGCAGCGGATGCGGCTGGAGCACTGGGTCAAGGCTGGGCTGGTGGACGCGGTCTCTTCCGATGCACACAACTGCACCTCCCGCCCGACCCGGATGCGGCAGGCCTACGCGCAGCTGTGCAGCCATGTGGGAGAAACTACGGCACAAAAATTGACAGGGATGGACGGCACGGAATATCTTGTATAATTGCCTGCGCTGCCGGAAATAAGATCCGGCTCAGACACCTCTTTCGGTCAGTGGTTTTGCGGACAAACGGCACGGAAGAGGTGCTTTTTCGTAATTAAGATAAGGTTTCCGTTTTTTTGTGCAAAAATAACTTGCGAATCAGCGGGTGACGTGTTAAACTGAACAAAGGGGAGCGTTTTGAACGTAAGCTTGCGGGGGTGTTGTTAAATGAAGATATTGGTCGTCGATGACGGACAGCTTGCGATCAACTCGCTGGTCCGCATCCTGTGCCGTGTTGCACCCGACTGTGATTATATCAGCGCCATGACCACCGAAGACGCATTGACTTGGATGCGTCAGGGGCCTATGGATGCTGCCTTCCTGAATCTGGAAATGCCCGGCATGAACGGGCTTGGTTTGGCGCGCATGATCCAGAAGCTGCAGCCGCGCTGCAACATCATTGTGGTGACAGAGCATCCGGAACATGCGCTGGAAGCGCTGCAGATCTTTGTCAGCGGCTTTCTGCTCAAGCCCGCAAACGAGGATGATATCAAGAATGTGCTGAAGCATCTGCGCTATCCGCCGGAGGATGGTCCGACAGGCGTCAAGATCCAATGCTTCGGCAATTTTGAGATCTTTGTCAATGGGCGCACACTGGCCTTCAAGCGCAGCAAGAGCAAAGAGCTGCTGGCCTATCTGGTGGACCGCAACGGTGCCACCTGTACCAACGGTGAAATGCTGGCGGTGCTGTGGGAGGATAAGCCCGATACCGCATCCCTGCACAGCCATCTGCGCAACCTAATCTTTGACCTGAGCCATGCGCTGGAAGATGCAGGCGTTACCGGCCTGCTCATCCGCGGCCGCAGCACGCTGGCCATCGATACGGGCAAGGTGGACTGCGATTATTACAACTTCCTGAAGGGGGACCGCTCGGCCATCAACTCCTACCGGGGCGAGTATATGACCCAGTATTCCTGGGCAGAGGTGACCCGCTCGGCGCTGCGCCAGCAGGCAAGCGCCCAGAAAACGGCGTCCATTCCCAGCTATTACGCGCCGACCGAATTTTGAAGCAAAAAGAAAAGCACTGCATTGCAGTGCTTTTCTTTTTGTCGAAATGCTTTTAGTTTTTCAAATGGGCATCCCAGCCGGAGGAGGTAATGATCTGCTGATCCGGTGTGCACCACATAGCTTCCACGCCGTCCAGACTTTCCACGATCTTCAGCCCGTCCTCCAGCGGCTGGCAGAACAGGCCGGTGGTCAGGCAGTCGGCCAGACCGGAGTCGCTGCACAGCACGGTCACGCCATTGAAGTAGGTGGAAGGGAACAGGGTGTCCGGGTCGATCAGGTGGTGATAGCGCTGGCCGTCCACCACAAAGTAGCGCTGGTAGTCGCCGCTGGTCACAAGGGCCATATCGCTCATGTTGATGGCACCGCTCAGCATGGAACTGGCGGTGTACAGGTCGGAAGCGTTCCACGGGTTTTCTACACCGCCGGTCCACTGGCTGCCGTCCGGCTTTGTGCCGATGGCACGCAGATTGCCGCCCACGCTCACCAGAGCGCTGGTCAGGCCGCGGGCCTCGGCTGCCTGACATACCATTTCCACGGCATAGCCCTTGCCCACGCTGCCCACGTCCAGCCGCATGTCCGGGTCGGCCAGATAGACGGTCTTGGCGTCCTCGTCGATGATGACATTGTTGATGTCGCAGTGCTGGGCGGCAGCTTCCAGCTCGTCCATACCGGGCAGCTTGTTGTCCGCATCGGTCTCGGTGGCCTCGGCCGCTTCGCGGTAGTTGTGCCAGATGTTCAGCACGCTGCCCATGGCGATGTTCAGCTTGCCGTTGGTGGTGGCGTACATCTGGTCGGCCAGCTCCAGCATGGAAAGGATGCGGTCATCCACCTCCACGGGGGCCTTGCCGGCGTTGTCGTTGATGGTCTTCACGTTGGTCACACCGGGGTAATCGTTGTAGATGTCGTACAACTGATTGTAGGTGACAAGGTCTGCGTGCAGAGCGTCCATCTGGGTCTTGAACACCTCTTCGCTCTCACAGTAGGCGATCACCTGCGTTACGGTGTCGAACACATCGTAAAAAACGGTGGAGTAGCGGGTCAGCTCCTTCTTTTTGGGGGCACAAGCGGCCAGCAGGCTCAGGCAGAGCGCACCGGCCAGCAGCATGCTGACCAAACGGTTTGCGCGGGTCTTCATAGGGTCTGGTTCTCCTTTGCGGCGGTAACGGCGGCGTGCTCCTCCTGCAGATGGGCCAGCAGGTCACCGAACACCCAGCTGCGGTTGGAGGGAGTGACCACGGCCTTGAGCGGGATGTTCACCTGTGCCTGCTTCATCAGGTCCAGCAGGGTGTCCACATCCTTATCCTTGAAGTTTGCCAGCACCAGTGCCGGGGGATAGGCACCCGGTTCCAGCACCAGCGTGCGGGCGGTTCTGGTCTCCACCTCGCCCAGCAGCTGGGCGACGGTCTTGCCGGCATCCGCAGGGGACACGGGCAGCAGCTTCATGCCAAAGGCGGGGGCCATGCCCTCCAGCTTGCCGCGGTCAGCATTGGAGAGATTCCAGCCCAGCGCCAGCGGCACACCGGCGTTCTGGTTGCGTGCGATATGTGCTTTCATAATGATACCTCTTTTTAAAGGGTGATTTCAAAATACACTATAGTATACCACAAACCAGAGCAAACGAAAAGCCCGGGCCTTTCTCTGATCGGAAACAGGCCCGGACTTTTTTGTTCAGTCAAACGGTAAAAGGAAAAATCATTTCCGGCTGGTAAGCCGGTTCAGCAGCATCACGGACAGAACGATGATGCCGATGACGAGGATGATGCCGACCATTCCGATGAGCATCATCGGCAGGGTGACCATCCACGAAGAAAGATGAAGCATAAGTACACCTCCGTTAAGTCATCAGGGTCAGGATGAGACCGCCTGCAATGACGGATGCGATCTGCCCCGAAACATTGACGCTGATGGAATACATCAGCAGGAAATTCTGGCTGTCCTCTTCCAGACCCATCTTGTTGACGACACGGCCGCTCATGGGGAAGGCCGAGATGCCGGCGGCACCGATCATCGGGTTCAGCTTTTTGCCTTCGGGCAGGAACAGATTCAGCAGCTTTGCAAACAGCACGCCGCCTGCGGTATCAAAGACGAAGGCCACCAGACCCAGTGCAAGGATCAGCAGCGTGTCGGGCCGGACGAACTTGTCTGCGGTCATCTGCCCGGCAACGGTCAGGCCCAGCACGATGGTGATCAGGTTTGCCAGCACATTCTGTGCGGTCTCGCTGAGCACGTTCAGCACACCGCACTCCCGCAGCAGGTTGCCGAACATCAAAAAGCCCACCAGCGCCACACTGGCAGGGGCGACCATGCCCGCAATGATGGTCACGACGATGGGAAACAGGATCTTGGTCAGCTGGGAAACGCTGCCTTTTTCATAAGGCATCCGGATGAGGCGCTCCTTTTTGGTGGTCAGCAGCCGGATAACGGGCGGCTGCACGATGGGCACCAGGGCCATGTAGCTGTAGGCTGCCACCATGATGGCACCGAGATACTGGGAGTTGAGGGTGTTTGCCACAAAGATGGCAGTGGGGCCGTCCGCTGCACCGATGACAGCAATGGAGGCGGCATCCTTCAGGTCAAAGAAGAAGCCCGCCAGAAACAGGGTAAAAAAGATACCGAACTGTGCCGCCGCACCAAAGAGCATCAGCCACGGCTTTTCCAGCAGCGGGCCAAAATCGATCATGGCACCAATGCCGATGAAGAGCAGCAGCGGGAACAGCTCGTTGGACATGCCCGCATCAAACAGAGCGGAAATTGGGCCTACCGTATCGCCCTGCGTGATGGCACCCGACAGGGGCAGATTGACCAGAATGGCACCAAAGCCCATGGGTAAAAGCAGGCTCGGCTCCATTTTTTTGGCGATGGCAAGGTAAATGAGCAGCGCGCCGATGGCCCACATCACCACCATCTGCCATGTCAGGTTTCCAAAGTTGGAAAACAGACTTGCGAATGTGTTCAGAAAGTTCATGCTTTTTCTTTGCCTCCTTGTGCTCCGGTACAGCGGCAAGAAAAAAGAGACCTCTGCCACAGTACCTTGTCTGTGACAAAAGTCTCAAGCGAACACATGACATCGGGCATTTTGCCGTGATGACGCTGCCATGCAGCCGTTTTCCGGATCACAAAACGGAAAACGACCCTTTACTCCCTTTTATCGAATGCATTAAAACAGAAAACAGAGGAAAAGTCAAGGCAAAAGCGGAAATCTTTCCTGCATCTTATCCGGGCCGCTGAGCACCACCATCCATGATCAGGTGGCTGTTGTGGTCCATTATGGCCTTGCCATGGCCGTGCGGATCGACCTGTTCCAGCTTTAAAAAGTCCATGATCTGCTCCGGCAGCAAAAAAGGTGCCCTGTATGCTTTGCTTTTTGCTGCATTTTCTGCAAAAAACGGGACAAGCCGAAGCGGTTTGTGCTATACTGTGAACAGGCTGCGCCCCTTGCGTGCAGCTGAAAAGTCGAAAACCCAGCCTGTTTTTGCAGCCACAGCCGAGTTTTGCGTAAAAAAGCCTTGGTGCCTGTGACTGCGGAATACTCGCCATTTTCTTTGTTTTCAGATACACCCTGAGCAGACCGCAAACGGATAGAAGGAGCATTTCCATGATCACCATCTCAGAACGCAGAGAGCAGGAATCTGCTAAAAATTTTGTCCTGCGGGTGCTGATCGATAACATCGTCAACACCCGTCTGGAACCCGGAGAAAAACTCAACGAGCCGGAGCTGTGCGAGCAGCTGGGGGTCAGCCGCACCCCCTTCCGGGAAGCAGAGCTGGAGCTGGCGCAGCGGCGGCTGATCGAGATCCGGCCCAAAATCGGCACCTATGTCTCCCTCATCGACGCCGGGCTGGTGGAAGAGGTCCGGCATCTCCGGGCGGTGCTGGAAACAGAGCTGGCGGGGATGGCCTGCGAAATGCTGACCAAACAGGAGCTCGACCGTCTGTGGGAGAATGTGGCGCTGTGGCAGATGTACATTCAGCGGGCGCAGGAGGAAAAGATCTTTGCACTGGATAAGGAGTTCCACAAGATGCTGTATGAGCTGTGCGGCTGCCCTTACTGGTATGAGCTGGTGGAAAATCTGGCCCCTCATTTCGACCGCACCACGATGCTCAGCTTCCGCTGCCGTCCGGCAGAAGCAATTTTGGATGACCACACCAGCCTGCTGAAGGCCATCGAGGCAAAGGATACCGCCGCTGCCCGCACCATTGCCGCCCGGCATATGCAGCGGTATACCGAAAATCTGGCCACCATCCGGAAGTCCTTCCCCCAATATTTCAAGTGAATGCTGCCGGGGGCACCCCCGGAAAAGAATAAAACGGCCCCGGAAAGCGCTTTCAGATGCTTTCCGGGGCTGCTGGTTTTATTGCCGCTCTTCTTTTGCACGCAGGCGGCGGCAGGCGTCCTCCTTCACAAGCTCGAGGATCACCGCAGTCAGGGGGATGAAGAAGATGATGCCGATGATGCCAAAGAGCTTGCCGCCGATCATGGCGGCAACAAGGGTGTAAAGGGGAGAAAGCCCCACGGACTTGCCCACCACGCGGGGATAGATGAACTGGTTTTCAATGAACTGCACGGCAAGATAAACGATGAGGCAGCGCACCGCCAGCACAGGGTCCACCAAAAGCACAAGGAACACGCTGACCACGCAGGAGATCAGCGCGCCGACGTAGGGGATGATGGCGCAGATGGCGGTCAGCATTCCCACAAGACTGCCGTAGGGGATCCGGAAAACGGAAAACGCAAGGGTCATGAGGACGCCGAGGATCACCGCCTCGCTGCATTGTCCGGTAAGAAAGTTTGCGAAAGACTGGCGGAACGCCCTGCAGAACTTCAGCAGCCCGGCGGCGTGGTTCGGCTTCAGATAGGCGCACACCAGCGTGCGGGCGTGTCGGCAGAGACTTTCCGAGCCAAGGGACATATAGATGGAGATGATCAGGGCAAAGGAGGCTGTCACCGCAATGTTCACCGTGGCAGATACGGCGCTTACCGCATTGATCAGCACGGTATCAATGCCGGCAGTGATCTTGTGCAGCAGCTGCTCCCAGTTGATGCCTTCCAGCCAACTCATCAGCCAGCCCGTGTCGGCATTCTGCGCACTCAGATAGGCGGTCCAGCGGGGAATGTTTGCCTCGATCTGCAGATAGAGACTGTGGAAGGACTGCACAAGCTCCGGGATCAGCAGAGTGAGAGCCAGCACCAGCACCAGCACAACGCCCAGCAGCGTGATGGAAAAGCTGATAAGGTGGATGGCTTTATCCGACGGCTGCTTTCTGGCCTTGCGGAACAGACGTTTCAGCCGCTTTTCCAGCCCACTCATGGGCACGTTGATAAAAAGTGCCAGAATGCCGCCTGCCAGAATGGGCAGGATCAGATCCACGAGCTCTGCCGCAAAGGCCAGCACGGTGGAAAGCCGCAGCAGTGCAACAAAAAGCGTTACGCCCACAACAGTTACGAGCAGATATTGTTTGGTTTTTGGTTCCATGACGAAGTTCCTTTCCCGGAGCCGACGGCTGAAATTTGCAAAGAGACGGTCTGCGGACTCTTTTCCGTATTGTAACCAGAAGAAAAGGGCTTGTCAAGACGCCGGGAAAGGGGAAGGCTTTAGCTCCGGCTCAGGCTGCAAAAGCGGATTTCCGTGCAGGCATCCCTACCACCCTTGTTTCCATCCCGCAGAACCATTATAATAGGGGCAAAAGACAAAGCCGAAAAGGGGATATTTCATGGGAGAAGCAGAAGTCAGCCGCTTTCTCTGCATTCTGATCAAAATGGGAGAAGCACTGCAGAACAGCGGGGCCGAGGTTTTCCGCGTAGAAGACACCTTGAACCGCATCGCAGCCGCATACGGCGCGCAGGAGGTCAATGTGTTCGTCATCACATCCAGCATCGTTGTCACCCTGACAATGCCGCAGCTCCCGCCGCAGACCCAGACACGCCGTCTGCGCCATGCGTCCGGGAACGATCTGCTCATGCTGGAAGAGCTCAATGCACTCAGCCGCCGGATCTGCGCGGCACCGCCCTCTGTGGAGGAATTTCAAAGGCAGCTGGACGCCATCCTTGCCAAGCGTGCAGACCCCCGGTTCCGGCTGGCGGGCAGCGTGCTGGCCGCTTCCAGCTTTGCCGTGTTCTTTGGGGGCAGCCTGTGGGACGGCCTGCTGGCCGGCGTCATTGCAGTGCTGGTCTTCTGGATGGAGCGCTGCCTTGCACCGTTCTGCATGAACGGCGTGGAATTTCAGTTCATCGCCTCATTTTGCTGCGGCATTTCCACCCTGCTGTTCTGCCGCATCGGGCCGCAGCTCCACGCAGACAAGATCCTCATTGGCATCATCATGCTGCTGATCCCCGGCATCATGCTGACAAATTCCATCCGGGATATCCTGCTTGGCGATATCATTTCCGGCTCTCTGCGGCTGGTGGAGGCCATTCTGATGGCCGCAGTCCTTGCACTGGGCATGATGGCGGCCATCTGGCTGATGGGAGGGATCGCATGATGCAGGTCTTATCGCAGCTGCTCAGCGCAGCTTTGGGCTCTGTCGGCTTCGGGCTGATCTTCAACCTGAACCGGCGCTACCTGCCTGCCGCCGCTGTGGGCGGGTTTCTGGCGTGGCTGGCCTACCTGCTGGCCGATCATGCGCTGAGCAGCGTCTTTCTTGCAAATCTGCTGGCCGGTTTTTGTGCCGCCCTCTATGCCGAGATCCTTGCCCGGTGCTGCAATGCGCCTTCCACGCCGTTTTTCATCACGTCGGCCATTCCCCTCATCCCCGGCAGCACGCTTTACTACTGCATGAATGCGGTGGTCTCCAGCGATCTGCGGGCGGCAGAGCACTTTGGGGAGCAGACTTTTCTGGCCGCCCTCGGCATTGCAAGCGGCATGGCGATCGCGTGGTGTCTGGCAGATCTGAGCCGGAAGCTCCATCTGCTTCTGGTCCGGGCCCGCAAGTGATTTGTACGGTCCGCTCTGTAAAATCACATGGATTTTACAGGGAGATGATTGCAACGGTACGGAGATCCGGTTACACATTATAAATATTTTTATCGAAAAATGGATGCCTCCCGCTCAATGCAGGGAAGCATCCATTTTGGATCTGTATTCAGAAAATCGTGGCCCGTCTGCCGACCGGCTTTCAGCGTGTCAGTTCATCTTCTTGCCGAAGAACTCCACCTCTTTGCTCACGAACTGCATCAGCTCGTCGAACTGATCCGGGGTCAGGCTCTGAGCGCCGTCGCACTTGGCCTTGGCGGGGTTGTTGTGCACCTCGATCATCAGGCCGTCGGCACCGGCGGCGACGGCTGCCTTTGCCAGCTCCGGCACCATCCATGCGTGACCGCAGGCGTGGCTGGGGTCCACGACAACGGGCAGGTGGGTCATCTTGTGCAGCATCACCACACCGGCAAGGTCGAGGGTGTTGCGCATGCTGGTCTCAAAGGTGCGGATGCCGCGCTCGCAGAGGATGACGTTCTCGTTGCCCTCGGCCATGATGTACTCGGCGCTCATCACGAACTCTTCCAGCGTGTTGGCAAGGCCGCGCTTGAGCAGCACCGGCTTCTTCTGACGGCCGACGGCCTTGAGCAGCTCAAAGTTCTGCATGTTGCGGGCACCCACCTGAATGAGGTCCACGTTCTCGAACAGCGGCAGGTGCTCGGTGTTCATGATCTCGGTGACGATGGGGGAGCCGGTGGCACGGCGTGCCAGTTTGAGCAGGTCCAGACCCTCGCTGCGCATCCCCTGGAAGGAGTACGGAGAGGTGCGGGGCTTGAACGCGCCGCCGCGCAGCAGGGAAGCACCGGCGGCTTTGACCCGCTGTGCGCAGTAGGTGATCTGCTCCTCGCTCTCGATGCTGCAGGGGCCTGCAATGACCGCAAAGTTTCCGCCGCCGATCTTGACGCCGTCCACATCGATGACGCTGTCATCCGGATGGAACTTGCGGTTGGCCTTTTTGTAGGGCTCCGTCACCCGGCGGCAGGTCTCCACTACCGGGTTTGCCAGCACCCAGCTTTCGGCCACGGCCTTGGTGTCGCCGATCAGGCCCAGAATGTGGCTCTCGCTGCCCTTGGAGTCGTTGATCTGCAGGCCCATATCCTGCAGTTCGTGGCAGAACTCGCGTACCTGTACTTCGGGTGCATCCTGTTTCAATACGATGATCATGGTTTTTGTCTCCTTTGCCTTATCGTGTGAACGGCGAGGGAGACCGGCTCCTTTGCCGCAGCTTGCATTGCCAAACTTCAGTGCTCTGAAGTGTGTGACGCTATGATATCACTTCAGGAAACTGAAGTCAAGAGAAATTTTGAAATTTTATGGAGAAAGTGGTAGAATAAAAAAGAACCCTCTCAGTCATTGCTGCGCAATGACACTTGCCGGGTTGCGGCTCCCAGCAATCACTTCGTGCAAAAATGCACTCGTGCTTTGCTGGCTGCTGCCCCAACAACAACTCCCTGTATCCGCCACTGGCGGCGGTCGTTGTTGTTGCTCCCGAAGGGCGAGCTTTTTACTGCTTTCCATGGGGCATTGCTTCACGGTGAAAGAGGATCAGCCAGTTACCGCGCATAAGCTCCCCCTTTTCGGGGGAGCTGGACGCGAAGCGGCCTGAGAGGGTTCAATACAAGCAAAGGGGATTCAAATATGGGAAAAGAAGCAAAAACCAATGCCATGCGCATTCTGGAACGTGAAAAGGTACCCTACACCGCCCACGAGTACGCCCACGAAGAGGGCGTGGCTGTGGACGGCGTGACCGTGGCAGCCAGCATGGGCGAGGATCCGGCATGCGTGTACAAAACGCTGGTAACGCAGGGAGCCAGCAAAAACTATTTCGTCTTCGTCATTCCGGTGGCAGCGGAGCTGGATCTGAAGGCCGCCGCCCGCAGTGTGGGCGAAAAGAGCGTGGCGATGATCCATGTGGCCGATATCAACAAGGTCACCGGCTATGTGCGCGGCGGCTGCAGCCCGGTGGGCATGAAAAAACAGTACAAGACCGTGTTTGACGAGAGAGTGCTGACACAGCAAAAGGTATATGTCTCCGGCGGCCGCATCGGCACACAGGTGTGCTGTGCCCCGGCAGACCTTATCCGCGCAGCGCGGGCAGCAACTGCAAAGATCATTTTCTGAGAGGACGAGGACGCTTAAAAGTCGGTCTTTTTCCTCAAAAAGCCGGAGCGCTTCTTTACCTAAAATATACCTAAACTATAAGTCATACTTAGAAAGAAAAACAATGTCGAAACTGCACAAAACTTTTGAAAGTTTTTTGGCGGCATGAAAACACAAGGTAGAATTTATGGAAACGCCCTTTTCAAAGCGTTTCTTTTGCCGTAAACTGTATGTAGTACAGGGACGGATGGCCCGCAGAAAGGGCTTTTGCCGTCCCTGAAAAAACGCAGGCACAAAGAGTTGCGGAGGAAAACTTCAATGATGAAGATGCTGGCCGGTCTCATGAGTCAGAACAACATTCATGCAAGTCAGGGGCATCGTGCAGCTTTGTGCGGCGTGTGGGAAAAGCGTATGCAGAAATAAAGGCGGTGGTACGGGGGTACCACAGCCTTTTTTGTTTGTCGGGATCAAGAAAGAGAGGTTTGGATATGGTTCGTAAAGTGGCTGTGATCATGGGTTCGGACAGTGACTGGCCGGTGGTGAAGGGAGCCTGCGCTCAGCTCAAGGCGCTGGAGATCCCGTTTGAGGCCCACATCCTTTCGGCGCACCGCACCCCTGCCGAGGCGGCAGAGTTTGCAAAGAACGCACGCGCTGAGGGCTTTGGCGTGATCCTGTGCGCGGCAGGCATGGCGGCCCATCTGGCCGGTGCCTTTGCGGCCAACACCACCCTGCCGGTGATCGGCATTCCCATGAAGGGTGGTGCCATGGATGGTCTGGATGCACTGCTTGCCACGGTCCAGATGCCCAGCGGCATTCCGGTGGCAACGGTGGCTTTGAACGGTGCCAAGAACGCCGCATGGCTGGCAGCGGAAATTCTGGCTTTGAGCGATGACGCTCTGGCTGAAAAGCTGGCCGCAGAGCGCACCGCCATGGCTGCACAGATTGCCGCCAAAGAGGAAAAGCTGCAGAACGAACTGAACGAGCTGTAAGACGCGGACCCTCTCCGTCACGCCTGCGGCGTGCCACCTCTCCCGAAGGGCGAGGTCTTACGCCATCTGACGGGAAAGCGGTATAAAAGCTCCCCCCTCGGGGGAGCTGGCATTGCGGAGCAATGACTGAGAGGGTTTCAGAGCGAAAAAGGAGAACCAATGTCTGATTTTTCATATCCACTGCACGAAGAATGCGGTGTTTTCGGCATCTATGACCGTGCCGGTACCGAGGATGTGGCCGCTGCCGCCTACTCGGCCCTGTATGCTCTGCAGCACCGTGGTCAGGAGAGCTGCGGCATCGCTGTGAACGATGACGGTGTCATTGTCGGCCACCGCGACCTCGGCCTTGTGAACGAGGTGTTCACCCCGGCAGTGCTGGCAAGTCTGGCAAACCCCAGTGCGCACATGGCCACCGGTCATGTGCGCTACGCTACGGCAGGCAGCCGTGTGCGGGCCAATGCACAGCCCATGATCGTCCGGCACGGCCGCGGCACCATGGCCCTGTGCCACAACGGCAACCTGACCAATGCCATTGAACTGCGCCGCCAGCTGGAAAACGAGGGTGCCATCTTCCACGGCTCCTCGGACACCGAGGTCATCTGCTACCTCGTCACCCGCAACCGCCTGCGCATGGGCAGCATCGAGACCGCCATCAGCAAGACGATGGATGTGCTGGAGGGTGCTTACAGTCTGGTGATCATGTCGGCCACCAAGCTCATTGCAGTGCGTGATCCCCGCGGCTACCGGCCCCTGTGCATCGGTACTCTGCCCGGCGGCGGCTACGTGTTTGCCAGCGAGAGCTGTGCACTGGACGCTGCCGGTGCCACCCTGCTGCGGGACGTGGAGCCCGGCGAGATCGTGGTGGCAGACGCAAAAACCGGTGAGCTGCGCAGCATCAAGGATCACTGCGGACACCCGGACACCCAGATGTGCGTGTTCGAGTTCATCTATTTCTCCCGCCCGGACAGCATCATCGAGGGCAGCTCGGTGCACGAGGCCCGCAAGCAGGCAGGCCGGTTCCTTGCACAGGAACACCCCGTGGAAGCGGACGTGGTCATCGGCGTGCCGGATTCCGGTCTGGATGCAGCGCTCGGCTACTCGCAGGAGAGCGGCATCCCCTATGGCATCGGCTTTATCAAGAACAAATACATCGGCCGCACCTTCATTCAGGGCAGCCAGAAGCAGCGCGAGAACAGCGTGCGCATCAAGCTGAACGTCGTTTCCAGCACGGTCAAGGGCAAGCGGGTGGTGCTGGTGGATGACTCCATCGTGCGCGGCACCACCTCTGCCCGCATCATCAAGCTGCTGCGGGACGCCGGTGCCGCCGAGGTGCACTTTATGGTGTCGGCCCCGCCGTTCAAGTACCCCTGCTACTTCGGCACCGATATCCCGGACCAGAAGCTGCTGGTGGCCACAGGCCGCACCGTGGAGCAGATCAATGAGGTCATCGGGGCCGATACACTGGGCTATCTGTCCACCGAGCATGTGGTACAGCTGGCCAAAAACGCAAAATGCGGATTCTGCACCGCCTGCTTTACCGGCGAATACGCCGTAAGGCCGGACGAGGTGCTTTCCACCGATATTCACGAACGCCACCTGAACGACCGTCCCAAGGACGAGAAAAAATTAGGAGAGTAAGACCATGGAAAAGAGCTATTCTGAAAGCTACGCAGCCGCCGGTGTGGACATCACCGCAGGCTACCGCTCCGTTGAACTGATGAAGCAGTATGTGGCCCGTACCATGAACGAGCATTGCATCGGAGGCTTGGGCGGCTTTGGTGGTCTGTTCGAGCTGGACTGCACCGGTTATAAGCACCCGGTGCTGATCTCCGGCACCGATGGCGTGGGCACCAAGCTGAAGATCGCCATGATCATGGACAGGCACGATACCATCGGCATCGACTGCGTGGCCATGTGCGTCAACGATGTGATCTGCGCCGGTGCAAAGCCGCTGGTGTTCCTGGATTACATCGCCTGCGGCCGCAACATTCCCGAGAAGATCGCCGAGATCGTCAAGGGCGTTGCCGAGGGCTGCGTGCAGGCCGACTGCTCTCTGGTGGGCGGCGAGACTGCCGAGCACCCGGGCATGATGCCGGAGGAGGAGTACGATCTGGCCGGCTTCACCGTGGGCGTTGTGGATAAGGAAAAGATCCTGAGCAACGAGACCATGGCAGCCGGTGATGTGATCATCGCACTGCCTTCCACCGGAGTGCATTCCAACGGTTTCTCGCTGGTGCGCAAGATCTTTGACATTGACGCAAATCCCGATGTGCTGCACACCAAGCCGGAAGAGCTGGGCGGCAAGACCCTCGGCGAGGCCCTGCTGGCCCCCACCAAGATCTACGTAAAGCCTGTGCTCAAGGTGCTGGAAGAGGTGGATGTGAAGGGCATTTCCCACATCACCGGCGGCGGCTTCTATGAGAACATCCCCCGCAGCCTGAAAAAGGGCTGCTGCGCACGCATCAACAAGGCGGATGTCCGTACCCCGGCGCTGTTCCAGCTGATGCAGAAGACCGGCAACATCTCCGAGCATGACATGTTCAACACCTTCAACATGGGCGTGGGCATGGTGCTTACCGTCCCCGCAGAGCAGGCCGACAAGGCACTGGAGATCCTGCACGCAAACGGCGAGCCGGAAGCTTACCGTCTGGGCGTCATTGCAGAAGGTGAGGGCGTGGAGCTGTGCTGAACATTGCAGTTTTAGTCTCCGGCGGCGGCACCAACCTGCAGGCTCTGCTGGACAGCGAAGCCCGGGGCGAGAACCCCAACGGCAGGATCACCCTCGTGGTGGCCTCCAAGCCCGGTGTCTATGCGCTGGAACGGGCCGCAAAGGCCGGTGTGGAAGGCTGCGTGGTGCGCCGCAAGGATTACGAAAACAGTGAGGATTTCGACGCAGCTCTGCTGAAAACGTTGAAAGACCACAACATCGATCTGGTGGTGCTGGCAGGCTTTCTGTCCGTGCTGGGGCCCAGTGTCATTGAAGCGTATCCCCGCCGCATCCTGAATGTGCACCCGGCACTCATCCCGTCTTTCTGCGGGCCTGGCATGTACGGCCTGCGTCCGCATGAGGCGGCTCTGGCCCGGGGCTGCAAGGTGACCGGTGCCACCGTCCACTTCGTGAACGAAGAGTGCGACGGCGGGCCCATCCTGCTGCAGAAGGCCGTGGACATCCTGCCCGGCGACACCCCCGAGGTGCTGCAGAAGCGTGTGATGGAGCAGGCCGAATGGAAGCTGCTGCCCAAGGCGGTGGCTATGATCTGTAACGGTGAAGTGGAGTAAAAGAACCCTTTCCGTCACGCCTGCGGCGTGCCACCTCCCCCGAAGGTGGAGGTTTTACGCATTTGATGGCAACGCAAAAAGCTCCCCCCTCGGGGGAGCTGGCGAGCGAATGCGAGCCTGAGAGGGTTAAAATAGGAGAACAACAATGGAAAAGATCAACCTGAACGAGTATCTGGCATCCAACGAGTACCCCGGCCGCGGCATTGCTGTGGCAATGGCTCCGGATGGCCGACAGATGTTCATTGGCTACTTTATCATGGGCCGCAGCGAGAACAGCCGCAACCGCGTGTTTGACCCCGTGCCCGAGCGCGGCGGCATCTGCACCATCGCAGCGGACCCCGCAAAGCTGGAGGACCCCAGCCTGATCATTTACAATCCGGTGCTGACGCTGGGCAAGACCCATATCGTGACCAACGGCGACCAGACCGACACCATCTATGACCTGATGAGTCAGGGCAAGAGCTTTGCCGATGCCCTGCGCACCCGCACCTTTGAGCCGGACGGCCCCAACTATACCCCCCGCATCTCCGCTGTGGTGTATGCCGACGGCAGCTACCAGATGAGCATTCTTAAGTCTGCGGATGGCAATGGCGACAGCGTGCAGCGCTATTTCTTTGATTACCCCCAGCCTGTTGCAGGCGAAGGCCATTTCATCAGCACCTACAAGCACAACGGCAACCCCATCCCCAGCTTTGAGGGTGAGCCGCTGCGCTTTGCCTGCCCCCGCACCATCGGCGATTTTGCCCACGATCTGTGGAGCAGCCTGAATCTGGACAACAAGGTGAGCCTGTTTGCCCGGGTCATCGATCTGGAAACCGGCGAGAGCGGCGATATGATCTTTAATAAATATGACCCGGTGTGCAGCGATCTGGACGACCCCGAGGAGCCGGAGCTGCTGCCCGAGGAGCTGGAACTGCTCAAAAAGCTTGACGCTGAGGAAGAATAAGAGTAAACCTTTAGGATATAAGGAGGATGCACCAATGAACGAACTGGCACTGAAGTACGGCTGCAACCCCAACCAGAAGCCCAGCCGCATTTATATGGAAGATGGTTCTGACCTGCCGGTGACCGTGCTGAACGGCAAGCCCGGCTACATCAATTTTCTGGATGCCCTCAACTCCATCCAGCTGGTCAAGGAGCTGAAAGCTGCCTGCGGTCTGCCCGCAGCAGCTTCCTTCAAGCACGTTTCCCCGGCGGGCGCGGCTCTGGGCCTGCCGCTCACCGATGTGGAGCGCAAAATGTACCACATTGCCCCGGATATGGAGCTGTCTCCGCTGGCAAATGCCTACGCCCGTGCACGCGGTGCCGACCGCATGTCCTCCTTTGGCGACTGGATCGCCCTGTCCGACATCTGCGATGTGCCCACCGCAAAGCTGATCCAGCACGAGGTGTCCGATGGCATCATTGCCCCGGGCTACGAGCCGGAGGCACTGGCCATCCTGTCCGGCAAGAAGAAGGGCAACTACAACGTGGTTGCCATCGACCCCGCCTACAAGCCCGCTCCCATCGAGCATAAGCAGGTGTACGGCATCACCTTTGAGCAGGGCCGCAACGAGCTGGTCATCAACGCCGACACCATGCTGAACAACTGGGTCACCGAGAACAAGGACGTGACCGAGGAACAGAAGCGTGATTTGGTCATTGCCCTCATCACCCTGAAGTACACCCAGTCCAACAGCGTGTGCTACACCTATCATGGTCAGACCATCGGTGTGGGCGCAGGCCAGCAGAGCCGCATCCACTGCACCCGTCTGGCAGGCCAGAAGGCCGACAACTGGCAGCTGCGCCACATGGACAAGGTACTCAACCTGCCCTTCCGCGATGATGTGGCAAAGCCCAACCGCGACAACGCCATTGATGTTTACATCGGCGATACGCCGGAGGATGTCATCGGTGATGACGTCTGGGCAGAGACCTTCACCGAGCAGCCCGCGCCCCTGACCGCAGAGGAAAAGAAGGCATATCTCAGCAAGGTGACCGGTGTGTGCCTTGGCTCGGATGCATTCTTCCCCTTCGGCGACAACATCGAGCGCGCCCGCCGCTCCGGCGTCACTGCCATCGTGCAGCCCGGCGGCTCCATCCGTGACCAGCAGGTCATCGACACCTGCAACAAGTACGGCATCGCAATGGCCTTCTGCGGCCTGCGGCTGTTCCATCACTAAGGGAAAAGAACGAACCCTCTCAGTCGCCTGATGGCGACAGCTCCCCCGAGGAGGGAGCTTTATGCGAGAAAACGGACAGAAATACGCATTTCGTTAAACGCAGTACCTGCCGTCAGCAGAAAAAAGCTCCCCCCTTCGGGGGAGCTGGCATTGCGCAGCAATGACTGAGAGGGACATTCAAAAACGGGAAGGTGAATGATATGGCTGAAAAAATTCTGGTAGTGGGCGGCGGCGGCCGCGAGCACGCCATCATCAAGGCACTGAAAAAGAGCCCTGACTGCGGCGAGATCTGGTGTGCACCCGGCAACGGCGGCATCAGCTATGACGCAAAGTGCAAAAACATCAAGTCTACCGATGTGGATACCATGGTGGGCTTTGCCGTAGAAGAAAAGTTCGATTACGTTGTGGTGGCGCAGGACGACCCTCTGGCCCTCGGCATGGTGGACGCGCTGGCTGCTGTGGGCATCCCGGCCTTTGGCCCGGACAAAGCTGCAGCCCGCATTGAGGCCTCCAAGGTGTTCTCCAAGGACCTGATGAAGAAGTACGGCATCCCCACCGCAAAGTACGAGGCTTTCGATGACCCTGCAAAGGTCATGGACTATATCCGCGCCGAGGGCAAGTACCCGGTGGTCATCAAGGCCGACGGTCTGGCACTGGGCAAGGGCGTGCTGATCTGCGAAAACGAGCAGCAGGCCGCCGAGGGCGTCAAGGAGATCATGCTGGACAAGAAGTTCGGCGCTTCCGGCAACCATGTGGTGGTGGAGGAGTTCCTCACCGGCCCCGAGGTCAGCGTGCTGAGCTTTACGGACGGCAAGGTGGTCAAGCCCATGGTGTCCAGCATGGACCACAAGCGCGCCAACGACCACGACACCGGCCTGAATACCGGCGGCATGGGCACCATTGCTCCCAACCCCTATTACACCCCGGAAGTGGCTGCCGAGTGCATGGAGAAAATTTTCCTGCCCACCATCAAGGCCATGAACGCCGAGGGCTGCCCCTTCAAGGGCTGCCTGTACTTCGGCCTGATGCTCACCCCGGACGGCCCCAAGGTCATCGAGTACAACTGCCGCTTTGGTGACCCGGAGACGCAGGTGGTGCTGCCCCTGCTGGAAGGCGACCTGCTGCACATCATGCAGGCCTGCACCAACGGCACGCTGGAAAACGAGGAGGTCAAGTTCTCGGACGGCGCTGCCGCCTGCGTCATTCTGGCTTCCGGCGGCTACCCGGTGGCTTACGAGAAGGGTAAGCCCATCACCGGCCTTGTGGACGGTCAGCTGCCCGGCGAAGAGAATGTGACGGTCTACCACTCCGGCACTGCCATCACCGAGGATGGCACCCTTGTCACGGCCGGTGGCCGTGTGCTGGGTGTCACCGCCACCGGCCCGCGCCTGACCAATGCGTTGAGCCATGCCTATGAGGCAGCAGAGAAGATCAGCTTTGAAAAGCTGCACAAGCGCAGCGATATCGGCCTGCGCGCATTGAAGGCACTGGCAGAGAAGCAGTAAGAAAGAAAACCCTCTCAGTCGCCTGGCGGCGACAGCTCCCCCGAAGGGGGATCTTTATGCGGGAAAATGGGCAAGCCGATGCTTTCCATCGAACGCGGTACTTTCCGCCAGCAGAAAAAGCTCCCCCTTTCGGGGGAGCTGGCACGGCGTAAGCCGTGACTGAGAGGGTCGGTTCAAAGAATACAAAGGGGGAACCTACCCAATGGTCTATCGTATTTATGTGGAAAAGAAGCCCGGCTTCGATGTGGAAGCCACCGGCCTGAAAAATGAGCTCACCAGCCTGCTGGGCATCAAGGAACTGTCCGGCCTGCGTCTGCTGAACCGTTACGACGTGGAAGGCATCGACGAAGAGCTGTTCAACCAGTGCGCAGACACCGTGTTCAGCGAGCCGCCGGTGGATAATACCTATGCCGAGCTGCCCGCCAGCGACGGCGTGTCCTTTGCGGTGGAATATCTGCCCGGCCAGTTCGACCAGCGCGCCGACTCTGCTGCCGAGTGCATCCAGCTCATCAGTCAGGGCGAGCGCCCGCTGGTGCGCTCTGCCCGCGTCTATCTGCTGGAGGGTGCCCTGACCGACGAGCAGGTGGCCGAGATCAAGAAATACGTCATCAACCCGGTGGAGGCCCGCGAGGCTTCGCTGGACACCAAGCAGACCCTGAAAATGGAGTACCCCGTGCCCGCCCCGGTCAAGGTGCTGGAGGGCTTCAACCAGCTGGACGAAGAGCAGCTGAAAAAGTTCATTGCGGACAACGGCCTTGCCATGGACCTTGGCGATATCGAGTTCTGCCAGAAGTATTTCCGCTCGGAGCACCGCGACCCCACCATCACCGAGATCAAGATGATCGACACCTACTGGTCCGATCACTGCCGCCACACCACCTTCGGCACCATTCTGGACGATGTGCAGATCGACGATGCCGTGGTGCAGAAGGCCTTTGACCGCTACATGGCCATGCGCGCCGATCTGGGCCGGGAGAACAAGCCCCGCTGCATGATGGATCTTGCCACCATCGGCGCCAAGGAGCTGAAGAAGCAGGGCATCCTGAAAAATCTGGACGAGTCCGACGAGATCAACGCCTGCACCGTCAAGATCAAGTGCGATGTGAACGGCAAGGACGAGGACTGGCTGTTCCTGTTCAAGAACGAGACCCACAACCACCCCACCGAGATCGAGCCCTTCGGCGGTGCGGCTACCTGCATCGGCGGTGCCATCCGTGACCCGCTGTCCGGCCGCAGCTACGTCTATCAGGCCATGCGCGTTACCGGCGCAGGCGACCCGCTCAAGCCGGTCAGTGAGACGTTGCCCGGTAAGCTGCCCCAGCGCAAGCTGGTGACCACGGCTGCCGCCGGTTATTCCTCCTACGGCAACCAGATCGGTCTTGCTACCGGTCAGGTGGATGAGATCTACCACCCCGGCTATGTGGCAAAGCGCATGGAGATCGGTGCCGTTGTAGGCGCTACCCCCGCTTCTCACGTCCGCCGCGAGTGCCCCGCCCCCGGCGATGTCATCGTTCTGCTGGGCGGCCGCACCGGCCGTGATGGTGTGGGCGGTGCTACCGGCTCCTCCAAGGCCCACAAGCTGGACAGCCTTGAGCACTGCGGTGCCGAGGTGCAGAAGGGCAATGCTCCCATCGAGCGCAAGCTGCAGCGCCTGTTCCGCCGCGAGGATGCCTGCAGGATGATCAAGCGCTGCAACGACTTTGGTGCAGGCGGTGTGTCCGTTGCCATCGGTGAGCTGGCCGACGGCCTGTACATCGACCTGAACAAGGTCACCAAGAAGTACGAGGGTCTGGACGGCACCGAGCTGGCCATCAGCGAGAGCCAGGAGCGCATGGCTGTGGCGCTGGCCCCCGAGGACGTGGACAAGTTCATTGCCCTCGCCAACGAAGAGAACCTTGAGGCCACTCCTGTGGCAAAGGTGACGGCTGAGCCCCGCCTGAACATGGTGTGGAACGGCATGTCCATTGTGAACATCAGCCGCGAGTTCCTGAACTCCAACGGTGCCGAGAAGCACCAGAAGGTCCATGTGGAAAAGGCCACGGTCTGGCAGCCCCAGTGGGAGGGCCTGACCTTCAGCCAGAAGATGAAGAACATGGTGGGCGATTTGAACATCTGCAGCAAGAAGGGCCTGTCTGAGCGGTTCGACTCCACCATTGGTGCCGCCACCGTGCTCATGCCCTTTGGCGGTGCCTATCAGCTGACCCCGCAGAACGCCATGGTGGCAAAGCTGCCGGTGGACGGCGAGACCAGCACCTGCTCCGGCATGGCATGGGGCTTCAACCCCTTCCTGATGAGCGCAGACCAGTACAAGGGCGCTCAGATGGCTGTCATCGAGAGCGTTACCAAGCTGGTGGCCTCCGGCTTCCGCTATGAGGATGCTTACCTCACCTTCCAGGAATATTTCGAGCGTCTGGGCACCGCCCCGGAGCGCTGGGGCAAGCCGCTGGCCGCTTTGCTGGGTGCACTGGATGCCCAGATGGGTCTGGGCATTGCATCCATCGGCGGCAAGGACAGCATGTCCGGCTCCTTTGAAAAGCTGGATGTGCCTCCCACGCTGGTCTCCTTCGCCACCGCCATCGGCAAGGCAAACAAGGTGGTGTCCACCGAATTCAAGAAGCCGGAGAGCACGGTGGTGCTGGTACGGCCCATCATCGACCCCGAGACCGGCTGCCCCAACTTCTTCTCCCTGAAGGCCAACTACAAGATGGTGGAGGACATGATCGAAGAGGGTATGGTGGCATCCGCCTGTTCTGTGGGCTACGGCGGCATTGCCGAGGCTCTGTTCAAGATGGGCCTTGGCAACCACATTGGCTTCAAGATGCGTGCGGATAAGACCACCCATGAGATGTTCCAGCCCATGTACGGCTCCATCGTTCTGGAAATGGTGTCCGATTCTCCCGCCGGTGAGATCCTGGGCGAGACCACCAAGGAATACGTCTTTGAAGCCTGCGGCGAAAAGCTGGATATGGCCCAGCTGCAGGAGATCTGGGAAGGCAAGCTGGAGCCGGTGTACCCCTACCGCAAGGCAGGCCCCACCGTGGAAAAGATCAACGGCAGCCTGACCGCACCCGCCGCACCCAAGATCGGCGTGGCAAAGCCCAAGGTCATCATTCCGGTGTTCCCGGGCACCAACTGCGAGTACGACACCGCCAAGGCCTTTGCCCGCGCCGGTGCCGACCCGGAGATCCTGGTCATCCGCAACCTGACCCCCGCCGACGTGGCCGAGAGCTGCAAGGCACTGGTCAAGGCCATCGATAACAGCCAGATCGTCATGCTGCCCGGCGGCTTCTCCGGCGGCGACGAGCCGGACGGCAGTGCAAAGTTCATTGCTTCCTTCTTCCGCAATCCGGAGGTCACCGAGGCGGTGCGCCGTCTGCTGCAGCAGCGCGACGGCCTGATGCTGGGCATCTGCAACGGCTTCCAGGCTCTCATCAAGCTGGGTCTGGTCCCCTACGGCGATATCCGCCCCATCACTCCCTATGACCCCACCCTGACCTTCAACACCATTGGCCGCCACCAGAGCATGCTGGTGCGCACCCGCATTGCATCCACCGGCAGCCCGTGGCTCTCCAAGTGCGAGGTGGGCGAACAGTTCACCGTTGCCATCAGCCATGGCGAGGGCCGTTTCGTGGCTCCGCAGGAAGTGCTGGACACCCTCATGAAGAACGGCCAGATCGCCACCCAGTATGTGGACATCGAGGGCGATCCCACCATGGATCAGAGCTATAACCCCAACGGTTCTGTGCTGGCAATCGAAGGCATCACCAGCCCGGATGGCCGTGTGTTCGGCAAGATGGGCCACTCGGAGCGCAGCGGCGAGTACCTGTACAAGAACGTTACCGGTGACAAATATCAGCCGATCTTTGAGGGCGGCGTGGACTATTTCAAGATTTGATGGTAGAATAGAGAAAAAACCCTCTCCGTCACGCCTGCGGCGTGCCACCTCCCCCGAAAAGGGGGGAGGTTTTCCGGTGCTGACCGGCAGAGCGCAAAAAGCTCCCCCCTCGGGGGAGCTGGCGAGCAAAGCGAGACTGAGAGGGTTATTTTCAGGAGGAAATAACCAATGTCTCAGCATGATCGTTATATCAGCCCCTTTTCCACCCGCTATTCCTCGGACGAGATGCAGTATATCTTCTCGGACGACAACAAGTTCCGCACATGGCGCCGCCTGTGGGTGGCGCTGGCCCGGGCCGAAATGGAGCAGGGCCTGACCAACATCACCCCCGATATGGTGGCCGAGCTGGAAGCCCATGTGAACGATATCAACTATGAAGTGGCCATTGAGCGCGAAAAGCTGGTGCGCCACGACGTGATGAGCCATGTTTACGCCTACGGCCAGCAGTGCCCCAAGGCTGCCGGCATCATCCATCTGGGTGCCACCAGCTGCTACGTGGGCGACAACACCGACATCATCGTGATGCGTCAGGGTCTGGAGCTGGTGCGCAAAAAACTGATCGGTGTGCTGGCAAAGCTGGGCCGCTTCGCCGAGGAATACAAGGACATGCCCTGCATGGCCTACACTCACTGCCAGCCCGCTCAGCCCACCACTGTGGGCAAGCGCGCCACCCTGTGGGCCAACGAGCTGGTGATGGATCTGCAGGAGATCGACCACCGTCTTGCCGTTCTGCAGCTGCGCGGCGTCAAGGGCACCACCGGCACGCAGGCTTCCTTTATGGAGCTGTTCAAGGGCGACGCCGATAAGATCCGCGCCGTGGATGCTTCCATCGCCAGGGAGATGGGCTTTGCGCCCGATGCGGTCATCCCCGTGTCCGGCCAGACCTACAGCCGCAAGGTGGACGCCTTCATCCTGAATGCTCTGGCCGGCATTGGCCAGAGCTGCATGAAGTTCGCCACCGACCTGCGCCTGCTGGCCAACTTCAAGGAGATGGAAGAGCCGTTTGAAAAGAACCAGATCGGTTCTTCCGCCATGCCCTACAAGCGCAACCCCATGCGCTGCGAGCGCATCTGCGCGCTGAGCCGCTACCTGATGGTGGATGTGCTGAACCCCAGCTTTACCACCGGCACCCAGTGGTTTGAGCGCACGCTGGACGACAGCGCCAACAAGCGTGTCGCCATGGCTGAGGGCTTCCTTGCCACCGATGCCATTCTGAACATCATGCTCAACGTCACCGATGGCATCGTGGTGTACCCCAAGGTGGTGCGCAGCCGTCTGATGGCAGAGCTGCCCTTCATGGCCAGCGAGAACATCATGATGCAGGCTGTGGAAAAGGGCGGCAACCGTCAGGAGCTGCACGAGCGCCTGCGTCAGCACGCCATCGCCGCCGGCAAGCAGGTCAAGGAAGAGGGCCTGCCCAACGATATGGTGGAGCGCATCGCTGCCGACCCCGCCTTTGGCCTGACCCGCGAGGAGATCGTGGCGGGCCTTGTGCCGGAAAACTTTGTGGGCCGTGCACCGCAGCAGGTGGAGGAGTTCATCGCCAATGTGCTCAAGCCCATCTTCGATGCCAACCCCGATGCCGTGGAGCAGCACGCATCCCTGAGCGTGTAAATGTAAAGCTGTCATGCGTATTAAAAATAGAGAGAGGCTAATTGGCCTCTCTCTATTTTTAATACAAAAATCTATGAAAAAACGTCTGGATATGCTATACTCATTCCATAAAATCGGACAGGTGTGAGGCAGGACGTGAATTTTATTTGCAAAATCGACCGGGAACTTTATCGTGTGGTCGAAGAAGACTTGGTGACGGATGAAGTCATTATTACCGAGCAGCAGATTCTGCACATTGAAGAAGGCCATCCGGGCGACTTTGAACGTCTTGCAGAGCATATCCCACGGATTTTACAGGAGCCGATTATATTCTGCGTGCGAATCGCCCGCATACAGCGCTGGTTTTAAAACAGATCGAAACGCCGGAGTTCGAAGCAGAGGTGATTTTGCGGCTGAAGGTGTCGAGTGATCCGAAAGAGTATAAAAACTCGATCATCACGATGTGGAAAATCAGCAAAAAACGTTTTCAGTGACTGCTTCGGCAGGGTGATACACTTTACAAAAAAAGAATAAATGTGATATCCTGTACATAGGATAAGAGAGCATCTGAGGTGGTCAATTTCGTGGCAGCCACACGCCGATGGTAACGACAAGAGCTTTTGCTCTGAGAGATGCAGGAGAACGCCACGCCTGCCGGATGCCACTCGATGGGGAACGGTTCAGATGCCGTTCCCCGTTCCTGTTTTCAGGAAAAAATTTAAAGGGTCGCCGCATCTGCGGCGGCCTTTTTTGATGCCTGTCCCCCTTGAGAAAAATCCGCTGTCATGCTACACTGGGAGCATCATCAACAAAGGAGAACCGCGTATGCGATTGGATAAATACTTAGCCGAGACGGCCCAGTGCACCCGCAGCGAGGCCAAGGCGCTGCTTTCCAAAGGGCGGGTGCAGGTGAACGGTGCTGTCTGCAAAAAAGGGGACACCCAGCTCAGGGAAACCGATACGGTGGCCGTGGACGGCAAAGCCCTGAATTACCAGCAGTTTGTGTACCTGATGCTCAACAAGCCCGAGGGGGTGGTGAGCGCTTCCACGGACAAGCGGGACACCACCGTGGTGGATCTGGTGGGGGACGCCTACCCGCGGCGGCAGCTGTTTCCGGCGGGGCGGCTGGACAAGACCAGCACCGGCTTTGTGCTGCTGACCGATGACGGCACCTTTGCCCACGAGATCCTTGCTCCAAAGCGCCACGTCTCCAAGACCTACACTGTGGTGCTGGACACGCCGCTGACCGAGGAGATGCGCACCGGCTTTGCCGCCGGGGTCACGCTGGCGGACGGCACAGCGCTTTCGCCTGCGGAGGTCACGGCCCTTTCTGCCGACGGCCTGACCGTGCGGGTGGTGCTGCGGCAGGGGGTCTACCACCAGATCAAGCGGATGTTCGGCGTGTACGGCGCAGGCGTGAACGGCCTGCACCGGGACGCCATCGGCGGCCTTGCGCTGGATGCAGCCCTTGCACCGGGGCAGTGGCGGGAGCTTTCTGCCGAAGAAGTGTCAAAAATTACCATCTGAGAGGGTGCGCTTTTCACCCGGATTTCAAAAAAGCAACACATTTTGCCGGTAAAATAGAGGCCAGAACCACGCAAAAAGGCACTTTTTTGGCTTGAAAAACCCCTGAGAGATAATATTCACAAGAAAAAACTATCTTTTTTGTTGAAATATGTTGCAAAAGTAAATTCTTTTGTGTAAAATATAAAATGTAATGCAGCTAAATTGTTGAAAATCACGACCGGCTGCCGCTGCGGTTTGCACAAACGAGGAAAAGGGGTATCCATTATGGCCAATAGAGTATTTCAAAGCGTGATCTACCAGATGAAAGATGCGATCAACCGGGTGGTCGGCGTGGTGGATGAGACCGGCGCTGTCATTTCCTGCTCGGAGCTGAACCTGATCGGCGAGGTGCGCGAGGGCTTCATGGCAGAGCGCCTGACGGCGGGGGACCGCTTCGTGCGCGATGGCTACACCTATCAGCAGTTCTCCAGCGCCAAGCATAACGATTATGCAGTGTTCGTGGAGGGCGTGGACGAGACGGCTGGTCAGTTTGCCGCCATGCTGTCCATCAGCCTGCAGAGCATCAAGCAGTACCACGATGAGAAGTTCGATAAGTCCAACTTCATCAAGAATGTGGTGCTGGATAATATCCTGCCCGGCGATATCTATGCCAAGGCCCGTGAGCTGCACTTTGCCACCGATGTTTCCCGCGTGGTGTTCATCGTGCGCGTGACTTCCGGCGGCGACATCTCCGCCTATGATGTGGTCAGCAGCCTGTTCCCGGATAAGCAGAAGGACTTTGTGTTCAACATCAGTGAGACGGATACGGTGCTGGTGAAGGAGATCCGCAAGGGCATCGACCGCACGGATATGGAAAAGCTGGCTGCCAGCATCGTGGATACCCTGTCCGGCGAGCACTACATCAAGGCTGTGGTGGGCATCGGCACCCCCATTTCCAACGTGAAGGATCTGGCTACCTCCTTCAAGGAAGCACAGATCGCCATGGAAGTGAGCAAGGTGTTCGACACCGAAAAGCAGATCATCCGCTACGATAATCTGGGCATTGCACGCCTGATCTATCAGCTGCCCACCACCGTGTGCGAGATGTTCCTGCGTGAGGTGTTCAAGCAGGGCAGCATCGAGAGCCTGGATCAGGAGACCCTGTTCACCATCCAGCGCTTCTTTGAGAACAACCTGAATGTGTCGGAAACCAGCCGCGGCCTGTTCGTGCACCGCAACACGCTGGTGTATCGTCTGGAAAAGATCAAAAAGCTGACTGGCCTGGATCTGCGTGAGTTCGACGATGCTATCGTCTTCAAGGTAGCATTGATGGTCAAAAAGTACCTGTCCAACAATCCGGCCAAATACTAATAGGCTGCAGGCTCTGCCTGCGGTGCAGAACCGGCCGCTCGCAACCGATGCTGGCCGGTTCTTTTTGCTGTGAAAACAGATTTTAATGTCAGGAGCTAATATTACCCTATGATCGATTTAGAACACGTTTCCAAGGAATATAAACGGGGCGGACCGCTTGCACTGGACGACATCAGCCTCCATGTGGACGATGGCGAGTTCGTGTTCCTGCTGGGCCATTCCGGCGCAGGCAAATCCACCCTGCTCAAGCTGTTGCTGCGCGAGGAGCTGCCCAGCGAAGGCAAGGTGACTGTGCTGGGCAAGGATGTTGCCCGGCTGCGCCGCCATCAGGTGCCGTATCTGCGCCGTCAGATGGGCATTATCTTTCAGGATTTCCGCCTGATCCCCACCATGACTGTGTACGAGAACATCGCTTTTGCCATGCACGTCACCAATGTCAAGCGCAAGGAGATCCGTGACCGTGTGGAGTACATGCTGGAACTGGTGCATCTGGAGGATAAGGCCAAGGCTTACCCGGACACCCTTTCCGGCGGCGAACAGCAGCGCGTGGCTGTGGCCCGTGCACTTGCCCACGGCCCCAAGCTGGTCATTGCGGACGAGCCCACCGGTAACATTGACCCGGAGCTGAGTCTGGAAATGATGGAACTGCTGGAGCGGGTGAGCGAAATGGGCATCACCGTTGTGGTCGTCACCCACGAACACGAGCTGGTGCGTCAGTTCCATCAGCGGGTCGTTACCCTGAAAAAGGGCCGCATCATTTCGGACGTGCCTGCCGATAAGGAAGCCATCCGGGAGCGGGCAGAGCGCCGGGAGCGCCTGTTTGAGACCGAGCTGGAACCGAAAAACACTGCAGAAAAGGAGGCGGCCACCGTATGATGAGACCTTCTACCTTCTTTTTCCTGGTCCGGCGCGGCGTGTGCAATCTGGGCAAGCACTGGGCCATGACCTGTGTGTGCATCCTGTCCCTCAGCGTCTGTATGACCCTGAACACCTTTGCAAGCCTTGCAGAGGTGAACGTGGACAGCATGGTCAACTATCTGGGCAGCCAGAACGAGACCGTGGTCTATCTGGACCCGGAGTGCGATGATGCCACCGCTCAGGCTGTGGGCGAAAAGCTGTCTGCCATGCCCGGCGTGACCAATGTGCAGTTCGTCTCCAAGCAGGACGTGCTGAACACCTACCGCAATTACATGGAAGATTACTCCTCCCTGTGGGACGAGTTTGAAAATGACAACCCCTTCAAGGCAAACTACCGCGTCTCCATCGCAGACCTGAGCCAGATGGAGGAAATGAGCAAGAAGATGCAGGCCATACAAGGCGTATACAGCGTGACCGCTCCGGTGGAAATGACCAACGTCTTTGTGCAGGTGCAACGCTCTGTTACCAAAGTGGGCCGCGGTATCGTGCTGGTGCTGATGGTGGTCAGCATCATCACCGTGGGCAGCACCATCCGCCTGAGCGTGTTTGCCCGCCGCCGCGAGATCGAGATCATGAAGTATGTGGGCGCCACCAACAGCCTTGTCACCCTGCCCTTCTTTGTGGAGGGTCTGGCCATGGGTCTGATCTCCGGTGCACTCACTGCAGCGATCAGTCTGGGCGGCTACTCCTATATGGTGCAGGCCTCCGATGGTCTGGGCGGCGTATGGGAAATGATCATGGGTCAGGCCCTTGTGCCGGTGAGCGCCGTCTGGTCCACTATCATCCCGTACAGCCTCATCGGCGGTGCTGTTGTGGGTGGTCTGGGCAGCATGTTCTCCATCCGCAAACACTTGAATGTATGATGGAAAGGAGCCGCACATGAAAAAAGCACTTCATGCAAAGCCCTTCCGGCTTCAACTGCCCGGCTACACGCCGCGCCATGCCCGGCCGGAGCCTGCCCGCAGTAAGCTGCTGCGGGGCGTCAGCCTGTGTCTGGCAGCCGCGTGCCTTGTGGCAAGCGTAAGCTTTCACCCGGCTACGGCAGCCACCAGTATGGCCAGCCTGCAGAACAAGCTGAACAGCCTTTCCAAATCCATTGACCAGCACAAAAAGGAGCTTTCGGACGCAAAGAAAAAGGAAACTGCGGCAAAGGCGCTGGAAAGTGAACTGAAGGAGCGCGTGGGCGTCATTCAGTCTCAGATCGGTGTGCTGAGCACCCAGATCGCGGCGGTGCAGAACAGCATCGGCCAGACCGAGCAGAAGATCAGCGCCAAGGAAGCGGAGATCACCCAGAAGCAGACCGAGATCGACGGCCAGTGGGACGATTTCAAAAAGCACATGGCGGCGATGCAGGAGCTGCGCGATGGCGGCAGTGTGGCCATGCTGAGCGCGGTGAACGACCTGTATGAGCTGCTGACCTTCAACGAGGTCATGCAGGATATCTCCATCAAAGATACCGAGATCATGGACAATATGAAGGCCGCCAAGAGCGCTCTGGAAGCAGATAAGGTGGAGCTGGAAGCCCAGCGCAAGGAGCTGAAGGGCCAGAAGGCAGAGCTGGATACCCAGAACTACCAGATGAAGGCCAAGCAGAGCGAGCTGAACAGCAGCATCTCTGCGGCACAGCTCTCTGCACAGGACGCCCAGAAGGCCCAGAAGGCAGCGCAGGCGGCCATTGAATCGGACGAGCTGAACTATGAGGCGGTCAAAAAAGAGATCCAGAAGTCGATCGCAGCGGCTGCATCCAGTAAGCCGCAGCTGAGCTTTACCGGCTTTGCCTGCCCGCTGAAGAGCTATACCCGCGTTTCCAGCGAGTACGGCTGGCGTAAGAATCCGGTGTCCGGCGTCAACAGGCTGCATGCCGGCATCGATCTGGCGGCCCCGGGCGGTACGCCCATCTACGCAGCCGCCAGCGGCTATGTGCAGGTGGCAGGCTGGTCCAGCGGCGGCTATGGCAACTATGTCATCATCTATCACGGCAGCATGTCGGACGGCAATGCCTACAGCACCCTGTATGGCCACATGAGGTCGGTCGCCACCAGCGTAGGCAAGTATGTCAAGCAGGGCGAGCTGATCGGCTACGTTGGCTCTACCGGCAACTCTACCGGCAACCACCTGCATCTGGAGGTCTGGAAGGGCGGCAAAAAGGCCAATGCGGTCAATCCGCGTGGTTATATCCCGTTCCCGCACAACTGAGTGTATTTATAAGGAGTCTGGTATTCTATGAACGAACAAAAACATAAGCGTTTGCTGCGCATCGGCTGCCTTTTGCTGGCAGGCGTGTTTGCACTTTCGCTGCTGGGCAGTGTGCTGATGATGCTGCTGTTCTGACAGGAGGGAGCAAGGCATGAACCGTAAGATCTCTGTAGGCATGGCCGTCACCATTGTGATCCTGGCTATGACCGTGACCTTTTCCATCACCATGCTGATCGCCATGCGGCTGTTTGACAGCACCGTCAGCAGCGTGAAGGAAAAGGAGAGCATGTACAACAAGGTGGCCGAGGTGGACCGCTATGTGCGCAGCAACGACTACTATCCCATCGACGAAACGGTGCTGTATGACCGCCTGACGGCTGGCTACCTGCTGGGCACGGGCGACAAGTACGCCCGCTACTACAGCGCCATTGCTTACACGGAGCTGATGAATCAGCAGAGCGGCAAGGTGATGGGCATTGGCGTGGAGCTGGGCATCGACCAGACCGGCTACGCAAAGGTGACCAAGGTCTACGAGGACTCGCCTGCACAGGAGGCCGGCATCGTGGCAGGGGACTACATCACCGCCATTGACGGCACCGAGGTGAAGAGCCTTTCCGGCGTGGACGCTGTGCAGGCCCGCCTGCAGGGCGAGGCCGGTACGACCGTCAATGTGACATGGCTCAACAGCGAAGCGGCCTCCAAAACGGCAGACCTGACCCACTCCGGCTATACCAGCACCACCGTGGATTACCAGATGCTGGACAGCGTGGGCTACATCAGGATCCGCCAGTTCGACGGCAGCACGCCCAGTGAACTGGATTATGCCATTCGTTCCCTGACCGCCAGCGGGGCGCAGAGCTTTGTGTTCGACCTGCGCGACAACGGCGGCGGCGTGCTGGATGATGCCGTCAGCTGCATCGACCTGATCGCTCCGGAGGGCACGGTGGCTTATGCTGAGGATAAGAACGGCAACCGCACGATCATTGGCAGCAGTGATAACGAGAGCAGGGTAGACCTGCCCATCGTCTGTCTGGTGAATGGGAACACCGCCAGCGCAGCAGAGCTGTTTGCCGCCAGCCTGCACACCATGAACGGTGCACGTCTGGTGGGCACCACCACCATGGGCAAGGGCACCATCCAGAGCAGCCCCCAGCGCCTTTCGGATGGCAGTGCGGTGAGCATCACGGTGGCAAAGCTCATCTGTGGTGACGGCTCCTGCTTTGACGGCACCGGTCTGAGTGTGGATGTGGAAAAGGCTCTGACTGCAGAAGAGACCACTAATTTCTATGATTACACCCCGGAGACCGACCCGCAGATCCAGCGTGCGGTCAGCGCAGCACAGCAGCTGAGCGGTACCACGACTCTGGGCGGTGTCAACGACGCGGCTTCCTCGGCGGCTGCATCCGAATCTGCGGACAGCGTCGCTGCTGAGCAGGAGAACACGTCCTCTGAGGAAACGGCTTCTTCTGCCCAAGCGGAAACAAGCAGTGAAGCTGCATCCAGTGCGGAATAAAAGGTAAAACCGGCAGAAATGCTGCATGAGCTTCTTCTTGTAAAAAAGTAACCCGGTTTATTGCAGTGCTGTTTGCCGTACGCATGTTCCTTTCTTGAAACGGCTTTTGAGCGCGCTCGTAGGGCGCGGTGATGCCGCATGCCGTACCGACTCCTCACGTGGAAAAGCGTTTTGGAGCGCCCCGCAGCGCTCTCGTTTACCGTACCGACCCCTTCTCGTGAAAATGCAACCCAGCCAGACCTGCGGGTCTGGCTGGGTTGCCATATTATAATAATATTTCCGCTGAATATGCCCAAAGCGACGCGGAGGGCATTCAAATCGTACTATTGAAAAAGGATGGAATCTATGCCCGAACTGACCGACCTCTCGGTGATCCGTGCCCTGTGCGAAAAATATGATTTTGCACTCTCCAAGGGTTTTGGACAGAATTTTATCATCAACCCGGGTCTGCCGCCCAAGATCGTGGATGCCAGCGGCGTAGACCGGCGCTATGGCGTCATTGAGATCGGCCCCGGCATCGGCGTGCTGACCCGGGAACTGGCAAAGCGTGCTGCCAAGGTGGTGTCCATCGAGGTGGACGAACGCCTGCCGCCGTTACTGGCCGAAACGATGGCCGGAGTGGACAATTTCAAGCTGGTATTACAGGATGTACTGAAAGTGGACCTGAAGGCGCTCATTGCAGAAGAGTTTCCCGGAATGCCGGTGGCGGTGTGCGCCAACCTGCCGTATTACATCACCAGCCCCATCGTCATGAAGCTGCTGGGCGATCGTCTGCCCATCGAGAGCCTGACCGTTATGGTGCAGAAGGAAGCCGCAGACCGTCTGGCTGCTGCGCCCGGTACCCGGGCCTCCAGCGCCATCAGCTGCGCCGTAAGCTACTACGCAACCTCCAAAATGATGTTCACTGCTGCGCCCGGCAGCTTTTACCCGGCACCCAAAGTGACCAGCGCTGTGGTGCGCATGGAAATCCGTCCGCAGCCCGCCGTGCAGGTGGAGGATGAAGAAGGCTACTTTGCACTGGTGCGTGCCGCCTTTGGTCAGCGCCGCAAGACCGCCGCCAACGCCATTGCCAGTGGTCTGGGGATGCCCAAGGACGCCGTGACTGCCGCCATTGAAGCTGCGGGGTTTGACGCCCGCATCCGCCCGGAGGCTCTCACGTTGGAGGATTTTGCCAAGATCCAGCAGGCTCTTGCCCGCTGACCCCGCCGACGTCCCGCCCGTTTCAAGGTGAAGCCTGTCTCTTACGCGATTACCGAACCACCATCCACCCGGACGGTGGTTTTTGTTTGCGCATTTTTCAGGAGAAGGCGGTGAAAGAGCGTTTGGCAGGGTGGACGCCGCGAGCCGCGCAGAATAAAAAGGAACCCGGGTCGCGGCTCCCAGCGGCTGTGTCGTGCCTTGGGCGGCACGCGCATCCTGCTGGCCGCAGCCCCAACAGCTCCTCCCTGCTTCTGCCGCTGGCAGCGGTCGTCGCTGTTGCACTGGGCTGTTTTTGCGCCGTCTTCAGCGACGTCGCCGCAGCTGTTCGAATCCACCCTTGAGAGTGAAACTTGAGATACCGGATAAAACAAAAAACCAGCGTATTTTCTACGCTGGTCTTTTTGGTGGGCGCGGGTGGATATCGCGAGCCGCGCATCTAAAAAAGCCCCGCAGGGGCTTTTTTGCCCGCCGGACTATTCGGCGGGCCTTACGAGTTGCGCTTGCCGCTTTTTCTGCAGCCCCTTGGCAGGGCTTTGAAAAAGCGGAGCGCTGCCCCAGCCTCGCCTCCCTGTTTCCGCCGCAGGCGGCGGTCGGCTCCGCTGTTGTTCGAATCCACCCGCCCAGTGAGTCTGACTTTGCAGTAAAACAAAAACCTCAGCGTACTTTCATACGTTGAGGTTTTTTGGTGGAGCGAAGCAACCCAAATCCGAACCATTGCCCTCTGGGGCATCTTTGGCGGCGATCTCATCGAAAGCGATGGTTTTTGTGCCGTCTTTGTAGTTGAATGTAATCAAAACTTTTTCATCATAGAGATAAACAGCATTCACGAACGTGTTGATAAGCGTTTCCCGGTGGCTTTTCACGTTCGGGTCGAGCTTGCGGAACCGGATCAGCCAGAAACGAACCTGATTTTCGCTCAACCGTGGCCGAGCGATTTTTTCTTCGGCAATCCGAACCTCAAGCTCTTTCTGCTGGGCTTCCAGCTTTTCCAAACGTAATTTGGTGGAGTTGGTCAGCACACCTGCTTGAATGGCGTTCAGCATATTTTCAATGCCGTTCTCTACCTCGCGCATCTGCTTTTCCAGCAAAGGGAGAGTGGTGTTTTCCTGATCCTGCAACTCCATCACTTCCGCAACGATGGCATCAATCACGGCATCGTCCTGAATCAGCTTCATGGTTTCAGCCACGACCAAATCTTCCAGCCACTCTTTACGGACGGTCTTTTTCTTGCAGGTCTTGAAACGCTTCGCGGTGGCGCACTTATAATAATGATGAACGACTTTGTTCCGACCCGTGCCGCACTCGCCGAACATCATGGCGCCGCACATTCCGCAGAACAGCTTGGTGGTGAGCAAGTAATCGTCCTCGGCCTTGTGGCGGGCAGGAGCGCGGCTGTTCTTCTTGATTTTTTGCTGCACTTCTTCAAACAAGTCCTTGTCCACGATGGCCGGAATGCTGTCGGGCATCACAATGTCCTTGAAGCGGTTTTCACCGATGTACCGTTTGTTCGTCAACAGCTTCTGAATGCTGTTGTAGGTAAACTTCTGGTTGCGGTTGGTGGTCACGCCACTGTCGTTCAGCCAGTTCATCAGTTCTTTCATAGTTGCGCCATCGTTGTACCGCTGAAAGGCTTCTACCACAAAGGGAGCTTTCAGCGGGTCGACTTGAAAGAACTTCTCCTCATCCACCTTAAAACCAATGGGAATCGTGCCGCCGTTGTACTTTCCCTTCAGAACATTCTCGGTCATGCCGCGCACAACTTTTTCAGAAAGCTCTGCCGAGTAGTATTCAGCCATGCCGGTGAGCATGCTCTTGACCATGATACCTGCAGGGCTGTCAGAGATAGGCTCCGTGGCAGATACCAGCTTGACATGATTTCGTTCCAGCTGATACTCATAGTGGGCCGAATCATAGCGGTTTCGGGCAAAACGGTCAAGCTTCCAGACCAGCACAATGTCAAACAACCGTTTCTCGCTGTCCTTGATCATCTGCTGGAAGTCCGGGCGGTTATCGGTTTTGGCGGAAAGGGCGCGGTCAATGTAGTGCTTGACCACGGTAATGCCGTTCTTTTCGGCGTAGGCCGTACACTCGCGAATCTGACCTTCGATGGATTCTTCGCGCTGGTTATCGCTGGAATAGCGAGCATAAATCACGGCGGTCATGCAAACACCCCTTTCACTTCATTCTCCGCAGGCGGCGCACAAGGTCGGATGCACTGTACAGCACACGGGCTACCGACACCGCATCCTCGCTCACGATGTAGAACACCGAGTAGTTGTCCACCAGCATCTGCCGCAGCCCTTGGGTGCGCTCCGGCTCGCTTTCCACTAGCGCACAGCGTTCCGGCAGGATGTTCAGCGACTGGATTGCTTCTGCAATGCGGTCATACTGTCGCATTGCGGTGTCAGATTCCAACAGACGGTCGGCAATGTAGCTGTAGATCTGCTCCATATCGCTGAGTGCCATCCGGGAAATTTTCACATCATACTGTTTCATCTGTGCTGTTCCCTGAACTGGGCGAATGCGCTTGCGGCATCCACGGTATCACCGTTCTGAATTTCCTTAATGCCTACCTGCAAGGCTGCATGAAGCTGATCATCGGTCATGGTGTCAGCGTTCAGAGCCGCAGGAGCTTTCGGCAAAGACAGTGAGAAGGGAATGCCGCCAGTCAGGGTGATCTGGCGCAGGTACATATCAATGGCTGTTGCCATTGGGATGCCAAGCTGCTTCAGCACATCCTCGGCTTGCTGTTTGACGCTGGGGCTGACCCTGACGTTCAGCATCATCGTTTTTTCCATGGTTATCACCTCGAATTTATTGTAATGCTTTCTGCATTACAAGTCAATCGAGAACTAAGTGACATTTGAAATTCTCCATATTGCACAATATGTCAATCGTCAAATTGTTCAAAGCGCAAAATATTCATTCGTTAGAATAAATCTTTGGAGTATGCCCAGCTAGTGCTAGGTGGTGAGATTGAGCATTATCTCTCACTCGGTTGTGACCATGGCAGACTGAAATACTGACTTTTAATTAAAATATCCAAAGTAAACCAAGAGCCTTCTACTTGCAGTTGTTACAAATAGAGGGCTCATGGTTAGTTAGTAGTTCAACCTATTATGGTAACCATCTGAAAATACTGATACTGATATTCGTCTTCTAATACCGCCTGCATTTCTTCCATGTATAACGGGTCTTTCAACAATTTGGGATGAAATGCTCGCTCTCTCCAGAGTCGGACTCCAATTTCGGGAAAAAAATATTCCGTTCCCAGTTGCAAGTCCTTTTCGTTGCAAATAACGTTGTCCTTTTTCATTAAGCTATCAATAATACACTCGGCAGCTGTATTAAACATATCCATCCCGAACAATTTTATTGATGCCACTTTAGACAAATCACGCTGGATGCCGATTTCAGTAGCTTTTCCGTTCCGGTACTGCACAAGAAAGAACGAAGCGTTATCCATATATCGTCCGGTTATCAAATTAGGGTCATCGGTTTCCGCACAACATTCCATTTGCATTGCTTCATCAGAAGAATTCGACCAATGTTTCTTCATTTCTAGAAGAGCATTTTCTAGCTCATCTGACGTCATGCCTAATTTTAATTGTCCAATTCCAATATGTGGTATAATAATTATCTCTTTCATAACAAAACCTTATACCAAAAGGTAAACCACACAAATGCAGCAGTTGCACATATCATCAGAACCAGTAGTATCGTACTTGCAAGTTTCTTCTCAATGGAAACTTTCTGATTTTCGCATAGGACAATCTGCTGAAGATTGTGAAATTCGGCTTCGCTGACATTTCCATTTAATGCTTTCCATGCAGTGCAGCGATCTGTAACCAGCAAAAAATCGGACAGCATTTCCATAAAGATGACAGCGAAAAATGCCAGAGAAAAGAACCACATCCCATTCCATTGAAGTTCTGTCAACACACTCTGAAGGCTTGCAGGCTTTAATGACACTAACGAAATAATGTAAATCAACGTGTTGCAGAAGTCTCTTGCTAATGGCCCTTTTTGCTTAAGAAAATCCATTTTCAACCCTTTCCTTTCATCTTTATTTTTGAAATATGTGTTCTATTTTTCTGCACCGGAATCACCCTCTCATAATTTAGAATCAAAAGCAAAATTTATAAGATGCAAAGCGATTGTGCGTCATATTTTGCTTTATCAAAAATTGTTGAAAGCAGAACCCCCTCAACATTTAGGTTAGAAACGCGTTCTATAAGTTTTGTTTTATCATTGAAAGGGCAAAGTCTTTCAATAATGATTCCGTCAGTGTCACAGCAAAAATTCCAATAGCCTTCACTGTTTGTAATTGAATATTTCTTTCCATGATAAGCAAACTCTATTTCGCGTCCACAATTTAAATCCTCAATAATCATCTTAAACGGTACGTTGTTCACAGTTGTTCTCCTTAATATGCAGGCCCTCGTACGCCATTGTTCCAATCATGTCTATGGGGAAACGTATGGCCTGTTCCCCCGTGGCGATAATCAATATCCATATCCGCATTTCCATTCTTATCGTAATATCTTCTTTGCTTCACACCTTCACTATCTTCGAGAATCCTTAGACGAATACGGGGTTCCGGTTTTAGGCAGAGAAGAGCCTTCAGAAGTACTTTGCGTTGAATGTTTATCTGTTGGTTCTCCAGTATTTTTTGCATCTTCATAAGCTTGTTCTGCTCGTTCAGCAAACCATTGAGTAACAGTGTCGTATACCCATGTGCCTACTTCATATATTAGTCAACGTAGTTTGCCTTGTGTTTGTGACAACTTTTTTGAAAAAATTTCTGCTTATTGTTATGTTTGTATGCTTATACAAAAAAGCACCATGCTATTTGTCAATTTCAACAAACAGCATGGTGTCTCATATTAAAATACGTTTTCAGCAATTCTCATAATCTCATCTCGGGAGGTGTTTCCCATAATCGTGTTTGAAACGCCTCCTCGCTCCCAGCTTAAAATATAAACGGCGTCTCCGTTTTCGCTTGCACTCGTTCCCAAAGTTGCATCTGCTTCTCCGACCTTTACGGTTTCGTACACTGTATGCTCATTATCAAATAGGGACTGCTGCCCCGGCTGGATAATTGAACAACGGACAGTGTAGCTTTCCTCTGTTTCTTTTGACGAGTAAACATGTAAAAAGTTTTCTGCTCGTTCAAATTTCTGCGCATCGTCCATTTCAAAGCCGTCCGGCACATAATGATCGCTGTATCCATCCGGTAATCGTTCCAACGGTTCGCCGTCCACTTGATACGTCAGCTGCATCTCAATGGGCAGGAACTTCTGAATCATCGTATAGACCGCCTTGCGGAAGTCTGCACTTACTGCAAGCGCACCGAAGGTCAGAATTATCAGCGTCAGGGCCGCAACAAGCACTCGCTTCAGCACCGGCGGCGTTTATGCAATGCCGCTTTCAGGCGAGCATCCCATCGGGACGTGTCCGGGTAGCGTTCCTTAAGCTGTGCTGGAGTTGGCAGTTCGTCCAGTTCTTTTTGTGCATCTGCACGGAGTGCCATCATCAATGCAGCGTCAAAAGAAACTTCTGTCCGCTCACTCATGGCTGTTTAGCTCCTTCCACAATAGTTTTCTTCCACGGAAAAGCCGCATCCGAACCACTTCATCCGTCAGTCCAAGCGATTCGGCAATCTCCCTGTTGGTGCAGCCCATTGCCAAAAGGCGCAGCGGATCACGATACATCGGCTTCATCTGTCCGATCAGTTCTGTCAGGTGTTGGATGTTATCGGTGCTGACTGCTGCATCATCCGGCACCGGGGCATCATCTGGTGCGTCCGGGACTTCTTCCAGCGGTTCTTCTCGCTGCTTGCGAAGCATATCGTAAGCACGGCTTCTACTACAACTAACGAGATAAGCAGCGAGTTCGTGACAGTTTTCTCGATGAATTTTAGAAAAATTTTTGGCAACGTACAAAAACACCTCTTGCAGTACATCTTCTGCCAGATACGAATCGCCCATAATTTTGTAAGCAGTATGGTAGACCAGCCGCTTGTAGGTATTGTATACATCTACAAATTGTTCTTCACCGCTCTGGTCATCCAGAACTGCCAGATACATTGCCAGCATTTTCGCTCACATCCCTCTTATCGGGAGGAATTATGTCAATTTGACACAATTCCTCTCTGCCCATTCATATAAACCACCACGGCAGTTCCAGCCACAGATTATCCATGACCTGTTCCTCCGTCTTTTTTGCGCGGCCTTTTGTCAGGTGAAAGTATATCGCCGTGCCGATCAGCGGATGTTCCTCGCCATCGGTGAAGCCATAGCGGTACAGCAGATAGGTCTGCTCCCGTTGGGTCAGCCGTTTCAGGCCATCGTACAGTTCCCGGCGCGATTCCTGCTCCTCCATAATGCTCTGCGGCTGCATGGCGTAGGGGTCGGCTATGGCTTCAATGCGCCGCAGCTGCTCTTCTCCCGGCAGAACATCGTCCAGCGAAACGCGCTGGTAGCAGACGCCGTCCTTGTCCTCCGTTACCATCCGCTGTTCAAAAGCGGCAAAGGCATCCCGCACCATGTCCATCATGGCGTTGCGAATGGCAGGAGCCGCATAGGTCAGGAACTTCATGCCGCGCACTGCATCGAACTTCGGCACAGCTTTCCACAATCCCAGATTGCCTGCCTGTTTCAAATCGTCCGTGTCAAGGTTCAGGCCAGACTGTGCCAGATTCATGCTGCGGAAAAGGTCATTTGCCACCTTGCCGATAAAGGACTTGTTGTTGTCGATCAGGCTGTCCAGCGCGGCGGCATCGCCTTTCTGTGCCAGCGCACAAAGCCGTTCATTCGTCTGCTTCATGGGCGTTTTCCTGCTCTGCGGCGGACTGCAAGATTCCCAACAGACCGCTCCGCAGCTGTTCCAGTGCTTCCGGCGTGGCTCCTTCCATGCCCGAAACACTGTCCAACATTGCGTCTGTCAGCTGCTCTGCCGTAATCGTTGGGTGCTGCACATCCTGCCCTTTGGTCAATTCGGTGAACATCTTCTCTGCCACTTTCTTGCTCATGGCTTCCTGTTCAGCGTAGTGGCTCCCGATACCCTTTTTGATTTCCTTGACCGCCGCCATGAAGTACATCTCAATGTCATCAAGGTCGCCTTGGTACACCGGCTTTCTCCGAAGGCTGATGTCTTTTGCGGCTTTCGCTGCTTCCGGGGTCTTGACCCTTGTGCGCAGCAGAGTGCTCAATGTCGTAAGCATGGCGTTCTGTGCTGCGATGCCGGAAGCAAAGGTATCATCAAAATACTGCGATATGCGGTAAGTAAGCTCTGCGAAGCGAGCGTTTTCCAGCAGCAGGTTGACCACCTCTGTATTGACACGTCCTGTGTAGAGGTTCTTTGCAGCTTCTACGGACAAGCCTAACTCGGCAATGTCGTAGTTCTTGCGGTCGGGAATGTTGGTTTCTCCCAGCAGAAAATCCGTGGACACGTTGAACAGCCTTGCAATTTTCAGCACCTGCTCATGGGTCAGGGTCCCTTTTGCGCCGCTGATGAAGCGGCTGATGGTGCTTTTAGAGCAGCCGATTTCCTTGGCAAGCTCCGGTTGGCTGATGTCGTGCTCTTTCATCAAGTCCGCAAGACGGATGTTGGATGGTGCGGGCAGATATTCCTGTGCCATGTGGTCGGCCCTCCTTTTGGAGTTTTTTCCTCATTATAATACGCTCTGCCGTTTTGTTCAATATACGGTTTCCTCTCTGCCCTTGCTGTTGCAACTCTGCAACCAGTAAGGGCTTTTTTCTTTTTCCGTTGCAGTTCTGCCGCTTTTTCGCCCTTTCTGCAAAATTTTCCGTATATTCAGGCACAAGGCAAAAAAACACCAGAGTTCCCACTTTGGGGTACTCTGGTGCAGTACATAACATCGCCCTGCCCGGTGGCCGCAGGGTGCGGGGCTTTGTGGGCATCGAGCCGCTTGTCCACCCCTGCCCGTAAAAAGTGCATTTTTTCACGGAAGAAGTTCGTACAACCTGTACGGTCTGTACTTGTACGCATCTGTACGGCGAATTGAAACAAATTAAAACGAATTATCGTTTATATTTCGGATTTCCGTACGTCGTACGAGCCGTACAGGTTATTTGAAGTCCGTACGCAATTTTTTCAGATGCGTACGGAGCGATCAAGTTCGCATTGTGCGAACTTGATCGTAGCTCTCCCGCAGGAGACGTTCCCCCTCGGAGAGTCCTCAAAGAGCCCACTACACTTTGCAGCCCATAGGGATGAAAGTGTTATAGTGGGTTATTACACTTCCGCAGAAGTGCATCTCCGTTCCCCGTCACCTCTCGATGAACCTTGAAAGGAGGGATGCCCTTTGGCAAGAAATGATGGCATTGACCGCACCAGTGTTCGAAATCTCGCCGTTTCGGACAAGGCCGTTGGCAACACTCAGCAGCACAACGAGCGCGAAAAGGACAGCTACCGGAACCCCGACATCATCCCCCAGCGCACTGCATGGAACATCCACTTCAAAAAGCCAACCGCCAGCTACACCGACCTGTTCTCCCAACTGGAAACCGCTGGCACGATTTCAACACGCGGCTTGAAGCCGGATGCCACCCATTACTGCGAGCTTGTCTTTGATGTCAACTCGGCCTACTTTGACAACCACGGCGGCTACGAGTTCGCCAAGCAGTTCTATGAGGATGCCTACCAAGCTGCCGTTCAAATCGTGGGCGGTGAGCAGTATATCCTCTCGGCAGTCATGCACGCCGATGAGATCAACCGTGCCATGACCGAAGCATTAGGCCGTGAAGTCTACCACTATCATCTCCATGTGGTCTATGTGCCTGTGGTGGAAAAGCAGATTCTCTGGTCGAAACGCTGCAAGGACAAGGCACTGGTCGGCACAGTCAAGGAGACCGTCATGCAGGTCAGCCGAAGCAAGAAGTGGGCTTCCAAGCCCCTGCTGGACGATGCCGGAAAGCCTGTCCTGCAAAAGAGCGGCAAGCCAGTCCTGAAGAAGTCGTACAGTGTCCTGCAAGACGATTTCTTCCACTATATGCGCAACGCCGGGTATACGGATGTAGAGCGCGGTGAGCGTGGCAGCACTGAAGAACACCTGACCGTCACCCAGTTCAAAGTTCAACGGGAGCAGGAACGGCTGGACAGCCTGACCGCCCAGATTGACCAGAAAGAGCAGCACCTCACCCAAACAAACAAAACCCTCTCCAAGACCGAAAAGGAACTTGCCGCTGTGCAGAAAAAGGCCACGCTCACAAAAGAAGCCCTCATTCATGTGCGCGATCTGGATTATATCGGCAAGCGCACCTTTCTCGGTAACTACTCGCTGACCGAAGAAGAATTTTCCAAACTGAAAAAGCAAGCCGACCACGGCTATATGATGGACGTGGAGAACCGCCGCTTGAAAGAAGAACTTTCCACCGCCAAGAAGGAGGCCGTTCGTTGGAGCAACAAGTACCACGACCTGTGGTACGACGTGAAACCCTATCTGGATGCTCTCCACCGTGCGCCCGAACTGGTGCGCGGCTTTCTCGAAAAGATTCTTGCCCCTAAGCAGGAGCGCACCATGAATGTGCCGCAGAAAAACCGCAAGCGCGGGCAGGATATGGAACTTTGATTTTCGGAGGACACTATTTGAGCAAAAAGAAGAAGTCAAACAAATCCGGCTACCCGGATGAAGCAATCAAGACTCTTGCACGTTGCTTTTATCCCTCCATGGTTGATTTTTTCAACAGCGAGGAAGGCCAGCGTGAATATGAGGAATGGCTGAAAGAGCAGGAAGCTCTACAAGCCTTGCCTGTTGCAGCATAAAAACAGCAGAACGCTTCCAGTAAAGGGAACGCCCTGCCTTATATAGATGTATCTCACCGAGGTGTGTCCAGTTGGGCACACCTCTTATTTTTTTGCCCTTAATCTTCTAAACCATGGCTCCCAGTTGTATTCTTCAAATATTCCTCCGGGTCACCATTCAGAATCAAATCTGCGTAGCCCAGCGGGTCATTGTAGATGAGATAATCCAGTTCTGACCTCTGCGCCATGGTCACATCCAGTGCATCCTCGACCCCAGTGCAGTCGATAGAGATCATTCTCCCATCCCGGAGCAGCAGCTCCACGCAGCCAGTATCCATGTTGAACTTGCAGGCTCTTTCATCGTACTTCATAATCGCATCCTCCAAATCTTGTTATTGGCTTACGGTCTATGACAAGGTATCGGAGTTTTGCGCCGTCCACGGGAGCCTTCGTTGTTGTACCCAAAGAAAACGAAAAAACCGAACCCTTCTCCAATCGGAAACAGGTTCGGATTTTTCTTGTTTGGTGGGCGCGGGTGGATTCGAACCACCGAAGCTGAAAGCAGCAGATTTACAGTCTGTCCCCATTGGCCACTCGGGAACACGCCCATATTCAATTCGCAGTCTCACAGACTGCCTGTATATATTACCACTGGGGCAAGGGTTTGTCAATGTTTTTTGAGGAAATTTTCTTGCAGGGGACGGAAGTAAGCGAAAAGCCCCGGGATCAAGGCGTCCCGGAGCTTGTTGGAGCTGGTGACAGGAACTGAACATGTTCCGACACTTTTCAAAAAGAAAAATGCACAAAAAACATACCTTGAAAATGTTCAGGACGCTAAATTATTTCGGAATCCGAAAAAAGTATTGATGTATCCCAAACAGCGTGTTATTCTGTAGACAGTGCTTATTTCATAATCCGAAATAAGCGAAGACAATGGGGTCTGAAAGGAATCACAGCTATGAAAAAATCCAGCCTGCGGACAGTAAAGGAGAAGAACCGCCGCCTGATTTTGCGGGCACTACTCACCGAGGGCGGGCTCTCCCGGATCGAACTGGCAAAGCAGACAGGGCTTTCTCCCAGCACCATCACGGCACTGGTGGGAGAGCTGCTGGCAGAGGGCGTCGTGCAGGAGAGCGGCCTGCGTGCCGCAACGGCAGGGCGCAGCCGTGCCGGACTGACCATCTGTCCGGACTATGGCAGGGTCGTTGTGGTGGATATCGGCCGCAGCCATGCGGTTTTATATCTCTACGACATGGCTTTGCAGTGTGTGTTCCGCACGGTGCTGCCCGACCACGGCGGGGATGGAAACGAGCTGCTGACTTCGATCTCTGATGCGATCTTTCAGGGCTTTTCCATGGAGGAGCTCCACGCAGGCAAGATGAAGAGCATTGGGCTGCTGTTTCAGGACGACACCGAGATCAGCGAGTTCCGCGTGATGTACTCCACCGGTTATACCGCGGCGACCATTTCTCTGCGGGAGGCGCTGTTTACCCAGTTCAAAGTGCCAATCGTGGAGGAATACAGCCGGGTCTATACCGTGAGCCGTGCACTGGCAGAGGCCGGCAAGTCGGTAGGTTCCAACTATGCACACATCGACCTTGGCGACCGAGCCGTGGTGCAGATCGTGCAGAAGGAACAGCCGGTGGCACTGCGCAGCGAGGGACAGGCAGACATCACAGGTCTGCTGCTGCCCGAAGGCGGCTCTCTGCTGGAGCTGGCGCAGAACTTTGAAGCTGCACCGCCCGCTCAGCAGGCGGCAGCGCTGAAAAGTGAGCAAAGCCCGGTGAGCTGCTTTACGGTGCGGCTGAGCAATGTGGCACGGATGCTCTGTTCGCTGTTCGTGATCGAGAAGCTGTATCTCTCCGGCCCGGCGGCTGCAAGCCCGGCGTTCATGCGCGGGGTGGTACAGAAGCTGAAAAGCCCGGAGATGCGTCCGGTGGTGCTGAACCCGGATCCTGTCCATACGCCTGCCTTTATGGCAACGGATCTGCGTCAGAGTCTGCTGTGCAGCACGGACGCCTGAAAATGAAACTTGCCGTGGTTTACGGTGAGAATAAAGGGGGCTTGCCCCCGCAAAAAAAGGAGCAGAACTATGTTACAAGGCATTCTGATCGTTGTGGCATTCCTGGTCGTCGCGGCATTGATGATGACCAAGAAGATCCCTACTCTGCTGGCGCTTCCTTTGATGGCTGTCGTCATCTGCATCATCGCCGGTGTGCCGATGTTCGGCAAAAACGCGGACGGCGCAGAGATCGGCTGGCTGACCACTGTGTTTGAAGCCGGCACCGTCCGTATGGGCAGCGCCATCATGGCAACCATCTTTGGTGCATGGCTGGGTCAGCTGATGAACAAGACCGGCGTCACCGAGAACATCATCAAAAAGAGCGCTGAGCTGGGCGGCGACCGTCCGCTGGTAGTCACCCTGATCATGGTTGTGGCCACCGCCGTCCTGTTCACCACCCTGAGCGGTCTGGGCTCCATCATCATGGTAGGCTCCATCGTGCTGCCCATCCTCATCTCTGTCGGCGTGCCTGCTGCAAGCGCAGCCTGCATCTTCCTGATGGCATTCACCACCGGCCTTGCCTGCAACATTGCAAACTGGAAGAGCTTTGCAAGCATCTTCTCGCTGGACATCGCCGACATTCAGGGCTTTGAGATCTACCTGATGGCAGCGACTGCCATCGCCACCCTCATCATGGTCATCGTGGAGTTCAAGCGCAACGGCATCAAGTTTGCATTCTCCGCTCCCGTGGACAACACAAAGCCCACAAAGCAGCTCACCGGCGTGCGCGGCGGTCTGGCCATGATCACCCCGCTGATCCCCATCGTGCTGGTCGCCTTCCTGAAAGTGCCTGTCACGCCTGCATTCACCGTTGGCATCATCTGGTGCCTGCTTTTCACCTCGCAGAGCTTCAGCAAGGCCATGAACCAGATGACCAAGACCTGCTACGACGGCATCACCGATGCAGGCCCCGCCGTCATCCTGATGGTCGGCATCGGCATCCTGTTCCTGGCTGTCACCAACGCAAGCGTCAAGGAAGTTCTGAACCCGCTGCTGCTGGCCATCGTTCCCACCAGCCGCGTGCCCTACATCATCTTCTTCGCTATTCTGGCACCTCTGGCGCTGTACCGCGGCCCCATGAACATGTTCGGCCTCGGCTCCGGCATCGCAGCGCTGATCATTGGTCTGGGCACCCTGAACCCGCTGGCTGTCATGGCTGCCTTCCTGGCGGCTGAGCGCATCCAGTGCGGCGGCGACCCCACCAACACCCAGAACGTCTGGACCGCAAACTTCTGCGAGGTGGACGTGAACACCTGCACCAAGAAGATGCTGCCGTATCTGTGGGCAGTGTCCGTCGTCGGCGTCATTCTGGGCGCGATGCTCTACTTCTGAGTTGTTTTCTCCCCCACAAGCCGTCTGCAGCGGGCTGTACGCAGTCCGTTGCATGGGCGGTCCGAGTATCCCGCGCGTTTGTCGTTCCATCTTCGCGAGATGCTGGGACCGCCCATTCTTATACCCGGATCTGCCCGGGCTCGAAAAGCAGCAAAGAAGAAGGAAAAACAGGAGGTTTTTGCTTTATGAAAGTCCGTATCGGAATTGATGTCGGTGGCACCTTCACCGACGCCGTTGCCATTGATAACGAGACCTTTGAGGTCGTTGGAAGCGTAAAGGTCCCCACCACCCATACCGCTGCCGAGGGCGTTGCTGCCGGCATCGTACAGGTGCTGCACAAGGTCATGGAGCAGTGCGAGATCCGGCCGGAGGATGTCATCTTCATCGCCCACGGCACCACGCAGGCCACCAACGCCCTGCTGGAGGGCGATGTGGCCCCCGTCGGCATCATCACGCTGGGCAGCGGCCTGCAGGGCGCAAAGAGCAAGGGCGATACCACCATGGGGGACATCGAGCTGTCTGAGGGCAAGTACCTGCGCAGCTGCAACGAATATGTGGACACCAATGCACCGGATCTGGACGGCAGTATCCGCGCGGCTATCCGGAAGCTGCAGGAGCAGGGGGCACAGACCTTTGTTGCCGCCGAGGCCTTCAGCGTGGACGACCCGAAGAACGAGAACCGGGTGGTCGAGATCTGCGGTGAAATGGGCCTGCCTGCCACAGCGACCAACGAGATCTCCAAGCTGTACGGCCTGAAGGTCCGCACCCGCACCGCCGTGATCAACGCCAGCATCATGCCCAAGATGCTGGATGCCGCCACCATGACCGACCAGAGCATCAAAAATGCGGACATCAAGAGCCCGCTGATGGTCATGCGCTGCGACGGCGGCGTGATGACCGTGGACGAGGTGCGCAGCCGCCCCATCCTGACCATCCTCTCCGGCCCTGCCGCAGGCGTTGCCGGTGCTTTGATGTACGAAAAGCTGACCGATGGCCTGTTCTTTGAGGTGGGCGGTACCTCTACCGACATCTCCTGTGTCAAGGACGGCAAGGTGATGATCAAGTACGCCGAGGTGGGCGGCCACAAGACCTACCTGAACAGTCTGGACGTGCGCACCGTCGGCATCGGCGGCGGCAGCATGGTGGAGGTGAAGGACGGCAAGGCCTGCGATACCGGCCCCCGCAGCGCCCACATCGCCGGTCTGGACTATGAGGTGTTCACCGATGCCGACAAGATCCAGAACCCCCGTCTGGTGCCCGTGAGCCCCATGCCCGGCGACCCGGAGTACGCCAGCATCGAGTGCGACAACGGCGTCAGGGTCTGCCTTACCATGTCCGGCGCTGCCAACATTGCGGGCTACGTCAAGCCCGGCGATTATGCCTATGGCAACGTGGAAGCCGCCCGCAAGGCGTGGAAGCCGCTGGCAGACAACATGGGCTGCACCGTGGAAGAAGCTGCCCGCAAGGTGCTGGGCTTTGCCGCCGCCAAAAACAGCAGGGTAGCTGCCCAGCTGATGAAGGACTACCACATGGATCCCCAGCACACCGTGTTCGTGGGCGGCGGCGGTGGCGCTGCCAGTGTGGTGCCGCATCTGGCCGAGACCATGCATCACAAGAGCCGTCTGGCAAAGAACGGCCCGGTCATTTCCACCATCGGCGTGGCATTGGCCATGGTGCGTGATATGGTGGAGCGCAGCGTTTCCAACCCCACCGACAGTGACATCATCAGTGTGCGCCGGGAGGCCGAACAGAAGGCCATCCGGAACGGAGCCGCGCCCGGTTCTGTGGAAGTGACCGTGGAGGTGGATACCCAGCGCAACGTGATCCGCGCCATCGCCGTGGGTGCTACCGAGCTGCGCAGCAAGAACCGCAGCGCCGAAAAACTGACCGAGGACAAGCTGCTGGAACTGGCGGCAGAGAACCTGAGCATGGACCCCAAGGCCCTGCATATCGCAGCCAGAAGCGAGAACATGTGCGCAGTGACGGCGGATAAGGTGGAGAAAAAGCTGTTCGGCCTGATGAAAAAGACCTCTCATCCGCTGCGCCTGATCGACGAAGAGGGGGTCATCCGCCTGCAGAAGGCCAACGCTACGGTGCGTCAGGCCGATATCAGCAGCTGGCGTGATGCGGTCGCCTATATGCTGGAAGAGCTGACCGTCTACAACGACGGCGGCACCAACTACCCCAATGTGTACATCGTGCTGGGCAAGCGCATCATCGACCTGTCCGGCATGTCCAGCGAGGAGCAGATCTACAGCCTTGCCAATGTGGAGCTGAACGGCTACGATGCCAAAACTCCGGTGATTGTGGCTGCGACCCTGCGCATCGATTCCTGACCGACCAAAGGAGGCTGCCATGTCGTCTTATGCACTGCCTTTTCCCGGCCGTGATCTGGCGGAAAAAGAGCTTTCCTACGACCCGTGCTGCCCCCGCATCCCGGAGGCAGACCGCGCCCGCATCGTGGATGCCGCGTGGGAAAAAGGCTGCGCTGCGGCAAGGGATGTCTTTGCACAAAGCGGCGGCAGTGCAGACTTTTTTGCCATCTGCAAGGCAAACGGGCTGACGGTGGTGGAGCGGGATATCGACTTTGTTTCCGGCAACCAGCGCTATTTCAGCGACTATGTTGCGGGCAAAAACTGCGTCACCCTCTATCTCAGATCGGTGGACCTGTGGGCGCAGCAGAACAAAATGACCCGCATGGAAGCGGAGAACCTGATCCTCAGCCATGAATATTATCACTTTCTGGAGTGGAACAAGCTGGGCCTGACCAGCCGGGACTATCAGGTGCCCATGATCAGCATCGGCCCGCTCCGTCTGGGCAAGACCGGCATCCGTGCCCTTTCCGAGATCGGCGCACACGGCTTTGCCCATACCTATCATCAATTGTTGGAGGCGCAACATGGAAAGCATTGAATATCTGGGCAGGCAGCTGCCCCTTCTGGGCCACTATGATACTGTTGTGGTGGGCGGCGGTGCTGCCGGTGCCGCAGCCGGCATCCGCTGCGCCATCGACGGGCAGAAGGTCCTGCTGGTGGAAAAGGGGGCGTTTCTGGGCGGCACGGCTTCCCGCGCGCTGGTCTGCCCCATGATGCCCACCTATGTGGAACATCTGGATGTGCTGCACAGGGTAGAGGAGACCCTGAACAGGCACGGCGTCACCACCCGTGACGGCATTACCACAATGATCTGGTTTGCACCGGATCAGCTCAGTGATGCTTTTGAGGAATTGTATGTCAGCAACGGCGGCAGGCTGCTGTATGACGCCACACTGGTGGATGCTGTGTGCGAGGACAAGCACATCCGGTACATTGTGGTGATGACCGTGAACGGTCTGCAGGCCATTGCAGCCGGAAACTTTGTGGATGCTACCGGTGATGCTGTACTCACCCGCATGGCTGGCGTGCCCACCAGCTCCGGCGATGAGAACGGGGACAATCAGGTCAGCAGTCTGCGCTTTATCATGGGCGGCATCGACGTGGAAAAATACCGCGAATATGTGCTGTCTCTGCACGACGAATTTTCTCCCCTCAAGACCGGCTATTTCTTCGAGTCTGCCATGGTGGCGGGGCGCAGCTTCAAGCTGGAGCCCATCTTCCGCGAGGGTGTAGCCGAGGGTCTGCTCACCGAGGAGGACCTGCGCTATTACCAGTGTTTCAGCCTGCCCAATAAGCCCGGCTGCATGGCCTTCAACTGCCCGCATCTCCCCAGCCTGAAGCAGAACACCGATGCACTGGCCCGCTCTGCTGCCATTGCAGAGGGACACGAGAAGATCGGCCGTCTGGTGCGTTTTCTGCAGGCAAAGATGCCGGGCTTTGCGCACAGCTATCTGCTGCAGACAGCGGACATGCTGGGCGTGCGCGAGAGCTGGCGGCTCAAGGGCAACTATCTGCTGACCGAGGAGGACTACACCCGGCAGGCGCGCTTCCCGGATGGTCTGGTCAAGGGGGACTGGTACATTGATGTGCACTCCAACAAAAAGGGACTGTTCCACCAGAACACCTACCAGCACGGCGATTACTACGAGATCCCTTACCGCAGCATGGTCACAGACGAAGCCGAGAATCTGATCGTGGCGGGCCGCTGCATTTCCACCACCTTCCTGATGCAGGCCAGTGTCCGCATCCTGCCCACGGTCATTGACATGGGCGATGTGGCGGGCAGTGCCTGCACGCTGGCGCACACCACCGGTCAGCCGCTGTGCAGACTGGATGGCAGCAAGCTGCGCCGGTTTGAACCGACCCCATTGCCGCAAAAGTGAAAGCGCCGGGTATGCCCGTCTTTGCCGAAGGGCTGAAAGTGCGTGCCGCGCAGCTGCACAATGACATAAAAAATCCCACCAGATGACGATCTTCGCCGTTTCTGGTGGGATTATTTTATGGGGAGCTGCTGTGCCGACAGAGACGAACCTGCCAATCTGTCGCACTTTCCGGGCGTTTCACAACGCATAGAAAAGCAAAAATCCCACGATACATGCCGCTATTCTAACGGTATATCGCAGGATTTTTCTTGGAGCTGGTGACAGGAGTTGAACCTGCAACCCACTGATTACAAATCAGTTGCGCTGCCATTGCGCCACACCAGCTTATTCAGGACGGCAGAAGATCGCCGTCCTGAAATAGGATAGCAGAAATCGTACAGATTGTCAATATCCATGCGGGAAACTTTGTCACGGCAGATTCTGCCGGCCCGAAACGCTGCGGTTCAAAACGGACTTGAGGGGCTTTTGGATTTCCCTCTTGCAAATTTTGATTTTGGTGTTATGATACGAGAAGATACAGGATGTGTAAAATGAATCCTGCACATGGCAACAATATCTTTTTTACATGAAATGGGAGGGCGCTCCATGTACGTGGACTGGGAATATTATAAGATCTTCTACTATGTGGCAAAGTATCAGAACTTTACCAAGGCCGCGCGGGTGCTGGGCAGCAATCAGCCCAACATCACCCACGCTATGAACCGGCTGGAAAGCCAGCTGAATTGTGTGCTGTTCATCCGCTCCAACCGCGGCGTTACCCTGACGCCGGAAGGAGAGCTGCTCTATTCCCGCATTGCATCGGCGGCGGTGCAGATCCAGGATGCGGAAGAAGAGCTGAGCGCCAGCGCTACGCTGGAACACGGAGCCATCAGCATCAGTGCCACCGAGACGGCCCTGAACATCTATCTTTCAGAGAAGCTGCGCGCCTTCCACACCGAGTACCCCGGCATCCGGCTGCGCATTTCCAACCACTCCACGCCGCAGGCCGTGCAGGCTGTGAAAAACGGCGAGGTGGATTTTGCCGTTGTATCCACCCCGGCAGAGGTGGACGGCAGCTTGAAAATGGTGGAACTGAAAGCATTCTACGAGGTGCTGGTGGGCGGCAGGACTTTTACGGCCCTTGCCAGCCAGAACCTGAGTTTGAAGGAGCTGAAAAATTATCCGCTGATCTCGCTCAGCGATACAAGCATGACCCGCAGCTTCTACAGACAGTTCTTTCTGGAGCATGGCGCGGTGCTGAAGCCGGACACCGAGGCCGCCACCACCGACCAGATGCTGACATTGGTCAAAAGCGAACTGGGCATTGCGTTTGTGCCGGAACCCATGGCAAAAGAACTGCTGGAACGTGGAGAGCTGGTGCAGCTCCATCTGCAGGAGATCATCCCGGAGCGCAGCATCTGTCTGGTGTATGACCGCCACCGCCCGCTGAACACGGCGGCGCGCAAGTTCCAGCAGATGCTTACAAAGTCTGCCATCGGCAGGCCGGTATCCCAGTAATGCAGCATGCGGCAAAAGCTGTCCGGGCAGAAAAAACAGGGTGATGCCCTGCACAAGTGCAGAGACATCACCCTGAACGGCGGCTGTTATTCCTCGGCAGCGGCCTTGGATTCATTTACGAATGCGGTGATCTTGTCCACCTGGATCTCGGCCACGGCACGGCCGGTGTCGTAAACACGGCGCAGCTGGGCTGCATCGCGCTCCATGGAGCCGATCTCCAGCGGGATGGGCGGGCGGATGACGAAGGCTTTGCCCGTCTGTTCCAGCATGGAAACATGGGCAAGGGTCTCGTTGTAGCGCTCGTGGCGGTCGGCCACGGCATCCACAAAGGCCGGATAGCGCAGGTAACGCGCCCGGATGGCGGGCAGCATCTTGTTTTTCTTCTTCACAAAGCCCTTGGGCTGGGTCAGCACGATCAGGTTGCGCTTGTAGCCGATGGACTCAAAGAACCGCACCGGGATGGAATCTGCAATGCCGCCGTCCAGCAGCTGGTAGTGGCCGATCTTCACGATCTTTGAGGCCAGCGGCATGGAGGCCGATGCCTGCATCCACTGGATGTCCTCAGCGTCACCGGTGCGGCACTTGTGATAGATGGGGTCGCCGGTGCGAACATCGGTGCACACCACAAAAAAGTCCATGGGGTTCTCCCGGAAAGTCTTGGAGTCAAAGAGGTCCAGCTTTTCCGGTACGGTGTGGTAGCAGAACTGCTCGCTGTACAGATTGCCGGTGCGCAGCAGGTTGCCAAAGCTGGCATAGCGCTTATCGGTGCAGTATTCCGTGTTGTAGCGGATGGTGCGCCCGATCTGGTGCGACTTATAGTTGCAGCCGAACACTGCACCGGCAGAAACGCCGATGGCACCGTCCAGCACGATGCCGTGCTCCATCAACACATCCAGAACGCCGGCGGTGAACATTCCGCGCATGGCGCCGCCTTCCAGCACAAGTCCAGTTTTCATACAGCTCTCCCTCTCCGCAGTACCGGCACACAGCTGCCGGACAACCCTTTATACTAATTCTAGTATACTCAATTCTGCAAAAAGTACAAGGGCCGAAAGGGCTGAACTTTGGCAAGAAAAGCTCTTGCCAAAGCAGGATGCATCCGGTATACTATATGAAATAAAAAACATGTGTGCCGGAGAGTGCACGGAGATGGAAAATAGACTTGGAGGAACTGGTTCGCTATGAAGATGCTGGAAGAACGTATCCGCAAGGATGGTATTGTACGCGAGGGCAACGTGCTCAAGGTAGACAGCTTTATCAACCACCAGATGGATATTCCGCTGTTCCGTGAAATGGCAAAGGAGTGGAAGCGCCTGTTTGCCGGCAAGACCATCAACAAGGTGCTCACCATCGAGGCCAGCGGCATCGGCATTGCAGCCGTGGTGGCGAGCGAGTTCAATGTGCCGGTGGTGTTCGCCAAAAAGTCTATGAGCATCAATCTGGACTACGATAACTACGAGACCAAGATCCAGTCCTTCACCCACAAAAAGATCTACAACGTCATCGTCTCCAAAAAGTTCCTCACGGCAGAGGATCATGTGCTGATCATTGACGACTTCCTTGCCAACGGCTGCGCTCTGATGGGCCTGCTGGATCTGGCCAAGGAAGCCGGCGCCACCGTGGAAGGCATCGGCATCGCCGTGGAAAAGGGCTTCCAGCAGGGCGGCGAGCTGATCCGCAGCAAGGGCATCCAGCTGGAAAGCCTTGCCATCGTGGACTCCATGAACAGCGAGACCGGCGAGATCGTCTTCCGCGACCAGCCGCACCAGAATTAAAGAGCAAACATTTAAAAAGCCGTTGCACAGAAGATGTGCGGCGGCTTTTTTCTGTATTGCAAAATAAAAATGATTCCGCTAAAAATGCCCAGAGCGCACGCGGCGCGCATTCCAAATCGTCACGCTCCGTCAAAGCTGTCACCGTCTGCGGGCAGGTCTGCGGCGGTCTGGGCGGGACCGGCATCTGCTTCCGGCTCGGCGGCGCGGGGGATACCTTTGTACACCAGCGTCTGTTCCAGCACCTCGGCGCACACGGGGGCCGAAAGACTGCCGCCGGCAGTGGTCCAGCTGTGGGGCTCATCCAGACAGACCAGACACAAAAACTGCGGGTCATCGATGGGGGCCACAGCCACAAAGCTGGCAATGCGGGCTTTTTCGTCGGTGCTGTCCAGCTTCTGGCTGGTGCCGCTCTTGCCGCCCACCCGATAGCCCCGGATCTGGGCGTAGCGCCCACCGCCGTTCAGCACTACGGCCTCCATCATGCCGCGCATGATCCGGGAGGTCTCCGGCCGGATGACCTGCCGCCTGCACACCGGGGCGATGTGCTGCAATACGCTGCCGTCCGGGTTCAGGATGTCGCTGACGAGATAGGGCTGCATGAGCTTTCCGCCGTTCACCACGGCGCACACGGCTGCGGCCATTTCCATGTAGGAGATCTTGCTGCTCTGGCCAAAGGCACAGGACGCCAGCTCCACCGGGCCCATGCGGTCAGCGGTGTAGTACAGGCTCTTTTTCGGCTCGGCGGGCAGGTCGATGCCGGTGGGCTCCCGCAGGCCAAAAGCGGCAAAATAATCGCAGAAGGCTTCCTTGCCCAGCCTGGCCCCGATCTGGATAAAGCTCTGGTTGCAGGAGTTTTCCAGCGCCTGCGTCACGGTCTGGCTGCCGTGGCGCTTGTGATTGGCACAGTGGAACCGGGTGCCTGCCACCGAGATGGAGTCCCCACAATAAAAGGTGGAATGGGGGCTCACAGCCCCGGCATCCAGCGCGGCGGCGCAGGTGATGAGCTTGAACACGCTGCCCGGCTCGTACAGGTCGCTGACGGCTTTGTTGCGCCACTGGGTCTGCTGGGCCAGCTGCAGCGCCGCTGCGCGCTCTTTGCCGGAGAGCGCGTCCACCCTCTGCCGGGCGGCGGCGTCGTAAATGACGCGGGGCTGGTTGGGGTCGTAGGCGGGGGTGGTGGACATGGCCAGCACCGCCCCGGTGTTCACCTCCATCACGATGCCCACAGCCCGTGCCGCCACATGGTGCTCCCTGACGGCATAGGTCAGGGCGTTTTCGAGGTAGTGCTGGATGCTGGCATTGATGGTCAGCCGCAGGCCGCTGCCTTCCAGCGGCACCCGCTCGGTCTCGTAGCTCTGTTCCAGCGTATAGCCCCATGCATTCACGGCGGTGAGCACCACACCGTTCTGCCCGGTGAGCACCTCGTTGTACTTGAGCTCCAGCCCGCTCACACCGGCGTTGTCTACGTTGGTAAAGCCCAGCACGCTTGCCAGAAACTCCCCCTGTGGATACCAGCGTTTGGAGTCCTGATTGATGCGGATGCCGGTGATGCCGCTTGCTTCGCAGAAGTCCCGCACCCGGTCGGCGGTGTCCCGCTCCACACGGTAGCGCAGCAGGCAGTCGTTGGAGCGGCGGTCGCTGAACTTTTCCAATAATGCGGCTTTGTCCAGCTCCAGGATCTCCGCAAGGCCGTCTGCGGCAAGGCTGAGCTTTTCTTCCGGCATTTCACGCGGGGAGGCCCGCAGGGTCCAGCAGCTGCTGTTGGCGGCCAGCAGCGCGCCGTCCGCACTGTAGATGCGGCCCCGGTCGGCGGGCACCACGGTGTCCCGCAATTGCTGGCCCAGCGCACGGCTGGTGTACCAGCTGCCCGTAAATAATTGCAGATATGCCAGCCGCGCGGCCAGCCCTGCAAAGCAGACGCAGCACAACAGGGCGGCCACCAGCCGTGCCCGGGCACGGAATGCCCGTTCCGGCAGGGTGCGCAGGGGCCTTGACTCCGGTTTTGGCATGGCGGGCACCTCTCTTTCAAATGGAATGTATGCGCCGGTGCGCCGGGCCTATGACTAACCGGCACCGCCGCCGCGTACAATAAGGGAACGGAGGTGATGCAGATGCCGAAAGCCGCAGCCCACGGGGTGCACACCCACACAGGGCGGGGACTGCCGCTGCGCCGTCTGCCGGCCATGGACCTGCCCTTTCTGGTGCTGGTGCTCACGCTGGTGGGGTTCGGCCTTGTGATGCTGGGCAGTGCCAGCAGTGCCGTGGCGCTGTACCGGAGGAACGATGCCTTTGCCTACCTGCGGCCCCAACTGCTGTATGCGGCGCTGGGCATCGGGGCCATGTGGGCGGCCAGCCGGGTGGATTACCACATCTATCATAAGCTGGCATGGCCGCTGCTGGGGCTTTCCATGGTGCTGCTGACAGCGGTGCTCTTTATGCCGGAGTACAACGGCTGCAAACGCTGGCTGGTGCTGCCGGGCCTTGGAACGCTGCAGCCCAGCGAGATCGCCAAGTTTGCGGTGGTGCTGGTGTTTGCGCATATCATTTCCCTCAACCACGACCGCATGGGCAGCTTTGCAGTAGGGGTGCTGCCCTTTGCGCTGGTGCTGGGGGTGGTGGCGGTGCTCATGCTGCTGGAACCGCACCTCTCCGGCACGGTGCTGATCCTGTGCATTGGCGCGGTGCTGATGTTCGTGGGCGGCACCGGGCTGCGGTGGTTCGTGCTGGCGGGGGTGGGCGGCGCAGCGGCCATCGGTGCGGCCATTGCCATCATGCCGGACCTTGTGCCCTATGCAGCCAGCCGCCTGAGCTCATGGCTGGACCCCTTTGCGGACCCGCTGGGGGCTGGCCACCAGACCATCCAGAGCCTGTACGCCATCGGCAGCGGAGGCGCGGCGGGGCTGGGCCTTGGCAGCAGCCGCCAGAAGCACCTGTTCGTCCCCGAGCCCCAGAACGACTTTATCTTTTCCATCCTGTGCGAGGAGCTGGGCTTTGTGGGGGCCTGTGGGGTGATCCTGCTGTTTGCGCTGCTGCTGTGGCGGGGCGTCACGCTGGCGGCCCACGCGCCGGACCGGTTCGGGGCGCTGCTGGTGGTGGGCTTTGTGGTGCAGGTGGCCCTGCAGGCGGTGCTGAACATGGCCGTTGTCACCAACACCATCCCCAATACCGGCATCAGCCTGCCGTTTTTCTCCTCCGGCGGCACCAGCCTGATGATGCTGCTGGGCGAAATGGGCATCGTGCTGTCGGTGTCCCGCGGAGAGATGTAAAACCGGGCGTTCCGCGCCTTAAAGCGGTATGCTCCGGCCCCGGAACTGCTACAAATGACCCGACAAATAAAACACGGGCCGCAGAACAAATAGAAACAAACTGCCCTCGTTCCGCATAGCATGAGGTATCTTTTGCGGAACGGGGGTTTTTGCATGGGCGGAGATCTGATCATTACAGGCGGTGTGCCGCTGAACGGTACGGTGCGCATCCCTGCTGCCAAAAACAGTGTCCTGCCGCTGCTGGCGGCGTCCCTTCTGTGCAGCGGCACGGTGCGGCTGCTGGCGGTGCCGCAGCTTGCGGATGTGGACACCAGCCTTGTCCTTTTGCGGGGCGCAGGCTGCACGGCCCGCTGGCAGGGCAGTGACATCACGGTGCAAGGCATGCCGTCGGTCTGCCGTCTGGAGCCAGAGGCCGCAGCACAGATGCGGGCATCCATCCTGTTCTGCGCACCGCTGCTGGCACGGCTTGGCCGGGTGGAGACCGTTCTGCCCGGCGGGTGCCGCATTGGCGCAAGGCCCATCGACCTGCATCTTTCCGGCCTTGCGCAGATGGGAGCGCACTGCCGCGAGGAGGGAACACGGCTGATCCTGACCGCTCCGGCGGGGCTGCACGGTGCGGACATCACGCTGGGGTTCCCCAGTGTGGGAGCCACCGAAACGCTGCTGCTGGCGGCTGTCTGTGCGCAGGGCGAAACCGTGCTGCGCGGTGCGGCGCGGGAGCCGGAGATCGATCGATCTGGCGGCATTCCTGAACCGCTGCGGCGGCTGCGTGCAGGGGGCAGGCACCGGCACGGTCCGGGTGCAGGGGCGGCGGGTGCTGTACGGCTGCAGCTTTGCGCCCATGGCAGACCGCGTCGTGGCCTCCACCCTTGCCTGTGCCTGTGCGGCGGCAGGCGGCAGGGTGGAGCTGACCGGCTGCGCGCCTGCCGTTTATGCGCCGCTGCTGGAAATTCTGGCACAAATGGGGTGCGGCATAGAAACCGGGCCCGAAAGTGCGGTCATTGTCCGGTCCGGTGCGCTGCACGGGGCGGGCAGGGTGTTCACCGGAGTGTATCCGGCACTGGCCACCGACGCGGCCCCGCTGCTGGCGGCGGCGATGCTGTGCGCCGACAGCGTGAGCAGCATCGAGGATGTGGTGTTTGAGCGGCGGTTTGCCTGCGCAGATGGGTTTGCGGCCTTTGGAGCGGACGTGCGGGTGCAGCAGCGCACACTGCACATCCGGCCGGTGCGGCAGCTGCAGGGCGCGGAGGCGGCGGCCCCGGACCTGCGCGGCGGGGCTGCGCTGGTGATCGCGGCGCTGGCGGCAAGAGGCCGCAGCCGCATTGCAGACACCGGCCATATCGACCGCGGATATGCCTGTTTTGTGCAGATGCTGACGGAACTTGGGGCCCAAATTGAGCGGGAAATGCCATGCGGGAGCACCTGTGAGAAAAAAACACCTTCAAAAAAGCAAATTTGACTTGCATTCAGGGCAAAAAGATGATACGATACAGTTATATAAATGTAAACAGGATACTTTCTGTGCGTTCCGCGCACTTCTACGATAAAATCCGATGGAGGACAAAGTTATGGCACTCATGCTCGATGAAGAAATGGACGAAAACGTTACGACGATCAAGGTGATCGGTGTTGGCGGCGGCGGCGGCAACGCGGTCAACCGCATGGTCAGCGATGGCCTGCAGGGCGTTGAATTTATCGCAATGAACACGGACCAGCAGGCTCTGGCCAAGAACCACGCTGCCACCAAGGTGCAGCTGGGTTCCAAGCTGACCAAGGGCCGCGGCGCAGGCGCAGACCCGGAGATCGGCCAGCGCGCTGCCGAGGAGAGCAAGGACGAGATCGCAAATGCACTCAAGGGCTCTCAGATGGTCTTTATCACTGCCGGTATGGGCGGCGGCACCGGCACCGGTGCGGCTCCCGTTGTGGCCGAGGTCGCCCATGATCTGGGCATCCTGACCGTGGGCATCGTCACCAAGCCCTTCTCCTTTGAGGGCAAGCGCAAGATGGGTCTGGCAGAGCAGGGCATTGCAAACCTGCTCATGCATGTGGACAGCCTGATCGTCATCCCCAATGAGCGACTGAAGATGATCAGCCAGGAGAAGATCACCCTGATGAACGCCTTCCAGGCTGCAGACAACGTGCTGCGTCAGGGCGTTGAGTCCATCTCTGCTCTGATCAACGTGCCCGCCTTCATCAATCTGGACTTCGCCGACGTGCGCTCCATCATGAAGGATGCCGGTTACGCACACATGGGCGTGGGCAGCGCAAAGGGCGCAGGCAAGGCCGAGAACGCTGCCAAGGCAGCCATTTCCTCTCCGCTGCTGGAGACCAGCATTGCCGGTGCACACGGCGTGATCATCAACATCACTTCCAGCCCGGACATCGGACTGGAGGATGTGGAGACCGCAGCAGGCCTCATTACCCAGAGCGCACATCCGGATGCAAACATCATCTGGGGTACTGCGTTCGACGAGAACCTCTCGGACGAGATGCGCGTGACCGTTGTTGCCACCGGTTTTGACAACAAGAGCGCAAACGATCTGCGCAGCAGCATCAGCAATGCCATGGGCGGCGCACAGTCCACCCCGTCTGCCGTGTTCAGCAGCGAGGCGGCAGCGCAGGAGCCTTCTGCCGCAGCACCGGCTGCTTCCGCTGCTGCAAAGCCGGTGGAAGAGGACAACAGCGACAATGGCTATTACGATCAGCTGATGGCCATGCTGAACAAGCGCAGATAAAAACAGGGAAATAAGCATACAGGCGTAACGGATGGATCGGAGGGACACCATGGCGCAGGGCAGGCAGCAGAACAATGGTTCGCGGCAGCGCTGTGCCCAGTCTGCCGCGGCAAAGGCTTCGGCAGAGCCGCCCAAGGCGGTGTGTGCCCAGCTGGAACAGCTGAACCGCAAGCTGGCGGCTGCCAGCGCGGAGATCCTCCGCTACCAGACCCGTCTGTTTGCCTGCGAGCGGCAGATGGCGGCACTGCGGCAGGAAAATGCCCAGCTGGAAGCGGCCTGTGAACAGGCGCGGCAGGAGGCAGAGTGCGCAGGCGCTCATGCAGAGCAACTGCGTCAGGAGCTGGCCCGCCATGCGGAAGCTGTGCGGCCTGTGCCGGTTGCGGCACATACGCCCCCGCAGCCGGAACCATCGGCTGCCCAGAGCCCGCGACCGGAGCCGGAGGCTGAACAGCCCCCGCAGCCCGAGCCGGAAGCCCCACAGCCTGCTCAGCCGGACTGGAAGCCCCAGACCAGATTGGAGCACCTCTCGGTGGAGCTGATGAACTGGTTCGATGATATGATGGGCGCATGATGCGCTGGCTGGGATGCTCCGCTTCTGCGGGACAGGAACCGAAATAAAAAAGGGACTGCTGCACCGGATGGGGTGGCAGTCCCTTTTTGTGCTCATCCGTCCCGCAGGCGATCCGATTTAAAAAGCCCGGACAGGCACAGCAGAGAAAACTGCGGCCTGTCCGGGCTTATTCTTTGCGGTTTCAGCGCACCGCGCTGGTGCGGTGCTCCATCAGATAGGTGGCTTCCAGATCGGCGATGTGCAGCTTGACGGCAAGGGGATACTTGTCGTAGGCTTCCGAGATGGCAAAGCAGCCGCCCCGGGCCGCATCGTCAAAACCGCCCATGTGCCAGCGGATGGCAACGGCCTCCTCGACCCGCAGCTTCATGAAACGCTCGATGAGGAATACACTCTTTTCGCCGTGGCCGTAGGGGAACAGATCCTCCACGCTGTAGCTGGGCACCTTTTCCCACTGGCCGGTGGCCTCGTTCTTCACGTTGCGGGTGCCGGGCTTGTAGTAGTTGGCCTTGCACAGATCGTGCAGCAGTGCGCAGATGGCAAAGCTCTCCTCACTGTCGCCCTCGGCAAAAAAGGTGTCGTGCAGCGCGTGATAGACGTTCAGACTGTGCATGCACAGCCCACCCTCACAGGCACCGTGAAACCGGGTGGAGGCCGGTGCCGTGAAGAAATCCGTCTTGTGGTCCAGCCAGTCCAGCAGCTTTTCGCTGCCGGGGCGGGTGACGTGCTGCTTCCAGATCTGCAAAAACTCTTCGCGGTCGCCCATGCTCACAGCTCCAGCTCGTCCAGCAGGCCCTTGAGGATGGCCATTTCGTCATGGCTCAGGGAAATGCCCTTGCCCATGCGGGTGCCGTCCGGGGACCAGTCGCGGATGTCGTATTTGGGCTCGCCGTCGTTCCAGCTGATGAGGTTCAGCTGACGCTCCCAGCCGCGGGGACGCTCCGAGAGCACTGCAATGCGCTGAACTACTTCGTATTTGATCTCTGCCATGATGCAAAACCTGCCTTTATCTTTGTTTGCTACCATAATAAGGGAAGCGGACGAAGATTTCAACAGGTAGAGCGAAAATAATTTGAAAAATTTTTAGCCATAGGGGGATTCTTCCCGCCAGTCCACAAGTTCCAGCACGGCGGCGGTGTCCTCGTCCGGGGCCGGATGGCGGGAGTGGGTGTGCTGGCCGGTGCTGAACAGCCCGGGGGCATAGTGGGCCATCACGCTGGTCTGCACGTCTCCGGCTAAAAAATCTTTGGCGTTTTTCTGGCGGCAGGCCACAGGAGTGCCGTCGGTCATGGGCACACCCTGCGGGGTGCTGCCGGTGTCCGGGTGGGGCGTCTGGCCCGGCGTTTCAATGTGCGGCGGCACCTGTGTGCCGGGGGCAGTGGGGTCGCCGGGCGGCAGGATGACGGGGGCCTCCGGCTCTTTGCCCAGCGGCGGGCTGCAGCGGGAGCAGCTGTTTTCCGGTGCGGAAGAAGCACCGGGCTGCTCGTCCATCTCGTGGCGGATGAAGGGCGTGAGAGAGTTCATTGAAAAAATCACCTCCGCCCATAGGATGCCCCGGAAAGATGTAACTTATAAAGAGGTCTGCGGTGTTTCACACGATGAGTTCTACGGCAGAGCCGCCGGTGCGGGCTTTGCGCACCACCACCTGCCGGTCGATGCGGTCCTTCAGGGCGCTCACATGGGAGATGATGCCCACCAGCCGGTCGCCCTCGGTCAGCCCCGCCAGCACCCGCATGGCCTGTTCCAGCGATTCCTCGTCCAGACTGCCGAAGCCCTCGTCCAAAAAGAGGGTGTCCAGCCGGATGCCGCCTGCGGCACTCTGTACCTCGTCCGAAAGGCCCAGCGCCAGCGCCAGCGAGGCCTTGAAGCTCTCGCCGCCGGAAAGGGTCTTGACATTGCGGCGGGTGCCGTTGTAGTGGTCGATGACGCCGAGGTCCAGTCCGGACTGGCTGCGCTGGTTCTCCGCCCCGATGCGCTCCAGCTCGTACTGCCCGGCGGTCATCTGCATCAGGCGGGTGTTGGCGTGGCGCAGGATGCGGTCCAGATAGTTCATCTGGATATAGGCTTCCAGCCGGATCTTCTGCTTGCTGGTCAGGGTGCCGCCTGCTGTGGCGGCAAGGGCGCTCACCCACTGCCAGCGCTGTTCCAGCTGGGTGCGGGCGGCAGCGGCTGCGCGGTATTTTTCTGCCGCAGCGCTGTTGGGCAGCAGCTGTGCTGCCAGCTGCTGTGCCTGCTCGCGCAGAGCGCTCCGGGCAGCGGTGAGCCGGGTCTGCAGGGCCTGCAGATCTTCCAGCGGCTGTGCGGGCACGGCCTGTGCTGCGGCGGTCTGCTGCGCCTGCAGGGCATCCACGGCGGCCTGCGCGGCGGCGTGCGCCTGCTCTGCCCGCTTGAGGGCAGCCTGCGCCTGCTCCATGCCGGTGCGCAAAACGGTGCGGCGGGCTTCCAGTGCATCCAGCGCAGCCTGTGCTTCGGCTCGCTGGGGGTAGGGCAGGGCAGAACGCTGCCCGGCGATCTGCTGTTCCAGTGCGTCGGCCTGTGCGGCCTGGGCTGCGGCAGAGCGGTCTGCCTCGGATGCCGCCTGTTCCAGTGCCGGGCGCTGGCGGGTCCTCGTCTGCCGGTCGGCCTCCAATGCGGCGCGGCGGGTGCAGTCGGCTGCGGCCCGGCGCAGGGCTGCGGTGCATTCGGTCTGTGCCGCGTGCAGTGCGGCGGTCTCCTCGGTAAGCACGGCACTCATTCCCTTGAAGGTCAGCTGCACCGGGCCGTCGGGCGCAGTGAACCGTTCGGGCAGAAGGTCCTCGGCATCCCGGCGCAGAGAGCGGCGGGCTTCCTCTGCGGCAGCGTTGGCGCTCTGTGCGGCGGCGCTGGCTTTCTGGGCAAGGGCATCTGCGGTCTCGGCTTCCTGCTTGGCAGCGTCCACCTGTGCCTGCGTGGGGGCGGTGCGGGGCAGCTGGGCCTTGGCCGGGTGGTGGGTGCTGCCGCACACCGGGCAGGGAGTGCCCTCGGTCAGGCTCTGGGCCAACAGCCCGGCCTGTGCGTCCAGAAATGCCCGGTCCAGAGCATCCCGGCGGGTATGAGCCTGCGCCTTGGCTTCGGCGGCGGTGTGGTAGGCCTCCTGTGCACGGTGGGCCTTCTGGGCCAGCTGCTGGCAGGCGGTCAGCCGCTGGGTCAGGGTGGAAAGCGCTGTGCCGCGCTGGGCCAGCTCCTTTTCCTTCGTTTCCAGCGCCAGCCTGCGGGTGGAAGCATCGGCCAGAGCGTCCAGCTCCTGTTCATCGGCAGCAAGCTTTGCAGCCAGCTCTTCCAGCTGGGCGCGCTTTTGTGCGGCCTGCGCCCGGGCCAGCTGTGCGGCGTCCCGGGCAGTGCCTTGCTGGCAGCAGAGCCGTTCCAGCTCGTCATAGGCGGCAAGGGCGGCTTTGGCCTGTGTGGCCTGCCCGGCCAGCAGGTCCAGCTGTGCGGCATCGCCTGCATGACGGGCGCTCTCGGCCCGGGCGGCTTCCAGTACGGGCTGCGCGGCGGCAAGGTCAGCCTGCTTTGCAGCCAGCTGCTCTGCCAGCTGCCGGGCCTGCTGTGCCGCACCCAGCTGCTGCTGCACGGCGTCCAGCTGCGCTTCGGTGTCCTTCAGAGCGGCAGCTGTGCTTTCCTGCGCGGCCCGCTGGCGGGCCAGCAGGGCGTCCAGCAAAGCAAGCGCGGCGTCCGGCTCGGTCTGGGCACTCAGCGCGGCAAGAGCCTCGGTGTCCGGGTCATCGGGGGCGTACTGGATGCCGGAGAGCAGGCTGTCCAGCTTTGCATTCTGGGCGGTGCGCTGCTGGCTGAGGGCAGCGCTTTCGGCCTGCAAGCGCTCCTGCAGGCGTGCGTAGCGCTGGGTGCGGAACAGCTTGCGGAAGATGCGGCTGCGCTCCTCGGTGGAAGCGTTGAGCAGCCGGGTGAACTGTCCCTGTGCGATCATGGCGATCTGGCAGAACTGGCTGTAATCCAGCCCGATGATCTCCATGACGGCGGCGGTCACGTCCTTGGCTCTGGTCACCGGCGGGCGGGTGTCGGGAAAGGTGAGGACGGCATCCGCCTTCTCGGTGGTAAAGCCCTCGCCGCGCACCTTGGGACGGGTGTACTCCGGGTTGCGGCGCACGGTATAGCGCTGCCCGTTCACCTCAAATTCCAGCTCCACAAAGGTGGGCGTTCTGGGGTCGGCATACTTGCAGCGCAGCATGGCGCCCTCGCGCACACCGCCGCTGGAATGGTCGTACAGGGCGTATGTAATGGCATCGAACAGGGTGGTCTTGCCTGCGCCGGTGTCGCCGGTGACAAGGTACAGGCCGCCTTTTCCCAGTTTTTCCAGTTCCAGCACGGTCTCGCCCGCATAGGGGCCAAAGGCCGAAAGGGTCAGTCTGAGCGGTCTCATGCGTCCTCGCCCTCCTTCCAGATCTCCTCAATGAGCTGCTGGCAGAATGCCGCCTGCTCAGCGGTCAGGGGCTGGTTGTTCTGCAGCTGGTAGAACGCCGAGAAGTGTTCCAGCGGGGTAATGCTCTCGGCGCGCTCCGGTGCGGTGATCTGCTGATCTTCCCGGGTGCGGAGGTTGTCGTAGTCCAGCCGCATCAGGTTGGGGTAGATCACCCGCAGGCGGGCCAGCGCGTCCGGCACATCCTGCTCGTCGGTCAGGGTGATGTGCAGGTAGTCGTCCACGGCGGTGTCTGCGTAGCGGCGGCGGTCGGTCAGCTCCATGTAGCTGCCGCGCACCTCCCGCAGGTCGTGCTTCGGGGTGAGCGGCGCGGTGGTGATGGACACTTCGCCCTTGGGCCCAAGCTCCACAAAGCAGGCGCTTTTGTGCTGCCGGGCCTCCGAAAAGGAATACTTGAGCGGGGTGCCGCAGTAGCGCACGGTGTCGCGGCCCACCTTCTGAGGGCTGTGCAGATGGCCGAGGGCCACATAGTCAAAGGCATCGAACAGGCTGGCGTCCACGCTGTCCACGCCGCCCACCGATACCTCCTCGCTCTCGCAGCAGGCAGCACCGGCCACGAACTGATGGGCCACCAGCACGCTGCGGTGCGCCGGGTCCGGCGGGCAGTGGCGCAGCACGCAGGCAAGGGCGTCGTTGTAGCTCTCCACGGGCTCGTCCGGCCAGACATGCCGCACCATGGCGGGCTTGAGAAAGGGCAGAAGGTACACGTCCAGCGTGCCGTATTCGTCGGTGAGGGGGATGGACACCGGCGCACCGGAGAACACCGGGCTGACGTACACCCGGCTGTTTTGCAGCAGGGCCGCGCCGAAGGCGATGCGGTCGGCGGAGTCGTGGTTGCCGCTGATGGCGAACACCGGCAGCTGCCGCTCAGCCAGCTGGGTGAGGAACCAGTCCAGCAGGCGCACGGCCTCGGCAGGGGGAACGGGCTTATCGTAGAGGTCGCCCGCCAGCAGCACACCGTCCACGGGCGTGCTGTCCAGCAGGGAGAGGATCTGTTCCAGAATGTACCGCTGGTCGTCCAGCATGGAGAACTCGCACACCCGCTTGCCCAGATGCAGGTCGGAAAGATGCAGAAAACGCAAACGGAAACACCGCCTTTTCAGAGTTTTCTTTATTATACAGCAGGGCGGGGGTGGGGGCAAGGAAAACAAAAGCGTCTGCAGGACGGAAAATCCTGCAGACGAGGTAAGGCGGCTCGCCCTCTCCGTCATTGCTTGCGCAATGCCACCTCTCCCAAAGTGAGAGGCTTTGGCAGTCCACGCAAAGTTTCTGGTTTTGCCAAGGGCTCTCCCTTTGGGAGAGCTGTCGAGCAAAGCGAGACTGAGAGGGCAAGGCTGTTCACACTAGAACATCTTCTCCCACGTTTCTTTGCCGACCGCGCCGTCGGCGGCAAGGCCGTTGCGGCGCTGGAACCGCTGCACCGCTGCGGCTGTGGAAGCCCCGAATCTGCCGTCTGCGGTCAGCCGCTCGCCCAGAGAGTTGAGCTTCTGCTGCACCAGACGCACTGTGCCGCCGGAAGAGCCGCTGCGCAGGGCAATGCCGGGGTAGGGCACATGCAGGCCGTGCTTGGCCGTGTAGCGGGTGTAGAGCACGTTCCATGTGTTCGCGCCCACCTTGCCGTCCACATTCATCTTGTTTTTCAGCTGGAACTCCTTCACGGCGTTCTCGGTGGAAATGCCGAATTTTCCGTCGGTCTTCAGCTCACTGTACCATGTGCAGGCGTCGCGCACACCGTTGAGCCAGGTCTGCACAAGGGCGGTGTCCGGCCCGGAGGAGCCGCGCTGGAGCAGAGAATAATAAGCAGGGATCGCCATAGTGGATAACACACTCCTTTCGCCCTATGCTATGCGGCGAAAGCGCCGGGCGTTACCCAAGCAGCACCACGTCCTCCCGACGGGCGGTGCGCTGCTGCACCCATTCCACCAGCCGGAGCCGGAGAATGTAGTTCCCGCAGACGAGGTCGTTTTCGGCGGGCCGGGCGTAGCCCCCGCAGGCAGAGCGGCACAGACCCGGGTAGAGTACGCACCACCAGTTGCGGCCGTTGCCGTTGCCGATCTGGATGCGCAGCGCGTCGTACCGCCCGGCGGGCAGGATGCCCGAAGCGTAGCGCCGGGTGTCGAAGTACATGTTCACCAGCTGCACCCGCACCGGGGTGCGGATGTTCAGCTCTGCCAGCGCGTGCCGGGCCGTGAGCTGCAGTTCAAACAGATGCCGTGCCGCCCAGCAAAGGGCGTCAGGCTTGCTTTCGGCAGGGCAGGCGGCGTCCAGATAGGCCAGCACGGCGTCCCGCACATGGAGCTTTGCGCTCTGGCTGGCGATGGAATCGTTCTCGGGTCGGATGTGCAGCCGCAGGGTGTCGGCGCACACCAGCGCCCCGGTGTCCAGCTGGGTGCGGCCCCATGCAAATGTCTGCCATGCGCCGCACAGGGCAAGGGCGAGAAACAGGCCAAGGCAGAGCAGAGCCATCTGAGCGCGTGTAAGCATTCTGGATAACATAAAAACAGACCCTTCTTCTGGAAATGTTATCCAGAGGATGGGCCTGTTGAAAAGAATTTATTCCGGAAAGAACGAACCCTCTCAGGCATTGCTGCGCAATGCCAGCTCCCCCGAGGGGGGGAGCTTTTGTGCATATACCGGGAAAGTGCAGCTTCAAAGGCGAGATTGAATCGTCTGATGGATTTTTTCACAGACTGCTTCAAACTGAAGATCCACTTCATAATTAGAAAAACGAAGAACATCCAAGCCGTACTGCGAAAAGATGCTGCTCCGTTCACGGTCATACAGAAGCCCTTGTTCGGTGGTGTGTTGTGCTCCATCCAATTCGATGACCAGTTGTGCGCGAGAACAGTAAAAATCAGCAATAAAAGATTCGATGATGCGCTGCTTATAATTTTTTACCGGGTAGCGGCGCAAAAACTGATACCATAGCTTTCTTTCCTGCGGCGTCATTTCGCGGCGCAGCTCGCGTGCACGAGGCAGCATATCGCCATTTTTGGGAACGATGTTCGGTTTCATAGGAAACACCTGCTTTCGGTTTGAAAAAAGCTCCCCCTTTCGGGGGAGCTGGCATCGAGCGTATGCGAGATGACTGAGAGGGTCCTTTAGTTCTTCAGCGACTGCATGGGGGCAGGCAGGCGGCCGCCGCGGTTGATGAACACGGACGGGTCGTGCTGGTTCACGGCCATGATGGGGCCATAGCCCAGCAGACCGCCAAAGTCCAGCACCTCACCGGCCTTGCGGCCAATGGCGGGAATGACGCGCACGGCGGTGGTCTTGCTGTTCACCATGCCGATGGCGGCTTCGTCGGCGATCAGGGCGCTGATGACGGCCGGGGTGGTGTCGCCCGGGATGATGACCATATCGATGCCCACCGAGCAGACGGCGGTCATGGCTTCCAGCTTTTCAATGGTCAGGCAGCCGATCTCGGCGGCGTGGATCATGCCGGCGTCCTCGCTGACCGGGATGAAGGCACCGGACAGACCGCCCACGTGGTTGGAGGCCATCACGCCGCCCTTCTTCACGGCATCGTTCAGCAGGGCCAGACAGGCGGTGGTGCCGCAGCAGCCGCAGGTCTCAAGGCCCATCTCTTCCAGAATGTTGGCCACGCTGTCGCCAATGGCGGGGGTAGGTGCCAGCGACAGGTCGATGATGCCGGCGGGCACGCCCAGAGCCTTGGAGGCAAGGTTTGCCACCAGCTGGCCCACGCGGGTGATTTTGAAGGCGGTGCGCTTGACCAGCTCTGCCACCTCGTCGATGGGGGCATCCTTGGGCAGGCGGGCCAGTGCGGCGCGCACAGCGCCGGGACCGGAAACGCCCACGTGGATCTCACAGTCCGGCTCGCCGGGGCCGTGGAATGCACCGGCCATGAAGGGGTTGTCCTCCGGTGCGTTGCAGAATACCACCAGCTTTGCGGCACCGATGCACTGACGGTCGGCCGTCAGCTCGGAAGCCTTCTTGACGGCCTCGCCCATCAGCTTGACGGCGTCCATGTTCAGGCCGGCCTTGGTGGCGCCGATGTTCACCGAGCTGCACACGATGTCGGTCTCGGCCAGCGCACGGGGAATGGACTCGATCAGGCGGCGGTCACCGGCGGAGAAGCCCTTGTGCACCAGAGCACTGTAGCCGCCCACAAAGTTGACGCCCACCTTTTTGCCGGCGGCGTCCAGGGTCTTTGCAAAGTCCACGGGGTCGGCATCCGGGCAGGCACCCAGCAGCATGGCGATGGGGGTGACACTGATGCGCTTGTTGATGATGGGGATGCCATACTCGGCGCTGATGTGCTCCACGGTGGGCACAAGGCTTGCGGCCTTGGTGGTGATCTTGTTATAGATGTTCTCGCACGCCTTCTTCGGGTCCGGGTCGATGCAGTCCAGCAGGCTGATGCCCATGGTGACAGTGCGCACATCCAGATTGTCCTGAGTGAACATCTCGATGGTCTCGAGGATGTCACCGGTATTAAACATACTCATTGCAGTGTACTCCCTCCATCAGATGGTGTGCATGGCGTCAAAGACTTCCTGACGGGTCACGTTGATCTGCATCCCCATCTCGGCGGCCAGTGCATCGCAGCGCTTGTGCAGCTCTTCGTGGCCCACATTGCACTTGGAGATATCCACCAGCATGATCATGGCGAACATGCCCTGCAGGATGCTCTGGGTCACGTCCTCGATGTTGATGTTCAGTTCGGTGCACAGACCGGCGACCCTGGCAACAACGCCCACGGTATCGTGACCAATGACGGTAATGAATGCTTTCATCGTTTCCACCCTCGTTTTCCTTTTGATGAACGGTGCCGCAAAAGCTCCGGCACACTCTTACCCTTCCAGTATATCAGATTTGGCAAAATTTGAACACACTTTTTGTAAAAAAGAACAGACACGAAGGGAAAAAGACATTCTATCCCAAAAAATTGGGTGCAATCTTTTACAGCTTGTGCTATACTTATAAATAATTTATTTCCCGGTTACGGGCTGAGAAGGAGCAAGATACTATGGAACAGCTTTTGAAGATCCTGGAAGACAATGCGCGGCTGCCCATTGAGGACATCGCCACGATGCTGAATAAATCCCCCGCCGAGGTGGCGGCCATGATCGATCTGGCCCGGGCGCAGGGCATCATCAAGGGCTACAAGACCCTTGTGGACTGGGAAAAGGCCGGGGTCAACCGTGTGGAGGCCGTCATCGAGCTGAACGTCAGCCCCAAGAAGAGCCGCGGCTTTGACGAGATCGCAGCCACCATTGCCGCCTTTGACGAGGTGGAGAGCGTGCTGCTGATGAGCGGCGGCTACGACCTGCAGCTGGTCATCAAGGGGCAGACCTTCCAGGAGATCGCCCTGTTCGTGGCAAAGCGCCTGTCCCCGCTGGACGATGTGCTGTCCACCGCCACCCACTTTGTGCTGCGCACCTATAAAAAGGAGGGCCGCCTGTATCAGGACGAAGAAATCGATGAAAGAGAGTGCACGGTGCTGTGATGGACTACGATAAACTGATCGCGCCTGCCGCTGAGGCCATGCGCCCCTCCGGCATCCGCAAATTTTTCGATCTGGCTGCCGAAATGCCCGAGTGCATCAGTCTGGGCGTGGGCGAGCCGGACTTCAAGACGCCATGGGCCGTGCGCGAAGCCGGCATCGAGAGTCTGGAGCATGGCCGCACCCGCTACACCTCCAACGCAGGCCTGAAGGAGCTGCGCGCCGAGGTGGCAAAGTATCTGGAGCGCCGCATGGGCCTGCACTACGACCCGCTGCACGAGGTGCTCATCACGGTGGGCGGCAGCGAAGCCATTGATATGTGCATCCGCACGCTGGTGCAGCCCGGGGACGAGGTCATTATCCCGGAGCCCTGCTTTGTGTGCTACGAGCCCATCACCACCCTGTCCGGCGGTGTGCCGGTGCATGTGGCCTGCCGTCAGGAGGACGAGTTCCGCCTGCGTGCCGACGCCCTCAAGGCTGCCATCACCCCCCGCACCAAGCTGCTCATCATGCCGTTCCCCAACAACCCCACCGGTGCGGTGATGGAGCGCGAGGATCTGGAAGCCGTTGCTGAGGTGCTGCGCGGCACCAACATCATGGTGCTCTCGGATGAAATTTATGCAGAGCTGAACTATGGCCTGCGGCCCCATGTGTCCATTGCCACCCTGCCCGATATGGCAGAGCGCACCATCGTGGTGAACGGCTTCTCCAAGACCTACGCCATGACCGGCTGGCGTCTGGGCTATGCCTGCGGTCCGGCACCCATCATCCGGATCATGACCAAGATCCACCAGAGCGCCATCATGAGCGCCCCCACCACCAGCCAATACGCCGCCATCACTGCCCTGAAGGAGTGCGACGGCGAGATCGACCGCATGCGCGACGAGTACAATATGCGCCGCCGCCTTGTGGTGAAGGCCTTCAACGATATGGGCCTGACCTGCTTTGAGCCGCGCGGCGCGTTCTACGCCTTCCCCTGCATCAAGAGCACGGGCATGAGCAGTCAGGATTTCTGCACGAAACTGCTGGAACAGAAGCATGTGGCCATCATCCCCGGCGACGCCTTTGGCGCTTCCGGCGAAGGCTACGCCCGCATTTCCTACGCCTACAGCGTGGAGCATCTGAAGGAAGCGCTCCGGCGCATCCGGGAATTCCTGCAGGAAAACGGCATCTATCACGGCATCTGAGGAGGAACAAATGGCAAGGCTGAACTGCGTGACCGTTCTGGCCCCCGCAAAGCTCAATCTGGCGCTGGATGTGGTGGGTCTTCTGCCGAGCGGCTACCATGATCTGGACATGACCATGCAGGCCATCACCCTCTACGAGCGGGTGGTGCTGCGCCGCAGCCCCTACCTGAACCTGCGGCTGCCGGGCAGTCTGGTGGCCCCCAATAACAAAAACACTGCCATCAAGGCAGCGCTGGCCTTTTTTGACTACACCGGCCTTCTGGCGGGCGTGGACATCACCATCTATAAAAATACCCCGGTGCGGGCAGGCATGGCAGGCGGCAGCGCTGACGCCGCTGCCGTGCTGGTGGGCATGAACGAGCTGTACGGTGCACGGCTCTCCATGAGTGAGCTGTGTGCACTGGGCGCAAAGATCGGTGCGGATGTGCCCTTTGCCCTGATGGGCGGCACCTGCCGGGTGCAGGGCGTGGGAGACTTCCTCAAGGCCCTGCCGCCGGTGCCGGAGTGCTGGTTCACGGTGGTGATGCCGGACTACGGCGTTTCCACCCCGGAGGCCTTTGCGGCCTACGATCGGGTGGGCAGCAGTGTCCACCCGGACTGCGGCGCACAGGAAGCCGCCATCCGTGCCGGAGATCTGGACGCCCTTTGCGCTGCCGCCGGCAATGCGCTGGAAGAGTGCAGCGGAGCAAAGGACACCGGGGCCATCAAGACCCTGCTGCGGGAGCATGGCGCTGTCACCGCCCTGATGACCGGCAGCGGTGCGGCGGTGTTCGGCGTGTTCCGGGACGAAGGGGCCGCACGGACTGCTGCACAGGCCGCAAAGCGGCGCTGGAAGCAGGTGTACGTGGCGCAGCCTGACCGCGGCGGCGCACGGGTGAGCCGATAAAAATGCATAGACCTCCTTCCCACGGGGCATACTGTCCGCAAGGGAAGGAGGTCTTTTTTGTGCAGACCTTTTATAAAATCTGCCTGATCCTGTTGATCGTGGGCGGCATCAACTGGGGCCTTGTGGGGCTGTTCCAGTTCGATTTTGTGGGCTGGCTGCTGGGCGGCAGTGCATCCATCTGGTCCCGCATCGTGTTCACACTGGTGGGCATCGCAGCCCTGTGCGGCATCCCGGGGCTGTTTTCGGACGATAGTTCCTCTGAAAGCTGAAAAATCATGCAAAAACAAAAGCACTTGCAAAACCAATTGCAGGTGCTTTTGCTTGTTGACTCAATTACTGCTTCCGTCAAGATCGTCCCAGCCTACCAGATCCGGCAGGGTGAGCGTCTCGTCCGAGCAGTGGGGATGTGTACGCCGCTGGTCCTCGGCCATGGTGCGCACCACCTCGCGGGTGATCTCCCGGATGGCGGCGCAGTCCTCGGGCAGGTCGGTCTGGCTGCGGCCGGAGTGGGTGAACAGGATCCTGCCCTGATGGCCCACCACCAGCGTCAGCGGCAGCAGCTGCGGGGCGCTGCTGTCATAGCGGTAGCCCTGCTCTCTGGCGGCTTTGTAGATGCGCTGGGCCGCAAAGCTCCAGCTCAGGATGCCCCGGGCCTGCTCCACGCCCAGATAACCGTACAGCACCCCCGGCGCGTCGCAGATGAGCGTGAAGGGAAACTCGGCTCCCTGTGTGGCTTTTGCCACCGTGCGGGGCGAAGAGTGCACCACGCAGGCCAGCCGCACGCCGCGCAGTCTGGGCAGGGTCTGCAGGTAGCGGGTCAGGTATTCCCGGGTGACAGGGTGGTCGAAGGCTGGCAGGAAGATCATCACCAGCGGGTGCTCACCCTCGCACAGCTTATAAAAATCGTTTCCCGGTGTGGTGGGGGTATCAAAGGTGAAACGGGGGATGGAGGTGCCAACCAGATGTTCTGACTTCATGCCGCAATGCACATCCTTTCCATATTCAGGGAAATAAAAAATCCACACACTGTCTCTGTTTTGCAGAGGACAGCGGTGGATGGATTGCTATAAAAAGATCCCGCCCGGTCGTCTGCGGTCAATCAAACCTACCCTTACGGACAGGTGGGTGCCCTGTCGCCGGATTCACGCTTCCTCATCGAACCTCCATGGTCGACCCATGGCGGGGAGGTCTGCAATCCGCCGGAGAACTCCGGGCTCCCGTTGAATGATTAGTAGGATCATATAAACCGCAACAAATCGAGCCGGGCAGGAAGTCTTGCCGGGTAATTTGTCTGGAATTATTCTTCGATGTCGTACTCGTCGCTCAAGCGCTCTTCAAACAGCTTGCCCAGCTCCAGCAGCAGTTCGTCGTCATCCACGACGTCCAGATACTCGCCTTCATCGTCTTCGCCGACGCTCAGGATGACCAGCTGAGCGTTCTCAGCCTCTTCCTCGGTCTCGGCGTATTCCACAGCAGCCAGATAATGCACGCCCTTGTAGTCCAGCGCATCGATCACCTCAAACGTGATCTCGTTGCCGTCCTCATCTTCCAGAGTCATCAGGTCAGGCTGATTTTCCTCTTCGGTATTGGGGTTCTTGATCTCATCAGACATAGATAGCGTCTCCTGTATCGTGTCATAAAACGGGCCGCTTATGTGCCGCCCGCTCGGGTCTGCATATAGTGTAGCGTTTTTTTGCCTGCTCGTCAAGATGCTTTTTCGCACAGAAATTGTGTAACAAATTTTCACGCATTTGCTCTCGCACTCTGGGGCAGAATATGATATACTATCCTCTGAATCTTTTGCGCACGGTGTGCCGTGCGGTTACTAGAGTGTATGGAGCGTGGGTGAAAATGATGCATAAAAAAAGATGGGCGGCACTGGTGCTGGCAGCAGCACTGGCCCTGACCGGCTGCAGCTTTGGCGGCGTCGGCGGAGGCGGCAGCACCGCCCAGAAGATCGACCGCCCGGCGGTGGAGTCGGCAGAGCTGCAGTTCACCCACCCGGCAGCGGGGGATACCGTTGCGGTATTCGATACCTCGGCGGGCGTGTTCCGGGCGGTGCTCTTCCCGGATAAGGCCCCGCAGGCCTATGATAACTTTGCGGGCCTTGTACAGGCGGGCTACTACAACGGCCTGACAGTCTCCCGTGTGGAGAGCGGCTTTGTGGTGGAGGCCGGACAGGGGGCCGACGGCAGGGGCAACACCATCTGGAACGGCGGCCGCTACCCGGCTGAGACCACCGACAGCCTGCACCATTATTCCGGTGCCCTGTGCATGGGCACGGATGCTTCCGGTGAGTGCGCCAGCGTCTTTTACGTGGTGCAGACCCTGCCGGGAGAGCAGTCTGTGACGCAGGAGCTGGTGGATCAGATGAACAGTGCCGGCTACCGCGCGGAGGTCGTTTCTGCCTACCAGACGGCGGGCGGTGCGCCCTACCTCGACTACACCGACACGGTATTGGGGCAGGTGTACGAGGGCATGGACGTGGTGGATGCCATCGGCCAGACTGCCGTGGACGAGAACCAGAAGCCCCGTGAGGACATCACCATCAACAGCGTGAGCATTACGCAGTACGAATAAGAAAAAGGACACCGTCAGGTGTCCTTTTTCTTATATTTCCCCCGGGTGCTCCTTCCGCCACGCCAGATAGTCATCCAGAATGACCGTGGCGCTCACAGAGTCCAGAATTTCCTTCCGCTTTGTGCCAAAGGTGCCGCTCTCGTCCAGCAGGTCGGCAGCGGCGCAGGTGGTCTGGCGCTCGTCCCACATGCGCACGGGCAGGCCGCTCCAGATTTCGACCGTTTTTGCCAGCTTGCGGCTCTTGGCGGCGCGCTCGCCCTCGGTGCCGTCCATGTTCAGCGGCAGACCGATGACGATGAGCTCAGCACCGATCTCCTCTGCCACCTCGCATACCCGGGCGGCTACCTTATTACGGGCTTTCAGGGTGATCTGCGGGGTGATGGCTGTGGTCAGAAACTCGGTGCGGTCGCAGGTGGCAAGGCCGGTGCGGCTGTCGCCGTAGTCAACAGCTAAAATTTTCATACAGGCTTCCTCTCTTGTGTGGAAAAGTTTATCGGTCCAAGTGTACCACAGCTGAAGGCTAAAGGGTAGATAATCACACTTTTTTTGAGAGGATTTTCGTGTTACAATAAACACAGATCGTTTTTCAAGGAGGAAGTGCCCCATGCTCAAACTGGTTTTAGGCGGCTCCGGCAGCGGCAAAACGACGCTGCTCTATTCCCGCATCCGTGCCCGGGCCGAGGCGGGCCGGTACAGCATCCTGCTGGTGCCGGAACAGTTCACCTCCAGCACAGAGGGCCGCATCTACCGGGAACTGGGCGATGCGCTTTCCGGCATGGTGGAAAGCTTTTCCTTTACCAGTCTGGCCGAGCGCATCCTCTCCGCTGAGGGCGGCGCGGCGGTGCAGACCCTTTCGGACGCAGGCCGGGCCGTGCTGGTGCGCCGCGCACTGGAAGAACTGCAGGACAATGTGCATTACTACTACCGCCACCGCCGCAGCGCAGCCTTCTGCCAGATGGCGGCCCAGACCATCGACGAGCTGAAGAGTGCCGGGCTTTCCGGCACACAGCTGGCAGAGCTGGCCCGGGACTGCGGCCCCGAGAGCGGCAAGCTGAGCGAGCTGGCGCTGATCTTTCAGGGCTACGAGACGCTGCTGGCGGGCACCGGCATGGACCCCTCTGACCGGCTGGAGCTGGCGGCGGCCCGGCTGGAAGCTGCCCTTGCCCGGGGCGAGCTGCCGGACTTTCTGCGGGAGCGGGAGGTGTTCATTGACGAATTTGACACCTTCAACGCCCCCAAAAAGCGGCTGATGGGTGCGATGCTGGCGGCGCTGCCCACGGTCACGGTGGCCCTGTGTGACGACGGTTCCCCCATGGTGCCGGGGGAGATGGGGCTGTTTTCCGGCGCAAAGCAGGTGGCGGCGCAGCTGCGCCAGCTGGCCCGCAAAAACGGGGCCGAAGCGGCAGTGCCGGAGCTTTTGCGCACAGACCTGCGCCACAGGGACGCCCCCGGTCTTGCCGCTGTGACGGAACTGCTGGAGACCGGTACCTGTGAGGTGCCGCCTGCGGCACCGGAGGTGCGGCTGTTTGCGGCTGCCAGCCGGGAAGAAGAAGCCCGCTGCACCGCTGCGGCCATCCGCCGCCTGATGCGGCAGGGTGTGCGCTGCGGAAAGATCGCGGTGGTTTGCCGCGACATCGCCGGCTATCGCGCCGCCATCCGGTACGAGTTCCGCATGGCAGACATCCCGCTCTACTGCGATGAACCCACCACGCCGGAGTTCAGCGCCCCGGCCACAGCGGTGCGGGCGCTGCTGGCCCTTGTGCGCGGCGCGGACATGACCGAGAACCTGACCGTTCTGGCCAAGACCGGCCTGTGCGCCCTGAGCGAGCCGGAGGTCTGTGCCCTGGAAAACTATGCCTACACCTGGTCGCCCGATGCGGCGGCGTGGCGGACAGGCTTTGAAAAAAGCCCCCGGGGCTTTGGCGAGAACGAGCTGACCGAAGAGGACCGGAAAACGCTGGCCGATGCCGAAAAGGCCCGTCAGCTGCTGGTGACGGCGGTGGACAGCCTGCGCGGCAGGGTGCGCGGGGCCAACGCGGAGCAGATCAGCCGGGCGCTGTATTTCTGCCTGAAGGAGCTGGGAGCAGAGGAACAGCAGGCCGCACAGATCGAGTCCATCCGTGCGGCCCGGGGCATCCCGGCGGCAGAGGAAGCGGCCCGGGAGTGGAACGTGGTGATGCAGCTGCTGGACGAAATGGCCCATCTGCTGGGCGGGCAGGGTGTGACCCTTGCGGAATATGAGGACCTGTTCAGTCTGCTGCTGCGCTCGTCGGACCTTGGGCACATCCCGCAGACGCTGGACGCGGTGGTGCTGGCAAGCGCCGGCAAAATGCGCCTGGATGCGCCGGACTATGTATTTGTGCTGGGCCTTGCGGAAGGGGAGTTCCCCTGTGCGCCGTCCGAGACGGGTCTTTTGACCCACGCCGACCGCGATGCCCTGATGGCAAAGCAGATCGATCTGCCGGACTGTTTTGAGAACCGCGTGGTGCGCGAGCAGGTGTGCTTTTACAAGGCCCTTACCGTCCCGGCCAAGGGACTGTGGCTCAGCTGGCCCAAGGGGCAGGGCAAGACCCTGTGCGCAGCGCTGGAGCCCATCGTGGAGGCCCTGCACCCGGCGGCACCGGAGTTGGAGCTTCCCGACCTTGCGGCTACCCCCGCCGATGCACTGGATACGCTGGGCGGCTGGCCGCTGACCGACACGGAACGCGCCAGTCTGACCGAGGCGCTGCGCCTGCCGCAGACGGATGCACCCCGGGGCCTTGCGCTGCTGCAGCGCATGGAGGAGGACCCGCCCCGGCAGGTGAACGACCTGTCCGCGCTGAGCGGCCTGCTGGGGCAGCGGCTGCGCATTTCGCCCAGCCAGCTGGAAAAATACTATACCTGCCGGTATGGCTATTTCCTGCAGTATGTGCTGGGCCTGCGCCCCCGCAGGCGGGCCGAGCTTTCAGCCGACCAGAGCGGCACCCTGATGCACTGGGTGCTGCAGATGGCGCTGGACCCGCACCCGGCTGCGGATAACCCCTGCAAGGCGCTGACGCCTTTTCTGGAGCTGGACGACGAAGCCATGGCGGGCCTTGCCGGCCTGCTGGTGGATGAATATGCAAAGCGCTATCTGCCCGAGGATACGGCCCGGTTCACCTATCTGCTCTCCCGCCTCAAAAAGAGCATGACCGGCCTTTTGTGCTATCTGCGGGACGAACAGAAGCAGTCCTGCTTCCACCCGGCAGCCTGCGAGCTGCGCATCGGCTCCGGGGAGGACGCCGTGCCCGGGCAGGTGTATCATCTCTCGGACGGGCGCACGGTGCAGCTGGTGGGCACGGTGGACCGCGCCGACGAGTGGGTGGAGGAAAACGGCACCCGCTGGGTGCGGGTGGTGGACTACAAGACCGGCACCAAGAAGCTGAACCTGAAGGAGGTCTACTGCGGGCTGGACTGCCAGATGTTGCTGTATCTGTTCAGCCTGACCCGGGATAAAAGCGGGCGCTTTACCGGCGCGGAACCCGCAGGTGTTCTGTACCTGCTGGCAGACCCGGCCCCCAAGACCACGGCCCGGCAGCAGGCAGAGCGCGGAACGGAATACGAGCTGGACGGCCTTGTGCGGGACGAGCAGCGGGTGTTCGATGCCATGGACGCCGCCGAGACCGGCCGCTACCTGCCCTTTGGTTACCGGGACGGCAAACCCAGCCCCAACCAGAAGGATAAGCGTGCGGATATCGCCAAGCTCAACCGGATACAGCTTCATCTGGATGACCTTGTAACGCAGATGGGCAGCCAGCTCTACAGCGGCCGCATCGAAGCGGAACCGCTGGTAGCCGGGGCAGGCAGGAACCCCTGCGTCTGGTGCGACTACAGCTTTATCTGCTGCCACGAGACCGGCATCGGCGAGCGTGCACTGGAGGCTCCGGCCAAGCCCTTTGAGCCGGAAGAGACCGAGAACGAGAAGGAGGGTGAGCAGGCATGAGCGAACCCAAATGGACCCCGGCCCAGCGGGCCGCCATCGAGGACCGGGGCGGTGCGCTGCTGGTAAGCGCGGCGGCGGGCAGCGGCAAAACAGCGGTGCTGACCGAACGTGCCGTGCGGCTCATCACCGACCCGGAGCACCCGGTGGATGCAGACAGGCTGCTCATCGTCACCTTTACCAATGCGGCGGCGGCAGAGCTGCGGGCCCGCATCGGGCAGGCGTTGCTGCGGCTCAGTGTGCAGCAGCCCCACAACACGGCCCTGCGCCGCCAGCGGATGCTGCTGCAGCGGGCACCCATCTGCACCATCGATGCTTTCTGTCTGGACCTGCTGCATAAACACTTTCAGGCGCTGGACATCCCGCCGGACTTTGCCCCGGCAGACCCCGGCAGCGTGGAGGTGCTGCGGGCTTCGGCGCTGGCCGAAACGCTGGAAAATGCCTACCGCGACCCGGATTTCTGCGCCTTTGCAGACCTTTACGGCAAGGGCCGCACCGATCAGGCCGCAGGCAATACCATCTTGCATGTGTACGATTTTCTGCGGGCACTGCCGGACTACGACCGCCGCATGGACGAATATCTGGCTCCATGGCAGCAGGAGAACGGTTTTGGCTCCACCTGCTGGCATGACCTGCTGCTGGCCGAAGCGGCCCGCTGCGCCGGAGCGGCCCGGGAGCTGCTGACGGCGGCGCTGGCCGACTGCAGAGAGGACTTTGCCCTTGCGCAGGCGCAGGCCGAGGAAAAAGGCAAGACGGCAGCCTCCAAAGCCAAGGCCGCAGCAGGCGTCAACGATAAATTTGCAGAGCCGCTCTCCCGGCTGGAAAGCGCCGCCGCCCTGCTGGGCGAGGTGGAACGGCTGGCGGCGGCAGGGGAGTGGACGCCGCTGTATGATAAGCTCACGCCCTATGTGCTGGGCATGGAGGAGATGCCCGGCTTCAAGGGCATGAAAAAGCGGCTGACCGGCGACCACAAGGCGGCGGTGCGCACCCGCACGGACGAAGCCGCCAAGCTGTTCGAGCAGATCACGGAGCTTATCTCCTGCAGCGAGGAGGAGGCCGAAGCCGACCGCAGGGAGGCGCTGCCCCGGCTGCGGGCCCTGTTTGCCGCGGTGCGGGACTTTGACGCCCGTTTCTCGGCAAAGAAAAAGGAGCGCAAGCTGCTGGAATTCAGCGATTTTGAGCATCAGGCCCTGCGGCTGCTGCGCACGCCGGAGGGAGAACCTACCCCACTGTGCCAGAGCATCCGGCAGAACTATGCCGCTGTGATGGTGGACGAATATCAGGACACCAACGCGCTGCAGGATGCCATCTATCGCTGCCTTGCATCCCCGGCGGGGGACGACCTGTTTCTGGTGGGCGACCTGAAACAGAGCATCTACCGCTTCCGGCAGGCCGACCCCAGCATCTTCCGGACGAAGCTGGATGTCTGGGCCCCTCTGCCCGGCGGCACGGCACGGCCCCGCCCGGCAGAGGGAACGCCGGGCACCGATGCACTGCTGGCACTGGATGCCAACTTCCGCTCCGCCCCGCAGGTGGTGGCAGGCATCAACTTTATCTTTGAACAGCTCATGACGCCCCGGCTGGGCGATACCGCCTATGGCGACGGCCAGCGGCTGGTGTGTGGTGCACCCGGCGAATACGCCGGCAGCGTGGAAGCGCATTTTCTGCCGGACGACACCGCCGAGACCGACGCGGCGTGGATCGCCCAGCACATCGAAGAGCTGGTGCAAAACGGCACCCCGGTGCGGGACGGCGGGTCTGTCCGGCCCGTGCAGTACGAGGACTGCTGCATCCTGCTGGCGGCACGCGGCGATTTTCTTGCCTACGAAGAAGCGCTCACGGCCCGGGGCATCCCGGTCTACGCGGACGCCCGGGAAAATCTGATGACAGCCCCGCACATCCGTCCACTGATCTCGCTTTTAAAGGTCATCGACAACCCGGCGCAGGACATCTATCTTGCTGCTGCCATGCTGGGGCCGATGTTCGGGTTTACAGACGACGACCTTGTGCGTCTGCGGGCCTGCAGCGAGGAGACGCAGAAAAAACAGCAGGAGCCCGGCACAAAGCTCACCCGCATGAGCCTGTACGGCGCAGTGCTGCAGGTGGTGCAGAGTGAAGATGAAACACCGTTCACCCAAAAGGTGAAGGCTTTTTACGCCCGGCTGACCGAGCTGCGGCGCATGGCCCGCAGTGTTCCGGCAGAGCAGCTGCTGGAAGAGATCTTTGTCTCCACCGGCTACCTTGCCGCGCTGGGCGTGCTGGAAAACGGAGCCCGCCGCCGGGAGGATGCCCGCCGGTTTGCAGCGTTCTGTGCGGAATCCGGCACAAACGGCATTTCGGCGCTGGTGCGTGCCATCGATGCGGCGGCACAGGCAGGCTCCACCGGGCAGGACGCAGTGCCGGGCGGCGCACGCCCGGGCTGCGTGACCATCATGACCATCCACCGCTCCAAGGGCCTGCAGTTTCCGGTGGTGTTCGTGGGCGATACGGCCCGGCACTTCAACCTGAGCGACACCTATCAGCCGGTGCTGCTGCATCGGGAATACGGGGCAGGCCTGCGGCTGCGGCCGGAACAGGGGGACCTGTACAAGACCGCCGCATACACCGCCCTTGCCAATGCTCACGCACAGGAGACCCGCAGCGAGCAGATGCGCCTTTTGTATGTGGCGCTCACCCGCGCACAGGATATGCTGATCCTGACCATCCCGCTGGGCATGACCAAGACCGGCAATCCCTTTGCCCGGGCGGCGGCGTTTCTGGCGGCAGGAGCGGGGGAAACCCTGAACCGGCAGGCGAACAGCTTTGCCGACTGGCTGCGTGCGGCGCTGCTGGTGCATCCCTTTGGCGGGCCGCTGCGGCGGCTGGCCGGAGATCTGGAACTGCCCTTCGTGTTTACGGAAAGCGAGATCACCGTATCGGTTCAGGAAGCCCAGCCGGAACCGGAAGCGTCCGGACCGGAGCCGGAACAGCCTGCAGCCGTCCCGGCAGACCCGGCTCTGGTGGCCGGGCTGCAGGAAGGCTTTGCTTGGCATTACCCGGCGGCGGAGCTGGCCGCTGTGCCCGCCAAGGTCAGCGTGACCAGTATCGTGCACAAAGCCGAGCAGACCACGCTGGAACGGCCTGCTTTCCTTTCCAGAGACGGCCTGACCGCCGCCGAAATGGGTACGGCTCTGCACGCCTTTCTGGAACATGCGGACTTTTCGGCCCTTGCAGCTGCAAAAGACGCGGGCGGGCTTGAGGAAGCCATTCTGGCCGAGCGTCAGCGGCAGGTGGACAGGCAGCTTGTGGCCCCGGAGATCGCGGAAAAGCTGGATGTGAGCCGGATCCGCCGCTTTGTGGAAGGCGAGGCCTTTGCAAAGATCTGCGCAGCAGACGAGGTGCTGCGGGAGCTGGCTTTCATCACGGCGCTGCCTGCCGAAGCGGTGCTGGCTGCGCAGGGCACAGAGGGCGTCCGGGCCGAGGGAGAGCAGGTGCTGGTGCAGGGCATCGCAGACCTTGTGCTGGTATATCCGGATCATCTGGAACTGCTGGACTACAAGACCGACCGCCGCAAGACCGAGGCGGATTTCCTGCGGGCCTACCGCGCGCAGCTGAACCTCTACGCCCTTGCCATCGATAAGCGCTTTGCCCCGAAGAAGGTGACCTATAAGGGCATCTGCTCGCTGGAGCTGGGGAAGCTGATCGAGGTGTAAGGAAACCGGGCTCGCCCTCTCAGTCTCGCATTTGCTCGACAGATTCCCCTTTTTGTCGCTGCGCGACATCTTCCCCCGGACCGGGGGAAGTCTTTCCTCAAAGGGGGAGCCCTTGGCAAAACCGCAAACTTTGTATGGACTGCCAAAGCCTCTCACTTTGGGAGAGGTGGCATTGCGTAAGCAATGACGGAGAGGGCGAGGACGCTATCGGAAACTTACTTCTTTTTCAAAAGTCATATTTTTCCCGCAAAACGCATAAAAAGTGCTTGACAGCGCTTTCTGCCTGTGGTAGAATAACCGGGTAAAGAAAGCAGCTACGGCCTGTGCCGCGCTCGCCTTGTGGGGTCGGAATCCCCGGGCTATACCCGAAAAGCAGTTCATCTTTGTGTGGATTGCGGCTTTTGAGTGAATTTTTGCGCGGCTGTCCTGAAAATGGGCGGCCGCGTTTTCTATGCCAAATATTGCAACAAAATGGATTTTGTTTGGAGGTGCATTCATTATCGCTACCGCTGGAAAGTCGAAGGAACTGGAGATCAACGGTCAGATCCGTGACCGTGAGGTCCGTCTGATCGGTGCAGACGGCGAGCAGAAGGGCGTTGTGTCCATTCAGGTGGCTATGCGCGCTGCAGAAGAGGCCGGACTGGATCTGGTCAAGATCGCACCGCAGGCCGTCCCGCCTGTGTGCAAGGTGCTGGACTACGGTAAGTACCGTTTTGAACAGCAGAAGAAGGAGAAGGAAGCCAAGAAGAACCAGAAGGTGGTCGAAGTCAAGGAGACCCGCCTCTCGCTCAACATTGACACCAACGACTTCAATACCAAGCTGAACCAGACTGCCAAATTCCTGGCAGCTGGCCACAAGGTTAAGGTTTCGATCCGCTTCCGCGGCCGTGAAATGGCGCACAGTGCTCTGGGCGCAGACGTGCTCAAGCGTTTTGCCGAGGCTCTGCCGCAGGCATCCACCGACAAGCCGCCGGTGCTCGAGGGCCGCACGATGTCCATTCTGCTGATCCCGAAACCCAATAAGGACTAATTTTAGGAGGAAACTAAAATGGCTAAGATGAAACTGAAGACGCATTCCGGCGCTAAGAAGCGCTTTAAGCTGACCAAGAACGGCAAGATCAAGCGCGGCCACGCATTCCGCAGCCACATCCTGACCAAGAAGACCACCAAGCTGACCCGTGGCTATCGTCAGCCCAGCTACGTTGATAAGACCAACGCAGCTACCATTAAGAGCATGCTGCCCTACGCCTAAGAGCGAGCCGCAGGCACAAACATTCTACTACAGATAACTAAAGGAGATATATAAAATGGCACGTATCAAGGGCGCAACCATGACTCACAAACGTCGTAAGAAGATGCTGAAGCTGGCCAAGGGCTTCTACGGCTGCAAGAGCAAGCACTTTAAGATGGCCAAGCAGCAGGTCATGAAGAGCGGCAACTACGCTCTGGCTGGCCGCCGCATGAAGAAGCGTCAGTTCCGCAACCTGTGGATCTGCCGCATCAACAATGCAGTCCGTCCTCTGGGCATGAACTACTCCACCTTCATGGCAGGCCTGAAGAAGGCTGGCATCGAGCTGAACCGCAAGATGCTGTCCGAGATGGCCATCAACGATCCCAAGAGCTTTGCAGCTCTGGTCGAGACCGTCAAGAACGCCTGATCAAGAACCTGAATCGTGACGCCCGCGTATACGCGCGGGCGTCCGTTTTGTATCCGGGGTTCTTGCGGACGAAAACAGTGTTTCAGGGCAGTGCCCTGCCGCAGGAGCTTTTGTGGCAGACGCTGCCCTTTTTGCTTTTTTACAGATGAATGCCCGCTTTCAGCAGGAGGAATACAATGGACGAAAAGATCACCAGCCGGGAAAACGCAAAGATCAAATATGCCTGCCGCCTTTCTTCCGGCGCGGCATTCCGCCGCAGTGAGGGCCGCTTTCTGGCCGAGGGCCGCAAACTGTGCCCGGAGCTTGCCCGCGGCGCACAGCTGGAGACCTTGTTTTATACCGAGAGCGCCATGGCAAAGTGCCCGGAGCTGGCAGACCTGCCCGGCGAGCACTACCTTGTGGAGGATCACGTGGCCGACAAGCTGGCCGATGTGGGCACCCATCAGGGGGTGTTCGGCGTATTCCGCACCCCGGTGCACGGCTTGGACGAGGTGAAGACCGGCGGGCGGTATCTGGCGCTGGAACGGGTGCAGGACCCCGGCAACGTGGGCACCCTGCTGCGCTCTGCAGCTGCCTTTGGCTTTGACGGCGTGATCCTGAGCGACGGCTGTGCCAGCGTGTGGGCCCCCAAGACCCTGCGGGCTTCCATGGGAGCCGCCGTGCGCATCCCGGTGATCGAAGCCGGTGCCATGCCCGATGCCATTGCCCAGCTGCGGGAAAAGGGCATCACCTGCCTTGCGGCTGCGCTGTACAAGTCCCAGCCGCTGAGCGCGGCGCAGGCCAGCTATCCCGGCGGCGTCTGCGTCGTCATCGGCAGCGAGGGCCAGGGCCTGACCGATGAGACCATCGCCGCCTGTACCAGCACGGTGCGCATCCCCATGACCGACCGGGTGGAAAGCCTGAATGCCGGCATTGCGGGCAGCATCCTGCTGTGGCATTTCCGGGAGGAGAGCCTGTGAGGGAGCTTGCCGGGCAGACCGGCCTTTTTCCGCCGGAGCCTGCGCCGGACCCGCTGCTGTGCTGGCTGTGGCTGGCCCACGTGCTGGGCCCGGCCAGCATCCACGCGGGACGTGTGCTGGATGCGTTTGGCGGTGCGCAGGAAGCGTGGGAAGCGCGGGACACCGCTGAATTCCGCGCTGCAGCCGGGGATGCTGCCGCGCTTCGCGCACAGCAGCTGGACCCGGAGCAGTATCACGCACTGGTCATGCGGTGCGATGACCTCGGTGTACGCATCCTGACCTTTGATGACCCGGATTACCCGCTGGCCCTTTCCCGCATTCCGGACATGCCGCTGGTGCTCTACTGCACCGGCGACCCGCGCTGGCTCAATGAACCGGGCACGATCGGCATCGTGGGCAGCCGCAGGCCGACAGAATACGGCCTGAATGCAGCGGCAGACATCGGCGGGGCACTGGCAAAGAGCGGTGCAGTCATCGTCAGCGGCCTTGCCGACGGACTGGACAGCGCCGGACACCGTGCCGCCGTGAAAAACAACTGCCCCACCATTGCGGTGATGGGCGTGCCCATCGACCGCACCTACCCGGCAGCGAATGCGGTGCTGCGGCATAAGATCGAGCAGAAGGGCTGCGTCATCAGCGAATATCCGCCCCGCAGTGAGGGCGTTGGCGCCAATGGCTTTCTGCAGCGCAACCGGCTCATTGCGGCGCTCAGCTCTGCGCTGCTGGTGGTGGAAGCACAGGAGAAAAGCGGCACCATGTCCACCGTGTCCCATGCAGAACGCTATGGGAAACCGGTGTTTGCGGTGCCGGGCAGCATCTACTCGCCCAACTCCGCAGGCACCAACGGCCTGCTGCGGGATGGCCGTGCCCGCGCTGTGAGCAGTGCAGATGACCTGATGGGCCCGCTGGGCCTGCGCCGGCAGAGCACAGCGGCGGTGACGGCAAAGCAGCCGGAGCCTCTGAGCGAGAACGAGCGGAAGGTGCTTTCCTGCATCGGCCCGCAGCCGCTTGGCATTGAGGAGCTCTGCGTGCGCAGCGGCCTGCCCACGGCAGCACTGCTGGGCACCCTGATGAAGCTGGAGCTTTCCGGCAGGGTGCTGTGCATGCCGGGAAAGCGCTATATGATAAAATAGTATAATTTCCGCTGGCGCAGCACACAACAGCTGTGGTATATTATAAAAATAGAGAATCCCGTACTGTGCGCATCGCACAGCGCGTTACCGATAAAGAAGAAAGAAAAACGAATGGGAGTAAACTCGAATGGCGAAACTGGTTATCGTGGAGTCGCCTGCCAAGGCGAAGACCATCGGCAAATATCTGGGCGATGACTACGAAGTCACCGCAAGCATGGGCCATATCCGCGACCTGCCCGCGTCTCAGCTGGGCATCGATGTGGAGCACGGCTATGCTCCGCAGTACATCAGCATCAAAGGCAAGGAAAAGCTCATCAAGGAGCTCAAGAGCAAGGCCAAACACGCAGACGGCGTGCTGCTGGCGACCGACCCGGACCGCGAAGGCGAGGCTATCAGCTGGCATCTGGCAAACATTCTGGGGCTGGACCCCCACGAGCCCAACCGCGTCACCTTTGACGAGATCACCAAAAAGGGCGTCAAGGAGGGTATGGCCCACCCCCGCGCCATTGACGAGGATCTGTTCAACGCCCAGCAGGCCCGCCGGGTGCTGGACCGTCTGGTAGGCTACAAGCTCAGCCCGTTCCTCTGGCGCAAGGTGCGCCGGGGCCTGTCCGCAGGCCGCGTGCAGAGCGTGGCTGTGCGGCTGATCGATGACCGCGAAAAGGAGATCGAGAGCTTCAAGCCCGACGAATACTGGAACGTGGACGCCACTCTCGGCGCAGGCCACAAGAGCTTTACGGCACGTCTGGCTGCCGATGCCAAGGGCAAAAAGCTGCTGCCCAAAAACGAAGCCGAGGCCCGGGCCATTGAAAAGGGTCTGGAAGGGGCTGAGTACGTGGTGGCAGAGCTGAAAAAGGGCAAGCGGGCAAAGCAGCCCACTCCGGCCTTCATCACCAGTACCCTGCAGCAGGAGGCGTCCCGCCGGCTGGGCTTTACGGCAACCCGCACCATGCGCGCTGCCCAGACCCTGTACGAAGGCGTGGATATTGCAGGCCACGGCACCATGGGTCTGATCACCTATATGCGTACCGACAGCCTGCGCATTTCGGACGAAGCGGTGGCTGCCGCCAAGGAGTATATCGCAGGGGCCTACGGTGAAGCCTATATCTGCCCCTACAAGCGCACCTGGAAGACCAAGAGCGCCACTGCCGCGCAGGACGCCCACGAGGCCATCCGTCCCTCGGTGCCGTCCCTGACGCCCGACGAGGTGGACAAGAGCATCAGCGGCGACACCGCAAAACTCTACCGCATGATCTGGAGCCGCTTTATGGCCAGCCAGATGGCAGACTGCCAGCAGGACACCGTGTCCGTCACCGTCAGCGCGGCAGACTACCGTTTCAAGGCCAGCGGCTATACCGTCACCTTTGACGGTTTTACCGCTCTGTACGAGGAAGCCACCGATGAAAAGGAAAAGAAGGAGACCGCTCTGCCCCCGCTGGAACAGGGTCAGGTGCTGAAGCTGCGCGAGCTGAAGAGCGAGCAGAAGTTCACCCAGCCGCCCGCCCGTTACACCGAAGCGACCCTCATCAAGGCGCTGGAAGAAAACGGCATCGGCCGTCCCTCCACCTATGCGCCCATCATCACCACCATCATCGACCGCGGCTATGTGGAGCGCGACCAGAAAAAGCTCAAGCCCACCCTGCTGGGCCGGGCGGTGGATGGCCTGATGCTGGAGCAGTTCCCCCACATCGTGGACGTGGACTTCTCTGCCCAGATGGAGAAGAATCTGGATAAGATCGAGAGCGGTAAGGCCGACTGGCACAAGACGGTGGATGACTTCTATCAGGGCTTTGCCGCCAGTCTGGAGCAGGCCGAAAAGAACATGGAAGGCAAGAAGGTCAAAGTGCCGGACGAGCCTTCCAGTGAGGTGTGCGACCTGTGCGGCCGGCCCATGGTCATCAAGGTGGGCAAGTACGGCAAGTTTTTGGCCTGCAGCGGCTTCCCGGAGTGCCGGGGCACCAAGCGTCTGGTCAAGGATACAGGCGGCATCTGCCCCAAGTGCGGCAAGGGCCGTATGCTGGAACGCAAGAGCTCCAAGGGCCGCATCTATTACGGCTGCGAGCGCTACCCGGACTGCGATTTCATGACATGGGATACCCCGGTGCCCACCAAGTGCGAGAAGTGCGGCAGCACCCTGTTCCGCAAGGGTTCCAAGCTCTACTGCGCAAAGGAAGGCTGCGGCTTTGAGATGCCGGTGCCGAAGAAGGACTGATAAATAAAAGCCTTCCTCCGGACGGGGAAAGCTTTTCAGAGAATACGCTACAACCTCCCTCTTTGGCAAAAGCTCCCCCTCGGGGGAGCTGGCATTGCCGCAGGCAATGACTGAGAGGGTTGGAGCAAAGGAAAAACCAAATGAGCGAATACAAAGTAACCATTCTGGGTGCGGGTCTTGCGGGCTGCGAGGCGGCTCTCTGGCTGGCGGGCAAGGGCGTGCAGGTGGACCTGTACGAGCAGAAGCCCGTTCACTTTTCACCCGCGCACAAGAACGCAGGCTTTGCGGAGCTGATCTGCTCCAACAGCCTGAAAGCGGAACGGCTGGACTCTGCCTCCGGCCTGCTGAAGGAAGAGATGCGGCGGATGGGCAGCCAGCTGCTGAACGCTGCCGAGACGGCCCGTGTGGCCGCAGGCGGTGCGCTGGCGGTGGACCGCGATGCCTTCAGCGCCGAAGTGACCCGCATGGTGGAAAGCTGTGAAAATATCACCGTCCACCGGGAACGGGTGGAGCACATTGACGAGACTGCCCCCATTCTGGTGGCCACCGGCCCCCTGACCGACGGCGCACTGGCCGACGAGATCGGGGCTTTGACCGGGGACGAGCGTCTGCATTTCTACGATGCTGTGGCCCCCATCGTCACCGCCGAAAGTCTGGACTACAACAAGGTGTTTGCCGCTTCCCGCTATGACCGGGGCGAGGCTGACTACCTGAACTGCCCTTTCAACAAGGAAGAGTACGAGAAATTCCACGCGGCTCTCGCGTCTGCCGAGCGTGCCCCTCTGCACGACTTTGATACCGGCGCAGAGCAGAGCGCTCAGCCTGACCCGGACGCCCACGGCAAAAAGGCCGACACCGTCACGGTCTACGAGGGCTGCATGCCCATTGAGATCATGGCTGCCCGGGGCGCCGACACCATGCGGTTCGGTCCCCTGCGCCCGGTGGGCCTTGTGAACCCCAACACCGGACACCGCCCCTGGGCCAATGTCCAGCTGCGGGCCGAAAATAAGGAACGCACCCTGTATAACATCGTGGGCTTCCAGACCAACCTCAAGTGGGGCGAGCAGAAGCGGGTGTTCAGCATGATCCCCGGGCTGGAAAATGCCGAGTTCGTGCGGTATGGCGTCATGCACCGCAACACCTTCCTCGATGCGCCCCGGGTGCTCAGCGCCCAGCTGTGCCTGAAAGAGCACCCCAATGTGTTCTTTGCAGGGCAGATCACCGGCTTTGAGGGCTATATGGAAAGCGCTGCCTGCGGCCTGCTGGCGGCCCGCAGCCTGTATGCCCGTCTGGAAGGAAAGGAGCTGCCCGCCCCGCCTGCCGACACCATGTGCGGCGCACTGGTGCAGTACCTGACCACCGAGAACAAGCACTTCCAGCCCATGGGCGCGAATATGGGCATCCTTCCTCCGCTGCCGGAGGAGAGCCGCCCGCGGGACAAGCGCCTGCGTTACATGGCACAGGCCCAGCGCGCTGTTGCCAGCTTCCAGCATTGGCTGGATGAAACTTCTCTTTAAGAAGGGAGAAAAGCTATGAAGATTATCGTGGACATGATGGGCGGCGACAACGCCCCTCTGGCTGTGCTGGAGGGTGCCGCACAGGCCGTGAAGGAGTACGGCGTCAACGTCGTCGGCGTGGGCGACGAAGCGCTGGTGCGCAAGACCGCACAGGAAAACAGCATCCCGCTGGACGGCATCGAGCTGGTGAACTGCACCGAGGTCATCGACATGTGCGATGAGCCTGCCCGTGCCATCCGCCAGAAGAAGGACTCCTCCATCGTGGTGGGCCTGAACATGCTCAAGGACGGCAAGGGCGACGCCTTTGTTTCGGCCGGCAGCACCGGCGCGCTGCATGTGGGCGCAAGCCTCATCGTGCGCACCCTCAAGGGCATCAAGCGCCCGGCTCTGGCTACCATGGTGCCCGCTAAAAAGCAGGCCTACCTGCTGCTGGACTGCGGTGCCAATGTGGAGTGCCGTCCTGAGATGCTGGCGGCGTTCGCCGTCATGGGCAGCTGCTATGTGAACAAGGTGGAAGGCCGCCGCAGCCCCAGCGTGGCGCTGGCCAACAACGGTGCGGAGGAGAGCAAGGGCACCCCCATGCTCAAGGAAGCCCACCAGCTGCTCAAGACCACCCCCGGCATCCGCTTTGTGGGCAACATCGAACCCCGCGATGTGCCGGGTGGCGAAGTGGACGTGGTGGTGTGCGACGGCTTCACCGGCAATGTGATTCTCAAGCTGACCGAGGGCGTGGCAAAAATGCTGCTGGGCATGCTGAAGCAAATGTTCCTCGCAAACCTCGGCGGCAAGCTGGCTTACCTGCTGCTCAAGGGCAGTGTGGCAGACCTGAAGCACCAGATGGACAGCGAGGAATACGGCGGCGCACCCTTCCTGGGTGCAAGGCAGCCGGTCATCAAGGCCCACGGCTCTTCCAAGGCCAAGGGCATCAAGAACGCCATCCGTCAGGCAAAGATCTGCGTGGAGAACGATCTGTGCGGCACCATGCAGTCTGCGCTGGATGAGCTGGCTGCGGCACAGAAAACTGAGGAATAAAAGGGAGTAAAAACGACCATGAGCCATCAGTTGGAAACAATTATTGGTTATAAGTTCAAAAATCCGGAGCTGCTGGAGATCGCGCTCACCCATACCAGCTATGCCAACGAGAGCCGCACCCCGGTCAAGCACAACGAGCGGCTGGAGTTTCTGGGCGACAGCGTGCTGCAGATCGTCTCGGCAGACTATCTGTTCCACGCCTATGCGGACCGGCCGGAGGGCGATCTGACCCGCATCCGCGCCAGCCTTGTCAGCGAGGGCGCCCTATTCCAGTTCGCGCAGGAGATCGATCTGGGCGAATACCTGCGCCTTGGCCGCGGCGAGGAGCGCTGCGGCGGACGCACCCGTCCCAGCGTGGTGTCGGACGCCTTTGAGGCGGTCATTGCCGCGCTGTATCTGGACGGCGGCATGGAGGTGGCCCGCAAATTCATCCTGCCCTTCATCACCGAGGGCAAGCACGCCGAGGCTGACTACAAGACCCGCCTGCAGGAGATCGTGCAGCAGAACCCGGAAGAGCGCCTGAGCTATGTGGTGGAAAGCGAGTCCGGCCCCGACCACGACAAGCATTTCGTGGTGGCGGTGCGGTTCAATTCTGACCGCGTGGCCCGTGGCGAAGGCCGCAGCAAGAAAGCCGCAGAGCAGTGCGCCGCGAAAGAAGCGCTCAAGCTGCTGGGCGTGATAAAGGAAAAGTAAATGGTATTCAAAGAACTGGAGATCCAGGGCTTTAAAAGCTTCCCCGATAAGGTCAAGATTCGCTTTGATGCAGGCGTGACCGGCGTGGTGGGCCCCAACGGCTCCGGCAAATCCAACCTTTCGGACGCGGTGCGCTGGGTGCTGGGCGAGACCAGCTCCCGCCAGCTGCGCGCGGCAGGCAAGATGGAGGACGTCATCTTTGGCGGCACCCGGCGGCGCGGAGCCATGGGCTTTGCACAGGTGCGGCTGACGCTGGACAACGCCGACCATACCTTTGATCTGGACGCGGACGAAGTGACCATTGGCCGCAAGTATTACCGCTCCGGTGAGAGCGAGTATACCATCAACGGGCAGGTGTGCCGCCTGCGGGATGTCTATGAGCTTTTGCTGGATACCGGCATCGGCCGCGACGGCTACTCGGTGATCGGGCAGGGCCGCATCGCGGAGATCGTGGCCGCAAAAAGCAGCGAACGCCGCGAGATCTTTGAGGAAGCCTGCGGCATTGCAAAATACCGCTACCGCAAGACCGAAGCCGAGCGCCGCCTTGCTGCGGCGGGCGAGAACCTTGAGCGCCTGCGGGACATTCTGGGCGAACTGGAAAGCCGGGTGGGCCCGCTGGAAAAAGAAAGCGCCAAGGCAGAAAAGTTTCTGGAGCTGAGTGCCCGGCGCAAGACGCTGGAAGTGACCCTCTGGACCGACGGCGTGCACCGCGCCCGGGAGACCGTGCGCCAGCAGGTGCGGGACTACGAGACGGCGCAGGCCGATTACGAACGCTTTGACCGCGAGACCAGAGCCGCCGAGCAGGAGGCTGAGGAGATCCGGATGCAGGCACAGCAGCTGACGGTTGCCGTCGAGCGCCTGAATGGGGATATCCGCAGCATCACCCAGCAGATCAGCGGGTCGGAGAGCCGCATCGCCGTGCTGGAAAACGACATCCTCCGCAACGAGGAGAGCGCCGCATCCCTGCGGGAAGAGATCAGCGCCGGGGAACAGGACAGCACCGAGGCACAGGCCGCCTTGCAGCGTCACCGGGCCGTGGCAAAGACCATGGAAGCGGAAGGCGAAAAGCTGGCGGCAGAGATCGATGCACTGAACGCGGAGATCGCCCGCCTGACCGATGCCAGCAGTGCCAGCGGTGCCCGCAAGGACACCCTGAAAGCGGAGCTTGCTGACCTGACGGCCCGGCGCACCGAAGCGCAGGTGGCGCAGGCCGCTGCCGAAGCTGCCGGGGAAACAGCCCGCCAGCGCCTGCCCGCCCTCGAAGCGAACGCAGAAGAGAGCACCGCCCAGCGGGACGAGGCAAAGCGGGATCTGGAAGATACCATAAAATACCGCCGGATGCTGGAAGAAAACGAAAAGCAGCTGGCGAATGTCCGTTCCGGTCTGGAGCTCAAGCTGAAAAGCCGCAAAGCCGCGCTGGACGATGCCGACGCGGCAGAGCAGAAGCTTGGCCGGGAGCTGGATGCCGCCCGCCAGCGTCTTTCGGTGCTGCGGGAGCTGGAAAAGAACATGGACGGCTACCAGAACTCGGTCAAGGCCGTCATGCGTGCCGCCGGTGCCCGCCGTCTGCGGGGGGTCATCGGGCCGGTGTCCGCTATCCTGACGGTGGAGCCGGGCTGTGAGGTGGCTGTGGAGACCGCCCTTGGCGGCGCACTGCAGAACATCGTGGTGGAAAACGAGGCCGCCGCCAAAGCGGCCATCGCCCTGCTGCGCAATGACAATGCGGGCCGCGCCACCTTCCTGCCGCTGGACACCGTCCAGCCCGGCGTGTTCCGGGGGCGTCTTTCCGGCACGGCGCGGCTGGCTTCCAGCCTTGTGCAGGCCGACCGCCGGTACGACAACATCGTATCAAATCTGCTGGGCCGCATCATCGTGGTGGACGACATCAACGAAGCCTCCCGCGTGGCGCGGGATAACGGCTTCCGGAGCAAGGTGGTCACCATGGACGGTCAGGTGGTCAATGCAGGCGGCAGCTTTACCGGCGGCAGTGTCCAGCGCAGCGCGGGCCTGTTCACCCGCAAGCAGGAGATGGAAGAGCTGCGGGTAAAGGCTGCAAAACTGCAGAAGGACTGCCTTGCCGCGCAGGAAAAGACCGACCGCTGCAAAGAGCAGGCAGATGCCCTTCAGGCAGAGCTGACCGCCACGGCCAGTGAACAGATCACCGCAGCCAACGACAGGGTGCGTGCCGAGGCAGAGCAGAAGCGGCTGGAAGCTGCCGTACAGCAGCAGGAGAGCACTCTTGCCGCCCGGCAGCAGGAGATCGATGCCCTGAAAGCGTCCCTTTCCGAGAGCCAGAGCAGGGCCGAGGGCGCTGCTGCTCTGCAGGCAGAGCTCACAGCAAAGGTCGATCTGCTGACGGCTGAAATGAACCGCATCGCCGAGGGAGACGACAGCTTTGTGGCGCAGCAGACGGTGCTGAACCAGAAGCTCAGCGCAAAGCGGCTGGAACAGGTGACCCGCCAGAAGGACGCCGAGCTGGCCTACAGCCAGATCGCTGCGCTGGAACAGCGGGCACAGGATGCCGCCGCACGCCGCGCCTCGCTGGAAGAAAGCCTTGGGGCACTGGCACAGCGCAGCGAGAGCTGCCGGGCAGAAATTGCAGCCATCCGGCAGGCAAAGTCCGACAGCCAGACCGAGATCACTCAAAAAGAAAAGGCAATCCGCGAAGCCACTGAACAGCGGCTGGAACGCCAGCAGGCAGAGACTGCGGCACTGGGCCGGGCGCGCACTTCCTCCGACAGCCGCGAGGAGATGGGCCGCGAAATGGCCCGCCTTGCCGAACGCAAGGCCGCAGCCGAGACCGAGTACGACCAGACGGTGGCAAAGCTGTGGGATGAGTACCAGCTCTCAGTGAGTCAGGCAGAGAACCTCTGCGTGGAGTTCGAGAGCCTGACGGCCCTGCGGGCACAGGTGGCAGAACTGCGGGGCAAGATCCGTGCCCTTGGCAGCGTGAACGTCAGCGCTATCGAGGAGTACAAAGAGGTCCGGGCCCGCTACGACGCCCTTGTGCATCAGGTGACCGATGTGGAGGAAAGCCGCCACGAGCTGATCCGCATGATCTCCAAACTCTCGGCGCAGATGCGGGAGATCTTCACTGACAGCTTCCGCGCCATCAACGAAAACTTCGGCCGGGTGTTCACCGAGCTGTTCGGCGGCGGCGAAGCCAGCCTGCTGCTGGAGGATGAGGCCGATGTGCTGTCCTGCGGCATCGGCATCCGGGTGGCCCCGCCGGGCAAGGTCATCAAGAACCTGGAAGCGCTTTCCGGCGGTGAACAGGCGCTGGTGGCCATCAGCATCTACTTTGCCATTCTGGCGGTGAACCCGGCACCGTTCTGTATTCTGGACGAGATCGAGGCCGCTCTGGACGATGCCAACGTGGTGCGGTTTGCCCAGTATCTGCGCCGGGTGAGCGACAAGACCCAGTTCATCGTCATCACCCACCGCCGCGGTACGATGGAAGCCGCAAATGTGCTTTACGGCGTCACCATGCAGGAGGACGGCGTGTCCAAACTGCTCAGACTGGATCTGGAACAGGTTGACGCCACGCTGGTTTCCTGATATATATTAAAGAAAAAGATAGGAGGACACTATGAGGTTCTTCGGATTTGGCAAGAAAAACAAAGAAAAAGAACAGGAAAAAATGAAAACGGGTCTGGAAAAGACCCGCACCGGTTTCTGGGGCAATATCCTCAACACCCTCATCGGCAGCGTCATCGACGACGAAATGTACGATGATCTGGAAGAACAGCTCATCCTTGCGGATGTGGGCGGCGAAGTGGCCGTGCGTCTGGTGGACAAGCTGCGGGACCGGGTGCGCGAGAAGGGCCTGAAGACCGGCGAAGAAGCGGCAGATGCCCTGCGGGACATCATTGCCGAGGAGATGACGCCGGAGGCTGAAATGGACCTTTCCGGAAAGCCTGCCGTCATTCTGGTCATTGGAGTGAACGGCGTGGGCAAGACCACCAGCATTGCAAAGCTGGCGGATTACTACACCCGCGAGGGCAAAAAGGTGATGCTGGCCGCAGGCGATACCTTCCGTGCCGCCGCCAGCGAACAGCTGGAGATCTGGGCAAAACGCGCCGGTGTGCCCATTGTGAGCGCAGGCGAGGGCGCAGACCCGGCGGCTGTCATTTTCGACACCGTAAAGTCTGCCACCGCACGCGGCTATGACATGGTCATTGCCGACACCGCAGGCCGTCTGCACAACAAATCCAACCTGATGGCAGAGCTTTCCAAGATCAGCCGAAGCGTCAAAAAGGCCAGCCCCGAGGCCAGTCTGGAGACCCTGCTGGTGCTGGATGCCATCACCGGCCAGAACGCCATCAGTCAGGCCAAGGAGTTCTGCAAGGCTGCAGATGCTACCGGCATCATCCTGACCAAGCTGGACGGCACCGCCAAGGGCGGCTGCGTGGTAGCGGTCAAGCAGCGTCTGGGCCTGCCGGTGCGCTTCATCGGCGTGGGCGAGGGCATCGACGACCTGCTGCCCTTTACCCCGGAGGGCTTTGTGGAAGAGCTGCTCCCGCGCCAGTGGAAGCACTAAGGAGGGCCGCAGCATGAAGATTTGTGCAGCCACCGGCAACGCCGGAAAGCTCCGCGAACTGCGCCGCATTCTGGAAGCGCAGGGCCACGAGGTGGTCAGCCAGAAGGAGCTGGGCATCACCATCGAGCCGGAAGAGACCGGCACCACCTTTGCCGAGAATGCCCTCATCAAGGCCGAGACCATCTGCAGGGCAAGCGGCCTGCCCACCATCGCCGATGACTCCGGCCTGTGCGTGGATGCGCTGGGCGGTGCGCCCGGCGTCTACAGTGCCCGCTACTGCGGCCGCCACGGCGACGACGAAGCCAACAACGACAAGCTGCTGGACGCCATGCAGGCTGTGCCTGCCGGGCAGCGCGGTGCAAAGTTCGTCTCAGCGGTGTGCTTCATCCTGCCGGATGGGCGGCATCTGACCTGCATGGGCGAGTGCCCGGGCAGCATCGCCTTTGAACGGCTGTGCGGGGACTACGGCTTTGGCTACGACCCGCTGTTCATCCCCGCCGACTGCGGCGTGGGAAAGCACGAGAAGCGCCCCAACACCGAGGGCCGCAGCTATGCCCAGCTGACCCCGGATGAAAAGGACGCCATCAGCCACCGCGGCAACGCGCTGGCGGAATTGGAAAAAGAACTACCTGATTTTTTGAAATAAAAGGAGAAAAACTATGCTGACAAGCAAACAGCGCGCCATCCTGCGCGGCAAGGCAAACACCATGGACCCCGTTTTCATCGTGGGCAAGGGCGAGATCGACGAGACCATGATCCAGGGCGTGAAGGACTGCCTCGACGCCCGTGAGCTCATCAAGCTCAAGGTGCTGGAAAACAGCATGTACAACGCCCGCGAGGCTTCGGTCAAGCTGGCTGAGGCCACCGGTGCCGACTGCGTACAGGTGATCGGCTCCAAGTTCGTGCTGTACCTGCAGAAGAAAAAGGACAGCGCCTACGCTGATCTGCTGAAGTAAAAATGAAAGTTCTTCTCTACGGCGGTACATTTGACCCGCCCCATAACGGCCACCTGAACAATCTGCGCGCTGCCGCTGCCCGCGTGCAGCCGGATAAGGTGGTGGTGATGCCTGCCGGGCTTTCGCCCTTCAAGCAGAAGACCTCTGCGCCGGGCGCACTGCGGCTGGAAATGTGCAGCTGCTTCCATGCACTGGAAGAGGATGCGGACACGATCCCGCAGCTGGAAGTCAGCGGCTGGGAGATCGAGCAGGCCGCTGCCGGAAACCGCAACTATACGGTGCTCACGGTGGAAAAACTGGCCCGGGAAAATCCCGGTGCACAGCTGTACCTTGCCATTGGCAGCGATATGCTGCTAAGCTTTGACGGCTGGCACCGCTGGCAGGATATCCTGCGCCTTGCCCATCTGGTAGTCACCAGCCGCCATGTGGGCGACGACCCCGAGCTGCACGCAAAGGCTCTCCGGCTGGACCCCACCGGGGCACGCATCCTGTTTGCACCGGTACAGGCGCTGCCCATGGCCAGCAGCGACATCCGCACCCGTCTGACTGCAGGCGAAGGGTGTGAAGTTGAGCTGCCGGAGGCGGTGCGGGCGGTCATCCGCCGGGAGAAACTCTACAAAAAGGAAGTATCAGCCAATGAACCTCAAACAGGCAAAGGAGCTTGTGCGCAGCCGCTTGAGCGATAAGCGCTATGAGCATACCTTGAATGTGAAAAAAATGGCCGTCAAGCTGGCAAAGATCTACGGTGAGGACGAGGAGCGGGCCGCGCTGGCAGCCCTGCTGCACGACTCGGCCAAGGAGATCAGCAAGGATGAGATGCGCGAGATCCTGCGCGCTTACCCCCAGTATGCCGAGGGCGGTGAAGAGCGCCCGGCCCCGGTGTGGCACGGCGTGTGCGCCGCCATTCTGGCCCGCACCCAGTGGGGTGTGACCGACGAAGCGGTGCTTAGCGCTATTGCCTGCCACACGGCGGGCAAACCCGGCATGACCCGGCTTGACAAAATTTTGTATCTGGCCGATATGACCAGCGCGGAGCGGGATTGGCCCGGCGTGGAAAAGCTGCGCAAGCTGGAAAAAAAGGATCTGGATGCCGCTATGCTGGCCGCGCTGAAGCAGACCAACGATTTTGTGCTCTCGCAGGGCAAGCCCCTTGACCCGATGTCCAAGGCTGCCTATGAGGATATCCTCGCCCGCAGCGGGAAGAATGAACGGTGAGAGCACAGCTGCTCTGAAACAAGCGGAAACAGAAAACGGATTGCAGATTTCGTCGGATAATGCTATACTAAAGACTATGACAGGTCTTGCAGAGAACCTTTTGCACGACTGTGAAAATCTGGAGGATACAAAAAAGCATGAGCCAGACGCCACGCCATATCAATACCGATCGTTCGCTGAAGCGCCCGGAGCGGGCGGCAGATGCACCGCGTCACGCCGCGTCCAGCACGGATGCAAAGCAGAGCACAGGCGGTGCACACAATGAGCCGCCGCGCCGCCCGGCACAGGGAGCAGGGCAGAAGCCGCCGCGCCGCCGCAAAAAGAAAAAGAAAATGCCCCTCTGGCTGCCTTTTGCAGTGGTCATGGCCATCATCGCGGTGATCTCCGGTGTGGTGGTGTACGGAGTCAGCCTTGTAAACAAGGTGGAGGACAGCATCCGCCCGGACGACAGCACCCCTACCATTGAGGAAGAGGTGAAGACAGACGAGGAATACAAGGGCGATGTGGTGAACATTCTGGTCTGCGGCATCGACTATGAAGAGGGCCGCAATTATTCCAACGACCCCACCTCTAACGACGGCATGACCGATATGATCCTGTACGTGCAGTTCGACATCAAGAACGGTGCACTGCGGATGCTGCAGATCCCCCGCAACAGCCTTGTCACCACCAAGAACAAAAAGATCACCCTTTCCAATGGCAAGACCTACGCCGCCACGAATTATCAGATCAACTCGGTGGCAATCTCCAACGGCGGCAGCATCGCCGCTCTGGCCGATGTCATCTACGATCAGTTCCGACTGCCCATCGATTACTATGTGACGGTGGATATGCAGGCACTGGTGGATATGGTGGATAACTTTGGCGGCATTGAGGTGTATATCCCTCATGATATGTCCTACGGCGGCAGCAAGCTGCTCAAGGGCTACCGCAATCTGAACGGTGCATCGGCAGAGTTCTTTGTGCGCTGCCGCCATGGCGACGGCTACGCCAATTCCGATATCGACCGCCTGAACATGCAGCGCTATTTCTATGCCGGCCTGTTCAAGCGTGCCCGCGCCATGGGCGTTACCGATATCCTGAACCAGCTGCCGCTGGTGTTCAAGAACTATATCAAGACGGATATGGACATTTCCACCATTGCAAAGCTGGTGGTGTCCTTCCTTAAGCTCGACAGCTCCAACATCATTCTGGCGCAGACACCGGTGTTCATGGGCGTGCCCAACGTGGGCAAGACCGACACCTTTGCCGGTTACTCCTGCGTGGTGCCGGATGCGGGTTCCATTGCAAACCTGCTCAACCAGTATTTCTGCACCTACACCGGCCCCATTGATGTGAGCGAAATGAACCTTGTCACCGACGAGTGGCCCCACGGCAGTGCATCCACCGATGCCAACGTGCAGTATATGGGCCGCATCGATAAGGAGTCGGACGATGCCATCCTGAACGGCGATACAGACCTTGATGGCGCTGTTACCACCGACGGTCAGGCCGCAGGCTCCGCAAACTGAAACTGACAGAAAGGAAAAACATATGGAGAACTTCAACGACAGCAAGGCGCTTGCCATTGAGATCGCAAAGATCCTGGATAAGAAAAAGGCCCACGATGTGCGCGTGCTCAAGGTGGAAAGCCTGACCGTGCTCACCGATTACTTTGTCATTGCCTCCGGCACTTCCACCACGCAGGTGGCGTCTCTGGCCGACGAGGTGGAGTACGAGCTTTCCCAGAAGGGTCTGGAGCCCTACAGCACGGAGGGCTACGACTCCAAGAACTGGGTGCTGCTGGATTATTCCAACGTCATCGTGCACGTATTCGTGCCCAACACCCGCACCTATTACGATCTGGAGCACCTGTGGGCAGATGGTGAGCCCATTGATATCTCCGAGTACCTCACCCCCGACAGCACCCTTGAATGATTCAGGCAAACAGCTGTCTACCTGAAAAAAGAACCCTCTCAGTCAGGGCGTCCGCCCTGACAGCTCCCCCGAAAGGGGGAGCTTGCGCAAAAGAGGGAAGGCTGCGGTCTGCACAAAACCTCTCCCCTTCGGGAGAGGTGGCATCGCGCAGCGATGACGGAGAGGGTTTTCTGGCAAAGGCAGATAGCTTGAAAGCATACGCCCCCAAGCAACGGTATTTTGGATAAAGTCTGGAGCTGATTAACAACATGAAGTACGATTACAAGGCAGTTGAAGCCAAGTGGCAGAAGGTGTGGGAGGACGAAAAGACCTTCCATGTCGAGATCGACCACAAAAAACCCAAGTTCTATGCACTGGTCGAGTTCCCGTATCCGTCGGGTGCCGGCCTGCATGTAGGCCATCCCCGCAGCTACACCGCGCTGGACGTGGTCAGCCGCAAGCGCCGTCAGAACGGCTACAATGTGCTGTATCCCATGGGCTGGGACGCTTTTGGCCTGCCCACTGAGAACTTTGCCATGAAGAACCACATCCACCCGGCCATTGTCACCAAGAACAATGTGGACCACTTCCGCAGCCAGCTGAAGGCTCTGGGCTTCTCCTTTGACTGGGACCGCGAGATCAACACCACCGATCCGGAGTATTATAAGTGGACCCAGTGGATCTTCCTGCAGCTGTATAAGCATGGCCTGGCTTACAAGAAGGAAATGAACGTCAACTGGTGCACCGGCTGCAAGTGCGTGCTGGCCAACGAGGAAGTTGTCAACGGCGTGTGCGAGCGCTGCGGCAGCGAGGTCGTTCACCGTGTCAAGAGCCAGTGGATGCTCAAGATCACCGCTTATGCCGATAAGCTGATCGATGGTCTGGACGGTCTGGATTACATTGAGCGCGTTGCCACCCAGCAGAAGAACTGGATCGGCCGCAGCCACGGCGCAGAGGTCAACTTCGGCACCACCGCAGGCGATACCCTGACCGTGTACACCACCCGCTGCGACACCCTGTTCGGTGCCACCTACATGGTCGTTTCTCCGGAGCACGCTATGGTCAAGGAGTGGCTGGACAAGGGCATCCTCAAGAATGCCGATGCCGTCAAGGCCTATCAGGCCGAGGCAGCCCGCAAGAGCGACTTTGAGCGCAGCGAGCTGAACAAGGAAAAGACCGGCGTCAAGCTGGAAGGCGTCATGGGCATCAACCCGGTCAATGATACCGAGATCCCCATCTTTATCTCGGACTACGTTCTGTCCACCTACGGCACCGGTGCCATCATGGCTGTGCCCGCTCACGACACCCGTGACTGGGAGTTTGCCAAGAAGTTCGGCCTGCCCATCATCGAGGTGGTCAAGGGCAATACCCCGTCCAATCTGGACGAAGCCGCTTTCACCGATGTGGCCACCGGCACGCTGGTCAACTCCGGCTTCCTGAACGGCCTGTCTGTCACCGATGCAAAGAAAAAGATGATCGACTGGCTGGAGGCAAACGGCAAGGGCTGCGATAAGGTCAACTACAAGCTGCGCGACTGGGTGTTCAGCCGTCAGCGCTACTGGGGCGAGCCCATCCCCATGGTCAAGTGTGAAAAGTGCGGCTGGCAGCCCCTGCCCGAGAGCAGCCTGCCCCTGACCCTGCCGGACATCACCGATTTTGAGCCGGGCCCGGACGGCGAATCTCCGCTGGCCCGCCACAAGGATTGGGTCAAGACCACCTGCCCCTGCTGCGGCGGCCCTGCTACCCGTGAGACCGATACCATGCCCCAGTGGGCCGGTTCTTCCTGGTACTTCCTGCGCTACATGGACCCCCACTGCAAGGATGCCATTGCGTCCAAGGAGGCTCTGGAATACTGGTCTCCGGTGGACTGGTACAACGGCGGCATGGAGCACACCACCCTGCATCTGCTGTACAGCCGTTTCTGGCATAAGTTCCTGTACGATATCGGCGCTGTGCCTTCTCCGGAACCCTACCAGAAGCGCACCGCTCACGGCATGATCCTGGGCCTGAACCCCCACAGCTTTGTCAACCTGCCCGCTGAGGAGCAGGAAAAGCTGCTGAAGGAGTACGGCAGCCAGAAGGCCGCTGAAAAGGCTCTGGAAGAAAAGTACGGCGAAATGGCACGCCACCCCATCGTGAAGATGTCCAAGTCTCTGGGCAACGTCATCAACCCGGACGAGGTGGTGGACCAGTACGGTGCCGACACCATGCGTCTGTACGAGATGTTCATGGGCGACTTCGAGCAGGCTGCACCGTGGCAGACCTCTGCCATCGCAGGCTGCAACCGCTTCCTGGACCGCGTGTGGGCACTGTCCGACAAGCTGGTGGAGGGCGAGGGCTATCGTCCGCAGGTGGAGACTCTGATGCACCAGACCATCAAGAAGGTGGGCGCTGACATCGAGACCCTGAAGATGAACACCGCCATTGCCCAGCTCATGACGCTGGTGAACGCCCTGTACGACAACGGCGGCGCGACCAAGGCCGAGCTGGAGACCGTTGTTCAGCTGCTGAACCCGTTTGCTCCCCACATGACCGAAGAGCTGTGGGAGAAGCTGGGCCACAGCCACGATGAGCAGCTGGCTTACTATCCCTGGCCCAAGTACGAAGAGGCCAAGTGCGTGGAGAGCACGGTGGAGATCGCTGTGCAGGTGAACGGCAAGGTGAAGGCCCGCCTGAAGGTGGCAGCCGACATCGACGCTGCCGCCGCCATTGCCGCCGCCAAGGCTGACCCCGCTGTTGCCGCCGCTCTGGAAGGCAAGCAGCTGGTGAAGGAGATCTACGTCAAGGGACGTCTGGTCAATCTGGCCGTCAAGGGCTAAACCCCGATACCCTGCCGTACGGCTGGATATACAACTACCCGCAGAGGCGGACGAACGCATAAAACACCCGGGAGCGTCTGTTCAAAATCTTTTCAAAGATTTTGGGCAAAAAACTTTCAAAAAAAGGTTGACGAACCAGAGAAAATGCGCTATACTGTCTACTGTTAGTTACCATGTAACAACGAAATTCCTGCCTCACGGTCCAAGGGAGGGAATAAGATGTCGGAAATTCGTGTTAAAGAGGGCGAGTCGCTGGAAAGCGCACTGCGTCGCTTCAAGCGCAGCACTGCTCGCAGCGGTGTGCTCGCAGAGGTCCGTAAGCGCGAGGCTTACGAGAAGCCGTCTGTCAAGCGCAAGAAGAAGTCCGAAGCAGCCCGCAAGCGCAAGTTCAAGTAATTGATCGCTTGAAATCGCTGTTGCTTTAGATTTCATACGCGTTGCTAACGCCGATGTAGGAGAGCCTGATTTCAGGCTCTCCTATTTTCATTTATGAAAAAGATAAACATCCTCGCCCTCCCCGTCATTGCTGCGCAACGCCACATTCCCCACTCTGTCGCCGCAGGTGACAAAAAGGGGCGTAAGCTGCTGGACGCGAAGCGGACTGAGAGGGCGAGCTTTCTGTGCTGAAGAGAAAAGGTTTTATCTTTTCGGAGAAGAATATACTTTTGCAAAAGCCGTAAAAAGCTCCCCCTGTCGGGGGAGCTGTCGAGCGAATGCGAGACTGAGAGGGTTTTACCTATGTTAGTTACCCCCGAATATGTTTTCAAGGATGTCACCCACATCACGCCGGAATGGCTGGCGGCAAAAGGCATCACTGCGCTGGTGCTGGATATCGATAACACCCTCACCGCCGACCGCAGTCAGGAGCTGCCGGAAGAGGTGGCCGGGTGGCTGGACATCATGCGCAAGGCGGGTGTCAAGCTCACCATCGTGTCCAACGGCGCGGAAAAGCGAGTGCGGCCCTTTGCCCAGAAACTGGGCCTTGCGTACCTGTACCGTTCCGCAAAACCGCTGCCCTTTGCGCTGATAGCGGCACAGCACCGCATGGGCGTGAAGCGCCGTCAGATGGCGATGGTGGGCGACCAGCTCTATGCCGACCGCATGGCGGCAGCGCTGTACGGCATTCCGGGCCTGATGGTGGTGCCCCGCGGCCCGGACCTCGGTGCGCAGGTCATCCTCAAACGCAAGTGGGAGAAAAAACACTGGCAGAAATACTATGACCGGGGAGGCAGGACCCTGTGAGTGATTGGAAGATCCGGTTCGGCACTGCAGGCACCAGCGACAGCTTTGCAGCCCAAGGGTACAAGAGCAGTCTGGACGTGCCGGAGTACACCGCAAAGATGGGGCTGAACGCCTTCGAGTACCAGTGCGGACGGGGTGTGCGCCTGGGACTGGACAAGGCCGCAAAAATGGCCGCACTGGCCGGGCCGAAGGATATTCTGTTCAGTGTGCACGCACCTTATTATATCAGCATGTCCAGTCTGGAAGAGGACAAGCGGCTCAACAGCATCCAGTATCTGCTGCAGAGCGCGGCGGTGTGCAGGGCACTGGGCGGCAGGCGAATTATTTTCCACTCCGGCAGCTGCGGCAAGCAGAGCCGGGAAGCGGCCCTTGAAAAAGCGCTGGATACCATGCGCCGTGCCGTGGAAGCGCTGGATGAAGCGGGCTTTGCCGATATGACTCTCTGCCCGGAGACCATGGGCAAGATCGGCCAGCTGGGCACACTGGACGAGGTGCTGGCGCTGTGTGCGGTGGACAGGCGCATCACGCCCTGCATCGACTTCGGCCACCTGAATGCCCGCACTCTGGGCGGTATCCGCTCGAAAGAGGACTACGCTGCCATCCTTGACCGCATGGCAGAAAAGCTGGGGGACCAACGGGCAGAGCAGTTCCACGTGCATTTTTCCCGTATCGAGTATTCGGCAGGCGGCGAAAAGCGCCACTGGACCTTTGCCGAGACCCAGTTCGGCCCGGAGCCGGAGCCGCTAATGGAACTGCTGGCCCAGCGGAAGCTGCAGCCAGTCATCATCTGCGAGAGTGCAGGTACGCAGGCTGAGGATGCCGGGGCTATGCAGCAGATGTACTATGCAGCGTGCAAAATGTAAAAAATTTTCTGTTTTCATCGTCTTTTTTGCCGAAACCCCTTGCCAAATGCAAGAGGATTGGGTAAAATAAATAGAGATATGCGTTAAGCATTTGAGATTAAACTAATGGAGGAATTCCTATGATTTCTGCAGGCGAGTTTCGCAATGGCGTGACCTTTGAGCAGGACGGCCAGGTTCTTCAGGTCGTTGAGTTCCAGCACGTGAAGCCCGGTAAGGGCGCTGCCTTTGTCCGTACCAAGACCAAGAACGTGATCACCGGCTCTGTGGTTGAGACCAGCTACAACCCGACCGCAAAGTTCCCGCAGGCTTTCATCGAGCGCAAGGACGTGACCTATAGCTACGAGGATGGCGATCTGTACCACTTCATGGACAACGAGACCTACGATGACATCCCTGTCAACGCAGCCGATGTGCCCGATAACTTCAAGTTCTGCAAGGAGAACGAGCTGTGCAAGCTGCTGAGCTACAAGGGCAAGGTGTTCAGCGTCGAGATCCCCAACTTCATCGAGCTGGAAGTTACCCAGACCGAGCCGGGTGTCAAGGGCAACACTGCCACCAACACCCTGAAGCCCGCTACCGTCGAGACCGGTGCTGAGATTCGTGTGCCTCTGTTCATCAACGAGGGCGACCACATCCGCATCGATACCCGCACCGGCGAGTATATGGAGCGCGTCTGATCCTTTTAACGCCAAACCGGGCTGCGGGCAACCGTCTGCCCGGTTTTTTAAAACTCCGATTTTCTCATTTTAAGGAGGGCATTCGTATGGAACTGAACAAAAAGGCAGCTTATCTGCAGGGTCTGGTCGATGGTCTGGGCATTGATGATACCACCAAAGAGGGCAAGATCATCAAGGCCATGAGCGCACTGCTGGGTGAAATGGCTGAGGTCATCGAGAGCGTGGACGAAGATCTTTCCCGCGCCTACGACCAGATCAACGACCTGAACGATGAGCTGGAAGATCTGGAAGCAGATCTGTACGAGGAGGACGAAGACGGCGAAAGCGAGGACGCTGAGGACGAGGACACCGATGACGATGACGATGCCAAGGATGATGACATCGCCAGCGAGCCGTTCTACGAGGTGGCCTGCCCCAACTGCGGCGAGACCGTTTATGTCAGCGAGGATGATCTGGATGCAGGCGAAGCCAACTGTGCGCACTGCGGCGTGACCTTTGAGGTCGCTCTGGAAGGGGACGGCGAAGATGACGCCGAGGACGGCCCCGTGCAGTACGAAGTGACCTGCCCGGAGTGCGGCACGACCTCTGTGTTTGAAGAGGACGAGCTGCTGGACGGTGCACCCAAGTGCCCCAACTGTGGCAAGCCCCTCGACTTTGAAGTGACCGAAGAGTAAAAATCCTGCCGTGGAAGACAAACAAAAAAGCTGCTGCACATTTGCTGTGCAGCAGCTTTTTGCTTACTGTGCGTTTGCCTTCTGCAGCCAGATGCTGCCGATGTCCAAAGCATTGTACAGACCGATCTTGGTCGTCTGACGCATCACGCGCTCCTGCGGAGCCTTGGTGGTGTCGGTAGAGAGCAGCATCAGGTGGACCTTGTCTGCAACCTGCTGATCGCCCACAGGCTTGGTGGTCATGATCTGCAGATAAAGCACGTATGGGTCGGTCATATTGCCGTAGTACAGCTCATTGTCCTTGCGGACGAGGGGCTTGCCTTTATAAGTCAGTTTTGGAGTGAATGCCATCGTGAAAGCCTCCCTATCAATAGTAGTTCAATTCAGTATAACACATCTGTGGTGCAGGATGCAAGCTTTTGTACCCGCAAAAGGCAGGCTTTTTGCACACAATGGCATGCCTGCGTGCAAAAAAATCTGCAATTTTAGGCACTCTGGCAGAAAACAGGGCTTGTAGCGGCGCACAGATATGGTATACTAAAAGCAGAAAAAGCCCGGGCGGACCGGTGCGGAAAAGTGAGGGAAAACACCATGGCAGACTATCAGGAATACCGGCGGCGGGTGCTGCGCAGGCGCTGGCGCAGGCGGTTCATGGCGACAGGGCTTTTGCTGCTGCTCTTGATGGTGGGAGCCATCGGGATGCTGTGGAAAAGCCTGCACCGCGAAACGAGCCCCTCCGGCATGGGGCAGAACACCATCCTGCAGGAAGTGACACAGGACGACACATGGAACACGGTTTCCTATGCAGTGGCGCGGCCGCTCACGGTGCAGGCGCTTGCAGGCAGCACGGCCACGGCACTGGATTTCCGCATGGCGGCTGTGCCGCAGAGCACGGCTGTGGAAAAAAGCTGGTTCAACGATGTGAGCTTTTTGGGCGACAGCCTGACGCAGGGGATGCAGCTGTACGAGGAGGGAATGCAGAATGCCATGTTCTGCGCCTACAAGGGTGTGGGCCCGAATGTGATCGTCAATGGCACCACCTGCAAGCGTGCCGATGGCACGACCGAGGTGCCGCTGGAAGCCCTGACCGCTCAGAACCCAAGGGCGGTGTATCTGCTGCTGGGGACCAATGTACTGGGCCGCGATACGGACTATTCCAGCTTTCTGACCTACTACCGGCTGATGCTGGACATGCTGAACCAGACATTGCCGAACACCAAAATTTACGTGCAGTCGATCACGCCGGTGCGTCCGGAGGTGAGCCAGAAGTCCGGCCACGAGGGACTGAACCGTGACAGGCTGTACCAGATCAACAATGAGCTGGCAGCCATCGCATTGGAAAAGGACTGCTATTTCCTCAACCTGTGGGAAGTGCTGGCAGACGAAAACGGCGATCTGATCGAGAGCTATGCTCAGCCGGACGGCTACCACCTGAGACCCGCCGGTTATGCGGCATGGGTGGACTACCTGCGGAGCCACACTGCAGAGTAAAAAGAACAAGGGGCTGCTGCACTGAGTTTGGTGCAGCAGCCCCTTGTTGTGTGGGACGATTTGAAATGCCCTCCGCGTTGCTCTGAGCCACGTTTTCACAGAGAAAAGCTGCTAACGGAAGCGGCCCCTTCTGTGAAAATGCGTTTGTCGCGGCCCGCAGGCCGCGACAAACGCGAAATATCAATAGAGGTTCCACTGAAAAATGGTCAGAGCAAAGCGGAGACCATTCAAATCGTTTTACTGTTTAAAAGACTGAAAGCTTCAGGTCAAAACAGACCGGTGATCTTGCCGTTGGCATCCACATCGATGCCCACAGCGGCGGGCTTTTTGGGCAGGCCCGGCATGGTCATGATATTGCCGCAGATGACCACCACGAAGCCGGCACCGGCAGCAAGGCGCACCTCGCGTACCTCCATGGTAAAGCCGGTGGGGGCACCGATGAGCTTTGCGTTGTCGCTGAAGCTGTACTGGGTCTTGGCGATGCAGACAGGCAGATTCCCGTAGCCCATGTCGGTGAGCTCAGCCAGTGTCTTGCTGGCGGCGGCGCTGTAGTTCACGCCGTCGGCGCGGTAGATCTTGGTGGCGATGGCGCTGATCTTATCCTTCAGCGGCATCTCCAGCGGGTAGGTGTACTGGATGGGACGATCCTCCAGAACCTCCAGCACCTTTTCGGCCAGAGCCTTGCCGCCCTCGCCGCCCTTGGCGAACACCTCGCTCAGCACGCAGGGAACGCCCTGCTCGGCGCACACCTGCTCCACATAGGCCTGCTCTTCGGCGGTATCGGTGGGGAAGGCATTGATGGCGACCACCACCGGCAGTCCGAAGCCGTTTTTCAGGTTGTCGATGTGGCGGATCAGGTTGGAGACACCGGCCTTGACGGCTTCGAGGTTGGGCTGGCTCAGGTCGGCCTTTGCCACGCCGCCGTGGCTCTTGAGGGCACGCACGGTGGCCACCAGCACGCAGGCGCTGGGTGCGATGCCTGCATAGTGGCACTTGATATCCAAAAACTTCTCTGCACCCAGATCGGCACCGAAACCGGCCTCAGTGATGGTGTAGTCGGCCAGAGAAAGGCTCAGCTTGGTGGCCAGCACGCTGTTGCAGCCGTGGGCGATGTTGGCAAAGGGGCCACCGTGGATGATGGCGGGATTGTTTTCCAGCGTCTGCACAAGGTTCGGGTCCAGTGCGTCCTTCAGCAGGGCGGTCATGGCACCGGCAGCACCGATCTCACCGGCAGTGACAGGCTTGCCGTCGTAGGTGTAGGCGCACACGATCTTGGAAAGACGCTCCTTCAGGTCGGAAATGCTGGTGGCAAGGCAGAAGATCGCCATCACCTCGCTGGCAACGGTGATATCAAAGCCGTCCTCGCGGGGGGTGCCGTTCACCTTGCCGCCCAGACCGTCCACGATGAACCGCAGCTGACGGTCATTCATGTCCATGCAGCGCTTCCATGTGATGCGGCGGGGGTCGATGTTCAGCGGGTTGCCCTGCTGGATGCTGTTGTCGATCATGGCAGCCAGCAGGTTGTTGGCTGTGCCGATGGCGTGCAGATCGCCGGTAAAGTGCAGGTTGATGTCCTCCATGGGCACCACCTGTGCGTAGCCGCCGCCGGCAGCACCGCCCTTGACGCCGAACACCGGGCCAAGGCTGGGTTCACGCAGGCAGAGCATAGTCTTTTTGCCCAGAGCGTTCATGGCATCGGCCAGACCCACGCTGGTGGTGGTTTTGCCCTCGCCCGCCGGGGTGGGGCTGATGGCAGTGACAAGGATCAGCTTGCCCTGCTTTTTGGCATCGTGGATCAGGCGGTGATCGATCTTGGCCTTGTAGCGGCCATAGGGGATCACGTGCTCATCGGAAAGGCCCAGCTGGGCGGCGATCTCGGTGATGGGTCTCATCTTTGCTTCCTGTGCGATCTCGATATCGGTTTTCATCAGACATCCTCCTTTGAAAGTCGTTTTCACAAGCATTGCACGCCGTCTGAACGGCCTTTTTGCTCGCATCCTGCGTTGCTTTCCCTTGCGATCCGTCAGGATCGCTGCGGAAAATCGCCTTGTCTGCGGGCAAAAAATCTCGCCATTCAGCGCACTCTGCTTATAAAAACAACTTCCGACAACAAAAAAGGCAGCTTTGCGCAGCAATTGCGCAAGGCTGCCCAGACGGTCGGCATTGACTCTCCTGCGCATCCGCACTGTGGTGCTCCACAAGGTTCCGTCAGCGGAAACGCGGTCTCTATGCTGTAAAGATAGCACATCACCGGGGTGTTTGTCAAGGAAAAACAGTGTTAAATATTTTGCGTTATAAGATGGGTTGTGGTATACTTATCATGGTTTATTCTGAAATTTTAGAAAGCAGGAATCCCTTTTATGCTGCAAAACCCTGAATTGCATTATCTGGATAACGCCGCCACCACGATGGTTGCTCCCGAGGTGGCGGATGTGATCGACAAGGCCATGCGGGAACACTGGGCAAACCCGTCCAGCCTGTACGGCCCCGGTGCCCGCAGCGAGGAAGCACTGAACACCGCCCGTGCCGCTGTGGCCCGCACACTGGGCTGCAAGAGCCGGGAGCTGTATTTTACCTCCTGCGGCAGTGAGAGCAACAATCTGGCTCTGCTGGGCGCGGTGCGCACCCGCACCTTTGGCAAGGGCATCGTGGTGTCCGGCTTTGAGCACCCCAGTGTCCAGCGTCCGCTGGAAGAGCTGGCGAAGCAGGGCTATGATGTCACGGTGGTCAAACCCCGCCCGGACGGCACACTGGACATGGATCGGATGCTGGAGCATGTGGACAAAAACACCATCCTTGTGGCCTGCATGATGGTGAACAACGAGGTAGGCACCCGCAACGATGTGGAACGCCTTGCCGCCGAGGTCAAGCGCCGCAACAGCCGCACCATCGTCCATGTGGATGCGGTGCAGGCGTGGATGCGCGTGCCCATCAAGCTGGACAACATCGACACCCTGTCGGTGAGCGGTCACAAGATCCATGCCCCCAAGGGCATTGGTGCGCTGTACCTGTCCGACCGTCTGGTGCAGGCGTTCCGGCCGCCCTATCTGGGCGGTGAGCAGGAGCGCGGCCTGCGCCCCGGCACCGAGAACCTGCCCTATGCCATGGGTCTGGCGGCAGCCGCCACCCGTCTGGCAAAGACCATGAAGAGCCGTGACACCGCCATGCGGGCGCTGAACCAGCGCCTGCAGGAAGGGCTGAAGGCTTTCCCGGAGGTGGAGATCAACAGCCCGGAAAACGCCGTGCCCGAGGTGCTGAACTTCAGCGAGAACTGCATCAAGAGCGAGACCATGCTGGCATGGCTGGCCGAAGCACAAATTTACGTTTCGTCGGCCAGCGCCTGCGGCCGGGGCCAGCCCAGCCATACGCTGGCGGCCATGGGCAAAGATCCGCTGGCCATCGATACAGCGATCCGGGTGTCCTTCTGCGGCGACAACACCCCCGAGGATGTGGATGCCTTCCTTGACCGCTTTGAGGACGGCATGAAGCATCTGCAGAAGATCCGGAAGTAAACTGATTAACGGCCAGCGTGTCGGTAGCTTTCTCCTCGGACACGAATCGGGCCATTCCATCGCCCGCCCTATTGCCTTCGGCAACAGGGTCCCACCCCAGCGGACGGTCCTCAGAGAAACTCCCGACCCACCGGCCTGATAAGATGCAGCTTTCCATTGCGTCCCCTTTCGTGAAAATGCGTTTGGAGCGGCCCGCAGGCCGCGACAAACGCGAAATAAAAAATAAATTTTCCGCTGAGAATGGCCAGAGCGCAAGCGGAGGCCATGTTAAATCGTAACCTAGGAGATACAACATTTATGCATGAAATCATTATGGGCTATCAGGGTGAGATGTCCCTGAAAGGCCTCAACCGCAACCAGTTCGAGTCGGCGATGATGAAGATCCTGCGCTACCGGCTCAAGACCGTGGGCAAGTTCAAGGTCTACTGCACCCAGTCCACCTTTTACATGGAACCCGAGGAAGAGGATGTGGACATGGATCTTGCCTTTGACCGGGTGAGCAAGGTGTTCGGCCTTGCGGCACTCAGCCGCGCCGTGGTCTGCGACAAGGACTTTGACACCATCTGCCAGACCGCTGAGGATTACCTCGGCGCCAGCCTGCACGGCATCCGCACCTTCAAGGTGGAGGCGCGCCGCTCCGACAAGACCTACCCCATGACCAGCCCTGAACTGATGCGGGAGCTGGGTGCCTATCTGCTGGGCAAACACAACTACCTCAAGGTGGATGTGCATAACCCGGATTTTAAGGTGATCGTAGAAATTCGGGATTACGGTGCCTACATCCACGGCCCCAAGGTGCCCGGTGAGGGCGGCCTGCCTGTGGGCACCAGCGGCCGTGCACTGAACATGCTGTCCGGCGGCATCGACAGCCCGGTGGCGGCTTACCGCATGGCTAAGCGCGGTCTGGCACTGGACCACATCCATTTTGCGTCTCCGCCGTACACTTCGGAGCGCGCAAAGCTCAAGGTGAAGGCACTGGCGCAGCTTACCAGCATCTATACGGGCAGCTCCAATCTGTTCGTCGTGCCCTACACCAAGCCGCAGGAGTACATCCGGGATAATGCTCCGGATGTGCTGTTCACGGTGCTGATGCGCCGCAGCATGATGCGCATTGCCAACGTCATTGCCAAAAAGCAGGGCTGTGAAGCCCTTGTTACCGGCGAGAGTCTGGCTCAGGTGGCCAGCCAGACCGTCAAGGCCCTGCAGTGCACCGATGCTGCGCAGGATCTGCCCATCCTGCGCCCGCTTATCGGCATGGACAAGACCGAGATCGTGGAGACGGCCCGCCACATCAATACGTTTGAGACGAGCATCCTGCCCTATGAGGACTGCTGCACCATCTTCACCCCGCCGCATCCGAAGATCCGCCCGGAGCTGGCCGAAATTCTGGAAGCCGAAGCCGCCATGCCCGGCCTTGCCGCGCTGGAAGCCGAAGCAGCAGAGAACGCCGAGCGCATCCGCATCCGTATCACCGATCAGGTAGAATTTGAGGGTTGATTTATCCATGACAGCAGAGATCATCAGTGTGGGTACCGAGCTGCTGCTCGGCAACATTTTGAACACCAACGCCCAGTATCTGAGCCGCGAGCTGGCGGCACTGGGCATTACGGTCCAGCGCGAGAGCACCATTGGCGACAACCACGACCGTCTGGCAGATTTTGTCAACGAGGCAAAGCAGCGGTGCGACCTGCTGGTGTTTACCGGCGGGCTTGGCCCCACCGCAGACGACCTGACCAAGGAAACGGTTGCCGGCTGCTACGGCGACACGCTGGCCTTTGACCCGGAAGAATGGCAGAAGATCGTGGATTTCTTCACGCGCACCGGGCGCAAGACTACCCCCAACAACCGCAAGCAGGCCATGGTGCCGGTGCACGGCCACAAGATCATCAATAACCACGGCACTGCCCCCGGGGCGTGGTTCGAGCAGGATGGACATTGCGCCGTGCTGATGCCCGGCGTGCCTCACGAAATGAAAGCCATGTGGGAGGAGAGCGTGCGCCCGCTGCTGCTGGCCCGCCAGAACTGCACCCTGCATTCCATAACGCTGCGGGTGCTGGGCGGCGAAAGCGACATCGAATACCGTGTGCGGCATCTGCTGGAAAATGCAAACCCCACCGCCGCCATCTACTGCAAGACCGGCGAATGCGAGATCCGCATCACGGCCCGGGCTGAAAACGACAGTTCAGCCGAAAAAATGTGCCGCGCATACGCCACAAAGTTCTATGATCTGCTGGGTGATGCGGTGTATGATGAGGATGTGACCGGTCTGGAAGAGACTCTGGTGCACACCCTGAAGGAAAAGGGGCTCACCATTGCCACGGCAGAAAGCTGCACAGGCGGCATGATCGCCCAGCGGCTGACCAATGTGTCGGGTGCAAGTGAGGTGTTCGGTTTCGGCTTTGTCACCTACTGGGAACAGGCCAAGGCAAAAATGGTAGGTGTGGAACCGGCAGTCATTGCAAAATACAATGTGGTGTCTGCTCCTGTGGCGGCACAGATGGCACTTGGCGCGGCAGAAGCTGCCGGGGCCGATATCGCTGTCAGCGTCACCGGTCTGGCAGGCCCCAACGGCGGCGATGCCGTCCGTCCGGTGGGCACGGTGTATCTGGGTGCGGCCTGCGGTGAGACCGTATATGTGAAAAAGCTCTTCGTCTCCCGCCCCGACCGTGCGCTGGTGCGTGCCCGCGCGGCACAGACGGCACTGGAACTGGCGCTGCGTCTGGCTCAGGGCAAGGTTCCTGCAGATACACAGGCACTGGCAAAAAGCGCCCGGCATGATGCTGCGGCTCTGACGGCACTGGACAGCACCTTCCTCAAGGGTTAATACGAGCGGCCCCGGGCCGCGGGGGTGAAGCAGTTGATACACGAAGAAAAAACGCAGACCGCCTGTGTGCTGCGTCTGTTTGGCGCACCGCTGTGGACGGTGCAGCAGGCAGCACAACAGGCAGACATTGCAGCCCGATGCCGTGGCCGTGGGGCGGAGGTGCTTGCGGCCCTGCAGGCCGAAACGCCTGCCGGGCTGGAAAAGGCCCGCAAGGCCCTGAACGGCCGCTTTGCGGCAGAGCTCTATGGGGAAGGGGAGATGACCCTTGTTCATGCAGCGGTGCAGGCGCTGGAAACGCACCGCAGGCTGCTGGTATGCTGTGATGCGGACGCAGGCACCCTGCTGGAAGCCCGGCTGGAAACGGTGCCGGGTGCGGAAAAGGTGTTCGATTTTGGGGCTTTGAGTTATGCGGACGCAAAGATCCGGGAAAAGCTGAGCGCCAGGACCTGCCGCGTGAAAGGCGGGCCCATTCCGGCAAAACTGGCCCGTGTGCAGGCGGCACAGCGCTTTGTGGGCGCAGATCTTGCCGCCGGGTGTGTGGAGCGCGCCGAGGACACCGTGCTGTTTCTGGGCAGCCGCAGGGGCTGCTGGGTGCGCACAGTGGCGAACACGGACGCACCGGCCCTCTGGCTGCTGGACATGATCCGTCGTGCTGCATCCGGTCTGCCGCAGGCGGCGGGGACAAGCTGGCAAAAATACGGCAGGGTAGTCCCGGCAGATGTGCTGACGGCGCAGACTCTGCCGGACAAGCCGGAAAACACTGCTCCGGCAAAGCCGCCCCGCAAACGGCACAGGGCACGGAATGCCCTGATTTTTCTGCTGGTTCTGGCACTGGCCGCGTTTGCCGCTGCGTGGTATTACACCGGCGGCGACCTGACCGCCCTGCCCCAGAGGTTGCAGAGCCTTGGCGCCGACAGCCTGCCCCACGCGGGGGCAAAATTGATATAAAAAGACCCCGGAGGGTGCGAACCTTCCGGGATTTTTTGTTTATAAGGGCGATTTTTTAAGAGATGCAGTGTGCTGCTCCGAACCCATCCGTGAAAAAGAACCTCCGGAAAATCCGCGGATTTTTCGGAGGTTCAAATAAATAATAAATTTTCCGGATGGTTATGCCTTGTGGTCGCTCAGCCACCGCAGAGCCATATAAACATAGGCCGCAGAGCCTTTGTACAGCACGCTGTCGTCAAAGCGCACCTTGGGGTGGTGCTGACCGTAAACATAGCCCTCCTTGGCATTTCCGGAGGAGAGGAACATGCTCACGGTAGGCACTTCATGACTGACAAAGGCAAAGTCCTCGCTGCCGCCGCCGGGCTTGCCGCCGGTGAGGGCGGTCATGTCCATGGCACCACGGCCCAGCAGTTCGGTCATATAGGTCAGGGCATTCTTGGCAAGAGGCGTATCCACCACCATGCAGGGGCAGTGGTCGCTGAATTCCACCTCAGCGGTGCAGCGATAGGCTGCCGCCACGCCCTGTGAGATCTCGGTCATGCGCTGGTGGATCTGCTCACTGACTGCGCCCTCGGGGTCCACCGTGCGGATGGTGCCCCACATGTCGGCTGTATCCGGGATGACGTTGGAGGCCTTGCCCGCCTCGAACCGGCCCGTAGTGAACACGCCGAACTTGGCGGGGTCCAGCTCACGGCTGTTGATCTCCTGCAGGGCAATGTGGATGTGGGCCGCTGCAGTGATGGGGTCGATGCAGGCGTTGGGCATGGAGCCGTGGCCGCCCTTGCCGTGGACGGTGATGTGGTACTGCTCGCAGCTTGCCATGGTGATGCCGCCGCCCGGCACCAGCACCGTACCCACCGGCAGGGGCATCCCGGCCAGAACGTGGAACATCACCGCGGCATCCACCTTCGGGTTTTCCAGCAGGCCGTTTTTCAGCATGTCCAGCGAGCCCTGAAAAATTTCCTCGGCAGGCTGGAATTCCAGCTTCACGGTGCCTTCGATCTCGTCCTCATGTTCTTTGAGCAGCTTTGCCGCGCCCAGCATCATGGCGGTGTGCATATCGTGGCCGCAGCCGTGCATCCTGCCCGGGATCTCGGAAGCAAACTCCTCACCGGATTCTTCCTGAATGGGCAGGGCGTCCATGTCGCCGCGCAGCAGGATGGTCTTGCCGGGGCGCTTGCCGCCTGCCAGCGCGAGAACGCCGCATCTGCCGCAGTCCTGCGGGGCATAGCCCATTTCGGTCAGGGCCTTTTTCACCAGCGCTTTGGTCTGCGGCAGATCAAAGCCCACCTCGGGGTGGCGGTGCAGGGTGCGCCGCCATTCGCGCAGCTGGGGTTCCAGCTCTTTTGCGGCGCTGAGCAGTTCTTCCGGTGTGATCATTTCAAAATCAACTCCCTCTTATTTTATAAAGAAAACCCTCTCGGGCATTGGCCGTGACGGAGAGGGCTCTTTATTCCTTAGTTCTCGTCCGTCGGGGTGCCTTCCGGATGATACTTGGCACAGGTGCACTTTTTCCACTTCAGGCCGCTGCCGCAGGGGCAGGGGTCGTTGCGGCCGATCTTGATCACCCGCACAGGCTGGCCGTGGGGTGCACCCTTGGCACCGGGAGCGCCGTTACCGGGCACAAAGCCTTCGCCGGTGGGCTTTGCCACCTGTTCACGCTTGGGGGCGGCACCGGCCTGACGGATCTCGATGGACAGCAGCATCTTCACACTGGACTCACGGATGGAATCCACCATCTGGTCGAACATGTCAAACCCTTCGATGCGGTACTCCACGACAGGATCCTTCTGGCCGTAGCCGCGCAACGCGATGCCCTGACGCAGCTGATCCATGTTGTCGATGTGATCCATCCACATGCGGTCCACGCACTTGAGCAGGCAGATGCGTTCCAGCTCGCGCATGACCGGGGCACCGTAGCGCTGCTCCTTGTCGGCAAGGATCTTCATGCCGCGGTCATACAGCATATCGGCAATGCTCTGACGGGAGATATCCTCAAAGTCGGCCACATCATAGTGCAGGTCGGCGTCGGTGGTCAGCCAGCCCAGATAGTGGCGGCGCAGGGCACCAAAGTCCCAGTCGTCCTTCACATCACCGGCCAGGAACTGGGCGCAGCTGGAATCGATGTTCTCCCGCAGCATCTTGTGCATCTCGGTGCTGATGTCCTCGCCGTCCAGCACCTTGCGGCGCTGGCCATAGATGATCTCGCGCTGCTGGTTCATCACGTCGTCGTACTTCAGCACGTTCTTGCGGATCTCGAAGTTGCGGCCTTCCAGCTTTTTCTGGGCGCTTTCCAGCGTGTTGGTGATCATGCGGTTCTCGATGGGCGTGTCCTCGTCGATCTTGAGGGTGTCCATCAGGCTGGAGACGCGGTCACCGCCGAACAGGCGCATCAGGTCATCTTCCAGGCTCAGGTAGAAGCGGGAAGCACCCGGGTCGCCCTGACGGCCGGCACGGCCGCGCAGCTGGTTGTCGATGCGGCGGCTCTCGTGACGTTCGGTGCCGATGATGAACAAACCGCCTGCAGCACGTACTTCCTCGGCCTCGGCATCGATCTGGGGCTTGCACTGGGCGTACAGCTCATCAAAGCGCCTGCGGGCCGCAAGGATGTTGGCGTCCTCGGTGTCGCCGTGGCCGTTTGCTTCGGTCAGCAGCATCTCCACCGCTGCCGGGTCGGCATCCTCGGGCTTTTCGGGATTCAGCAGGTTCTCACAGAAGTGCTCCTTGCGCATCTGGGCCTTGGCCATGAACTCGGCATTGCCGCCCAGCATGATATCGGTACCACGGCCTGCCATGTTGGTGGCGATGGTGATGGCACCCTTTTTACCGGCCTGCGCCACGATCTCGGCCTCGCGCTCGTGGTTCTTGGCGTTCAGCACATTGAAGCTGCGGGTGTACTTCTGCAGCATTTTTGCCAGCGTTTCGCTCTTTTCCACGCTGACCGTACCCACCAGCACGGGCTGGCCCTTCTGGTGGCATTCCAGCACCTGCTGGATAACGGCATTGTATTTGCCGTTGACCGTCTTGTAGATGGCGTCCGGATAATCGATGCGCTGACGGGGACGGTTGGTGGGCACCGTGACGATGTTCAGGCCGTAGATCTCGGTGAATTCGGTGGCCTCGGTCTTGGCGGTACCGGTCATGCCGGACAGCTTTTTGTACATGCGGAAGTAGTTCTGGAAGGTGATGGTGGCCAGCGTTTTGCTCTCAGCGGCGATCTTTACGCCCTCCTTGGCCTCGATGGCCTGATGCAGACCCTCGTTGTAGCGGCGGCCGATCATCAGACGGCCGGTGAACTCATCCACGATGATGACCTGACCATCCTTGACCACGTAGTCGATGTCCCGCTGCATCACGCCGTAGGCCTTGATGGCCTGATCGATGTGATGGGCAAGGGTCATGTTCTCGGCGGCAGCAAGGTTCTCGACCTTGAAGTAGGCTTCCGCTTTCTTGATGCCGCTGGCAGTCAGGGTACAGGTCTTGTGCTTTTCGTCCACAACGTAATCGCCGTCTGCCTGTTCATCGGTGGACACCTTATCTTCCAGCTCCACCACTACGCTCTTGCGCAGGGTGCGCACAAAGCGGTCCACCTGCGTGTACAGGCTGGAGGAATCCTCGCCGCGTCCGGAAATGATCAGAGGAGTACGGGCTTCATCAATCAGGATGGAGTCCACCTCATCGACGATGGCGAAGGCGTGGCCGCGCTGCACCATATTGGCTTTATAGGTCACCATGTTGTCGCGCAGGTAGTCAAAGCCGAACTCGTTGTTGGTGCCGTAGGTGATGTCGGCGGCGTAGGCGGCGCGGCGTGCATCGCCGTCCATGCCCTGTGCGATCAGGCCGACGCTCAGGCCCAGCCAGCGATAGAGCTTGCCCATCCACTCGCTGTCGCGCTTGGCAAGGTAATCGTTGACGGTGACAACATGCACGCCCTCGCCGGTAAGGGCATTCAGGTAGGCGGGCAGGGTGGCCACAAGGGTCTTGCCTTCACCGGTCTGCATTTCGGAAATATCACCGCGGTGCAGGGCGATGCCGCCGATGATCTGCACGGGGAAGTGCTTCATGCCCAGCACGCGCCATGCGGCTTCGCGGCAGACGGCAAATGCATCGGGCAGAATATCGTCGGTGGTCTTGCCGTCGGCCAGCTGCTGTTTGAAAGCGGCCGTCTGGGCCTGCAGCTCAGCATCGGACAGGGCAGCATATTTGCCTTCCAATGCAAGCACCTGCTTGGCAATGGGGTTGATCTTTTTCAGCTCCCGGTCGGAGAAGCTGCCAAAGAGTTTTTCAACAAGGGACATTGGTAACACCTCATAGATCAAATTCGGGAAAAGGCTTCCCGGAGATAGACATAACAATACTACTATATGATACACCAAAGCGGCAGACGCGTCAAACCTGCAAGGTTATTTTAGCCGGTTTTTGAATGAATTTTCTGTAAATTTGCGCTGGCAGGAGGTTCATAAACGGAAAAGACCACCCGCTTCATCAGCAGGTGGTCCGTTTTGATTTACAGTGTTTCCAGCAGCTGTGGCAGCTGGGCCAGATCGTCGATGACGTGGGGGCATACCGCTTCCAGCCGTTTGCGGGACTGATGCCCGCCGGTGTAGAGCACACACCCTGTGCCCAGTGCAGCGGCAACCTCGGCGTCGTGCTGAGTATCGCCGACCATTACGCAGGCGGCAGGGTCGATGCCGCTTTGGGCAAGCCAGTTCCGGCCCACCTGCACCTTGCTGACGCCATAGATGTCTGCAAGGCCGAGCAACTCGGTAAAATAGCCCTGCAGGCCCCGCGCGGCCACCTGCTCGATCAGGTAGTCCCGGCGGGAGGCAGACAGCACGCTCTGTCGCCAGCCCTGGCGCGAAAGCTCGGCCAGCGTCTCGGCAGCGTGTGCAGAGGGGGGACAGGCATCCACGCCTGCGTTGTAGTGCGCCATAAAGCACTCGGCCAGCTCCGGATAGGGATGTCTGGCAAAGTCGAAGCCGGCGCGGATGTAGTATTCCTCAATGGGAAAACCGAAAATTTCCCGGTAGGCGGCAAGATCGTACCGCTGCGGATAGCCGTGGGTCTCCAGCATCCAGTTGAGACAGCCGTGGGTGAAGTCCAGATCATCCATCAGGGTGCCGTTCCAGTCCCAGAAGATCATACCGTTTGCCTGCATGGAAACCTCCGATTTTTAAAAAGCCGTTTTCCGCGAACGGATCAGCGCGCTGCGAAAACAGCGGCTTATTCTGCTGCAAAGAGCTCGTTCAGGGCCTTGCTGCTCTCGATGATCTTCACCAGCAGCACACCCAGAACGGTGCAGCTGATGAGCTCGCCGATGCCCACGGAGATGCCGTTGGTGATGCAGGCCAGCCAGATGGGGGCGCTGGAGGTGGGGTCCGGGAACATGACGGCGATCTCAATGCCGATGATCACCGCATTGAACAGCACCGGCGGCAGGGAAGCCGCCACAGCCAGACCCTTGAAGCGGATGTTCCGCAGCTTGTAGGTGACAAGGCAGGCCAGCAGGGTGGCAAGGGTGCCGAAGATGACATCCACGATGGTGGAGCCCAGCAGGTTTGCCAAAAAGCAGCCCAGCACCACACCGGCAATGTACTCGGCACCGAACACCGGCAGCAGGCAGAGTGCCTCAGCCACACGCACCTGTACCGCACCATAGGAGAGCGGCTGCAGGGCCATGCAGAGCACAACATAAATGGCCGCGACTACGCCGCAGCGCACCAGTTTACGGATGGAAGGATTCTGATTCATGATATAATACTCCAGCGGGATGATTTTGACCGTACAGGGCCGCCAGCCCCTGTGGGTTTGGCCCGGCATGGTTCGAGACACACCGGGGAGCCTAAAATCCTAAGTTGCTCTGAAAGGATACCGCGCAAAAAGCACAGCAGAAGGCAGTATAGCATAAAATCAGACGGAATGCAATGGGAAGAGGACGATTGAAAATGCCCTCCGCATTGTTTTGGGCATATTCAGCGGAAAGAAATTTTTTATTTGCAGTTTCGAAACTGCCTTTTCACGGGAAAGGCAGCAACGGTGAACAGGTGCTGAAAACTGCCGATTGCCTTTGCGACCCCTGCTGTGAAAATGGGGTTCAGGAAAGTCCGCAGACTTTCCTGAACCCCAAAATTTTAAATGATGATTCCTCTGAATGTGGCCGGAGCGCAGCGGCGGCCATTTCAGATGGTTTTACCCTCTGGGATGGCCGGTATACACCAGAGCCACCGTGTCGGGGCCGGTGTTGGCGGAAACGACGCCGCCCAGCTCAAACACCAGCAGCGGCGGCTTGCCAAAGGCCCGGCGGCAGGCCTTTTCCAGATCTGCTGCCTGCGGGATGTTCGTGTGACCGATCATATAATCAAAGTCCTCTACGCCCTCGCAGCGCTGCTTGCACAGCTCCACCATGGCGGGCACCACCTTGTCATCGCCGCGCACCTTGGCTTCCACCCTGGTCTTGCCGTCGATCAGCGTAATGATGGGACGAATGCCCATCAGCTCGCCCATGACGGCGGCAGCGGCAGAGATGCGTCCGCTCTTTTTCATCTGCTTCAGGCTGTAGGGTCCCAGAACGATCTCCATGCAGTCCATCTGGGTCTCGAACTCATAGATCACATGGCTGATCTCTGCGCCGTTCTTCAACTTGCGGGCCATTTCGCACAGATACCAGCCGAACACCATGGAATAGGTGTGGGGGTCCAGCAGATGGATCTTCAAGTGGTGCTCCGGGCGCTCTTCCCGCAGCATCCCCTGCGCCATGAGTGCGTTGTTATAGGTGGAAGAGCCGGATTTGTTGATGGGAACATGGATGACGTCGGTATAGCCCTCATCCACGTACTGGCAGTATTTTTCACAGAACTGGATGGGGGTGATGGCGGCAGTGGAAGGCACGCCCTTAGCGGCACGCATCTTATCATAGAATTCGGTGTTGGTGCAGCTCTCACGCTCAATATAATCCACATCATCCAGCAGGATGTGGAAGCTCATGATGTCAATGCCGTATTTTTCGGCCATCTCCTGCGGGATATCGCAGGAGGAATCGGTCAGGATCGCGATCTTGCTCATAATTTCCCTCATTTCCATTGGTAATCTCGTAAATGTCCGTGGTCCAGAAGCTCCGGAAAGTCCCATTGGCGCAGCACCTCGTATACGCCCACAGCCACGCTGTTGGAAAGGTTCAGGCTGCGGCAGGTGTCCCGCATGGGCATCCGGATACAGTGCTCCTGATTGGCCGCAAGCAGTGCTTCCGGCAGGCCGGCGTCCTCGCGCCCGAACACGAGATAGCTGCCGTCCGGGTAGCTCACATCGGTGTAGCGCTGGGGTGCCTTGGTGGTAAAATAGTAATAGGGGCCGCTGTTTTTGGCGAAGAACTCATCCAGACTGTCGTAATAGCTGATGTCGAGGTAATGCCAGTAGTCCAGCCCCGCGTGCTTGAGCTTTTTGTCATCGATGGCAAAGCCCATGGGGCCCACCAGATGCAGGCGGCAGGCCGTGCAGGCACAGGTGCGGGCCACGTTGCCGGTGTTCTGCGGGATGCGCGGCTCCACAAGAACGATGTTCAGAGTCGGTTTTTCGTTCATGGGTCGGTCTCCTTATTCGGTCACGGACACAGGGCACAGGCGCGGCAGCAGCGGCTCGAACCAGACGCCAAAGCGGGTATCCTGTGCGGCGGGAGTGCTCTGGATGGAAAGCGCCACGAACTCGGCGGCGTTGTCGGCGGCGGCACTCAGGGCGTTGCCCTGCAGCAGCGAGCCGATGAGCACGGCACCGTATAGATCGCCGGTGCCGGGAAAGCTGCGGCTGATGTGCAGCTTTTTGACCAGAAAGCGGTCTCTGCCGCTGCCTGCGCAGCCGATGTACTTGCCCAGCGGCAGGCCGGTGACGACAGCCCCCGGGGCCAGAGTGGTCAGCTCGTCGGCCAGAGCCTGTGCGGCCTCGTCGGTGAGCGGATCGGTGCACGGCTCACGCTGCAAAAGCAGCTGCGCCTCGGTGTAGTTGGGCAGGATCAGGTCTGCGGACTGGCACAGCGCGCGGATGCGGTCGATGAGGGCAGAGGTGACGGTGGAATAGGCCTTGCCGTTGTCGCCCATCACCGGGTCCACCACCTTTTTGGCAGCGGGCCAGTACGCAAATGCTTTTTCAGCCAGTGCTACCTGTGCCTCGCCGCCCAGATAGCCGGTATAGATGCAGTCAAACTCCACACCCAGAGCGTGATAATGCTCCAGCGCCTGCTGGCCGTAGGCAGAGCCGTCCAGCCGTGCAGGGGTGCCCAGACCGCCCGTGTGGGTGGAAAGCACTACCGTGGGCAGGGCCACCGGCTGCACGCCCATGACCGACAGCACCGGCAGGATGACCGCCAGACTGCAGCGGCCCATGCCGGAAAGATCGTGGATGCAGAGAACTTTTTTGGGTTCAACAGGGTGTATCAAATAAGGGGACCTCCTTGCCAGTATGCAGTACGGGCTGCGGCCGGTTTGGGCCGGGCACACAGACCCATAATAAATTTCACGACACAGTATACCACAAATTTCTGCATAAAAAAAGCGGATACCAGATACTTTATTGGAAATAATAACGCCGGAGACCGGATCTTTTCACCGAAAGGAGCTTTGAAGATGAGACACGAAACGAACAGTTCTTCCGGGATGCTGCTGGGGATGGCGGCCGGCGCGGCACTGGGTGCCGTGGGCGTGATGGCTGCCACCCAGAACCAGCGCCAGCTGCGCCGCACCACCCGCAAGGTGGTGAAGGGCGCGGAAAACGCCGTTTTGCAGCTGGACAAAATGGTGGGGGACTTTGTGGAAAAGCACATGGAAGGGTAAAAAACAAAGAACGGCGTTCCGGACGGGACGCCGTTCTTTGCTTTGAAAAGCTCATTTGTTCCAGATGCACATGCGGGCTGAGGTGTTGATCTCGCCCAGAACGCTCAGATCCATCTGGATGTTGCAGGTCACGGTAAGGGACTTGTTGACATCGTCACCGGTCAGCACCGAGGCGGGCAGGTTCTTGATGGTGAGCACGCCGGTGCCCTTGGACACCTCGCCGGTCACAGCGCCGGTATAGTTCACATCGCCGATGGTCAGGCCGGTCAGGTAACCGGTGACGCTCATCTTGCTTACCTGCCGGATGGGCAGGGTAAGGGTATAGGTGCCGTTGGACTGGCGGGTAAGGCTGGCATCGCGGTCCGTGTCGATGCCGGAGTTGGCCATGGATTCCTTATCGGATCTTTCCTTCCAGAATTTAACGCCCACGTTCAGGGTAGCAGCAGCGCTGGCACCAAAGGTGAACATGCACAGCAGCAGTACCGAAAGCAGGGCGGCGCTTACGCGCTGACAGGTCTTAGTCATGGATATCTGCCTTTCTTTGCCGCAAAGGCGGCCTTGTCCGGCACACGAAATACCGGAATTTTCAATGCTAAAATAGCATGCGCGCATAAAAATGTCAATCTGCTTCGTGAACCTTTCACAAAAACGTTGCACATCAGAAACAAAAAACAGATGCTTTTGACCTGCTGGCTCCTATGCCGCAGGCAGACGGACTTTTACCGGGAAAACACAACACCGGACAGCCCGCAGGCCGTCCGGTGTTGAAAATGGAAAAACTAGTTCGGCTTAGACCTCAAAGTTGGGGTCGTCCTTCAGCACATGGATGTTGGTCATAAAGGCGCTCTGCTCCGGGTCAGTGAAGGGAGCTTCCTTGACGTACTTGTTCAACTGGATGGCCGTGCGTGCGGGGTCGGCAATGGTGCCTGCGCCGCCGATGCAGCCGCCCGGGCAGCCCATGCCTTCCAGCAGGTAGCCGTTGTACTTGCCGGCCTTTGCCAGCATCAGCAGCTTCTTGCACTCGGCCAGACCCTGTGCGGATGCGATCTTCACATCCATATCCGGGTGCCATTCCTTGATCTTATCAGCAACGGCCTTTGCCACGCCGCCGGACTGTGCAAAGCCGCGGCCTGCAGCGGAAGCGTGGATCAGATCCTGCTCGGTGGGATCGATTTCCAGATCTGCCACATCGATGTCCTTTGCCTCAATGATGCCGGCCAGCTCCTCAAAGGTGAGCACGAAGTCCACATCCGAGCGGACGGTGCGGCGGGAAGCTTCCAGCTTCTTGGCGGCGCAGGGTCCGATGAAGCACATACGGGCTTCGGGGTCGGCCTTCTTCATCATGCGTGCGGTGAACACCATGGGGGTCATGGTCATGGAGATGTTCTTGGCCAGATCCGGGAATGCGGTCTTTGCCATCATGCTCCATGCCGGGCAGCAGGAAGTAGCCATGAAGTTCAGCTTTTCGGGCACTTCCTCCAGGAAGTCGTGGGCCTCGTCCACGGTGCACAGGTCGGCACCGATGGCCACCTCCACCACATCGCAGAAGCCGACGGCCTTCAGCGCAGCCTTGAGCTTGCCGGTGGAAGCCAGACCCGGGAACTGGTTGACAAAGGCGGGAGCCACCAGTGCATAGATGCGGTCACCGCGATTGAAGCCCTGGATCAGCTGATAGATCTGGCCCTTGTCCGCAATGGCGCCGAAGGGGCAGTTGACCAGACACTGGCCGCAGGAAACGCACTTGCTGTAATCGATCTCGGCACGGCCCAGCTCATCGGAGTGGATGGCACCCATGCCGCAGGCAGCGGCGCAGGGACGCTCGGTCTTGACGATGGCGTTGTAGGGGCACACGCCAACGCAGCGGCCGCACTTGATGCACTTGTCCTGATCGATGGTGGAACGGCCGCTCTCCCATGTGATGGCCTTCTTGGGGCACACTTCCATACAGGGGTGGGCAAGGCAGCCCTGACACAGGTCGGAGACCTTGACCAGCTTTTCCGGGCAGCGGTTGCAGGCAAACTTGATCACGTTCACCAGCGGGGGATCGTAATACTTATCGGCGATGGATGCATCCTCCAGACCGGAGACGACACTGTTGTGCTCGTCCATGCGGCGGGTGGGCAGACCCATGGCCAGACGCACACGCTCCTCAACGATGGCGCGCTCCAAGAAGATGTCCTTGCGCAGCTTGCCTTCCTCACCGGGGATGATGGTGTAGGGGATCTTGCGCATCAGGTGGTTGGCCTGCTCGCCCTTGACGTTGGCGTAAGCCATGCGTGCCACCTCGGTGAACACCTGACGGCGGATCTGGATGACCGTGGTATTGATTCCTCTGAAACTCATTCCAATTCTCTCCTTGCTTTGCTAAAAACAAACGGGCTGCACCCGGCTGCCGGCAGCGTTCTGCCGCGCAGGGCGGGCGTGTTACAGGGCACATTGGTAACGCACTGCTGCAAACAGCGCTGTGCCCGGGATGGTTCACTTTCATTTTAGCATAAAGCGTGCCGTATGAAAAGGGATAAAACGCAAAATTTGTTAAAAATTTGTTGTATTCGTCCTCGTGTACAGAATCAACAATTTTAAGCGCGTAAACTCAGCAAAGTGCTGCACGGACGCGCTCGCCGTCGTATTCGCCCAAGCGTACATGCACGATCTCGCCGCTGACATGGCCGGGGGCGGACACCACCACCGGGATGTACAGCCGGGTGTAGCCGGTGAACAGGGTGCCGGAGAGGGGAGTCTCCAGCAGCACATCGTCCTCGGTGCCCACATGGGCGGCCAGCACCTCGCGGCGCACCTCCTCGGCGATGCCGTTCATCACGCGGCTGCGCTCCTGCTTTTCCCGCTCGTGCACCTGCTCCGGGAAATCGTAGGCCGGGGTGCCGCTGCGGCGGGAGTAGGGGAACACATGCACCTTGAGAAAGCCGATCTTTTTCAAAAATCTGCAGCTCTCTTCAAAGTCGGCCTGCGTCTCGCCGGGGAAGCCGCAGATGCAGTCGGTGGTAAAGCTGACCGGGCGCGCACCGTAGGCGGCGCGGATCTGGTCCACCACCTGTGCGTACTGCTCGGCGGTGTACACACGGCGCATCCGGCGCAGGGTGGCAGTGCAGCCGCTCTGCAGGCTCAGGTGGAACTGCGGGCAGAGCTTTTCCACGGCGGCAAGGCGGGTGATGAACTCCGGCGTGAGCATATCCGGGTCCAGACTGCCCAGACGGATGCGCTGGATGCCCTCCACCTGAGCGCAGTGCTCCACCAGCTCCACGAGGTTGGTGCCGGTGTCCAGACCGTAGCTGGGCAGGGAGATGGCGCTGAGCACCACCTCGCGGTAGCCGGAAGCGGCCAGCTGGCGCAGCTCGGCAAGGATGCTGGCTTCGCTGCGGCTGCGCACCGGGCCGCGGGCCCGGGGGATGACGCAGTAGGCGCACTGGCGGTTGCAGCCGTCCTCTACCTTGATAAAGGCGCGGGTGTGGGTCTCGAACCGCTCTACGGGCAGTTCCTCAAATTTTTCGCCGCGCTGGTGGGGCTGGATGGCAACGATGCGCTCGTGGCCGTCCAGCAGCTTTTGCACATTGTCCAGAATGGCTTTGCGGTCGCCATTGCCGCACACAAGGTCGGCCTCGGTGAACTGGGCGGCTTCCTCCGGAAAGGCCTGCGGATAGCAGCCGGTGAGCACCGTGACCGCACCGGGGTTCTCGCGCTTTTTGCGGCGCAGCCACTTGCGGCTTTTCTGGTCGCCAAAGTTGGTCACGGTGCAGCTGTTCACAATGAACACATCGGCCGGTTCACCTTCCTGCGCGATGGTGAAGCCGTTGGCGCGGAACAGCTGTTCCAGTGCGCCGGTCTCGTTCAGGTTGACCTTGCAGCCAAGGGTATAAAAACAAACTCGCATGAGAGGGTATCCTTTCGACTAAAAACGGGGTGATGCTTGCAATACTCTTTATTATATATCACAGCGGCCATGCAGTGCAAGAGCGGATGTGCGCAGGCGGGGCAAAACAAAAAGAGACGGGCAGATGCCCGTCTCTCATGAGAAAACGCAGTTGAATTACTTGTTGGTGGACTCGGTCTTCTTCAGCACGGCCTTGATGACGTAGACTTCCTTACCGTTCTCTTTGACGATCTCGCCCTTGTCGTTCAGCTTATGAACGATAGTAGCGGTGTCGACTTCAACACCCTTGGCGGCTTCAACATTCAGCTTAGCAGCACCGTTCAGCTGGTTCTGAACAGCCTCCTTGCACTTACCGTCGTTGTTGGAGTACAGATCGGAATGGCCGGGAACAGCGTTGGTGTACTTGCTCTCGTTCAGCTTATTGATGGTGTCCTCAGTGATGCCGGAGCCTGCCTTAGCAGAATAGACAACACCGGTGGAGAAGAAATTGTTGACGTTGCAGCCGGTGAACATGGAAGCACCTGCAACAGCAACAGCGGACAGACCTGCGACCTTCAGGAAAGAACGACGAGACAGAATCATGGTAGTATCCTCCTAATAAATAAAAATCATTCCACAAATTGAAGCAATACAGCCCGGAATGGGGCTATTCCACCTTTAGTGTAGCGTTTCTGGTAAAAATAGTCAAGCGTTTTTGCCAAAGACGACCGAAGTTAAGCACAAACAAAAAGAGACAGGCCGCGAAGCCTGTCTCCTGAAGAAATACAGTTTATGCTTTTTCTTCGACCTTAAAGATAAAGGTGATGGTGTGTGCAGTGGTCTTGCTCTCAACCTTGGGTTTGTCGACGATGGTGACCTTTTTGCTAGTCATGGTGTAGTCCTTTGCCAGCTCGGCAGTGATCTTCTTTGCAACTTCATCGTTGTCAGACCAGTTCTTGAGATCCTTCAGCAGATCAAGGAAGAACTGATCCTTGGACTGGACGGTCTTTTTACCATTCTCCCAAATCTTATGATCAGTGGCGTTGATCAGGTTGTTGGCGTTGCCGGTAAAGGCGTAAGATTCACCGGTCTTTTCCTCCTGATAAACAATGGTCAGGTTGGGGGTCCAGGGAGTAGCGCAGCCAGTCATGGAAGCGGAAACTGCAACAGCGGCAGTGGACAGAGCGGCGAGCTTCAGGAAAGAACGACGAGAAATGTTCATTGGTAGTATCCTCCTACAATGATTCCACAAGTTTTAAAGCAATGACCCTTTTGGGTTCATCTACAATTTACACGATAAGAGGGGCGAAAGTCAAGTCTTTTTGGGGAAAAAGGCAAAATAAACGCATGGAAATACAAAGCGTGATCGTATGCACTGTGCCCGGAAAAGAAAACACACCTTACCTGTCAGAAAGACAGCTGTTCCCTTGACAAAAGAATAAAAAATCACTATACTACAAATAGAAAAGGCGCTGTCCGCAATGGTCAGCTCCCTGCTCAACAATCAAGATTGACCGTTGGTTTGGGGAAACTGTGGCGGTCAATCTTTTTTGTTACCATCATTTTTGCACTGAGAAAATTTTTCCATGACCTCAACGGTCAGGCGGACTGCATCAAGAATTAGACTCAACAGCATGAGAATGACTGTCAGCAGGGTCAAAATCTCCATCAGGCTCATTGATATCCCTCCCTTCGCCTTCAAGGCTCCGGGAAGCTTCATTCACAAAAAAAGTTCCACTCCCGGAACCTCTGCTTCATTCTGACTAAGTAGAAGAATCAGCGATAACGGGCAGGAAGCATGACCACCGTCTATGCAGACAGTGCCTTAACGCCGCCCTTGTGGGCGGCGTTTTCAGTTTATCATACTTTTCGCTAAAGCGCAACATTTTCGGCGGCTTCTAAAGCACCCGCTGCCCGCATACTCTCTCACCAAGAGACATTGCGCAGGGAGGGACCGGAATGGAGCGAAAAAACTTGGCGCTTTTGTGCGCGGGGGTGGTGTGCTTCTGGCTGTTTGCGCTGGCCTTTGGCACGGCACAGGGCAGCGGCCTGCGTCGGCAGAGCCCGGCAGTGCAGACGGCGGTGCAGCCGCAGGGGCCGGTGCAGCTTACCGCAGAGCCGCCTGCGCTGGAACTGCCCTGCCGCGCTGCCTGTCTCATCGACCAGCAGACCGGTACGGTGCTGTACGAAAAGAACGCCGACCAGCAGATGCCCATTGCGTCCATCACCAAGGTGATGACCCTGCTGCTTACCTTTGAAGCAGTGCACAACGGACAGCTGACCATGGACACGCCGGTGCCGGTGAGCGAGCACGCCTACCACATGGGTGGCAGTCAGATCTGGCTGGAGCCCGGCGAGCAGTTCACGCTGGACGAGATGATAAAAGCGATCTGCGTGTCCTCTGCCAACGACGCCGCTGTGGCGGTAGCGGAGCTGGTGGGCGGCAGCGAGCAGGGCTTTGTGCAAAGCATGAACGCCCGCGCCGCAGAGCTGGGCATGACGAACACGGTCTTTCACAATGCCTGCGGGCTGGACGCCGAGGGCCACCTTTCCACGGCCCGGGATGTGGCGGTGATGAGCCGGTACATCCTGAACACCTGCTCGGAGGTGCTGCACTACACCGGCATCTGGACCGACACCCTGCGGGGCGGTGCCACCCAGCTGGTGAACACCAACAAGCTGCTGCGGCGGTATAACGGCATCACCGGCCTCAAGACCGGCACCACCAGCGGCGCGGGGGTGTGCATCAGCGCCAGCGCCACCCGGGACGGGCTGAATCTGATCGCGGTGGTGCTGGGCGCACCTTCCAGCTCCGACCGGTTCGACGCAGCCACCACCCTGCTGGACTACGGCTTTGCGGCCTACCGGGCCGCGCCGCTGCCGACAGTGGAAGAACAGCCGCTGCTTATAAAGGTAAAAGGCAGCGCGGAGGAGAGCGTGCCGCTGGATTACTCCGCCCTGCCCGAGACCCTGCTGATGCCCAAGAAGAGCAGCACTGCCCTGACCGCCCGGGCCGATCTGCCGGATGCGCTGGACGCACCGGTGCAGCAGGGGCAGGCGGTGGGCACGGTGCGTGTCCTGAGCGGGGAAACGCTGCTGGGCGAATACGAGATCCGCGCGGCGGCGGATGCACCAAAAATGGATTTTGGCACGGCTTTCGGCCTTCTGTGGGACGCGCTGACCGGCCGGGATGACTGAATGCACGCTTCAGCGTACAAAAGTGCGCGGCGGCAGGCTGCATGGAACTGTCTGGGTGAACAATTCTGGATGAAGAAACAAAAAAACACTATTAAAATTGTATGAAATCCAAGGATTTTGACCTTGACTTTGCCCGGAGGGAACGGTACACTTATACCAAGATATTTCCTCGCAGGGCTGAGGACCTGCAAATCGTTTGGAGGTTATAATAAAATGAGTGTCACGTTGAACACCAAGCACCTCTCCAACTTTATCAGTGAAGAGGAATATGAAGCCATCTACCCGCAGGTAGAGGCCGCGCATAACCAGCTGGAAGCAAAGACCGGCCCGGGCAATGATTTCCTTGGCTGGATGTACCTGCCCCGCGATTATGATAAGGAAGAGTTTGCCCGCATCAAGGAAGCAGCTGCCAAGATCCGCGAGGATTCCGATGTGCTGGTGGTTGCCGGCATCGGCGGCAGCTATCTGGGTGCCCGCGCTGTGATCGAGGCCGTCAAGGGCCAGTTCCACAATGAACTGGAGAACGGCCCCAAGATCTACTTCTGCGGCAACAGTATCAGCCCCACTTACCTGAACAACATCATCAGCCTGTGCAAGGGCAAGCGCTTCTCCATCAATGTCATCTCCAAGTCCGGCACCACCACCGAGACCTCTCTGGCCTTCCGCGTGCTGCGTGAGCTGCTGGAAAAGGAAATGGGCGTGGAAGAAGCCAACAAGCGCATCTACGCCACCACCGACCGTGCCAAGGGCACTCTGAAGCAGCTGGCCGACGCACAGGGCTGGCCCACCTTCGTGGTCCCCGATGACGTGGGCGGCCGTTACTCCGTGCTGAGCGCTGTGGGCCTGCTGCCCATTGCCGCCGCCGGCATCAGCATCGACGACCTGATGAAGGGCGCTGCCGACTCCATGGAGCGCTTCTCCGTGCTGGGCAAGGACAACGATGCCTACAAGTATGCTGCTATCCGCAACATCCTGTACCGCAAGGGCAAGAGCGTGGAGATCCTGGAGTGCTACGAGCCGGACTTCGCCCTGATGAACGAGTGGTACAAGCAGCTGTTCGGCGAGAGCGAGGGTAAGGACAACAAGGGCCTGTTCCCCGCAAGCTGCATCTTCTCCACCGACCTGCACTCCATGGGCCAGTTCATTCAGGAAGGCTCCCGCACCATGTTCGAGACCATCGTGGATGTGAAGAAGCCTGCACAGGATCTGTTCATCGACCCGCTGGAAGGCAACTTTGACGGCCTGAACTTCCTGGCAAACCAGAACATGAGCGTTGTCAACCGCAAGGCCATGGAAGGCACCATTCTGGCACACACCGACGGCGGCGTGCCCGAGGTGCTGATCGAGGTGGACGACCTGACTGCCTACAATGTGGGCTACCTGATCTACTTCTTCTGGCGTGCATGTGCATGCAGCGGCTACCTGCTCAGCGTCAACCCCTTCAACCAGCCGGGTGTTGAGAGCTACAAGAAGAACATGTTTGCACTGCTGGGCAAGCCGGGCTACGAGGGCCTGACTGCCGAGCTGGAAGCAAAGCTGAAGTAAATGACAATGATCTCCCGCCGCAAGGCGTGGAAAATACAGGAGGACTGAACTATGATTAAACTGATTGTTGGTACCAAGGGCTCCGGCAAGACCAAGGCTATGATCGACCAGATCAATGATGCGGTCAAGACCTCCAAGGGCAACGTGGTCGTCGTTGAAAAGGGCATGAAGCTCACCTACGACATCTCTTCTTCTGCACGTCTGATCGATCTGGACGAGTACAAGATCTCCGGCGGCGAAATGCTGTACGGCTTCATTGCTGGCCTGATGGCAAGCAACTACGATATCACCGACCTGTACATCGACGGCATCCTGAAGGTGCTGGATCACGATCTGAACCGTCTGGGTGTCGTGCTGGACGAGATCGCTGCCATTGCAGGCGACAGCGTCAAGGTGACTGTGACGGTCAGCGCTGACGAGGCTGCTCTGCCCCACAACGTGAAGAAATACCAGTGATCTGTTGAATTTCGGAATCTGAACTCTATGCAACAGGCAGAAGACCGAAGAAAAAATAAATTTTTTCGGTTTTCTGCCTGTTTTGGTGTTGACAAAGGGGTGCTTTGGCGCTATACTAACAAAGCAGCCTTTTAGAGGTGTACTATGCAATTTGACCTGAGAAAGTTTATCGCCACCGGCAGACAACCCTATCATGCAGAGTTTCAGTGTGATTTATCTGCTCATGATTATGCCGGGGCAAGGATCCCGGAGCCTGTCACTGCCGTGTTCAACGCAGAGACGGATGGCGAAGAGATCCGGATGACACTGCGGGCAAACGCATCGGTGCACGGAGAGTGCGCCCGCTGCCTCGACCCGGTCGTTCGGGAAGAGACGGTCGATACGGAGTGGACAGTCAAGGAACGGGATCTGGATGATCCGGATTTCGATCTTCCGCTGGACGAAAAAGGCCATCTGGATGTGGATGAATGGCTCAGCCAGGAATTTATGTTTCAGATCCCCACGGTGCTGCTTTGCAGTGCCGACTGCGCCGGGCTTTGCCCCGTGTGTGGCAAAAAGAAGGCGGAATGCACCTGTCAGCCGACAGAGCAGGCCGAAGCTCCCGTAGACACAAGGCTCGCAATCCTTAAATCACTGCTGAACTGATAAACCCATCAAGGAGGTGCAAAAATATGGCAGTACCTAAGAGACATCTTTCCAAGGCCCGCCGCGACAAGCGTCGCAGCAATGTTTGGAAGCTGGAGGCCCCCGCACTGGTCAAGTGCAGCAACTGTGGCTCTCTGAAGCTCCCCCACCAGGCATGTGGCAACTGCGGTTACTACAAGGGCGAGGAAGTCATCAAGAAGGCCTAATTTGCGCGTAATTGGTGGCATAATGGTGTTATGTACAGAAGGGGAGGGCGCATGCCTTCCCCTTCTTGTTCTGTAAAAAGAACGAACGCTTGACCGTTTGTGCGGAAAAGAGACCTTTTATAAAGAAAAAGGAGGTGGATGCGGTGGCAATGAAGATCGCACGGGTGGACCCCGGCAGCGAAGCGGAAGCGCTGGGCCTTGCTGCAGGCGATGAACTTCTGAGCGTGGATGAGAACGAGCTGAACGACAGTCTGGACTACGATTTCTACACCGACAGCAAAAGCTTCCACCTGAAAGCAAGGGTGGCAGACGGCATCCGCGAGTGGGACGTGCAGCGCACGGAGCGCGGCCCCTTTGGCTGCGATTTCCAGACCTATCTGGGCGACCAGAAGCACTCCTGCTCCAACCACTGCATGTTCTGCTTCATCGACCAGCTGCCTCCCGGAATGCGGGAGAGCCTTTATTTCAAGGACGACGACGAGCGGCTTTCCTTTTTGTTCGGCAACTATATCACCATGACGAACATGCAGGACCACGAGATCGACCGCATCATCAAGATGCACATTTCGCCCATCAACATTTCGGTGCACACCACGAACCCGCAGCTCCGTGTGCGGATGCTGGCCAACAAGCGCGGCGGCGAGGTGCTCAAGTACCTGCCCCGTCTGGTGGAGGGCGGCATCGCCGTCAACTGTCAGCTGGTGCTCTGCCGCGGCATCAACGACGGCGACGAGCTGCGCCGTACCCTGAGCGACCTGTTGGAGCTGACCCCCATGGTGCAGAGCATCGCTGCGGTGCCCTGCGGCGTGACGGACTACCGCGAGAAGCTGTTCCGGCAGACGCCATACGACGCAGCCACCAGTGCCGAGGTCATCGACATCATGGAAGAATTCGGCGATGAGTGCAAGCGCCGCCATGGCAAGCGCATCATCTATCCCAGCGATGAATGGTATCTCAAGGCAGGCAGGCCCATCCCGCCGGAGGAGTTCTACGAGGACTTTGACCAGCTGGAAAACGGCGTGGGAATGATGCGCCTGTACGCCTCGGAATTTCTGGCCGAGCTGGAAAAGCCCCACCGCATTTACGGCACCAAAAAGATGGACGTGGTCACGGGCGAAATGGCGTCGCCGCTCATCCACCAGATGATGGACGAGCTGCACCGCCAGTATCCCATGGTGGAGGTAACGGTGCACACCATCAAGAACAAATTCTTCGGCGGCAATGTGGGGGTGGCCGGTCTTGTGACGGCGACCGATATCATTGCCCAGTGCGAGGGTAGATTGACCAGCGGTACGCTGGGTGTACCTGCCGTGATGCTGCGGGAGGAAAAAGACACCTTTCTGGACGACATCACCACCGACCAGCTGGCCCAGCGCCTTGGCGTGAAGGTGGAGGTGCTGCCCACAGCCGGCGGCGACGAAGCCCGTGCCCTGCTGCGCAGCGGCCTGCACATTGCAAGGAGAAGAAGAGCATAAAAGAAAACCCTCTCCGTCATCGCTGCGCGATGCCACCTCTCCCGAAGGACGAGGTTTTATGCATCTTTCGGCAGGAATGATAAAAGCTCCCCCTTTCAGGGGAGCTGGCGCGGCGTAAGCTGTGCCTGAGAGGGTTGTAAGAAAGGAGGAACCCCTATGAGCAAACCGATCGTAGCGGTGGTGGGCCGCCCCAACGTGGGCAAGTCCACCCTGTTCAATAAATTATGCGGCCAGCGCCTTGCCATCGTGGAGGACACGCCGGGCATTACCCGCGACCGCATTTTTGCCAACTGCGAGTGGAACGGCCACGAATTTCTGCTGGTGGATACCGGCGGCATCGAGCCCAAGGCCACCGAGGGCATTCTGGCCCACATGCGGGAGCAGGCCGAGATCGCCATTGACACCGCAGACTGCATCATTATGGTAGTGGATGTGCGCGACGGCCTGACCGCAGCCGACGAGGACGTGGCCCACATGCTGCGCCGCAGCCACAAGCCCATCATTCTGGCCGTGAACAAGTGCGATAAGGTGGGCGAGGCCCCCATGGAGATGTACGAGTTCTACAACCTCGGCTTTGATGAGGTGATGCCCATTTCGTCCGTGCACGGCCACGGCACCGGCGACCTGCTGGATGCCGTGTGTGCCCACCTCGATTTCAGCGAGACCGTGGTGGAAGAGGATCGTATCCCGGTGGCCATCATCGGCCGTCCCAACGTGGGCAAGTCCAGCCTGACCAACCGCATTCTGGGCGAGAACCGCATGATCGTGGCAAACGAGGCGGGCACCACCCGGGATGCGATCGATACCCCGGTGGATAACGCTTACGGCAAGTTCATCTTTACCGATACCGCCGGTCTGCGCAAGCGCAGCAACATCACCGATGGACTGGAGCGCTATATGGTGGTGCGCGCACTGGCTGCCGTGGAGCGCAGCCGTGTGGCGCTGATCCTGGTGGATGCCACCGTTGGTTTTACCGAGCAGGACAGCAAGGTGGCCGGTTACGCCCACGATCAGGGCAAGGCATGCATCATCGTTGTGAACAAGTGGGATGCTGTGGAAGGCAAGGAGACCAATACCATGGAGCTGCAGCGCCGCGGCTATGCCGAGTGCTTCAGCTTTATGGGCTATGCACCCATCATCTTCATTTCCGCTCAGACCGGCTACAATGTGAACAAGCTCATGCAGCTCATCCGGGATGTGGACAGCCAGAACGGTGCCCGCGTGCCCACCGGTGTGCTGAACGAGATGCTGGCCCGTGCAACTGCCCGGATGCAGCCGCCCAGCGACAAGGGCCGCCGCCTGAAGATCTTCTACCTGACGCAGGCATCCACCCGCCCGCCGACGTTCGTGGCTTTTGTGAACTCGAAACAGCTGTTCCACTTCAGCTATCAGCGGTATATCATCAACCAGATCCGCGAGAACTTTGGTCTGGAGCACACTCCCATCCGTCTGGTCGTGCGCGAGCGCGGCTCCGGCGAAGTGGGCGCAAAGGACGTGTAAGCGCCCGCAAAGGAGGCATCTGTCTTAATGATGAAAACGATCCTGATCGCCGCAGCCACCATCCTGCAGGCGTACCTGCTGGGCAGTGTGGATACCGGCATCCTTGTCAGCAAATTCGTATATCATGACGACGTGCGCAATCATGGCAGCGGTGCAGCCGGCATGACCAACATGCTGCGCACCTTTGGCAAGAAGGCTGCCGCCATGACCGCGACAGGCGATGTGCTCAAGGGCGTGCTGGCCGTGTGCATCGGCCGGTGGCTGTTCCAGCTTCTGCCTGCCGACGCCGGAGTGTCGCCGTATCTGGGCGTCTATCTGGCCGCTATCTTTGCAGTGCTGGGCCATCTATACCCGCTGTACTTTGGCTTCAAAGGCGGCAAGGGCGTACTGGTGGCAGCGGGTGCCATTCTGGCCATCCAGCCGGTGCTGCTGCCTTTTCTGGCCATCATCTTTCTGGTGTGCCTGATCCCCACCGGTATGGTGTCGCTGGGCAGCGTGACCATGGCAGCACTCTACCCGGTGCTGACGATCATTTACGGCTCCCTGCAGGGCTATGCCGCCGGTGATATGCTGGTGTGCGCCATTGGCTCCGGTTTTATGTCCGGTATGGTGATCTATATGCACCGCGCCAATATCCAGCGCATCCGCGAGGGCAAAGAGTACCGCTTCGGAAAGCACAATAAAAAATAAAGCATCATAAAATGCCCCGCAGCCTGCTGGTTTTCCGGCAGTGCTGCGGGGCATTTTTGCTTATGTTATTTCGGCTCCGGGCCGGCCTGCTCAAAATCGTACTCGTCAAAAGTCTCTTCTTCGACGGGAATGGCCTCGGAGACCTCCGTTCTGACGCGCTCCTTCAGGCGGGAGAAAACCTCATCGGCAGGGATGCCGCTCTGGCGGGGCGAAAGATCCGGTGCCGGGTGACCGTCCGGCAGGTGGGCACCGAAAGCCGGGACAAAGAAGAACTTGCGCACAATGAAGATCAGTGCGATGGCTCCCACACTGAGCAGGTTTTCTACTGCCGAGTCATGGCCTACCACCAGATGGCGGGCAATGGCGTAAAGCAGCACTTCCAGACTGCTGCCGGGGCTGTGCTTGGCCAGCATTTTGATGAACTCAATGCCGATCACGATGTCAAGGCTCCGCTCCAGAAAAATGCGGATCTCCACTTCGTTGCCGTCAAACAGCAGGCCGGGCATCCACTTGATGAGCGGCACAGCGCTGAGCAGCAGACCGATGAGCACAAGGCCGGAGAGCAGAATTTCCAGCAGACTGGAGGCCTGAATGATGCGGTTGCGCAGCTGGGTGCGCCAGCGGCTTTCCACATGAGAGGAGGAATTGTCCATATTGAGCCTTCCTTTGCAAAAAAAGTTTCAACATTTATGTGTAATATTGTAACAGAAATGCAGAAAGCTGTCAATTGCTGGAAGATCAGACGGCACTGTTCGCTGCAGTGGTGGGTGCCACCGCTACATAACCGGATTTTTTGATGCAGTCCTGCCCGGCGGCGGTATCCAGCCAGTCGTAAAGCTGACGCTCCGGGCTGTCGGCGGCAGCGTCCGCATGGAGAACGGCATAGAACTCGTTGCACAGCGGGTAGCTTTCGCTGGCGATGGTGTCGTTGGAAGGGGTGACACCGTCCACGGCCAGCAGACGCAGGCCGGGCTGGGAGTACATCTGGTCGATGTAGTAATACACCGAGAAGCCGATGGCGTTGGCGCTGTTGTTGTAGGCGGCAATGCTGTCCACCAGCTCACCCATGGCAGCGGGAGCCAGCTCGGTGGGCGGGTCCATCAGTTCGCCGCCCTGAATGAGCAGCTTGCGGAACAGAGTCTGGCTGCCGGAGTCCTCGCCCCGCTGGAAGGGCACGATGGCAAGATCGTCACCGCCCACATCCTTCCAGTTGGTGATCTTACCGGCGTAGATATCCTTCAGCTGCTGCCGGGTCAGGCTCTGGACCGGATTGTTCTCATTCACAATGAACACCAGTGCGTCCCGGCCAATGGGCTTTTGTTCCAGCTGGGCACCGGCCTCCTGCAGCTCTTCCTTCACGTAGTCCGGTGCTTCGTACACCACCAGCATCCGGGCGGTGTAATCCTCATCCGGATACAGGCCGAAGTTTTCCCACGCATAGGCCGTGGTGCTGACCGAAATGCCGCTCTGGGCTACTTCCAGATCGATGCCGGTGGTGTCGGCCATCATCTGCGCCATCAGTGGGATGCAGGCCGTGCTGCCGTCCAGCTTGGGAAACTCTTCCGGCGAGAACAGCCCGATGGGTTCAAGCTCGCTCACGGAAGAAGCGGGGGCTTCCGGCGAGGTGGAAGCGCTGCTGGCGGGGGTGTCAGCCCCCTTGCAGGCGGTCAGGATGCCTGCGGCAGAGCAGGCGGCAAGGCCCAGCAGAAAGCTTCGGCGGGAAATTTTAGCATTTTTCATAAGGCGTTCCTCCTATTGGGTCAGTAGCCCGTTTCGTCGTCGGCATTGATGGAAGAGAAAATGCTGCGGCAGTAAAGCCATTTGCCGTCGGTATCCATCCAGCCGTAGTAAAAGCCGCGTTTTGCAACGAACACATGTTCTGGCAGCTGGTTCAGGCTGTTGTCGTAGTAGCTGTAGCAGCTGCCAAGGCCATAGAACACAATGTTGCCGTTTTCATCCAGCACGTCACACATTGAGCCGTTGCTGCTGGGCGCATTGGCGTTGCCACAGTACAGCGGCCTGCCCTCCGGTGTGGTGATGAGATAGTTCAGGGAATAATACTTGTCCTGCAGATGGGTCAGGTCGGAGACAAGGCCCTCGGGGCCGTACACGCGGGTGGCGGTGGTCTCAAAGTTATCGTTATCCCGCAGCTCCAGCCAGACGTAGCCGTCACCCTTGTTATCCATCATCACGCTTTGCTGGCCCTCCACTGGCTCCACGGCGGTGTCGGTGATCAGGTCGCCAGTGGCGGTGCTGAACACCTTCAGGCGGCCGTCCTCGTAGTAAAGGGCGATGGTGTCACCCATGACGCTGGAAGCGTACAGCGGTGTCACCTCACCGGTAACAAGGTCGTGCAGGTCATAGCCAAAGTCGCCGCTCGTGCGCCACGTGACCACATAGCCCGGGAAATAGCTGCTGGGCTGGTCATCGAAGGTGCCGATGAGGGTGCAGTCCACGGTGGTGAGGTCCCGCAGCTCATAGCGGCCATCGCTGGTCTCGAAGCAGGCGGTGCCGCTGCCGCACACCTGCCGGAAGCCGGTGAAGAACTCCCCGGTGGCGGGGTTATAGAGCGTTTCATCCGTTGGCTCGCCGCTGGCGTGGCAGGTATCCAGCTCCACCCAGTCGTTCAGAACGTCCGGTGCATAGGAAATGCTCATGGCAGTAGTGGTGTCGGCACGATAGACCTGCGTGCCATCCCGTGTCTGGGCAATGACCCAGCTGTGCAGGGCGGGCTCGTCATCCCACGCATCTTCGGAGAGGTCTGCCGGGCGGGCGTAGCAGTTGAACACCAGATAGTCCCCGCAGACGATGCAGCTGTAAGCGCCTTCCGGCACGGGCAGACGTTCGCCGGTGGAAAGGTCAATCACCTGACAGGTGCCGTAATCGTCGTAGCCGTTTTCGTAGCTGCCGTTCACGGCGTGGACTTCCTGCAGCACCAGCAGACTGTTCTGCATGGAGGCGTTCTGCTCCCCCTCAAAGGTCATGACTTCATTGCCGTCTTTGTCAAACAGGCCGCTGCGCCGTCCGCAATAAGCGTCCGGGTCGGCCCAGGTGCGGAACCAGTAGTTGGTCTCACCGGTCACGGTGTCCTGCAGAAGGTTCACGTTCTCGCTGCGGAAGGACTGGTACAGGACTTTTCCGCCGCAGAGCACCGTGCAGCTGTTGCCGGAACTGTCGTAGCCGTAAAGCATCCGCAGCCGGCCGTCATCCAGGCGGGAACTGTCGTAAAGCAGATTTCCATTTTTGTCGGTGGGGACAGAGGGAGCCGCCGCAGCAGGCTTGCCGGAAGCGGGCGGCAACACGCTGCAGCTGCAGCCGAGGGCAAGGCACAGCGCCATGCAGGCGGCAGCGCAGCCGATGCGGGAAACGGTACACTTCATAAAGATCACTCCTTTGAAAGGCCTGAAACAGTACACAGAGAAGAAAGCAGGGGCTTCCTTGATTTCCCAGTTCAATTATAATACGAAACAGCCGTGCTTTCCATTGCAGGAAAACACGGCTGCTGGTTACAGTTTTATGACAGCGGTTCAGGAAGCGGATCTGGCTTTTTCGGCGTCGTCCATCCGGCTCAGCTGGTTCAGGAACGCCAGCAGAAAGGGCAGGGAGACGATAAAGGTGAACACATCCGCAATGGGCTGGCAGGTCTCCACGCCCATGAGTCCCAGCGTGCGGGGCAGGATGAGGATAAGCGGGATAAAGAACACGCCCTGACGGCAGCAGGCCAGAAAGGTGGCGCGCCCGGCCTTGCCTACGCTCTGGAAGGTCATGTTTGCCACTACGATCACCGGCTGTAACAGGATAGCAAGACACTGGTAGTGGAAGGCAGGCAGGGCCACAGCGGTCACCTCCGGGTCGTCGCGGAACAGGCGGATGAGGGCATCGCTGTCCACCCAGCACAGGGCGACCAGAACCACCAGCATACAGAAGGCGGCACCCATGGTGAAGATGGCCGCCTGCCGCACCCGGCGGAACTTGTGTGCACCATAGTTGAATGCGGCTACCGGCTGCAGGCCCTGCCCTACGCCGATGACGACCGAAAGGATGAACATGAAGATGCGGGAAACGATGCTCATACCGGCCACGGCAGCGTCGCCATAGCTGCGGGCGGCGATGTTCAGCAGCATGCCGCCGATGCTGTTCAGACCCTGACGGCCAAAGCTGGGAGCACCGCCGATCAGGATCATGCCAAACTCCCGTGCTTCGCGGGTGACGGAATGGATGCAGAACTGGCTGACCGTCTTGCCCCGCAGGAACATGGACAGCAGGATGAAAAAGCTGACCGTCTGGCTGAGAGCCGTGGCGATGCCTGCACCGGCGGTGCCAAGGCCCAGCACGAACATGAAAACGGGGTCCAGCAGGATGTTCAGCACGCCGCCGGTCACAAGGCCGATCATGGCAAAATTGGCCTTGCCCTCGTAGCGCAGGATGTTGTTCATCACGAGGCTGGAAATCATCAGCGGGGCCGCGATGAGGATGGGCCGCGCATAGGCGCAGGCGTGGGGCAGGATGGTCTCGGTGCTGCCCAGCAGCAGCATGAAGCCGGGCAGCGTGGCAAGGCCGATGACGGCCAGCACCACACCAACGGCCAGCGCCGTGAAAAAGCTGGTGGAAGCGAACCGGGTGGCTGCTTTGGTGTTCCTGCTGCCCAGACTGCGGCTGATGATGGTGCCGGAGCCGTGGCCCAGCGTAAAGCCCAGAGCCTGAATAATGGCCATCAGGCTGGAAACGACGCCTACCGCGCCGGAAGCACTGGTGGAGATCTGGCCCACAAAAAAGGTGTCGGCCAGATTGTAGATGCTGGTGATCAGCATGCTTAAGATCGTGGGAGCGGCAAGCCCCAGGATCAGCTTGGGGATGGGGGTCTCGGTCATTTTTTTGTATTGCTGGATATTGAGCTCGTTCGATGCCATGAAAGGGCCTCCCTCTGTATAAGGTGAGAAAAAAACCGCCCCTGCAGCAGAGCGGCGGATAGCTTTGGCAGATGCGCAAGGGATGCTGGCACATAGTATAGCGCATGTACGGCAAAAAGTCGAGAGGTGCGGCACCGCAAAAGGAGCCGCATAGAGACGGTCGAGCAGGAGAAAAACAGGCGGAAAGAGTGTCTCTTTTTGTCTGTTTTGCTAAAGGATGGTCGATTTGCTTGTGGAAAATCACGATATGTGGTATCATTTACCATAAGGAGAACAAAAAAGCCTGTATTTTATGCGGGCTGTGCGTAAACAAAAGGCGGCTGCAGGCAGGACCCGGCTGCTGCAATTCCAATAGGAGGGAAAAATCATGAAAACTGTTGCACAGACTGTGATCGGAGCGGATCACTTCTATACCATTGCCGCACACACCGGCAATGTCATTCAGGCTGTGGAAGGCGTCAAGGGAGCCGGCACCGTCCGCCTGGGCAAGTACGAGCACAAGCCCGAGCAGGAGTGGAGCTTCATCCGTGTGGGAGACGGCGTTTACCGCATCCGCAACCGTGCTTCCGGCAAGCTGCTGGACCTGACCATGACCGGTACTGCCAACGGCACATGGCTGCATCTGTGGGAGGATGTGGGCGGCACCTCCCAGATGTGGACGGTCCAGCCCACCCCGGAAGGAAAGGTGCGCCTGCGCTCTTCCTGGGCAGGCGGCAAGTGCGTGGATACAGTCGGCATAGGCGCTGACGTGGGCGCGGTGCTGCAGATCTGGCAGGAAGTGCCCGGTGCAGACGATCAGCTGTGGACCATTGCCGAGGTAAAGGAACGCGCAAAGCGTGCCGTCAAGAAGGCTGAAGAGCCCGCTGCGGAAGCTGCAGCAGCTCCGGCAGAGGAAAAGGCACCGGCCAGGAAGCCTGCAGCCCGCAAGCCCCGGACCACCAAAAAGGCGGCTGCCGCCAAGGCAGAAGAGCCTAAGACCGCCGAAGCAGAAGAAACGGTGAAGGCAGAAGCTGCACCCGCAGAAAAGCCTGCCCGCAGGACCGCAGCCAAAAAGACTGCTGCCAAGGCAGCGGAAAAGGCTGAGCCTGCAAAGGCAGAGACCGCTGCAGAGGAAAAGCCTGCTGCGGAGAAGCCCAAGCGCAAGTGCGCACCCCGCAAGAAAAAAGAGACCGTCTGATCGCGGACGGCAAAAACTATAAAAGCAGCGCCCGCCGGGAGGTTCAAGCCCGGCGGGCGCTGCTGTTATTCCGGAAGGGACCCTGAAAAGGTTCCGGGTTCTGCGTGCTGATCTATGGTCAGCCTGCCTTTTGCATGCTGTCAGCAGTGCTCTGCACAAACTGCAGCACGCTCTGGATGGTATCACGGATCTGCACCAGAGTCTGAATGTCCTCATCCTTCATGCGGGAGGTTGGCGCGGTGAGCACCACAGTCTGGGCACTTACGGTGCCGGTGAGCTGGATGCGGACCTGATGCTCCGGGATGGTCAGCAGGATGTGTACCGGGAGGGGATCTTCAAAGAATTTGCTCTTTTCAAAGCCGATGACCAGCACCGGGGCAGAAGCACTGGTGTCGCCGGTGTCCAGTTGATAGTAAAGGTAGCCGTCCAGCGCACCTTCCGGCTGCACGCGCTGCGGCTTTTTCTGCGGCAATTCAAATTCAGTCATGTCCTGCAGGCTGGTGGCCTCGGTGCCAACGCCCAGAAGGCTGGCCAGCTGGGCCTGCGAGACATAATTGCCAAGGGTCCAGTCCGGCATCAGAAAGCTTGCCAGCGGGTAGCTGCCGGTGATGGAGGAGCGGATGTTCTTGTACAGCTGCCCCACATCGTATAACGTTTCGCTGCCGCTGACGTACACGCGGGTGAGCGGGTCGGCGGGAATGACCGCGCCCGGGGCCGTGATGCTCAGCTGCAGAGCGTCCGGCGCGTACAGGCCGCTGACTGTGCCCTTTGTGGAGCCGGTTTTTTGCAGGATGGTGTACAGGGCGGGGGAATCGGCGGTGGATGCCGCCTCGTAATCAAAGGTGAATGCCGCGCCGGCCTGCAGGGCCTTCACGCGGCGGGCCACCAGACTGTAGCCGACCGTAACGGCGATCACTGCGATCAGGGCAAGGCACAGGATCAGGATCAGTACCACGCGGCCGACACCGCGCTTTTTTTTGCGGGAAGATGCCATAAGAAATCCTCCTTTGGTGAGAAGATATTTTATTCAGCATAGCGGAACGGCAGGCAAAAGTCAAGCGAAGCCGGACAAAACAAAAAGTCCGGAACCATGAAAGTTCCGGACTTCTGGCGGAAAGATGGGGATTCGAACCCCAGAACGCTTTTGACACGTTACACGATTTCCAGTCGTGCGCCTTAGACCAACTCAGCCATCTTTCCATATTCAGTTGTGCGTCACAGCGCTCTACTATAATACCTGAAAGGTGCGCATTTGTCAAGCACTTTTTTTAAAATGAAAAATGAGAAGATAAAACAAAAAATCCGGGACCCAAAGGTTCCGGATTTCTGGCGGAAAGATGGGGATTCGAACCCCAGAACGCTTTTGACACGTTACACGATTTCCAGTCGTGCGCCTTAGACCAACTCAGCCATCTTTCCACATTCGGTTGTGCGCCGCAGCGCCACACTATAATACCTGAAAGAACCGCTTTTGTCAAGGATTTTTTGAAAAAAATGTTTTTTTTCAAAACGACATCTCTGTGCAGGCAAAAAACGGCAAAAAATTCAGGGATGCAGCAAAAGCCCTTGACGAAGCGGTTGAACCGGACTATGATGAAGCAGGAGAGTACTGCGGCGGGAAATCTTTGCGGCCGCAGAGTGGAATAAAAAAGGAGGATGCTTTCTTATGACTTATCCTGAAGTGCTGGCCAATGCCCGTGAGTGCATTGGCAAATACTGCAAGGCCTGCCCGGTGTGCAACGGCGTGGCCTGCAAAAACCAGATCCCGGGCCCCGGTGCCAAGGGCGTGGGCGATACCGCCATCCGCAATTATAATAAGTGGGCCGAGATCCGTGTGAACATGGACACCCTGTGTGAGGGCGGCACGCCGGACACCCACGTGGAGCTGTTTGGCAAAAGCTTCAAGTACCCCTTCTTTGCAGGCCCGGTGGGTGCGGTGAACCTGCACTACTCTGAAGCCTACACCGATATGACCTATAACGATGTTCTGGTGCGCGCCTGTGCAGAAAATGGCATCGCGGCCTTTACCGGTGACGGCACCAACCCCACCGTGATGGAAATGGCCACCAAGGCCATCGGCGCGGCAGGCGGCTGCGGTGTGCCCACCATCAAGCCCTGGAACATCGACACCATCAAGGAAAAGATGGCGCAGGCCAAGGCCAGCGGCTGCTTTGCCGTGGCCATGGACGTGGACGCCGCCGGTCTGCCCTTCCTGAAGAACATGACCCCTCCGGCAGGCAGCAAGAGCGTGGAAGAGCTTGCCGAGATCGTCAAGCTGGCCGAGCGGCCCTTTATCGTCAAGGGCGTTATGACGGTCAAAGGCGCACAAAAGGCAAAGGAAGCCGGTGCTGCTGCCATCGTGGTATCCAACCACGGCGGCCGTGTGCTGGACCAGTGCCCTGCCACTGCCGAGGTGCTGCCCGAGATCGCAGCAGCCCTCAAGGGTACCGGCGTGAAGGTGCTGGTGGACGGCGGCATCCGCACCGGTGTGGATGTGTTCAAGGCACTGGCGCTGGGCGCAGACGGCGTGCTGATCTGCCGACCGTTCGTCACGGCTGTGTATGGCGGCGGCGAAGAGGGCGTGAAGTGCTACATCGACAAGCTGGCCGGTGAGCTGGCTGACACCATGCAGATGTGCGGTGCACATTCTCTGGCGGAGATCACGCCGGATATGGTGCGGGTTTGAGCAGAACCATTTAAAATGCTCTCCGCTCTGAGCATATCAGCGGAAAAATTTTTGTACTTGTAAATCGGCAAAACCTGCGGGCTTTGCCGATTTACTTTTTCACGGGAAGGGTCGGAACGGAAAGCAGCATCTGCTTCATAAAATGGAGTTTCCCGTTACGACCCCATCCTGTGCAGCTGTGTCCCGGGGTAGTAATGAGCTAAAATATCTGCATAGTCCGCGTCCTGCTCTGCCATGGCCTTTGCACCCCACTGGCTCAGGCCCACGCCATGGCCGTAACCCCGGGTGGTAAAGCTGAAGTTTCCGCTCTGGTACTGCACGGTAAAGCAGGTGCTGCGCAGACCCAGTGCCTGACGCAGGGCTGTGCCGGAAACGGTCTGTCCGCAGACGGTGAGCGATTTTGTGTAACCGGAGGAGGTCTGTTCGACCGGGCCGAACCAACTTTCCGGTGCGGCGAGATCGGCCGTGATGCCAAGGCTGGAAAAAGCCTGCTGCACCTGCGCGGCAGAAAATACAGCAGTATACTGATAATTATCAGCGGAAAGGTCGGTGCTGCTGTCCACCGGGATCAGATAGGGCAGGGCGGTGCCCCACACATTTTCGCTGGCCTCTGTCCGGCCGTTGGAAATGGCAAAGTAGCTGGTGCAGGCAGGGGCGTTATCGTAAAAAAGAAGATCGTTCAGAACCTCGTCCACAAGGGCCGAGAGCCGGGCATAGTTCTGCTCGTAGGCGGTGCCCCAGTAACTGCGCAGCACCGGTTCGGTCAGACAGCCCTGACGCCGGGCAGGATCAACGGTGAGCCATGCACCGCTTTGCAGGGCGGCATGATCCCGGCAGTAGAGCGCGTAGGTGTGGGCGGCAACAGCCTGTGCCTTGAGTGCTTCGTCCGGCCAGCTGACCGGCATTTCGGCGGCGACAGCCCCCAGAACGTATTCCCGGCGGGAGAGCTGCACTACCTTTCCGGCGGACTGATCCTCCACCGGAAAGGTCTCGGCGTCTGCGGAAGAAAGGGCGTTGGGCTGCGATGTGGGCAACTCAGGCACAGAAGATGCTGCGGGCAGAGACGCTGTATGGCCCAGCACAGCCCGCGTGACCCGGTAGGCAGCCAGAGGCAGAGCACTGCCCAGAACCAGCAGGACTGCAAAGATCAGCAGAAATAACTTTTTCATAGTCCAAGCCCCTCCGACAGCGGTGTTTTTTAAATCAGAATACCGGATACACCCTGAAAAAAGATGCGAAACAGGGAGAACGTCTTTTGCAGCGCAAGCCAAAAAAGGTGATGAGAGGGCAGTTTGTGTGCCAGATGATGCACTTGATGCTTGAATTTACTCTTCAAAAGCGATATCATAGAATTATACCCATCACAGAGGATGGGCGGGAAAGTATAAGAAATAGGATGAAAGGAGAATCCCCTTATGAATTTTGCACATTCAGAAGTGGCTGCACTGGACCAGAACACGATGCGGACGTTGTGTGAGGAATATGTGGCCAATAACTACATCGACCCGGAGACGAGTGAGCGTCTGGGCGTCAAGCGCGGCCTGCGCAACCCGGACGGCACCGGCGTTCTGGCTGGCCTGACCAATGTCTGTGACGTTGTGGGTTATAAGAAGGATCAGGAAGGCCATGTGATCCCCACTCCCGGCAAGCTGATCTACCGCGGCGTCAACATCAACGAGATCGTGGACGAAGCCTACCGCAACGACCGCTTTGTGTTTGAAGAGGTGATCTGGCTGCTGCTGTTCGGCAGCCTGCCCAACCGGGAGCAGCTGGATGATTTCTGTGAGATCCTGGCAGAGCACCGCGCCCTGCCGGAAGGCTTCATGGACACCATGAACGCCCCCTCGCCCAATATCATGAATAAGCTGCAGCGCTGCGTGCTGGGCCTTTACTCTTATGATGAGCACGCCGAGGATCTGAGCCTGGAGAATATCCTGAACCAGAGCATCAATCTGATCGCCAGCATGCCCACCATGATGGTGAACGCATACCAGATGAAGCGCCGCTACTACGATAAGCAGAGCATGTTCTTCCATCTGCCCAAGCCCGGCCAGAGCACGGCGGAGCACATCCTGAGCACCTACCGTCCGGATCAGAAGTTCACCCACGAGGAAGCAAAGCTGCTGGATATGTGCCTGCTGGTGCACGCCGACCACGGCGGCGGCAACTGCTCCACCTTTACCACCCGCGTGCTGTCCTCCTCCGGCACCGATACCTACTCTGCGATCGCGGCGGCCATCGGCGCACTGAAGGGCCCTAAGCACGGCGGTGCCAACCTGATGGTGAACCGTCAGCTGAAGGATATCCTCAAGCATGTGGAAAACCCCGAAGACGACGATGAAGTTCGCGAGTATCTGCGCCGCATCCTGCGCAAGCAGGCGGGCGATGGCTCCGGCCTGATCTACGGCATGGGCCACGCGGTGTATACCATCAGCGACCCCCGTGAGGTGGTCCTGAAGCAGCGTGCCCGCCATCTGGCTTACGAGAAGGGCTTTGAGGAAGAGTACAACATGCTGTGCAGCATCGAGCGGCTGGCCCCCGGCATCTTTGCCGAGGAAAAGGGCAGCACCAAGCCGGTGTGCGCCAACGTGGACCTGTTCAGCGGCCTGATCTACAACATGCTGGGCATTTCCGAGGATATCTACACCCCGCTGTTTGCCATTGCCCGTGTGCCCGGCTGGTGTGCACACCGCGTGGAAGAGGTGGTATTCGCCAACCGCATCATTCGCCCCGCTTACAAGTATCTGGGCGTGCGCCAGAAATATAAGCCGATCGAGGAACGCTGATGAATCCTTCTGTTTTGTTCGTTTTTATCTTGAGTGCTCTGCTGGGCGTGCTGCGCGCGGCAGATCTGGCCTTTGGCACCGATGCCGTTACCGGCCTGTGTCTGGTGGGCTCGGTGTGGTGGCGCTATCTGGCACTGGGCATTGTGGTGCTGGCTGCAGTGCTCGTGGGCCGTACACAGCCTTCCCGCTCGGAGGCAGTGCGCAGCCGCAGGCCGCTGGCCGGTGTGCTGGCGTTTGCCGGTGCAGTATGCTTTCTGGCTGCAGCGGGTGCACAGATCGCGCTGGGTGCAGCTTCCGGTCTGGGCGGCTTTGTGCGGTGTATTCTGGAATGCGTGTGCTCTGTGTGGCTCAGTACGATGGGCCGCTGCTGGCTGAGCCCTGACGCGTGGAAGAAGCCCTTTGGCGGGCTGTACCTTGCCGTTGCAGGAAGCCTGCTGTTCTATTGGAACGTACTGATGCGCTTTATGGAGAACAGCTCCAGCTGGCACCGGGTGCAGCCGACAGCTGCAGTGTGGCAGGTGCTGGCAGTGCTGGTGTTTCTGGCGGCGCTGGCTCGGGCACTGCATATCCCGCAGCCGGACAATGGCAAAACACTGTGCGCAGCCGGGCTTGCCGCCTTTGCGCTGGGCCTGTGCTGGCAGCTGCCCCAGTGCTTTGCGCTGCTGGCAGGCAATGGTATGGGCCTTGCTGTGATGCCTGACTTTTTTGCAGGGCTGGGCCTTTGCTGTGTGGGCAGCATTGGAGGAGTGTGCGCTGCAGCCTGCCTGAACAGACAGAGCTGACAAAAGTGCTGGCACGCTGTTGGCGCAATTGCCTAAAACTGGCGAGTGAAAGGAAGCAAAATCGTACAAAAGCAAAAAATGATAGAAATGTCTTGTTAATTTTTTGGCAGACACTTGAAACTTTCTGCGTTTTGGTCTAAAATAAAGATACCGTGATTTATCCGATTATGGGTAAAATAATTAGGAGGTACTATTAACATGGCTGTTAGAGTTGCTATCAATGGTTTCGGTCGTATTGGTCGTCTGGCTTTCCGTCAGATGTTTGATGCTGAGGGTTACGAGGTCGTCGCAATCAACGACCTGACCAGCCCCAAGATGCTGGCTCACCTGCTGAAGTACGATACTGCTCAGGGTTCTTTCTGCGGCAAGATCGGCGAAGGCAAGCACACTGTCGAGGCTACTGAGGACTCCATCATTGTTGACGGCAAGGAGATCAAGATCTACGCTGTTAAGGATGCAAAGGATGCTCCCTGGGGCGAACTGAACGTTGACGTCGTTCTGGAGTGCACCGGCTTCTACACCAGCAAGGAGAAGAGCATGGCTCACATCCAGGCTGGCGCAAAGAAGGTCGTTATCTCTGCTCCCGCAGGCAACGATCTGAAGACTATTGTCTTCTCCGTCAACGAGAAGACCCTGACCGCTGAGGATCAGGTCATTTCTGCTGCTTCCTGCACCACCAACTGCCTGGCTCCCATGGCTAACACCCTGAACAAGACCTACCCCATCGTCTCCGGTATCATGACCACTGTTCATGCTTACACCGGCGACCAGATGATCCTGGATGGTCCTCAGCGCAAGGGCGATCTGCGCCGTGCTCGTGCTGGCGCACAGAACATCGTTCCCAACACCACCGGTGCTGCTAAGGCTATCGGCCTGGTCATCCCCGAGCTGAACGGCAAGCTGATCGGCTCTGCTCAGCGTGTGCCTGTTCCTACCGGCTCTACCACCATTCTGGTTGCTGTCGTCAAGGGCAAGGACGTCACCAAGGAGTCCATCAATGCTGCTATGAAGGCTGCTACCTCTGAGTCCTTCGGCTACAACGAGGATCAGATCGTTTCTTCTGATGTCATCGGCATGCGTTATGGCTCTCTGTTCGATGCTACCCAGACCATGGTCGCTAAGATCGACGACGACACCTATCAGGTTCAGGTCGTGTCTTGGTACGACAACGAGAACTCCTACACCTCTCAGATGGTCCGTACCATTAAGTACTTCGCTGAGAACTGCTAATCACAGCTCCACGCTCAAAAGTGCTTGAGGTACCGTGCTGAATGACGGCTGGCACCGGCTTTGCTGGTGCGAACATGCTGTGATTGGTACGACAACAGGATAACGAGTTCAACACCCTTCCTTTTGCGGGTTTCCGTGAGAGGAAGGGTGTTTTTTTGCTTGCGGAATTCTGGATTGCTGCTTTTTTGTCTGGACAATGGTTGATTTGTTTATGCGAGAAAATATGCATTTTTTCAGGCTGGATGGATAAATTCGCGTAGTAATGACGGTGAAAAGGCAAATACATAAAGAATGAAAAAATGAGTGATAACGTTATTTTTCAGTCAAAGGGAAAGAGGTTCTATTGAAAAATTGGAACAGGCAATAGATGAAAAAGGAAATTTCTTGACGAATTGGGGGTTTTAGCAAGAAAATGCGTAAAATAGACTGAAATCTTATCCGTAAAATGAGCAACGATAGTGCAACGAAGTATTGTATGCAAGAAGAAAACATGCTAAAATAATACTGATAACAACAGGCTGAAATTGGTGGAAAGTTGGTATCGAAAGGTTACTCAAAGAACGAAATCTCCTGAGTTGCGGTTGGGGGAAATAAGTATGCTTTTGGTGAGTGGGAGAACAGAAAAACATCTGTACTTTCGAGCAGAGAAACTGCGCAGAATTAAATCACGTGGATGAGATACCCTGGGCGAAAGATCGTCCGGGGTTATTGTGGTACAAAAACAACATAAAATCAAATTTGGAAATCCAGAGGTCAAAGCGGGTGAAATGGATCCGATTGCGGAGAATACAGAACCCGTATGGAACCTGTGAAACAATACGCGGCTGTCATAATAGGGACAAGGGGACGGCAGAGAATGAAAGGCTCCGCAACCCGAAGTTCATATTTTCTTACCCGAAGAATGAACGACTGATCTTTTTGGGTGGCAGCAATGCCATCCAGAAAGAAATCTCGACCATGAGGGTGGGGTGACAGCCAGCGGACAGGCAAGCGAGCCTATCCGCTCTTTGTGTTGACCGAGATATTGATGAAGAAATTGAGTGGGATTGTGGGAAAGATTTATGAGTAAAAAACTTGCGATTGCAATGTTCGGACAGAAGCGATTATCGAGAGAAGGTGGAGTAGAGATCGTTGTCAAAGAGCTCTGCACCCGAATGGCACAGAATGGCTGTGACGTGACCTGTTACAACAGAGCAGGCCATCATGTGAGTGGTGCAGAATATGACGATGCTGGTAAAACGGAGTACGAGGGAATCCGTCAGAAATCTGTTCCGACTATTGAACGACGCGGACTTGCAGCGGTAAGCTCTTCCTTTTTCGCAGCACTTTGTAGTGCATTTGGAAAATACGATGTGGTGCACATCCACGCCGAAGGACCAGCCTTCTTTGCATGGCTGCCGAAGATGTTTGGGAAAAGAGTTGTTGTTACCGTCCATGGGGAGTGTGAAATAATACGCGGCTGTCATAATAGGGACAAGGGTACGGCAGAGAATGAAAGGCTCCGCACCCCGAAGTTCATATTTTCTTACCCGAAGAATGAACGACTGATCTTTTTGGGTGGCAGCAATGCCATCCAGAAAGAAATCTCGACCATGAGGGTGGGGTGACAGCCAGCGGACAGGTGTACGAGCCTATCCGCTCTTTGTGTTGGCCGAGATATTGATGAAAAATTGAGTGGGATTGTGGGAAAGATTTATGAGTAAAAAACTTGCGATTGCAATGTTCGGACAGAAGCGATTATCGAGAGAAGGTGGAGTAGAGATCGTTGTCAAAGAGCTCTGCACCCGAATGGCACAGAATGGTTGTGACGTGACCTGCTACAACAGAGCAGGCCATCATGTGAGTGGTGCAGAATATGACGATGCTGGTAAAACGGAGTACGAGGGAATCCGTCAGAAGGCTGTTCCGACCATTGAACGGCGTGGACTTGCTGCAGTCAGCTCCTCCGCATTTGCGGCACTTTATAGTGCATTTGGAAAATACGATGTGGTGCACATCCACGCCGAAGGACCGGCGTTCTTTGCATGGCTGCCGAAGATGTTTGGGAAAAGAGTTGTTGTTACCGTCCATGGCATTGATTGGCAGCGCGAGAAATGGCAATCAGGACTTGGTTCTAAGTTTATCCACCAAGGCGAAAAAAATGCTGCGAAATATGCGGACGAGGTCATTGTTCTGAGCAAAGGAGTGCAGGACTATTTTAAGGAAACTTATGGAAGAGAAACGCACTTTATCCCTAATGGCGTGAATAGGCCGCAGATTCGGGAAGCAAGTCTGATTACAGATAAGTTCGGGCTGAAAAAAGACTCATACATATTGTTCCTCGGTCGTCTGGTGCCAGAAAAGGGGATTCGATATCTGGTTGAGGCCTTCAAGAATGTCAAGACAGATAAAAAACTGGTCATTGCAGGTGGCTCCAGTGATACGGATTCCTTTATGGAGGAATTGAAAGAACTGGCGAAGGGTGACAATCGGATTCTCTTTACCGGGTTTGTGCAGGGAGCAATGCTGGATGAACTATACAGCAACGCTTACATCTACACGTTGCCGTCCGATCTGGAAGGAATGCCATTAAGTCTGCTGGAGGCGATGAGCTACGGCAATTGCTGTCTGGTATCCGATATTCCAGAATGTGCAGAGGTTGTGGAAGATAAGGCATTGATTTTCAAAAAGTCAGATGTAGAGGACTTGCGAGAAAAATTGCAAGATGCCTGTGACCATCCAGAAATGGTTATAAGAATGAAGAATCAGGCAGCTGACTTTATCTGCGAGAAATATAACTGGGATGAAGTTGTAAAGAAAACGATGAAACTGTACAGGAGATAATAATAAATGAGAGTATTGATAATAAATAAATTTCTATATCCAAACGGTGGATCAGAAACCTACATATTTAAGCTGGGTGAGGCGCTAGAGCAGCACGGACATGAGGTTCAGTACTTCGGTATGGAGCACGAAGGCCGCTGCGTGGGCAACCGGGTCAATGCTTATACATCTGATATGGATTTCCACGGTGGGTCGAAACTGAGCAAGCTGACCTACCCGATCAAGACCATCTACAGCAAGGAAGCACGGGTGCAGCTGAGAAAAGTTCTGGACGACTTCAAGCCGGATGCCTGTCACCTGAATAATTTTAACTACCAGCTGACACCTTCCATCATTCTGGAAATCGTGAGGTGGCGCAAGGAGAACGGAAGAGATTGTAAGATCATCTTCACGGCACATGACTACCAGCTGGTCTGCCCGAACCACATGCTGAACAATCCGAACACCCACCAGAACTGTGAGAAGTGCCTCGGCGGCCATTTCGTGAACTGCATGAAAGGCAAGTGCATCCACGGTTCCACTGCGAAGTCGGCCATCGGCATGATGGAGGCTGAGTTCTGGAAGTGGAAGGGCACCTACAAGTACATTGACACCATGATTTGCTGCTCGGAGTTCATGAAGAGCAAGATGGACAGCAACCCGCTGTTTGCGACGAAGACTGTGGCAATGCACAACTTCATCGATAAGGTGGAGTGGAAGGAAACGGAAAAGAAGGACTACGTCCTTTACTTCGGCCGCTTCTCGGAGGAGAAGGGTATCGGCACGCTCATCAAGGTCTGTAAGGAGTTGCCGGATGTGCAGTTCATCTTCGCCGGTACTGGCCCGCTGGAAGAGACAGTAAATGGTATTAAGAACATCAAGAACGTTGGTTTCCAGAAAGGCGAGGCACTGGAAAAGCTCATCCGTGAGGCACGGTTCTCCATCTACCCGTCTGAGTGGTATGAGAACTGCCCGTTCTCCGTGATGGAATCCCAGATGTACGGCACGCCGGTGCTAGGCGCTGAGATAGGTGGTATCCCGGAACTGATTCAGGTCGGTAAAACTGGTGAACTGTTTGAGAGCGGCAATGCCGAAGACCTGAAAAGGAAGGTTCAGAAGCTCTGGGGTGATAAGAAGCTGTGTGAGCAGTATAGCAAGAACTGCAAAGACATCAGCTTCGATACAATCGATGAGTATTACGAGAAAATTATGAAGGTTTATAGAGGTGAAGCATGATTTATGTTTTATATGATAAACCCAAGAAATTGGAAGATATGTCGTTTTTGACTGCGGCATTTGAAAAAGAGTACAAGGAAATTTATCCTGAGTGGCGCTGCACTTCTATCAAGCAAATGCTCTCAGTGTGCAGTACAACCGTAAAACGTACAAAATCAGGTGACACCATTGTATGCTGGTATGACTTTATGGGAGTGTTGTGTTGGTGGTTGAGTAAACTGACCAACAAGAAAATTAAAGTTATAGCAATCAATATTTTGTTGAAAGATAAAAATACAACGAAAAACAAGGTGGCAAAGTATCTTTATAAAAAGGCGTTGTGTTCAAATTCTTTTGCGGCAACAGTTACGACTGTGGAGTACGGCCGCTATATTAATGAGATTTTGAATACAAAAGTGAATTTTACGCTTTTGCATGATGTCTATCATCAAAATTATACTTTGAATAAGCGAGTAGAAACCAAGGTAAATACGGTTTTTTGTGGTGGTAGAAATGGCCGGGATTGGAAACTGCTATTTGAAGTTGCGAAAAAGCTTCCAAAGGTGACGTTTAATTGTGTTATGCCGAGTGCTCTGAAAGAACAGTTCTTAGGCGCTATGGGGGATAATGTCTGCGTTAAAACGGATATCCCGGAAAGCGAATTTATGGAGTTTTTGTGCGAGTCACAACTTATTGCCATGCCACTGGATACAGAAGCACCGGCAGGATTGACCGTCTATTTTCAGGCGGCTGCAAATAATAAAATGATTATAACATCCGATACGGTTACGACAGAAGGATATTTGTCAGATGGATGCGGAGCCTTATGTAAGAATACCGTAGAGGACTGGGTGGACAAAATTCAGTATTATCTTCTGCATACAAACGATGCAGATATCTGTGCAGCAAAATTTAAGGATTTCCTTGAGAATGAGTGCTCTGAGGAAAAGTATACCGAAACACTGTGGGGGATGCTTGCGGAATGAAAGAAAGGTATGAAGGAGTAGATGGCTTGAAGGCGTATGCCATTATCGGCATTGCGCTGATGCACATCCTCACAAATGGAGAATATGGGATAGGAGGATTTGTGTTTGAGCAGCTTATTCCGTCTTTCACAAACCTCGTTTTCCTTTTTATGATGGTCAGTGGCTTTGGTATGTGCTGTGGCTATTACCAGAAATTCAAGGATCAGAAAATCAGTGTGGGAGAGTTCTACGCCAAAAGATACAGTAAAATTTGGCCGTACTTCGCATTGCTTTGTGCGCTGGACTTTGTAATGTCACCCAGTAAAAGTGCATTGTATGAGGTCTTTGCAAACCTGACACTTTGTCAGGGTCTTTTGCCGAATATGAACATATCGGTTATCGGTGTAAGTTGGACGTTGGCAGTGATTTTCGTATTTTATCTGTTGTTTCCGTTTTTTTGCTTCCTGCTGGAAAACAAGAAACGCGCGTGGTTGGCACTTGCCTGTGCTGTAATCTACAACTTCGTATGCAGCACATATTTCTTTGATGAAAGCCACATTGCAGATAGAGTGCTAGTGAATTTCAGTGCAAGGACAAACATTCTGTATTCTTAAAAGAGAGAGTAAACAATAGGAGAGTTAATCATGTCTGAAGAAAAGAAGTTAAATGGTACGGTCATCGTTACTTATCGCTGCAACGCACGTTGCTCTATGTGCAACCGTTATAAAGCACCTTCCAAGCCGGAAGAGGAAATCAGCATCGAGACCATCAAGAAGCTGCCGAAGATGTACTTTACGAACATCACCGGTGGTGAGCCGTTCATCCGTGCTGACCTGAAGGATATCGTGCGTGAGCTGTACAAGAAGTCCGACCGTATCGTTATTTCGACCAACGGTTTCTTCACTGACCGTATCGTTGACCTGTGCAAGGAGTTCCCGCAGATCGGTATTCGTATCTCTATCGAAGGTCTGGAGCAGACCAACAACGAGATTCGTGGCTTGCAGAACGGCTACCAGCGTGGTTATGGCACGCTGAAGAAACTGCGTGAGATGGGCATGAAGGACGTTGGTTTCGGCATGACTGTTCAGGACAAGAATGCTCCTGACCTGGTTCCTCTGTACAAGATCTCCGATGAGATGGGCATGGAGTTCGCAACAGCATCTCTGCATAACAGCTTCTATTTCGTTGAGGCTAAGAACATCATCCATGATCGTCCGATGGTGGCTAAGAACTTCGAGAATCTGGTCAATGAGCTGCTCCGCAGCAATAGCCCGAAGAAGTGGTTCCGTGCGTACTTTAACCACGGCCTGATTAACTACATCTACGGGCAGAAGCGTCTGCTGCCTTGCGACATGAGCTTCGATACCTTCTTCATCGACCCGTATGGTGATGTTATGCCGTGCAACGGCACCAAGGATAAAGAGGTCATGGGCAACCTGAACAATCAGACCTGGGACGAGCTGTGGAATAGTCCGGAAGCAGAGAAGGTTCGCGCAAAGGTTCGTTGCTGTGACCGTGACTGCTGGATGATTGGTAGTGTAAGTCCTGCTATGCATAAGTACATCTGGAAGCCTGCTACTTGGGTTCTGGTGCATAAGTTCAAGGCTCTGTTCACCAAACATCCGTATAGCATGTATGAGCTGAAGATTTGCCGTGATTACCGTGATGGCAAAGTCACTAAAGAGGATCTGGACAAGTGCAGCACCTGCGATATGAACTGCGTGATCAATAACGGTCTGAGTGAAGCTTCTAAGGAGCAGCTGAAGCATAAGACCGGCGAGGAAATCGTGGATGCTGATATCGCACAGCAGATGGAGACGAAGTAATGGTAAAGGCAGCAGTAAAATCTTTCATTGGAAAAGTCCAGGCGAAGCGGTTTCAGGTGCAGGCAGGAAAAAATGTTTACATTGGAAAGCATTGCGCCTTAAAAGGGAAAAGCAATATTGTCTTGGAAGATGGTGTGACAGTACGCCCCTATACCCAAATCTGGTCGGGGGGGGGGTACGGTAAGAATCGGCAATGGATCTGAAATCGGCGAGAGATGCAGGATTTCTATTGCTAACTATCTGGAAATTGGGAAAAAAGTTCTCCTTTCGCCCAATGTGTACATAACCGATTGTGATCATGAGTATCACAATATAGATGTTCCTGTGATTGATCAAGGAATTGTACAAAGAGGTCAGAAAGTATCCATTGGAGAAGGTTCTTACATTGGAATCAATACAGTGATAGTAGGCAATGTGAAGATAGGAAAGCATTGCGTGATTGGGGCTAATTCAGTGGTTACTAAAGATGTGCCGGACTATTGCGTAGCGGTTGGGAGCCCGGCGAGAGTGATAAAAAACATGAAGAACTAATATAGAGAGGATTATATTGATGGAAGTAGGCTTGGTGAGCGTTGTATTACCAATATACAATGTTGAGAAATATCTCAATCGATGCATTGAAAGTGTTGTAAGACAAACATATAAAAAAATTGAAATTATTCTTGTGGATGACGGTTCTCCGGATGGCTGTCCCCAAAAGTGCGATGATTGGGCAAAGAGGGATGGGAGGATAAAGGTTGTTCATAAGAAAAACGCAGGATTGGGATATGCTCGCAATACAGGAATAGAAAATGCTTCCGGAGAATATATATGTTTTTTCGATAGTGATGATTATATTGCAGATGATACGATAGAAAAGGCGTATGAAGCTGTCAAAAAGGAAAATGCCGATATTGGCATATTTGGCTTTTCAACAGTAGATAAAAATGGCAATGTAACAAATGTGATTGCTCCGAAAACTAAATGCCAAAAATATGTTGGTGAAAAGGTTTTGGCATCATTTCTTCCGGATTTAATAAGCTGGAATCCCGATAATGGTGTGGTAACAGATTTACGAATGAGTGCTTGGACAGCTTTATACTCAATGGAATTGATTCGAAGAAACTCTTGGAGATTTGTTTCAGAAAGAGAGATAATCTCTGAGGATGTATATTCACTGCTCGATCTTTACCGAGATGTTAAGACTGTTGTGGTTATTCCAGAAGCATTCTACTTTTACTGTGAAAACGAGACATCGTTAACGCATTCTTATAAGAAAGACCGATATAATCGGATAAGGCACTTTTATGAGGCGTGCATAGATAAATGTAATCAGCTAGAGTACAGCAAAGAAGTTAAAAGAAGAATGGCGTACCCGTTTACGGCAAATTCAATAGCTGCAATGAAGATGATTGTAATCTCAGGCTTATCTAATACTGAAAAGAAAAAGATGATAAGTGATATAGTCAATGATGAAACTATGCAAAATGTGGTTCATCAAATGAATTTGAAGCGAGAGTCGATTACGCGAAAGATTCTTTTCTTGTCAATTAAATATAAAATGACTGGCCTTTGCTATTGCTTGATAAAAGCGAAGGCGTGAGGATAAATAGAGATGTTTAAGGAATGGGTAAAGAAAATCCTACTGGGGAAAAGGTGCTCTTCAGAATCGTATATAAACTATCTTCGCAGTATTGGTGTGAACATAGGTGAGGACTGCGTAATATATGTGCCTTCTAAGACATTAATTGATGAGCAGTACCCGTGGATGATAACGATTGGAGATCATGTGCGAATTACTGAAGGCGTGAAAATATTAACTCATGATTATGCATGGTCAGTTTTAAAAACAGAAAAAGGAGCAATATTAGGAGCAAGTGGAACGGTGAAAATTGGGGATAATGTGTTTATCGGGATGAACACTGTTATAACCAGAAATGTTGAAATTGGTAACAATGTAATTATTGGTGCAGGGAGCGTTGTTACTTCTAATTGTGATCACAATTGCGTGTATGCAGGTGTGCCGGCAAAACGAATTATGTCAATAGATGAATATTATGAAAAAAGAGAACGGGCACAATTCAATGAAGCCAAAAAACTTGCTGTTGAGTATTTTGATAGATATGGAAAAAGACCCGGGAAAGAAGTGTTCCATGAGTACTTTATGCTATTTGAAACGGCTGAAGAGGCACAAAAAAATGATGTATTTAGAAATAAAATCGCATTATGCCAAAATGAATTGGATACTGTTAAATACATGAGTGCACATAAAGCAATGTTTTCTTCCTATGATGAGTTTATAGAAAAATGTTTTGAGAAATGTACTAATTGCGTAAAGGAACAAAGCGAATGAAGATTAAAATTTCAACAATACATGCTGTATTAGTATATTTACTTGTCTTTTTTTCAACAACATATATTTCATACAATCCCATAAAGTATTTCCTCCTTGTTGTAGTAGCAATGATGATAGCATCAAATATTAAGATTTTGTCTAGGAATACTTATCGAGGACTGAATGTCGGCATAGCCCTTTTTTGTATAGCGACACTGATCGTATCGTATATTAATAGGAATGGCTACACGGATAGGAATCCGTTTTTGGCAGCTATTGTTTTTACGGCAACATTAGTGGAATTTGTGTTAACTGTGGAAATGTTTTGTCAACGAGAGGAAATGCAGAATCTAATTAAGGTTTTTTATCGAATGACCCTATTAGTTGTGATAGCTACCGATCTTTTGATACTGTTTACAACTATTCATCTACAATATGGAGGAAATGTGTTTCTTGTAGGAACAAAATTTCAAGTGGTTTATATGCATTTTTATCTTATTTCATTTTTCATTGCTGATAAAAATGTTAGACTGCGAACAGTTAGAGAAAGTTCACTTAATAATGCAATTCTAGTTTTATTTTTTATAATGACAATGACAATGTCTATAGAATTGGGGGCGGCTACTGGTATAGTGGGTACTGTTGCGTTGCTGCTGTTTTTATGGCTGAATGAAAAAAATATTGGTCTCTTTTTAAGCGGTAAGATTTTTTTTGTCGCTTTGATGGCAAGTCTGCTTTTTGTAGTTTTTGTTGAGGTGATTCTTTCTAACAGTGTGGTTACATATGTCATAACACAATTACTAGGTAAAGATGTTACATTAACATTTAGAACTGTGATCTATTCAATGCTTCCTAATATCATGAAGGGTCACTGGCTTTGGGGATTTGGATATGGTACGGGGTATGAGGTGTTAATGAGGCATGGAATAGTAGATGCACAGAATGGTGTATTCGATTGGATACAGCAAATAGGAATTTTTGGAACGGTGTTGCTAGTTATGTGGTTATGCATTGCAATGAAACGACCGAAGAATGATTATAAGATAAACTGCAGCGATGTCAGATCGCTAACGGCGCTGATATATGTGTTTGTCTCGCTGGCGACAGTTGAAATAACATTTTCATCGGACTTTCTGGCAGCAGTTGTATTGCTTTACGGAATTAAAATGCAAAGAATTCAGGAAGGGGAAATACTCAAATGACATGGAAAAAAAAGATAAAAAAATTGTTACCTGATAAGGTAGTGTATGGTTATGAAGTGATAAGAACTGTTCCGGAATACTTAAAAGCATTAAATGTTAAGTCTCAAATTCCGGATATTAAATTTTATTCGGATGAAGAAACAGTGTCATTAATTGTCAAGGAGCGGAAATCACTTAGCCGATTTGGGGATGGAGAGTTTATGTGGATGTCAGGTGAGAGTATGGTTTCCTTTCAAGACTATTCAGCTGAGTTTGCGAGCGATTTAACTTCGGCATTTAAAAGTGATAATGAAAACTTATTAGTTGGAATTCCTCACGGAGTGTTTGATTCATCCAAATGTAATCTTTATGCGAAAATGCATTGGAGGATTATTCGTGCCAATTTTCTTTCCCGACTAGTGAAATTTATGGATGTAAACAGGGTGTATAGTGATGCGAGCATAACAAGACCATATATTGATTATAGAGATAGAAATTATAGTGCCAAGATCTTCGATTTGTTGAAGAGAATATGGGATAAAAGAGATGTAGTTATCGTCGAAGGCGAAAAAACAAAGCTGGGGATGGGTAATGATCTATTTGATAATGCAAGTTCCATAAAACGAATCATTTGTCCAGCAGAGAATGCATACGAAAGAATTGAAGCTATAAAAAATTCAATAAGATCAAATGTGGAAAAGGATACGTTGATTTTAGGGGCGTTAGGGCCGACAGCTTCTATTCTAGCGTCGCAGTTGTGTGATGAGGGATATCAATTTGTGGATATTGGACATATTGATGTCGAATATATGTGGTATCTAAGACATGCGATTTTAAGGGAAACCATTGAAGGAAAGTATGTTAATGAGAGTGGCGTGAAAACTTGTTCAGATGTTTATGATAATGATAGCACATATATCAATTCCATCATTGATAGAGTCTTATCGTGATTAAAAAGTAATCTTTATGTGAAAGGGGGTAATCGTCAATGGGAAAATCAGTTTCAAGAAATTCGGCTTTTAGCATGATTAATAAAGGGTTATCCGTCGTTTTTCCTCTAGTGACGGTTTCTTATATATCACGAGTTTTAGGAGCGGCAGGAATTGGAGAAGTTTCCTCAGCACAAAACTTGGCGACTTATTTTAGCATGGCAGCTGCGCTAGGAATTCCTTCTTATGGTGTAAAAGCAATTGCTCAATCAAAAAGAGATGAAAATAGTTGTAACAAAACTTTTTCGGAACTTTTTACGATTAATTTAATATCCTCCATTATAGCAACCGTTGTATATCTGATTACCGCATTCTGTTTTAAGATTAATAATTCGAATACGGCACTGACATTGATTTTCTCTAGTATTATCGTGTTCAATATCATTAATATTGAATGGGTTTATCAAGGCTATGAAGAATATGGATATATTATGATTCGTAGCTTTGTTATAAAAATAGTATCGCTTTTGTTGCTTTTTATTTTTGTCAGAAAAAAAAGTGATTTGGTTGCATATGCCTTTATTATTTGCTTCGGTAGCATTGGAAATTATGTTTTGAATTTTATCAATCTAAAAAGGTATGTGAAATTAAACTTTTGCAATATCTCCTTGAAAAAGCACATTAGACCTATTATGACTTTTTTCGTTTCTGTTATTGCCATTGAGATATATTCTTTACTTGATGTGTCAATGCTTACAGTGATGTCTAATGCTACAAGCGTAGGATACTATTCTAATTCTACGAAAATTGTTAAAGCTGTTGCAAATACGTTAACAGGTATTTCCGCAGTTTTGATGCCTAGATTTAGTTATCTTTTTAGCGAGGATAATAAAAGTGAGATAAAAAAGTTGTCAAGACAGTTTCTCAATGTAACTTTTTTAATATCTGTACCGTGTTGTTGCGGAATAATATTGGTCGCAGACCAAATTGTGGAAGTGCTTTTTGGTGTTGAGTTTTTGCCTGCCATTAGCACGATTAGAATTTTATCAATTCTTATTGTATTGATGCCATTGTCTGGTGGGGTTTTTTGTCAGCTGTTGCTCACCGCTGGTAAAGAAAAGAGTTATTTAGCTTGCGTCTTAATTGGAACAGTTGTCAATGCAGTATTAAATTACCTGTTAATTCCTACTTTTACGCAAAACGGAGCTGCGATTGCCTCCGTCGTAGCTGAATTTACTGTATCCATAAGCATGATTGTAGCAACAAGAAGAACGATTAAAGTCAATATGTGTTGTAGAGATGTTTTTTCAATATTAACATCAGCGTTCGTCATGTCGCTCACGCTTGTTTTATGCCATAAACTATTTTTTGGACAAGCTGTATGGATGAGACTGCTTGTTGAGATTGTAATAGCTGTTTTGGTGTATTTTTTGTGTGTGTTTATGCTGAAAAACAGTGCTTCCAGTAAAATTATCAGAATGATAAAAAAATAATACGATTTTTTTGATCGTGATTCTATGTGGAGGGATGTTAAAAATCGTGTCAATTTCGCTGCACATGGGAACAGATGTAGTGAGAGAAAACTTCTTATTGGTCATGGTAGTGGTAGCTATTACGATGGCAATATGTAGTATGGCATATGAGGCTGTTGTAAGAGTTGCGCCATGGATGGTGGGAAAGAAAAAAGTAAAGGAATAACGAAAAATGGGAAAGTATTTTGGAACGGACGGTTTCCGTGGTGAAGCCGGAATTACATTAACAGCAGACCATGCCTATAAAGTGGGTCGCTTTTTGGGCTGGTATTATAACGCTCTCCGTGAGCGCAATGGTGATAACGACCCTGCTCACATAGTGATTGGCAAGGACACTCGTCGCAGCTCTTACATGTTTGAGTACAGCCTAGTCGCTGGCCTGACGGCTTCCGGTGCAGATGCTTATCTGCTCCACGTTACTACCACGCCGTCTGTAGCTTACATCGCTCGTGTGGATGACTTTGACTGCGGTATCATGATTTCTGCCAGCCATAATCCGTATTACGATAACGGCATTAAGCTGATCGACTGCTACGGTGAAAAAATGCCCGAGGAGACCCTGCTGCTGGTGGAGGACTATATTGACGGCAAACTCCATGTCTTTGATAAGGACTGGCCGGAACTGCCCTTTGCTCGTCGTGAGCACATCGGTTGCACGGTGGACTACGTGGCAGGCCGTAACCGTTATATGGGCTATCTGATCAGTCTCGGCATCTATTCCTTCAAGGGTGTCAAGGTCGGCCTGGACTGCGCTAACGGCAGCTCTTGGAATATCGCTAAGAGCGTTTTCGATGCTCTGGGTGCAGATACCTACGTTATCAATAACAAGCCGAACGGTCTGAATATCAACAACAATGCTGGCTCCACCCACATCGAGGGTCTGCAGAAGTTCGTAGTAGAGAAGGGCTTGGATGTCGGCTTTGCCTACGATGGTGACGCCGACCGCTGCCTGTGCGTGGACGAGAAGGGTAATGTCATCACTGGCGACCATATCCTGTATATCTATGGCTGCTATATGAAAGAGCGTGGCAAGCTGCTGACCAATACTGTGGTTACGACTGTCATGTCCAACTTTGGTCTGTACAAAGCGTTTGATGAGCAAGGTATCGGTTACGCCAAGACTGCTGTGGGCGACAAGTACGTATACGAGTACATGGCGAAGAACGGCTGTCGTATCGGTGGTGAGCAGAGTGGTCATATCATCTTCTCCAAATATGCCAGCACCGGCGATGGTATCTTAACCAGTCTGAAGATGATGGAAGTCATGCTGGCTAAGAAGAAGCCGATGAGCGGGTTGGCGGCACCGCTGAAGATCTATCCGCAGGTGTTGGAGAATGTTCGTGTGACCGATAAGAAGGCTGCACAGAATGATCCTGCTGTGCAGGAAGCCGTGTCTAAGGTTGCTGAGGCACTGGGCGATACTGGTCGTATTCTGGTGCGTGAATCCGGTACTGAACCGGTGGTGCGTGTCATGGTGGAAGCACCTGACCATAATACTTGCCAGAAGTATGTTGATGAAGTGGTCAATGTGATCTGCGAAAAGGGATATAAGGTATAAAGTCAATGACGACTCTGGCAGTGTCCGGAGTCGTTTTGTGTAAGTGGAAAAGTATCATAGAAAAATGAATAATAGGAGGGGTAAAACCTATGTGTGGAATCGTTGGATTTACAGGAAATCGACAGGCGGCACCGATCCTGCTGGATGGCCTGTCTAAACTGGAGTATAGAGGATATGACTCGGCTGGATTGGCTGTCCGGGATGGAGAAGCACTGGCACAGGTCGTGAAAGCAAAAGGCCGTCTGTCCAATCTGATTGAGAAAACCGATAACGGTAATGCACTGAAAGGAACTTGTGGTATTGGCCATACCCGTTGGGCAACCCACGGTGAGCCGAGCCAGACGAATGCACATCCGCATGTTTCCGGTAACTGTAGCCGTTCCGGTTCCGGCACAGTGGAGTCTGAGGTCGTTGGCGTACATAACGGCATCATCGAGAACTATACTGAACTGAAAGAAAAACTGTTGAAGCATGGCTATACGTTCTACAGCCAGACGGATACCGAAGTGGTCATCAAGTTGGTGGACTACTATTATAAGAAGTACAACCTCGGTCCTATTGATGCCATTGCCAAGACGATGGTTCGTGTACGCGGTTCCTATGCGCTTGAGCTGATGTTCCGTGATTATCCGGGCGAGATCTGGGTGGCGCGTAAGGATAGCCCGATGATTATCGGTATTGCGGATGGTGAAACTTATGTGGCTTCGGATGTCCCGGCAATTCTGAAATACACTCGCAATGTGTATTACATCGGCAACCTTGAGTTTGCAAAGTTGACGCCGGGTGAGGCGCATTTCTATGACCTGAACGGCGATGAAATCGAAAAGCAGACCACCGAGATTAAATGGGATGCAGAAGCAGCTGAAAAGGGCGGCTTTGAGCATTTCATGATGAAAGAAATCCATGAGCAGCCGAAAGCTGTCCAAGATACCCTGAATTCTGTGATCAAAGATGGAGCTATCGACCTGTCCAGTGTGGAAATCACCGAAGAGGAGATTAAGAACTTTGAGCAGATTTATATTGTTGCCTGCGGTTCTGCATGGCATGTTGGTATGGCTGCTCAGTATGTGCTGGAAGATATGGCGGATGTTCCGGTGCGTGTGGAACTTGCATCGGAGTTCCGCTATCGTAAAATGCCACTCAATCAGAAAGCGCTGGTGATTGTTGTCAGCCAGTCTGGTGAGACAGCAGATACACTGGCAGCACTGCGTCTGGCAAAAGAAAATGGCATTACCACAATGGCAATCGTCAATGTAGTGGGCAGCAGCATTGCCCGTGAAGCAGACAAGGTGTTTTACACACTTGCTGGCCCTGAAATTTCTGTTGCTACGACTAAGGCATACAGTGCACAGCTTGCGGCCATATACTCCTTGGCTGTTCAGTTCGCAAAGGTGAGAGGAAAAATCACGGAGGAGCAGTACAGCTACTATATTTCTGAACTTCTGACTCTCCCGGAAAAGATGCAGAAAGCTCTGGAAGATAAGGAACGCATCCAGTGGTTTGCTGCGAAATATGCCAATGCACACGATGTGTTCTTCGTTGGCCGTGGCATTGACTATGCTGTCTGCTTGGAAGGTAGTTTGAAACTGAAAGAAATCAGCTACATTCACTCGGAGGCATATGCAGCTGGCGAACTGAAGCACGGAACTATTAGTCTGATTGAGCAGGGAACGCTGGTCATCGGCGTGCTGACCCAAAGCGAACTCTACGAAAAGACTATCAGCAATATGTTGGAGTGCAAGAGCCGTGGTGCTTATCTGATGGGGCTCACTACTTATGGCAAGTATGAAACCGAAGATCAGGTAAACTTCACAGTTTATGTTCCAAAGGTGGACGAGCACTTTGTTGGTAGTCTGGCAGTGATTCCACTGCAGCTACTTGGCTACTATGTGTCTGTTGCCAAGGGTCTGGACGTGGATAAGCCGAGAAATCTGGCGAAGAGTGTGACAGTAGAATAAAAATTAGTAAGAGGAAGAAGTTATGAAAACAACGTTACTTATCATGGCAGCCGGTATCGGTAGCCGTTTTGGAACAGGAATCAAACAGTTGGAGCCAGTGGATGATGCTGGACATATCATTATGGATTACTCAATCCATGATGCGATTGAAGCTGGTTTCAATTATGTGGTATTTATCATCCGCAAGGATATCGAGAAGGAGTTCAAAGAGGTCATTGGTGACCGCATTAAAGCTATCTGTGATGCTCATGATGCGACAGTGGATTATGCTTTTCAAGATATCAACGATATTCCGGGAATTCTGCCAGAAGGCCGTACAAAACCGTGGGGAACCGGTCAGGCTGTGCTTGCTGCTAAAAATGTGATTGATACTCCGTTCATTATCATCAATGCAGACGATTACTATGGCAAGGAAGGCTTTAAAGCAGTTCACGAATATCTGGTAAACGGCGGCAAGTCCTGCATGGCGGGTTTTGTGCTGAAGAACACGCTGTCTGATAACGGTGGTGTAACCCGTGGTATCTGCAAGATGGATGAGCAGAATAATCTGACTGAGGTCGTGGAGACAAAGAACATTGTAAAGACTGTGACTGGAGCAGATGCAGACGGCGTAGCTGTTGATGTGAATTCTCTGGTCTCCATGAATATGTGGGGCTTGACTCCTGATTTCTTGGACGTGCTGGAGGAAGGTTTCAAAGAGTTCTTTGAGAAAGAAGTTCCGGGCAATCCGCTGAAAGCAGAGTATCTGATTCCTATCTTCATCGGCGAACTGCTGGAGCAGGGAAAGATGTCTGTGAAGGTTCTGAAGACCAACGACACCTGGTACGGCATGACCTACCATGAGGACGTTGCAGCCGTAAAGGACAGCTTCAAGAAGATGCTGGAAAACGGCGTGTACAAGGCTGACCTGTTCAGTGATCTCTAAACAATGATGAAAGAAACTATTGATTTATTCGGGAAGATTCTCACAAACATTCTGACGGCTCTCTACGAGCCGTTTGGGTTTTCGCTTCTACTTTCCTTCCTAGCTATGTTTTTCTATCTTTATGCTTATGAGCCAATACATGCAGGCAAAGGCTGGAAGAATGCCATAGTGACCTGGTATCAGAAGTTCAAAGAGAGCGTGTTCTTCCGGAGGTTGTTTTTCTTAGCTTTTGTGACCTCACTTATTTTGTTCCGAACCCTGTTAAACCGTCAGCTGTGGATGAATCCTTTATCCGATGTTATGGGCGGTTGGGGCATCTGGGAGACAGTGAATGGTGAACAGCAACTGACCACCGAGTGTATCGAGAACGTAATCATGATGATGCCTTTTTCAGCAGTAGCGATGTGGACATTCGGAGAGAAGATAGGAAACAGCTGGAAAAAGATCCTGTGGCAAAGCGGGAAGATAGCATTTATCTTTTCGATAAGCATAGAGATGTTGCAATTATTGCTTCGCTTGGGTACGTTTCAATTATCAGACATCTTCTATAACACAGTCGGCGGAGTGCTAGGCGGACTGATGTATTGTGCGTTGATGAAGGCAAGAAAGCGGCTGTAAAACTGGATGAAATTGTGATATACTGGGAGCGGTAGCTCCCTACGCTGCTCGGATAATCACACACCTCTTCGTGGTGAGCAGCAGGCAACATAGTATAAGATACTGTGGCTAAGATGTAGAGGATAACCTCTTATGGATGAGGGAAGCTATGGACTATAATGAACTGATTGCTCTTTGGACTAAAGCGTTCAATTGGCTTTATGAAAAAGATGTGGCATTGTTTGAAACGGATGTTCAAGAGAGAGCTATCGCAGGTAGATTGGCAATGTATCTACAGCATGAATTTGATCCTCATTATGAAAAGACTGCCTGTATTGACTTAGAGTATAATAGAGAAGGAAACGGCGTAAAGAGACCTCATCCTAGAAATGAGGAGGGGTGGATTGCACCTGATATTTTGCTCCATGTAAGAAAGAAAAGAGAAAATATCTTTTACTGCGAGGTGAAAAAGAAATCGGATACATATAATGCTGATTCTGTGAGAGTAAAGGATGCATTAGTGGATCGGAAGTATCAATATGGGTTGAACCTGTATTATGTACGAGCTGATTGTGCTAAAGTTTCAATATATACATGGATTGGAAACAACATTCAAAAAATAGACTATGTGTACGGCCCTACGCTAAAACAGCTGAAGGCCTTAGGGGATGCGGAGTATCTCAAACAGTGAAATCATTGTATTAGAGGTTTATATGGGAGTACAAAAACTAGAACAATCCATATCAGAAATCATAAAAGATTTCCGGCAAGGAAAAGTAGAAATTGAATTAAATTGTGAGCATGTGCATAAGTGGGTGTCACAGTTTGATGTGGATGATCAGAAAATAATCTTAGAAGAGACATTACAAGTATTCCAGAGATGGTATTTTAATAAAACTAAAATTGAAGAATTTCTGGATAATGTAGTTCGAAGTGTCGTACAAGACGAAAACTATGAAAGTGTTCATGCAATCTTTAAGGACACTGTATTCTTGGATATGCAGGAAAAAGGGAAGAGCCAAACTGATCTTGTTCAGATGCTTCAGAATCTCGTAAAGAAAAAATACAACTGCGATATTAATGTACAGCCACAGGTAAGTGTAGATAATAAATACTATATTTATATCGATGATGGACTTTTCACGGGAAGTCGATTGATAAAAGATTTGACACGTTGCATTGAACAGGCCTCAGAGTGTACCAAAATCGATATATGGTATTTGATTTCTTGCGAAAGTGGACAATCCTATGGTGAGGAAAAGGTGAAATCAAAAGCTAAAGAGAAAAACATTAATATCAAAATTCACGTTATGAATGAAATTCATAACAATAAAACGATAAAAAGCGTTAACGGTGAATCGGTATGGGATCCAAGACAAGACTGCTTGTGGCCTAATAAAAATTTGAATGATGTGCCGATAATTAAAGACTATAAAACCAGTTTAGAGAGAACCTTCGGAAAAGAAAGAACTATACCATATTTTTATCGAACGAATCGGTTGGAGTATTTTCCAGGCATATTTTCCTCAATGAAAAACAGAGATATAGTTGAACGTGCTTTTCTGAAAAAAGGAATAGAGATTGTTCAAAAGTGCCGAACGGAAAAGGGCATGTATCCATTGGGATATAACCTATACCCGTCGGCTGGATTTGGTGCTTTTTGTGCAACAGATTTAAACGTGCCTAATACATGTCCACTTGTTTTGTGGTGGGGGAATATAATAGAAAAAGGAGATGTTTTGGACAATTGGTATCCATTGCTTCCACGGCGTACGAATGAAAAATCGATGACTATTATAGATTTTTCGAATGAAATACCTTATTCTAATGCAGGTCAGGAAGATGCGTGGAAACAGGTTTATACAACTTGCCCTGCCTGCGGGAAAGGGATTTGTTTTGAAAATGATGGAGGAACAGGCTTCTGCATTAACTGTTCAGCAGATTTCTCATGATAGGTTGAGTTTAGCTAATCCACAGCGCTATACTTATACCATTAAAAAGGAAAGAGGTTATTACCTATGCCTAGAACTAAAGGTAGCAAGAACAAGCCCAAAACTGTGACCGCTGATTTTGCAACGCAGCTTGCAGAAAAGCAGTCCGCAAAGGAAGCCCTCTCTGCTGAGATCGCATCCATCACCGCAAATATTGACAATTTAAAGGCTGATCTGAAAGCAAAAAAGGCTGCTTTGAAGAAGGTCGAAAAAGAAGTGGCATCTCTGGAAGCAAAGAAGGAAAAGGCAGATGCTAAGGCTGCAGAAGAAGCAAAGAAAGCAGAAGCGGAATCCGTTCTGAAGAAGTTGCTTGCCGAGGGCATGAGTGCCGATGAAATCCTCGCTAAACTGAAATAACAGAAAACCCGTAATGAACGCTCGTTGTGGCTTGTTCATTACGGGTTTTAGGATTGAGTAGCTTGAGCGAGCGACAACCACCAGCTCCGCTGGTGGAGTAGAAAATGCTTTAGCTATAAGATTCGAGCAAAGCGAGATGACAAAGAAATTGTCATCTTAGAAGATGCACTTTGCAACATAGCTCGTTAGAGCGGTAGGGGGCAGGTAATGCAGATGAAAGACGCTTGCTCGAGGCCCCTTGAGGGGCTTGGCCAGTAGGATGCCCTTCCAGGGCTTACTCAAGCCACCGGCTTAGCCGGTGGTTTTGACTACAAGAATACGGATTCATCCGGCAGCATCAAATCGATAATATTCCGGCAGGTTGAGCTGCTTGATAAATGCATGGTGCTGGGCGTGGTAGTGCCGAAAATCATACCCCAGATGATGCAATTCAAGAAGCTTTACCAACACCAGATTGATATGAATGCGTTTGGCATCGGCAATCTGAGCAGCATCCATCTTGCGTTTCGTCATCTGATAGACTTCCTCGCTGTCCAGCATCAGGTGGGATGCAAAAGCGTTTGGCTCATAAAGACAGATTTCCTTATCTGTAATCGCCAGAGACTTATTCAGCGTGTGCAAGTCCATAAGAATCTGATGCTCCAGATAATGCCCCAGAGCGTACCCGCAGACCAGTTGCTTTGTCTGCGAATCAAGATGACTGTTGATAAGAATCAATGGCTTATCAAAGTGGAGTGAAAGAAAACCCAGCACATCTTTGAAGCGAGGTGTTTCAAGGATGTCCAGGCTGCAGCTTCGCGCAATCCGTTTGATGTTGCGGGTGCCGGTATTTAGGAGTTCACACGGTATTCTTTGAAGGACGTCGTATAGTTTATAACGAAAATAAAAGAAGAACAAAATTAAAAGAAACGGGGCGGAGAAAATATGAACTTATCTAAAATACACCACATTGCAATCATTGTATCTGATTACGAAGCAGCTAAGGATTTTTATGTGAACAAGTTGGGCTTCTCTATCATCAGAGAAAACTACCGCCCGGAGCGCAAGGACTGGAAGCTGGATCTGCGTATCAATGAACACACAGAGCTTGAGATTTTCGCTGAGGAAAATCCTCCGAAGCGTTTGAACCGACCGGAAGCCTGTGGGCTGCGTCATCTTGCGTTCTGCGTGGATAGCGTGGAGCAGACAGTCAGAGAACTGGCAGAAGTTGGCATTGAATGTGAGCTGATCCGTGTGGATGATTATACCGGCAAGAAGATGACTTTCTTCCATGACCCGGACGGACTGCCGCTGGAGCTGCACGAATAATTATGGGAGAGAAAAGAGCATATAAAGCCAGAAAGTCCGGTGGAGGCCGGAAGAAGCTGAAGCCGGAGTATGATGCCGGGAAGAATCTGAAAGAGCAGATGGATGCTGCTGTGGCGCTTTATAATTCTGAGGTGTCCTTGCAGGCCATCGGTGAAGAACTGGGATTAAATCCAATAAAGGTACGGAAGCTGCTCATCACGGCTGGGGTGTATGAATCGGAAGTGGCGGAGAAAGTTCAGGATACTTTTGAAGAATACCGTGAAACACAAGACTACATAACCTCCATGCTCCATGTGAGAAAAAGAAACCGTCAGAAGTATTCAGAGGCTTGCCGTCCGATTCTTGGAAAGCATACTGATGGCTGGGCAGGTCGCATTATTGATCTGTTAGCTGTGTTTGCCCTCCTTGCTGGTACTGCTACCACTTTTAGTGTAGCAACACCGCTTATGGCAACCATTATCAGTGAACTGTTCCATGTTGCCGTTAGTCGTACTGTAATCAACATTATTATTCTTCTGATTACCTGCGCTGTATATATATATTCCTTGCTGTATGGATTTAAGGGAATCAGCAAGTTGGCAAACATTTGTATTTATATGTTCTTTGGCCTGATTGCGTTTGTTCTGCTGTTTGGTGGAGAAACACGGTATATTATTGAAACCGGTTTTTCTTCCCTTGGACGAATGATCCAGAACTTTGTTGATCTGTCTACGTTCACTGACCCGCTCCGTACATCGAACTTCCCGCAGAACTGGACAATCTACTATTGGGCTTACTGGATGGTTTGGTGCGTAGCTGCCCCGTTCTTTATCGGCAGCATTTCTCGTGGCAGAACAGTACGTCAGACAATCCTTGGTGGCTATGTATTTGGTGTTGGTTCTACGTTGACGAGTTTTATCGTACTTGGTAACTATTCTATGGGAATGCAGGTTACTGGAAAGGCTGACTTTATTGCACAGTATCTGGAAAGCGGAGATCTGTATGGCATGATTGTGTCTATCATCAAAACGATGCCGGGTGCACCTGTTATCATGGTAGTTGTGTTGTTGACGATGATTGCCTTCTATGCGACCTCTTTTGATTCGATTGCTTTGACGGCATCCTGCTATAGCTATCACACACTGGAGGATGGCGAGCAGCCGAATAAGGGGATTCAGTTGATGTGGTGTATTCTGCTGATTTTGCTTCCGATTGCTTTGCTGTTTGCAGAAAGTTCCATGAACAACCTTCAGTCGGTGAGTATTGTTGCGGCTTTCCCGATTGGTGCGGTAATCGTGATGATTGCAGTGAGTTTTATGAAAGATGCAAAAAAATATATGGAAAGTCTGGAAGATAAAGAATGAGAGGCAATGCATACTCAAAAAAGCAATCGAGTGAACAGATTTCAAGAAAGCTGTCAGAGTTTATTAAAGAGATACAATATAAAAATCGAAATCCGGTAGATAATAACGTATTAAAGATGCTGCAGGAAATGGAAACAAATCCTGAACTTCTTTTCGATTCACAACAATATCTTTATCGGAGTAGGATTGTTCACTCAAAAGACAAATTAAACGGAGAATATCCGTTCTTTGGATTTGGAAAAGACGGGAGTTTTGTTGCACCGTCAGAATGCACGAAGGATATGCGTGCTAATTATCGTTATATTCCATATCTCTACTGTGCAACAAGGCCATACTTATCTGTTGTTGAGGTGCGTCCTCGATTAGGTGCAAGGGTAAGTGTTGCACGGATTCGCGTTAATGAAAGGTTGCGGTTGCTGGACTTTTCTTTGCAAAATTACCCGAAGGGAATGAAGTCGGTAAAGATAAATTTATTCTATGCTTTGTCACAACTTTATTCAAAGCCAGTGACAGAAGATGATGATACATTGGATTATATTCCCACACAGTATATTGCAGAATTTGTAAAGAGAATTGGCTATGACGGAATTGTATTTAAAAGTTCTCTTTATAACGATGAAAACAGTGTTAATGTCGTGATTTTTAACTTTGATAAATGCGAGGCTGTGGGTTCCGTGGTTTATGATGTGACAAGAAATGACTATACTTGCGAAATGGAAGATCCGGTGAGTGAACTTCGATTGAATTTTCAGCTTCAATTGACACCGGATAATAATTGATTCTTGAGAATTTGAATAAGAGGTGCTATACTAATATTACTATAATTTTCTGGAGGTTTTTATTATGCCCAGAACAAAAGGTAGCAAGAATAAGCCAAAGATGGTGACTGCCGATTTTGCAACACAGATTGCAGAAAAGCAGTCCGCAAAGGAAGCACTCTCTGCCGAGATCGCATCTATCGCTGCCAATATTGATTCTTTGAAAGCTGACCTGAAAGAGAAGAAAGTATCACTGAAAGCCATTGACAGGGATATTGTCAAGCTGGAGGGGAAAAAGGCGAAGGCAGATGCCAAAGCTGCAGAAGAAGCGAAAAAGACAGAAGCGGAATCCGTTCTGAAAAAGCTGCTTGCCGAAGGCATGAGTGCCGATGAAATCCTCGCAAAACTGAAATAACACGAAAAACCCGTGATGGACAGTGCATAACGCATCGTTCATTACGGGTTTTAGGGTTATAAGAACATAAGTTCATCCGGCGGCCACATCAAACTGAAAATGTGCCGGAAGATTGAACTGTTTGATAAACGCATGGTGCTGGGCGTGATAGTGCCGTAGATCGTATCCCAAATGATGCAGTTCCAGCAGCTTCACAAGCACCAGATTGAGGTGAATCCGTTTCGCTGCGGAAATTTGCGCCGCGTCCAACCCACGTTTTGCCATCTGATAGACTTCATCACTGTCCAGCATCAGGTGGGATGTGAAAGCGTTATGCTCGTAAAGAAGGATGTGCTTGTCCTTAATGGTCAGAAACTTGTTCAGGGTATGCAAGTCCATCAGCAGCTGATGCTCCAGATAATGCCCCAGCGCATAGCCGCACACCATCTGCTTTGTCTGTTTGTCCAGCTGGCGATTGATAAGGATCAATGGCTTATCAAAATAGAGCGAAAGTAAACCCAACATATGCTTGACGAACGGAACATATGAACGTGCGCGGGAATCCGGTACAGAGCAGAATTACGACATGATAGATGGCTGCGTAAACAACGTGCCGAAAAAGCCACGGCGCATTGGTGGCAGATGGTCGGTGCTGGATCGGCTGCATATCAAACAGGCAGAGCGGAAACAAAAGGAGCAGACCAAGCAACAGTAGCAGGAGCGAAGCCGGAAAGGTTAAGTTGCAAAAAGTCAGGGCTGCCATTAGGCAGCCCTGACTTTTTGTTTGTTATGTGTGTAAACAAAAATGGTTCAATGGTTCAGCACAAAGATTGTGCACCATTTTTGGGGAAAGTTGATTGATTTTATCAGCTAAAGGTGGCATTATAATAGATGGGACGAGAGTTAGTAATGCAGTGAGTAGGGAAGGTAATTATGGAATTCTTGAACTATATGCTAGATAAGATGGGGACGATTAAGAATGCAGTAGAACTGCTAATTCTGATTCTAATGGGCTTTTGTTATATATTATATTCTGTGCGGAAACATTCTGCACGGAAAAATTTCGTACACCAGAGGGCAGATTCGGGACAGAAGGAAAAAGATGATGGAGAAAAAGCTGCGAAGAAAATAGCAGCAATTGTTGCGGTAGGATTGATTGGGGTTTTTGCTGCGAACTATATTTTTAATAATGCTGGGGAAACTGAAGATGTTACGAGGTCGTCAAATTTGACAGATGATACAGTTATAGTTCCGAATGTTGTTGGTATGAACGCTTATGAAGCAGAGCAAGTGCTCACAATTTCGGGATTATACGTTATAGATAAAACATGTGATGAAAATACATTCGTTAGTGAACAAACCTTACAGCCGAACACGAATGTTGAACGTGGAACAGAAATTAAACTGATAAATGCGGCCAATGAAATCGAAACTTCCCGATTGACAGTAGAAGATTATTTTCATCAGATGATAAATATAAGCGAAAATTCTATGACAATAGAAAAATCGGGACGATTTATTTATTGGTCTAATGGAATGACAAGCATTGAAGAAATTGACTTGAATAAAGATCGAAATCCCACAAGGAATGTGACACATCTGCCTTATATGCCAAGCGGAATGTGCTTCGTACAATTAAAGTTTGACGATATGAATGTTTCTGACATGCAAACAATAATCTATGAGTACAGTGCTGGAAATGAAGAAAATGGATTTGAGTTTCATGTACAGGACGATTCGGTATTGCTTGTTGTTCCTGCAGGAGTATACTTGATTTATGCGGGTTCTAATGGAAATTCGTGGAGAGAGAAAATTAGTATCAATGCTTCTGGTACATATGATATTTTAATGAGGCAAGATTGAAAAACATTTTCAATAAATTATGGCATAATAGTAAGAGAGCCAGCCATAGGACTTTGGAAAAGTCTTGTGGCTAGCTCTTTTTTATGTCATTTTTAGAGTGATGGTTCGTGACTGCGCTTGGGTTGGGTACGGCGGTACTGCTGTGTATGCTCCATTTCAAGGATCATATCAACATTCCTGCAAGCGGTTTGCAATTCGTGGTAGTAATCTTTGAAATAGGTATAGCTTTCATATTGTGCGGTTCGCGTAAAAATCAGCTTTTCCTTTTCTGCTCGTAAATCTTTCATCGTGGGAATTGTGCCATCAGTGGAATTGCGTTTCAAGAATTGAACAGCTTCTTCATATCTGGCCATTTCATCCTGATGTGCGGAGCGGTACATCTTCTTGTTGCCGGCCTGCAAAAACGCTTTGTATTCTAAAAAATGAAATCTACACTGGAACGATGGTGCAGGGCAGGCGGCAGAAGATCAATTACAAAATTCAGTTGGTGAAAACCCTTGTGCAGAGAATCGAAGTGAGTGCGGACAAGCGGATTCGGATTGTTTTTGGATTTCAGGATGTGTTTACAGAACTTGGAAAGGAGAGTGCAGAAACATGATTGCAGCGTATCAGCGTGTTTCAAGGGCTGATGGTGATCTGGGCAAAGATGGCAAAGATAAGAGCAACAGCATTGAAAACCAGAAAGAACTGATCCTGCGGTATATCTCCTGCAAAGAAAGCCTGCAAAATACAAGATACTGTAAAAGCATTGCATACGAGCTGAATTTCAAAAAAGGCTGCGTTGCCCATGTTGTAACATCAAAGAATGTGTTATAATATGGGCAACATACCAGCCAGAAAGAGGACATTATGAAAGCGATTCGATGGCTGTTAAAATTGATACTGGTGATGATAACCCTGCCGCTGATCCTTGCTGTATGACTGGCAAAGTGGTTTGTGGTATTCCTGCATCACTGCTCTGCATGGCTTTTCTATCTGCTGGGCAGTGTGTTATTGGCGACGGCGGTGCTTTCGTACCTCCTGCAGCATTCGCAGGGAATGGAAGCACTTCAAATGCTGATCGGTGGATTTGTGATTTTTATGATACCACAGGTGGTCGGTAGCGTAGTAGTACTTCTGGAACTGGCGGCAGTAATGCTTCGGCAGGCATGGTACATATAAAGTGTGGAGGAATACAAAAATGAACTTAGCGGTGATACATCGCGTTGCAATCATCGTTTCCGACTATGAAAAAGCGAGAGCTTTCTATCGGCAAGATGTTGCTGAATCTTTATACCAGTAAGGTGAGAAAAAATAGTATAATGGAAGCAGGAATCTATCTAAATAGAGTTGTAACACAGAACTCTAATTTTCTTGAATCGCTATATTCTATGAGATTCAAGGTTCGTATGTTGTTGTGATGTCTTTTTTGCTGCGATTTGATTCATATAAAAGGGAGGAAAATGATAATGCCGGGAGTTACGAAACACATTTTCAATCATGAAATCAGTGATATTTTATTGATGTTTAATTGTGAATTGAAAATGATAGAGCCCCTTTTGCCTAAAGAATATTCAATTGATGATATTATAGAATTATTAAAAAAATTTTATCCGCATGAGTGGCATTCTGTTGAAATTAAGTATGTGTATTATCAAAACAAGGATCGTTATATTAAAAAAGAATTCGGAAAAAATAGATACAATATGAAAGCACCAGAAGTGCTTTTAATGGATGCCTCCCAATGCAAGAAAATTTTGTCAAAGGAATATCAGCACTTACATTGTGATAACTATACAGAAGAAGGTCGGGCTTTGGCCAGAGAAAATCTTTGGCTAAAAAGAAAACCCAAAATTGAAAAAGTAACCCAAAAGATTGAAAAAGCATTGTCTAAGACTCAGCAAGTGACCCCTTCGTTTATAGATCAATTAATCGGTTTATATGAAAGAAAAAATACAAGTCAAAAAGATAGAAGATATATACTCTTGGAACTGAAAAAGTACTATAGTGATAGGATAATCCAATTCTTTTTCAAATTGAATGATACCGAGTTAAATCAACAGCTTCGTTGGGAAGCGTTTTATCATTTGCAGAGTTTTAATTATCAACCAAGAGCAAGACGACAAAAATATATGCAGATACACACTAAAAATAAAAAGAGAAAAAAGTTTCTTAAGGAAGTGTACTCGTTTGAAACATATGAAATCCCCCAGAATCCTAATGAACTTGAGTATAGAATAGAAAATTCAAGGGAACAGCAAATTAAAGAATACGACTATTTTATATCCCATAGCAGCAAGGATAGCACCCATGTCCAGAAATTAATACAGGCTGAGAACCAAGACGGAAAGAATATATTTTGTGATTGGATTAATGATGTTGATTATTTGAAACGACATTTGCTCTGCGAAGCTACGTTAAGAGTGCTTGAAAAACGGATGGAGCAATCTAAGGCAATGATTTTTGTCGTATCGGAAAACTCACTCCATTCTAGTTGGTGTAAATATGAATTGAATTATTTTACAGAATTGGGAAAGCCGATTTATTGTGTTTCTAAAGAAGCTATAGATAAAAAGAATTTCCATCTCGACAAAATGGACGACACATGGTTTTTAGATTCTGATTATAAGGCATTGGCTCTAATTGAAGGCAAAAGTATAAATGTGTAAAGGAGTTTTGAATTATGAATAATAAATACAAACATATGGATTATATACAATCTGCAATATCAAGGATGGCATCGAATTCTTTTTACTTAAAAGGTTGGAATGTTACTGTCATTGCAGCTATTGTGGCATTATCGTTTGAAGAGAGTGATTGGAAGATATATGCCTGTGCGTTGGTTCTAAACGTTGTGTTTTGGTTTCTGGATGCGTATTATTTGAAGCAAGAAAAACTTTTCAGGGAATTATACGATAAGGTTTCAAAGATAAGTGATGACAATTTGGTTGACTTTTCTATGGATACAAGCGAATTCAACGAAAAAGTATCGGCAATTCCATGCCTTATGATGAAAAGCATCTCGATTACTCCGCTGTATCTTTCGATTTCAGCTGTCTTACTTGTCTTAATTCATATTGTTTGAGGTCTGGTATTAGAAATCAGGGGAGCTCTTAGAAAATTTCTGGAATCTGGGCCAGAGGTTAGAAGAATTCAATCAAGCCATTGAGTACTCAAAAAGTGGCATCCTGCCGAAAAGTATATGAAGATGAAATATCTCGTTGACATGGATGGCCTGCCCTTGGAACTGCACGAATAAAAAACAACGCCTTCATAGTTGAGAGGATTCGTAAATCTTCTCGGCTATGAGGGTGTTTCATTCCGCAGGAATGTGAAAGTTACAGGCTCAGCGTTTCTACCCATGCAGATAAGTCGGCCTTGCTGGAATACGAGCTGAATACCTTACCATGCAGCAGTTTTGCCCCAGGGCAACTTGGCGCAAGGTTTTCATTGATCTTACCCATGCCGCTTCCGCCGGAGGTGGCAAAGGGGATGATGGTCTTACCTTTTAAGTTGTAGCTCTTTAAAAATGTATTGATGATGGTTGGAGCAACATACCACCAGATAGGGAAGCCGACAAAGATGATGCCATACTCGTCCATGTTATCACGTTTGGCAGCGATAGCAGGGCGAGAGGCTGGGTCGCTCATTTCGATGGTACTGCGAGCCTTCTTTTCCATCCAATTCAGATTGGCCTTGGTGTATGGAACTTCCTGCTGAATCTCAAAAATGTCTGCACCGATGGCATCCGCCAGATTTTCGGCAACTTTTGCGGTGACACCGCTGGCAGAAAAGTAGGCGACAAGTCTTTTGCTCATAGCAATGCACTCCCTCTGGATAATTTTGTATAAGGTAAGTATAGCACGGCATTTGATTATGGAAATTGCAATGGTAGCGATGTTTATTATTTACATAATTAAGCATGGTCGAGATAAAGAAATTAAAGATATGATGGTTGAGTGATGTGAAATTTCGGGGATGACATGTTTGGCGAGTTGTGATATACTGAAACTATAGATGACAGTAACTTCTTAATGTGGAAAATAAGGTAGCATTTTCATATAGGTACGAAAGTGCTTGCGTGGTTCGGATAAGTATATACGTCTTCGTGGTGAGCGGTAGACAACAATCTGCGATCAGTTGAGAAGTGAAAAAATGATGAATCCATATTTGAATTTGAGCAAGTGAAATGGAAAGAAGGCGTTTACAATATGTTTGCGACTTTTAAGATGGATTTGCCAGAGTCGGCCGGGGAGATTCGGGAGCAGTATTATAAAAAAGGCTTAAAGGTATACAGTGCTCATAAGCAAAAAGTTAAAGAGTCCTTGGATAGGTATCTTTCAGTTGATGGAGAACTGAAGGCATCAGAGATTGAAAAAGATTGGTTCCCATCTTTTAAAGCAGACGTGTTTTTATCTCATTCACACAAAGACGAAAAGGATGTAATCGCGTTTGCAGGGCTATTGAATGATATTGGTTTGACTGCTTTTATTGATTCCTGTGTTTGGGGATACGCAGATGATCTACTAAAACAGATTGACAATAAATACTGCGTATCAAAGACAAAACCGGATGGTTCTGTTGATACATATGATTACCAAAGAAGAAATCAGTCTACAGCCCATGTTCACATGATGTTAAATGGTGCCTTACTGAAAATGATGGATAGCACAGAATGCTTAATCGTTCTCGATACACCAAATGCGTTGAAGGCAAAAGATATTTCGAATGGTACAACTAATTCTGGATGGATTTATAGTGAGTTGTTGATGTCAAAATTTCTTAGAAAAACATATCCAATCAGAAAGAGTATGAATTTCGCATTAAGTGAATCGGTAAGACACGATGGGCTTTCAGTGGAGTATGATGCAGATATCAAGCATTTAATGATAATATCTATGAAAGATATTATCAATGCAACAGAGGATGGAAAATATTCAGGCTTGGGAGTCTTGGATCAGCTCTATTTTACAAAAGGGCTTTGTGAGGGAAAATAATGATTCCAGAAAAGAAAATTAAGCATATTGAAATGATAGAGGCTATCATTGAGCGGATGGCAAAGAACTCGTTTCAATTAAAAGGCTGGTCAATGACCTTAATTGCGATTGTTGGTGCTATTTCAACACAAGGATCTGACAAAAGATTTATTCTGCTGGCATTTATTCCAATTATAGGTTTTTGGATTTTGGATTCGTTCTATTTGCAGCAAGAACGAAAATATAAACAATTATATAAGAATGTTATAGCAAAAGATGAAGCTCAGATTGATTTTTGTTTAGACACAAGTACGGCAACTGGAACAACGGAAGAAATGAAGCGGCTCTGCTTCTGCAGTTGTTTGTTCTCAATAACAGAGTTATGCTTTTATCCGATAATTGCTGTGGCACTCATTATTTTGGTTGTTGTATTAAAGGTGTTTTAATACCAAGTATTATTATAAAAGAAATCATCTACCATGCCTGAAACCAAAGAAAGCAAGAGTTGTCTCAAGCCTACGATTGACTTTGCATTGCAAATTAAAGAAAAGCGGTCCGCAAAAAGTACTCTCGGCTGATCCATCATCAGCTAATATTGATTTTTTAAAAGCCGATCCGAAAAGTCACTTACCGTAGGAGTGAGTGCCAATGAAATCCTCAAAAAGCTGAAATAATAGCAACGTCCACGATGAACAGGTATGTTATCTGTTTATCGTGGATAATCTTTTATGAAGATTAGACCATCTGCGATGCGTTTCATTGACGTCTAGGCTGTAGCTATGCGCAATCGGTTTGATGTTGTGGGTTTTAGTACTCTGAGCAATCTCATTAACGATTTAGTAAATATGGGAATTTACAAATTTATATTACTTGCTTTGTTTACTGTAATTAAAATAGAATTTGTGCATTTCATACAGGAGGCTGTTCATATCTTTGCTGGTAAATGGTTCAGAAAACTAAAATGCGAGATATAGGGAGTCTGTTTTTTCGCAGATTGTGAATGAGAATAAATAGAGTGGTGTAGGAAAAGTGCGAATTCAGGTGATTCGTTTGGCAATTTGTGATATACTGAGATTGCAAGTAGCAATATGTCTATCTGAAAAATCTGGTCGGGGTGAATTTTGATGAAAAAGAAGTACCAAATATTTATTTCATCCACGTATAAGGACTTAGTGAAAGCTCGTGCAAAGGTTCGTGATGCCATTCTGTCTATGATGCACTTTCCTGTGGGAATGGAAATGTTTAATGCTGCCGATGAAGAGCAATGGGAGATAATTAAGGAAACTATTGATAGTTCGGACTATTATGTATTGATTTTAGGGCAGAGATACGGATCTGAGATTGAAGAAGGCTCAGATGCAGGAATCAGTTATACAGAAAAAGAATTCAGGTATGCGACTGAAAAGAAGATTCCGATTCTAGTCTTTATTATGGCTGATAGTGTTCCGTTGCAACGAGACTTCATAGAATCGGATAGTCAACGGGAAAAGTTGGAAAAATTCAAAGTAATCGCAAGTCACGGTCATACGGTGCAGTGGTGGGAGAATGAAGATGAGTTGGCGAGAAAAGTAATAGCATCGTTGCATCAACAGATGGATAGGAAAGAACGAACCGGATGGATTCGAGGCGACAGTTTTGATATTGAGGCAAGCTACGCAGAATTATTAAAATTGAACAAGAAAATCCGTGAGTTAGAAGAAGAAAACGAAAAACTCAAGTCACAGATTGTCGTAAGAAAGCCACATTTGAAAGTTTCTTTTGTAATAGCAGAAGTAGACTCAGCAGAAGAGAGCAAGAAGGAGGAGTGTTATTTGCACGGAGGCCTGGTGCAAGAAATAAGTGAGAATCATATAAAGATGCGGGAAATTACTGGCAATGCGGAAAATTATAGAAATAAATACGAGCCACTGGAAATAGGTTATGTGGATGCCCATTTGAGGCCGTATGTTAGGAAAGAAGATATACAAAAGTATAACGAGTCACTACCTGATGCCAAAGCGATAGATGAATATATTAAACAAATGAGGGTGCATGAGAAACTAAAAAAGGGCGGGGTTGCACTTTATTTGAAAATAGAAAATGATGGTACGGCCAAGGCAACGGACGTTAGAGTTAGTGCAACATTTCCGGAGTGTGTTCATTTGATGAATATTGATGATGTGAAAAAATTAGTTGAACCACCAGCACCGAAACTTCCCCCAAACCCGATTGATGCGGCAGAAAAAGAATATGAAAGAAAGATGAATCCCATGGTGGATTTGGCCAATTATTTTGCATGTGTGCAGCCAAGCTATTCATTTGATGCGATAAATTCCTCGTTTCTTAGCAATAGGCTAGACACAAAAGATTACTGTTTCTATATTGATGAAAACAGTATATTCGCAGAAAATAGACAACTCCCTCACAAAGATGCAGAAACTTTTGACGATTTTTATATGGTTCCGGTAAAGAAAGGTGATGCTAAAATTAAAATATCTATGATGTGTTCGGAATATGTTGAACCAGAAGAGCAATATATCGATATTCAAATTGTGTGAGAGTGTTGTATCAATGTGCCAAGGGCCATTTTAAAAGGGAAAATACTCTTAAGTCTGCACAAAAAGTCGGACACCCTTAGAAGTAAAAAAACGGAACAGAATCTTCACTAAAACTTTTAACTAGTAGTGTGGGTCGAATCCTCGCAAAACTCAAATAATAGTAAAGCCCACGATGAGTAGATATGACATCTGCTTATCGTGGGACTTTTATTTTATAACATGTTTTTGGCTACAACGGTAAGGCTCGATTTTGAACTTTGCCGTTTTTCTTTTTATCCAAAATTGTGAAATTTTCAAAACTGTATTCCAAAACGGCCCTGCGGATTCCTATTAGTGTAGGGGCTTTCAAACCTTTTGTGAAACGGATTTCCTCTAGTTTTATGAGTGGAAAATAAACAAAATCTATGTTCTAAAATTAGGTAGTTCAACAAAATTTAGAAAACTGGTTGCCAAACACCCCTTTTAGAATGTTATAGGTAGAGGGGAACGTTGGAAAAATGAATTTTCTTTGAACTTTCAAAAGACCCGGTTTAAAAACACCCCTTAAAGTTTGTATAGGGTATAGGAAGTGTTTTCAAAAGTAAGCCAATTCGCTACGGTATCACTGATGAAATTCCCCGATTCCTTACAAAGTTACATCGCACCTTGAAAATCGCATGAGCCACCCCAGCAGGATACCTCTGGTACTGAATGTGCATTCTGCACGTCTTACCGGAAAATACGCCGGAGAAAATCGGGCAGGAACGGGCCGGGACAGAGTGGACGGTAGTTAAGAGCAAGATTCGCCTTTGTATACGAAACCGCTCCTACGGGCGGTTTCTCTACGGCGGCATCTTGATGGGGATTGCGCTCCCCATACCCTCACATCGTGCAAAATCACATGATTTTGCCCATTGGTGGCCTGCCGCAGCAGGCCACAGCCGGAGTGCAGACGCACTGCCGGGAAAATCAAATGCTTGATTTTGGAAAGGAGACCCCATGCCACGAACGAAGAAAAAAGTGAAATCTATCGTAAAGACAAAAGTAATCTCCGCACGAGTTACAGAAACAGCACATGAACTTTTACACCGGCAGGCAGAAGATGCCGGAATGACCCTCTCTGAATTTACAGCGCAGATGCTGATGAAAGGCCGCGTGAATACCTCGTATGTGTTCTATGTCCACCCGGACGAGATCGAAGCTATCACACGGGAGTTTGCCACCATCGGGAACAACTTGAACCAGATCGCGGCGTTCTTCAACAGTGGCGGTATCCAGTCGCGTGCAATGCTCGAAAACATCAACCATGCGATTTCCTGTATTTTTGAAATGCGGGAGCAGGTCGCAGAAATGGCAGGAAAGAACTATGGCAATCTTAAAGCATATCGCAAGTAAGAGTTCAAACTATGGTGCTGCACTGGAATATCTGATTTTCAAACATGACGAGTATCGTAAAACTCCGATATTGGACAAAAACGGCAATCGTATCATGCGGGATGAGTTTTATCTGGACGGCCTGAACTGTGAACCCTATTCTTTCGATGCAGCCTGCCAGCAGCTGAACCGCGAATATCAGAAGAACAAAAATAAGAGTGAAATCAAAAGCCACCATTACATTATCAGCTTCGATCCGCGCGACAGTACAGAAAATTGTTTGACGGGAAAACGGGCGCAGGAGCTTGGACTGGAATATGCAAAAGCAAATTTTCCGGGGCATCAGGCATTGGTCTGTACGCACATGGACGGGCACAATGGCAGCGGAAACATTCATGTCCATATCGTAATCAACAGTTTGCGAAAACTGGATGTGCCCCAGCAGCCCTTTATGGAGCACCCTATCGACTGCAAGGCAGGGTACAAGCACCATGTGACGAACGAGTACCTGAAACACCTGCAGAAATCCCTCATGGATTTGTGCCGCCGCGAATTTCTGCATCAGGTCGATATACTGTCACCATCCAGAACGGGTGTGACCGAAGCAGAGTATTGGGCACAGCGTCGGCTGGATGAGAAAAAACAGGAAATCGAAAAGGAAGGATTTACGCCCAACCTGACAAAGTTTCAAACACAGAAACAGCTTATCCGGGATGCCGTTGCCGCTGCTCGTGAGAAAGCAATCTCGTATGAAGATTTTCAAAACATCCTGCAGGATGAATATGACATTTTCGTCAAAGCTCAACGTGGGCGTTACAGCTATCTGCCGCCGGAACGGAACAAGTTTATATCGGAACGTTCTTTAGGGGACAGTTGCAAAAGAGAATGTCTGGAAGGATTCTTTGTTCAGAACGCCGAGAAGAATCTGCGGTACAAGGAAGAACCCATACTGATCTTTACGACCAGAACCAGGCTGCGGCTCGTTGTGGACCTGCAGGAGAATGTCAAGGCACAGGAAAATCTGGCCTATGCACTAAAGGTCAAAATCAGCAATTTGCAGAAAATGGCTGAAACGCTGGTATGGGTGCAGGAAAACAACATCACCGACCTGACGGAACTGAACGATCTGTGTAAGACAGCACAGGCTAATGCGCAGGCAGCGTATGAGCGGCTGTCACAGGCAGAGGATGAACTGTACAAAACCAATGAACAGATTCATTATGCGGGACAGTACCTTTCTACAAAAGAGGTCCAGCAGCAATTTGCGAAGGCGATTTTTAAGAAAAAATTCCGTGCAGAGCATTCCAAGGAATTAGATGCCTATGCAGAATCCGTGAAATATTTCCGGGAAGAAAACGATGGAAAGCTTCCATCGTTGAAATCTTTGAAAAAACGGAAAGAAGAACTGACCAAAGAAATCGCGGAGAGGAAAAAGGCATATGCTCCCTTGAAAGAAGAATCCCGACGTCTGGAAATTGCATCGGATAATGTATACAGCATCTTCCGAAAAACCAATGAGATGAAATCCGACCTTGCATGGAAACACGAGTGGGAGGCCAAAGTCCGCGAAAAGGCAAGGCAGGAGCAGGCTCGACAGGAACAGCGCGAGCGTCAACCGAAACGCAAGAAGCGCAGCTATGATATGAGCCTGTAAGCAGCAGGGTCTTCCACCCCGCACCCCGGAACCCTGCCGGATGCGTAAGCCCGTGCAGGGCTTTCCCATTCGGCAGGAACTTTTGAAAACGACTAGGAGGAAGTTTGAGTAAAGAGTACATCAAAGCACAGACCCCACTGCCCGCGTATTTCCCTTATCCGAAATTTCTGCTGCAGATGAGCCTGTCCCATACAGCGCGGCTGACCTATGTTCTGCTGCTGGACCGCGTGACCCTTTCCCAGAAGAACGGCTGGGTGGACGCGCAGGGCCGGGCATATGTGCTTTATCCGCTGGCAGGGCTGGCGGCAGATTTGCAAAGCAGTATTTCCAGTGTCACCCGCGCTCTACGGGAACTGGAAGCCGCACGGCTGATCGAACGGCGGTCCAATGGCTTTTCCAAGCCCAATCAGATATTTCTCGGCGTTCCTCAGACTGTGCAGAAATGCGCAATCGAGATGGCCCAAAATGAGCAGCCTGATTGCTCAAAAGTGAGCAATACGGTTGCGCAAAACTGCACACCTAACCAAATAAATAAGAACAACAGGCACAAATGGTCATTATGCTGCAGCATGGGAAGCACCAGGCCGGGAACTACACAAAACACCAGTATCCCTTGAAAGGCAAGGTCTACTGCGGCTACTGCCAGAAGCTGATGAAATATCGTGTACTCAAGAAGCTTGGTCCCTCGTTTAACTGCAGATTTTCGGCCACAGCGGTGGACAGCCCTTGCAAGCGAATCCCGATCTCCGAGGAACTGCTGGAACATATCGTCCGAAATGCGCTGACAGCGCAGATAAAGCAGGCAGAGTACGTACTGGAAATCCTGCACGAACGGGAACGCAAGGCGTTGATTTGCTTTTCCGCACTGGAACGGCAGGAAGAAAAGCTGAGTGCAGAAAAGGCAGAGATTGTAAAACAGCGCGTTGCACTGTATGAGCAATACGCCGACGGGAATATGAGTAAGGAAGAGTTCATCCGGCAGAGAGATGCCTACAGAGTGCAGGAAGATGAAAAGATGGAGCAGATTCAAAGGCTGCGTACCGAGAAAAATCAAGCTTTCCAGCCTGTGAAGAGGGACACCGATCATTTGCAGACTGTCATGAGTACTGTAGAAGAAGCAGGCGATGTGATGTACTTATCACAGAATGTGGTAGAAACTTTTATTGACCGCATCGAGGTTTTCAACGATGAACATGTGAAAATTCATTTTACATTTGAAAATGTGTTGGCAGACTATGCCGAATGAGTCGTAGCCAGAATCAATGCAGTAAGCAGAGTTTTTCTTGTAAGAACATGAGATTCATGGTATCATAGAAGCAATAAAAAGTCTGTGTGTGGCTACGCGAAAGGAGCAGCAGAGATGAAAAAATTGAACATCCCAGTTGGTATTTCGGACTTTGAGAAGATTCGGAACGGTGGGTTTTATTATATTGACAAATCTGGCCTGATTGCGGAAATTTTGGACGAAAAAGCAGAAGTGACACTTATCACTCGACCACGGCGTTTCGGTAAGACGCTTGGCATGAGTATGTTAGAAAGCTTCTTTGACATCCGTAAAGACAGCAAAGAACTGTTTGATGGGCTGGAAATTGCAGAGCATCAGGTATTATGTGATGAGTGGATGAACCAGTATCCGACAGTCTTTGTTTCATTCCGACAGGTAGACGGTCTGGATTTTACTGGGGCATACGATATGCTCACAATGGTGATAGCGGATTTGTACAACAAACATCTTTATTTGCTTGATAGTAAAAGTGTTACAGAATTCCAAAAAACAGCGTTTGAGCATCTTGCACATGGCAATGGTTCTATAAAAGAAGTTAAGAACAGCCTTATGCTTTTGACAACGATGATGCAGAGCTATTATGCAAAGCCTGTAATTCTTCTTATAGACGAGTATGATGTCCCTGTAGCAAAAGCGAATAATAACGGTTATTATAATGAAATGCTCGATGTTATGAAAGGCTTGATGCAGGCTCTAAAAGACAATCAAGCACTTCAGTTTGCAGTTGTTACGGGCTGCTTAAAGATTGCGAAAGAAAGCATTTTTACGGGAACAAATAATTTTGTATCGGATACTATCACAAATTCTCGTCTGAACGAGTATTTCGGATTTGTACAGAGTGAGGTTGACCTGTTGCTAAAGGATGCTGACTTGACAACGCAGGCTGAGAGCATCAAGAAATGGTATGATGGATACCATTTCGGAGCCTTTGATGTTTACTGCCCGTGGGATGTAATGAATTATTTGCTGGAACTGCAGCGCAATCCGAAAGCTAAGCCTATCAGCTACTGGAAGAACACCAGCGACAATGCAATCATCCGTTCCTTTATTGACTATGCAGGCAGTACCATCACAAATAAACTTGAAACGCTGATGGCTGGTGGCTGCATCGTTCAGCGTGTGGATGAAAACCTGACCTATGATTATCTACATTCCTCAGAAGACAATCTTTGGAGTACGCTGTACCTGACAGGGTACTTAACCAAGGCGCGTGAAGAAGATTATAAGGGTGAGTTGCCGGATGGCATGGTTGCCCTTATGATTCCGAACGCAGAAATCAAAGAGATTTTTGAAACAACAGTCATCAAATGGTTCGATGACAGTACGAAGAAGTGGAATCGAAATGCTTTGTTCGATGCAGTCTGGAACGGTGATAGCGAGGGCATTACCAAGGAAATGAATGCTCTGCTCCGGCGCACCATTAGCTACCATGACTACCGGGAAGACTTCTATCATGCTTTCCTTGCGGGCATCTTCACAGGTGCCGGATATATGGTGGATTCCAATAAGGAGCATGGAGAAGGCCGAAGTGATGTGGTCGTTTACGATTCCATCAATGCCCGCGTTGCAATCTTTGAAGCAAAGTACACGAAGGTTTTGGAAAATCTGGAAAGTGAATGCGATATAGCCTTGCAGCAAATTGATGATCGGATGTATGCAAAGGAGTATGAGGATGATTACGATCAGATTCTTTGCTACGGTATTTCGTTCTTTAAAAAGCGCTGCATGGTAAAGAAAAAGTGATTCACAACAAATCTTAACTTGAATTCTGTATTATAACTTAAAATGAGTTAAAATACAGAAAAAGAATTATAAGAGAGGCTCGCATAAACCACAGACAGCACCCAAGATGATTCGAGGGTGCGTCTGCGACTTATGCGGGCCTTTTTATTTTGTGATTTTAATACGGATGGATGTTAAATTCCAAGGCTGACGAGAGTGGCCTTTAACTCCTTCGCCGTGCGGATAATGATTTCCTGCTCAGTTTCGTTGCAGTCCAATAACAGACGATGCAATTCGGTGTTGGAAGTTGAAACGGAATAGTGAAGACTGTCTATCAACAAATCATCAATGGAAATGCAGAGGGCGTCGGCAATATCGACCAGAGTGGCAACGCTGGGGTGTTCTGTGCCTTTTTCAATTTTGGCCAGAAATTCACGACTGCGATTGATTTTAGAGGCTAAGGCTTCCTGGGTGATATTACCACACTGCATTCTGAAATAACCAATACGTTTTCCCAAAGCAACATAATTGACGGACATAAGTAAATCTTCCTTTCGAATGCCCGCATAAGAGTACTTTTATTATCTGGCCTATGGAAAAACGAATCAAGAAGAACGAAAAGAGCAGCCAACATAGAAGTCAGAATTTTCGTTTTTCACCTCTAGCGGAGATGGCTTCTGAGGCCAAAATGTGACCCAGTAGGTCACATTTTAAGGAACAAGTGACCTGCTGGGTCACATTTTAAGGAACAAGTGACCTGCTGGGTCACAGAAAAATTATCTGACAGGTGTATAATAAAACCATAAAATTGAACAGCACGATAATGTGAGCGAGAACGAAGTGAAAAAGTTACTGACGCTGTACAGCGGGGTTCAGTTAACGGATGTACTTTCATTTGTATAGAGAAAATGATGAAAATGTGGCTCAGAATTTGGCGGGGCCACCCCTAGCGGTCGTGTGTTCTGAGGCAATTTTGTGAAGTGTTACATCACAATTTGCTGCACATGTGAAGTGCCACTTCACAGAAAAAATCATCTGATAAGAGTATAATAAAAGCATGAAATCAAGCTGCGAAAATAAAGTGGGGAAAACGAAATGGAACGGCTGCTGACACTGTATAGCGAAGTTCAGTCAACGGATGTACGGTGGCTGTGGTATCCCTTTATTGCAATCGGGAAAATCACACTTCTGCAGGGTGATCCCGGCGATGGAAAATCTACCATGATGATGAATCTGATTGCGGAACTTTCAACAGGAGGTAAGACCCCGGACGGATGCAAAATTGGTACGCCGCAAAAAGTGATTTATCAGTGCTCAGAGGATGGTGTTTCAGACACGATTAAGCCCCGCTTGGAACGCTGCGGAGCAGACTGCAGGAAGATTGCTTTCATCAACGAAGAAGTTTATAACGGCCTTACATTGGACGATGAGCGCATCCGTCAGGCAATCATTGAATTTCGGCCTCGATTGGTCGTGATCGATCCGATTCAGGCTTATCTTGGCAGCGATTCGGATTTGCAAATTGCAGGCAGAGCGCGGAAACTCATGCGCCGCCTTGGAATGTGGGCTGCTGGTTACGACTGCGCTATCGTTCTGATTGGACACCTCAACAAAAAAGAAGGCTCCAAAGGGCTGTACCGCAGCCTTGGCAGTATTGATGTTGTGGCAGCAGCACGAAGCGTCCTGCAGGTGGAGCGAGATACCGAGAATCCTGATATAAGAATCGTACATCAAATCAAAAACAGTCTTGCGCCTACGGCAGAAGACATCCGCTTTTCCATTTCTGCCGACAAGGGCTTTCGATGGCTGGAATGCAGGCCACAGCTTTTTGAAAAACAACAGCCGGACGCCGAACCTAAATTTGATACAGAGCAACAGAAAGCTGCCTACTGGATCAAGCATTTCCTTGAAAAAGGCGATATGAGCGCAAATGAAATTTATTGCCGTCTGGACAATGAGGGTGTCAGCAAACGAGTGGCGCGGATGGTAAAAACGGAAATGGGAATCCACTGCTACCAGAAGAAGCGGAGATGGTATTGGAGTGTTCAGCTGGAAGAAGGTGCTATAAATGGACCGCAAGTATAAGGTTGGTGGATATGTGAAACTTGCAAAACTGTGGGAACGCTCTAAGGATTCAGCAGTAGCCTATCACAGTTCCTACTATGCTGAAAAGTTTAGGGATGATGCGGATAAAAGGCTGGTTGGTGTCTATATTGACATCACAGGGAATAAGGAAATTTATAAACGCCCGGAAATGGTGCATCTGCTCAAAGATTGCAAAAAGGGTGCCGTCAATCTGATTTTTTCACAGACAAGGGCCTACCTTGCAGCGAATACCTGTGATTTCTGTTTTCTGCTGAAATATCTGTTTGATTTGCCGATGCGGGTGGACGTTGTTACGGATGATGACGACCAGAGAATTGACACGATTCTCAATGTTGATAACCAACGGCAGAGCCTGAAAGAATTGGCCGAAAAATATACATCGATCCGAAGGAAAGATTATCTTGAGTGGAGAATCCGACTGGAACATGAAATGACAAAGGTTGAAGAAAAATGAACGTGGATGGACAGTATAATCCAAAAGACGTAGAGTGTATTTCGGTAGAAAACCTTGAAGTGCTGCCGAGTGGAGCGGATTGGCAGAGCCGGCATCTGGAATCTGAAAGGCGAAAAGCAGAGATTCGTGACAGAATCCATAAGCAGGCAGAACAGGGCCAGAAAACGGCAAAAGACTACTTTCGTCCGGCAAAACCGACACCGTCGATTTACGACAGCGACCTGAAACGTGTGGCGGTTTATGCCCGTGTCAGTACATCCAGCGAGGAGCAGATTTCCTCTATTGAGAACCAAACCCTCTATTATACTCAAAAAATAGCGGAAACAGAGAATTGGAGTCTGGAAGATATTTACAGTGACGAAGGAAAATCGGGTACTTCACTGCGGAAACGGGATGCGTTTAAGCGAATGATGCGAGATGCCAAAGACCAGAAGATGGATTTGATTATCTGCGCCAGCATTTCGCGGTTTGCGCGAAATTTTTCGGATTGTATGACGCAGATCGCAGCACTGAAAACCATGCACCCGGCACATCCCATTGGCGTGTACTTTGAAACTGAAAACATCTACACGCTGAATCCAAGTAGCCAATACAGCCTTGACATTCAGGCGCTTCTGGCGGACTGGGAATCGGGCAATAAGAGCCGCCGCATGATCCTTTCGTATGACCAGCGCATTATGACAGGCCAGTACCCGGTGGCCGACCTGATGGGGTATCGGCATACCAAAGATGGACAGTTGGTAATTGAGCCGGAAGAAGCAAAGACGGTGCGTTTTATCTTTCTGGCGTTTATCTATGGTTATAACTGCGATCAAATTGCGGCAGTGCTGACGCAGAAGAAGCGTAGCACCCTGCGTGGCAAGCAGGAGTGGAATGGCATGATGGTGGCAAACATCATGAAAAATGAACGCCGCTGGGGTGATCTGGAAGCCCGGAAGAGCATCGTGGTGGACTACAAGCTGGGCAAGGTCACAAAGAATAATGGGAATCGCTGCTCTGCCTATGTTCCGGAACACCATGAAGCAATCGTTTCGCCGGAAATTGCACGGGCTGCACATCTGGTGGCATCCAGCAGGAAGAAGTGCGGTGTGCAGGATATTGTGGTGATCCAGCAGGGAACATTGAAAGGCTTTGTTGGCATCCATCCGAATTGGAGCGGCATCAGTGTTGAAAGCATCCGCAGCCTTTGCCTGAGCACCTATCTGCCGGAAGAGGTGATGAAACTGAACGATATAGCAGAGATGAGGGCTGGGGCAACACTGGGAAAGGCACTTCAATCTGAATATATGACGGTTTCAGGTGCTTGCTTTATCAACCAGAGCAGCCCGGTTATGACGATTTCTAAAAATGGAATCCGTTTCAGCAAGGCCTGCCATAGCCGGTTGGACGACTGCGAGTATGTGGAACTGCTCTATCATCCGATTCTGCAGGTCGTGATTTTGCGAAAGAGCAATCATGGCTTTTCAACGACGATGCGCTGGAGAGATGACAATGACGTTCATAGTGCTTTTTCAGCCAGATCATTTTCTGGACTGGTCTTCCAAACATTGAACTGGAGAAGGAATTGCCGCTATCAGTGCCGTGGTATCTGCCAGGAACGGGAAAACGCAAAATTCCTGCTCTTTGAATTAGATGAGTCCCGGATTTTGACTGGGAAAAATCAGTATGAACAAGAAAATTGTTCGATGAATCTGAAATGCCGGCTATATCGGAGTAAATGGGTTCAGAGCATTACAGTTAGTGATGTGATGGAATCTGGCCAAGTCGTAGAAAATCCCATGATTGGTGCAATTCCAAGCAAAAATGAAGTTCAACGTGAACTGGATGATCTTTTGATGTCGATGTAGGGGGAACTTATAGAATGGAAGAAAAAAACAGGGCGCAGGAACTGAGCGTTCGGGAAATCTCCTTGATTCGTGAACTCGCACAGATACGGAAAGAACATAAAAGAGAACTGGAGTACGAAAAGTTCGATGGCTATGAACTTCCGCCGCGCACCCAGTTTTCCATGCTGAATAAACCTGCAGTGAGCATAAAATATGGTGTTATGAAATTTAATATGGCGTGCATTCGGCTTTTTGAAGGAATCAAGTATGTCCTTCCGATTTTGCACCCCAATAAGAAGCGGCTTGCGTTGATTATGTGCCCGGAAGAGGACAGTGCATCTGTTGAATGGGCAAGACAGAAGGACGAAAACTGGGTGAATAAGGATATTACCTCTTTGGAATTTGTGGAAAATATCTTCAAAATCATGAGTTGGAACCGTGAATGCCGCTATAAGATACTCGGACGGGTGGCGAACTCAGATCAGGGCCTTTGTATGTTATTCGACTTGGAAGAAGCAATCATGTTCACCCCAAAACCACAGGAATACACAGACCCTGTTACGGGTGAGACAAAGAAGAAACAGATAAAATTCTTCCCGGATGTCTATAAGGATCGGATCGGGAAATCTTATACTGATTACATTGCAGGCCATCAGATGAATCTGTTTGAAGATTTTATTGGGTATCAGGGCTCTGCAGTATTGGATGAGACTGAACGGGAAGCAGGCACTACTTCAGTACCGATACCGCAAGGTGAAGACTCAGAAAATACACCATTACCAGATTTGCCGGAACAGCCTGAAAATGTACAACGACCGGGCAGTGAGGTTGTTGAGAAAGGAATGCTGACATGAGTTCTGGACGAATTATGAATCTGCTGGTGACAATTCCGGCAGAAAGCCGAAGAATGAATGTGGGAAAGGATGTTATTCGTGTTCTTGGGAGTCCGACCTATATTTGTGTTTTGCAGAGAAAAGATCGGAAATCTATTGTGATTACTCCGTGCACCGCTGAACATCCCATGTCCTTTAAGGTTCCTGATAGGCTGCTGACCGATGGCCAGTGCCGGATGATGATTAACGGAATACAGTTCATCCATGCACTTCTGGAAACAAATGGTCTAGCTGTAGGAAAAGACCATCAATTTAAAGGACGGTATGATGCTGAGAAAAACGCAGTTATCATATCGCTTGAAAAAGATGAACGGGAATGTTAGAAAAGACGGAAAAATCTGGAATACAGGTGTGGCACTATTGAAATATTTTGCTGGCCTGAATTCAAATCAGAATGGGCAATATGGACAAATCTATGCTGAAAAGTTTACATCTGCCTGCTTGATATGCAAGGTGTTTTATGGTAAGATGAAAGCACAATAGGGATAGTATATGCTCCTGTTGACCCTGCTGTAAGGAAGTGAATGCCGATGGAAAATCAGCTTGCTCATGCGATAACGCAGACGGAATACGATTTGAGTTATGATAAGGCTGCCAAGAAGCTGCTGGCCAACAAACAGATTCTGGCGCAGATTATGAAGAACTGCGTGAATGAGTACAGTGCCTGCTCCGTAGACGAAATTGCAGAGAAGTATATCGAAGGAACTCCAGAAGTGGGTACAGTTGGCGTTCATGTTGATGATACAAACAGACCCAAGAAAACTTCTGACGTAATTGCTGGTAGCAATAATGAGGATTCTACGCTGACTGAGGGAACCATCAATTATGATGTTCGGTTCGATGCAATCGCACCAGCATCAGAAGGTTCTGCTGAACAGAAAGATGTGATACGTCTTATTATCAATGTAGAAGCGCAGACCGCTTTTAATCCGGGGTACCCTTTGACGAAGCGTGCAATCTATTATTGCAGCAGAATGATCTCTGCACAGCACGGCCCGATATTCACGAACTCAGAGTATGGGAAAATCCGAAAAGTGTACTCTATCTGGGTTTGTACACATCCAACTAAAGAGTTTCGGAATACTCTGATTCGTTATTCCATTCGGCCAGAGCAGTTGATTGGAAATGCTGTTGAAAAATCAGAAAACTATGATTTGATGAGCGTTGTAACGATTTGTCTGGGAGAGTCGGGTACAGAAAACTATACAGGTATTGTGAAATTTATGGATGTGCTGCTCTCTTCATCCAGAGCAGCTACTGAGAAAAAGAAAATTCTTGAAGAAGAATTTGGCGTTGCAATGAACGAAGATCTGGAAAGAGAGGTGCTTGTTATGTGCAACCTTAGTCAGGGCGTAAAGGCCGAAGGCAGAGAAGAAGGCATTAGCATTGGTGAGATGCGGATGCTGGTGCAGCTTGTTCGAGACGGCGATTTAAAAATGGAACGTGCCGCTGAAAAGGCAAAAATGACAGTGGAGCAGTTTAAGAAAATGATGGAAAACACTCCGCTGGGGCGAAGCCTCTGACAAGACTCCTGTGTATGTCACAGATGTGATCGTGACCTATCAGGTGCTTCCTGAGAAGAGTGCATAAGTTTCGTGAAAAGCTCACCAGACACCTCAATAGGAGGATTCGGTGGAAGCAGAGTCGGTCGAAAAGATTCATAAGCCATTTCGTCTGACAGATTACTCACGAGTGTACCAGCTCGATTTGTCATGATTGTTTCCTTTCCTCCGAAAAACGGAAATTGAAATTTCTGAGGCTATTTTAGCATAGAAATTTCAGAAAATCAGCTTATCGTGAAAATACGAAGCAAAAGAAATTTCAGAAAAACGACTTTTTGTGAAATTGCTCAAGCAAAATCACCATAGAAATTTCAAGTTAAGAATTTTATAGTTTAATTTTGCCCTACTTATGTCAAAGAAAGTAGGGCTTTTCTTATGCCCAAAAGGAGGGGGTTACGCAAATGGCATCCAGAATGCGACTCTTGCCAAGATCGATGAAGCTGGAGAAAAGCTCCAGAACATCGGATCTTCTGTGGAGAATGTCGGCAAGAAGTTCCTGCCGGTGACTGCCGCTGCTTCTTCCAATGCGAACACCAATGTTTCAATGATGGACGAGACGTTCAAGTACTGTGCGCCTATCGCCAGTGCGCTGGGGTTCTCGGCAGAGAATCCGTAAGATCGTATCTGCCGTGCAGCAGTTCGTGGATAAACTGAACAGCATGGATTGAATTTCAAAAAGGCAAAGTTGCCCATGATATTACATTGGTGAGTGTGATATAATATGGTCAACTGAGAAAAACTACGATAACTAAAGACTTTTTTTACGGCTTGAGTTGTTCTTTAAAAGTTTTATTTGTTGAAAAACTGCAAGAAGGCCGTGTGACAATTGAAGAAGCAGCGGAAGATGCTGGAATGACAGTAGAGAAATTCAAGAAAGTGATGGAAAACACCTCTCTGCAGGCGGTCTAAGAAAAAACATATAGGGTAAACTGTTAAGCCCTACAAGGCTCAGATCGGTTCGATACCGACTGAAAGCCTTGTAGGGCTTATTTTTTTGCTTTTTTTTTCAAATTTATTTGTGAAAAATGTTGTCCAAGACTTGACATCGGCCGGCATCGACTGGCAGCGCGAGAAATGGCAATCAGGACTTGGTTCTAAGTTTATCTCTGATTTTCCGCAAACATCCGGCCAAGCTGCGGCAGGATATCATGCGGCAGCATCCCGTACTCCCCGCAAAGCGCAGCAGCACGGTCAGCTGCGGCACCATGCAGGTACACCGCACAGGAAGCAGCTTCAAACGCAGGCAGACGGCAGGCCAGCAGGGCCGCCGTCATACCGGCCAGTACATCCCCGCTGCCGCCCCGGGCAAGGCCCGGGTTGCCGGTGGGATTCACGCATGCACGGCCATCCGGCGCAGCCACAACGGTGCGGGAACCCTTGAGTACCACCACGACGTTCCATTTTTTCGCATACTGCCGGGCAATTTTCTCACGGTCGGCGCTGATCTCTGCCACGGATAGGCCGGTGAGCCGGGCCATTTCACCGGGATGCGGCGTAAGGATCAACTCGCCCGTCGGATGGGGCAGCGCCTTCCCCTCAGCCAAAAGCTGCGCGGCGGCATTCAGGCCGTCAGCGTCCAGCACTGCACTGCCCGCAAAGCCCGGCAGAAGTCTTTGTACCAGTATGCGTGTCTCTGCTGCGCGGGCTGCACTCTGGGCCGTACCGCCAAGGCCCGGGCCCAGCAGCAGCACTGTGGCCTTCTGTCGCTGAATAAACGGGATGCTTTCCGGTGAGATGCCGCCTTCGGCCCCTGCGGCGCACGGGCACAGACAGCACTCCGGCAGGCGGGCTGCGGCAGCAGCGAGCACCGGCTCCACACTGGCAAGGGTCACGATGCCAGCACCGGTGCGCAGAGCTCCCTCGGCGGCAAGCAGGGCCGCACCACGGTAAGACGCACCGCCCGCAACGGCCAGAACAGTGCCAAAGGTGCCCTTGTGGCTTTCACGCGGGCGCGGCGGGATGACCTGCCAGACAAAATCTTCGGTTATTTCCACAGCCATAAAGGCACCTCCAGAAAATGATTTAAAATCTGCTGTTTCTCAAAGCTCACGCCTGCCCCTGCACAAGGGCGCGGATCTGCTTTTCCACGTTCTGCACTTCCTCGTGGAACATGCGGGCAGAGACGCGCAGCGCACCGTGCCCCAGAATGATGATCTGTTCCATACCGTCGGAAGTGGCCACGCGCACGCGGCGTCCTTTGCCGATCTCGTGGGTGACATGTTCAATGAACATGTCCGCCGTTTCTGCTTCCTTCGTGTAGACCACATGGATGTTGTGGTACTGCTCGATGGAGCCCGGACTGCCCGGCACCCGGTAGGCATCGAACACAAGGATGAGGTTGCATTTCTGGTAGCCCTGATAGTTGCACAGAATGTCCATCAGCTTATGCCGGGCGGCTTCCAGACTATCCTTTGCAAGGGCGTTCAGCTCGTCCCATGCGAAGATGATGTTATAGCCGTCCACCAGCAGATATTCCGGCAGGATCTCCCACTGCTGAGCGTCAAAATCCGGACGTTCCCGCTTTTGCGTCGGGCGGAATGCGGCCAGCGGGTCCCGCTTGATGGGCCCATAAGTGCGCTCAAAGATTTTGAGCAGTTCAGCATCCTCTTCCAGAGTGGCGCGGTAGGCCATGGCCCGGTGCTGCGGCACAGTCTGCGCCTCCGGTTCCGGGCGCGCGGCTTTTCCCCAGCCGCTGTCCACATGCATGTGACTGCGCACCTGATCCCATGGTACCACAAAGCCGGCTCCATGGGCGCAGAACACCGAATCTGCGGGATTTTCAAGGTCATGTTCCGGCTTATAGCCTGCGGCTTCGATGACCTGCGCCGCGTTGTGGCAGGGCCGGCAGCCATCCGGCGTCAGGGTCAGCCGTCCACGACCGCGGGTATAGCTGACCACTTCCATGGGGTAGCTGCGCATGGAAGCTACCGGAGCAAAACCGGTAAGCACAGCAGTTTCTTCTCCGCTTTCCGGCGGGTCAAAGCTGCCTTCCATGCGCTGGATATCGGTCATGGCACGGCCAAGGCTTTCCACCGGCACTTCCAGCCGGAAGGCGTACCACGGCTCCAGCAGCTGGCTTTTGGCCATCATCAGGCCCTGCCGCACAGCACGGTAGGTCGCCTGCCGGAAATCTCCGCCCTCTGTGTGCTTCAGGTGGGCACGGCCTGCAATGAGGGTGATCTTCACGTCTGTCAGCGGCGCTCCGATCAGCACGCCAAGGTGCTGTTTCTCTTCCAGATGGGTCAGCACAAGGCGTTGCCAGTTTTTGTCCAGCACTTCTTCCCGGCAGTCGGCGGCAAACTGCATTCCGCTGCCGCGCGGCAGCGGTTCCAGCTTGACATGCACTTCTGCGTAGTGGCGCAGCGGCTCGTAATGGCCTACACCCTCCATGGGCTCTGTAATGGTCTCCTTATAAAGGATGCCGCCGGGGCCGAACTCCACGTTCAGACCAAACCGCTCTGCCAGCAGGCTGCGCAGTACTTCCAGCTGGATCTCGCCCATGAGCTGGACATGGATCTCGCCCAGCGTTTCGTTCCATACCACATGGAGCTGGGGTTCCTCTTCCTCCAGCCGATGCAGCTTGCCCAGCGCAGCATGCACGTCTGCGTCCTCCGGCAGCAGCACCTGATAGCTGAGCACCGGTTCCAGCACCGGCAGGTCGCTGTCGCGTTCTGCGCCAAGGCCTTCGCCCTGACGGGCTTTGGTCAGGCCGGTGACAGCACACACCTGCCCGGGGTGGATGGTCTCTGCCAGTGTATACTTTGTGCCGGAGTACAGCCGCAGCTGGTTGGCCTTTTCGGCCCAAGGTTCGCCGTCCGCTTCGCCCGAGAGCTGTGCTTTCACCTTCAGCTCCCCGCCGGTAACGCGCAGCCAGGTCAGGCGGGCACCCTGCTCATCCTGCGAGACCTTGAACACCTTGGCCCCAAAGACGTCCAGTGCAGGAGCCGGGCGTGTAAGGCGGTCCAGTCCGGTGAGAAGCTCCTCCACGCCGTCCAGCTTGAGCGCCGAGCCGAACCAGCACGGGAAAACATGCCGCCGGGCAATGGCCGGGATGATCTCGGCATCTGCCAGTTGTCCAGCCTCCAGCATCCGGTTCATCAGGTTCTCATCGCAAAGGGCCAATGCGTCATCCCGGTCGGCCTGCGGCATGCCAAAATCCACAAACCCTTCGCCGAGGCGATGATTCAGCTGGGCCAGCAGCTCTTCCTTGCTCTTGCCGGGCAGGTCGGTCTTGTTTACAAACACAAAGGTGGGCACATGGTAGCGCCGCAGCAGCCGCCAGAGCGTTTCGGTGTGACTCTGCACTCCATCGGTACCGCTGACCACCAGCACGGCATAATCCAAAACCTGCAGAGTGCGCTCGGTCTCGGTGGAAAAATCCACATGGCCGGGAGTGTCCAGCAGGGTGATATCCGTGCTGCCTGCCGTCAGCAGTGCCTGCTTGGAAAAAATAGTGATCCCACGGGCTTTTTCCAGCGCGTCTGTGTCCAGAAAGGCGTCCTTGTGATCCACGCGGCCCAGCTTGCGGATCGCGCCGGAACGGTAGAGCATGGCTTCCGAAAGGGTGGTCTTGCCAGAGTCCACATGGGCCAGAATGCCCAGAACAATATGCTTGTGAATAGTTTCCATCCGCTTCTCCTACAATTCAAAATTCATGTTTATTGTAGCACGGATGGGGAAAAAAGAAAAGTTTTGATTGAAAATGGCCGCCGCTGCGCTCTGGCTATATTCAGCGGAAAGTTTATTTTCATTTTGAGTTTGTTGCGGCCTGCGGGTCGCTCCAACTGTTTTTTCACGAATGGGGCCTGAACCAGAAAATTCAGTTTCTATCATCGACTTTTTTTCATGAAAAACAGCTCTGGAAAATCCACGGATTTTCCAGAGCTGTAAATATAAGAGTAATAATTCCGCTATTGATGCAACAACGATGACCGCCGCCAGTGGCGGGAACAGGGAAGAGTTGTTGGGGCAGTGGCCAGCAAGACATGAGCGCCGTTTAAGGCGCGAAATGGATGCTGGGAGCCACAACTCGTCCCAAAGCGAACGCGTCGGCCATTTTAACGGTCAATTACTCCACAATGATGCTCTTGCCGGTCATTTCAGCCGGGACGGGCAGGCCGATATAGGGCAGCATGGTGGGTGCAATGTCGGCAAGGCAGCCGCCCTCACGCAGCTTCACATCGCCGCAGCCAACAGCCACAAAGGGCACCACGTTGGTGGTGTGTGCGGTGAAGGGGGTGCCGTCCGGGTTCATCATCTTCTCGGCGTTGCCATGGTCGGCGGTGATGAAGGCGCAGCCGCCGGCCTTCAGCACAGCGGACACTACCTGATCCACAGCGGTATCCACAGCCTCAACGGCCTTGACCGCAGCATCGAATACGCCGGTGTGGCCCACCATATCGCAGTTTGCAAAGTTCAGGATGACCACATCGTACTTGCCGCTTTCGATGCGCTTGACGCACTCGGCAGCAACCTCGGGGGCGCTCATCTCGGGCTTCAGGTCATAGGTTGCCACCTTCGGGCTGGGGATCACGCAGCGGTCCTCGCCCTCGTAGGGAGCCTCAACGCCGCCGTTGAAGAAGAAGGTGACATGGGCGTACTTCTCGGTCTCGGCAATGCGCAGCTGGGTCTTGCCGTTCTCGGACAGGTACTGGCCCAGAACATTCTTCAGCTCCACAGGGGGATAGGCCACCTCGCAGTTGGGCATGGTGGCATCGTACTCGGCCATGCAGACATAGTTCACCTGCTTGCGGCCGCCGCGGCGCTCAAAGCCGGTGAAAGCGTCGTCGCAGAAGATACGGGTCATCTGGCGGGCACGGTCGGGGCGGAAGTTCATAAAGATCACAGTGTCGCCGTCCTGCACGCGGCCGCCCTCACAGGTGACGCAGGGCAGAACGAACTCATCGGTCTTATCTGCTGCATAGGAAGCCTCGATGGCCTCGGCAGCGTTGGCGGCATGATTGCCCTCGCCGTAGACAAAGGCAGCGTATGCCTTCTCTTCACGATCCCAGTTGTTATCGCGGTCCATGGCGTAGTAACGGCCGGAGACGCTGGCGATCTTGCCGATGCCCAGCTCGTCCAGCTTGGCCTGCAGGTCGGCCAGGAAGCCCTTGCCGGAGTGCGGGTCGGTATCACGGCCATCGGTGATGCAGTGCAGGTAGACGTCCTTTGCACCCAGATGCTTTGCCATTTCCAGCACGCCGAACCAGTGGTCTGCGTGGCTGTGCACACCGCCGGTGCCCACCAGACCCATCAGATGGATGGCTTTGCCGGCATCGATGGCGGCCTTCATGTTCTTGACCAGAACCGGATTCTGGAGCATCTCACCGTCCTTGATGGACTTGGTAATGAGGGTGAGCTGCTGATACACGATGCGGCCTGCGCCCATGTTGGTATGGCCGACTTCAGAGTTGCCCATCTGACCATCGGGCAGGCCGACGGCCATGCCGGAAGCGTCGATGGTGGTCATGGGATATTTTGCCATCAGAGCATCGAGATGGGGCTTCTTGGCGGCGACCACGGCGTTGCCGAAGGTCTCCTCCGGTACCCAGCCGAAGCCATCCATGATGCACAGAAGAACAGGTTTCTTTGCCATAAAAATGAATCTCCTTTGATTTGAGAACACTATTTTCAATAAAAACAAGGGGCAGCGCCTGCAATGTGCCCGATAGAGCGCATTCTCCGCAGCTACCCCTCATCCGGCACTTCGTGCCGCCTTTCCGCAGTGGAAAAGGCTTATTTTGCGGTTTTATCAGCCCTTGGTGGCTGCGTTGACGATCACTGCAAAGTCGGGAGCCTTCAGGGATGCGCCGCCGATCAGGCCGCCGTCCACATCCTTTTTGCTCAGCAGCTCCTCGCAGTTCTTGGCGTTCATGCTGCCGCCGTACTGGACAGTAGTAGCCTCGGCAACTGCCTCGCCGTACACCTCACCGATGACCTTGCGGATCTGGCCGCAGACTTCCTCAGCCTGATCGGCGGTAGCGGTCTTGCCGGTGCCGATGGCCCAGATGGGCTCGTAGGCGATAACGACATTTGCCATCTGCTCAGCGGTCACGTCGCGCAGAGCAATCTTGGTCTGCATCCGGACCAGCTCCTCGGTGACGCCCTCCTCACGCTGCTGCAGGCTCTCGCCCACGCAGATGATGACCTTCAGACCGGCGTTCAGAGCAGCCAGAGCGCGCTTGTTCACGGTCTGGTCGGTCTCTGCAAAGTACTGGCGGCGCTCAGAGTGACCCACGATGACGTACTCCACGCCCAGATCCACCAGCATGTCAGCGCTGATCTCGCCGGTGAAAGCGCCGGACTTCTCGAAGTGAACATTCTCAGCACCCACATGGATGTTGGTGCCCTTGGTCTTCTCCACAGCGGTGACCAGATCGGTATACGGGGTGCAGATGACCACCTCGCAGCCTGCGTCCTGAACAGCGGGGACCAGCTCATCCACCAGAACAGCAGCCTCAGAGGCAGTCTTGTTCATCTTCCAGTTGCCTGCAATGATAGCCTTGCGCTTTGCCTTATCCATGATACTCTATCTCCTTTATTTACCTTCTATATGTGCAGTCTGTGCACAAACAAAAAGGTGCGGCGGCGCTGAAGCCGCCGCACCCATTTACGATGCCGGAAAAATTATGCGTTCTGGATGACAGCGATGCCGGGCAGCTCCTTGCCCTCCAGATACTCCAGAGAAGCGCCGCCGCCGGTGGAGATGTGGGTCATCTTGTCGCCCAGACCCATCTGCTGCACAGCTGCTGCGCTGTCGCCGCCGCCGATCACGGTGGTAGCGTCGCTCTCAGCCATAGCCTTAGCAACTGCCAGAGTGCCAGCTGCCAGAGTGGGGTTCTCGAACACGCCCATGGGGCCGTTCCACACAACGGTCTTGGATGCCTTGACAGCATCGGCAAACAGCTTCATGCTCTCGGGGCCGATGTCGCAGCCTTCCATGTCAGCCGGGATCGCGGTGACGGGAACAACAGTGGTCTCAACCGGAGCGTCGATGGGATCGGGGAAGTCCTTGATGCAGACAGCATCAACGGGCAGCAGCAGCTTCACGCCCTTCTCCTGAGCCTTGGCCATCATTTCCTTGCAGTAATCCAGCTTGGAATCGTCGCACAGGCTCTTGCCGACCTCGTAGCCCTGAGCCTTGACAAAGGTGTAAGCCATGCCGCCGCCGATGATCAGGGTATCGACCTTCTCCAGCAGGTTGGAGATGACATTCAGCTTGTCTGCGACCTTTGCGCCGCCCAGAATAGCGGTGAAGGGACGAACGGGATCGTTCACAGCGTTGCCCAGATACTTGATCTCCTTCTCCATCAGGTAACCAACAGCGGTATCCTTGATGAAGTCGGTGACGCCTGCGGTGGAGCAGTGTGCACGGTGGCAGCTGCCGAATGCATCGTCAACATATGCATCAGCCAGAGAAGCCAGCTCTTCGCTGAACTCGGGCATGTTCTTGGTCTCTTCCTTGCGGAAACGGGTGTTCTGCAGCAGAACGACGTCGCCGTTGTTCATGGCAGCAACAGCAGCCTTTGCGTTCTCGCCGACAACATTGTCGTCATCTGCAAACACAACGGTCTTGCCCAGCTTTGCGCTCAGAGCCACAGCAACGGGTGCCAGGCTGAACTTGGCCTCGGGGCCGTTCTTGGGCTTGCCCAGATGGCTGCACAGGATGACCTTTGCGCCATCATTGACCAGCTTCTGGATGGTGGGCAGAGCTGCGTTGATGCGGTTCTCGTTGGTGATGACACCGTCCTTCATCGGGACGTTGAAATCGCAGCGGACAAGAACCTTCTTGCCGCAGTAGTTCTGATCGTCGATCGTCTTCTTACCTAAACCCATGGTAATAAACTCCTCTCAAGTTTTAATGTCTGAACTAGAGTTTCGCTCGCATTCGGGGGCCATGCCCCGTTACGATACTATTATAAACAAAAACCGTGCACATTGCAAGGTCGCAAGATAGATAATAGTTTAACAAACATTTGCCGCTGATGCACGGAAATGTGTGTATTTTGACCGAAAGGGAGGACAGGTCTCCTGTTTTTTCAGGGGAGTCTGCCTTTATGGTCACTTGATCGATCTGTTTCAACGCCCATGAGCGCTGCACCGGCAGGGACGGTCGGCAGCATCCGCTCCGGTTTTTCAGCCTTTTGCACCGCCCTCGGCCTTCATGGCGTTGTAGCCGATCAGGACGGTCTACACATAAGCGCAGGTCTTGGGGATCATCAGCATACCGATCAGCGGGTTCACTTCAGCCCACAGCACGACGGGGATATAGAAGCCGAAGCTCAGCACGATGGTGAGCCACATCCAGCGGAAAGCCCGGTCGCTGTGCTCCTTTGCACTGCGGTAGAACAGCACGATGACCAGCAGGCCAAGCAGTGCGAAGGGGATGTTCCGCAGGATGCCCCAGGCGAGGGGAGTCTTGTTGGTGAGCCACTGGTTCTGAGGCATCATGCACAGCAGCACACGCGCAGCGGACAGGACATACACGGCAATGGTCAGACCCTTCCGGCCCTCCACATGGTAGCGTTTGCGCCAGACATAATACAGCAGCACGTAAAAGACGGTCATGGTGATGGAAGTGATCCACTTGCCCAGACCCAGAGGAACTGCGTAGTTTTCCAGACCGGTGGTACACAGTGCCAGCGCACGGGGGACAAGGTGGAAGGAATCACCTGCACCCAGCACCACAGCCATAAGGCCGAACAGCTTGAACTGCGAGCCGCTCTTGCTGCTGCGGATCATACGGATGCCCACCGTGAGCACGGTGGCCAGATAGAAGATGTCGAAAACGGTTTCAATGATTGCACGCATAGGGTTTGCTCCTTTTTCAAATTGGTTTGGAGAAAATATAATATAGTGTGTGTGAACAGGATACTTTCATCCTGCAGTACCGATCAAGTTGAACAGTGTTCATTTTAGGCTTAAAAAATTCCCACAAATCTGTGGGACATTTTTCAGTAGACAGCCCGCCGTACGATCTCCAGCACGGTAGAAGGGTCAAAGTCCTGCCGTACCAGAGCGGACAGCATCAGCGAGAACAGCATCTCTGCAAATTTTTCAACGGTAAACTCCGCTGTGAAGGCGTCAGCCCGGATTCTGGCATCATTCCGCAGCACTGTGCACAGGGCATCCAGAATGTGCTGCCAGGCCCGATGCATCTGCTGCTTTCCATCGGCGGTGTCCTGCTGGACAAAGCCCAGCGCATGATGGGTGAAAAAACCCGGATACCGCTGGCAGCCGTACTCCAGCTGCTTGTACATCCACCGGACGCAGGACAGAGTGTCCTGAAAGACAGCCTCATCCTCCGGATGATGGAAGATATCGCTCCAGATGCTTTCCACCGTGGCGCTCAACAGATCGGTCTTGGATTCAAAGTAATTGTAGATGCAGCCCACCGAGACTCCGCAGGCAGCAGCCACCGAACGGATGTTGACACCGGCCCATCCGTTTTGCTGGATGAGTTTTCTGCTGATCTGCAGGATATTCTCTTTTGATGTTGCCATTGGATTCATCCGATCACCTCAACGTGAACGTTGTTCATAATGCGTAGTATACACACCGGATAGGGGATTGTCAAGAGATATTTTGAGCTTTCGGATCTCTCCATGCCCTCCTGCTTTGCAAAGATTTTTCGGGTACATCCTGACTGCTGCCTGACAAAAATGCGGTGGTACAGCCTGTGCAGGCGGCAGGCAAAAGATAGGATAGAACCATTATAGCAAGCGGCCCGTGCACGCGCAAGAGAGGCGTTCCGGCTTTTACATCCTAAAACCGATGTGCGGCGGCACAGGAAGAGAGGAAACGGCTCTGCGGAAAAATAGACGATTGTACGGAGCTCATAGTTTTTTAAGATTTATTTTGTGAAAAAGTAATATTGAAAAATTAAATCAGGGCTGATATACTAGCACTATGATATCCAGTTGGACATGTTACTGGTAATGCAGGCAGGATCTGACGGAATGACGAATACCTTTTCTTTTGGGTGAATTATAGCCAGATACTATGATTCCGGGAGAAGCTGTATACGGAGTCATTCTGTTAGATCCTTTTTCTTTTGCCCGTTTCGGCCGGACGGCAGGGGAATGCCATCACACACAAGATAAAGGAGAACACAATGAAGAACTACAAGCAGACTGCCTCCGACGTGCTGCGTCTGGTTGGCGGCGAAAAGAACGTTGTGCAGGTCGAGCACTGCTCCACCCGCCTGCGCTTCACTCTGGCAGACACCTCCAAGGCAGATGTTGCTGCCCTGAAAAAGACTGCCGGCGTCATGGGCGTTATTTCCAGCGGTCCGCAGTGTCAGGTGGTCATCGGCAACGATGTCATCGAAGTGTACGATGAGCTGCTCAAGCTGGGCACCTTCAACGCAGGTCAGGCAGCGGCTCCCGCTGCTCCCAAGGGCAAAAAAGAGATCGGCGGCATTATTCTGGACTACATGGTCGGCATCTTCCAGCCGCTGGTCCCCGCCATTGCAGGTGCAGGCGTTCTGAAGGCCCTCATGGTGCTGCTGAGCACTCTGGGCGTGATGAGCAGCGGAGATATCGCCTATAAGGTGTTCGTCGGCGTGGCAGATGCGGCTCTGTACTACCTGCCCGTCATGGTCGCCTTCACCACTGCAACCAAGTTCAACTGCAACAAGCTGGTGTCGGTGGCTCTGGCTGCTGCCATGATCCACCCCAGCGTTTCCGCTCTGCTGGCTACCGAGGGCGGTGCTTACTTCCTCGGCATCAAGCTGCAGAACATCGCTTACGGCGGCCAGGTGTTCCCGGCCATCCTGACCGTCATTTTCATGTCCTTCATTGAAAAGTGGGCCAACAAGTGGTGCCCCAAGGCCATCCGCGTGTTCTTTGTGCCCATGCTGTGCTTCGGCATCGGCTTCCCTGTGGCACTGGTCGTCCTCGGACCTCTGGGTTACAACATCGGCGCCCTGCTGACCACTGTGATCCTTGCTCTGTACAACACTCTGGGCTGGTTGGCCGTTGCTCTGCTGGCTGCTGTGCTGCCCTTCATGATCTCCATGGGCATGCACAAGGCTCTGGTCCCCTATGCAGTTGCTTCTATTTCCGACCCCGGTTTTGAAATGCTGTACATGCCCGCTTCTCTGGCACACAACATTTCCGAGGGCGGTGCCTGCCTGGGTGTTGCTCTGAAGACCAAGGATGAAAACCTGCGCGCTACCGCAATTTCCGCTGGTATCTCCGGCCTGTTCGGCATCACCGAGCCTGCTCTGTACGGCGTCACCCTGCAGCACAAGAAGGTCATGATGTCTGTTGTGATCTCCAGCTTCATCGGCGGTCTGTTCGTTGGCCTGATGAAGGTCAAGGCATTCGTTGCCATGGGCCCCGGTCTGGCTGGCATGGCCATGTTCGTTGACCCGGACAACTCCAAGAACATTCTGTGGGCTGCCATCGGTCTGGTGATCTCCGTTGTGGTCTCCTTCGCACTGTCCTTCTTCCTGTACAAGGATGAGACTCCCGCTGAGGGCGAGACCGCAGAGACCGCTCCCGAGGCTGCTGCAGACGCAGCTGCTGCGGATTCCACCATCAGCAGCCCCCTGCAGGGCAAGGCCATTGTACTGGATCAGGTGAAGGACGAAGTGTTCTCCCAGAAGATCCTGGGCGACGGCATCGCTGTGGTGCCCGAAAAGGGCGAGCTGTATGCCCCCGCAGACGGCGTGATCGAGTCCGTGTTCGGCACCAAGCACGCTGTTTCCATGAAGACCGCTGCCGGTGCCGAGCTGCTGATGCACATCGGCATGGATACCGTCAAGCGCGACGGCAAGGGCTTTGATCCGCAGGTCAAGGACGGCGAGACCGTCAAGAAAGGCCAGCTGCTGATGAAATTTGACCTTGACGGAATCAAGGCAGACGGTTATGATGTAACTACCCCCATCGTCGTGACCAACGCCGATGAGTTCACCATCAAGACTGTGGCCGAGGGCACGGTTGTGCCCGGTGCTGCACTGCTGAAACTGGAGGCTGTAAAATGAGTTTCCCCAAAGGTTTTTTCTGGGGCGGCGCTGTTGCTGCGAACCAGGTAGAGGGCGCATGGAATGTGGACGGCAAGGGCCCCAGCGTGGCGGACGTTGCCACCTATAAGCCCAATACGGACGTGAAGGATTACAAGTCCCATGTTGCCATGGACGATGCACACATTGCTGCCGCCATGGCCGACCCGGATGATACCTATTATCCCAAGCGCCGCGGCATCGACTTCTATCATCATTATAAAGAAGATCTTGCCCTGTTTGCCGAAATGGGCTTTACCATGCTGCGCGTCTCCATCGCATGGACCCGGATCTTCCCCACCGGCGAGGAAGCCCAGCCCAACGAGAAGGGTCTGCAGTTCTACAGCGACCTCTTTGCCGAGATGCACAAGAACGGCATTGAGCCGCTGGTCACGCTGAGCCACTACGAAATGCCGCTGGCACTGGCCACCAAGTACAACGGCTGGGTGGACCGCCGTGTCATCGATTGCTTTGCAAAGTTCTGCCATGTGTGCTTTGAGCGCTACAAGGATCAGGTCAAATACTGGCTCACCTTCAACGAGGTGGACAGTGTGATCCGCCACCCCTTCACCACCGCCGGCATCATCCCCAGCCGTGTGCCCGAGGATAAGATGCTGGAGACCTGCTATCAGGCTCTGCATCACCAGCTGGTGGCCAGCGCCATGGTGGTAAAGGACTGCCACGACATCATCCCCGGCAGCAAGGTGGGCTGCATGCTCACCAAGCTCACTACCTACGCCCGCACCTGTGCACCCGACGATGAGCTGGCTACGCAGGCAAAGAATCTGGAAAACCTGTTCTATGCCGATGTGCATGTCTGGGGCGAGTACCCCCGCCTGATCCTCAAAATGTTCGAGCGCAAGGGCATCCACGTGGAAATGCTGCCCGAGGATGCCGCCACCCTGAAGGCAGGCTGTGTGGACTTTGTTTCCTGCAGCTACTATATGACCATGACCGAGTCTGTGGACCCGAACGCAGAGCGCACCCCCGGCAATACGGTGCTGGGCGTCAAGAACCCGTATCTGCCCTCCACCGACTGGGGCTGGCAGATCGACCCCAAGGGCCTGCGCTACAGCCTGATCGAGCTGTATGACCGTTACCGCAAGCCGCTGATGGTGGTGGAGAACGGCATGGGCGCCAAGGACGTGGTGGAGGCCGACGGCTCCATCCATGACCCCTACCGTGTGGAGTACTTCCGCCAGCACATCAGCGAGATGGGCAAGGCCATCGATGAGGGTGTTGAGATGTGGGGCTATACCACATGGGCACCCATCGACCTGATCTCTGCATCCACCAACCAGATGTCCAAGCGCTATGGCTTTATCTATGTGGATCAGGATGATATGGGCAACGGTACTCTGGCCCGCAGCCGTAAGGACAGCTTCTACTGGTACAAAAAGGTCATTGCTTCCAACGGCGAAGAGCTGGACTGAAAAGCCAGCTGTTTCTGAGCGGCAGTCTGAACTTTCCAACAGTAGGAGGAGAAACCGATGCACATCCAAAAGGTGCTGAACAGCAGCGTTGTGCTGGTGCAGGATGACAGCGGCGAGGAATCCATCCTGCTGGGCAAGGGCATCGGCTATGGACGCAAGACCGGCGAACCCATTGAGCGGCAGCCCTCAGACCGTGTGTTCCTTCCGCTGTCCAACCCGGATGCACAGCCCATGCTGGAGCTGTTTTCCAGCATTCCGGCGGTCTATCTGGATCTGACACAGGACATCGTGGACGATGCAGAGCAGTCGCTGGGGGTCAAGCTTTCAGCCCACATCTACCTGCTGCTGACCGACCATCTGCATTTTGCGGTGGAGCGCCAGCAGAAGGGCCTTGTGGTGACCAACCGCATCTTCTGGGAGATCAAGCACTTTTATCCCAAGGAGTATGCGGTGGGCCAGCGCGGCCTGCAAAAAATCAGGGCAAAGCTTGACATCGAGCTGCCGGACGAAGAAGCGGGCAACATCGCGTTCCACATCGTCAATGCACGGCAGGACCCGCAGGCCGGCTACGATGCCATGCGGGCGGCACAGTTCATCAGCGAGCTGTCCAATATCGTCACCTACAGTATGCACTGCCCGGTCAGCGCTGAGAGCATCCACTATGCACGGTTCGTGAGCCATCTGCAGTATTTTGCAGAGCGGTTCTTTTCCGGCAAGCTGATGGACAGTGAGGATGACTTCCTGTTCCAGCAGATGCAGCAGAACTACCCGGCGGCAGTGACCTGTGCGGAAAAAATACGCACCTTTATTCTGCGCAAGTACGGCGTGTTCCTGCCCAATGAGGAGACAGCCTATCTGGCGCTGCATGTGGCGCGGCTGACGAGCGGCAAATAAAATCAAAAAGGGAGAGCTGCCTTGCAGAAAGGCGGCTCTCCTTTTGGACTTTTACAACACAAGACGGAAAAGAGGAAAAAACAATGCAGATCAGCATTCTTTTGGCCCAGCAGATCGCGCAGCTGTTCCTGATCCTGATCATGGGCTACGCCGTGGTCAAAGCAGGGCTGCTGAAGGCAAGTGACAGCAAAGTGCTCTCGGTGGTTATGGTATATCTGGTCACGCCCTGTGTCATCATCAACGCGTTCCAGATCAACGACACGCCAGAGATCCGCAAGGGACTTTTGTACTCCATGGCTATTGCGGCGGCTATCCATGTAGTGCTGCTGGGGATCAGTGCACTGCTGAGCCGTCCGCTGAAGCTGGATGCCGTGGAACAGGTGAATGTGATCTACAGCAACGCGGCGGCGCTGGTGATCCCGCTGGTCAGGGCCCTGCTGGGCGATGAGTATGTCATCTATTCCTGCGCATTTATCATTGTACAGCTGATCCTGCTGTGGACGCATGCCAGTTCTCTTTTGCAGGGCGACCGTGCGCTGGACTGGAAAAAAGTTTTTTCCAACATCAATATGATCGCCATTGCGGCCGGTGCGCTGCTGTACTGGTTCCGTGTGGCGCTGCCTGCGCCGCTGCAGAACACCATGAGCACCATGGGTGATATGATAGGCCCCATGGGCATGCTGCTGGCGGGTATGGCCATTGCAGAAAAGCCGCTGCGGGATGTGTTCTGTACCCGCCGCAACTACCTGCCCACCGTGCTGCGGCTTGTGGTGTGCCCGCTGGTCATACTGGTGCTGCTATTGGTCTGCCATGCTTCCAGCTGGGTGGCTGATGGCAAAAACATCCTCATGACGGTGTACCTTGCCGCCATTACCCCCGCCTGCGCCACCGTTACCTCCATGGCCCAGCTGTACGACCGCGATGCAGCGCATTCCAGCGCGTTGTATGTGCTCACCACGCTGCTTTCCATCATCACAATGCCGGTGATGATCGGCCTGTTCGATCTGCTGCTGTGATGAGCTGCGCTTATTCCCTCCGCCAAAACACAATGGAAAGGAACCAACTTCAATGAATCGACCCAAAGACGAAGGCCTGAATGGAAACGAAAAGATCGAGCAGGCGGTGTACGCCCTGCAGCAGGAGGCCACACAGGAACAGCTGGCCCACACCCTCACCGTCATCCGGCGGCGCATGAAGGAACACGGCCAGTTCGTCGTGGCGGTGGAGCCTAATTTGGGCAGTGAACAGATGCAGCTCCGGACCATCCGGACAGCCGACGGTGCAAGCTGGTGGTATGCATTCACCAGCTTTGAGGAAGAACTGAAAGGTGCGGAGCCGGTGCAGTCCACCTTTCTTGTGGATATGGACAAGCTGTTTGATGCAGCACTAGCCGTGCCGGAGATCAGCGGCATCATCCTGAACCCGTGGAACCGCACCATTCAGCTGGACAAAACGCTGATCCGCATTACCAAAGGAAGCTGACCGCCAAAGGGCAGCAGATTACTCATGATGAAAGTGCAATATCGGGGAGGAAAGCAAAGATGTTCAGACCCATGAGAAGAGCGAACCGGGAGATTCCGGAGGAAGCAGCAAAACATCTGCTGAAGCAGTCCCGGCGGGGCGTGCTGGCCGTCAACGGCGATGACGGCTATCCATTTGCCATTCCGGTCAACTATTTCTACGATCAGGAACAGGATAAGATCTATTTTCACGGTGCAAAGTCCGGACATAAAGTGGATGCACTGAAAAAGAACGATAAGGTCTGCTTTACTGTTTACGGCAATGAGCACTTTGAACCGGGTGATTGGGCCCCCTATGTGCAGAGCACAGTGGTCTTTGGCCGCTGCAGGCTGGTCGAGGATGCAGCCGCCACCGAGGCCCGCGTGCGGGAACTGGGCCTGAAGTATTATCCCGGCAGGGAAGAGGTGGAAAAAGAAATCGCAAAAGCCATCAAGGGCGTACAGCTCTACGAGATCACGATCGAACACCTGACCGGCAAGCAGATCCAGGAAAAGTAAAAGGCCTTCCGGCTGCATCTGCGTGGAAACCGAAAAGACAAAAAGACAGAGGCAGCATAAAAGCTCCTCTGTCTTTTTTAGATGATGGCTTTATCGCAGGTGCTTATGAAAACGGTTTCTCAGTCCACCACGGGGATGTCCAGCCCGAATTCCAGCGGGCGGAAGCGGGGACAGACATTCTCGGTGATGCAGATGACCGATGCGGCCAGACGACTGCCAATCTCACAGGACTCGGCCAGAGTCTTGCCGTAGGTCTGGCCGATGACCGTGCCGGCAAAGAAGGCGTCGCCGGCACCGGTGGTGTCGAGAACGTCTACCTTCTTGGCGGGCACGATGCCGGATCCGCCGTTGGCACGGGCGTACACGGCACCCTGACCGCCCATGGTGATCACCATGCTGGGAATGTTGGCACTGTGCACATTAGCAGCCAGCACTTTGCGCATTTCCTCGGGGCTCAGGTGGTCGTAGTCATCCGAAAAGAGCAGCCCGGCTTCCTGCTGGTTGCACACAAAGCAATCGATCTGCTGCAAAAAGTCCCGGCGCTCCATAGCGATGCTCATGTTGGAAATGGCAGCAAAGACCTTCTTATGGTACTTTTTGGCATAGTGCAGCACCTGCTTTACAGTTTCCTTTTCCAGATCCAGCTCCAGTGCAATGGCGTCACAGTCGGCAAAGATCTCATCTCCCTTTTCCTTCAGCAGGTCGGTGAGGGGAGTAGTGTCCGGCCGCTTGGAAATGGCTGCGTGCACATCGCCGTCGTTGTCAAAGATGGCCAGCCAGGTGCCCATGCCGTCCGGCACACGCAGAATGTAGCGGGTGTTCACCTTATGATTTTCCAGCTTGTTGATCACATCCTGTCCCATGCCGGTGTCGTCCACCAGACTGACAAAGGTAGGACGCAGCTCTACATTGGCGATATCCTCCACTACATTGCGGCTCACACCGCCATGCACCTGCTCAATGCGCCCGGCGTTGCGTCCGCCGGGAATGTAGGCAGACAGGGGATATCCCTTGATATCCACAAAAACAGCTCCGATGACTACGATGCCCATAAACGATAAACCTTTCTGAATTCAGTTGATTTTACCTTTATTATACAGGAAGCAGACAAAAGAAGCTATCCTTTTGCCGATTTTTTGCGGAAAAACTTCTGTGCGGGACGATTTGAAAACGCCCTCCGCTGCGCTCTGGGCATCGTCAGAGGAAGAACTATTTTTTATTTGGGATTCCGAAAAGTCTGCGGACTTTTCGGAATCCCTTTTTCACGGAAAGGGGTCGTGACCGAGAGTGGCAGCTTTCATTTCTGCATTTTGGAAAGCCTGTAATAATTGTTGTAGATGTCGTTTTCCGCTACGGGCCCTCCCGTGAAAAGGCCAATCGGGAAAATCCGCAGATTTTCCCGATTGGCAAATATAAATAATATTCCGCTAAAAATGCCCAGAGCGCAGCGGAGGGCATTCTAAATCAGCACGTATCACATCGCGGTGCGTGCTGTACGCACCAGATATTCCATGGCCTGCACCGGGTAGTGTCCGGCGGCCGTTTCGCCGGTCAGCATGACGCTGGCGGCACCGTCCAATACGGCGTTGTAGATGTCACTTACCTCGGCCCGGGTGGGCACGGCGCGGGTGCACATGCTGTCCAGCATCTGGGTTACCACCATAAAAGGCACACCGGCAGCCCGGCAGGCAGCAGAAAGCTGCTTCTGGCAGCGGGGCAGCTCCCACAGCGGCATGGCGTTGCCAAGGTCGCCCCGGGCAATGACGATCTCATCCGCAAGGTGCAGAAATTCCGGCAGGGCACGCACCCCGGCCATGTTTTCGATTTTGGCAAAAATGCGGATGTCTGCTGCGTCTGCCTGCTCTAAGGCGCTGCGCAGGGCCAGAATGTCCGCCTTGCCGCGCACAAAGGGCAGCATCACGCCGGTAACACCGCACTGCTTTGCAATTTTCAGGTTCTGCAGGTCCTCTTCGGTCAGGGCAGGAGAGTGCACTGCAAGGCCCGGCGCAGCAATGCTTTTGCGGCTCTGCAGCGTTCCGCCGCGTACCACTGTGCACAAAAGGGCACCCGGCAGGGTCTGCGTCACCTGCACCAGAAGTTTCCCGTCGTCCAGCAGAAGCTGCTGTCCGGGTGCAGCGGCCTGCACCAGAGCTGCCGGGCAGGGAATGCCGTCTGCGCCAAGGCGTACAGAACTGCCCTCAACCAGAGTGACAGGCTCTGCCAGCGTGCCGATGCGCAGCTCCGGACCCTGCAGGTCGATGAGAAGCTGCCGGATGCCGGCTGCGCGGATCATTGCCAGCCAGTCAGCGTGTGCGGTCAGCGGTCCGTGGGAAAGATTCATGCGGATGCCGGTCATGCCGGCTTCCACCATGCGCTGCAGGGTCTCCAGCTGCCCACAGGCCGGGCCGATGGTTCCATAAAAATCCAAGATCCTTTTCCTCCGTCCATTTTCGGTGCTGTTTATCCAATGAACCTATTGTAACATGAACTGTCTGGATTGAAAAGAGCCGGACACGGGCAGAATAAGGGGATAATAAAAGAGGCTGTTGCACATCGTTTTAGCCGAAAGTGCAACAGCCTCTTTTGTTGTGGGCAATCAGCCCTCAGATGCAAAAAATTCCCGGGTCAGCCTGACCACTGTGCCGGAAAGCAGCAGCAGCGCGAGCAGGTTCGGAATGCTCATCAGGCCGTTGAAGGTATCCGCAATGCTCCACAGCAGGCCCAGATCCATCGTTGCGCCCAGAATGGACACAAAGGAGTAGACTAGAAAGAAGGGCTTTGCCACCTTATCGCTGCGGCACAGGAACACCAGGAACCGGGAACCGTACAGGCCCCAGCCGATGATGGTGGAAAAGGCAAAGCAGCACAGCGCCACAGCGGTAAAGACCGATGCCCACCCGCCGTAGGTGGTGGTGAAGCCGCTGATGGTCAGCTCTGCACCGGCAGCAGTGCCGTAATTCACGGGAGTGCCGCTGCACAGAATGACCATGGCAGTCAGGGTGCAGATGACGATGGTATCGGCAAACACTTCAAAGATGCCGAACATGCCCTGCTTGGCCGGCTTTTTGGTGTCGGCGCAGGCGTGGGCAATGGAACCGGTGCCAAGGCCGGCCTCGTTGGAGAAAATGCCGCGGGACACACCCTTCTGCATACTGACGAACAGGCTGCCGATGGTGCCGCCGGTGAACGCTGCCGGGTTGAACGCACCCGCAATGATGGACTCGAACACATAGGGCAGGCGCTCAAAGTTCAGCACCATAACGCCCACGGACAGCACGATGTAGAACAGAGCCATAAAGGGCACCAGCTTTTCGCTCACGCTGCCAATGCGCTTGATGCCGCCCAGCAGCACCATGGCCACCAGTATGGCCACTGCGATGCCAACCACGAGGTTCAGGGTAGAAAGCGCACCGCCGCCCACCACGCCGTACTCCAGCAGAGCGGTATCGATAGCGGCAACGATGGTATTTACCTGTGTGGCATTGCCGGTGCCAAACACGGTCAGCACGCCAAACAGGGAATACAGCACAGCAAGAAACTGCCAATGCTTGCTCAGGCCGTTTTTAATGTAGTACATGGGGCCGCCTACCCATTCGCCCGCCTCGCTGCGCTCACGGTAGTGCACCGCCAGCGTGACCTCAGCAAACTTGGTGCACATGCCAAGCAGGGCAGAACACCACATCCAGAACACGGCACCCGGTCCGCCAATGGCGATCGCGCCTGCTACACCGGCAATGTTGCCGGTGCCCACGGTGCCCGCCAGTGCGGTGCACACCGCCTGAAACGGCGTCATGGCACCATCGGAAGCATCCTTTTTGCGGAACATGCGTCCAATGGTAGTTTTGATGGCGTAGGGAAATTTGCGGATCTGCAAAAAGCCCGTGCGCACGCTCAGGAGCAGGCCCACGCCGATGATGCACACCATGGCGGGCACGCCCCAGATGAATTGGTTGACCGCCTGATTGACGGCCGTGATCGTCTCGATCATATTTTTCCCACATCCTCTGTTAAATTGCGCTTTTCCAGCCGAAATGCCGGAAAACAAACATCTTATTCTACCGCAGTTTTTGCGTACTGTCAAATAAAGTGCACAAAAAAGAGGGAGGTTTTTTGGCGAACTCTCCCTCAACTGCTTGAAACTATTTTATTTTACTTGGCCTTCGCCGTCCAGAGCTTTCAAGAAGGCTCAGCACTTTCCAACTGCCTTGCGGTACACCGGGTAAGCCACGATGGCGGACAGCACTTCGGTGATCCAGAATGCATGCCACACGCCGTTGGCACCAAGGAAATGGCACAGCACAGCGGCCAGCGGCATGATGAATACGATGTAGCGGCACAGCGAGATGACCAGCGATTCTGCGCCCTTGCCAAGGCCTTCCAGTGCACCGGAAGAGGTGGTGGATACGGCAGAAACCACAAAGCCCAGACAGATGATGCGCAGGGCGGCCTCACCGGCGGCAATGGTCTCAGGGTTCGTGGTGAACAGCTGCATCAGCGGGCGGGAAGCGAACAGGCAGATGACCGTGCCCGCAGCCATGATGGCAGCACTCATGATGAGGGTGAGTTCGTAGAGCTTTTTCACGCGGGCGTGCTGTTTGGCACCGTAATTGTAGCCAATGAGCGGGCGCATACCCTGCACGATGCCGTTGGCGGGCAGATACAGGAAGGTCTGCAGCTTGTAGTAAATGCCCAGCACCACCACGTAGCTCTGGGAAAAGCCCGCCAGCAGGCCGTTCAGGAAGGTGACCAGCAGAGAGGGCAGGGCCAGATTGAGGATGGCCGGCACGCCGATGGCATACAGTTTGCCGTCCAGTGCGGCATCCGGGCGCAGGCAGCTGCGGCGCAGTCGGATAGGCAGCTCAGTACGGACGTAAACGAAAAGGTAAACGCACAGGCTCAGCAGCTGGCCGATGCCGGTGGCAAGGGCCGCACCCGCAATGCCCATGGCAGGCACCGGGCCAAGGCCGAAGATCAGGATGGGGTCCAGAAGGATGTTGCATACACAGCCAAAGATCAGCGCCGCCATAGTCACCTTCATGCGGCCCACGGCCTGAAACATCTTTTCAAAGGCCAGTGCCGCCATGTTGATGGTGGCAAACAGGAATACGATGGTGGAGTAGGTGATGCCGGATGCGATCAGGCCTGCGTCGCTGGTGAACCGGCGCAAAAAGCCCGGCATGATGACAATGCTGACAATGGTGATGAGAATGCCGTGCATTAGGCTCAGCGCCATACCGTGGGTGGCGGCAGTCTCGGCCTTTTTGCGGTCGCCCGCGCCAAGGTACAGTGCGATCATGGCATTGATGCCAATGCCAAAGCCAATGGCGATGGCGTTGGCAAAATTCTGGATCGGGAATACCAGCGACAACGCGGTCATGGCGTCCTCACTGATGCGGGCCACGAACAGGCTGTCCACGATGTTGTACAGGCTGTTCACCAGCATGGAGATAACGTTCGGCAGTGCCATGGATACCAGCAGCGGCAGCACCGGTTTTTCTTTCATAAAGGTCTCGTTCATAGTGTTTGCATTGCTCCTGTAGAGAAAAGAAATGAATTACTGCAGCCGCGGAATCGTCAGGGCGAGACTGCTCGAAAACAAACGCAGACGCAAAAAAGCCACACAATGGCTTTTTTGAAGTCATTGTGTGGCGAAAAGTAGCATACTGCTGTAAAAATCCACACGAATTTTATTAACTGTAGGATAACACGGCTTCCGGCAAATGTCAAGGGTTCAAATGCGAAAAGTATGACTTTTATAGGCTTGACCATTTTTCACCGGGAGGCTAAAATAAAAATAGATAATTTATAAAATAAGGAGAATCCTGCCATGAAATGGATGATCGCATCCGACCTGCACGGGTCGGCGTTTTATTGCAAAAAAATGATCAAAGCGTTTGAGCGGGAGAGAGCAGACCGGCTGCTTTTGCTGGGGGATCTTTTGTATCACGGCCCCCGCAACGACCTGCCGGAGGGCTATGCCCCGAAGGAGGTCATCCCGCTCCTGAACGGGCTGAAGCCGGCGCTTTTGTGCGTGCGGGGCAACTGTGACGCTGAGGTGGATCAGATGGTGCTGGATTTTCCCATTCTGGCCGACTATGCGGTGCTGCCGGTGGGCAGGCGGCTCGTTTACGCTACCCACGGTCATGTGTACAACCTGAAAAACCTGCCGCCGCTGGCTCCGGGGGATGTCCTGCTGCATGGCCACACCCACATTCCGGCGTGGACAGAGTTCGGCGAAGGCAATCTCTACCTGAACCCCGGTTCTGTGAGCATCCCGAAGGAGGGGAGTGCACATAGCTATATGACACTGGAAGGGGAGACTTTCCTTTGGAAAACGCTGGAAGGCGAAGTGTACTGGGAGCTGGAGCTGTGATGGGGGCAATGGAGCTGGAAGAGAAAACGGTTCAGATCCGGGATGATTTCGACCCGGACAAAATTCTGGCAAGCGGCCAGTGCTTTCGCCCCCGGAAGCAGGCGGAGGGCTGGTATCGGTTTGTTTCCGGGAGACAGCTGCTTTACCTCAGACCACTGTGCAGCGGAACCTACACGGTGCGGTGTGAGCCGGGCGCATGGGAAACCTTCTGGCACGGTTACTTCGACCTTGGCCGCAGCTATGCCGCCCTGCGCGGAAAGCTGGACAGCCGGGACGACTTTCTGCAGCGTGCCATGGAATATGGCCGGGGCATCCGGGTGCTGCGTCAGGATGAGTGGGAGATGCTGGTCAGCTTCATCATCTCGCAGCGAAAGAGCATCCCGGCTATCCGCAGGGCGGTAGAGCTGCTTTCGGAGCGGTTTGGCGAGCGGCTGGGCAGCGATAGCGAAGGGCCGGTGTATGCGTTCCCGACAGCAGAAGCGCTCTGCTGTGCTGGGGAGCAGGCGCTGCAGGAGTGCGGTCTTGGCTACCGCACCCGCTACGTGCTGCATGCGGCGCAGCAGGCGGCAGAGGGCACACTGGACCTGAAGAAGCTGGCTTCCCTGCCCGATGAAGCACTTTTTGCCCGTTTGATGGAACTGGACGGTGTGGGCAAAAAGGTGGCAAACTGCGTGTGTCTGTTCGGCTATGGCCGTGTGGGCCGTGTGCCGGTGGATGTCTGGATCGAACGGCTCATCCGGGACGAGTTTGCCGGGCAGGACCCGTTCCCGCAGTTCGGGCCGGAAGCAGGCATCGTGCAGCAGTACCTGTTCTTTTATAAAAGAAGCGTGGGATAAGAACCGCGGAGCCGCAGGCAGGAGCGTAGGATCATCCGCTAAGCAAAAAAGGCAACGGCTTCCTCTGTTTGAGGAAAACCGCTGCCTTTTTATCATTTTACCGCCTGCTTTAACCGTTCCAGATCTTCTGCATCCGGGTGAGAAAGGGCGTTGTCAAAATTCTCGATCAGCGCATCCAGATTGGGCAGATGGATCGGCTGCTTTTTCATGCCCTCATACCGCTGGCGTACCGAAAGCGGCATCTTGCCCTGACACATATAACGGCCGAAGACCGTGTTGCTCCTGTCCAGCGAACGCTCCACCTTTTTCAGGATCTTGTTGAAATACTCCTCACTGCCGCCAAAGCCGGCGGTGCCAAAAAGGAAGATACTTTTGCCGTGCAGCTGCTTCAAAAAGTCCAAAGTGCTTTCGTCGGCGTTTCCCTTGTCTGTCCAGAAGCCCACATAGAGGTCGTCCGCTTCCATGGCAGCAGGGTCCGGGGTGCCAAAATAGCAGCAGTTTTCCTGTGGCAGACAGGCGTGCAGCGTGTCTGCCAATAATTTTGTGTTGCCTGTTTTACTGCTGAATACGATCGCGTAGCTCATAGTTTCTCCTTTGGTCGGTAACAACAAAAAACACCACACGTTTCCGTGCGGTGCTTTTCCTTCTGGTGGAGAATACCGGGATCGAACCGGTGACCTCTTGCATGCCATGCAAGCGCTCTCCCAGCTGAGCTAATCCCCCAGATGTTTGTGCCGTGCCTGACGACAGGAGTAATTATACCAGCGCTTTGCCGGATTGTCAACAGCTTTTTTGGGATTTTCTGCAAAAAAATTCCCGCCGGGGAAATGCCCTTCCCGGCGGGAAAAATGACTGCGAAAAAACTTACGCTCTTGCGTTCTGCGGGTCGAAGATCTGCGGTGCGACACGGATCAGGATCACCACAAGGACCGTGGTCAGAATGGCTTCGGGCAGCATGTAAGTGGCGTTGTACAAGGCGCTGTACAGCCAGCACAGACCGTCCACGCTCATGCTGGAGATCCCGGGAAAGCCGATCTCAGTCATCCAGCTGAAAGCGTAGTCGTAGTCCTTCCAGACGATGTAACCGGACAGAAAGCTGCACAAAAAGCGCAGCAGGCACACCACAAAGGCGCTGACACCGACACCCACGGTGCGGTTGTGGAAAGGCTTTGCGATCAGGCAGGCAAAGCCCAGCACCGTGAAGGCCAGAAGGTAGTCCAGCAGCACGCAGCCCACCTGTGCCGTGAGGGTCTGGCAGTATGCCAGATTGCCAAGGCCCTGCACAAGCTGGATCAGGCTGTTGACGAAAGCGGTCATGATGCCCCACTTTGCGCCGTGGCGGTAGCTCATTACCAGAATGGGCACCATGCTGAACAGGGTGATGGAACCGCCGTGGGGCATGAGCGGGATCTGGATCATGCTCAAAACGGTGGACAGGGCGATCATCAGCGCACCCTCCACCAGAATGCGGGTTTTGGAATAGGTTTTGGTCATAGGGATTCCTCTTCTCAGAACGATAGTACACAAAAACAAAATGCGCCCGCTTTCCAGCAGGCGCACGGGGTTTGTGAAAGAACGGACAGTTCTGCAAACTCCCACGCCGGCATTGTCCGGTCAGGTAAAAGGGTACTCCGCAAAACGCAGATCTCAGCCTTTCGGCACCCCTGTTTTTATGTCCATGCAAAAGTATAGCGCGTCCGGCGCAAAAGTCAAGCCCCGGCGGAACATATCTGCCTCGGCCTGTGCATAGGCTGTACCATAAGTTCACAATGGGAGGAGTCTGGATATGAAGGGAGACCCCGAACAGAGGGCGGTACAGCTGGGCGAATATATCGCGGCCAACCGGGCCACAGTGCGTGCGGCGGCAGCGGTGTTCGGGTGCAGCAAGTCCACCGTGCACAAGGATGTTGCGGTGCGGCTGCGGACGCTGCAGCCGGAGCTGTTCCGGCAGGTGCGGGCGGTTCTGGCCTGCAATAAGGCAGAGCGGCATCTGCGCGGCGGTGCGGCCACCCGGCGCAAATACAGCCGCAGATAAAAGACGGCACACTTCCGAACAAAACGGAAGCTGTGCCGCCTTTTTTAGGTTCAGTCCCGGGTGCGGAACTGGCTCAGTGCGCCCTTTTCCAGCCGACTGACCTGTGCCTGACTGATGCCGATCTCCTGCGCCACCTCCATCTGGGTCTTGCCCTGCAGGTAGCGCAGCTCCATGATCTTTTTCTCCCGCGGGGTCAGCCCGGCCACCGTCTGGCGGAACTGCAGCCCGCTGATCCAGCTGTCCTCGCCGTCCGGGTCCCGCACCTGATCGATCACATACATGGCATCGCCGCCGTCGGTGTACACCGGCTCATCCAGACTGATGGGCTCCACCACCGATTCCAGCGCCGCCGTTACTTCCCGGCGGGTGAGCCCGGCGCTCTGGGCAATCTCGTCCATGGTCGGCTCGCGGCCAAGCTGCTTTTCCAGCGTCTCGCGGCTCTGCATGGCCCGGTAGGCGGTATCCCGCAGGCTGCGGCTCACCCGCAGGGCATTGTTGTCCCGCAGAAAGCGCCGGATCTCGCCAATGATCATGGGCACGCCGTAGGTGGAGAAGCGCACCGGCTGGGCGGGGTCAAAATGATCGATGGCCTTGATAAGCCCGATGCACCCCACCTGAAACAGATCGTCCAGATTTTCGCCGCGCTGGGCGAACCGCTGCACCACGCTGAGCACCAGCCGCAGATTGCCCTCCACCATCCGCTCCCGTGCGGCGGCATCGCCGGTGCGCACCCGGGCCAGAAGCTCCCGCTTTTCGGCCTCGGTCAGCACAGGCAACTGGGCCGTGTTCATGCCGCACAGCTCCACTTTGTTGTACATCCAAACGCCCCCGGTCTGTTTTTGTTCTCACCGGGAGTATGGGATGTGCAGCGGCATCGTATGCGTGGAAAAAACTGTGCGCTTTCCCGTTTGGCAGGAAAGCGCGGCAAAATATTGTTTTTTGTGCGGATTTATGATATGCTGTATTTGCGGCGGCAACGCCGCCATCAGGCGCTGTGCCCACAAACGCAGAACGGGTTGCGGCACCCAGCATCCGCTTCGTGTCTTGAGCGGCACTCGCGTCTTGCTGGCCGCGGCCCCAACCTCGCCTCCCTGTTTCCGCCATAGGCGGCGGTCGGCTCCGTTGCAGCTGCTCCTTACCGGTACTTGGGTGCCGGCTAAAGACGATTTTTTCTTGAAAATCTCGTTCTCCCCGGATGCCCAAGGGCGGAAAGGGGGGATGCACCATGACGTTTGAACAGGTCGTGCTTCTGCTCACGCTTCTCGGCGGAGCGATCTACGTTACGTTTGAAATTACATGGACTGTTTCTCACAGTGATGACAAAAAGAAAAAATGACCGCCTTCAGACTCCCAAACCTGAGCGGTCATCTTTTCTTGACTTAATCCGGTAAGGAACTAGCCGTTTGCAGGGCCAGCGCCTTTTGTAGTTTTATTATATGCGAATCAGCGCGGATTGTCAAGCCCGGCGGGCGGCAGTTCGCGTTTTTCCACTTCATTCGCTTTCCAGCTGGGCCTTTAATGTATGGATGATCCGCTTTTCCAGCCGGGAGATATAGCTCTGGCTGATGCCAAGGGCATCGGCGGCTTCCTTCTGGGTACGCTCCACGCCGTCGGCAAGGCCGAAGCGCAGCTCCATGATCTGCCGCTCCCGTGGGGACAGGCTGTCCACGGCACGGCGCAGAATGGCACGCTCGGCGTCCTGTTCCAGCCGCTGGCTGATCTGATCCTCGTCGCTGCCAAGAATGTCCGAGAGCAGCAGCTCGTTGCCGTCGCCGTCCACGTTGAGCGGCTCGTCGATGCTGGCCTCCTGCCGGCGGTTGGAGCTTTTGCGTAAGTACATCAGGATCTCGTTGCCGATGCAGCGGCTGGCGTAGGTGGCCAGCTTGATGCTGCGCTCCGGGGTGAAGGTGTTCACGGCCTTGATGAGCCCGATGGTGCCAATGCTGATCATATCCTCGGCGGGAACCCCGCTGTTTTCGTACTTTTTGGCAAGGTATACCACCAGCCGCAGGTTGTGGGTGATCAGGTCGTCCCGGGCGCAGGCGTCTCCCTCCGCCATGCGGGCCAGAAGGGCTTTTTCCTGCTCCGGGGTCAGGGGCGGCGGCAGACTGGGCGCGCCCGCCAGATAATGGGCACCGCCGCAGTATCGCAGCCGTGCAAGAAGCCGCTGCCAGAACAGCCGGAATGCAGAAATACCATGGAACATGAGATCTCCTCCTGTACATCTATAATATAAGCATCAGCGGATGCCCAGCTGCCCGGCCAGCTCACTGTCAAGCAGTGCGGTCCAGTGCTCCGGGGGCGTTTCCGGGTGGCAGAACGCAGCCAGAAAGCCCTGTACCCGGCGGCTGCCCACGCGCAGGGCTTTGGCTGGGACCGCAGGCAGCACACAGTGTCCGGCAATGGTGGTGCAGGGCACCAGCCGCACCCCCAGCTCCGGCGGCGGTGCCGCGCCGCAGGCAAAGTAGCTGTCCAGAAAGGTCCGCAGCGCCTGCGGCAGGCCGTCGCGCACAGAGGGGTAATGCAGCAGCACCACGGCCCGCCCGCTCAGCGGGTCCTGCACCGAAAAGCCGGTGTCGCACAGCGCCTGCACCGGCAGGGCGGCACTGTCCAGCTCCAGAACGGCGGCGACACTGCGGGGCCCTGCCCGGCCAAAGCAGAACAGCACCACCCGCAGCAGGGCAGATACGGCCCCACAGCACAGCAGCAGCCGCCCCGGAGAAAGGGCAAAGTACACGTAGAGGTTCGCGCTCTGCACGCCGGGCAGCACCGCCGCCCCGCACAGCAGCAGGTTCAGCAGCAGATACCACGCGCACAGCCGGGCAAAGCCGCGCGGGCCGGGCACACCGTAGGCAGCGGCCACAACGGCACCGCAGGTAAAGGCTTTGCAGAGCACTGCCGCCGCGCCGGGCAGCTCCGGCAGCAGGATGCCAAGGGAGGAGGCCGCTGCCGCCGCACTGCCTGCCAGCAGGCGCAGGCCGCTGCACTGCCGTGCACACAGCAGCCCGGTACACAAAAGCAGCATTGCTGCGGCCAGAAAGTTCGTCAGCAGCAGCTCATCCAGATAGATCACAGTTTTCATAGAAAAAGCCCTCACACATTCCAGTATCTTCCAATTACAGAAAAAACCATGTCGATGCGCTGAAAAGCCGGGCTTTTGTAAAGATTTTGAGACCGGATTTTCACAAGTTATCACACTTTTCACATTTTTTTCAAAAAAGTACTTGAATCTTTCTGGAAAGTGTGGTATATTATTGCCATCCTAGATACGGGATGCGAACCACACAAAGTGGTTTGTGAAATATTTTTTCTAATTTTGAAGGGAGTAATATCATTATGATGATGCCTGCAAACTTCTCTGCTGTTGCAGAAAACGAACTGACCTACGTTGTTGGTGGTGCTTCTCTGGTTGACTACCTGGCACCCGCTATGACCACTGAGAACTGGCAGAATGTTTCTGCTAACGTGATCAAGATCGTTGGCAACACCTTCCTGAATAGCTATGTTTCTTCTGCTTTCGACAGCGTGTTCGATGGCAACTACGTCCCCGGTGACTTCATCGGCGGCGTGTGGAACACCGTGCACCGTGCATACGACAAGGGTGCTCACACCTACGCAAACGGCGCTTGGGGCGCTGGCCTGGGCCTGCTGAACGCTGCCCTGAGCATTGCTGGCGGTCTGTCTGCTATCTACACTCTGGGCTCCAGCTCCATCGGTCTGGAAGTCAAGAGCGCTGGCGACAAGACCCTGAACACCGGCTACGGCTTCGGCTACAAGGGCTAATCTCTCCTGATATAAGGATAGACTAGCACCCGGAGGGAAACCAAAGGGCTAACATACCCCCGCACAGAATGGGAGACTGTTCTGTGCGGGGGTTTTTGTTTTTGCAGTATTGGTGTGCAGGCAGGGGAGAGACCTTTATAATACCGTAAAATTTGCAAATGGCGTTGGCTTGTAAAAAGATGGGATTATGGTACTATGTTCTTGGAAGAAGAATGCGGGTGGATCAATGCCTGAAAATAAAACGCAGCAAGAGTTGGCAACTATGTGCAGAGCTATGGAAGAAATGAGAAATGAAACTGTTCGGGAGCGGAACATCGAGTGTGCTTTGGAAATGCTGGCAGATGGAATGCCATATGAAAAGGTTGCAAAGTATTCAAAGCTGACCCTTGAAGAAGTCAAAGCCTTGGATACGAAGAAGCCTGCCTGATCTGTAAGACGGCAAACGCCGCCCGGCAGCAGCTCCTGAACATTTTTTATACGTAAATTGTAAAGCGTAAAAAGTAAGCCCTGCAAGACTTTTGATCGGTTTTGAATCAATTGAGCCTTGCAGGGCTTTTGCATTCTACAGGATTTTTGCTTTATACCGCCTGTAACGGTGTGTTTTCCATTGCTTTCTTAAATTCCTCAACCGTCATGTTGGCTTTTTCTGCAGCACGCTCCGGCTTTAAATCACCCTCTTGGACGAGCCGCATTAGCATCCGCATCTCGCCAATGCCGATGCCTTCTTCTCTGCCAATGCCGATGCCTTCTTCCCGGCCTTCGGCCTTGACACCTTGACTAAGGTTGCACATAATAAGCACCTCTCTTTCCAGTTCTTCACTCATTGCAACGCCAAACTCTTCTTCGAGAATTTTCTTTTTCTCCGCAGCCGCTCTTGACGAGGAAAGCAGCACATCCAGAAACTTCAAAATACCTGTATAGTTTTCTGCATCAGGTTTCCCCAGACAAATCGTTACCACGCTCATCAGATCATAATTTTCTGATTTTTCAGCAGCGTTTCCAATCAACTGCTCTGGCCGAATCGAATACCGTGTGAGTGTATTCTGAAATTCATCCGACGGTTTTGTGCAGACCCATATAGAATACACTTTTCGGTTTTTTCCATACTCCGACTTTTTGAAAATCGGCCCGTGCTGCGCGGAGATCATTCGGCTGCAATAATAGATTGCACGCTTCGTCAGCGGGTATCCCGGATTAAAAGCAGTCTGTGCTTCTACATTGATAATAAGACGAATTACATCTTGTGAGGCCGCATCATTCGCTGTTGTCGGAGTGATCGCATCAAAGCGAACGTCATAACGCACCGTTCCCTCAGTCAGCGTAGAATCCTCATTATTGCTTCCGGTTATCACTTCGGGAGCTTTTGGAGGTCTGTTTGTATCATCAACGTGAACGCCAACCGTGCCAACCTCTGGAGTTCCCTCAATATACTTTTCGGCAATTTCCTCTACGGAACATTCACTGTATTCATCTACACAGCCCTTCATGATCTGCGCCAAAATCTGCTTGTTCGCCAGCAGTTTTTTGGCCGTCTTATCATAGTCCGAATCAAACTCCGTCTGAGTTATCGTGTGTGCAAGCTGATTTTCTACCGTGTTTTGCTTTTCCATCGGCATTCACTTCCTCGCAACAGGTTCAACAAGAGCATATAAGCCCTTATCGTACTTTCATCTTACCATAAATCGTTTTGCATATCAAGCTGTGCAGCCCGCTCACCACCGGAAATGGAGTTCCATGCTTATAATAGCGTTGGCTTGTAAAAAAGATGAGATAATGGAACGATGTTCTTGGAAGAAGAAAGCAGGTGAACCAATGTCTGAAAATAGAACCCGGCCGGCACCGGCATGACGAAGAAAACATTCCTACACAGAAGGGGAAAATGTTCTGTGCGGGTTTTGTTTTGCTTTTTTCGATTTTCTGGGAAAAATCTTCCGAAAATGGTTGACAATCCGGGGAATCGCTGGTATAATTACTCCTGTCGTCAGGCACGGCACGAACATCTGGGGGATTAGCTCAGCTGGGAGCCCAAGCAGTGCGCTCACGCACCCCCACGACTGAACTTCATAAAACGTTTCTTGTTTGAGCATCTCTTTTCCAGAGGTTTCCACTTCTGGAAAATTATGGGGGATTAGCTCAGCTGGGAGAGCGCTTGCATGGCATGCAAGAGGTCACCGGTTCGATCCCGGTATTCTCCACCATTGGCTCAAATAAGAGTTACAAACACCGTTGATTTCAAATCGAAGTCAACGGTGTTTTTGTGTTTGTCAGCAAGCAAGTTCATCGCTATTCTCCAAATACTGTGCAAGATCAAAGTTGAAGTCCACATGGATTTGGTATCCGCGATAAACGTCTACCCTGCGGATAAGCTGGCTGACGATCATCTTTTTTGCTTCAAAGCTGGCACTATCGTACAGGTCTGCATCCAGAAGACTTAGCTGTAGATCAGTTCCGTCCGAATCACTTCCTCGACCTGCTCCCGCAGGCTGTTCATGTGCTGCACCCACGCTATCTGGTTCTTCTCTTTGTCCGGTGCCGGGTTCTTCGCCAGCAGATCGACTATCATCTGCTCCTTCATTGCTGCTGCGGTCTGCTCCAGTTCGGTCAGAGTCGGGTACAGGCTCCCGTTCAGGAGCATCGTGTGGTACAGCACCGGGTGCTGCTGTTTCAGAAAGTTCAGGCGCATCCTGCCGTACTTGCCCAGCGGGGTCTTTGGCTGATGCAGGGTCAGGTTCGGGAGAAGATAATCCCCGGTCTGCGTGTAACTCAGATTGCTGCTCATATTCATGCTGGCTCCTTTCATTGTTTCGGCGGCGGATGGTCGTTTTGACTGCCCGCTCTACGGTGCGCAGGACTTCGCGGCTGATGTCGCTGACTGCGGCACCGAGTGTGTAGACAGTGTCCGGGGTGGAAAAATTGTAGATAGCCTGAAAACTGTCTTTGTCAAAATAGCCATCCGGTTCAAATCCGCACCGTTCCAGCAGCGTGTAAGTGATGCTGATTGCGGCGGCGGACTTAAACTGCATCTCCACCCCGGCATCATCATAATCCATCAGCAGCGAGCCGTCAACGATGGCGCGGATGTCCCCGCCGTTGTTGTCCCAGTAATCCGCCACCAATTTTCCGGCAACATCGGCAAGCTGCTGGCTAACACGCTCTCCGCTGATGCCGTAGATAGCGGCGAGCATTTCTGAAACCGGCTGTTTCAGATCATCGTTGTACTGCCACACCTCCGGGTCACGGGAATTGCGGCGCACACCGGTGTCCGACACATCGAAAACGTAGTGCAGGCGCGGGAATCCGCTGGATTCGTCCAGCAGAGCGATACCCTTAGAGCCACGTCTGACATAGCGGTTCATCCGACTGTTCCAAACATCATAGTCGGCGCAGGCGGTGGCATCCGGGCGCTGGGCGTAGATCATGAGCTGGTCTGCAAAGGGGTACTTGTACAGCCGGGATGCGGTGGTCAGGTAATCCGTCCAACTTTCCCAGTACCGGGTTAAGCCATTTGCCGTGCGCTGGGCAAGGGCGAGATATTCTTCGGTTTTGCTTGGCATAGCGTTCCTCCTTTTTCGGATTTTAGGGTATAAAAAGAGCGGGCAACCGTTTTAAGGTTGCCCGCAAGGGATGTAATAAAGATTGATCATTGAATATTGTTGTCCTTTATGAATTTCATGATGCAGCAGCCCATCACGATGACGGGAAGCACGGTTCGTAAACCGAGGTCGCCGACCCGCACATTTACATCAATCACAAGCCCTGCAAACCATGCCGCTAAAGTGAAAACAGTTGCCCATCCGTAATTCATAGAACTGTACTCCTTCATATGTGAATATTCAAAACTCTCTTCTCAGCTTCAGCTTTCATAGCTGCCCGCAAGGAACTTACATTTATTCGACTCGAATGTTTACCGGATTCAGTGTAAGGTTGCCTCCGCCCGCCACCTTATACCATTTGCCTCTTTCGAGTTTGATTCTTTCCGTTACGCCCTGTGTAATATATCCGATTCTGTATTTTTCTCCAGTCTCTACATCGGTAAAGACCACCTCAGTATCACAATCACCGCTCACTTTTACAGTTCCCCAAAGTGGCTGTATTTGTTCTGTCTTTATGTTGCCTTCATCGTTTGAAAGGGTGAAAGTATGGCTTCTCTGAATATTGATATAAATCGCCACCAGAAAAACCGCTGCCAGACATAAAGCAAACCTTCTTGTTTTCATCGAAACACCTCCTGCAAATTCGGTTTTATCGAATCATATCACATAAGCGAACGCTCAAAACTTACAGCTCGGTTTCCACCGCAAGCTGCTCCTGCTTTTCTTTTTCGTCAGCGATCTGGACATCAACATCTTCGCGCATCTTTTTCAGAAGTGCAAGGACTCGCTTGATTTGACCCTTGGTGTTTTCTACTCTGCTCTGAGCCTGATTGATATGGTCCAGAACCGCCCAGTCTGCAAAGAGGCCATCAAAGAAGAAATCCGCAAATTTCAAAAAGTTGTCTACCGTGACCTGAAGGTCTGCAGTGATCTCGACATCGGAAAGTTCGGTTTTGAACCGCCGCAGTTCCACTTGGAGCTGTTCAACCTGCTTTTGTGCATTGTCCAGTTCCTCATACTTGGCAAGATCGGCCATCAAACCGCCGCCCATTACATCCCATGTGCTCCAGCCCTCGGCATTGTCGAGGGTTTCGAGAACTTCGTTGACCGTATGCAGGGCAGTCTTTCCTGCGTTGATGGCCTCCAGCAGTTCCCGCTTTTGGACTTTCAGTGCGGCAATACGGCTTTCGCTTTCCGCAACCTGCTGTGCGGCCGGGTGGGCAGAGGCTTTGATGCTTTTGATCTTTTCAGAAAGAGCAGCTTGATACCGCCTTTCGCAATCGGACAGCCGTGCCAGCCTATTTTGAATCTGCTCCAAGTCGGCATCAACGGAAGAAAGGTCATGGAGAGCAGCATCGTACTTGACACGGGCTGCATAGGCTTCCTGCCGTTCTTTGTCCAGCTTTTCATCCATTTTTCCAATCACTTGATAGAAAAATGCGGCAAGGCTGTGTCCCTCCAGACGGTCCACATCAGCCTGCTCTGCCAGCTTGGATTTTTCCAGCTTTTTCAGGCGATCAGCAAGCGTATCTCTCTGGGCGGTCAGTTCTTTCTGTTTTGCTTCGCAGCTTTTCTTTTCAGCGACCTGCTGCCAAAGCTCTTTCAACGTAGAATCACTCATATGGAATGTCCTTTCCCGGCATTACGTTTCTTCGTTCAGAAGCTGGTTCAAAAAATGCTGCCGATTATTTACAAATGTTTTGGTGATAACGTAGCTGTCCGTATCTTCATACTGACAAGGATGAATCGTGCCATTGTCGAAGCTAAAAATCTCAGCATCAGGCATTCCGAGGAGAATGGGTGAATGTGATACGATAATGAATTGCGCCCCTTCTTGGGCACACCGATAAATGTTGATCAGTAACGTGAGCTGCCGCTGCGGGGATAAAGCGGCTTCCGGCTCGTCAAAAATATAGACTCCATCTGCACCCATGTAGTCCTGCGCAATGGCGAGGAAACTTTCACCGTGTGATTTTTGGTGATAGCCTTTGGAGGGATGATCGTCATCGGAATAGTCGATTTCCTTGGTGGCTACATTATAGAAACTCTCTGCTCGGAGAAAATACCCGAACTTTGGTCTGCGATACCCCTTGGAAATCGTCATAGCCTCACATAGTTCCGAATGGGAGTTGTATGTGGAAAATGAATAGTTCTTCGTTCCACCCTCTGCGTTGAAGCCGTAAGCAACAGCGATTGCTTCCAGAAGCGTAGATTTTCCACTTCCATTTTCGCCAACAAAGAACGTAATGGGCTTATGGAATGTAAAAGTGTCGATTCCACTGATGGCAGGAATCTGACGAACATAATTGTATGGGCGAACTCTGTTCCAGTCGATGGTCAGCCCTTGGATAAACAAATCGTTCATACAGCACTCCATACTATATAATGTAAGAAACACTTAGCTCCGCTCAAACCCAAGATAGCGGGTGCCCTGAAAACTCAGCTTTCCGATGTCGCCCTGCATGAGCAGACCATAATCGCTTCCGTCCACTTCAAATTCCATGCGGTCGCCGCTCTCCACCTGAAAAGTCACATAGTACGATGTAAATGTGCTAGTGTCGTATCCGTGCGCACCGGACATATCGCCGGCATTGGCACTGCTGGAATGCGAAACATCGGTGCGCTTTGCTACCACTGTTGCCGGAACGGTAAGCCGCGGCGAGTGGTTGTTTTTGTTCCATGTGCGGAGATTTGAAATTAGAGCAAAGAAAAACATTCCAATAAAAAGCAGGAACAGGATTGGGAAAATGAAGCTGAATATAGCGTCAAACCATCCAAAAAACATTTTACTCCTCCAAAATTTCTTCCATCAGGTCCTTTACATCGTCCAGAAAAGATTCTTCACCGAGGGTGTTCACCTTGAAGAACACCGCTTGACTGCCTCCTGCGGTGATGGCAGACAGCCGGATCGGACTGTCTCCATTCTGGAACAGGGTCAGTGTCAGACTCAGGCGGTTGCCGCCCATCATGCTGTACCGTTCAAATACACGGACACTGCACCGGGCATCGCCCTCTTTGAAATCACTGCCTGCCTCTAAATCTGCCGACCAACTGCTGTCCGGGATTTCTTGTTCCAGCTTCCGAAGCAACTTGTCAAAGTTTTTGTTTCAGATGGTCTTTTCAAAGATTGCCATAATGGTTCCTCCGTTCTGACAATTAAAATTCAGTCCCTTATTTTTGATACGAGCAGAGCCACAGGAAAATTGCGGAGAAATCGCTTGAAGAGAGGAATTTTGTCTAATTTGATTATAGCATATCTTTTGGAAGAACAAAATACTTTATGTACGCCGCCCGCAGGCGGCAAAAATCAGTCCAGTGGAAATTCCAGTTCGGCAAACTCAGCATCGGTCAGCAGTTTCAACTTTTCGATAACACCCTCCGACAGTTCCCGCAGGGCGGTTTCATCGGGCATCAGATAGCACTGCATCAGCCGCAACTCGTGTACCAGCCCCAGCCGGGTGCCGGTGTTGTAGAGCATCATCAGGGTCAATTCCTCGTGGTCAAAGTTCATGTTCAGCCCTCGCTTTCCGGCATCCAGTTGGGTTGCACTCCGGGGCATCGCACTTCTCCTTGAGCATTTGCAGAACAGAAGAGTGCTCCGGCTTTTTATCCAGAAACCCCGGCAGCTCCTTGAAGCCGATGCTGTCCACATAATGCACAGACACTTTGCCATTGCGTTTGAGTGCGATCACATCGCTGACCGACAGGCTGTGCCCCTCAAAATCCTGCGGACGGGAGAGGTTGAACATCTGAAATAGTTCTTCCAAAATCTCGTTGTTCGGCACATCCTGCCACATGGCGGGCAGATCAGCATAGTAGGTGACCTCGTAATGCTCCGGGTCGGGCGTTTTGCCCCGACGATGCAGTTCCCGCATGGAAGCAAATCTTTCATCGAGGATTTTTTCGTCATGCCGCAGCTGCATCACCATATAAACATCGCACCCCGCATTCAGAAACTTCTGCGGGATGTCCGTCATGGGTTCACCGTCAAAATTCTGGTTCCATTTTTGCTGCATGGAGCCGCCCACCGCCTGCTGCAAAGCCTTCAGGTCGTTATCGATCTCGACCTGCTGCGGATACTGTCCCGGTGCAATTTTCAGCACCGACAGAGTGTTCTCGTTCTGTTCCATTATCGTCCTCCTTGAATTTGATGGTGATTTCCTGCCCGGCACGGGCGGCATTCAACAGAGCTGCCACAAAGAAGCCGAAAAAGGCACCAGCTTCAAAAATGATAAACGAATAAATAAAATTCATAACGAACCTCCTATTGATTGAACAGTGAGAAGAATCCTCTCAGGGAGGACGAGGAGCGCAAGACGCGGTAACGGTATGCTTAGTGGAAACATTGGCATGAGTATGCGGTGCGGTATCGGTAGAAAAACAGTCGTACAGAGCATCCCGCAGAGAATGGAAGCAACGAGCATGGTAGTCGTGCAGATGGAGAACCAGAATCTTCAAAACATCAACGGCAGAACAGTAAAAGTCCTCCGTGACTTCTGCGAAACTCTCATAGCAGGTCATTTCGGTATTCATGCAGCACCTCTCAGTCAATGCAGATGCAGGGCAGCTTCTGGTCATCTGCCATCAGGGTGATGCTGTGGCTTTCCAGATACTTCTGGAACAAGTAGACCTCATCAATGGTCAGCGAGATGACCTCGCCGTCCATGTTGGTGCGAACCAGAATCACCGAGCCGGTCAGGTAGTGCTTGCCGCCCATCTTCAGCACCTGCGCCGGATTGTAGCAGAGCAGCAGCGAGGTGTCAGGGAGGTTCAGGCAAGCATCGTCCTCCTCAAAGCAGGGCAGAATGCCGGGAGCCTCATCCAGCGTGATGACGGTCAGCTCCATATCCGGGGCAATGGCTGCGAGGTAGACCTCGCCGCCCCGGTTTGCTGCCAGTGCAGCGCAGATACGCACGTCAATGGTGATCTCCTCGGAGCGGATGGTGCGGGTAACGTTGTTTTTCATAGGCATTTTCTCCTTTTGATTGCAAAAGAAAAAGACCCCATCGGGTCCTTCGTTACGGTATAAGTTAGCGTTCATTCTGCCGCTGCTGTTTGCGTTGCCACTGATTTTATATAATTTGCCCTTTGCACGGTCTCTCTGCTGGCAACAAACAAAATTTTATCGATCGAGGAGGAAAATTAATGGGATCAGAAACAATTTCTGCAGTTATGTCTGCTTTGGCTGTTATTTTAGGAATGATTGGTGCGATGTTTTCGGTAAAGCATACTGCTTCCAGTATAGAGAAAACGTCTGATGGTGACGCAAAAGAAGCAAAAGAGGCTGCTCAAAAAGTTCAGGAAGGAAATAAAGACATTATTTCTTTGATGTTGAATAATATGTCCGAATTAAGAGAATATTATGTCATTAATAAGCGGCAGGCTAATCGGGTGTTTAATGCAACATTGACGGCTTGTGTTATGGGTGGAATTATCTTTATCATTGGAAGTATCGTAGCATTTTGGGGTGGCCAGAAAGTATCGTTCTATACAACAATTTCCGGATGTGTTGTAGAACTCATTTCTGGCTTGTTTTTCTGGCTTTATAAAAGAACGATTGATCAGCTCAATCTTTATCACGAGAGATTGGGTTCAACAGAAAAGTATCTCACAGCGGTGCAGTTGGTTGATAAAATGTCAGAACAAGAAAAAGATAGTATGTATCGGTATATCATTGAAATGATGCTGATTGATAACAGTTCAAAGTGTCGTAAAAAAAAGCCTCCGGAAAATAAGATACAAAATACATAATACATAATACTGTTGAACTTTGTGAAGGCTACTGAAGGAAAATTGTTGGCCTGCAAGTGATTTGTCGCATTTTAAATCAACCTATGACTTTACACCGTTTTCAAAAAAGAATGTTTGCCGCCCGGCTTTTCGGCAGGCTGCTGCATCATCCCCTTCAATGTACGGCGTAAGGTCGAAATTGAAAGTAATGTTGAGTTGATACCCACGATAAACCTCTACCCTGCGGATAAGCTGATTGACGATCATTTTCTTTGCTTCAAAACTGGCACTGTCGTAGAGATCAGAAAAAGAAATCAGTTCTTCGTACAGTTTTGATACGCTGTCCATCAGTTCGGCAGTTTTTTCCGTTTCTGCGTAGGAAGATTCATAAAGAACATCCAATTCCCGAAGTTTTTCCTCCTGCGCTGTAATCATCTCGGCAAGGGTTTCTTTGGGAAGGACGCTCTCACCTTTGATACAGGCAAGAATCTCGGCTTTCAGGGAAATCAAGTCTTTTTGGGCTTTATCCCGCTCTACCTGAATAGTTTGCAGATAATTCTTACGTTCGACAACTTCCCGCTCGTAACGCCTTGTAATGATCTGCTCTTTCGGGATGCCTCTCATTTTGGAAAAGATCTGACGGACTGATTTATCAATGATCTCATCCAAAATATGTACCGTGTAACCCGTCTGCCCGGTGCAGCCGGTCTGCTTATAACGAGCACTTGGGTTCTCGTCCACGATGTCAACCCACTTTCTTTGTGTAGTTTGCGATAAGCAGAATCTCCCGGATACATTCAAATGCTTTCGGGTTCGGTTTGTTGGAGAATTGAAGACAACGAGATTTCTGTCGATTGCTATAATAAGGAAAATGCACAGTGGGCGTTTTGCTGCCTGCTGTATGACCAGAAAATTGGGCTTTCAGGACAACAAATTAGTAAAAATGGCACTTGATAGAACAGCGAGTGAAAAAAGTAATCATATTTTGGTGTTTTTGTTGCATGAAGCGGCGGGATATGTTAAACTAGAATAAATTATATTAACTTCAGAATACCATCAGAAATGGAGGGCTCGCAAATGGCAATGCGGGATGATCTTGCACAGTCGGCAGAAGAACAAAATATAAAAACGATCCGTATCCTGCGCACGACACAGGCTGCGGACGTTAAGGAAATGGTCAAAGAATTCTTCCGCTTTATCGGTTGTCTGGTTCACGACATTCCAGTTCAGGCGAGGATACAGGATGTTGCTCAGATACTGAACGAGCCGACAAAGCATGATGTGGATCTAATTCTGACGACAGATTATGAACCTTGGCTGGCTACGCTGGCGGCAAATACTCAAAAACGTTTTCCGGAACGCAAAATTATCGGGATGTCCTTTGCGCTGGACGGCGGTGCCGTGCAGATTGACGGAAAAAGTCTTGTCCTGACGGGAAATCTGAAGCAAGAACGGATACAAAGCGTGATTGACAGATTGATCGACAGTATCTGGAATGATTCGGCAGATAAAGTGACCGCGGGAAGTCTGCGTCAAATCAATGTACTGTATCACCAGTATGAATTGTTCCACTATTTACAAATGAAACGCACCTTCCGCATTGCCAATATGAATGAGGTACTCAAACTTGGCGCAAATCACTATGATATCCCCTATAAGCCTTATATTAACCGAATGCTGCGGGCGTTTTTTGCGTTTCGGAGAGCTCTGCTGGACTTGCAGCCGAAAACCGTATATTCAATTTATGCTGCCATCAATGCAGCTCGAAAAATACGGGAGATATACAGTGCGTTATCAGAAAACTCGGAGTATCGGCGCAGGGAGGCAGTGCCGACCGTTAATGTAGCCATGCTGCTCCGTGAACTAAATGGCATATACCAGCGTGACCCGAATTATGCAGGCATGTACTATTTGGCGGCCTATCTCTGCCAGAGCGATGAAAATCGGATATTGGATGCGTATAATTATTATAAACGAGCTCGAGAACTGAGTTTGGAGGAGACCGATGGTTTTTATGCATTTGGCATTTATCAGTTGGGACACTATCTCAGTAACGAGTTGGATGAACCAAAGCTTGCGCTGGCGCTTTATCAGGAGGCAGAAGTCAAGAATCGGCGCTGCTATCAGGCTGCTTTTCAAATCGCCCGCTGCTATGCGGAACAGGGCAGATTTGAACAGGCTGCAAATGAGTTTACAAATGTCATTGCAATCTTATCCAATGGCTTGGAACTGGAAGAATTGCCAGCAGATCTTCCCAGTAGGAAAAAAGCTGAAGTTGACGCATTTTATAGGAAAGGCTTTGGCGGCTGGGAATATCTCTCACTAAAAGAAATCCAGTATCTGTATAAATCCTATATCTGGCTTGCACGGCTTGCAATGTATCGGAGACAAAAGCAGGAAGGGGATTGGTATACACGGAGAGCACTTTCTGCAGCGATTGCCTATTGGTGTGCACCGATGCTGCAAAGATGCTGTGATCCTAAAATCTGGAATACAGTGCGGCTGTTCCACGTACAAGGGCTGCCTGTCCGTGCGCTGTTTGTTACACTCAAACGAGCTACAGTCATCACCGGAGCCACAGATTCCTTGAAAGCGCAGATTGAAGAGAATGTCCTGCATTATCAGGATATGTACAAAAAAGAAGAGCCCTTATCCGCACAGTAAGAAGTATGATTTGAAAACAGAATCAGGTGGGAGACGTTAAGATGGGCGAGCAGAATCAGAGACAGACCACGAAAAGGACAGAAGGCGTGTTTTTGTATGATGCGCTGATGAATGATACCTATGTTTTGGAAGAAAGTCAGAAACCGGCCTTTGCAAAGCAGTATCGAAGGGCAGCAACCATCGTGTGTGATGCTGTATGCAGAGCAATCAAGGATGTGAAAGAACAGTCGAATCGGAGAGAATCGCACCAGCGTCATGTAAACAATCTCATTCCGATTATTGGTGAGCGCGGCACCGGCAAAACTTCTGTTATGCGGTCATTCTGCTGTGCATTGGAGCGCTATAATGGCATTACCTTAGCACCAGACCCGGTGTTTCCTTGCTACGATCTAAAATTGGATGAGCAGGCGCGCCAGAACATTGCAAATGCACATTTTCTGGTGCTGGATGTCATCAATGCCGGTGAGCTGAAAGGGCAGGATGATATTCTGGAAATCACCCTTGCCCGAATGCAGAACATCCTGAAACAGGAAGTAGAGTATGGTGCTCGCGGTACCTCGCAGGGCAGTTTGGAAGAGCTGCGGCGGTTATTGCAGAAATTTGAGACTTTGTACCGGAATCTGCGGTATCTGAACAGCCCAAAACGTGATTCGATCCCGGAAGGAGAGTCGGCACTGCGTGCTCTACAAAACCTTTCTAGCAGTCAAAGTGTGATCTGGGAGTTTGAAGATCTGGTCGAAAGCTATTTGGACTATTTTGACCACAAGGCACAGAACGAATATCACATGCCCGGCCGGAAGAGCTTTCTTGTCATCGCGCTGGATGATGTGGATCGTTACACCAATAAAACAGATAAAATAAACGGCAAAAATGCTTATACATTGCTGGAGGAAATTTACGAACATCTGACGCTGCCGCGTGTGCTTGTGCTGATGACGCTGGATGAAGAGATGCTACGCACCAGCGTGGAACGGTATATAGCCTCTGCGTTTGGAATAGAGGAGACACAGAAAAAAGTACAGGCCAGTCAGCTGCTTGCCAAAATTCTGCCGACTTATCACCGCGTTTATACACCCAATTATACGTACAATATCTGGACGGGTGTAGGAAATAAAAAACAGCAGATCTATGTTCGTCTGCCCGAAGCAATGCAGCAGGAGCTGGTGCTGACAGAAGAACCGATCCCGGCCAAGAAGCTGAATCTCTGTCTATTAGCAGAGCGCGCAGGTGTCTATTTTGATGCACTGGGGGAAAAGCAGCATTTCTTTGAGCAACGGAACATTCGGGAACTGCATGACTTCCTGCGCAAACTAGATGAAATGGAACAGCCGAACCAGCCGGATGCCGCAGAAAATGAAACGATTCGAGAAGAAAACCGTCGGCGGCTGCTGGAATATCTGAACGATACGTTCTATGTAGAAAAACTGAGCGGTGCGGAACAGGACGACTACAAAAAACGGCTGTGTTTTTCCATAGACCGCCGTAGCGAGGAATTGCTGTATGATATTCGGATAAATCGAAAAAAGCAGGAGAAAAAGCCAAATTTTGAGATTTCTGCAGAAGGCTCAATTCTGAAATTTGAAACGAATGAGGAAGATATTTCAGAAGGATTTCGCTATAGCTACGGAGAACTGATCTATAATTTGTATCATGCGACCCGGGAGGGTGATTATTCCAAGGAGATGATCCACTGCATCCTGGCACTTTACTCCGTGGAACTAAATCAGATATATGGTTCGGTTCGTGCTACACAGGAGAATGAAGCAGACCGGAAACAGGCTGCAAGGCAGCTGCAAAAGTTTATCGGACCATCGGTGACAGGCCGCTGGATCAATAAGATGCTGCCCAAAATCATGTTCCGTTATGAGGATGAAATGACCGGAAAAATGGAGCATTTTAAAACGCGAGATTGTTGGGCTTACAATAAGGCCAGTCTGGATGAAATGGTCGTGTTCAGACGTCCGTTATTGTCGAAAAAGGAAGATACAGCGTATCTGCTTCGTGTGGTAGAAATGATGCTGATGCTCTTTACGAATCTTCCGCATCCGTATAAGAAAATTGAAAAACCCACATTGCAGATCACGGCTTCCGGAAAGGAGATTTTGATTAAAGCAAAAAGCTCTAAGACACTTTGCTTTAATGTGTTGAATTTTTGTGTAAATTCGTTCCGATGGGAACAGTATTTTAACTGGGTGGATGATTTGTTCAAGGAGGCAATCAAGGAATACTTTAAAGTTAACAGCAATCTAAAAGCCGCAGGTTTCACGTCTGTGGCGCAGCTGGAAGAAGAACTAGATACATTCTCGCTACGGAATCAGTACAAAGCCTGGGATGCCCGGTACGGTTCGCTGGCACTTCCGCTGCAGCAGTTTGACCTGACCTACAATCTGTTCAAGCGGCTGGCAAATGATACGAGTGATATGCCGACGAGTATCCCGGATGCCGATATGCTCAAATGTTGCGGCTGGCTATACGGCAAAATCTCGCATCGGTTGCGGGAAGAATCCGATGTTTACGGTGGAATCTTGGGAGATGCTAGCTTTGAAAAGATCTTTGAAGGCTGCCCGTTCGTAGCTCGGATGTTGGCGCTGAATGCTGACAAGGATTATCCACCGCTGTTCCAGACCATTGAGATGCCAGAAGAGGAGCAAAAGTACGATACGGACGTTTTGAATGGCTTCTTCAGCAAGCTTGCGCAAAGTGCATCAATTCAGGCGCAAAACAACAATGAGTCAGCGAAAAATGAAAATGCGTCTATGCTGGAACAAAGCGATATGGACGCTGAAAAGACTAAAAAAGCGCAGCAGACGGAAGCCATCATAAAAGACCTGAACCTTAGTCCGAACGGTGGGCAGCAGGAGAAGCAATAATGGAGGAAAAAGATTCATTCTTTCTGCAAAGCCTTGCCCGGCTGAGCAGAGCACTGTTCTGTCAGGTCGATTCGCAGGATATTCTGGATGGAGCACTCTTTTTTGACGATATCTCGTTTCAGACGGCAGCGGATTATATGATGCTGGATCCGGATACTTCGTTGCGCTACAGCCGGATGGAATGCCGTAAGACTGCCGAATTTGCAGCAGATTTTGTCTGTGAGCGGCGAAAGCGTCACTTCTCCGGGCCGCAGGAGATCACGGGATGTCTGTCAGCCTTTTCAATTCTGGTCGTGCTGGCAGAACTGCTGCTTCGGCCGGATGAACCGGTGGTCTGCCGGTATGAGCAGCTGATTCCGTGGCGGCAGATTACAAAAATGTTGGGCGAGGAACTGCCGACAGCGGCTATGTATGCACAGAAGGACTTGGACAGCGGCATAGCTGGACGAAAGAACTTTGACTGGGCTGCTGTCATCGGCCACGACAACAGCCCGCTGAATGCCGTGATGGAGCGGGGCATTTCGGAGCACCACTTCCACCTGTTTTCCTCCCTGCCTTATTTTCAGGTATCGTGGGTCAACCTGATGAATGCAGTGAGCTGGAACTATTATCTGGATAACCTGCGACGTATTGAGCAGCAAAGCAAGGTCTGGCAGAAGGATGATTACATCACAGCACTTTTGAACCACAAAGCGGATCGGGCCGGAACGTCAACACTCATTCTGCACCAGATGCAGGCGGCATTGATTCGGATATATTTGTTTCAGCGGTTGTGTGAGCCGGTGCCGTATATCCAAAAGCCGCCTTTCGGCGGGATGGATCGGGTCTATCGCTTGCTGCGGAACCCGGAACTGTTGCAGTTAACGGCAGCAGAGATTCAGGATGAAATCGCCTTTTGGCAGGATACGCCAGGCGAGGATTATGCATTGAACCAAACGGCAAACAACAGAGTTGAAGACGCTCGACAGTTCCGTGGCGAACGCTGGTTTTTGTATGCCATGCTGCGGGACATCTATGCAGAACTGCACAGCCGCAAGCTGAGCCGGGAAGAGCATAACCTGTTTTATGCCTATCTCTGCTTGCAAAACGAGCTGCGTGCCCAGATGGTGCAAATCAACGGCTATGTGGGCTTTGATAACTTTCAGGTGTATGAGCGTCGGCGTGGCTACTTTTTCCCGCCGGATGCGGAATCGCTGTGGCTCAGTGCGCGGCTGGCCGTTCGGGAACCGCTGCTGAAGGCACCCTATCTGCGGGAGTTGGAAGTGCGAGTGTCTCCCTCTGATACAGCATTGGGAAATTACCAATGGATTGCTCAGCTGGATCGGGCCATTTACGGGCCGGATGCATTGCCGGGAGAACCGGAACCGCCGGATCTGCGCAGCCGGTATTATTACGTTTATCATTTTATCAAGCGACCAGATCGCACCACAGCGCGGCTGTCGGCTGCCTGTCAGAAGAACGAACTGCAATTGCAAGTGCAGCAGTACCGGCATGAAGATCTGCGTAGCAAGCTGGAACGGCAGGCTAAAGCGCTGCTGGCGTTCCGGGAAACATATCCGCAGACGGCCTGCCGGGTGCATGGCATCGATGCTGCCTCGCAGGAAATCGAGTGCCGCCCGGAAGTGTTTGCGCCTATTTTTCGGATGCTCCATGCGCACCAGCCCGCCAAAACCTATCCGATGGCTCCGCAGCTGCCACAGCTCAGAAAGACCTACCATGCCGGTGAAGATTTTCTGGATGTTGTGGACGGTCTGCGTGCCATCGACGAATCCATCCACTTTCTGGAACTGGGATACGGTGACCGCATCGGTCATGCGATCGCGCTGGGTATCGATGTGGCAGAATGGTACGAGAATAAAAAGCAGCAGATCGTGCTGTCTAAGCAGGATTATCTAGATAATCTGGCATGGATGAACCATGCGCTGACACAGTATCATCTGGAATGCGCTGACACGCTGCGCGAATTTTTAAGGAGCGAATTTGACCGCTATTTTCATGAGGTATACCAGCTGCATGGAGAAGCATCGCAGGATCTGGAGACCTATTACAAGGCATGGTGCCTGCGCGGTGACCATCCTTCCCTGTACCGCAACGGCGTTTATGAAGCGCCACCTATCCCGGTGGATGATCTTGACCGCTGCCGCACCAATTTTTCGTTCCCACAGCCTTTTTCGGAGCGGTATATCCAGGAGAGTGCAGCGCTCTATTACCGGTATCACTATGATCCCTTTGTAAAATCGGCTGGAAAGACACAGATATCTGTACGAGTACCAAAGATTTACAGCAATGCCTGTGCGCAGATACAGGCGTGTATGCAGCGGGAGGTGGCAGACCGCGGTATTGCAATAGAGACGAATCCTTCCTCCAATGTGCTCATCAGCACGTTCCGCGAGTACCACAAGCATCCGATTTATCATTTTTACAATAAGCATCTCGTCCATGGCACAGAACAGGATGCCTGTGCGCAGTTGCATGTATCCATCAACACGGATGACAACGGCGTGTTTTTTACCAGTATAGAAAACGAGTACGCCCTTATGGCCCGCGCGACTGAGCTGATTCTGGATGAGGAAACGGAACGCCCACGCTACAAAAAGGCAGATATCTACGAATGGCTGGATGATATCCGCAAAATGAGTAATGAGCAGGGCTTTCCGGGAGGTATAGAAGAAGAGAGGATAGAGCATGTTTAGAAAACAGAAGGACTACCCGCTGACTAAAATGGAAAAGCGCATTCTGGAGGAATGGGAAACCGCCTGGAAGGGTGCGCAGGGAGAAGATGACGACGAGAACACACAGACAGATGCGAATAAGATGCTCTATGATCTGGTGCGGGAAAACTACAAGATCTTTGCCCGCAAGGCGGCTCGGAACCGGGACGATAATTTTGCACAGAAGAATTGGCTGCTCTATGGCATCGGGATCACGGTGTTCGTGGAAAGCATTCTGCTGTTGCTGCTGACGATTTACTGGGAGAAGATGGAGTGGAGCAGCAGTGGCCTTATAATGTATGTCGTCTATTTCAGTGCGTTTCAGGCAATTCTGTTCTGTGCAGCAGGCAAAAAGATCGCCGTAGACAAAAAGCAGGAGACATGGGCGCGTCATACAGATGCACTGGGAAGGTTGCAAGATGCTATGGTTCGGTATACGCAGGGTCTTTCGCCTTATGAAGGGCTGAACGACGAGGAAAAACGGAAAATGTTCGCTCGACGTTTTTTGCGCATCGTAAATCTGAACCGAAAAAAATTCGTAAAGAACATGGAGAGCAAGGAAGCTGACCTGACAGATCTGCTGGAAAAGCTGAAACTGACCAAACTGTAAACAAATAAACCAAGAACCGGGTTTTCCCGCAAAAGGAGCTACATCGTGGTGGGTGCGTTGTACAGAGGAGCGAGCAGATATTGTTTCATATTACGGATTGGGCTGCTGTTCTCTGCAAGGCACTTCAGCACAAAGCGGATATGGTCGGCGTTCAGCTTAATAAGCCGGCTGCGTACCACCTCGGCGGGCTTATCGTCCCCGGCAATGTGCAGCAGCTTACGGTTGGTGGCACAGGTATCCACCAGCAAATTCACGATTTGGTAGAGGGTATCTTCATCATCCGGGTAAAGCCGGAGAAGAAGGTCTATCTCTAAAGAGCACGAAAAATATTCTTCGAACAGTTCGCGATTCTTCATCTTCTCCGATTCGTCGGAAAGGATAAGATTCGTATTATTCATCTCTTTTTATTCTCTTTCTTCTTAATACCTCGTGATTTTACCGGGTCTTGACAAGCGATTTTAGAGCCACAAGAATCGTCATTATCACGATTCTTGACACTCTCCTTTGAAGATTCTGCCGAAAAGTTTTTCACATACACCAAACATGGCTTTCCTTGCCCTCGACGTTTTCGTTCAATCAAACCAAATTCTTCAAGTTCCCGGAGCAGTTTGGTCGCTTTGTTGTCTGCGCAACGTAAAGTCCTCTTGACATCCTCAATCGTGAAGATGATGAACACTCGGCCTTTTTTGTCAAACCATTCATTTTTAACAGAAAGGCTCATGCGGTCAAGCAGGATGCCGTATAGAGTTTTGGCATCGGTTGACAGATCTTGAAACCGCTGCTCCTGAAAAAGAGCCTTTGGAATGCGGAAGAACGAAAATAGTTCTCCGGCCTGTCCGTAAAAGTAGTCAAGGGTCATACGGTTGTGTCAAGAGCTGAAAGCAACAATGAGATAAAAACATTGCATAAACCTCCGGTGAAAAAATTTATCGAGGAATGAAAAAAGCGCAACTTCGATTTTTGGGGTCGAAATTGCGCTATGTAATTAGATATGGAAAAATATTGCTTTGCTCTAGTGCCATAAATTGCACGAAACATCTTGACAGCAAGTATATCTGACTGTAGAATACAACTCAATAAGTCTTTGCTCTTTGAAATTGTCTTTATTGCTGGTTGGATTCCAAGGTTAAATTACACTTTTGAAAAAATGAAGCGAACCAACGCCAAATATTATTCATCCTCGCACCTTTGTGTGGGGGTGCGTGAGTGCGTGGTTCAGGAGAGCGCTTGCATGGCATGCAAGAGGTCACCGGTTCGATCCCGGTATTCTCCACCAAAAAAGCACTGTACTTCGTAGGAAGTATGGTGCTTTTCTTTTTGCTGAAGCCGGTTTTTGGGGGCTGCATTGCTTCGCCTGCACTGTTTTCAGGCATTTGCAGGCGGTTCCTATACAACCCCCAGCTTTTGACTTTACACCGTTTTCAAAAAGGACTGTTTGCCGCCCGTTTTTTCAGCAGGCTGTCGCATTATCCCCCTCAATAGACGCAGCAAAAGGCGGTGGTCTCCCACAATAAGGGAAGCCGCCGCCTTTGTTGATTATCGGATAAGCCAGCCGTAATCCTGTCTGCAATCTACCACATAATCTGCATAAACCGTATTATCTACGATCTGGAAAATGAGCATATAGCGTTTTTCAAACAAGATGAATCGGTAAGCATTTTTAGGAATGTATTCGCCTCTGAGCCACGGGCAGCGCTGCGGCATCTGCTCCAAAGACTTTGCAGCCTTTTCAAATTCGACTGTAAGCCGCTCTGCTGCTGCAGGGCTGACCTGTGCCAGAAATGCGGCGTGGGACACCAGCATCTGAGCGGCCCGTGCTGACACGATCACGCGGTATTTATTTTGCTGCTCCATGTCCGGCGGCCTCCTTGATCGCGCTGCGCATCATGGAAGTGACCTCATCAACCGAATAGCCCTCGCTTCCACGCATCCGGTTCTCTTCCACGGAAAGCAGCTCTTCACGGAGCTTCAGCATTTTTTCCCGGCGGTTGTAGGTTTCGATGTCCATGACGACCAAGTCACCCTCGCCGTTCTTGGTGAGAAAAATCGGCTCAGCGGTTTCTCTGCACAGATCAGCAATCTCATTATAATTCTGGCGAATCGCTGCGGATGGACGGATATTCATAAAAGCACCTCCTGCTCCTGTGTGACCCGTAATAGTAAAATTCTGATTATATTATACCCATATTATACAACGAAGTCAATGTGGACGGTTATCACTTGATTCTCCATTTGTTGACTTTAATCCGAATATTCATTTGTGGTTTCCCACAATTTCAGCTTACAAAAAAATGAGATAGGCGACCCCTTCCGGGGAAGTCTATCTCATCTTTCGTAGGAGGCTGTTGCAGCAGCCTCGCTCTTTCCCAATACTCTATACACAAAATCAGGCAGTCACACGGCGGGGCATAGCTGCGGGCACTGGCTCCACAAGGGCCGGATGCATTCCCTCTCGATAATCCAGATCGCCCTGATCCAGACCGCGCAGCAAAACCTCTGCGGTGGCAATGTTGGTGGCAATGGGTACGCCGTGCATGTCGCACAGGCGGAGCAGATTCTGCTCCGTGATGCTGGAAGCGTCTGCCTTCAGCGGGTCGCGGAAGAACAGCACCAGATCCACCTCATCACAGGCAACGCGGGAAGTGATCTGCTGCACACCGCCCAGTTTTCCGGAGAGGTAGCAATGTACCGGCAGACCGGTGGTCTGTGCCAGCATCCGTCCGGTGGTACCGGTGGCAATGACTGTATTTTTGGACAAAATGGCACTGTAAGCAGTACAGAACTGCAGTGCAAGCTCTTTACGGGAATCATGTGCAAGAATGGCGATCGTCATATTGCTCTCTCCTTTGTTCCAAGTATAGTGTTGTGTGTGACGAACAACTTTCTCATTGGAAAGTGAAATGAAGTGAAATCGTTATCAAATTATCCAATATAGTTTTACCGCATCGAAATAGGGGTTGTCAAGGGGGTTTTTGTACTTTTTACAAAACAAAATGGAGAAAGTAAGACTATATCTTTGTGAGAAGTGCAGGAAACTGGGATACATTCATCCATATCAGGGGACGATTTAAACGGGCCTGCTGAAAACAAAATTCAAAAATTGTATTTTTTGCAAAAACAGTCTGTCTGTGTGAAACAAAAATACAGGCTGACGCAATTTGCACCAGCCTGTATTTGAAAAAGCTTTTCAGATCCTTTTGCCAAATGATGAATTGAATGGAGAAATCGCTCACTCCCGATCTTCACACGCGGAAGGTGGGTTCAGCGGGTCTGTCCATCACCGTGGATGATATATTTGTAGCTGCACAGCTCGGCCAGTCCCATGGGGCCGCGGGCGTGGAGCTTCTGGGTGGAAATGCCCATTTCACACCCAAGGCCAAACTCGCCGCCATCCGTAAAGCGGGTGGAGCAGTTCACATACACAGCGGCGCTGTCCACAGCAGCGGTAAACAGATCCGCGTGGGCCTGTGTCCGGGTCAGGATGGCCTCGCTGTGGCCGGTGGAATGCCGGGCGATATGATCGATGGCTTCCTCCACGCTGTCCACCACTTTGACGGCAAGGATATAATCCAGAAACTCGGTGTCAAAGTCTTTTTCGCCGGCAGGCGTGCCAGCGATTATAGCGGCGGCGCGCTTGTCAAGACGAAGCTCTACCGGATGCAGACCCTTTGCAATGCGGTCCGGGCCAAGCCGCTGGGCCAGACGGGGAAGAAACTCCCCGGCAATGGCAGAGTGCACAAGGCACACCTCCTCGGCGTTGCAGACGCTGGGACGGCTGGCTTTTGCGTTCTCGATGATGTCCAGTGCTTTGGAAAGGTCGGCAGTGTCGTCTACATAGATATGGCAGATGCCGGTGCCGGTCTGGATACAGGGCACCTTGGCGTTCTCCACGCAGGCACGGATGAGCCCTGCACCGCCGCGAGGGATCAGCAGATCCACATAGCCTACGGCGGTCATCAGAGCGTTGGCAGAGGCATGGGTGGTGTCCTCGATCAGGCAGACCGAAGTCTCGGGCAGACCGGCCTTTTTCAGGCCCTGCCGCAGAACGGTGACGATGGCGTTGGCACTGCGCCAGGCCTCCTTGCCGCAGCGCAGGATGCAGGCGTTGCCGCTTTTGATGGCAAGGGCGGCGGCATCGCTGGTCACGTTGGGACGGCTCTCGTAGATGATGGCGATCACACCCATCGGTACGGCGGTCTTTTCGATCACAAGGCCGTTGGGGCGCTCTACCCGGTTCAGCACCCGGCCCACCGGGTCGGGCAGGGCGGCAACCTCGCGGATGCCCTGCGCCATGGCTTCGATGCGCGGAACGGTCAGAGCCAGACGATCCAGCATCACATCGCTGATGTGCCCTTTGGCAGCAGCCATGTCCTCGGCGTTGGCGGCAAGGATGGCAGACTGGTTCTGCGCATCGCATAAAGCGTCCGCCATGCCCAGCAGGGCAGTGCTGCGGACAGCGTTATCGGCCAGTGCAAGGGCGCTTTTGGCGCTGCGGGCCGCTTCCAGAATTTGCTGTGTCGTCATAGGTTCAGTCCTCCTTGTGGCCGGTAAAGCGGGTACCTGCGGGCTTGCCCGCGGCAATGTCATACAAAAGTTCCGGGTGTGCACCGTTCGCAATGACCATGTCGGCACCGCTGCCGGTCACCATGCGGGCGGCGCGCAGCTTGGTGGCCATGCCGCCGGTGCCAAGGGCGGAGCCTGCGCCGTCGGCCAGTGCCATTACCGCAGGGGTGATCTCCCGCACCAGCGGGATGAGCTTTGCATCCGGGTGGGTGTGGGGATTGGCCGTGTACAGGCCGTCGATGTCGCTCAGCAGCACCAGCAGGTCGGCCTGTGCACAGCAGGCCACGATGGCCGCCAGTGTGTCGTTGTCGCCGATGGAGGTGATCTCATCGGTGGCAACGGTGTCGTTCTCATTGATGATGGGCAGTGCACCCAGCTCCAAAAGGCGGGACAGGGTGTTCTGGAAGTTTACCCGGCGCTCGGTGTGCTCCACGTCCACGCCGGTGAGCAGGATCTGCGCCACAGTGTGATTATAGGCATTGAACAGACGATCGTAGGTGTACATCAGCTCACACTGTCCCACAGCGGCACAGGCCTGTTTGGTGGAGGTATCCTTTGGGCGGGTCGGCAGAGAAAGTTTGCCTACGCCCATGCCGATGGCGCCGGAGGACACCAGAATGACCTCGTGGCCTTCGTTTTTCAGGTCGCTCAAAACCTCGACCAGCTTTTCGGTGTGGCGGATGTTCAGCCGTCCGGTGGCGTATGCCAGAGTAGAAGTGCCTACTTTCACAACGATGCGCATGATTCCATTAACCCTTTCCCATTTCCTTAGTCTTATTGTACGAGGCGATGACGGCATCCATCACCGCACCGCGCAGGCCGCGCTCTTCCAGCACGCGCACGCCCTGAATGGTGCTGCCGCCGGGGCTGCATACGGCATCCTTGAGTTCGCCGGGATGCTTTCCGCTTTCCAGAACCAGCTTTGCGCTGCCCAGAACCATCTGTGCGGCATATTCCTGCGCTTTGGTGCGGGGCAGGCCGCAGGCCACACCGCCGTCGGCCAGAGCCTCAATAAACTGGTACACCCATGCCGGGCCGCAGCCGGAAACGCAGCTGGCAGCATCGATCAGACTTTCTGGCACGGCGTCCAGACGGCCCGCGGGAGCCATGATCCTGAGGAACGCTTCCTCTTCCTCTGCGGTAACGTTGGAAGAGCAATACTGGATCATGCCTTCGCCCACCGATGCCGGGGTATTGGGCATGATGCGGATCACAGGAAAGTCCTCACCGGCCAGCTCCTGAATGCGGGCGATCGAAAGGCCTGCTGCCATGCTGCACAGCACAAAGCGCTTGGGGCGCTCGTCCAGCGTGAATCTGAGCGGCTCCAGCAGTGCTTCCATCATCTGGGGCTTCACGGCCAGAAAGATCAGGTCGCAGTCACCGGCCACCTCAGCATTGGTGGCTGTTTTGCAGCCCAGTTCCTTGGCCAGTGCCTGCGCCTTGGCCGCAGTGCGGTTTGCCAGAAAAACTTTCTTAGGGTCAACAGCTTTGCAAACGGCACGGGCGATGGCTCCGCCCATGTTGCCGCAGCCCAGAAAACCAATGGTATCCATCATAGTTTGTACCCTCCCTCAAAACAGCACTTAATTCACAGTCGTCTGCTCCCATTCTAAGCGCAGAGGAATATAAAATCAAGGGCCTTTTCCGCTTTTTTGCCGGAAGAAGCCGCTTTTGCAGGCGTTGCACACCGCCGGAAGGGTCTTTTGGGGGCAGAGAAATGGCTTTTGAAGCGAGAAACTGCCGGAGTGAAACACAGGAAATCATTCTTTGTTTACAAAATGGACAGAATCAATGCTTGCAATCGGGACGGCTTTTGCGGTATTATAATGTACAAAGCTGCCAATCGCCGTACGCAGCGGGAAAAATTTCTACGGTCGGGAAAGGAAGGTTTTTGTGTCACAAACAACGAAGCGGGCACTGGAAGCATCGCTGAAAAAGCTGCTGCTGGAAAAGCCCCTCAATAAGATCACGATCAACGATATCACAGAGGACTGCGGCGTGAACCGCATGACCTTCTACTACCACTTCAAGGATATTTACGATCTGGTGGACTGGATCCTGACGGAAGATGCAACCAAGGCAATGGAAGGCTGCCAGAGCTTTGATACATGGACCGAAGCGTTTCTGGACATCCTGCACCAGATCCGGGATAACAAAGCACTGGTGCTGAACGTATACCGTTCTGTGGGCCGTGAACAGGTGGAGCAGTATCTCTACAAGCTTCTGGACCCCATGCTGAAGGAATTTGCGGATCGCGAATGCCACGATATCACCGTGCAGGACGATGACAAGCAGTTTGTGGTGGATTTTTACAAATATGCGCTGGTGGGCGTGGGGCTGGAATGGATCCGCCGGGACATGAAAACGGATCCTGCTGTGATGGTAGAACGTACGGGACGGATGCTGCAGGGCGATCTGCGCCGCGCGTTATGCCGCCTTGCCAGCAATAAGATCCATCTGGAACAGGACGGCTGAACCGGAAGAACGACAAAATTTTATCATAATCTGCGCCGTGATGGGTTTTCTATCACGGCGCTTTTTCTGTTTATGGCGCACGTTTGTTAAAAATGGTATGATGGCGGCAACAAAAGAAATTTCCGAAGATGTTGTTTGGAGGAAAAGGATTATGAATACTTCTGTTGAGAACCTGACTCATAAAATGCAGCGCGCTGCCGTTGGTAAAATGGTAGACGTGGTGCTTTCTCATGCCGATAAAGACCGTCAGAAAACCGTGGGACAGCTGGTGGATGTTGCAAAGCAGTTCTATGGCAACTCGTTCAGCGACGAGGCCTACGAGCACGCCAGGCAGACCCTGACCGACCCCGACAGCAAGTGGTCCAAGCTCATCAACTGCGTGCTGGATCAGACCAATCCCAACGTGGCCCGCACCACGGCACTGAATCTGGGCTATGAAGCCTTCTTCCGCGGCACCAAGACCATCCGCGAGAACCGCGTGAAGTACCAGTGCAACATTCCGTGGCTGATCCTGTTCGACCCCACTTCTGCCTGCAACATGCATTGCGTGGGCTGCTGGGCTGGCGAGTATGGCAACAAGAACAACCTCAGCTTTGAGGATATGGACAAGATCGTTACCGAGGGCAAGGAACTGGGCGTATACCTGTACATGCTGACCGGCGGCGAGCCGCTGGTGCGCAAGGCCGATATCCTGAAGCTGGCGGAGAAGCACAACGATGTTGAATTTGCCATCTACACCAACTCCACCCTCATCGATGAGCCCTTCTGCAAAGAGGTGGTGCGTCTGGGTAACATTGCCTTCATGCTGTCCATCGAGGGCACCCCGGAGACCAACGATGCCCGCCGCGGTGAGGGGCACTATGCCGCTGTCATGAACGCGATGGATCTGCTGAAGAAGTACGGCATCATCTTTGGCACCTCCATCTGCTATACCCGTGATAACATCGAAGCTGTCACCAACGATGAGTTCATGCGTTTCCTGTGCGAGAAGGGTGCACACTTCGGCTTCTACTTCCACTACATGCCCGTGGGCAACGAGGCAGCACCGGAGCTGATGCCTACCCCGGAGCAGCGCAAATATATGATCGACCGCATCCGCTATCTGCGCTCGGAGGCCTGCAATATCCCGTTCTACCCCATGGACTTCCAGAATGATGGCGAGTTTGTGGGCGGCTGCATTGCCGGTGGCCGCAACTACTTCCACATCAACTCGGCCGGTGATGCAGAGCCCTGTGTGTTCATCCACTACTCCAATGCCAATATCCACGACCAGAGCATTCTGGAGATCCTGCACAGCCCGCTGTTCATGGCTTATCACAACGGCCAGCCCTTCAACAAGAACCATCTGCGTCCCTGCCCGATGCTGGAAAACCCCGAGCTGCTGCAGAAGATGGTGCACGAGACCGGTGCCCACAGCACCGACCTGCAGTCCCCGGAGAGCGTGGAACACCTGTGCGAGAAGTGCAAGAGCTACGCCGCCAACTGGCAGCCCACTGCGGACGAGATCTGGTCCCACACCAGGATCCGCGAAAGCCGCTACGAGAACTACAAGGATTGGAAGCCCTCGCAGCCCATTGAAAAGTAATCTTCGGCAAACATCATCATAAAAAGCAAAGGCCCTGCGTTCGAAAGAACGCAGGGCCTTTGTGATACAGGGCAGGGAAGATGCTTATTGCTTTTCGGCAGGCGGTTCCGGGGCAGGCGAAGCATCGTCCTCCGGGTCGCCGAAATTGTCGTGGTAGGTCTGAAGCATGTCGAGCTCTGCATTGCGCTTCAGGCCGTGGATGACCAGCTTTTTGATGATGTCATAGATGACAGCAAACAGCGGTACACCCACGATCATGCCCACAAAGCCCCACAGACCGCCGAACAGCAGGATGGCGAACAGGACCCAGAAGCTGGAAAGACCGGTGGTGTTGCCCAGGATCTTGGGGCCGATCACATTGCCGTCCAGCTGCTGCAGGACCAGCACGAACAGCACGAACCACAGTGCCTTGATGGGGCTCTGGATGAGAATGAGCAGGGTAGCCGGAACCGCACCGATGAACGGGCCAAAGAAGGGGATGACATTGGTCACGCCGATGATGACCGACACCAGCAGTGCACTGGGGAATTTGAAGATCAGGCAGCCGATATAGCACAGCACGCCGATGATGGCGGAATCCATGATCTTGCCGTTGATGAAGCCGCCGAACATCTTATCGGCATACTTCACTTCTTCCTTGATGAGCTCTGCCCAGCGGGGCTTGAAGATGCTGTAGAGCACCAGCTTGCCCTGCTGCACAAAGCGCTTGCGGCTGGCCAGCATGTACACGGCCACGATGATGCCGATGACCAGATTCTTGGCTACCGTTACAACGTTCAGCACACCAATGGCGGCACCGCTGACGATGTTCTGCATGGAGGGCAGGAGCCGGGTCTTGATCAGATCATCGAAATTGGTGCTGATGGTGGCATAAGCAGAGTTGAGCATGTTCATGATCTGCTGGTTGTTCTCAATGAACTCCACATGATTTGCCCACTGCACGAACTTTGCAAGGTTGCGCTGTGCAGTGTAGTACAGGGTGGTCACGCTGGTGATGAGCTGCGGAATGATCATCATGCACAAAGCGTAGATGAGGAGCAGACCGAACAGGATGGTCAGTGTAATAGACAGCACATTGACCAGACCATGCATCTTTTCCGGAATGAAGCGGCGCAGAAAGCTCTCGATGGTGTTGCATACGGGCTTGAGCAGGTAGGCGATGACGGCACCGTAGATGAACGGCATCAGAATGCCGGTCAGGGTCGAGATCGCGTTGCCAAAACCGTCAAAGCGGTAGATCAGAAAGAAAAAGATGATGCTCAGGGAGATCGCTCCGAACCCGGCCAGCATCCCGTAAAGATAGGGCTTGATGTGCGGCTTTTTGTCCATCATGTGATAAACTCCATTCCTGCCGCAGGCAGCAGGAATACCCACGACACATGTTAGATTTTGTTGCTCCTGCGCCAGATATGCATCTTTTCGGCTTCCTTGATAAGGTCTTCGCGGAAGTCGGGATGTGCAACGTTGATCAGGGCCTCAGCCTTTTCCCAGGTAGTCAGGCCCTTCAGGTTCACGCAGCCGTACTCCGTGCACAGGTAGTGGATGTTGGCACGGGTATCGGTGACGATGCTGCCGTTTTCCAGCGTGGGACGGATGCGGCTCTCCAGCTGGCCGGTCTTCTTATTAAAGAAGGTAGAGGACAGGCAGATAAAGCTCTTGCCGCCCTTGGAAAGGTATGCGCCCAGAACGAAGTCCAGCTGACCGCCGGCACCGGAGATGTGCTTGAGGCCTGCAGTCTCGGCGTTCACCTGACCGAACAGGTCGATGTCCACAGCGTTGTTGATGGAGATAAAGTTATCCAGTGCGGAGATGCTGCGGATATCGTTGGTATAGTCCACGGGAGCGGACATGCACTCCGGATTATCGTTCAGGTAATCGTACATCTTCTGGGTGCCGGCACCAAAGGCGTAGACCTGACGGCCCTTGTCCAGCTGCTTGCGTGCACCGGTGATCTTGCCGGCCTTGGCGATATCCACAAAAGCGTCCACATACATTTCGGTGTGCACGCCCAGATCCTTCAGGTCGCTCTGTGCGATCAGGCTGCCGATGGCATTGGGCATACCGCCGATGCCCAGCTGCAGGCAGGCACCGTTGGGGATCTGCGGAACGATCAGGTTGGCAACCTTCAGATCCACTTCGGTAGCAGCACCGGGAGCGGCCATCTGGCCAATGGGAGGATTCTCGCCTTCCACGATGCCGGTGACCTGAGAAATGTGGATGCAGTTCTCCATGCCGCCAAGGCAGCGGGGCATGTTCTTGTTGACCTCAACAACGATCTTCTTGGCTTTTTCGCATACAGCGCCCAGATGAGATGCACTGGGGCCGAAGTTGAAATAGCCGTGCTCGTCCATAGGGGTCACCTGGAACACGGCCACATCCAGCGGGTCCGGGCTCTCACGGTAGTAACGGGGCAGCTCGGAATAACGGATGGGGGAGTAAAAGGAGAACCCCTGTGCAATGGCCTTGCGCTCAATGCCGCCCATGTGCCAGCTGTTCCAGGTCATGTGTGCGGCGGGGTCGTCGATCTGGAAGATCGCGGGCACCCACATCAGGATGCCGCCGCGGAAGTTGACGCCCTCCAGCTCCGGCAGACGCTTTGCAAGCTCGGCATCCACCGCCACGGGGGTGTTCACTGCCCAGCCGTAGTCCACCCAGTCACCGCTTTTGACCAGTGCGGCAGCCTGAGCGGCGGTCATTTTTTTCTGAGCATACAGTTCCGTAAAATCCATTATAAACCATCCTCTCCTATAATAACATAAAGGAATTGTAAATTTATCATTTACACTTCCTGCACGGACAGATCTTTGCAGGTTATTTACCGTTTTTTGGTAGTTTGCACACAACTCTGACATAGCCGTGTGGTATCCTGACAGACAACAGGGAAAGCTGCCGGACAGTTCGGCAGACCTGCACAACTTAGTTATAACATTAACAATGTGCAGAATCAATAGTTTATCGTGAAAATTTTGGCTGACTGTCAATATTTACAAAATTCAGAGCTATTTTGGAGGATTGTTTGGTGTGGTGAAACCAAAAATCTTTGCAAAAGGACTTGATAAAATTTTGACGATGTGATTTACTTATAGCGTAGCAAGTTGCCGCGATGTGGCACAGCGTTGATTGTTTAAATTTTAACGATAAAACGTACAGCTTGCACAAAATCTTGCACCCAAGACTGGAAAGTGCTATCATGGCAGAACCAAAACGCGCTTTTCACAGCGCTCAAGGAGGACACCAGACGATGGCAACAGCAGTTTACCCCGGTTCGTTCGACCCGGTCACAAAAGGACACCTTGATATCATCAAGCGCGCAGCAAAGATCAACGATCATCTGATCGTGGCAGTGCTCAATAACAGCGCAAAGAATCCGCTCTTCACCGTGGAGGAGCGCGTAGAGTTGCTCAAGGAGTGCTGCAAAGGCATCCAGAACGTTTCGGTGGAGAGCTTCGACGGCCTGACCGTAGAGTTCGCCAAGAAGCGGCACGCTTCGGTGATGGTACGGGGACTGCGGGCTGTGACAGACTTTGAAAACGAGATCCAGCTTGCGCAGACCAATCACGCACTGATGCCCGGCATTGAGACCATGTTCCTTGCCACCAGCATCAAGTGGAGCTACCTTTCTTCTACGATCGTGAAGGAGGCAGCGTATTACGGCAGCGACATCGGCAAGTTCGTTACCCCCAATGTGGAAAAGGCGGTCAACGAAAAGTATGCGCTGATCCGGCAGGGAAAAGACCCTGAAAAATAATTTGCAGAAATGCCCAAGGGCGTTTTGATAAAAAGGCAATCGAAAAGCAACACATACACAATTCAGGAGGCTATTCACATGAAAAAGATCGTTATCGCATCTGCATGCCGTACCGCTATTGGCAAGTTCGGCGGCACTCTGGCAAACGTTCCCGCAGTTGAGCTGGGCTCCATTGTCATCAAGGAAGCCCTGAACCGTGCAAACGTCGCACCTGAGCAGGTCGATCATGTTTACATGGGCTGTGTCATTCAGGCTGGTCTGGGCCAGAACGTTGCACGTCAGGCTGCTCTGAAGGCTGGTCTGCCCATCGAGACCCCGGCTGTCACCGTCAACGTGGTGTGTGGCTCCGGTCTGAACTGCGTCAATATGGCTGCTCAGATGATCGAGGCAGGCGATGCTGATATCGTGGTCGCAGGCGGCATGGAGAACATGGACATGGCTCCCTTCGCACTGCAGAAGGCTCGTTACGGCTACCGCATGGGCGCTCCTATGGGCAAGAGCGAGATCGTGGATACCATGGTCAACGATGCTCTGTGGGATGCCTGCGGCTTCAACAAGCACATGGGTATGACCGCTGAGAATGTCTGCACCAACGAGACCTATCAGAAGAAGTACGGCTACAGCCCCATCACCCGTGAGATGCTGGACGAGTTCTCATACAACAGCCAGCTGAAGGCTGACAAGGCCATCAAGGACGGCGCTTTCAAGGACGAGATCGTTCCCGTTGTGATCAAGGGCAAGAAGGGCGACACCGTGTTCGATACCGATGAAGGCCCCCGTCTGAGCGCTCCTGAAGTGCTGGCAAAGCTGAAGCCCGCTTTCACCAAGGACGGCATTGTGACCGCCGGCAACTCTTCCGCCATCAATGACGGCGCTGCTGCTCTGGTCATCATGAGCGAGGAGAAGGCAAAGGAGCTGGGCGTGAAGCCTCTGGCTACTTGGGTGGCTGGTGCTCTGGCAGGCGTTGAGCCCGAAGTCATGGGTCTGGGCCCCATCGCTGCTACCAAGAAGGTCATGGCAAAGACCGGCCTGACTGTTGCTGACATGGATCTGATCGAGGCCAACGAGGCATTTGCTGCTCAGTCTGTGGCTGTCAGCCAGGCTCTGAACTTTGATATGAGCAAGGTGAACGTCAACGGCGGCGCAATTGCTCTGGGCCACCCGGTCGGCGCTTCCGGCGCTCGTATCCTGGTCACCCTGCTGTATGCTATGAAGCATCGCGGCGCACACAAGGGCCTGGCTACCCTGTGCATCGGCGGCGGCATGGGCTGCGCTACCATCGTTGAGATGGACTAAGCTCCATTACTGGAGAGCCTGACTGAATGACAGACCCGGGCAGGGGAGGAACCGGAGAGCCTGCTCTGGCCCGGGGGCTGTTTATGATAACTGATAAGATTTGAATAGGAGGTTTTCACAATGGCATTTGTAAAAACCGAGGTGCAGGGCGCAGTTGAGATCATCACCATCGACCGTCCCAAGGCACTGAATGCCCTGAACCCCGAAGTTCTGGCAGACCTGAAGGCTGCATTTGAGGCTGTGGATCAGGAGACTGTCCGCTGCATCGTTCTGACCGGCGAAGGCGACAAGAGCTTCGTGGCAGGCGCTGATATCGGTTCCATGAGCACCATGACCAAGGCAGAGGGCGAGGCCTTCGGCAAGCTGGGCAATGATGTGTTCCTGATGATCGAGAGCTTCCCCATCCCCGTCATTGCAGCCGTGAACGGCTTTGCACTGGGCGGCGGCAACGAGCTGGCAATGAGCTGCGACATCCGCATCTGCTCTGACAACGCTGTGTTTGGTCAGCCTGAAGTTGGTCTGGGCATCACCCCGGGCTTCGGCGGCACCCAGCGTCTGGCACGTCTGGTCGGCATGGGCATGGCAAAGCAGCTGGTCTACTCTGCTCTGAACATCAAGGCAGACGAGGCTCTGCGCATTGGTCTGGTGAACGCTGTGTATCCGCAGGCTGAGCTGATGGAGAACGTGCTGAAGCTGGCCGGCAAGATCGCAAAGAACGCACCCATCGCTGTACGCAACTGCAAGAAGGCAATCAACGGCGGCATCAGCCTGCCCATCGAGAAGGCTGTTGAGGTCGAGGAAAAGCTGTTCGGCGACTGCTTCGAGACCCACGATCAGGTGGAGGGCATGAGCTGCTTCCTGTCCCGTGAGAAGCCGAAGCCCAAGGCAGTGTTCACCAACAACTAATCCATTACTACATAATTTTTGATATTAAAGGAGAGGTTTCCTATGAAGATCGGTGTTATCGGCGCTGGCACCATGGGCCAGGGCATCGCAAAGGCATTTGCACAGGTTGAGGGCAACACTGTTGCTCTGTGCGACATCAAGCAGGAGTGGGCCGAGAATGGTCTGGCAAAGATCAAGAAGGGCTACGAGAAGCTGGTTGCTAAGGGAAAGATGACGCAGGAAAAGGCAGACGCTATCGTTGCTGCCATCACCCCGGGCCTGAAGGAAGACCTGTGCGCTGACTGCGATCTGGTCGTTGAGGCTGCTTTTGAGGATATGAAGGTCAAGCAGACCACCTTCGGCGAGCTGGATAAGATCTGCAAGCCTGAGTGCATCTTCGCTTCCAACACTTCTTCTCTGTCCATCACCGAGATCGGCAAGGGCGTTAGCCGTCCGCTGGTTGGCATGCACTTCTTCAACCCCGCAGACCGCATGAAGCTGATCGAGGTCATCGCAGGCTGCAACACTCCTGCTGAGACCGTTGAGAAGATCAAGGAGATCTCTGTTGCCATCGGCAAGCAGCCGGTTCAGGTCAACGAGGCTGCAGGCTTCGTCGTCAACCGCATCCTGATCCCCATGATCAACGAAGCAGCCTTCATCAAGATGGAAGGCGTTTCCGATATCGCTGGCATTGACACTGCCATGAAGCTGGGTGCCAACCACCCCATGGGTCCCCTGGAGCTGGGCGACTTCATCGGCCTGGATATCTGCCTGGCTATCATGGACGTGCTGTACAAGGAGACCGGCGACAGCAAGTACCGTGCATGCCCGCTGATCCGTAAGATGGTCCGCGGCGGCAACCTGGGCTGCAAGAGCGGCAAGGGCTTCTACGTTTACAACGCAGACCGCACCAAGACCCCTGTTGACCAGCTGTAAATTCTGATAAACGTTTCTCCCGACTATGGAAACACGGCCGGGAGGAATTTGTTTGCACCGGGCAATTCCGGTAAATGAAAAAGACCCGTTAGGAGGATATAGCGATGGATTTTACTCTGTCCAAGCAGCAGCAGATGGTACAGAAAATGTACCGCGAGTTTGCTGAGAACGAAGTCAAGCCCCTGGCAAAGAAGGTTGATGCGGAAGAGTACTTCCCCAAAGAGACCGTCGAAAAGATGGGCAAGCTCGGCATGATGGGCATTTATTTCCCGACTGAGGTCGGCGGTGCAGGCGGCGATGTGCTGTCCTACGTCATGGCAGTGGAAGAGCTGAGCAAGGTCTGCGGCACCACCGGTGTCATCGTCTCTGCTCACACCAGCCTGTGTGCTGCTCCTATTTATGAAAATGGTACTCCCGAGCAGAAGGCAAAGTATCTGCCCAAGCTGTGCAGCGGCGAGTGGCTGGGTGCTTTCGGCCTGACTGAGCCGGGTGCCGGCACCGATGCACAGGGTCAGCAGACCTTTGCAAAGCAGGACCCCGAGACCGGTGATTGGATCCTGAACGGTTCCAAGATCTTCATCACCAACGCCGGCTACGCAAACGTCTTTATCGTTATTGCTGTCACCGATATCGTGCCCGACAAGAAGGGCCGTCCCACCAAGCAGTGCTCCGCCTTTATCGTGGAGCGTACCGACCCGGGCTTCTCCGTCGGTAAGGCTGAGGACAAGATGGGCATCCGCGGTTCTTCCACCTGCGAGCTGATTTTCGAGGACTGCCGCATCCCTGCTGACCGTATGCTGGGTGTGCGTGGCCGCGGCTTCCAGCTGGCTATGGCTACTCTGGACGGTGGCCGTATCGGCATTGCTTCTCAGGCTCTGGGCATCGCCGAGGGCGCTTTGGAAGAGACCGTTGCTTACGTCAAGGAGCGCAAGCAGTTCGGCCGCAGCATTTCCGCATTCCAGAACACCCAGTTCGAGCTGGCTGAGATGAAGGCACGCGTTGAGGCTGCAAAGTATCTGGTCTACGCTGCTGCTCTGAAGAAGCAGGAAGCAATGGATGGCAAGAAGGTTCGTTACAGCGTCGAGGCTGCTCAGGCAAAGCTGATCGCAGCCCGCACCGCAAGCGATGTGACCCGCCGCTGCCTGCAGCTGTTCGGCGGTTACGGCTACACCCGTGACTATCCCATCGAGCGCATGATGCGTGATGCCAAGATCACTGAGATCTACGAGGGCACCAGCGAAGTGCAGATGATGGTCATTTCCGGCGCGCTGCTGAAGTAAGGGAGGCAAGAGTTACAATGAAAGCAATTGTTTGTGTAAAGCAGGTTCCTGATACCTCCGGCAAGGTGTCCGTCAAGCCCGATGGCACTCTGGACCGTGCTTCGATGGCTACCATCACCAACCCTGATGACCTGAATGCTCTGGAGGCTGCTCTGAAGCTCAAGGACGCTACCGGCTGCGAAGTCGTTGTTGTTACCATGGGTCCCCCGCCGGCAGAAGGCATGCTGCGTGAGCTGCTGGCCCGCGGTGCAGATAAGGCTGTTCTGGTCTCCGGCCGTGAGTTCGGCGGTTCCGATACCTTCGCAACCAGCCAGATCCTGGCTGCTGCCGTCAACAAGATCGGTGTCGGCCCCGAGGACGTTGTGTTCTGCGGCCGTCAGGCAATCGATGGTGATACCGCTCAGGTCGGTCCTCAGATCGCTGAGAAGCTGCACCTGCCTCAGGTCACCTATGTGGCTGACATCCAGAAGGATGGCAACACCCTGACCGTGAAGCGTATGCTCGAGGACGGCTACATGATGGTCAAGGTGCAGACTCCCTGCCTGCTGACCTGCATCAAGGAGCTGAACCAGCCCCGTTACATGAGCGTGAACGGCATCTTCACCTGCTACGACAAGCCGATGGAAGTGTTCGATTACAACGCACTGAAGGACGATCCGCTGATCGAGGTTGATACCATTGGTCTGAAGGGTTCTCCGACGAACGTCTTTAAGTCCTTCACTCCTCCGCAGAAGGGCGCAGGCACCATGCTCAAGGGCGACGATACTGCCGCACAGCTGGCTGGTATCCTGGCCAAGAAGCACCTGATCTGATGAAAGGAGCATAGGATTACAATGGCTGATTTTAACGAATACAAAGGCGTATGGGTCTTCTGCGAGCAGCGCCAGGGCGCATTGATGCCCACTGATTTCGAGCTGGTGAGCGAGGCCCGCAAGCTGGCTGATGAGCTGGGCTGCGAGGTCACCGGTCTGCTGCTGGGCGACAACGTGGAAGGCATTGCCAAGGAGCTGGGCGGCTATGGTGCCGATAAGGTCATGGTCTGCGACAGCCCCCTGCTGAAGGATTACACCACCGATGCATACGCTAAGGTCGTGTGCGACATGGTCAACGAGTACAAGCCCGAAGTCCTGCTGATCGGTGCAACCAACATCGGCCGCGATCTGGGCCCCCGCTGCGCAGCTCGTCTGCACACTGGCCTGACCGCTGATGCTACCCATCTGGACATCGACACTGCAAAGTACATTGATTTCCTGAAGGAGAGCTCCACCATCGACCTGTCCAAGCAGAAGTTCGATATGGAAGACCGCAACCTGAAGATGACCCGTCCCGCATTCGGCGGCCATCTGATGGCTACCATCATCTGCCCCCGCTTCCGTCCGCAGATGTCCACCGTGCGTCCCGGCGTTATGAAGAAGGCTCCCTTCGATCAGGCCAAGGCTGATGCCTGCCAGATCGTGAAGCCCGCATTCGCTCTGGCTGCTGAGGACATCAAGACCGAGGTCCTGAGCGTTGAGAAGGCCGCTGAGAAGCTGGTCGATCTGATCGGCGCAGACGTGATCGTCTCTGTCGGCCGCGGCATCAGCAAGGATGTCCAGAAGGGCATTGAGCTGGCTGAGCAGCTGGCAGCTGCTCTGGGCGGCGGCGTTGTGGGTGCTTCCCGTGCCGTTACCGATGCAGGCTGGATGACCGCTGACCATCAGGTTGGTCAGACCGGCAAGACCGTGCACCCCAAGATCTATGTTGCTCTGGGCATTTCCGGCGCTATCCAGCACACTGCTGGTATGCAGGACTCCGAGTGCATCATCGCTGTCAACAAGAACGAGGGTGCTCCCATCTTCGGCGTGGCTGACTACGGCATCGTGGGCGATCTGTTCAAGGTCGTGCCCGAGCTGATCAAGCAGATCGAGGCAGCAAAGGCTGCTCAGTGATCGCCTGAAGCAAGATCTTTTCAATAGCATAGCCTGAATTGTGGAAGGGCGGCTCTTCGGAGCCGCTCTTCTTTTTTGTTTGTCAAATGCTAAGGTGACGCATAAAAGACGGTGGACAAAACAGCAAGAGGCAGGGCTTCGCCAGAGATCCTGCCTTTTTGCTCTGTTCGGCGATTCTTTGAGCGATGTCCTTTTTGGCGGGGCTTGTTGCATTTTGCGTAATACTCGGTTCAGTCAGAGCAAAGAATTAGAGCATTAAACTGTACGGCGGGACAGCACAGATGGGTTCGGAAGAACCGTCTGCGCTGTTTTTTGTTGCGGATGGTGCTGCAAAAGAGCGGATGCAGTGCAGGGATAGCCAGAGGAAGAAAAAGCAGCGTCTGAAAGTGCACACAAAGTGCAGCGAAACATGGAAAAACGGCTTTGAGTTAAGAAAAAGACGGAAATACACAATTAAAGCGTAACAAAACCGTGTTGCAAAAGTAAATTTCCGTACAAAAAGTGCCGTAAAAAGCCTCCAAAAAGGGCGCACTGCAACAGTTACATAACAATAGAACAACATTTAAGACGAGTCTACAGTGCTCGTCAAGGGGGCTTTTTAGGAGAAAAAGTTCTAAAATTTTATATTATTCATCAAAATACGACTGAATCCCTTGACCATGAGACACTTTTGTGATACTATTGTTGCACAATAGTTGCACTTGTGAAACGGTAGTGTTGCAAACAAGTTGCAAAAACCTACGGAGGATGTCTTATGGAACTTGAGATGAGGATCGTAAAGAAGGTCGCAGCCGCTGCGATGGCTTTGGCTGTGGTTTTTGGTGCTGCATCCCTCAAGCCTGTTGCCGCAAATGCTGCACAGGCCGGGCCTGAGACAGCTTCCGTGATGGAAGAAGAAAACTCCTTCCTGAACCATCAGGATGAAGCTTACCAGAACGAGTTCCTGCGCCGTGTGAACAGCGAGCGCGCAAAGGCTGGCCTGAAGCCTGTCCAGCTGGGTGATAGCAGCCACAATAGTGCTGCTCAGGAGCGCGCGAAGGAACTGGCCTCTTCTTATTCTTACGTTCGTCCCAATGGCCAGCGCGATTTTACCGTCTTCGCAGAGAATGGCATCGAAGATGTGTCGATTGGCGAGGACTACATGGCGGGCGTTTCCACCCCCGATGCAGCAGTGGATCAGTGGATGAACATTGATTTTGCCCGTGAGCGCATCCTGAACGCAGATGCGACCACCATGAGCGTGGGCCACTATGAAGGCGGCGTTTACAACAACTACTGGGTGCTGATCTTCTCTTATCCCGAAAACTCTTACACCAGCGACTATCGTCAGAGAGTTCTGGATCTGGTCAATGCAGAGCGCGCAAACTACGGCCTGCATCCTCTGGTCATGGGTGACGCAAAGCTCACTGCAGCTGCACAGCATCGTGCTGAGGAGATCGCAACTGTGAACTCTCATGTGCGCCCCAATGGTTCCAAGTGGTACACCGTGCTCAGTGAATACGGTGTGACCGATGCTGCTTCCGGTGAGAATGCCGCATGGGGCAGCGTTTCTCCCGAAGAGGTCGTAACGGCATGGATGAACTCCGAAGGCCACCGTGCGAATATTCTGGACCCGGAAGCCCGCGCAATGGGTGTTGGCTACTACTACAACAGCTCCAGTACTTGGGGCCATCAGTGGATCCAGCTCTTTACCAAGTAATCATCGTAATCATATGCTTTCTTCAGAAAAATCGGCTGGGCCGCAGGGCTCAGCCGATTTTTTGCTGTCTTCTTTAAGAGCCGGGGGAGCTGAGGATCCGACCCGAAAGAAATGAACTAGATAACGTGTCACGGAAATCAACTTTTGATGCTTGACCCAGAGCAAAAGCCTTCACCCCTTGGGGACAGATTTCCCCCGCACCGGGGGAAAATGTCGCATAGCGACAAAAGGGGGAGCCGGTGGCGCGTAGCGCCGGATGAGGGGTAATTAGAGCAAAACGCTGTTGTCCTGCGCCCTCATCAGTCACCTGCGGTGACAGCTTCCCCCGACCGGGGGAAGCCTTTAGAGGAAAATTGATTTCCTTGATAACGTGTTCTGCAGTGGTTGCACAACGGCCGATTTATGTTATACTTATTCTGAATAAAAAGCAGGAGGAACCACCGTGGAGGATTACCGCACGATTCGTGGCACGGCCACAGGAGAATACGAAGAGAAGAAGAGCCGCTTCATTGCATCCCTGTCTTTTGCGGACAGTGAGGAAGCCGCCGTTGCATTTCTGGAACAGGTGCGTGCGGCCAACCGGACCGCGCGGCACAATGTATATGCCTACCGCCTGCGGGAAGGCAACCGGGAACGCTACTCGGACGATGGCGAACCGGCAAAAACGGCGGGGACCCCGGCGCTGGAAGTGCTGCAGCACAGCGGTCTGACCGATCTGATCGTGGTGGTGACCCGCTATTTTGGCGGTGTGCTGCTGGGCACCGGCGGCCTTGTGCGTGCCTATACGACGGCCACAGCCCGGGCATTGGAGAACGCCGAGGTGGTCACGGTGCGCAGCGTGGTGGAACTGAGCGTGACGGTGGACTACTCGCTGTATGAGCGGGCCTCGCTGCTCATCGATGCGGCGGGAGCAAAACAGGCTGCACCGCAGTTCACGGATCGTGTGACCCTGTGCTGGCAGATGCCGGAGCACACAGAAGGCCCGCTGCTGGAGCAGCTGCGGGAGCTGACCCGGGGCGGAGCACAGGTCCATGTCTCGGAACCTTTCTACGCACCCTTTTGATAAAAACTGCGTCTATAAGAGGACTTTTGAAAAATCGGGCAAAATTTTGTGAAACGACAGGGTATTTCCCCCTTCGACAAACCGGGTGTGTTACAATTGCCGCGGGCGCAGCAATTGGGATCGGCTGTGCCGAAGCAGAGAGGGGGAATGCTGAAAAAAAGGAGGGGACCCTGTATGAATGTACGACAGCGCACGGAAGAGATCGAACGTATGACCTTTGCACCGTGGGCGACCTTCAGCGACCAGAGCAGGGGGAGGATGGTGCAGGAGGAACAGGACCCGATCAGGCCGGTGTTCCAGCGAGACCGCGACCGGGTGCTGCACTGCAAGGCCTTCCGCCGCCTCAAGCAGAAAACGCAGGTGTTTCTCTCGCCGGAAGGAGATCTGTACCGGACCCGGCTGACCCATACGCTGGAGGTTTCACAGATCGCCCGTACCATTGCCCGGGCCCTGCGGCTCAACGAGGATCTGACCGAGGCCATCAGTCTGGCCCATGATCTGGGGCATACGCCCTTTGGCCATGCGGGTGAGCAGGCGTTGAACGAGCTCTGCCCGGATGGCTTCAAGCACTATATGCAGAGCCTGCGTGTAGTGGACAGGCTGGAAAAGGATGGAAAGGGCCTGAACCTGACATGGGAGGTGCGCAACGGCATCGTGACCCACACCAAGGGGACGTGGGCGGCAACGCCGGAGGGACGCATCGTGCGCATGGCCGACCAGATCGCTTTTGTGAACCATGATATCGAGGATGCCGTTCGTGCCGGGGTGCTGGACCCGGACATTCTGCCCAAAGAGTGCACGGCTGTGCTGGGCAGGACCAAATCTGCCCGCATCACCACAATGATCAACAGCATTCTGGCCAACAGCGAAGGCGATGTGAAGGTAGGCGCAGAGGAAAACGAGGCTTTCCTCGCGTTGCGCGACTTCATGTACGCTACGGTGTATGTGGACCGGAGCGCCAAGCGGGAGGAGCAGAAGGTGGGCAAGGTGATCGAAGAGCTGTATGAGTACTACCTGAGCCACATCGATCAGATGTCCAACTTTTATGTCCAGCTGGCCTATCAGGAGGGCAGAGAGCGTGCCGTCACCGACTACATCAGCGGCATGAGCGATGAATTTGCCATCCGGACCTTTGAGGAAATTTTTGTGCCGCAGAAATGGCATGTGTTGTAAACTTTGAAAGGTTGTTTGAAAGATCCATGATCCCACACGAATACATTGAGGAACTGACCCGCCGCACCGACATTGTGGAGCTGGTGGGCAGCTATGTGCAGCTCAAGCGCAAAGGGCGGCTGTACGGCGGTCTGTGTCCCTTCCACAGCGAGAAAACGCCCTCCTTCTATGTCTACCCGGACACCCAGAGCTTCTACTGCTTTGGCTGTCAGGCGGCAGGCGATGCCATCAGCTTTGTCAGAAAGATCAACAGCATCGATTACCCGGAGGCCGTCAAGCTGCTGGCGGCGCGGGCCGGAATGCCCGAACCGCAGGAGGACGACAAGACAGGCCGGATGCGCAGCCGCATCCTTTCCATGAACAAGGAGGCTGCGCGCTTTTTCCATGCCTGTCTGAACTCCACTGTGGAGGAAGCACGGCAGGCGCGGGCCTACTGGCGGCGGCGCGGACTGGACGATAAGACCATTGCACGGTTCGGGCTGGGCTATGCACCCGATGACGGACAGGCCCTGTACCTGTACCTGCGGGATAAGGGCTACAACCAGCAGGAGCTGGATGCCAGCGGCCTGTTCAAGCGCAGCCAGTCCGGCCGTATCTACTGCCTGTTCTGGAAGCGGGTGATGACCCCCATCTTTGACCTGCGGGGCAATATCATCGCGTTCGGCGGGCGGGTGCTGGACGATTCCAAACCAAAGTATGTCAACAGCCCGGAAACGCTGGTGTACCACAAATCGGAAACGGTATTTGCATTGCAGATCGCAAAGCGCAGTGCAGTGCGCCGGTTCGTGCTGTGTGAGGGCTACATGGACGTGATCAGTATGCATCAGGCGGGGATCGATACTGCGGTGTGCGCCTGCGGCACTGCCCTGACACCGGAGCAGGTGCGGCTCATCAGCGAATATGCAGATGAGGTCATTCTGAGCTACGATTCCGACGAGGCCGGCCAGAAGGCGACTCTGCGTTCACTGGAACTGTTCCGCAACAGCCCGGTGAAAGTGGGCGTTTTGCAGATCCCCGGGGCGAAAGACCCGGACGAGTACATCAAAAAGTACGGTGCAGAACGGTTCAAGGCGCTGCTGGACGGTGTGGGCAATGCACTGGATTTCCGGCTGGGCCGCCTGCGCAGCCAGTACGATCTGGCACAGGACGCGCAGCGGCTGGAATACGTCAAGGAAGCTGTGAATATGCTGGCAGAGCGCTCCAACCCTACCGAGCAGGAGGTGTATGCGGGCCGTCTGGCAGAGGAGACCAATATCTCTAAAACAGCCATTATGACCCAGCTGGAAACGGCAGTGAAAAAGGCCGGAAACAGGCGCCGCTGGGAGAAACGGCAGCAGGTGCTCAAGTCCGGCGAAATGAACCAGATCAAGCTGCCCTACAGCGCGGGCGGCAGTCAGGCGCTGGGGATCGCAAGTGCACAGCAGCGGCTGCTGGCAGCGATCCTGCGGGAGCCGCAGTATCTGAAGCTGGCAGAGAAGGAGCTGTTGCCGGAGCAGTTCATCCAGCCCCAGCAAAAGGAGCTGTACGAAGCCATGCTTCGCTGCAGCAGGGAAGGCATTGAAATCAACCTGACCACGCTGCGGGCCTATGTCAGTGAAGAAGCGCTGAATGAGCTGAGCCGTTTTGCGGCACAATACAGCGAAGTGAATTGCACGCCGGACGATATCCGGCTGTATCTGGACCGCATTGCCCGGGGGATGCCCGTGGCAGGCAAGGCGGCGCATATGTCCAATGAGGAACTGAGTGATTACCTCCAGTCGATGCGCGAAAAAAAGCAGGGAAGCGTTCCTGTAGAAGAATGAGACCGCTGCTTTTCCCTCCGGCTGGAGCAGGAGCGGAAAGGAGCAGGAATCATGCAGAAATTGTCGCAAACGGAGGAATTGGCCCGGGAGCTGGCCTCCCATGCCCGCCGTCACACCGTGACGCCGGAACAGATCAGCCGTGCTATGGACGAGAAGGATTACGATGTGGCACAGCTGGATGAGCTGTATGCTGCATTGGAGACCCGCGGCGTACATCTGGCCGAAGAAGAGACCGAGCTGCCTGCACTGGACGAAACGCAGATCGGCAGGCTGGAGCACGAGCTTTCGGCCGAAGGCGTGGCACTGGATGACCCGGTAAAGACCTATCTGAAGGAGATCGGTCAGGTGCCGCTGCTGACGGCAGAACAGGAAACGGAGCTTGCCCGTGCGGCGCAGGCCGGAGACGAGGATGCCCGCCGTCACCTGAGCGAAGCAAATCTGCGGCTGGTGGTGTCGGTGGCAAAACGCTACGCCGGGCGGGGACTGCCGTTTCTTGATCTGATCCAGGAGGGCAATCTGGGGCTGATGAAGGCTGCAGAAAAATTTGAGCCGGAACGGGGCTTCAAGTTCTCCACCTATGCCACATGGTGGATCCGGCAGTCCATCACACGGGCCATTGCGGATCAGGGGAGAACGATCCGCATCCCGGTGCATCTGGTGGAGAGCATCAACCGGGTCAAAAAGACGGCTGGCGACCTGCTGCGCAAAAATGGCCGGGAGCCTACGGTGGAGGAGATCGCCGTGCGGCTGGATATGGAGCCTGCCCGGGTGCGGGAGCTTTTGCAGCTGGCACAGGACCCCATCAGCCTGGAAACACCGGTGGGTGAAGAAGAGGACGCCCACCTTGAGGATTTTATTCAGGACGAGGAAGCGGGCGTCCCGGTGGATGAAGCCGGGCGGCAGCTGCTGCGCCGGGAGCTGTTCAGCGTGCTCAAGAGCCTGACGCCCCGGGAAGAGCGGGTGATCGCACTGCGGTTCGGGCTGGAGGATGGCCGAGCCCGCACACTGGAAGAATTGGGCAAAGAGTTCAACGTGACGCGGGAGCGGGTGCGGCAGATCGAAGCCAAGGCCCTGCGCAAGCTGCGGCACCCCAGCCGTGCAAAGCGCCTGCGGGATTACTTGGATGAGTGAACGATTATAATTGCCGCTGCGTGCGCTCTGGCAATATCAGAGGAAACATTATTTTTTATATTTGCAGCTCAGAAAAGCCTGCGGGCTTTTCTGAGCTGTTTTTTCACGAAAAAAGGGCCGCGAAGGAAAACCGGCATATCCGACTGTAAAAGTAATACTCCAAAACACAAGAGCAAAGATAGACAAATTGCACAAGGGGATTATGAACAGGAACGTGCAAAATAAAAAAATCAAGGCCCAAAACGATAAAAACGAACACGCTGCCGGGTGTACCGAAATTGAAAGGAAAATAAATTTATTTTGGCAAAAATCTGAAAAATGGCTTGACAACAAGACTTTTAGAGTTTATACTGTATTAGTATCACATAATGGACTAGTGCGCCAAAAAGGGGAACACAGAGGCAGCGGCTGGATGGGTCGAACCGGAAAGTTTGTGAAAAACGCCGAAAGGCTCCCTTCGACGCGGGTCGAATTATGTGTGTCTGCTCAAATTTGACCCGTGTATACGACATCCCGTAGAGTATAAAAGTAAGGAGTGGTTGATTTTATGATGAAAGTCAAGCCCGTAAAGCTCGGCAAAACCGAGCGCATGAGCTTCTCCCACATCGACGAAGTCATCAGTATGCCGAACCTGATCGAGGTTCAGAAGAACTCTTATCAGTGGTTCCTGGACGAGGGCCTGAAAGAGGTCTTCCACGATATCGGCACCATTGAGGACTACACCGGCAATCTGGCACTGAGCTTTGTGGACTTCCGTCTGGATAAGGAGCCGAAGTACAGCATCAAGGAGTGCAAGGAGCGCGACGTGACCTATGCAGCACCCCTGCGCGTCACCGCCCGTCTGCTGAACAAGGAAACCGGTGAAGTGAAGGATCAGGAGATCTTCATGGGCGATTTCCCGCTGATGACCGATGCCGGCACCTTTGTGATCAACGGTGCAGAGCGTGCTATCGTCAGCCAGCTGGTCCGCTCTCCCGGCGTGTTCTACGGCGATGCCAAGGATAAGGTGGGCAACGACCTGTACAGCGCAACCATGAACCCCAACCGCGGTGCATGGCTGGAGTACGAGACCGATGCTTCCGATGTGTTCTATGTCCGTATCGATAAGAACCGCAAGCTGCCGGTCACGGTGCTGTGCCGTGCACTGGGCCTGTCCACCAATGAGGACATCCTGAACTTCTTTGGCGACGATGAGCGCATCCTCGCTACTCTGGAAAAGGATACCACCAAGAATCAGGAAGAGGGCCTGCTGGAAGTCTATCGCAAGCTGCGCCCCGGCGAGCCTCCCACGGTGGAGTCCGCTACCAGCCAGATCAACATGCTGTTCTTCGATCCGCGCCGCTACGACCTGTCTCGTTTCGGCCGTTATAAGATGAACAAGAAGCTGTCTCTGGCCCGCCGCATCACCGGTCAGGTGGCTGCTGAGAATGTGGTTGCTCCGCTCACCGGCGAGATCCTGATCGAGGCCGGTGCCAAGATCACCCGCGAGCTGGCCGAGAAGGCTGACAACGCCGGTGTGAATCTGGTCGAGCTGAAGCTCGACGATCCCATGAAGGAAGAGAGCCGGAAGATCAAGGTCATCACCAACGGCTGTGTGGATGCACAGGGCTTCTTCTCCTTTGACGTGAAGGAGTGCGGCATCAACGAGCGCTGCTCCTTCGACGAGATCAAGAAGATCCTGGACACCACCTCTGATGTGGAAGAGCAGAAGGAGATGCTGCGCCGCAACCACGACCAGCTGATCGGCCGCACCGTTACGGTCGCCGATATTCTGGCTTCCATCAACTACCTGAACGGTCTGGGCCACAACATTGGCACCACCGATGATATCGACCATCTGGGCAACCGCCGCATCCGCAGCGTGGGTGAGCTGCTGCAGAACCAGTTCCGCATCGGCTTCTCCCGCATGGAGCGTGTCATCCGTGAGCGCATGACCCTGCAGAGTCAGGATCAGAGCGTGATCACTCCGCAGGCCCTCATCAACATCCGTCCGGTGGTGGCAGCCATCAAGGAGTTCTTCGGTTCTTCTCCGCTGTCCCAGTTCATGGATCAGAACAACCCGCTGGCTGAGCTGACCCACAAGCGCCGTCTGTCTGCTCTGGGCCCCGGCGGTCTGAGCCGTGACCGCGCAGGTTTCGAGGTCCGCGACGTTCACTACAGCCACTACGGCCGTATGTGCCCCATCGAGACCCCTGAAGGCCCCAACATCGGTCTGATCTCCTATCTGGCATCCTACGCAAAGATCAACGAGTATGGCTTTGTGGAAGCTCCGTACCGCAAGGTCAAAAAGACCTACGACGAGAACGGCCGCCTGCTTGAGCAGGTCGTCACCGACGAAGTGGAGTATATGACCGCTGACGTTGAGGACGAGTACGTTGTGGCACAGGCCAACGAGCCGCTGGATGAGGGCAAGCACTTCGTGCGTCCCCGCGTTTCTGCCCGCCGCCGCGATGAGATCCTGGAAATCGACGCAGAAAAGGTCGATTACATGGACGTTTCTCCGCGAATGATGGTCTCTGTTGCTACCGCATGCATCCCCTTCCTGGAGAACGATGACTGTAACCGTGCTCTGATGGGCTCCAACATGCAGCGTCAGGCAGTGCCTCTGATGGTCACGCAGCAGCCCATCGTTGCTACCGGTATGGAATACAAGGCAGCTACCGACTCCGGCACCGCTGTTCTGGCAAAGAATGACGGTATCGTTGAGAAGATGGATGCCGACCACGTTGTTGTGCGCAACAACAAGGGCGAGCTGGAGGACTATCCTCTGATCAAGTTCGCACGCTCCAATGCAGGCACCTGCATCAATCAGCGTCCCATCGTCGAGGTCGGCGAGAGCGTCAAGGCCGGTCAGGTGCTGGCCGACGGCCCTGCAATGCGCAACGGCGAGATCTCTCTGGGCAAGAACGCCCTGATCGGCTTCATGACCTGGGAAGGCTACAACTACGAGGACGCCGTTCTGCTGAACGAGAAGATCGTGCGCGAGGACGTGTACACCTCCATTCATATTGAAGAGTACGAGACCGAGAGCCGCGACACCAAGCTGGGACCCGAGGAGATCACCCGTGATATCCCCAACGTCTCTGAGGATGCGCTGAAGGATCTGGACGAGCGCGGTATCATCCGCATCGGTGCCGAGGTCAAGAGCGGCGACATTCTGGTTGGTAAGGTCACCCCGAAGGGCGAGACCGAGCTGACCGCTGAGGAGCGCCTGCTGCGCGCCATCTTCGGCGAGAAGGCCCGCGAAGTGCGCGATACCTCTCTGCGTGTGCCCCACGGCGCATACGGCATCATCGTGGACGTCAAGGTGTTCACCCCGGAGAACAGCGACGAGCTGCAGCCCGGCGTGCGCGAGGTCGTCCGCTGCTATATCGCCCAGAAGCGCAAGATCAGCGTCGGCGATAAGATGGCAGGCCGTCACGGCAACAAGGGTGTCGTTTCCCGTATTCTGCCGCAGGAGGACATGCCCTACCTGCCCGATGGCACCCCGCTGGACATCGTGCTGAACCCCCTGGGCGTGCCTTCCCGTATGAACATCGGTCAGGTGCTGGAAGTCAACCTGGGCTACGCTGCCAAGGCATGCGGCATCAAGGTCATGACTCCCGTCTTCGATTCCGCCCGTGAGAACGACATCGGCGATACCTTTGATACCGCCCGCGAGATGTGGCACGGTGAGAATGCTCCTGCATATCCCACCAAGCTCCCCAAGATCATGGGCGAGAAGGGCCACATCATCGACTTCTCCAAGATCGAGCTGGACCGCGATGGCAAGACCACCGTTTACGACGGCCGCACCGGTGAGAAGTTCGATAACCGCGTTACCGTCGGTTATATGTACTACCTGAAGCTGCATCACCTGGTCGATGATAAGATCCATGCACGTTCCACCGGCCCCTACTCTCTGGTCACTCAGCAGCCTCTGGGCGGCAAGGCCCAGTTCGGCGGCCAGCGCTTCGGCGAGATGGAAGTCTGGGCACTGGAAGCTTACGGCGCTGCATACACCCTGCAGGAGATCCTGACCGTCAAGTCCGACGATGTGGAGGGCCGTGTCAAGACCTACGAGGCTATTGTCAAGGGCGAGCCCATCCCGCAGCCCGGCATCCCCGAGTCCTTCCGTGTTATGCTCAAGGAACTGCAGTCTCTGGGTATGGATGTTGTCGTGCAGGATAAGGAAGGCAACGAGATCGACATGCGCCAGAACTTCGACGACGAAGAGACCGGTTTTGACATGCGCGATGTGGCCGGCACTGAGAACGTCGTGCAGGAGAGCGAACTGCTCAACGATTACAATATTAAGGACGCCGATGCTGGCTTCGATGATCCTTCCGTGCTGGAGGACGATAACTCTGGCAGCGAGGCTCCCGCTTCTTCCGACGAAGTAGATTTCTGATCAGAACAAAAACACAGGTCTGCTGCCCCTGACCGCGTGCTGCGGCAGGGGAGAGGCTTGTGCTCTGAATAAGAAAGCCGCCTGTATCATCGAGACAACAAGAGATTAAGGAAGGGTTCGTTTCATGGAAAACAACGTTTTCGATTCGATCAAGATCGGCCTTGCCTCCCCGGAGCAGATCCGCAACTGGAGCTACGGCGAGGTCAAAAAGCCTGAAACCATCAACTACCGTACCCTGAAGCCGGAGCGCGACGGCCTGTACTGCGAGCGCATTTTTGGACCTACCAAGGACTGGGAGTGCCACTGCGGCAAGTATAAGCGCATCCGCTACAAGGGCAAGATCTGCGACCGCTGCGGCGTTGAGGTCACCAAGGCCAAGGTCCGCCGTGAGCGCATGGGCCACATCGAGCTGGCTGCTCCCGTGAGCCATATCTGGTACTTCAAGGGCATCCCCAGCCGTATCGGTCTGATGCTGGACATCAGCCCCCGCCTGCTGGAGAAGGTCCTGTACTTTGCAAGCTATATCGTCACCGATCCGGGCGCTACCCGTCTGGAAAAGAAGCAGCTGCTCACCGAGAGCGAGTACCGCGAAATGCGCGACCACTACGGTGATGAGTTCGAGGCTGCTATGGGCGCCGAGGCTATTCAGGATCTGCTGAAGGAGATCGATCTGGATCAGCTGAGCGCAGAGCTGACCGCTGAGGTGGAAAAGTCCTCCGGTCAGAAGCGCGTGCGCATCCTCAAGCGTCTGGAGGTCGTGGAGGCATTCCGCATTTCCGGCAACCGTCCCGAGTGGATGGTCATGGATGTGCTGCCTGTTCTGCCGCCTGACCTGCGCCCCATGGTCCAGCTGGATGGCGGCCGCTTCGCCACCTCCGACCTGAATGACCTGTACCGCCGCGTCATCAACCGCAACAACCGTCTGCGCCGTCTGCTGGAGCTGGGTGCTCCCGACATCATCGTGCGCAACGAGAAGCGCATGCTGCAGGAAGCAGTGGACAGCCTGATCGACAACGGCCGCCGCGGCCGTCCCGTCACCGGCCCCAACAACCGTGCTCTGAAGAGCCTGTCCGACCTGCTGAAGGGCAAGCAGGGCCGCTTCCGTCAGAACCTGTTGGGCAAGCGTGTTGACTACTCCGGCCGTTCCGTTATCGTCGTCGGCCCTGAGCTGAAGATGGATCAGTGCGGTCTGCCCAAGGAGATGGCTCTGGAGCTGTTCAAGCCCTTTGTCATGAAGGATCTGGTGGAGAAGGGCATCGCCAACAACATCAAGTCCGCCCGCAAGATGGTGGAGCGCGCAAAGCCTGAGGTCTGGGACAGCCTGGAGACTGTGATCAAGGGTCATCCCGTTCTGCTGAACCGTGCACCTACCCTGCACCGTCTGGGCATTCAGGCCTTCAACCCGGTGCTGGTGGAGGGCCGTGCCATCAAGCTGCACCCGCTGGCATGTACCGCATTCAACGCCGACTTCGACGGTGACCAGATGGCAGTGCATCTGCCTCTGGGCGAGGATGCCTGCCGTGAGGCCAAGATGCTGATGCTGGCTTCCGGCAACCTGCTGAAGCCCTCTGACGGCGCACCTGTTACCGTGCCTACGCAGGATATGATCCTGGGCAGCTACTACCTGACCACCGTTCGTGAAAACGATGAGGGCGCAGGCAAGGTGTTCCGCGATGAGAATGAGGCTCTGATGGCTTATGCAGAGCACATCGTCACCCTGCACGCACCCATCAAGGTGCGCCGCACCATGGTGATCGATGGCGTGGAGCGCACCGGTCTGGTGGATGCTACCGTCGGCCGCATCATCTTCAACAACCCGGTTCCTCAGAATCTGGGCTATATCGACCGTACTGATCCCGAGCACTGGCTGGAGTACGAGGTCAGCTTCCGTGTGACCAAGAAGACTCTGCCCGACATCATTTCCCGCTGCATGACCCGCAACGGCACCCGCAAGTGTGCAAAGATGCTGGACGCCATCAAGGCGCAGGGCTACAAGTACTCCACTCTGTCTGCAATCTCCGTCGCTGTGTGCGACGCTGTGATCCCGCCGCAGAAGCAGGAGCTGATCGCCGAGGCTGATCAGCAGATCGCCAAGGTCGGCAAGCTGTTCAACCGCGGCCTGATCTCCGACAACGAGCGTTACAACCAGACCATCTCCATCTGGCAGGCTACCACTGATAAGGTCTCCAAGGCTCTGGCAGACAACCTGCCCAAGGACAACGAGATCTATATGATGGCAGACTCCGGTGCTCGTGGTTCTATGAACCAGATCAAGCAGCTGGCCGGCATGCGCGGCCTGCTGGCAAACACCGCCGGCCACACCATCGAGATGCCCATTCGTGCCAACTACCGTGAAGGTCTGAATATTCTGGAATATTTCGTTTCTGCCCGTGGTGCCCGTAAGGGTCTGGCAGATACCGCTCTGCGTACCGCTGACTCCGGCTACCTGACCCGCCGCATGGTCGATGTCTCTCAGGATGTCATCGTCCGCGAGATCGACTGCGGCACCACCGACGGCCTGTGGGTCTCCGAGATCCACGAGGGCAAGGAGAAGATCGAGAGCTTCCGTGAGCGTCTGATCGGCCGCTTTGCTGTGGGCGATGTGGTCAATCCCGTCACCGGCAAGGTGATCGTGCCGGAAGGCAAGATGATCGACCTGTACGACGCAAACGAGATCGAGGCAGCCGGCATCACCAAGCTGAAGATCCGCAGCCTGCTGACCTGCCGTGCAAAGACCGGTGTCTGCGCACGCTGCTATGGTTCCGATATGGCAAACGGTGAGCCGGTCCGTCTGGGTGAGTCTGTCGGTGTTATCGCCGCAGAGTCCATCGGTGAGCCCGGTACCCAGCTGACCATGCGTACCTTCCATACCGGCGGTATCGCATCTGCTGAAGATATCACACAGGGTCTTCCCCGTGTCGAGGAGCTGTTCGAGAGCCGTCGTCCCAAGAGCATGGCCATCATGAGCGAGATCTCCGGTGTTGTTTCTCAGGATGATACCAAGAAGAATGTCGTCATCAAGGTGACCGGCAAGGACGAGACCGGTGCTGAGGTCGTGAAGAGCTACTCCATCCCGTTCACCCAGCATTCCCGCGTGATGCCGGGCGACCGTGTGGAAAAGGGCGACATCATCACCCGTGAAGGTGTTCTGTATCCGCAGGATATTCTGGCGATCAAGGGTCTGGAGGATGTCCAGAACTACCTGATCAACGAGGTCCAGAAGGTTTACCGTCTGCAGGGCGTGGAAATCAACGATAAGCATATCGAGGTCATCGTCCGTCAGATGTGCCGCAAGGTGCGTGTGACCGATTCCGGTTCTTCCAACCTGATCGGCGGTGCTCTGGCAAGCCGTCTGGAAGTGGAGAACATCAACGCCGATCTGCAGCAGCGCATCGATGCTGGTGAAGAGGGCCTGAAGCTGGTCGAGTATCAGCAGGTGCTGCTGGGCATCACCAAGGCTGCTCTGGCCAACGACTCCTTCCTGTCTGCCGCATCCTTCCAGGAGACCACCCGCGTGCTGACGGAAGCCGCCATCAAGGGCAAGGTCGATCCGCTGGCCGGCCTGAAGGAGAACGTCATTATCGGTAAGCTGATCCCCGCAGGTACCGGTCTGCCGGAAGTCCGTGAGGATTTGAAGAATCGTGAGGCTGAGCGCGACGCTGAGGTCGCTGCCGAACAGGCAGCTGCTGCACAGTAAGCAAAGCTCCTTCCTGAAAGTATAAAGCACAGACCGTTCTGTGGGCAACCGCCGGCAGAACGGTCTTTTGTATGTCCAAAACACAGAAGCAGGGGAGAAAATAACAGCGTTTTGCCTCGAAAAAACACGAAAAGAAAAAAACTGGAATAAACGAAAAAAACTTTGCAAAAACTGTTGACATCCGCCTGTAAAGCGAGTATTATATAACTGTTGCGCGTCCCTCATGGGGATAGTGCGGCAAAAAAGTCGGAAAAAGTCCGATGCTCATCATTAAGAAAGGAGAAACAAAATGCCTACTTTTAACCAGCTTGTACGCAAAGGCCGTGAGGTTCTGACTACCAAGAGCACCGCTCCCGCCCTGCAGAAGACCTACAACTCTCAGAAGAAGCAGTATTCTGATCTGAGCAGCCCCCAGAAGCGTGGCGTGTGCACCGCTGTTCGTACCATGACCCCCAAGAAGCCTAACTCTGCTCTGCGTAAGGTTGCTCGTGTCCGCCTCACGAATGGTATCGAGGTCACCTCTTACATTCCCGGTATCGGCCATAACCTGCAGGAGCACTCCGTCGTGCTGATCCGTGGCGGTCGTGTTAAGGACCTGCCCGGTGTGCGTTACCACATCATCCGTGGTACCCTGGATACTCAGGGTGTGGCAGGCCGTAATCAGGCCCGCTCCAAGTACGGCGCAAAGCGTCCTAAGGCCGGTGCTGCAAAGAAGTAATTGAGGACAACCGCCATAAACGGCTTTCCATTATATAAATAACAAGTCCGCTGATAAAGCGGAGGGCAACAGTTTATGTAAAGGTCAGCTCTTTGTGACACAACGGGAGTTTTATTACTTTCGAGTACCGATGATATCATTCTGTGAAGGAGGGAAGAAAGATGCCTAGAAGAGGTAACATTGCTAAGCGCGATGTCTTAGCTGATCCTATTTACAATTCCAAGATGGTCACTCGTCTGGTCAACAGCGTTATGCTGGATGGCAAGAAGGGCGTCGCTCAGAAGATCGTTTACGAGGCTTTCTCCATGATTCAGGAGAAGACCGGCAACGATCCGCTGGAGACTTTCGAGAAGGCGATGGAGAACATCATGCCCAGCCTCGAGTGCAAGACCCGCCGCGTTGGCGGTGCTAACTACCAGGTTCCTCTGGAAGTCAGCCCGGCTCGCCGCGAGACTCTGGGTCTGCGCTGGCTGACTGCTTACAGCCGCAGCCGTGGTGAGAAGACCATGGCTCAGCGTCTGGCTGCTGAAATCATGGATGCTGCCAACAACACTGGTAACGCCGTGAAGAAGCGTGAGGACACTCACAAGATGGCAGAAGCCAACAAGGCTTTCGCTCATTTCCGTTATTGATCTGTTCTGTAGGAGGTTAATTTCATGGCTACACCCAGAGAAGTTTCTCTTCAGATGACGAGAAATATCGGCATTATGGCCCATATCGATGCTGGTAAGACTACGACTACCGAGCGTATTCTGTACTACACCGGCATCAATCATAAGATCGGCGAAGTTCATGATGGCGGCGCTACCATGGACTGGATGGTTCAGGAGCAGGAGCGTGGTATCACCATCACTTCCGCTGCTACCACCTGCTACTGGAGCCACTCTGAGACCCAGAAGGATCCGGTTGCATTCAAGAAGAACCGTCACCGCATCAACATCATCGACACTCCGGGCCACGTGGACTTCACTGTTGAGGTTCAGCGTTCCCTGCGCGTGCTGGACGGTTCTGTGACCGTTCTGGCTGCTAAGGGCGGTGTCGAGCCCCAGTCTGAGACCGTCTGGCGTCAGGCTGACGAGTACAAGGTCCCCCGCATGGTGTACGTCAACAAGATGGATACCATGGGTGCTGACTTCTTCCGCTGCATCAAGATGCTGCACGATCGTCTGCACGCAAACGGCGTGGCGATCCAGCTGCCCATCGGTCAGGAGGATACCTTCCGCGGTATCGTTGACCTGGTCGATATGAACGCTGAGGTCTACTACGACGATATGGGCAACGACATGCGCACTGAGCCCATCCCCGAGGATATGCGTGAGCAGGCCGAGGAGTACCACAACATTCTGGTCGAGGCTGTTGCCGAGAACGACGAAGAGTTGATGGAGAAGTACCTCGAGGGCGAGGAAATCACCCGTGCCGAGCTGAAGGCTGCGATCCGCAAGGAGACCATCGCCAACACTCTGGTGCCTGTGACCTGCGGCTCTTCCTATAAGAACCGCGGCGTGCAGAAGCTGCTGGACGCTATCGTTGACTATATGCCCGCACCTACCGATGTCGAGGACATCAAGGGTGTGAATCCTGAGACCGAAGAGCAGGAGACCCGTCCGTCTTCCGACGACGCACCCTTCGCAGCTCTGGCCTTCAAGATCGCTACCGACCCGTTCGTTGGTAAGCTGGCATACTTCCGTGTTTACTCCGGTAAGGTTGAGGCAGGTACCACTGTCTACAACTCCGTGAAGGACAGCAAGGAGCGTATGGGCCGCATCCTGCAGATGCATTCTAACCACCGCAAGGATATCGACTGCTGCTATGCAGGTGATATCGCTGCTGTTGTCGGTCTGAAGAACACCACCACCGGTGACACTCTGTGTGATGAGAATCATCCCATCATTCTGGAGTCCATGAAGTTCCCCGAGCCTGTTATCCGCGTTGCAATCGAGCCTAAGACCAAGGCCGGCAACGAGAAGATGGGCATCGCGCTGGCAAAGCTGGCCGAAGAGGATCCGACCTTCAAGACCTACACCGATGAAGAGACCGGTCAGACCATTATCGCTGGTATGGGTGAGCTGCATCTGGAGATCATCGTTGACCGTCTGCTGCGTGAGTTCAAGGTTGAAGCAAATGTGGGTGCACCCCAGGTTGCTTACCGTGAGACCATCCGTAAAGAGGCCAACCAGGAAACCAAGTACGCACGTCAGTCCGGTGGTAAGGGCCAGTACGGTCATGTTAAGATCAAGATCGAGCCCAACGAGCCCGGCAAGGGTTACGAGTTCGTCAACGCCATCGTTGGCGGTGCCATCCCGAAGGAATACATCCCGGCTATCGACAATGGTATCCAGGGTGCTATGAAGTCCGGTGTTCTGGCTGGTTATCCTGTCGTTGATGTCAAGGTCACCCTGTGGGATGGTTCTTATCATGAGGTCGACTCCTCTGAAATGGCCTTCTCCATTGCTGGTTCTATGGCATTCAAGGATGCTATGCGCAAGGCTGATCCGATCATCACCGAGCCCATCATGAAGGTTGCAGTTATCGTTCCCGATGAGTATCTGGGCGATGTTATCGGCGACCTGAATGCACGCCGTGGTCAGATCCAGGGCATGGAGGCTATGGCCGGTACTCAGCGTGTCAATGCATTTGTGCCTCTGGCTCAGATGTTCGGCTACGCTACCGACCTGCGTTCCAAGACTCAGGGTCGTGGCCAGTATGTCATGGAGCCGTCTCACTACGAGCCGGTGCCCAAGAACATTGCTGACCAGATCATTGCTGGCCGCACCAAGGGCTGATTCCTGAAAAATGGATAAAGATTTTGCCGGGGTAGTGTAACTCCGGCAAAATTTCCTGTAAAAGCACTTGATTTTACAGGACAAATTTAGTAGAATAGCCTTGCAATGCAATGTCTGCATCTTGCAGGGTTGTTGTAACCAAATATCAAAACCTAAATTAAGGGAGGATATTCCAATGGCTGAAAAGGCAAAGTTCGACCGTTCTAAGCCGCATGTGAACATCGGCACCATCGGTCACGTTGACCACGGCAAGACCACTCTGACCGCCGCTATCACCAAGTACCTGGCTCTGAAGGGCGACGCAGACTTCATGGACTATGCCAACATCGATAAGGCTCCTGAGGAGCGTGCTCGTGGTATCACGATCAACTCCGCTCACGTTGAGTATCAGACCGAGGCTCGTCACTATGCTCACGTTGACTGCCCGGGCCATGCTGACTACGTTAAGAACATGATCACTGGTGCTGCTCAGATGGACGGCGCTATTCTGGTCGTTGCTGCTACCGATGGTCCCATGCCCCAGACCCGTGAGCACATCCTGCTGGCTCGTCAGGTCGGCGTGCCCTATATCGTCGTGTTCATGAACAAGTGCGATATGGTCGACGACGAAGAGCTGCTGGATCTGGTCGAGATGGAGATCCGTGAGCTGCTGAGCGAGTACGACTTCCCGGGCGACGATACCCCGATCATTCGTGGTTCCGCTCTGAAGGCTCTGGAGTCTACCTCCACCGATCCCAATGCTCCCGAGTATGCTTGCATCAAGGAGCTGATGGACGCTGTTGACACCTATATCCCCAACCCCGATCGTGAGGAAGACAAGCCCTTCCTGATGCCCATCGAGGACGTCATGACCATTTCTGGCCGTGGTACCGTTGCAACCGGTCGTGTTGAGCGTGGTATTGCTAAGGTTGGCGATGCTATGGAAATCGTCGGCATCAAGCCCGATCGTCTGAGCACCACCATCACCGGTCTGGAGATGTTCCGTAAGTCTCTGGACTTCGCTGAGGCTGGCGATAACATCGGCGCTCTGCTGCGTGGTGTTGATCGTACCCAGATCGAGCGTGGTCAGGTTCTGGCTAAGCCCGGTTCCGTGCACCCCCACAAGACCTTCGAGTCTCAGGTGTACGTTCTGACCAAGGACGAAGGCGGCCGTCATACTCCGTTCTTCTCCAACTATCGTCCTCAGTTCTACTTCCGCACCACCGACGTGACCGGTATCATCACTCTGCCCGAAGGCACTGAGATGTGCATGCCCGGCGATAACGTCATGATGCACGTTGAGCTGCTGACCCCTGTTGCTATGGAAGAGGGCCTGCGTTTCGCTATCCGTGAGGGTGGCCGTACCGTTGGTTCTGGCGTTGTTGGCAAGATCATTGAGTGATTTTGACCCTTCGCGCCTTTCCTAAGGCTAAAGGTTAAACTTACGAGAGACCTTCCCATTCCGGAGAGTGGGAAGGTCTCTTTTTGTTTTAGATCCTCTGTCTGTAAGGGCAGGGGATTTTTTTTTGCGGCATGTCACAACTCTTTGTTTACAAAACAAGGTTGTTCTGGTATACTGAAAAAGGAAATGCTGGAAAAGTCCTATCGGCTGGTGCTGAGAGGATTCGGCAAAAAGAAGCAGCGAGAACTTCTGGAAGGTGTGAAGAGTAATGCCGTTTGATTATAAGAAAGAGTACAGGGAATTTTATCTTCCGCCGAAAAAACCGCATCTGATTACGATACCGCGTATGAATTTTGTGGCAGTGCACGGCAAGGGCGACCCGAATGCTCCGGGTGGAGCCTATCAGGAGGCAATGGGAGTGCTGTACGGCATTGCTTTCACCATCAAAATGAGCTATAAGGGCAGCCACAAGATGGACGGCTATTTTGAATATGTGGTTCCACCGTTGGAGGGTTTGTGGCATCAGAAGGGCGTGGATGGCGTTGACTATGCACATAAAGAAACATTTGAGTGGACATCCATGATCCGATTGCCAGAATTCGTGACGCCGGAAGCGTTTGATTGGGCCGTACAGGAAGCAACGGCAAAAAAGAAAAAGGATTTTTCCAAGGCGGAATTCCTGACCTATGACGAGGGACTTTGTATTCAGTGCCTGCATATCGGCCCTTATGATGAAGAACCGAAAACGCTGGCGCAGATGGATGCCTTTGCCGTAGAGCAGGGGTATAGGCTTGATTTTTCAGAGACACGCTTCCACCACGAAATTTATCTGAGCGATCCTCGCCGTGCTGCACCGGGGACACTGAAAACGGTGTTGCGGCATCCGGTGAAAAAATAAATACAGGAAAATTCACAAATGATGTCGCTTTTATTTGGCAGATGTGCTATACTAAAGTTATCTGTAGAAACACATTGAATGGATAAGGGAGGAGAGAATATCATGCAGCATGAAACTGTTATCGTGCTGGATTTTGGCGGCCAGTACAATCAGCTGATCGCGCGCCGTGTCCGCGAGAACAATGTCTACTGTGAGATCTATTCCTATAAAACCGATCTGTCGGTCATCAAGGCAAAGAACCCCAAGGGCATCATCTTCACCGGTGGCCCCAACAGCGTTTATCTGGAGGATTCTCCCACGATCGACCCGGAGATCTTTACATGGGGTGTGCCTGTGCTGGGCATCTGTTATGGCAGCCAGCTGATGATGCATCTGCTGGGCGGTCACGTTTGCCGTGCACCGGAGCGTGAGTACGGCAAGACGGAGGTGTTCGTGGACAATAACAGTAAAATGTTCACGGATGTACAGCCGTCCACCATCTGCTGGATGAGCCACAACGACTACATTGAGCAGGCGGCCCCGGGCTTTAAGATCACAGCCCACACGGTCAACTGCCCTGTAGCTGCGGCAGAGAACGAGGAAAAGGGCCTGTACGCAGTTCAGTTCCACCCGGAAGTGCTGCACACTGCGGAAGGCAAAAAGATGCTGCGCAACTTCGTGTACAACGTCTGCGGTTGCACCGGCGACTGGAAGATGGATTCCTTTGTGGAGAACAATGTCAAGGCCCTGCGTGAGCGCATCGGCGATGGCAAGGTGCTGTGCGCCCTGTCCGGCGGCGTGGATTCCTCCGTTCTGGCAGCTATGCTGGCTAAGGCCATCGGCAAACAGCTGACCTGTGTGTTCGTGGACCACGGTCTGCTGCGTAAGAACGAGAAGGAAGAGGTCTGCGCGGTCTTCGGCCCGGGCAATGCCAATGGCTTTGATATCAACTTTATCTGTGTAGATGCCCGCGAGCGCTATTTCAGCAAGCTGGCTGGCGTCACGGAGCCGGAACGCAAGCGTAAGATCATTGGTGAAGAGTTCATCCGTGTGTTTGAAGAGCAGGCCAAGAAGATCGGCAAGGTGGACTTCCTCGCACAGGGTACGATCTACCCTGACGTGGTCGAGAGCGGTCTGGGCGGCGAGTCTACCGTTATTAAGAGCCACCACAACGTAGGCGGTCTGCCCGACACCGTGGACTTCAAGGAGCTGGTGGAGCCGCTGCGCAACCTGTTCAAGGATGAAGTGCGTCAGGCCGGCCGTGAGCTGGGCCTGCCCGAATATCTGGTCAGCCGTCAGCCGTTCCCCGGCCCGGGTCTTGGCATCCGCATCATCGGTGAGGTGACCCCGGAGAAGGTGGCTATCGTGCAGGATGCCGATGCCATCTGGCGCGAAGAGATCGCAAAGGCTGGTCTGGATAAGGAAATCAGCCAGTACTATGCAGCCTTGACCAATATGCACAGTGTGGGCGTCATGGGCGACGAGCGCACCTATGATTACGCTGTGGCGCTGCGTGCTGTGACCACCACCGACTTTATGACGGCCGAGAGCTACAATATGCCTTGGGATGTTCTGGGCACTGTCACTAGCCGCATCGTCAATGAAGTCAAGCATGTGAACCGCGTGTTCTACGATTGCACCGGCAAACCGCCGGCAACGATCGAGCTCGAGTAATCTGCAAACCCTGAAAAGTATTGATGCAATGCAATATTTTGAGAGCCAAAAGACTCTGTGATACTGCTTTGATACTATCAGGCGATTATTCATAAAGAGAGACATGAGAATGCCCTCTGAGAAACGGTAAGTTTTTCAGAGGGCATTTTTGTGTCTTTTATTCTTTACGCCACTTTTTCTTCGGCTCGTACCGGCCGCAGCCGTCGGCAGTCTGAGGCCAGTTGAGCTTCCATTCCAGATACTCTTCCTTGGTGATCTCGCCCTCCCGGAGCTGCTTCTTGCGGAGCTGCCACTCCTTTAAGAACTCATCCAGCAGGCGATAGCGGAAGCTGACTGCCATGTGCTTTTCCGGGAAATCTGGGTCGGTGGTGTCTGTGACCTCGTAGAGCCGGGTGCCGGGGTAGTGCTCGTCCAGCTCGAACAGAGTGTACATCACATCCTCTGCGGCGTACAGGGTCGGCTCATAGAGGGAACGGTAGTTCACGTCCAGCACCTCCGCAATCTTGCGGAGCAACTCTTCCTTGGGTGTGCGGGTGTTGCTTTCGTATTGTGCGATACGGATGTCTGCGCTCTTCTCCTCAAACCCGATGGCAATGCCCAGTTCTTTCTGGGTCATACCTCGGAGGTTACGGGCACGTTTGATGCGGTCACCGACTGCCATGCGATTGCCTCCTGACTTAAACATATTTGTTGAACCCAGTATAGCACAGAAAAACAGGAGGTGCAATAGAAAATAAACAAAAAAGTTTAAGATTTTACCCAAAAGCCTCTTGACTTAACGAAATATGTTTAGTATAATGAGAATGCAAAAAGATAAGCAAAAATGCTTAGTAAAATTGAATGACCGCCAAACTGACCCAAACCGCCAAGACCTTCCGAAAGGAAGCGAGCGCTCCGTAAGGGGACGGCACAGCACCGCAAAGGGGATATGCCTGCCGGAAGTCAGCGAGGATGAAGCGGCACCGAAACGAAACCGACAAGGAAAGGACAAAAAATGGCAAATAGCATTTTTATCAAGGCAGACGAGCTGGCAAAGGAGCTGGACATCTCGCAGGGTCTGGCGTACAAGATGATTGCCCAGTGGAACGAGGAACTGAGGGCCAAGGGCTACACGACCGTGGGAGGCCGTGTAAGCAGGAGGTACTATCAGGAGAAGATCTACGGGGCAGGAGAGGAGTGATAAGATGCCAGCCTACAAAGACAGCAGGCAAGGCACATGGTACGCTTCCTTCTACTTCGAGAACTGGCAAGGTGTGAAGCAGAAGAAGCTGAAACGGGGGTTTGCCACCAAGAAGGACGCTCTGGCGTGGGAGCGGGAGTTCCTTCTTCAGCAGGCGGCAGACCTGACCATGACCTTTGAAGCCTTCGTGGAAATTTATATCACGGACAAGAAAAAGCGACTCCGGGAAAACACCTGGTCTGTCAAGGAGCATATCATCCGAACGAAAATCTTACCGTACTTCAAAGAAAAGCGGCTCAGCGAGATCAAGCCGCGGGATGTGATCGCATGGCAGAACGAGATGCTGAACTACCGGGACAAAAACGGCAAGGCCTACTCGCCGACCTACCTCAAGACGCTCCATGGACAGCTCAGTGCCATTCTGAACCACGCCGTCCGGTTCTACGGGCTGAAATCAAACGCAGCGGCCACAGCCGGGTGCATGGGGTCGGAAAAGCACAAGGAGATGCTCTTCTGGACAAAGGAGGAGTACCTCAAGTTCGCGGAAGCGATGATGGACAAGCCGCAGTCCTATTACGCTTTTGAGGTCCTCTACTGGTGTGGCATCCGGGAGGGCGAGCTGCTGGCTCTGACTCCGGCAGACTTCGACTTGGACAAGGGGCTGCTCTCCATCACCAAATCCTATCAAAGGCTGAAAGGCCGGGATGTGATCACCGACCCGAAAACACCCAAGAGCGTCCGGGTCATCCAGATGCCGCAGTTTCTGACGGACGAGATCAGGGACTATCTGAAATCCTTCTACAAAGTCCAGCCGGATCAGCGGATCTTTGAGGTGACCAAGAGCTACCTGCACCACGAGATGGACAGGGGAGCCAAGGAGGCCGGGGTGAAGCGGATACGAATCCACGACCTACGGCACTCCCATGTGTCGCTGCTGATTGAAATGGGCTTCTCGGCTTTGGCAATCGCTGACCGGGTAGGGCATGAGAGTGTGGACATCACCTATAAGTACGCCCACCTCTTCCCCTCAAAGCAGCAGGAGATGGCGCAGAAGCTGGACATGGAACGAAAGGAAGGATGAAGATGGAACGAGTGCTCGACCAGCAAGGCCGCTGGCGGAACAAGGTGGTAGCCTTCCGAATGTCCCCGGAAGAGGACGAGGTTCTGGAAGCCAAAGTAAAGCTCTCCGGGCTGACCAAACAGGAGTATATCATCCGCCGCTTGACCGACCGGGAAATCACCGTGGTAGGCAACCCAAGGGTCTACAAAGCCCTACGAGGCCAGATGGAGCTGATCTATCAGGAATTACAGCGGCTGGCCGTGGATGAAGAAGTCCCGCCGGACTTGCTGGAGACCTTGCAAATGGTAGCCCTGACGTTGAACGGACTTAAGGAGGAATGCGAATGACGGACAATAGAAAAACGACCGTACCGGGTGCATCTGTTGGCGCAGATGCGGTACAGTCGTCTGATAAAATTACCACCAATATTATAACAAATTCGGGCAAGCAAATCAATCTGCAAGCCGCGAAAAAGTCAAACAATTTCGGACTGAACACGGTATCAATGACCGAGCTGTACGACACGGTGTATCCACCCCGGAAGCCCATCGTGAACGACCTGCTGTACAGTGGCACCTACCTCTTTGTAGGAGCACCCAAGGTGGGCAAGTCCTTCTTCATGGGGCAGCTCGCCTACCATGTGGCGATGGGGCTTCCGTTGTGGGAGTACGAGGTGCATCAAGGCACCGTCCTCTATCTGGCGTTGGAGGATGATTACGCCCGGCTGCAGCGGCGGCTCTCCCGGATGTTCGGGGTAGAGGAGACCAGCAATCTCTACTTCGCAACGCAAGCTAAGTCCGTGAGCGAGGGACTTGACCAGCAGTTGGAAGGATTCATCCGGGAGCACCCGGATGTACGGCTCATCATCATCGACACCCTGCAGAAGGTGCGGGAGATCGGCGGTGACCGATACAGCTACGCCAGCGACTACGAGATCGTGACCAAACTGAAAACTTTCAGCGACAGGTACGGCATCTGCCTGCTGGTGGTTCATCACACCCGGAAGATGGAAGCCGAGGACAGCTTTGATATGATCTCCGGCACCAACGGTCTGTTGGGTGCAGCGGATGGCGCATTCATCATGCAGAAGAAGCGGCGCACGGACAACACCGCACTACTGGACATCGTGGGGCGTGACCAGCCGGATCAGGAGCTGACATTGGAGTTCAACCGAGAACGCTGTGTCTGGGAGTTCCAAGGAGCCGAAACGGAACTTTGGAAGCTGCCGCCCGACCCGCTTCTGGAAGCGGTGGCAAAGATGCTCACCCCGGAACAGCCAGAGTGGAGCGGTACGCCCACGGAGCTGCTGGAACGTCTGCCGGGTGTGAGCATACAGGCAAACATCCTGACCCGGAAGCTGAACGTGAGTGCCGACAGGCTCTACAACGATTATGGAATTCGGTACGAAAGCAAGCGCACCCATGAGGGCAGAGTGGTCAAATTAACGCTGGAAAATTCTGGGACGTGACGATTCGTGACGGTTGTGACGGTATTTTTGCTACTATGTAAAATACCGTCACAATCGACACAACCGACACGGGATGGTGATAATGATGAAAAATGTGCAGATTTCGCAGGAACTTTTCGTCGCCTTGCTGCATTATCATTTGAGCGGCGAAAATGAGTACGAAGAGGTCATTGAGCAGGGTCTGGAGCAAAAATTGGATGCGATGCTGCGGCATGAGCTGTATGCCCAGTACAAGACAGCACCCACCGAGGAACAGCGGGAGCAGGCTCGGCAGGAGTATCTGGACAGACGAGGCGTGCCAGAAAGCTTCCGCTGGTGAGTCCCTCTATTGGCAAAGTACAGGAGCGTGTCACGCTCCTGTGAATGCAATCACGCAGGAAGGTGGTGTTGGACCGGGCAGCGGCGAGGTACAGCGAAACCCCGTCCGCAGACGGAAGCCCCCGGCAGGGCGCAAAGGCATCTTTTGATGGACGGAACGTCTGTCAAAAGTGCTTTTGCGTTACTTTCGACGAAAGTAACAAAGCCTTTGCCGTGTCCGGCACCAGTTACTTCCACAGAGAAAGGACGTGCGATTGAAAAGAACCATTTCCGCAATGCGGGGTCCCGGCTCCCTCAACCATAACCGGAGAAGTTTCACCGCTGAAAACGTTGACCCGAAGCGCAGCAGCCTGAATGTCGTGTACCGGGATGAGCCGATTCAGAAGGTGTACCACGAACTGTTTGACGAGGCAGTGAAGCGTTACAATGCCAAGCAGAAGCGCAAGGACCGCTGTATCACCGACTACTATGAGCACCTGCGGACAGGCAAGCAGGAAAAGCTTTTCCATGAGCTGATCGTCCAGATCGGCAACAAAGATGATATGGGTGTCCTGACCGAGAATGGCGCACTGGCAAAGGAACTGCTGGACGAGTATATGCAGGGCTTCCAAGAGCGGAACCCGACACTGCGGGTGTTCGGGGCTTTCCTCCACATGGATGAAGCTACGCCCCATCTGCACATCGACTTCGTGCCGTATGTGTCCGGCTGGAAAGGCAAAGGACTGGACACCAAGGTGTCCCTGAAGCAGGCGCTGAAAGCCTTGGGCTTTGCAGGCGGTTCTAAACGGGAATCCGAGCTGAACCAGTGGATCAACGCCGAGAAAGAGCAGCTTGCCGCCGTGATGGAGCGGCACGGCATCGAGTGGGAACAGAAAGGCACCCACGAAGAGCACCTGTCTGTGCTGGACTTCAAAAAGCAGGAGCGTAGTAAAGAGGTAGCGGCTCTGGAAGCTGCCAAGCAGGAGTGCCAGACCGACCTGACCGAAATGCAGGAACAGCTGGAAACAGCGCAGACAGCCGTAGAAGCCGCTGAACAGCGGGTACAGAAAGCAGAGCTGACCTACCAGAAGCAGAGCCAGAAGCTGAACAAGCTGGCTCCCATTATGGAAGGTTTGGAAAACCTGTCAGCGCAATACTCCCAGCGGCCAGAAGAATGGGTGCCAGAAGCAGCCACATTTGAGACCGCCAAGAGCTATCGGGAGAAGAAGGCCATGCCGCTGATCCAGAAGTTGGTGAAGGTACTCTTTGCCCTCCATCGGAAGTACTGGGAGGTTAAGAACGAGAGGGATAAGTACCAGTATTTCTATCAGGACGAGAAGAAAGCTACCCGCCATTTGAGCCAGCAGCTGGAACAGGTAAAAGCTGAGAATTTGCAGCTCTATGCGATGAAACGTGATTTCAGGCGAGTATGGAACTATTTCGGTGCCGAAAAGATGCAGCAGGTCATTGGGTTTATGAGGGAGCAGGAGCAGACCACAGATAGGAGCCAGAAGAAGAGCAGACAGAACAGTGTAGAGCTGTAAGCATAGCAGACCCCCGCCAGCGGATGTTGGCGGGGGTCTGTACATATAAGTGATATTTTACTCAAAAAGTTCCGGGGCAATATCCGTCAGAGCAAATCCGGGAATGTCTTTCTCGTCTTTGTAGGTGCCATCTTCAGCCAGAAACTCGACCTTTGCAAAGTCCGCAACTGGAATCTCAGATTCACAGACATACCAGTTCAGGTAGTCATTAGCGGTTTGTTTGAGGGTTGAGGCAACGCTGCGGTCAGCGTTATACTTGTCGCAGAAAGTGCGCCAAGGCAGATATCGCCAGATTTTACCATTGGTCTTGATGGTAATGCGGCACATGATTTTGTCGTTGGACAGACCGGTGTTTTTTGCACCGGCATGGTCATTGGCAGTCAGCCAGACGACAGGATGATAGTTTTCATATTTGTCAACGGCTTTGATGCCAATTTCATGCCCATTGAAGTACAGCGGCTCCTGATGGAAAGTTGCACCATCGTACTTTAGGTTGGAAGGCGTCAGCACTAATTTCCCAGTGGCCGAAATCATCCGATATTTGATAAGGCTGGTGTAGTGATACAGGTTTTCAGGCAGCTTGGTCTTTTTCACTTTCATTTGTTTCCCTCCAAAATCGTAGATGCTTACTAATACGAAACACCGTCTGAGATGCAGATAGTGGACGAGATTGAAAAAAGTGTACACTATCTCGCTGAAAAAAGCAATAGAAATTTTTATCGGCTTGCAATCACGGAAAAGCTGTGGTACGCTTTACTAGGATAGTATAAAGGGAAAGTATATCCTTTTTGGGAAAAACACCATGGTGTACCAATAGTGGTACATTTACTATGTTAAAATGAAAGAAAACAATGCGGAAATCCGCATTTGATGGAGGAAATAAAAATGGTAGACACCAAAAAAGAGCAGGAACGCGAAGAGCTGCACCGTGCAATCTGGGCGATTGCGGATGATCTGCGCGGCGCAGTGGACGGATGGGATTTTAAGAGCTACGTTCTCGGTACGATGTTCTACCGTTATATTTCGGAGAACATCGCCAGCTATATCAATCAGGGCGAAATTGATGCAGGCAACCCGGATTTCCGCTATGAAGATATGTCTGATGCAGAGGCAGAGCAGGCACGGGAAGGACTGGTACAGGAAAAAGGGTTCTTCATCCTGCCCAGTGAGCTGTTCTGCAATGTGCGGGCAAAAGCGGCCAGCGATGAAAACCTCAACGAAACGTTGGAAACGGTGTTCCGGCACATTGAGGAATCCGCAAAGGGCAGCTCCTCTGAGGGACAGTTTGCAGGGCTGTTTGATGATTACGATGTCAACAGCAATAAGCTGGGTGCGACCGTTGCCAAGCGCAATGAGAAGCTCGTGAAACTGCTGAACGGCGTGGCAGATATGAACCTTGGCGATGTGAAAGAGCATGACATTGATGCCTTTGGCGATGCCTACGAATACCTGATGACCATGTACGCCAGCAATGCAGGCAAGTCCGGTGGCGAGTTCTTTACGCCTGCTGATGTTTCGGAGCTGCTGACCCGGCTGGGTACCGTAGGCAAGAAGGAAATCAACAAGGTATATGACCCGGCCTGTGGTTCCGGTTCGCTGCTGCTGAAGGCAGAAAAGGTGCTGGGACGGGATGCCGTGCGCAATGGTTTCTTTGGACAAGAAATCAACATCACAACGTACAACCTGTGCCGCATCAATATGTTCCTGCACGACATTGAATTTGACAAATTCGACATTGCCTGTGAGGACACGCTGACCAATCCGCAGCACTGGGATGATGAACCTTTTGAGCTGATCGTATCGAATCCGCCGTACTCCATCAAGTGGGCCGGTGACGAGAATCCGCTGCTCATCAATGACCCTCGCTTTGCTCCGGCAGGTGTGCTGGCTCCGAAGAGCAAAGCGGACTTGGCGTTTATCATGCATTCGTTGGCATGGCTGGCTTCCAACGGTACGGCAGCAATCGTCTGTTTCCCCGGCATCATGTACCGTGGCGGCGCAGAGCAGAAGATCCGCAAATATCTGGTGGACAACAACTTCATTGACTGCATCATTCAGCTGCCGAGCAACCTGTTCTTTGGTACCAGTATTGCCACCTGCATCATGGTGCTGAAAAAGGGTAAAACGGACAATAAGGTGCTGTTCATTGATGCTTCTTCCGAGTGCGTCAAGGTGACGAACAACAACAAACTCACCCCGGAGAACATTAACAAAATAGTGGACACCTTTGCACAGCGGGCAGAAGAAGCACACTTCTCCCATCTGGCGGAGTATTCCGAGGTGCAGGAAAATGACTATAACCTGTCGGTTTCCACTTATGTGGAGGCTAAGGACACCCGTGAGAAGATCGACATTGTAAAGCTGAACGCTGAAATTGCACAAATCGTAGCACGGGAGAATGAACTGCGAGCCGCCATTGACCAGATCGTGGCAGAAATCGAGGGCTGAGATGGAAAGCAAGAAGAAAGATTCTGCATTGGTACGTTCTTCTGCGGCTGAATACCTGACCTTTGTTGCCTCTACGGGTGAGGACAAGGACAGCATTGAGATGCGCTACGAGGATGAAAACATCTGGCTGACGCAAAAGATGATGGCGACCCTTTACGATGTGGGGCTTCCGACCATCAATGAGCATATCAAAAAGATTTATGCTGACCATGAGCAGGACGAAGCGGCAACTATTCGGAAATTCCGAATAGTTCAAAATGAGGGTGGCCGACAGGTTGCTCGCAGCGTGAACCACTATAATCTGCAAATGATTATTGCGGTCGGCTTCAAGGTGAACAACCAGCGGGCGGTGCGGTTCCGTGTCTGGGCAAATCAGATCGTGGAGCAGTATACTATCAAGGGCTGGGCAATGGACGAAGAACGCCTGAAAAACGGTGGCACAGTCCTGACCAAGAAATACTTTGAAGAGCAGTTGGAGCGCATCCGGGAGATCCGCATTTCGGAGCGCAACTTCTACCAGAAACTTACTGACATTTACGCTACTTCGCTGGATTATGACCGCAATGCGCTGACCACAAAAGAGTTCTTTGCGAAGGTGCAGAATAAGATGCACTATGCCGTGCATCGCCATACGGCGGCAGAACTGATCTATGAACGTGCCGATGCCGAAAAGCCGCACATGGGGCTTCACACATGGAAGGACGCTCCCAACGGCAAAATCAAAAAGAGCGATGTTTCGGTAGCGAAAAACTACCTGACCGAAGATGAAATGAAGTCCATGGAGCTGATCGTTTCGGCATACCTCGACCTTGCCGAGAACCGTGCCCGCCGTCATATTCCCATGACCATGGAGGACTGGGCCAAGCGGCTGGACATCTATTTGCAGGCAGATGATCTGGAAGTGCTGAAGGATGCAGGCAAAATCTCGGCACAGCTTGCAAAGATGCACGCCGAAACGGAGTTTGAAAAGTACCGTGTGGTGCAAGATCGGCTGTACCAGAGCGATTTTGACAGGTATTTGGAGGAAAACCTAGAGTAAAGATGAGCCTTGAGATTTGGAGTTTCGTAGTGGATGTGCTCTCATTGATTGCAACAGTTGTATTGACAGTTGCAATCTATTGGCTACAGCGCTCACATGAAAAAGAACGTGAGCAAATGGAAGTGGAGGCGCAGAAAAAGGCTGCTGCTGAAGCGGCAAGAGTTTTTCTGATTGATAATGAGGATGAAATAGAGTATTTGCCGTTGTCGGCGATTGCAAAGAGTCTGAAACTCAAAAGAAAGCATCATAGAGCGATAACGACCAAGTTTTTAAGATGTAGTGAGGAAGTCCAAAAGGAAATCCTCAAGCAAGCCAATTTTCAGCCAATAGAAGTTTCCAAAGAACAGATAAGTGCTGCGTTGAAACTATTAAAAGACGATATTAAAACATACTATTTTGGTCGAGATGTTTTGTATGGTGGAGCTAAATACTTTCATTGGGGCATGGAACGTTATTCGGACGAAAAAACTGAAATAGTAAATCCATACAGATTTGAGGACATAAGGCGAACACACTTTTATCAAGGCGATTCACTCCGATTATTAAAAGACACGAGCTATAACGGAACGCTATACGGATATATGTATGATTACCTTCACTCCGCAGATTTGGGAAAGTCCAAATGGCTACTGCAGCCACCAATTGATATGGTTTGGTCGCAATGCAATTTGGCTGGATGCCCGGAAGAAATAATGACATTCTGGACGATGCGAATCGTTATTGACTGTTGCCGGGTATTTGCTGAATCAGAAGAAGATATTATTTTCGATGAAGATTTGATCGAAACACAGGAAGATATGTATTATTATGCGGTGATGGCGTTGTATAGTACTTACATTGCAAAGAAAGTAGAGAGTGCGAATGAGTAAGCTGGAAGAACTGATTCAGGAACTTTGCCCGGATGGTGTGGAAACATTTCCATTGGAAGAGTGCTGTAATATTCTTGATAAAAAACGTAAGCCTGTAACAAAAAACTCTCGCGAAAAGGGAGAATATCCCTATTATGGAGCTAATGGAGTACAGGATTACGTTTCTGATTATATTTTTAATGGAAAGTTTGTCTTAGTTGGAGAAGATGGTAGTGTAATAACAAAATCTGGCACACCTGTTGTGACATGGGCAGAAGGAAAAATTTGGGTTAATAATCACGCACATGTTATAGAAGAAAAGTCGGGGACAATGCTTCGGTACCTCTATTTTTATATTCAAACAATTGATGTTACTTCATTAATTCATGGAAATATCCCTAAACTTACGGGTAGGGATTTCCGGTCACTGAAAATTGCGCTTCCGCCGCTTGAAATTCAGCGTGAAATTGTCAGTATCTTAGACAATTTCACGGAGCTTACAGCGGAGCTTACAGCGGAGCTTACAGCTAGAAAGACACAGTATACTTATTATAGGGATAAGTTGCTTGCGAATAGCTATAAAGGCGAAATAAAACAGTTAGAAGAATGCTGCGATTCGATAGCGGATGGCGATCATCAGGCACCACCTAAAGCGGATAGCGGTGTTCCGTTTATTACAATTTCAGATATTGATGAACGACATGAAATTAACCTTAATGTAACAAAATATGTTCCGGATGAATATTATAACCGGTTGGCGGACAAGCGTAGACCCCAAAAAGGTGATGTGCTGTATACAGTGGTAGGGTCGTATGGAATCCCTGTGTATATTTCTGAAAATAAAAGGTTTGTATTTCAACGACATATTGCAATATTGAGACCAAACAATGCTGTTATTGATTCACGGTATTTGTACCATGCAATGAATGGAACAGCATTCCATAGACAAGCGGACTTGGCGGCAAAGGGGGCTGCACAAAAAACAATAGGGCTTGCGTCATTGGCAAAAATGACAGTTCCGGTTCCTCCCCTTGATGTCCAAAATCGCATTGTGAATGTGCTGGACAACTTTGAGAAAATTTGCTCTGACCTCAATATCGGCTTGCCTGCTGAAATTGAAGCCCGTCAAAAGCAGTACGAGTATTACCGAGATAAGCTCTTGACATTTGCAGAAACTGGTAACACAATTTTGAACGGAACGGAACGGAACGGAACGGAACGGAACGGAACGGAACGGAACGGAACGGAACGGAACGGAACGGAACTCTGATTAAGCTCTTGCAGTATGTGTTTGGCTATGCGGTTGTTACGCTTGAAGATATTGCTGAAAATTGCGACAGTATGCGTAAGCCTGTCACAAGTGGCAAACGTGAAGCGGGAGAGTACCCGTATTATGGGGCTTCTGGCATCGTGGATTATGTAAAGGATTATATTTTTGACGGCGATTACCTGCTTGTGTCAGAAGATGGCGCAAATCTTTTGGCAAGAAGTACGCCGATTGCGTTTTCAATTTCGGGGAAAAACTGGGTCAATAATCATGCGCACGTTTTGAAGTTTGATTGCTACGAAACCAGACGGTTTGTAGAGTTTTATTTGAACTCGATTGATTTGGCTCTATATATTTCGGGCGGCGCACAGCCTAAATTGAACCAGAAGAATTTGAACCGAATCGAAATTCCGCTTCCGAGTCAGGAACGGCAAAAATATATTGTGGATATTCTTGACCGTTTTGATGCTATCTGCAATGATTTGACCAGCGGCCTGCCCGCGGAGATTGAGGCAAGGCAAAAGCAGTATGAGTACTATCGGGATAGGCTGTTGAGTTTTAAGGAGTTGAATTGATTGGAATATTCTGAAATGAGAGTGGATTTTCTTGGAGCAGCTAGAGTGATTGACAACTTTATAGGTGGTGTGATGGAGCCATATTCGTATGAAGATTACTTGCGGGATTTTGTGAATTGTTCAAGCTGCTTCCTGAAAAAATCCAATGGAAAGCTATATAAGAAGCCGGAGTCAGAAGCACACGGAGAATACGACTGCGCTTCAGATGAATACAAGCTTGATTTTAAGCTTTTCGCATCTCAATCAAGGCTGCAAGCGGCTAAAATCCTCTCACCATCAATCCAAGAATTCATGCCCGGTGTGATAGGCTTTGGACTGCCAGAAAAGCACGAAGGTGTTCCGGGGTATAAACCGATTACTTACAGCATTCCGCATGCAGTGTTTCGGAGCCTAATCTGGAATAAAATGATAGAAATTCGAGAGAAGAAAGAGAAAGAAGATGTATTGGAAAAGGATGTATCTCAAATTATAAAGATATTTGAGACAAAGAAAAATATAATGCTGTTCTTTCCATATAATTTCAATTTTGATTCAAATGACAATTTTGAACAGGGAAGAAAACTTGCGATTGATGGATTGAATGCGGACTTTAAGTATCTTTTTCAATATCGAATGGACAGGTTGCCAGAGTATGATACCTATGTTTCATTCATCTACGAAAAAGAAAACTTTGTAATAACCAAATGGACAGGAGATAAACTTGAATTTGTTGAAATGATACCAGTTTATAGAAGTTCGCTATATTGTGAATTGTGGCATATAGCGGAAGGATAAATTGCAGGAGGAATTTGAAATGTCCTTTTTCAATATCGTTGCGGCTACCAATGAGGATACCGTTGTTGCTGCCTATGAACCCTCCAAGGTGCGCTCTGACAGCTACCAAAGAGAGGCGGAACTGGAAAAAGAGTTTATCCGGCTGTTGTGCGAGCAGGGCTACACCTATCTGCCGCTGCATACCGAGGATGAACTGATTGCTAACCTCCGCAGCCAACTGGAAGAGCTGAACCACTACCGGTTTTCCGATACGGAGTGGCAGCAGTTTTTCAGTGATGTAATTGCCAACCCCAACGAGCATATTCCCGAAAAGACCCGGAAGATTCAGGAAGATAATGTGCAGGTATTGCACCGGGATGATGGAAGTTCCAAAAATATCACACTGATCGACAAAAAGAACATCCACAACAACCGCCTGCAGGTCATCAATCAGTATGAGGTAAAACAAGCAGACGGCGCACGGCATGATAACCGCTACGATGTGACGATTTTGGTCAACGGCTTTCCGCTGGTTCATGTGGAACTGAAGCGGCGCGGGGTGGCCATCCGGGAGGCGTTCAACCAGATCAACCGCTATCAGCGGGATTCGTTCTGGGCGGGCTGCGGTTTGTACGAGTATGCGCAGATTTTCGTGATCTCCAACGGCACAAATACCAAGTACTACTCCAACAGCACCCGCTACAATGCCATCAAGGACGCCAAACACGGCAAGACGAAAAAGGAAAAGACCAGCAACAGCTTTGAATTTACCTCCTACTGGGCCGATGCAAACAACCGCGTGCTAACGGATCTGATCGACTTTACCCGGACATTCTTTGCAAAGCACACGATCCTGAGCGTGCTGACCCGGTACTGTATCTTTACCTCAGAAAAGATGCTGATGGTGATGCGCCCATATCAGATCACGGCAACCGAGAGGATATTGAACCGCATCGAGATCGCTAACAATTACAAAAAGTATGGCACTATCGAGGGCGGTGGCTACATCTGGCACACCACTGGATCCGGCAAGACGTTGACCTCCTTCAAAACGGCACGGCTGGCATCGCAGTTGCCCTACATCGACAAGGTGTTGTTTGTGGTAGACCGCAAGGATTTGGACTACCAGACTATGAAAGAGTATGACCGCTTCGAGAAGGGCGCGGCAAACTCCAACACCAGCACCACGATTCTGAAACGCCAGTTGGAAAACCCGGAAGCACATATCATCATTACCACCATCCAGAAGCTGGCGACCTTCATCAAGAAAAATCCGGGGCATGAAGTCTACCAGAAGCACGTTGTAATCATCTTTGACGAGTGCCACCGCAGCCAGTTCGGTGATATGCACAAGGCCATTGTTCACAATTTCAAAAAGTACCACCTGTTCGGCTTTACAGGAACGCCGATTTTTGCAGTCAACGCAGGAAGCTCCACTGATCCACGCTATTTCACCACGGCGCAGACGTTCGGCGACCAACTGCACACCTACACTATCGTGGATGCCATCAACGACAAGAATGTGCTGCCATTCCGTGTGGATTACATCAAGACGATGGATGCAGAGCCAGACATGGACGATAAACAGGTTTGGGATATCGACCGGGAAAAGGCATTCATGGCTCCCAAGCGTATTTCTCTGGTGACAAAGTACATCCTCGACCACTTCGACCAGAAAACCTATCGGGGAGACAAATCGTATGAGTTTAATCTGCTGACGAATGTGGCAGAGGTGGCCTCTGCCCAGCGTGGTGCGGTGGAGGAAATTAAGCAAAAACAGCGCGTCAGCGGTTTTAATTCGATTTTCTGCGTGGCTTCTGTGCCGATGGCAAAGCTGTATTATCAGGAGTTCAAAAAACAGATGGCGGCAGACCCAACCAAGCGGCTGCGCATTGCTACCATTTACAGCTATGGAGCCAACGAAGCGGAAACGGATGGCATTCTGGACGAGGAAAACCCGGAAGATACCTCCAACCTTGACCAGAGCAGCCGGGATTTCCTGGACGCAGCCATTCAGGATTACAACGAGATGTTCCACACGAACTACTCGACCGATGGCGAACGGTTCCAGAATTACTACAAAGATGTATCGCTCCGCATGAAAAATAAAGAGCTTGACCTGCTGATCGTGGTCAATATGTTCCTGACGGGCTTTGATGCCACGACCCTGAATACCCTTTGGGTGGACAAAAACCTGAAGATGCACGGTCTGATTCAGGCGTTCAGCCGGACGAACCGTATCTTGAACAGCATCAAGACCTTTGGCAATATCGTCTGCTTCCGCAATCTGCAAAAGCGGGTGGATGCGGCAATTTCGCTGTTTGGAGATAAAAATGCGGGCGGCATCGTTCTGTTGCGCAAATATGCGGACTACTACCACGGTTATATGGACGAGCAGAGAAAATACCATCAGGGCTATACGGACATGATCGATGACCTGACGCAGAAGTTCCCGCTGACAGAGCCGCAAATCAACGGGGAGCAGAACCAGAAGGACTTTATCGTGCTGTTTGGTGCACTGCTGCGGATGCGGAACCTGCTGTCCTCCTTTGATGATTTCAAGGGCAACGAACTGATCTCTGAACGGGATTTACAGGACTATTTGGGCCGCTATCAAGATTTGCGGGATGAATGGCGTAACAAGAAGCACGATGAAACCAAAGAGGACATCACGGATGATGTGGTGTTCGAGGTGGAACTGATTCGGCAGGTCGAAATTAACATTGACTACATTCTGATGCTGGTCAAAAAGTACCATGACACCCATTGCGATGATAAAGAAGTGCTCATCACGATTCGCAAGGCGATTGATGCCAGCCCGGAACTGCGTAGCAAAAAGCAGCTGATTGAAACGTTTATTGCAGGGGTCAGCGATGTGGATGACGTGATGGCAGAGTGGAATACCTTTGTGTCCGAACAGCGAGAGAAAGAGCTTACAAAGATCATCCAAGAGGAAAAGCTAAAGGAGCCGGAGACGCGCAAGTATCTGGCCAATGCGTTCCGTGATGGCGAGATCAAAACTGTGGGCACTGACATTGATAAGCTGATGCCGCCTGTTTCCCGTTTCGGCGGCGGTGGCCGGGCGCAGAAAAAACAGGGTGTGATCGACAAGCTGAAAGGATTCTTTGACAAGTTCTTTGGGATTGGTGAAAGTTCAATGGCAGAGGATGATAGCAAATAATATTTGATATTAGGAAAAATATCTGCTATAATATTCACAGAGATCCCGCTGGTTGTGTGATACTATCCTGATACTAAAAAATCAGCAAGCCACATCTAGCACAGCAATCTCATGAAAAAGTGAACATTCAAGAATAGCCTTACTAAACAAATTTGTTTAGTGAGAATCCGAGCTTACCGAGCTCGAATAATGGAATGACGCAAACTTTTAACGATGCTACGAGTATAATCGAAAGATAAATCGCGCTGTGACATTAGTTTGACATTAAGCCGCGAAAAAGCACACAGAATTATAATTCAACGAGCCTTCACGGTTTAACATTTGAGAATAATTTGAAAGACCCCTGAAAGTGACGAGAAATCGAAACTTTCAGGGGTCTTTTTGACATTGTTGACATTAAGAAATGACCGTGACATTATCGAAAATAAGGCACTGTTGCCTGACAATGGGGTGATACTATATCGCTGATATGGCCGTTGGCTTCATCGTCATTCCCAACATGATCGCCATTCTCCTGCTCAGCCCGAAGTTCTTCGAAATCTTCCACGGCTATCTGGCTGATCTGAAGCGGAAAGAACGTTCCTAAGCCATATCATACCTCCTTCAATAAACTTCATGGAAGTCTTGGCTGCGGTGCAGACAGTCCACGCTTGTCCGTCGTTACCAGTGCTATGTGTGATACTATATAAAACCAAAAGAAACCCGGGGCCCTCTGAGTCATTTGACTTTGAAAGGGTTCCGGGTTTTGTGCGGTGTATTCTTGAGGAGCTGCTATGCCGCAGCGACCCTCATTTATTGGAGACTTTACATGTGCAGCAGGCTGCGCTGCTCGCTGGCGCGAAACTTGAGCGCAGCAGCGATAAAGGCCTTGAACAGCGGGTGAGCGCGGTTGGGACGGCTCTTGAACTCCGGATGGAACTGTGCGCCCAAATGGAAGTCACGGCCGGGCAGCTCCACAGTCTCCACCAGACGACCGTCCGGGCTGGTGCCGGAAATGACAAGACCGGCATCCTGCATTTCCTGACGGAATTCGTTGTTGAACTCGTAGCGGTGGCGGTGGCGCTCCCAGATCTCGGCCTCGCCGTAGCATTCGGCCATCTTGGTGCCGGGTGCAACCTTGCAGGGATATTTACCCAGACGCATGGTGCCGCCTTTGGGAATGTTGCCCTGCTGGTCGGCCATCAGCGCGATCACGTTGTGCTTGCCGTCCGGGGTGAATTCGCTGGAATTGGCGTCCTTGTAGCCCAGAACGCCCCGGGCAAACTCCATTACCATGATCTGCATGCCAAGGCAGATGCCGAAGTAGGGAACATGGTTCTCGCGGGCATACTGTGCAGCCTGGATCATGCCCTCAATGCCGCGGTCACCGAAACCGCCCGGCACGATGATGCCGTCCACATCTGCAAAGGCCTCCCGGCAGGCGGCCTGATCGGTCAGGTCCTCACTCTCCACCCAGCGGATCTCTACCTGACTATCGTTCTCAAAACCGGCGTGATACAGGCTCTCCATCACGGAGAGGTAAGCGTCGTGCAGCTTGACGTACTTGCCCACCAGTGCAATGCTGCAGGTCTTGCTGCGGGTGGCAATGCGGGACACCACCTGCTTCCACTCGGTCAGGTCGGCAGGAGGAACGTCCAGCTTGAGTTTCTTCACCACGACGTCGTCCAGACCACCGGTGTGCAGCATCAGCGGGCACTGGTACAGGCTGGGCATGGTCAGGTTCTCGATCACACACTCAGGCTTCACATTGCAGAAGGTGCTGATCTTGCGGCGGATGTCGCCGCCCACGCTGCCGTCTGCACGCAGGATGATAATGTCGGGGTTCACACCCATGCCCTGCAGCTCTTTCACAGAGTGCTGTGCGGGCTTGGATTTGTACTCGTCCGAGCCGGAAATGTAGGGCACCAGCACCACATGGATGTAGCAGCAGTTGTCACGGCCCTGCTCCAGACCCACCTGACGGATGGCCTCGAGGAAGGGCTGGCTTTCGATATCACCGGTCGTGCCGCCAATCTCGGTAATGACCACGTCAGCCTCGGTGGAGGAAGCCAGATTGTAGATATAGCTCTTGATCTCGTTGGTGATGTGGGGGATGATCTGCACAGTCTGGCCCAGGTATGCACCCTGACGTTCCTTGTTCAGCACGTTCCAGTACACCTTGCCGGTGGTCAGGTTGGAGTATTTGTTCAGGTTCTCGTCGATGAAGCGCTCGTAGTGGCCCAGATCCAGATCGGTCTCGGTACCGTCATCCGTCACGAACACTTCGCCGTGCTGCAGCGGGCTCATGGTACCCGGGTCTACGTTCACATAGGGGTCCAGCTTCTGGCTGGCCACCTTCAGACCGCGGCACTTGAGCAGACGGCCCAGCGATGCGGCCGTGATGCCCTTGCCCAGACCGGAAACGACACCGCCGGTGACAAAGATGAATTTGGTTTGTTTCTCTGCCATAGAATTTCCTCCTCTATTTTTGCTTTTCTGAATTCTTTCCCTTGTAAACCTTTGTAAATTCTTTCAGGCAAACGGTCTTGCTCTCTGCCTCTCCCAAAATGAGCCGGTGAAAGCAAGGATACTTTTCCCAATCTGATATTATACACCCATGTCCTCATAATTTTCAAGGACTTCCTGTGCAATTTCTGTGCGGTCACGACGGGTATCCATGGCCTGCTTTTCTATGTAGCGGTGTGCTTCGGCTTCGGTCATGTGCTCGTGCTCCACAAGGCAGCACTTTGCACGGCTGACCAGCCGCACCTGTGCGATCTTTTCCTGTAAGCGGGCGTTCTCCTGCCGGGCACGCAGCAGCCGGTGATTGCCGGCCGCTGCCATGTGCATGGCCTGCACGAAAAGGGCAGTGCTGAAGGGCTTTGACAGCAGCAATACCCCCTGATCGCTCAAAGGGCCCAGCAGCTGCTCAGCCTGTGCGGCTTTGACCAGAAACACAACGCCGGCATCTGTTTTTTCCACAGCATTGATGCACACCTCATGCCCGAATTCATCGGGCAGGGGAGAGTTGACCACGATCAGCTCAAAATCCGATTCCGTCATGCGCCGCCGGGCTTCGGCTCCGCTGGGAATGATCACCGGGCGGCTGTAGCCCATTTCGGTCAGCCGTGCAGCGATATACTCGTTGGAGCTTGCACCGGCACTTACGATCAGTGCACGTCCCATTTCCTTCGCTCCTTTCTCCTACACACTCTTTTTTGCAGGGGTCAGATGGCGTTGAAGTAATGGGTGCGCTCGTATTCAGCAGGGTCGGACGCATGTTTCAGTGCTTCACAGCGCTTGAGCTCCTCGGTGAAGTACCGGGTGGCAAGCTGCTCGGGCAGCACTCTGCGCAAAAATTCGCTCTCCTCCGCGGCCTGTACGGCCTCTTCCAGACTGGCGGGCAGGGTCTCAAGACCGAGCCCCTCAGCCATGGAGGAGTCGAACAGATTCTTGTTCACGGGGGCAGAAAGCACCATGCGGTTCTCAATGCCGTCCAATCCGGCAGCCAGCACCAGACCAATAGCCAGATAGGGGTTGCAGGCAGGGTCCGGGCTGCGCAGTTCCATGCGGCAGTTGTCGCCCTTTACCTGCGGGATGCGCACCAGCTGGCTGCGGTTCTGGCGGCTCCAGCTCACATAGCGGGGCGCTTCATCGCAGCCAAAGCGCTGATAGCTGTTGGGCAGAGGGTTGGTGAACGCGGTCAGCTCCCGGCTGTGGGCCAGCACACCGGCCATAAAGCTGCCTGCAATGCTGTCCGGGGCAATGTCGCCTTCAAACAGGTTGCGGCCATCCATGTAAAGGGACAGGTTGATGTGCAGGCCGCTGCCCGCCTGATCCGGCAGGGGCTTGGGCAGGAAGCTTGCGTGGATGCCGCTGCGGGTGGCAATGGCACGCACGATCTGCTTGAACATCATCACGTTGTCGGCGGTCTTGAGGGGGCCTGCGTGGTGGCAGTCGATCTCGTTCTGGCCGTTGCCGCTTTCGTGATGGCTGTGCTGAGGGCTCATGCCCATCTGCTCCATGGTCAGGCAGATGTCCCGGCGGAGGTTCTCGCCTGCGTCCAGCGGGGCCACGTCAAAGTAGCCGCCAAAGTCGATGGGGATACGGGTGGGGCGGCCCCGGTCATCATTCTCGAACAGGTAGAACTCACACTCTGCGCCCACATTGCAGGTGATGCCCAGCTTTTTGAATTTGCGGTTCACGCTGCGCAGAAAGCCGCGGCAGTTGCCGCCAAAGGGCTGGCCGTCCGGCTTTTCCACATCACAGAAGAACTGCATCACCCGGCCCTCGGTAGGGCGCCAGGGAAGAATGGTCACGGTGGACAGATCCGGCCGCAGCACAAGGTCGCTTTCCTCCACCTTCATGAAGCCGGCAATGGAGCTGCCGTCGAAGCAGACACCGTCTTCCAGAGCTTTGGGCAGATCGTTTGCCAGCACGGCGATGTTCTTCTGAGTGCCAAAGATATCGCAGAAGGCAAAGCGCACAAATTTGACGTTGTTGTCCTCCACAAAATCAAGGATGTCCTGTTGGGTCGAATAGCTCATAATGGTTTCCCTTTCAAATAAAACGCCTAAAGGCCTGCCCTCAAAATGGGAGCAGGTCTTTAGGCTGGTGTAAGAAATAGGAAAAGGAGAATGGCAATTTTAAATTCCGCAGCCTACGGATGCTATTCTGCTGTTACGCTGATGAAAGATCAGACGTAGTAGAGCATCTTGCTGTAGCTGGGCAGAGGCCAATAATCCTCACCGCAGATGGTCTCGGCGTCGTCCGCAGCGGCACGCAGAGCATCCATTGCAGGCAGCACGTTGTCGTGGAAAGCAACGGCCTTTTCTGCCTCGGTGGGCAATGCCTTGGAAGCATCCACTGCATCCTGCAGGGTATCGACGGCGTCGCTCATAGCATCGGCATCGGCAGAGAGCTTGGTCAGGGTCTTGGTCTCACTGCGCACGCTGATGTTCTCGCTGACGGCCAGCTTGGAGGCGGCGGTGTTGGCAACCTCGCTCATGTAGGAGTTGACGGCAGGCAGCAGCTGCTTGCGGGCCATCTCCAGCATGGTCAGGGCCTCGATGTTGATGACCTTGGAGTAGTGCTCCAGCTCCACCTCGTAGCGGCTGTGCATCTCCACCTTGGTCAGCACCCCGAACTCTTCCATCAGGGCGATGTTCTTGGGGTCGATGAGGGCCGGCAGGGCAGCAGGAGTGTTCTTCATGTTGGGCAGGCCACGCTTGGCAGCCTCGGCCTCCCACTCGGCGGTGTAGCCGTTGCCGTTGAAGATGACCCGGCGGTGGTCCCGGATGGTGCGCTTGACCAAAGCGATGGCGGCACTGGTAAAGTCCTCAGCACCTTCCAGCTCGTCGGCGTAGCCCTTCAGCTCCTTGGCCACAGCGGTGTTCAGGATGGTATCGCAGTCGCTGAGGTTCTGAGAAGAACCGGGCATCCGGAACTCGAACTTGTTGCCGGTAAAGGCAAAGGGGGAGGTGCGGTTGCGGTCGGTGGTGTCCTTGCTGAACTTGGGCAGCACGTCCACACCCAGGTCCATCTTCATCTTGGTGGGGCCGGCGTAGGGAGAATCGGAGGCAATGGCGTCAATGACAGCCTCCAGCTCCTCGCCCACAAAGATGGAGATGATGGCCGGAGGTGCCTCGTTTGCACCCAGACGGTGATCGTTGCCGGGAGTGGCCACAGAGGTCCGCAGCAGGTCGGCGTACTCGTCCACAGCCTTAATGACTGCGGCCAGGAACACCAGGAACTGCAGGTTCTCCATGGGGGTGTCACCGGGATCCAGCAGGTTCTCCTCGGTGGTGGACAGGGACCAGTTGTTGTGCTTGCCGCTGCCGTTGACCCCCTCAAAGGGCTTTTCATGCTGCAGGCAGACCAGACCGTACTTGGGAGCGATCTTCTTCATCATCTCCATGGTCAGCAGGTTGTGGTCGATGGCCACATTGGTGGTATCGTAGATGGGGGCCAGCTCATGCTGGCAGGGGGCTACTTCGTTGTGCTTGGTCTTGGCAGGTACGCCCAGCTTCCACAGCTCCTCGTCCAGTTCCTTCATGAACGCAGACACCTCGGGACGGATAACGCCGAAGTAATGCTCCTCCAGCTCCTGGCCCTTGGCAGAGGGAGCACCGAACAGGGTGCGGCCGGTGAGGATCAGATCCTGACGGGCTTCGTAATCCTCCTTCTTAATAAGGAAGTACTCCTGCTCGGGGCCGACGGTGGTGGAGACGTAATCCACATCCTTGCCGAACAGCTTCAGGATACGGATCGCCTGATTGGACAGTGCGTTCATGGAACGCAGCAACGGAGTCTTCTTATCCAGAGCCTCGCCGGTGTAGCTGACGAATGCGGTGGGGATGCACAGCACATCATCCTTCACGAATGCGTAGCTGGTGGGGTCCCATGCAGTGTAGCCGCGGGCCTCGCAGGTGGCGCGCAGACCGCCGGAAGGGAAGGAAGATGCATCGGGCTCGCCGCGCACCAGCTCCTTGCCGGAGAACTCCATGATGGCGGTGCCGTCGCCCACAGGGGAAACAAAGCCATCGTGCTTCTCACTGGTGATGCCGGTCAGCGGCTGGAACCAGTGGGTGTAGTGGGTGGCACCCAGCTCCATGGCCCAGCGCTTCATCACGCTGGCCACAACGTTTGCCACCTCAATGTCCAGCGGAGCACCCTTGTGCAGGGTGTTCTTCAGGCTCTTATAGGTTGCGCTCGGCAGGCGCTCCTTCATCACATGTTCGTTAAAGACCTTGCTGCCGTAGATTTCCATAACATTCGCTGCCATAAATCCTACTCCTTACTTGATCTTATTTTTCTTACCCTTTCGTCTGCATTCTGGTCTGCCGCAATGCCGCACCCAGAAGTACGAAAGCATCTTAACAAAAACGGCGCTGCGAGTCAGGAGGTGACCCACAGCGCCGTTGCTGTCTATGGTTTGATTATAGCCGCTGCCGGGCAAAAAGGCAATTGACAAATCTGACGATTCTGCACAAGCAGCTTCCGGCATTTTTGGAGCATCCGCACTTGGTATGACTTTTTAAGAGGACGAACCCTCTCCGCTCGATGGGAAAAACCCTCTCAGTCATTGCTTGCGCAATGCCAGCTCTCCCGAAGGGCGAGCTTTTATCCAGCTGCCGGGTAAGTTTATTCATCATCGGAAAAGATTGTTGTTTTCCGTTCCTGCTCATAAAGCTCCCCCCTCGGGGGAGCTGGCAAAGCCGTCAGGCTTTGACTGAGAGGGTTCAGGCAGCGCAGCAAAAAGATGCATTTACCCGATGGGGTCCCTTCTGGTGAAAATGTGTTTTTAATATACGGTGCCATTGTCCGCTACGGCCCTGCTTCGTGAAAAAGAGCTTCCGGAAAATCCGCAGATTTTCCGGAAGCTCAGACATTAAAAATAAAATTTCCGCTGAAGATGCCCAGAGTGAAACGGAGGGCATTCAAATCGTCAGATTACCTGAAAGAGGAAGAACTTCAGATAATTCGTTTCCGGCACGCCCCACAGGATCGGGTGATCCGGAGCCTGCTGCTTCACTTCGATCTGCCGCAGCTGGCGGTGCGCATCCTTTGCCGCTGCACGCAGCATCTTGATGAACAGCTCCTCGGTGGCAAAGTGGGAGCAGCTGGCAGTTGCCAGATAGCCGCCGCGGGGCAGCAGCTTCATGGCACGGTAGTTGATCTCCTTGTAGCCGCGCATGGCGTTTTCTACGGTGCGGCGCGCCTTGGTAAAGGCAGGCGGGTCCAGAATGATAAAATCGTAGGGGTGCCCCTCTTTTTCCAGCCTCGGCAGCAGCTCAAAGGTGTCCTCGCACAAAAAGTCCATATTGGTCAGACCGTTGCGCTGGGCATTGCGCTGCGCCATGGCAATGGCCTCGGCGCTGATGTCGGCGGCGGTCACACGGGCAGCGCCGCCCGCAGCGGCGTTCAGTGCAAAGCTGCCGGTATGGGTAAAGCAGTCCAGCACGGTGTGGCCTGCGGCAAGGCGTGCCACAGCCCGGCGGTTGTACTTCTGGTCAAGGAAGAAGCCGGTCTTCTGCCCATTCTCGAAGTCCACATGGTAGTAAACGCCGTTCTCGCAGATCTCGGTCTGGGTGCTTGCCGGATGAGTCTCACCGGGCAGCTCAAACCAGCCTTTGTTCTGCTCAAGACCTTCCTTGGCGCGCAGGGCCTCATCGTTGCGCTCGTAGATGCCATCGATGGTCTGGCCGTCGGCGCGCAGGACTTCTGCCAGAATGGGGAAGAGGACGGGCTTGAGCTTTTCCATGCCCACGCTCAGGGTCTGGGTGACGAGGATGTTGCTGAACCGGTCCACCGTCAGCCCGGGGAACTGGTCGGCCTCGCCAAAAATGACGCGACAGGCAGAAAGGTCTGCGGGTTCCAGCACGGTTTTGCGGTAGCTCCATGCATATTCCACCCGGCGGCGCCAGAAGGCTGCATCAAAGGTGTCATTGGCGTTGCGGGAGATCAGCCGCACGCGGATCTTGCTCTTGAGCGAGACGAAGCCGGTGCCAAGGTAGGAACCCTTGGTGCTGACCACATCAGCCAGAGTGCCGTTTTCCGGCTCATTTTCCGGGGAATTGAGGATGTCGTTCTCGTACACCCATGGATGCCCGCCCACCAGCAGGCCCTCGGCGTGTTTGTTGACGGTATACACAGGGTAAGCGCGTTCTTTCATATGGTTCTCCTTATCATGAACGAACTCCCTTCGTCCCGCGTTTGCAGACAGAAGGAGTAAAAATCTACTCTTTATAATAGCATACTTTTTCAGGCTTGTACACTCCGAAATAGCCCGACTTCACGAGAAAATTCATTGCTTTGGCTGCTGCAAATTTGACAATTTCGACGGTATTTAGTAACAAATTAGAAACACGTTATCGAATTAGTAACACGCAAAGCACAAAAACAGCCCCGAGGAACCGTCAGGCTCCCCGGGGCTGTTGCTATGTATTGAGTTTACTGTTTCCCTACAACATCCTTCGCCCTGTCAAAGCAGAACTGGATGACCCTGCCGATGGTCTCATCGGTGATCGCCCAGCTGAAGAGCCTGCCGAACTTGCTGGCGTCCAGCGCGGCGCGGAGCTTTGCGGCTACCCACGCCTTGCGTTCAGCACCGCGCTTGGTGCCCTGAATCTCGTGCTCTGCGCGCTCGATCAGGTCGAGCACCAGCGGACGGACAGATGCGCCGTAGCCCAGCCGGATGGCACCGAGGACGTAAAAGGCAAAGCCGCCCAGCATCAGGGCGAGGGCAAGCCAGCCGGGGACAACGTTCAAGATATTAGTCAATACTGCTTCCATGGTCAGATCCCTTTCTCTCAGTTGATGATCGCGCTGATGCCGCGCTTGGCGACAAAATCGCGTTGCTTATGCTTTACCTCGGCCGCGTAGTCGAGGGCGGCGTGCATATCGCCGTTACAGTGTGCGTCCGGGATGCGCTGCACGGCTTTGGCGGTGGCTTCTCCCAGCGCGATTGCGGCGAGGGAGCTTTCGTACAGGTTCGTCTCGAACTCCTCACGGGCTTTCTCTGCGGCTTCCTGCCGTGCTTCCTGACGCTCGATGCGCCGCTTCAGCTGCCAGACGAGAAGCCCCAGCACCGCCGTCGGAATGCCTGCGGCAGCAAGAATACTCGCCATCGGTCACACCCCCTTCACCGCGCCCAGACCGGCACGCTTGATAATAGCAGCGTAGTCCTTGTATGCGTGGCTCATGTCAACATTAGTGCTCACCCCCGGCACGCGGGCAGCTCTGGTGTACTGCCACATGCCGAACGGCCAGCCGGGCGCGGGCTTCCTCGTGCGGTAGGCGGCCAGCCACACGTCGTAGGGCTTCAGCTCTGCACCGCCCATGTAGAGGAAGGTACTGCCGAACCACAAACCGGTGTACAGCATGGCGTACACGCCCCAGCTTTCCACCGTGCTCAGCATGTAGGCCGTCAGGTTGGTCAGTGCGGCCTTGCCCAGCGGCTTCTGCACCTCGTCCTCAATGTCCACCGCCACAGGCAGCTCAAAGCTCCTGCCGGTGAGCAGCTTCTTGAAATAGGCCAGCTCCTTGTCGGCCTGCTCCCGGTTGACCGCCTTGACGTAGCCATACACGCCGCAGGGGATGCCCAGCCGCTTGCATTCTGCGTAGTTGCGGGCAAACTGCGGGTCGGTGTAGGGCTTGCTTGGCAGACCATCGGCGCTGTTGCCCATGGCGCGAATCATCACGCCGTCCACCTTGCCGCTTGCCTTGACCTTTGCCCAGTCGATCGTGCCCTGATGGCGGCTCACGTCCATGATGGTCTTTTCCATCGCTTACTCCTTTACTTCTCCAGCTCTGCCTTGATGGCTTCCAGATGGTCCGTGGTCAGGGACGGGTAGTCGGCGGCGATGTCTTCAAAGACTTCACCGGCGGCAATGCGGATTTTGAAAGCGCGGGCTTTGCCGGTACGCCCGGCACATCCACCACCCGCTGCACGTCCCTGCCGCCGCTGGGGTATTCGGCCACCGTCTCGTAGTGGGCCACCTCGGCCACGGCCTCCTGCGCCGGGTGCTCCAGCGGCTGGGTGTCGTCGGTCAGATAACCCAGCGTCAGGTCCGGGTTTTCCACAACCGCGCCGGTCTCGTCGATGATCTTCATGGTGTCACCTCCATGGGGGTCACATATTTGCCGATTCGCGAGTAAGATACTTTTCCGTCAGGACTTTCAGCCGACAGCATCCACTGTCCGCCGGTCTTGCCGGAGTCACTGCGGTCTACTTTTACGCACCCATTTTCGTCCAGCTGCATCGGGGGCACAAAGCTACCGTCGCTGCGCCGCAGGTGGAGTCTGATTTTGCAGGTTTTCCACTCTTCCGGGATAGCAAAGTGCAGACTGGTTGGGTGACCCTCACTGCCAAACTGCAATGTTGCCACAGTGTCAAATGTCACAGGGATCATCGCTCAAAACCTCCTTTCTCAGGCCACGCGGTGCCAGATGTGCACATAGTAGGCGGCGGGCTGCACGGTGCTGCTGCGTCCGTAGATGGCATTGGACTTGGATGCGTCAAAAGATACGGTGCAATTACTGCCGTATGAACCGCCTTCGTAACCAGCCAAACCGCCATTGTTTGTGTTTATAGAAAGAGCGCCACTGTTAGATACATTTGGGTATGCTGTGCTCGCCACACCAGAGGATGAGCCCTTGAGGTTCGGCAGACCGGCCTTAACAGTGGTGCCTGCTGCGTGGGTGCTGGACGCACCCATCAGCACCCGCTCGGAGGCAATCTCCTCCCAGCTGCCGCCGAACAGCGCGGCGGGGCTGGTGGGGTCGGTGCTCTGGTAGATGCTGCCCACGGGGTAGTAGCCGAGCTTATCGGCGGCTTCCCCTTTCAGTGCGTCAATGACAGCTCGAAACTGCTGCACCAAAGTGCCGGTGGGGATGCCGGTCACGCCGTCCCGCATGACGCCGCAGACGGTCTCGTCCGCGCGGGTGTCGGTGATGTCGGCGGCGGTGATGGAAGTGCTGCCTGCGGGGCGTCTGATCTCGGCAAGGCAGAGGTCATAGACCAGCTCGGTGCGTGAAATTTCCGGGGCCGCAGGGGCAGCGGAGTCCGGCGTGCCGTCCAGCACCTGCAGGCTGGTCTTTTTGGCGGCGGCGTCGTAGCGCAGCACGATGCGGTCAATGCGGCTGCGCACAGGGTCCGCTTCGGTGAGCACCACGGTGGTGGGCTGCTCCATGATGATGCTGCGGCCCTTGAACCGCGCCGGGTGCACCCATGCCTGACCGGCGCTCACCTGTACGCTCAGGCCGCCCTGTGCTGTGACGGAGAAATCCTCCTCGGCGCTGTATACGCCGCTCAGGCGGGTGGCAAGGTAGCCCGAAGCATCGTCGGCGTCATATCGGATGCCGTCTTCGGGGTAAGTAATGATATCAGCCATAAAGTCCTCCTTTCAGGTCTTGTGCCATGTGGGCGTGCCCAGCCGGATGGTGCGGGTGGTGCCGCTGTCCTCGCTCTGGGTGATGATGTCGGCTACCCGCACCATGGCGGTGTAGCCCAGCTGAGGCAGACTTGCGCTCAGCACGTCGCCCACCTGCAGGGTGTCGTCGTCCACGTCAAACTCGATGGACCCGGTGCGCAGCTGGCTCAGCAGCTTTTCACCGCCCCGGTCAGCCAGCTTTTCCAGATAGCTCTGGCTGGTGCTGGTCTCGCCGTCCTCCGGCTGCACGTCCCGGGCGTCAATATACATCTCCCGCCGATCTGAGCCGGTGGCGGTCACATCCCCCACCCAGACGGTGGCCCGCTCGTCGCCCTCGCCAGCGCCCTGCACAAGGGCCACGTTGGCGTAGTCGGTGTCGGCAAAGCTCCACCCGGCATTCAGCAGATTGCCCCACTGGGGGCTGTAGCGGCGGTTCGGGTCGAAGGTGGGCCGGAAGCACTCGAAGAGCAGGCGCTTGCTGCTGCCCTTGCCATCCAGCACGATGCGGAACCCCAGATCACAGGCCTGCCCGATGGTCTGGCAGTAGTCGAAGATCGTGCCGCCGGAGGTCTGCTTTTCAAAGGTGGTGTCAAAGCCGTACTCGGTGCCCAGCTCAAGGCGGGGCCACGGTTTTGCGGCGCTCACAAGGCTGCGCATGGCGGCTTCCGCTGGCTGGTTCTTGATGCTCACCGCAGACACCCGCTTGGTCAGCAGCCACGTTGCCGGGTAGCCGCTCACGACCAAATTCGCATCCTCGTTCTGGTTGGTGCGGGAGCAGATGCGCATGGGGATGCGGGGGTTCTCGTCGCTGCGCACCAGCCAGCGCCCTTCCTGCAAAAGCTGCAGATTCTCGGCGGTGGGCCGCACCTCAAGGGTAAAACTGCCCTCGGAGTAATAGGGGCTGTCCCAGTAGAGGGACACCCACACATCCACCCAGCCCACGCGGGCAAGGGTGTCTGCGTCCAAAACGTCTATTCTCATAGCGGTTCGGGAAGAATGCCCGCCTCCATCGGGTAAAAGCTCACGGATGCCTGCAGGTAGCCGGAGCCGGACTCCGCCTGCATACTCAGCACGTTATCGCCGGGCTGCAGCTCGGTGAGGGTGCTGTCCTCGTCCAGCTTTGCAAAGATGTTCTCGGTCACGCCTGCCCGGGTCAGGGTGCAGGCCAGCCGGTCAGAGGTGCTGCGGTAGATCTCCAGCGTCTCGTCCGGCTGCAGGGTCAGGTCAAAGCCGATGAAGGCCCCGGTCTGCAGATCCACCACCTTGGGATGCGTCACCGGCATGTCGCACCGCAGGGTGGCAGTGAAGGGCACTGGCAGCGAACCGTCGTTGCGCAGCACCGCCGCCGTGCCGTCCCGCTTGATGCCGTAGATGTGGCTGTCGTAGCAGACGGGGAAACGGAACGCTTTCTCATACCCGCCCAGCACGCTGCTGACGGCATTGAGGTCGTACCAGAAGGGCTTTTCGCTGTAGAGCATGAGCGAACAGCGCGGCTGCGGCGTGTAGCTGGAAAAGTAGGGCGTTTTCTGCAGCACGAACCGGGTGAAATAGTGGTCGCCAAAGTACAGGGTGCCCTTGGTGAAGTATGGCATTTTTTTGCTGAACGCCCGGGCATTGTCCAGCGCGTACGCGCCCCAGAACACCACATCGAGGGTGCGGGACACACCGGAGACGCTCTGCCCCTCCACGGTGTCGCCCACCTGATTGACACCCTGCGCGGTTTTCAAGTCCACGTCGATGCCGTTGAGCGGGTCGAGAAAGTAAGGGGCGTCGTAGTCCCAGCCCAGATGCAGGACGGCACCGGCGTCGGTGACTATTTCGAGGTGATCCTTAAAAAGCACGGTGTCCTCCTTTCATCGTTTGCGGGCCTTGGCCTTGTCGGCCTCCCAGCGGGCTTCCCGCTGCTGTGCGGCGGCGGTGTCGTGGCCATTGTAGAAGTTCTGGGTGATATTGGTGTCGCCCTCCCGGTGGTAGCTGCGGGCGGCGGACACCACCTGTGCGGTGCCGGAAGCGGCCACGGTGGAGCCGAGGCGCATGTTGTCGGAAAGCACCAGCGCTCCCGCCTGCCGGATCATATCGGCAAGGGCAGAGTTTGTCTTTTCCAGCGCCTTGGTGTTGGCGTTGATGGCATCTTCCAGACTGCCGGTGCCGGTGGTGATATCCACGCTGCCCATGCCGCCGGAGCCGGACGAACCGCCGCCAGAGGAACCGCCGCCGGACGAGCCTTTCTTGCTGAAAGAGCCGCCGAGGGCGGCGACGATGCCTGCGATCGCGGCCACCAGCGCGATGCCCGCTGCGATCATCAGCAGGCCCTTCGGGGTCCCGAACCCGGTCGGCAACAGCGCCGATGGTTTCCAGCATCCCGGTAAAGGCCGAGCTGATGGCCACGATCACGCTGCCCGCGCCCATGAGGATCTCGGGCATACAGGAGAGAAAGCCGCCGCTCAGGCCCTTGCTGATGGCGAGAGCCACCGCCTGCAGCGGGTCTTTCAGGCCGTTGAAAATGTTCAGCAGGGTGGAGCCGAGGCCCTGCGCCTGCTGCCAGACCTCAGAGAAGCCGCCGGTCAGGCCGTTCACGATCTGCCCGCCAAGGTCGATGGCTCCCTGCACCAGCTTGTCCCGGGCACCGCCCAGCGCCTTATTGAGCTTATTCACGATGCCGAGGGCGAAGGACTGCACCTGCTGCTTCTGGTCGGCGGTCAGGCCGCTGTAGATGGTGCTTGCGACCCACTTGCCGACGGAGAGCCAGTCCTGATTCTTGACAGCAGTGTACAGGTCATCGAAGGTACCCAGCACGCTGGTGTTGGCCTCGGTCTGGATCTCCTTCCACAGGCCGTCGAAGGTGTCTGCGCTGGATTTTTTGATCTGCTCGGCTACCTTCTCGGTGCCGTCGGCGGCGATGGTCTTGACCCGCTCGATGGTCACGAGGGCACCGTCCACCACGTCGTCGTAGGTCTTGGTGATGACCTGCTTCTGGGTCTCGGTGCCGTCGGTCAGGGTCTCGGTGACGGTCTGGGTGGTGGTCTTGACCCCGTCTGCCAGTGTCTCGAAGGTGGAAGTGACAGTTTTGGCGGTCTCCCGCACCGTCTCCATGGTCTGCTTGACGGTCTTGGTGCCGTTTGCCGCCACTTCCGTGATGGTCTTGACATCTTTCAGCACGCCGTCCACCATCTGCCGGGAAGTCTCGGTGATGACCTGCTTTTGCTGTGTCTTGCCGTTGGAGAGCGTTTCGGTGATGTTTTCGGTGGTGCGGGTGATCTTGCCGTCGATTTCGGTCGTGGTGTCCGAGATGGACTTGACCACTTCGGCGGTGGATTTTTTGGCGCTTTTCGATGCTTTTTTGCCGGACTTGTCGATGGCAGCAGCGGCGTTGTTTGCCGACTGAGTAATCGATGCTGCCGTCTCCTTACCGGCCTTTTTGGCTTCTTCCTGACGTTCGGTCCAGCTCTTATTGCTGATGCCTTTCCCGGCCAGCGCGTCGGCGTGCCGCTGGTCGCGGTTCATTGCCCCGGCGCTCGTCGAGCCGGAAGAGGTAGAGCCAGAGGTGCTCTGGGTGATGCCGTTGACGGCGGCATTGCTGGCCGTGCCCACCAGATTTGCAATCAGGCCGCTGACCCACGAGGTCAGCCGGTTCCACATCGACGCGATGCCGTTGATGATGCCCTGAACGATGTTCTCTCCGATATGGCCCCACTCGTCCATGCTGCCGTCCCAGACGCCCACCAGCTTTGCCACGCAGGCGAGGGCGGCTTCGGCCAGATTTTCAATGCTGTAGAGGATACCGTCCACAAGGGTGGTCAGCATAGCCGCGCCGCACTCGAGGATCTTCGGCAGGTTGGAAATCAGCGCGGCGGCAAACTTGGCAATCGCCGCGCCTGCGGACTCGATCAGTGCAGGGAGATTGTCGGTGATACCAATGATGAGGCTCTCGATGATCTGCAGGCCGGCGGTCATCATCTCGTCTGTGTGGTCACCGAGGTAGCCGATAAATCCGGCGATGATCTCGGCGGCGCTGGCGATCAGGTCCGGGATGTTGTCAACAAGGCCCTGTGCCAGCGCGCCCAGCACTTCAGCAGCCGTGTCCAGCATGGCCGGTGTAGCTTCCACGATGTCCTCAGCCAGCTGGGTGATGATCTCCACGCCGGTGTTCATCAGGCCGGGCAGCTGCTCGGTAATGCCTGCCGCCAGATCGGAGAGAATCTGGCCTGCAGCCTGAAGCATGGCTTCGGGTCCGCCATCAGACAGGGCGGTGGTCAGCTGGGTGAGGCAGTCTGTGCCCCACTGAGTGGCATCGCTCAGAGAGGATTCCAGCGAGTCATACAGGGTGATGCCGAAGTTCTGGGCAGCCGTCTGCATGGTCTCCACCTTGTGCTGAAAGGTGTCGGTCATGGTCTCGTAGGCGGTCTCGGTAGCGCCTGCGCTGTTCTGCATCTGGCTGAGCACATCGTTGAAATGTTCAGCGCCGCCGGATGCCAGCGACAATGCACCGGTGCCTGCTTCCACACTCGACCACAGACCTGCAAAGGCAGTGCTGCTGCCGCCGACGCTCTGATACAAAATCTGCAGAACATCGCCTAGGCTCTTGCCCTCAGCATTCAGCTGAGCAAAGCTCTTGCCGGTCTGTTTCTGCAAAATTTTGCCGACAGTAGAACCGGCATCGCCAAGTTCGTTGAGCATGGACTTGGTGTAGGTGGTGGCTTCTGCCGTGGCAATACCATTTGCGGTCATGACGGCCAGACCACTGGACAGATTTTCGACGGTCACGCCATACGCTGCAGCCAGAGGAATGACCTTGCCCATGCTGGACGAAAGCTCATCCACGCTGGTTTTGCCCAGATTCTGGGTGGTCAGCAGCACATCCGATACATGGATGGCCTGATCTGCACTCAGTCCATAGGCATTCAGCGCGGTGGTCAGGATATCGACTGCCGAACTGCTGGAAGTGAAGCCAGCAGCAGCCAGCTTGGAAGCCTGTCCGGCAAAAGCTACGGCGTTTGCCGTATCCTGTCCGGCACTGATGGCCTGATAGGCTGCTTCGGCAATGTCTGCAGCGGCAACGCCCATGCTGCCGGATGTATCAAGGATCTGCTTGTTCAGATCGCCCACGGAGACCTTGCTCGTGTCGGCGATGGTGCCGACCTTGGCAAGGGCTGTCTCGAACGATGAACCAATATCGACCGAGGAAGTCACCAGCTCGGCCATTTTGCTGCTGGCCGATTTTACAAAGTCAGCGATCAGATTACCAGCAGCCACCGTCATGCTGGAAATGCCATTGGTAAAACCGCTGGTATCCAGTTTGGTGTTGCCGGTAACGTCAAAATCAAATGCCACTGTGTCCACCTCTCTCCATTCCAAAAGAGCGCGGGCACAAGGGCACAGGCTGTTATAACTTGATCTCTACCTCCCGCTTACAGGCGGGATTTTTGCATTTTACCCACAGGCCATGGGCGGATGCGGCATTTTCTGCCCACACCGGCAGCGCCCGCCCGCAGTATGGGCAGGGCACCGGGGCGCGGCTAGTGCCGGAACCGCGCAAGGAACGCAGCATCATGCTCTTCGACGGACACGACACGGGCGGCACCCCCTCTCAGCTCAGCAGGCAGGGCAAAGCGCTCCTGCAAGTCGGCATAGTGGGCACGCATACTGCCCTCGTACTCGGACAGGTCCATGGTGCGCCAGCTCATGATCTTGGCCATGAGGGTCTCCTCCGGCAGGGCCGCGAACAGCGCCCGGAACCGGAACCAGTGCACCCGCTCCCGGGTCAGGTCGATGCCGTAGGCCTGCTGGAACGCCGCCACGATGTAACCGGCATCACACTGGTAGTCGAAGGCAAGACCGGAAGAGGGCGCGGTACTGCTTTCAGCTGCGGCGCTTTCGGCTGCTTTTTCGCCCGCCTTATAAAACTCGATCATGTACCCGTAGGCGTCGATGATCTTCTGAGGGTCGTTCAGAAAACAGTGTGGGTCTTTGTAAAAACGCCAGAGGGCGCTGACCGCAAAACCGAGGGGGTCATCTCCTGTCTGGCCGCGCACATAGGCGTTCACCAGCCAGACCATGGGCCGGAAATCCGGGATGATCTCGTGTCCGTGCCACCGGGTGGGCAACTCGTCCAGCAGCAGGTCAGACATGGCGCTCGGATGCCAGCTGCAGAGCGTACTCTGCCAGCTGCTGCATGGCATCGGGGTCGTCCCGCAGGGCATTCACAGCCTGCCGGGCATCGATCAGCTGGTCGGTCTTGCGGCGGGTCTCGGCTTCCGTGTCCGGCCAGAAAGTGTTGGTCTGGGTGATAGGCTGCTGCGCCGGGCGGCTTGCCACCTGCGGGTGGAAACCCTCGCTGCGGGACACGGGTTTCTGCTTGCGCTGCTGCTGCTTTGCCGCTGCGCGCCGCTGCTCGCGGTTCATGGGCATTGCAGCCGCCTGCTTTACGGTGGCCTGTTCTGCGGCGATGGCTTCCTTGATGGCGTTCGTCACACGGACACAGGCACCAAGCTGTTTCCGTCAAGACCCAGACGTTCAGATGCACCCTCGCCCAGCAGCTCGTCGAAGTAGCCCATCATAAGGCGGCACTGGCCGCGCAGGATGTCGGCGGTGCCCGTATGCGAGCGCTTGCTCTCGCGGTCAGAAGCCGCCTGCATGTGCTGCTGTGCCGCGTCCATACGGTCGAGGTCGTTGGCGTTCAGCGCCGAAAATTCAAATTCCTGTCCACAAATAACCATGTTCTGGCTCCTTCTTGGGCCGTGCCCCGGTTCTGCCCCGGAGGAATAAGCTTTGTTCACGGCATAAAAAATCCCCGTTCCGGTGTGGAGCGGGGACTGTGTTTGAAAAAAATCAGCCCTTGACGGCCTTGGCAGGCTCAGCGGACTGGGTGGCGGGGTTGTAGTCAAACTCCTCCGGCGTGCCGATGACCTTCACGTCGCAGGCAAAGGTGGCCTTGGAACCGGCTGCACCGCCCACGTCGCTGGTGACGATGATGGAAGCGCTGCCCTTCTCGCCCTTGCCGGTGCGAAGGCTGAAATAGATGTACGGCCTGATGATATCGCTGCCGGTACCGTACACGATCTTGTGGCTCAGCACAAAATTCTGAAAAGCATCGCCCGTGTAGCGGACGCCGTTGACGGCAAGGGTGCGCTGGGTGCCGGTCTTTTCGGTAACGTTGCCGGTGCGGATGTACTGGGAATCCTCGGTGGTGGCGTTCAGGGAGCCGGAATGCTCCTTCACGTGGTCGGCGCAGACGATCCACTGGCTTTCCTTGGTCTGGGTGCTCTCGATCTGGAAGGCGAGGATGAAGTCGTCCGCCGTCTCAATGCCGGTATACGACGCGCTGGGCGTGATGCCGGACTTGGTAATGGCTTCAGATACAGTCATATCAAAACTCCTTTCATTTTGGCATGTAGTAGGTCAGGCGCATTTGCAGCTGCATCTTACAGCTGCCCGCGCTGTTTGTGACGATGTAGCCGCTGTTTGTCACGGCAATGCCGGTAGGGGTCTTGCCCCCGCCGCAGGCCGAGAGGTCAGGCAGGTCGTGCCGGGCGTCCTGCCGCATGACCCACTCGGTGAGCTGCTCAAAAAAGCCGCTGTTCTGGATGCTGACGGCGTCCACCTCGCTGTACTCCCGGCGGCTGAGGAAGAGGTAATTCTTCGACATTTCCCAGCCGGAGATGTACTCGGTGAGGATGGGATCACCGGGGCTGTCCTCGATGGAAAATGCGGTGGATTCTTCTTCCAGTCCGGCAATGCGGAAGGCTGCACCGGTGGCTTCCTGTTCTTCGGCGATCAGCGGGCAGGTCTTGAGCCATGCCCGCAGGGCGGCAATGGTGGGCTTTACGGTTTCGCTCATTTGTTCCCTCCCAGAAACTGCTTTGCGGCATCATGGGCGAACTTTTCCAGCTCGTCCTTGTGGTCGGCAATGGCCCGCTGGCCCCAATAGGAGCCGCGCAGGCCGTTCTCACCATGCAGACCCTTGCCCTGTTCATGCAGATAATACTGCCTGCGGGCATAGGGCGTATTGTACACCAGCAGACCTTCCTTGAAGTCGGATGCCTGATTCACGCTGTTCTTCAGCGTGCCGGTGTCAAAGGGCACATAGGGGTCTACCGTTGCCGCCACTTTCTGTGAAAAGGCAAACTGCAGCTTTGCGAACCGTGCATCCATGTCGGCCTGAAAGCCGGGCCGGAACGTGATCTTGAAATCAAAAACCGGTGCGCTCATGCGATCAGCTCCCTTCCACATGCCAGTGGGGCAGCAGCGGCTCCCGGTCGTCCGAGACAGCCGCCGCTGTGCAGCACAGGTGCGTTTTTTCAAGCCGGGCATACTCTTCGGCGGTCAAGGCAGGCACCGCGCCCTGCACCAGCTTCCAGCCGCGTTTCAGGGTCCAGTGCTTGGTCTTTTCCGCCGCAGACAGCGCCGCCCACTGGGCATAGGGCAGGTAGCCCGCCGTACACACGCTGGCCGGGATGCGGATGTGGGTGGTGCGCTCCGGGTCTTTGGCGGTGCCGGAGCCGGAGGTGGAGCGGCATTCCCGCCAGCAGCACCCGGGAGCACACCCAGCACACCGGCCTGTCTGTCTCGGTGGTCACATCGTGGATGAGGTTCACCACAGTAACGGCTGTCTGCATCACAAAATCCCCCTGTACAGCAGGTCGTGCGGGTCATTGCCCAGCGCGGTGCGGGGATGTCGTCATAGGCTTCCTGCCGGGCGGCGGCGGTGGCATCGGCATTGCTGCCAAAGGTGACGCTGTAGCCGTCGTTGGAGACGCTGGCAGCACCCGGCACAGCACCCGCCGCAGATGCAGCGGCCAGCAGGCCGACGATCTGCCCGCAGGCGTCCGCCAATGCTTCCCGGCAGGCCTCGCACCCGGCGGCGTGGCTCTCGGCCCGGCCAAAGGTGGCGGAATCGATCATGCGGGAAGCCCGGCTGCACAGCACACCGAACGCCGTTTCTGGCACCATGCCGCCCGCCGCCGTGTACTGGTCATAGGTGCAGTAGAGCATGGGGCCTCCTTATGCTGCGACGGCAGCTGCGGTCAGGAACGCAAAGGGGACTTTGGAGCGGTCGGCGTTCATACGGGTGGCAGGGTTCGGCAGTGCCCAGCCCATGCGCATGACCCACGCAGGGCCACCATCTGGCCGGGCGAGCTTCGACGATCTCCTCGGCGTGCAGCTGGCCGATGCTTCGAATAACGCCCTGATCCAGCAGCTTCACGGTGACGTCCTCTTGACGGATGGAGTACACCAGCTCCTTGAAGTTGCTCGTCAATTGGCCGCGCCTTGGAAGCATCAAAGCCGCCGTTATCCGGGAAGTACATCGGTGCGCCGTCCAGCGCGTAGGTGGTGGCACCCTGCATATCGGAACGGAACAGGGGACGGCCAGTGGTATCCACAAGGCCGCGCAGCTCTGCCTTGGCGGTCAGGTCGCCCACCACGGCGTCCACGCCGAAGCCGCCAGCCTCCACCTTGGAGAACAGACCGTCCTTGCCCAGCAGCTTTGCGTAGTCGATGGGGCCGGTGACTTTGTTCTTGGCCGCAAGGGTCAGAACATCGGTCGTCCACTCGGTGGGACGCTCGCCGCCGAACAGGATGGCGTTGTCGATCTTTGCGCCCATGGCTTCCCGGACGCGGGGCTGTACCTCGCCCATGATGTCAAAGCTGGAATCTGCCAGCACAGCCTCGGGCACAGGAACGATGACGGCCAGCTCTGCAGCGGTCATATACACGTTGTCCCATTCCTGCTTGCCGTCTTCTGATGCCGGTAGTCAGCTCGTCTACCCAGCAGCCAGCGGCAGCACCTGGACAGCACGGTGAATTCTGGTCGGTCAACAGGTCATATCGGCAAGGCGGGTGCCCAGCTGCATGACGGTGGAGCTTTTGGGCACGTCCTGCTGGATGGTGTTCACCAACGCTCTGGATCAGGGCCTCAGCCTTATTGCGAGCGATTGCATCAGTAGCCAGTACAATTGAACCTTCCTGCTGAACGCTGCGCGAATGCAGCATTTCGCGGCCTCATGTGTGTTTGCGGGCTGGCCGGGTGGGTGCCGGTCGCCGATGCGGAAAACGCGCCATGCCGCCGTCCGGCAGAATGGCGCTGGATTATTCTCTTTGAAAGCCTTGACATAATCATCAAAGCCCAGAATCTCGCCGTCCTTCATAGCAAAATTCTGGGCCTTTGCCTCGGCAAGGAACGCCTTGCGGGCGCTCTCGCTGGAAAATTTCAGGCCGGATGCCTTGCGTTCCAGAGCGTAGCCCTTTTCGAGGGCAGCGACCTGAGTCGCACAGCATCGGTCTTGGCCTGCTCGGCCTTGGCCTTCCACTCGGGGTCGTAGCCTTCCAGTTTGCTGTTTGCAGTGGACAGCTGTTCGGTCAGGGTGGTTTTCTCGGCCTTGAGGGTGGTCATCTTGTTCACCTTGGCCGTGATATCCGCGCCGTGCAGGTTCATGATGCTGTCCAGCTGGTCCGAGGTGATACCCGGAATGATCTTGCTCACATCTTCGCGTTTCACTTGCGATGTGCTCCTTTCTTTTGTCTGTTGGGTGGATAAGTCCCTGCTGTTTTGTATCGCGGTTCTCATTCCGCACGGGACAAGACGGGGTACGCGCCGCCTTCCGCTGTGGTGCCGCTTGCGGGAGTTGAACCCGCCACACCCGGATTAAAAGTCCGGTGCTCTGCCAACATGAGCTAAAACGGCATAAAAAAGCGGCTGACGCTGTGCGCCAACCGCTGAGTATTAAATTTTACGGCCTTGTTTCCACGCTGGGCAGGATATCAGTGTGGAAATAGAGCTTGTAGTGGTACGGATCGGTATGGGTGCCGGCTGGCGGATGTACTGAACGATGTCCAGACCTTCAATGTATCCTGCACGCTGAAGCCTGACTAAGCAAGGCCTGAAAACGGTTCCATTCTTACCGAAGCGTTCGGCGTTCGAATCCTTCGCTGTCGAAGTCCTCAAATCCACGCTCTGCTGCAAGAATTTCAGGATGCGGTAGATGATGCGAAAATCTTCCATGATGCACCTCACTTCTTTTTGTTTAAGTCCATATACAGATACGCTTCCGGGTCGCCATACGCTTCCTGAGACCGCTGTCTGTCTTGCTTGGCTGACAGGCGGGTCATGTGCAGCCAGACATCCCCATCTGTTCGCAATGCCGGATTCTTTTGCATTTCGTTCCAGATTGCAGAGGGCTCATCAAGCTGTAGCACTTCACTTTTGGTCATCGTTCAATCCCTCAATAAAATGATAGAGCTGCGGGTCCTTCTCTTTCAGGGCAAAGGGCTCCTGATAAAAAGCGCGATACCCTTCGCTGAAATATTCCTTCAGCATATCTTCATTGATCTGCATCGTTCCGGCTTTAAAAATTCCATCCGTGGGAGATTCATATAGCCGTCCCTGATACTCAGATATGAATTTGCTGTTCTGAAGGAGATAAACCGCTTGTGTATAGGTACTATCATCATACACGATTTGAGAAAGATCTTCAACATCAATCCCGGATTTTCGGATGCTGATGTATTTGGAGTTATGCCGCAGGTCAAGGGAGATATTCCAATGCGTGGCCATACTCGTGAATGACATCACCGCTTTTGCGCTCAGGGTGAAGATAAAGCGTTTTGTCCGGATAATAATAGCCGCTTCCATTGGCGTCTTTCTCTGTCATTACGACCTTGTTGATGATGCTTTCAGCCTTATCACGCTGCCACTGAGGAAGAATAGACAACTCGCTCTCAATGCTTTCACGCTCGGTTTTAGAAACGTTGTTGGAGTAATTGAGCTTTTGCAGGAGCGTTCCAGAATTTCCCAGAGATTTCCCTCTTGCTGCCCAGCTCGCCCTGCCGGCTTCGCTCCTGCCGAACTTGGGCACACTGACACGGGCGCTGTCCACACGGCCGCCCGTGGCCTGTGCAAACTCTGCAAGGCTCTGGCGGGCGGCTCTCAGGCGCACAGCGGCGTCGGTGGGGTCCAGCCCGGCGGCGTCCTCGGCCAGATACCGCTTTTTCCAGCGGCGGACGTTCCGCTCCCGGGCGCGCTGCATCTGTGATATCCGAGGCGGTGTACTTTTTGCCGTTCCACTCGATGTCCCGGGCGTTCAAGCTCCCGCAGCCGCCCCCGTGTCCATCGGGCGGGTCGCCCAGCTCCGGAACACCGCGAAGGTGCTGGCGGCAGTTCCAGCCGCACACAGGCCTGCGCCGGTGCCGTAGCCGGTGGCGGCTTCAAAATCCGGGTAGTGCCTGCCCTTGTAGTCCACCGCGCCGCC